>CBINDC010000014.1:0-121635 GCA_966249325.1 uncultured Nibricoccus sp. | reverse complement strand
CTGCTCTACCAACTGAGCTATCTTGGCGTCGAAAGAGGGGTCAGGATAAAGGGGGGGCGTTTTCGTGCGTCAATGGGATTTTCGCGGAAGTTGGGACGAGGGGATTTTCGATTTTGGATGAGGGACGTCGGTGGTGATGCTCGAAACGTTGAAGGGCAGAAACGCGGATGGCGGGAAGGTGAAGCGCGAAGACGCGAAGGTGCAAAGGTCGAACGCGAAGCGCTGAGGCGGGACGTGCGCGGGGTGGGCGATGCGGGATACGGAGTGGGCTCACGCAAGGGGGCGGAGGGGTAAAGAAAGGCAGGGGCGGGGATTGAGTCGGTCTCGTTCTCTTACGCTTTCTCGCGGTTTTCCGGAGGGGAGAACGAGTAAGAGTACGAGAACGAGAATGATTTTTCTGAACGGCGGAAGGCGCGGACCAGAGGTCCGGCCCTACGAGGTGAGGAGGGATTTGAGGTCGGCGAGGGTGAGTTTGGCGGAGACGGCGTCGCTGGCATCGAAGACGTCGGCGAGGAGGGCGCGTTTGGTTTCCTGAAGTTGAAGGACTTTTTCCTCCACGGTGCCGGAGCAGATGAGTTTGTAGCTGGTGACGACTTTGGTCTGGCCGATGCGGTGGGCGCGGTCGGTGGCCTGGGCTTCGACGGCGGGATTCCACCAGGGGTCGAAGTGGACGACGGTGTCGGCCGAGGTGAGGTTGAGGCCGGTGCCGCCGGCTTTGAGGGAGATGAGGAAGACGGGGAGGTCGGGGGATTTGTTGAAGCGGTCGACCTCGGCCTGGCGGGCTTTGGGGGCCATGGAGCCGTCGAGGTAGGCGTAGGGGATTTCTTGTGACTCGAGTTCTTCGCGGAGGAGGGCGAGGAGGGCGGTAAACTGGGAGAAGACGAGGAGGCGGTGGCCGTCGTCGATCGACTCGGCGAGGAGTTCGCGGAAGGCTTCCAGCTTCGCTGAATTTTCGATTTTCGATTTGGGATTTTCGATTTGATAACCCGGGAGGAGGCGCGGGTCGCAGCAGACCTGGCGGAGGCGGAGGAGCTGCGTGAGCGTGGCCATGCGTACCGAATTTTCGGATGCGCCGCTGGCTTCGAGGTCGAGGAGGGCGCGCTCGGTTTCCTCCTGCATCTTCCGGTAGAGGGCGGATTGGGCGGGGGAGAGTTCGCAGTAGAGGACTTGCTCGATCTTGGCGGGGAGTTCGGGGGCGACGGATTTTTTGGTGCGGCGGAGGATGTAGGGCGCGGTCTTGGCGCGGAGGCGTTCGTCGAACCAGGTGCGTTCGTCGGCTTTGGTGCCGCTGGGGACCTGGTCGATGTAGCCGGGCATGAGGACGTCGAAGAGGGAGCGGAGGTCGTCGATGCTGTTTTCGAGCGGGGTGCCGGTGAGGAGGAAGCGGCCGTGGGCCTGGAGGATGCGGAGGGCCTGGGCGTTTTGGGAGCGGCGGTTTTTGAGGTGCTGGGCTTCGTCGGCGATGAGGCAGGAGAAGTCGGTTTCGGAGAAGAGGTCGCGATCGCGGGCGAGCGTGCCGTAGGACGTGATGATGAGATCGTGGGCGGCGAAGTCTTTGGTGGCGGTGAGGCGCGTGGAGCCGTGGTGGACGAAGACGCGAAGTTCGGGGGCGAAGCGGGCGGCTTCGCGGCGCCAGTTTTCGACGAGGGAGGCGGGGCAGGCGACGAGGGAAGGGTGAAGAGTGAAGGGTGAAGGGTGAAGGTCGCTGCGGCGGAGTTTAGGGGAGGAAGCGGTGGTGGCGGACTCGTCGGTTTTTGACGAGGCGCTGAGGGCGGCGAGGAGGGATAGGGCCTGGAGGGTTTTGCCGAGGCCCATTTCGTCGGCGAGGATGCCGCCGAGATTGTGGCGGTGGAGGTGCCAGAGCCAGGCGACGCCGATTTTCTGATACGGGCGGAGCAGGGCATCGAGCGCGGGCGGGACGGGCGCGGGCTGGAGGGCGGAGAGATTGCGGAGGGCGTTGCTGCGGGCTTTCCAGGCTTCGGGGGGCTGGAAGTGCGGGGCAATTTTTTCGAGGATGTCCTCGGCCTCGATGAGGCGGGCGGTGCTGACGCGGTGGGTGCGGCGGGTGGCGCTGCCGACGCCGCCTTCGCTGGAGAGGGCGCGCTGGGCCTCGGCGAGTTTTTGGAGTTGTTCGGGGGCGATGAGGTAGACCTGGCCGCTTTCCTCGACGTAGCCGCGGCCGGTGGAGGCGGCGGAGAGAATTTGATCTTCGGATACGCGACCGGCGCGGAGGGCGAGGGTGACGTTGTAGCCGTTGCCGTTGTCGATGGCGTCGCAGGCGATCTCGGCGTGGCGGAAGCGGGCGGTGTTTTTCTCGAAGTTGTCGGTGAACTCGGCGTGGAGTTCGTCGCGGAGGCGTGGGCCGTGAGTGGCGAGGAAGTTGAGGACTTTGTGTCGGTCGCGGAGCCACCATTTGCGAGAGGATGGCTCGAGGACGAAGCCGGCGGTTTTGACGAGATCGAGGGCGGGGGCGTAGCCGAGGCTTTCGCGGGATGGGAGGGTGACGGAGAGGAAATGTTCGGAGCCGTCGACCGTCAGCGAGGTGGGGGAAGAATCGGAGAGAGTAGAGGATAGAGGGTGGCGAGTAGAGGCGGAAGCGGAGGAGCGGGGAGCAGGCGAGGCGGGGCGGATGGAGGACGAACGGGGGACGGAGATTTGTGGCGCGGGGCGGGCGTCGGCGGGGTCGTTGAGGTGTTCGCTGACGCCGCGGAGGCGGGGGCCAAGCCAGAGGAGCGTAGTTTGCGGGGTGTTGACGAAGGCGAAGATGGGCTGGCCGGCGGCGGCGGCGATGAGTTCGCGGAGTTGGACGCGGGTGAGCTGGAGGAATGCGGGCGGTTTTTCGGTGCCGCAGAGACGTTGGAGTACGGCGAGGGCAGGAAAGAGGGCGGGCTTCGGCGGGGCGCTCAAGTCGAGCTCGACCTTCAGCGCGATGGCGTTGCGCGGAGCGGCGTCGATGAGATTGGGCGGCAGGAGCAGGCGGAGCATCGGAACACGGTTTGGCGCGGCGCGGATGAGGCGAGGCCAAAAGCAACTTCCTGCCTGGTGACGGCGATCGTGCGGCGGTTTTAATTCGTGTTCGCGATTGTGGCCGCTTGAGCGCGCGCCGCGGCGATCAGTCCATCGCGTGCGCGATCACTGACGATGGCCAGTGTGGATAGTTTCCCATCGGTGAAGATGACATGGATGTGTTGCGCACGGGGTCCGGGTTTTCCCGGCAGGGTAATCTCGACGTTTTCGTAGAGCCAGGCGTCGGTGGAGAGCCGGGTCATGGGGACGCCCAGTTTTTTCTCCACGCGTTTTTTGGAGTCGCCTAGTGCGATGCGTGTGCCGAGGGGAGGGACGGCGGTGTTGGCGGTGGCGACAGCCTGTGCGGGAAATCCGACAAGGGCGGTGGTTTGGGCAGCGGCGCCTGTCACGAGCAGGCTTCCGGAGAGCATCGTGAGCATGGTGAGAAGTGCGGTAACGCAGGTTTTCATGACACGCGGATGAACACCGAAGAAGCCGACGGCGTTACAGTCGCCCGGCGGAACGACTCATCGCGGGAAGCGCGCGAGAGCATGGTCTAAAAATATCCGGGAATAAAACGCGGGCGGATGGCTCTCATGTCCGTTGGCGCTGATCCCGCACTCACTCGGGTGCGGCGCTCAACGAAAACAGATTCGAAAAAACATCCCATGAACCACTGCGCGAAGGCGTGGTCGCGGCGGCGTGGAGCGATGCGCGGGGGCCGACGGGGGTGGAGGCGTTGCGGGCGGCGTTGTGAAATCTCCGCGCGGGCAGTGGACAGGCATGGTTCGTGGTGTCAGGAGATTTTCATGACCAAGCCACTTCGTTGTTTGCTGACTGCGGGACCGACGCGGGAGCATCTCGATCCGGTGCGTTTTTTAAGCAACGGATCGAGCGGGCGGATGGGGTATGCGCTGGCGGAGGCGGCGGTAGCGCGCGGATGGGAAGTGGATCTCGTGAGCGGGCCAGTCGCGATCAAGGCGGCTGTGGGGGTGAACGTGCACAAGGTGGTGTCGGCGCAGGAGATGTTTGCGGCGTGCGAGCCGTTGTTCGCGCGGTGCGATTTATTCATCGCGGTGGCGGCGGTGGCGGATTTCCGGCCGAAGGCGATGGAGGTGCACAAGACGAAGAAAGCGGAGGCGGCGCTGGTGCTGGAGCTGGAGCCGACGGTAGATATTTTGAAGACGCTCTCGGCGCGGAAGACGGCGGGGCAGCGGGTGGTGGGGTTTGCGGCGGAGACGCGCGATGTGGAGCTGTACGCGCGGCGGAAGCTGGCGGAGAAAAATCTGGATTGGATCGTGGCGAACGATGTGGGGCGCGCGGGGATCGGGATGGAGGCGGCGGACAATGCGGTGATCGTGATCGGTCGCGGCGGGGAGCGGGCGGCGTTTGGGCCGGCGCCGAAGCGGGCGGTGGCGGAATTTATTCTCGATAAAATCGGAGGGCGCTAGAGGTTGGGGCCGTTTTATCCGGCATGACCTCGCGCAAAACTCATCGGACGGCGGCAAGCAATCCAGAGAAGGTTCGTTTGGAGGAGGACGCGCGGCGCGCGAAGAACTGGAAACGCTGGGGGCCGTATCTGGCCGAGCGGCAGTGGGGAACGGTGCGCGAAGATTATTCGGAGGATGGGGAGAGCTGGAATTATTTCACGCACGAGCAGGCGCGCAGCCGGGCGTATCGGTGGGGCGAAGACGGGATTCTGGGGGTTACGGACCGTGAGTGTCGGTTGTGTTTCGGACTGGCGCTGTGGAATGAGCGCGACCCGATCTTGAAGGAGCGGCTTTTCGGACTGAGCGGGCCGGAGGGAAATCACGGCGAGGATGTGAAGGAGTGTTATTACTATCTCGATGCGACGCCGACGCATTCGTATCTGAAGGGACTTTATAAATATCCGCAGGCGCGTTTTCCCTATGAGAAGCTGCGGGAGGAGAACCGGCGGCGCGGGCGGGACGAGCCGGAGTATGAGTTGCTGGACACGGGAGTGTTCGATGGCGGGCGATATTTCGATGTGTTCGTGGAGTACGCGAAGGGCGGGCCGAACGATTTGTTGATCCAGATCACGGTCATCAATCGCGGGCCGGAGACGGCGCGGGTGCGGCTGCTGCCGACGTTGTGGTATCGCAACACGTGGTCGTGGGGCTGCACGCACGAAGGCTGTGAGGTGAAGCCGAAGTTGAAGCAGGTGGCGGATGGGCGCGTGCAGTGCGATCACGCGACGCTGGGACGGTTTTTCTTGGAGGTGGAGCCAGACGGAGGAGCACACGCAGCGGAGGGAGATGCTGGTGGGATGGCGCTGTTGTTCACGGAGAATGAGACGAATGCGGAGAAGCTTTTCGGGGGGAAGAATGCGTCGGCTTATGTGAAGGACGCGTTTCACGAAGCGGTCGTGAACGGGCGCACGGAAGCGGTGAATCCGCGGAAGCAGGGGACGAAGGTGGCGGCGCACCGGACGCTGGTGCTGGCGGCGGGCGAAGAGCGGGTGATGAGGCTGAGGTTGTTTTCGGAGAAGGAGCAGCCGAAGGAGGTTTTCGGAGGGAATTTCGCGGCGGTATTCGCTTCGCGGCGACATGAGGCGGATGCGTTTTATGCGGAGTTGTTGAGCGAGCGGCCGTTGCCGGCGGCGGCGAAGATGGGGGAGTTTACGATGCCGCCTTTGCCGGGGAGCGAGCAGACGAACGTGGCGCGGCAGGCGTACGCGGGGCTGCTGTGGTCGAAGCAGTTTTATCACTATGTGGTGAAGGACTGGATGACCGGCGATCCGGAGCAGCCGAAGCCGCCGGAGGCGCGACTGACGGGGCGCAACATGGAATGGGATCATGTGTTTAACCGGGACATTCTCTCGATGCCGGACAAGTGGGAGTATCCGTGGTTTGCGGCGTGGGATTTGGCGTTTCATATGATTCCATTTGCGCGGGTGGACGCGCATTTTGCGAAGGATCAGCTGAACCTGTTGCTGCGCGAGTGGTACATGCATCCGAACGGGCAGATCCCGGCGTACGAATGGAATTTTTCGGATGTGAATCCGCCGGTGCATGCGTGGGCGTGCTGGCGTGTGTACAAGATGACAGGGCCGAGGGGCGGGCGCGACCGGGTTTTTCTCGCACGGGTGTTTCAGAAGCTGCTGCTGAATTTCACGTGGTGGGTGAACCGGAAAGATCCGAGCGGGAAGAATATTTTCGCGGGCGGTTTTTTGGGGCTGGATAATATTGGTGTTTTCGACCGCTCAAAGCCGTTGCCTACGGGCGGGACGCTGGCGCAGGCGGATGGGACGGCGTGGATGGCGTTTTATTGCGGCACGATGCTGGCGATGGCGCTCGAACTGGCGGAGACGCAGCCGGAGTACGAGGACATCGCGTCGAAGTTCTTCGAGCATTTCGTGGCGATCGCGGATGCGATGAACCGGCTCGGTGGAAACGGACTGTGGCACGAGGACGACGGATTTTATTACGATCAGCTGATGGTCGATGGGCAGACTTCGCCCGTGCGGCTGCGGTCGATGGTGGGGATCATCCCGCTGTTTGCGGTGGAGTTTATCGAGGAGGAGCGGCTGGACTGCCTGCCGGGGTTTGCGAAGCGGACTCGGTGGTTTCTGGAGCACCGGAAGGATCTCGCGGGGCAGATCTCATATTTATCGCACGACGGGTGCTCGAAAGGTCGGCATCTGCTGGCGATACCGACGCGCGAGCGGCTGGAGCGGGTCTTGAAATACGTTTTCGACGAGAAGGAGTTTTTGTCGCCGCACGGTGTGCGGTCGTTGTCCCGGGCGTATAAGGATCATCCCTACGTGTTGAAGGCGGGCGGGCAGGAGTACTGTGTGGATTATGTGCCGGGGAATTCGAACAGCTGGCTTTTTGGCGGGAACTCGAACTGGCGCGGGCCGGTGTGGATGCCGGTGAATTATCTGCTGATCGAGGCGCTGGAGCGGTATCACCATTTTTATGGGGACACGTTCACGGTGGAGTTTCCGACGGGGAGCGGGCACCGCGTGACGTTGAAGCAGGCGGCGCGAGAATTGTCGCAGCGGCTGGTGGGGCTGTTCATGCCGAATGAGAGCGGGCGACGGCCGTGCAACGGGCTGGAGTCGCGTTATGTGAGCGACCCGCACTGGCACGATCTGGTGCTTTTCCACGAATACTTTCATGGCGAGACGGGGCAGGGGCTCGGGGCGAATCACCAGACGGGGTGGACGGCGCTGGTGACGCGGTTGATTGAGAGTGGCGGGTGAGCGCGGGAATTGTGAAGAGTGAAAAGTGGGGGGCGGGCAGCGGAGAAAAGAAAAAGCCCGCAGCCGGGGAGGGCTGCGGGCTTTGAAGGCTTTTTAAGTCAGCCGGTGAGCTATCTTAGAACTCGGCTTTTACGCCGATGTTGATCAGCACGCCGTAGGTTTCATAACGCTGAACCTCGCTATAAGCGGGGGAGTCGTCGTTGCGGAGCTCAACGATGGAGTTAGCTTCGTCGAAAACGTTGCGGGCGTTTGTGAACACGCTCCACGTTTTATCGATTTTGTAGTCAGCGCTGAGGTCGATAGTGCTGCGTTGCGGGATATAATTCTTGAAGTTATACGGATTGCTACCACCGCCAGTGACGTTGCTGGTCGAGAACGACGTACGCCGTTGTGATGTATAATTCCAGCCGATAGCGGCGGAGAACTTGGACTTATTATAGTTCAAGCGTGCGTTGATCAGACGGGGCGCGAAGTTAGTGAAATTATCCGCGCCTGCTCCACTGGTATGCTGGTTGGTATAGCTCGCGAAGAAGCCGAACTTGCCAAAGCTCGTTGGGATCCACGGAAGCTCGGCGATGCGATAGGTGAGCTCAATACCGCTCAGTCGCGCCGCCTCGGCCGAGTTGAATCTGCTCTGAATCTGGCCGTTGTTGGCCAACAGCACTGCGCGATCAACGCCTTCAACTTGAAAGTCGTCGAAGTCTTGGTTCGTGATCGGACGGGTGGCATTAAACGTGAAGTTCACGATGTCTTTGATGAAACCGCGGGCGGAGATCAAGCCCGCCTTCGGGAGATAATGTTCGATCGTGAGGTCGTAGTTATCGGCTTCGTAGGGCTTCAGACCTGTATTGCGCACCACCACGGTGTAGGGATTGATGTTGCCAACGCCGTCGTTGATGGTGTCGGGCGAGTCATTACCGCGGGCGAGGGGGATGATGTCGCCGAAGTTCGGGCGGCCGAATGTCTTTGCGAATCCAGCGCGGATAATGATGTCTTCCCGCAGCGTGAAGTTGGCATTGATGCTCGGGTAGAAGCCATCGTACTCCTTGGTAACCTGAGCGCCGCGTTCGAACCAGTAGGTGTTCACTTCATCGAGCGTATCGATGGGATTGAGCGCCGGCGGGCGAGTAGTCTTCAGGCCTTGACCTTTGTCTTCGGTCTTTTCGTAACGAACGCCGTAAACGATATTGAGACGATTATCGATCAGCTTGATCTCGTGCTGGATGAAGCCAGCGGTGACCGTTTCTTCGATCTGCTGAGAGTTCTGGAGGTAGAACTTCCGGGCATCGCGTTGCTGGTTGGCGCTTGCGGTGAACAGTGCCGGGTTGGCCTGGTAAGCCGCCCATGCTTGGTAAGGGCTGATCCACTGGATGCCGCTAAAGCCGAAGCCGTTGTCTTCGTTTAGATAGCTGGTATCGAGGAAGGGGGCTGCGTTGAGGCTGCCGTTGATTCCGTTGAAGGTAAGATCCTCCTGCCAGGCGCGCGTATCGCGGAGCTGGGTACGGAGCTCGCCGCCGACCTTGATGGCGTTGTAGAATGGGAGGAAGTCCAAGAACCTCTTGGCCTTGAAGTTCACACCCCGGAACGAGTCAGTGCCTTCCAGGGGACGAATACGGGCCGAGTTAACGCGGTAGCTGCTCGCGAGGAACGGATTCACCAGCGTGCCGGAGGTTCCCTTTACCGTGATGCGATCAGGAGCGGGGAACGGACTGCCATCGCTTTCGAACCGAACGTTTAGAGCGGTGCTATTCGCCGCATCTGGGTTAAGCAAGGATGTGTTTAGGCTCTCGAAGTTACTCAGAGGATAGGAGCCTTTGGACTTCGACCAGTTCACACCGGCTTCTGCTTCCCAGAGCCGCCCTTTGAATCTATAGTTTAAGGCAACGTTGTTGGTGACGGTAGTTTTCTTGCGGAAACTCTGTCCTTGGCTGCCGGTACCGCGGCCGTTTGCGCTTTGGGTAAAAGTAGGGCCGAACGAGAGATCTCCAGTGCCGGCAATAGTGGGCGTAGCGGTGGTCCCCGTGGCAAAGTTGATGTTACGGTTGTTGAATTCCGTCTCGTAGTAGTTGGTAGCTCCGGTCAAGGACAGCACATGACCTGGTGCGAATTTCCAATCGATGCCGCCGCTAAGGCCTTCTCGATACGAGATCTTCGGGCCGTCTTGGAGCGTGTAATTAGTCATCATCGGGTTGGTCACCGATGCCCCGCCTTGGGCGAAATTCCAAGTAGGAGCCGTGCGATGTTGATCGACGAATTGATTCGAAGATTGGCCGCTGATGGTAAACCCGAGCGTTTTGCTGAGTGGGTTGACGTACGAGAAGCTGAAGTTGGGGAGAGCCTTAAAAGTGCCCTTGTTACCCACACCACCGGTTTTGCGGAAGTGCAGCTCTTCGTCATGCATGCCCATGTACGCGTTGATCGACAGCTTGGGACGAGCGAATTCGAAAGCGTTCTTCGGCACTAAGTTGATCGAGCCTGCCAGACCCTCTGCTGATTGCTCCGGAGTAGGGAGCTTCGTGATCTCAATGCGCGAGGCGCTGCTGATGGTTGCGGATTCGAATTCGAAAGTACGGCTGGTGCCGCCAGAGGCAGCGCTGGCGAGACGGTTGCCGTTAACCGAGACCGTGGTGTAGGAGGGGTCGAGACCGTTCAAACCGGCGGAACGAGCGTCGGCAGCGACATAATCGATCGTGATGCCTGGAATGTATTTCATGAACTCACCGATATTTCCTTCGGCGATGTCGCCGAACGCATCGGTGGAAACGACGCTCTTGATGTTACCGGCGAAGCGCTGTTCGTTAATAGCAAGCGCGGCGGCTTCACGTTCGCGTGCGCTGGCGACGACGAAGGCTTCAAGCTGCACGGTGTCATCGCTCGTGCCGTAGGCATCCTGACTGGTCAGGGTGATTTCTCTGGCGAGGATCTCTCCGGAGCCGACTTGGACGGTAACCTCCTTGGGATCGAGACCGGTATAGAATACCTTTAATGTTACTGAGCCTGCGGGGACGTCGTTTAGTTGGAACTCACCGGACTCATCGGTGAAGGCCTGGATCTGGGTGCCGACAACATTCACGCGGGCGTTGTTTAGGTATTTGCCGCTAGCGGCGTTTTGAACGCGACCAGTGATGATACCCGTGGATGCTGCTGCTTCTTGTGCCTGAATGAGAGCCGGAGTGGCGATGGTAGCAGTCGCCAGACAGGTGGCCAGACTCAGACGGAAAGTGCCGGTCAGCCGGTTACGGGCAGACGCAGCACTGACTTTACTCGTGTTTGTGCGGTTTTTTGGCATGGTTGGTTGGGGGTTAGGGAAAAGGGGACCGCCGCCGACAGGCTGTTCGTATTCGCGCAGGCGAACGACGGTGTGAGAAAGGGAGAGGAGACGAGTAGCGATCGTCGCTCAGGGGAACTAAGGCCGGTAAGGGGTTGAAGGGGATTTCAGTCGGGCGGTGTTAAAGCCTGATCGAACGCTTGGTTTGGGATGCGGGAGGAAAAGTAGTCGAGGACACCTGTGCAAGAATTCTTATCTATTTTTTTAACTATTAGGATAAGCTGCGCTTTGTTCGGGAGCGCGGGAGGGATTGCGAACAGGGATGATTACGGGGCCGTTGTGACATCAGAACTACAGCGACCGCTGTTCAGGGGAAGAGGCCGCGACTTTGTTTGGCGTCGGCCACGCGGGCGATGCCGAGGGTGAGGGCGGCGAGGCGGCGGGTGAATTGGAATTTTTTGCGCTGGGTTTCGACGCTGGCTTTGGCGCGGTCGAGCATGGCGTACAGTTTCGTGAGGACTTCGTCGCGCGACCAATAGAAGTTCTGGAGGTTCTGGAGCCACTCGAAATAGGACACGACTACTCCGCCGGAATTACAGAGGACGTCGGGGATGATTTCGATGTCGTCGCGCTGATCGATGATGCGGTCGGCCTCCGGGGTGGTGGGGCCGTTGGCGGCCTCGGCGAGGAGGCGGCAGCGGAGCTTGGGGGCGTTGGCGGCGGTGATGACGCGTTCGAGGGCGGCGGGGATGAGGACGGTGCAGTCGAGTTCGAGGAGTTGTTCGTTGGTGATGGGCTCGCCGCCGTGGAAATCGTGAAGGACGCGCGTGTAGCGGAGGTATTCGAGGGCGTTGGGCACATCGATGCCGGCGGGGTTGTAGATGCCGCCGGTGTAGTCGGAGATGGCGACGATTTTGGCGCCGTAGGCGGCGAGGGCCCGGGCGGTTTCGCTGCCGACATTGCCGAAGCCTTGGATGGCGACGGTGGCGGTGTTGAAGGGAATGCCGAGATCGGCGAGGTAGGCTTTAACCAGATACGCGACGCCGGCACCGGTGGCTTCGCGGCGGCCTTCGGAACCGCCAAGGGAGAGGGGTTTGCCGGTGACGACGGCGGGGGCGATGTGGCCGACGTGGGTGGAGTAGGTGTCCATCATCCAGCCCATGATCTGTTCGTTAGTGCCGAGGTCGGGGGCGGGGACGTCGAGCTGGGGGCCGACGAAGTTAATCATCTCCTGCATGTAGCGGCGGGAGAGGTGTTCGAGTTCGTTGAGGGAAAGGTCGCGGGGATTGACGATGACGCCGCCTTTGGCGCCGCCGTAGGGGAGGCCGAGGAGGGAGCATTTCCAGCTCATCCACATGGCGAGTGCGGCGACTTCACCGATGGTGACGCTTTCGTGGAAGCGGATGCCGCCTTTGGACGGGCCGGTGGAGATGCTGTGCTGGACGCGGTAGCCTTCGAAGACGGTGACGGTGCCATTGTCCATCTTGACCGGGAGCGAGACGGCGAGGCAGCGGCGGGGCCACTTGGTGCGGTCGCGGATCGCTTCGGGGAGGCTGATGGCATCGGCGGCCTGGTCGAACTGGCGACAGGCCATCTTGAATACTTCCGAGTCGTACAGCGGGGAGATGATGACTTTGGACATCAGAGAGACGAGGGGACGTCTGCGATGCGGGGCTTCTTAATGACTATAAATCGGCGGGAATGGGCGGGACTGCAACCGATTCTTCATGAAATTTTGTATCCAGATGGGCCTGTCAGTGAGGGCTTGAGGGATGAGACGCTGCGGTGTGGTTGAGAGACTGACGCGGGCGGCGGAGTGGGAAGGAGGCGGAGCGGGGAGATGGAGAGGGACAGCAGGGGAGATTTGTTTTGCGGGTGATGCGGGGGGCGGGGATTTTGCGCGGCATGTCTATTGTCACGCAGGCTGAGCTTGGTGTTCTTTTTGATTGGGACGGAGTCATCATCGACTCGTCCGTGCAGCATGAGGAGAGCTGGGAGCGGCTGGCGGTGGAAGAGAAGCGGAGTCTGGCCGCTGATCATTTCAAGAAGGGTTTCGGCATGAAGAACGAGCGAATCATTCCGGAACTGCTGGGTTGGGCGGAGGCGGCGGATGTCGCCGGAATCCGGAGACTGTCGCTGCGGAAGGAAGCACTTTATCGCGATATCGTGCGCGAGCGGGGAATCGAGGCGTTACCGGGCGTGGCGGAATTTCTTCGGAGGTTGAAGGAGGCGGGCGTGCCGTTTTCGGTGGGGTCGTCCACGCATCGTGAGAATATCGATACGATTTTGGGCGTGCTGGGGTTCACGGGGTTGTTCTCGGGAATCGTGACTGCGGAGAATGTGAAGCAGGGGAAGCCGCATCCGGATGTTTTTTTGAAGGCGGCGGAGGCGATCGGGCGGCGGCCGGAGAATTGCGTCGTTTTTGAAGATGCGTTTGTCGGCATCGAGGCGGCGCGGGCGGGCGGAATGAAAGTCGTGGGTGTGGCGACGACGCATCCGTTGGGCGATTTGGAGTCGAAGGTGGACCGCGTGGTGCACCGGCTGGATGAACTTTCGGTGGGCGATTTGCTCGCGTTGTGGAAGTGAGCAGGGTGGCGGTTCGCGAGTGACGCGTTTTTCCACGACATGCTTTTCAAACTTAACGCCGAGTACCAACCGACCGGAGATCAACCGGCGGCGATCGAGAAACTGACCGCGTCGATCAACGCGGGGCACAAGCACCAGACGTTGCTGGGTGTGACGGGTTCGGGGAAGACGTACACGATGGCCAATGTGATCGCGCGGTGCGACCGGCCGACGTTGATCATCTCGCACAACAAGACACTGGCGGCGCAGCTGTACTCGGAGTTCAAAAACTTTTTCCCGGAGAACGCGGTCGAGTACTTCGTCTCGTACTATGACTACTACCAGCCGGAGGCGTACGTGGCGTCGAGCGACACGTACATCGAGAAGGATTCGTCGATCAACGACGAGATTGAGCGGATGCGGATTTCGGCGTCGAGCGCTCTGGTGTCACGGCGCGATGTAATCGTGGTGGCCAGCGTGTCCTGCATCTATGGACTCGGCTCGCCCGAGGAGTTTTCATCGATGAAGATTCCGTTGCGGAAGGGGCTGCCGATGGAGCGGACGCGGTTGCTGGAGCGGCTCGTCGAGAATCTTTACGAGCGGAACGACTACGATCTGGTGCGCGGACGGTTTCGGGTGCGGGGGGATGTCGTCGATATCATGCCGGCGTATCTGGAGCAGGGATTACGGGTGGAGTTTTTCGGGGATGAGATCGATGCGCTGACGGAGTTCGATCCACTGACGGGGAATACGATCCGGTCGCTGGAACAGTTCGATCTTTACCCGGCGAACCAGTATGTGACTTCCAAGGACAAACTCGATGGAGCGATCGCGGGCATCAAGCGGGAGCTCGATGAGCGGGTGGCGTACTTTGAGGCAAAAGGGCAGTATCTGGAGGCGCAGCGCATCCGGATGCGGACGAATTACGATCTGGAGATGCTTCAGGAGATGGGATTCTGCAACGGCATCGAAAATTACTCGATGCACCTCTCGCATCGGCGGCCAGGGGAGCGGCCGTTTTGTCTGATCGATTTCTTTCCTAAGGACTTTTTGCTTTTCATCGACGAGAGCCACGCGACCGTGCCGCAGGTGGGCGCGATGTACAACGGCGACAAGGCGCGGAAGCAGACGCTGGTGGATTTCGGTTTCCGGCTGCCGTCGGCGATGGAGAACCGGCCGCAGTCGTTTGAGGAATTTCTCTCTGTGACCGGGCAGACGCTGTATGTGTCGGCGACTCCGGCGAAGTATGAATTGGAGAAGTCGGCGGTGATTGCGGAGCAGTTGATTCGTCCGACGGGGCTGGTGGATCCGGAGATCACGATCCGGCCGACGAAGGGGCAGGTGGAAGATCTCATCTCCGAAGTGCGACGTGCGGTGGAGAAGGGCGAGCGTGTGCTGGTGACAACGTTGACGAAGCGGTTGTCGGAGGATCTCACGGCGTTCATGCGCGAGGCGAAGATTCGCGTGGAGTATTTGCACTCGGACATCGATGCGATCGAGCGCGTGGAGATTTTGCGGAATCTGCGGTTGGGGAATTTCGATGTGCTGATCGGGATCAATTTGCTGCGCGAAGGGCTCGATCTTCCGGAGGTGGCGTTGGTGGCGATTCTCGATGCGGACAAGGAAGGGTTTTTGCGGAGCGAGACGTCGCTCGTGCAGACGGCGGGGCGCGCGGCGCGGCATGAAAACGGGCGCGTGATATTTTATGCGGACAAGATCACGGACTCGATCCGACGCACGCAGGAAATCACGGCGTACCGGCGGGAGAAGCAGCTCGCGTATAACCAGGAGCACGGGATCACGCCGCGCAGCGTGAAGAGGTCGGCGCAGGCGAGTCTGCATGTTTACGATGGCAGCGGTCGCGAAGAGGAGGTGATGGGCGTGGCGGAAGGCGGTGCCGACGAAGTGAAGGCGGTGATCGCTGAGCTTGAGGATGAAATGGCGGAGGCGGCGGGGCGGTTGGAGTTCGAGCGGGCGGCGTTGTTGCGCGATCAGATCACGGCGCTCAAGACGGGGGATTTTAAGAAGCTGGCCAAGTCCACGAAGAAGCCGAAAGCGGCGAAGCGCGGGGCGGGTGGCGCGCGGAAATGGCGGTGAGCTGGCTGGACTGAGCCGGTGGGCAAATGCGGGAAGATCAGAGCGGCACTTGATAAGTGCCGGTCCGTTGAAAGGCGGAAAGTGTAGGAAGCCGGCCGGCGGTCGGCGCGGAGTATCAGGTTCCCTGATTTTTAGGAAAAGTGATGGGGCGTTAACTTTTTGAAACGGGGGGCGTCTTAGCTCTCCGTATGAAAACACTATTGCTTTCTCTCACCTGCGTGACCGGCCTGGTTGCTTCGGCTGGGGCGCAGGTTTTTCAGCCTCAAACGGCTCGGAATATTTTGGTCGGCAGTGTTGCCGGTGCGATCATCGGCGAGAACAACGATAAACCCCTGGAAGGCGCGTTGATCGGTGCGGCCGCCGGAGCGATCTGGAGCGCGGTAACGGTGCCGAGCAGCTACGATCGTTCGTATGCGCCGCCGGTGCCGCAGGCTCCGGTTTATTATGGGACGTCGTACCGGCAGGAGCCGGTGTGCCGACCGGCGCCGCGGGTGGTCGTTGTTGCACCGCCGCGTTGCGAGCCGCCGCGGAGAGTCGTTGTCGTCGATCCGTGTCCGCCGCGCCGGGTGGTGGTTCACTCGCACGGACATCATCATGATCGTCGCGTGGTGAATCGTCATCATGCGCGGCATCATCATCACAATGACCGGGTGGTGTATGTGGGACCCGGGTACGGCAGCGGGCGTTGGTAAAAGTCTGGCGGCCGGTTGAAGGCCGCCCGTAAGACGCAGACGTCGGATCGGACCGGTGCGGGCTGAAGCTCGCGCCGGTTTTTTTGTGGGTTGATGCGGAGGTTATCGCGCGGCAGCAGTCGCGGGATGCGGATCGCGATTCTGGCAGATATTCATGGAAACCTGGCTGCGCTCGAGGCGGCGCTGGCGCGGGTGGAGTTGTTGAAGGTGGATCGCGTGGTGGTGGCGGGGGATATCGTGGTGGGTGCGCCGGATTCGCTGGCGTGCTGGGAGCGGGTGAATGCGCTGGAGTGTGCGGTGCTGCGGGGGAATCATGAGCGGTATGTTTTCGATCTGGGGACTGAGCGGGCGAAGCCGGAGTGGAGTTCGCGGCAATTTGGGCCGGTGCAGTGGGCGGCGGCGCAGCTGGGTGAGGCGAACCGGCGGGAGCTGGCGTCATTGCCGGGCACGTTGAAGGTCGAGGGCGCGGAGGAGTTGTTGATTGTGCATGGCTCGGCGCGGAACGACACGGATTTGATTTTTCCGTACACGAGCGATGCGGAGATCGCGCCCATGTTTACGGGCTGCGCGGAGACGTGGATCGTGCGCGGGCATAATCACTATGCGGGTGTGCGGCTTTGGGGGGAGCGGCGGATTGTGACGACGGGATCGGTGGGGCTGCCGCTCGATGGGACGGTGAAAGCGCAGTTTGCGGTGATGGAGCGGTGCGGCGGCGCGGGCTCAGAGTGGCGCGTGGAGCATCACGCGGTCGCGTATGATGTGGGCGCGACGCTGAGGCGGGCGCGCGAGAGTGGCTATGTCGAGACGGCGGGGCCGATCGCGCGGTTGTTTATGCGCGAGGTGGAGACGGCGGCGTTTCACATACTGCCGTTTCAGGCGTTCAACGCGGAGCTCGTGAAGGCGGGACGGGCGCTGCCGCTGGAGGAGGCGGTGGAGGCGTTTTTGCGGCGGGAGTGAGGTGGAAAATGGAGCAGGCCGCCGAGGCGGCCTGTCGAAGGCGGTGCCGAGGCACCGCAGTCCCAAAAGTCGGAGGTGGCGAGCAAGCTCGCGCCCTACGGGGTCAGGCCCACTCGGGGGGATTTTGGAGGGTGGGCTTGAGGACTCCGATGCAGGGGAGGTTGCGGTAGCGTTCGGCGAAATCGAGGCCGTAGCCGACGACGAACTTGTCGGGGATTTCGAAGCCGACGAGGTCGGCGGTGAAGTCGACTTCGCGGCGGCCTTTTTTGTCGAGGAGGACGCAGGTGCGGACGCTGGCGGGCTTCAGTTTTTTGATGATGTCGACGACGACGGAGAGCGTTTTTCCGGTGTCGAGGATGTCGTCGATGAGGAGGACGTGGCGGTTGGTGAGGTCGAGCGAGAGGCTGTGGAGGAGCTTCGGTTTACCGTGAGATTTCGTGTCGTTGCGGTAGCTGGAGACGCGGATGCAATCGAGGCGGACGGGATTGGAGATCTGGCGGAGAAGGTCGGCGGTGAAGAGGATGGCGCCGTTGATGATGGCGACGACGGTGATCTCTTCCTTGCCGTAAACGGCGGAGATCTCGGCGCCGAGTTTCTTGAGACGGTTTTTGATGGCGGTCTCCGACACGAGGACGGTTTCGAGGTCGGCGTGGGCGGGACGGAGAATAGCTTTGGGCATGGAAAAAGAGAAGCTGGGTTATGAAAGCGGCTGCTGGTTTCGCAACAGCTTACGGGGGCTTAGCAGGGTTTATTCCTTTGACTCATCCGTGGCTGAAATCTTGCTTCCGCGCTCTTCGTCCGAGGCATGATTTCGATTCGCATCCAGAATCTCACCAAGCGTTTTGGCTCCACGGTCGCCTTGCACGGACTGGATCTGACCATCCGGCCGGGCGAGTTGTTTTTCCTGCTGGGGCCGAGCGGTTGCGGGAAGACGACACTGCTGCGAAGCATCGCGGGTTTCTACATTCCGGAGGAGGGGTGTATTTTGTTCGGCGAGGATGAGGTGACGCGATTGGAGCCGCACAAGCGGAACACCGGGATGATGTTTCAGAGTTATGCGCTGTGGCCGCACATGACGGTGGCGGAGAATGTGGCGTTCGGGTTGGAGGAGCGGAAAGTGCCGAAGACCGAGATCAAAACGCGTGTGGCAGAGGCGCTGGAGTCGGTGCGGATGGGGCAGTATGCGGAGCGGAAGCCGAATCAACTTTCGGGCGGGCAGCAGCAGCGGGTGGCGCTGGCGCGGGCGCTGGTGATCCGGCCGCGGTGTTTGTTGCTCGATGAGCCGCTGTCGAATCTCGATGCGAAACTAAGGCTGGAGATGCGCACGGAAATCCGGCGGGTGTGCAAGGAGTTCAACCTGACGACGGTGTATGTGACGCACGATCAGAAGGAGGCGCTGTCGATCTCGGATCGCATGGCGATTCTGGAGAGCGGGCATATTTTGCAGGTGGGGACGCCGCGGGAAGTTTACCGGCGGCCGATGAAGAAGACGGTGGCGCATTTCATCGGGGAGACTGATTTCATCGCAGGAACGGTTCGCGGCGTGGAAGGCGGACACATTTTTGTGGATACGGCGATCGGGCGGTTCGAAGGATTGCCGGGCGATCCGGCGCGGATGCCGGGCGTGGGGGCGGAAGTGACGGTTTCGATCCGGCCGGAGTGTTGGAAACTCGGCGGTGAGGCGCGCGATGTGAACTGTGTGGCGGGACGGATCGGCGAGGCGGTTTATCTCGGGGAAGTGGCGCAGTATGCGTTTGTGCCGTTGAAGGGCGGCGAGGCGCTCAAGATCTACGAATTGAATCCGCGTTTCGTGGGGCGCTCGAACGAGAAGACGTTGTACGCGAGCGCGGAAGTGGACGACGTGGTGGTGTTGCTGGATTAAACTCGAAGCCGGGCGGAGTCCGGCGCTGTCGCGATGGCCAAACGATTCATCATCATCTTCACGCTGATCGCCGTGGTGGCGCTGCCGTTTGTATTGCGACCGAAGAAGGCGGAGCGCGAGCGGGCGGATGAGACGCTGGTTTTAATCACGCCGCACAATGAGGCGTTGAGGCATGAGTTTGGTGTGGGTTTTCGCAATTGGTACAAACAGCGGACCGGGAAAACGGTGGCGCTGGACTGGCGCGTGATCGGCGGGACGAGCGAGATCGCGCGATTTCTGGAAGGGGAATACACGGCGGCGTTTGAGCTGCACTGGACGAAGAAGCTCGGACGCAAATGGAGCAGCGACGTGCAGGCGGCGTTTCAAAATCACCGGTTGCCCGCCGATGCACCAAGCGAACAGAAGGACGCGCGCGAGGCGTTCATGAACTCCGAAGTGAGCTGCGGGATTGATGTGTTTTTCGGAGGCGGGACGTACGATTTTATCAAGCAGGCGCAAGCGGGGCGGCTGGTGGAAAGCACGATCATGAAGAAGTATCCCGAGTGGTTTCGGGATGACGTGATCCCCTATGAATTCGCGGGAGAGCAGTATTGGGACCGGCAGGGGCGTTGGATCGGCGCGGTGCTGAGCAGTTATGGCGTGTTGACGAATCTGGATGCGTTGAAGCGGCTGGGTGTGGAGCCGCCGAAGCAGTGGGACGATCTGAAGAATCCGAAGCTGATGGGCGAGGTGGCGCTGGCGGATCCGACGAAGAGCGGGTCGATCGCGAAGGCGTTCGAGAATGTGATTCAGCAGCAGATGCAGAAGCGGCTGGTGGCGTTGATGGCGGAGACTTCGACGACGGATGCGGCGGAGTTGAAGAAGATCGAGGCGCGGGCGGTGAGCGAAGGCTGGGTGGCGGGGATGCGGTTGATGCAACTGATCGGGGCGAATGCGCGGTACTTCACGGACACGTCGCAGAAGCCGCCGATCGATGTGGCGCAGGGAAATGCGGCGGCGGGGATGTGCATCGACTTCTACGGGCGTCAGCAGGAGGAAGCCGTGGTGCGGCGCGATGGCCCGGGGCGGGTGGCGTATTTTTCGCCGGTGGGCGGGACGGTGAGTTCGGTGGACCCGATCGCGTTGATGCGCGGGGCTAAGAACCGGGCGGTGGCGGAGGCGTTCATCGAGTACGTGCTGTCGATGGAGGGACAGAAACTGTGGAATCTGAAGCCGGGCGTTGAGGGCGGGCCGGAGCGGTTTGCGCTGCGGCGGCTGCCGGTGCGGCGGGATTTTTATGCGGACGAGAGTCTGAAGGCGCTGCGGAGCGATCCGGGCGACATGCCGTTCGAGACGGCGGACCAGCTGATTTACCGGACGGCGTGGACGGGGAATCTGTTTCGGGAGATGTCGTTCGTGATCCGTGTCATGTGTCTGGATACGCACCGGGAGCTGTCGTCGGCGTGGCGGGCGATCGTGGAGGCGGGGATGCCGGAGGACGCGCTGGCGGCGATGCAGGATTTGTCCGCGGTGAGCTACGAGGAGGCGAGCGGACGGATCAAGGAGGCGATCAATGCGAAGAACAAGGCGGACGAGATCCGGCTGGCGAAGGAACTCGGGGAGCATTTCCGCGCGCAGTACAAGCGGGCGGAGGAGATGGCGAAGCGGGGCGGGCGGTGAGGGAGGAAGTCGGCCAGCGGCCGGCGCTCCCGGCGGGTCGGAGGCACTGCGCAAGCGCAGGCCCTACCAGGAGGCGATGGTCGCGGCGTAGGCGGAGCGGTCGGGAGCGTTGAAGAAGGAGGTGCCGGCGACGAAGGTGTCGGTTCCGGCGGCGCGGCATTCGGCGCCGGTGGCGAGGTCGATGCCGCCGTCGACTTCGAGGCGGAAATTGAGCCCGCGTTCTTTGCGGATGGCGGAGATACGGGCGATTTTTTCGAGCTGGTCGCGGCGGAAGGATTGGCCGCCGAAGCCGGGTTGCACGGTCATGACGAGGACGAGTTCGACCTGGTCGAGGAGATGTTCGATCGCGGAGGCGGGGGTGCCGGGGTTGAGGACGATGCCGCGCTGGCAGCCGAGTTCGCGGATGCGCGTGAGCGTGGCGGCGTGGTCGTAGGCGGGCTCGATGTGGATGCTGATGAGATTGGCGCCGGCTTTGGCGAAGGCCTCGATGTAGCGATGGGGTTCGCTGAGCATGAGGTGCACGTCGAAGAAGAGCGTGGAGTTTTTGCGGAGGGCGGCGACGGTCTGGGGGCCGAAGGAGAGGTTGGGGACGAAGTGGCCGTCCATGATGTCGAGGTGTATCCATTTCAGGCCGGTCTGGGCGACGATGGCGGCGCTGGCGGCGAGGTTGGCGTGGTCGCCGGCGAGGATGGAGGGGGCGAGGATCGGAGCGTGGACGTGCATGAGACGGAGCGGCGGAAGGCGGAGGTAGTTAGTCGTTGGTAATTGGTAGTTGGTGACGGACACGAACGGCGGCCACGGCTGGGAGCGGACGCGGGTGCGAAAAGGGATTACCAGACGTCGAGGACGGTGTGGGCGATGCGGTCGGCGAGGGCTCGGGCGAGTTCGGGCATGAGGTTGTACTCGGCCTGGAGCTGGTCGCTTTCGGTCGAGTAGGGAGAGGGCGTGGTGAAGAGCTGGCGCACGGCGGTGACGGGGCGTTTTTCGAAGAGGGCGGCTTGGGTGCGGTTGTCGCGGAGGGTGCAGGTGGCGTTAATGGTGACTTCGAATTTGCGGGCGAGGCCGGTGTCGTCGGGGCGCGCGGTGGCAACGCCGCGGGTGAGTTGGGAAAGGGAAACGGTGAGAGTGGCGTCGGCTTCTTCGGAGGAGTTAACGAGGGTGACGCGGCTGTCGCGGAGGAAGGCGTCGCGGAGTTGAGTGCTGAATACGGCGGCTGCCTGCGGGAGGGCGGCGGTGTTTTCGACGGGAGCGATGTAGAGGCGGGTGAAGGCGAGTTTGCCCTCGGTGCCGAGCTGGTAGTGCGAGCAGCCGGCGATGAAAAGGACGGGTAGGAGGAGTGCGGCGAGGAAAGGGCGCATGAGCGGGGGAGATTGACCATGGATGACGCGGATGAGCACGGATTTTTTTCGGGCATGAAAAAACGCGCCCGGGTGGGGGCGCGTTTTGGGAGACGGGAGACGCGGGGCGTCGGTTTAGAAGAAGAGGAAGCGTTTCTTTTTCTGGGGAGTGGCGTTTCTGGCGGCGGCTTTTTCCTCGGCGGTGGTGACATCGGCGAGGCGGACTTTGGCGCGGGCGGCGACTTCGGAGTCGGGGTAGGCGGTGATGGCTTCGTTGTAGAGGACGCGGGCGGCTTTGAAGTTATCGCGTTTATAGAAGTAGAAGTCGCCGATCTTCATTTTGCTTTCGGCGAGCTCGTTCTTCATGTGAGAGAGGCCTTTTTCGGCGTCGGCGACGTTGTTATCGCTTGGGTAGAGGATCATGAAATCCTCGAAGTAGGTGATGGCCTGGCGGGTGGATTCCTGGTCGTAGTAGGGGCCGTCGACGAGGCCGGCGTGGGCTTGGGCGAGCTTCATGTAGGCGTCGGGCGTGAGGACGCTTTGGGGATAGTTGTTGATCAGGCGATCGAGGGCATCGATGGCGTAGTCGGTGTTATCGAAACGCTGGTGAGCCTGCGCGATGTTCATGAGCGCAAGGGGGGCGTAGTCGCTGTAGGGGGCGTTGAAGAGGATGATTTCGAAGTACTCGACGGACTTTTCGCGATTGGTGAAGCCGGGAAAGATCCAGAGGAAGCGGCCGCGGGCGCCGTCGAGGAGGGCGCTGGCGATGCGGTATTGTTCGCCGACGATTTCGTTGAAGCGGGGGGTGTTGGGGTAGCGGGAGATGACGCTTTGGAAGGTGTCGAAGGCCTTCGAGTATTTGCGCTGGGTGAGGCGGAGTTTGGCGGAGCGGTAGAGGGCCTCGGGAGCGTAGACGGAGTTGGAGTAGCGTTTGCCGACCTTGTTGTAGGCGCGGATGGCGGAACCGGTGCTTTCGTTTTCCTCGGCGGCGCGGGCCTTGTTCATGAGCTCGAGCGCGTTCTTGCCGTCGGTCGGTCCGAGGCCGGAGAGGACGCCGCCCTCGACTTTCCAGCCGGTGTCAGCGGTCCAGACGAGCTCGGCGGAGAGGCGTCCGGAAAGGGCGAATACGAAGGCGAGGAGGACGAGACCGAGGGGCTGGCGGCTGAGCGCGAGGAAGGACATTTTTTGTGGGAAAGAAATTACCACCGAACCAGCGCGGAACCGTAGGTCAAGCCCGCCCCAAAGGCGACGAGGAGGGTGGTGTCGCCGCGTTTAACGCGCCCGGCCTTGCGGGCCTCGTCGAGGGCGAGGGGGATGGAGGCGGCGGAGGTGTTACCGTAGCGGTCGACATTCACGAAGAAGCGGTCGAGCGGTAGTTTGAGGCTCTTGGCGATGGCTTCGATGATGCGGAGATTGGCCTGATGGGGGATCACGCACGCGATCTGATCGGCGTCGAGGGCGTGTTGTTCCAAGATTTCCTGGACGGCGTCTTCCATCTCGCGAACGGCGACTTTGAAGACCTCGCGGCCCTTCATTTTGATGAAGCGGTCGCCGTTGTTGACGGATTCGGGCGTGGTCGGTTTGGCGCTGCCGCCGCCGGGGATGCAGAGGAGTTCGTCCATGCCGCCTTCGCAGTAGAGCTTGGCGCCGATGATGCGGGCGCCGTCACCGCGGGAAGGGCCGAGGACGACTGCGCCAGCGGCGTCGCCGAAGAGGACGCAGGTGGTGCGGTCTTTCCAGTCGAGGGCGTTGGAGAGTTTTTCGGCGCCGATGACGAGGGCGTGCTTGTAACGGCCGGAGGCGAGCATGGCCCAGGCGGTGTCGAGAGCGTAGAGGAAGCCGGAGCAGGCGGCGTTGATGTCGAACGCGGCGGCGTGGCCTTTGGTGCCGAGCTTGGCCTGCACGAGCGTGGCGCAGGCGGGCATGGGCATGTCGGGCGTGATTGTTGCGACGATGATCAGGTCGATGTCGGCGGCGGTGAGGCCGGCGTCGGTCAATGCGGCGCGGGCGGCGTGGGTCGCGAGATCGGAGGTGGCTTCATTTTCGGCGGCGATGCGGCGCTGGCGGATGCCGGTGCGGGTGAAGATCCACTCGTCGGAGGTGTCCACGATCTTGGAGAGATCGTCGTTGGTCATGACACGTGCCGGGGCGTAGGCGCCGGTGCCGAGAATCGCGATTGTGGGTGTGGCCATGACGCTGCGTTGAACGAGGAAAGCGCGTTGTGCGCCGATCAGGCCACGGCCTGGCGGATGGCGTCGTTCGCACGCGCGATATCGGCTTCAATGCGGTGATTGAGGTCGATTTTGATCATCTCGCTGGCGTCGTGAAATGCGTTCTTGAGGGCCTGGCGGTTGGCCGAGCCGTGGGCTTTGATGAGATTGCCGCGAAGGCCGAGGAGCGGGGCGCCGCCGTAGCGCTCGGGCTTGATGCGGTTGCGCAGGGCGTTGAAGGCGCCTTTGGCGAGCGCGGCGCCGGCCATGCGGACGGGATTGGCTTTGAGCTGGGACTTAAGCTCGTTGCTGAAAAACTTGGCGAGGGATTCCCAGCTCTTGAGGCAGATGTTGCCGACGAAACCGTCGCAGACGACGACGTCCACTTCGTCGCAGAAAACCTGGAAGCCTTCGACGGGGCCGACGTAGTTGATCAGGTCGCCGACGCGTTTGAGGGATTCGTGCGTCTCGGCGATGAGGGCGTTACCTTTGCCTTCTTCGGTGCCGATGGTGAGCAGGCCGACGCGGGGTTTTTCCACGCCGAGTTCCATGCGGCAGAAATGTGTGCCGAGAATGGCGTTGTGGACGAGGTGGTCGGGCTTGGCTTCCGGGTTGGCGCCGGCGTCGATGAGAATGAAATGGCCGCCGGCGCGCGGGATGACCGGGGCGAGGGCGGCGCGGTCGATACCGTCGATGGTGCGGAGTTTGAGAATGCCGGCGCCAACGAGGCAGCCGGTGTTGCCGCAGCTGACGGCGGCTCCGGCTTCGCCTGCTTTGACGAGCTCGATGGCGCGGAGCATCGAGGCGTCTTTCTTCCGTTTGATCGCCACGAGTGGCTTGTCATCCATGGTGATGACTTCGGAGGCGTGGAAGATGGAAACGTTTTCGTTTCCGGCGAGCCCGGCTTCGGCAACGAGCGGTTTCAGAACCGCCTCGTTACCGACGAGAGTGATCGGGCTTAAATCACGAAACTCGCCCAGGGCGAGTTTCGCTGCGGCGACGATTTCGGGCGGGCCGAGGTCGCTGCCCATGGCATCGACCGCGATACGCGCTTTTGCGCCGTTACTGGTACCCATCACGAGGATGGCTGGAGGGCGGTGCTAGACTCAGGCCTCGATGTTGAGGACCTGGCGGCCGCGGTACATGCCGTTCTTCGGGTTCACGCGATGCGGGATGAAGGCGGAGCCGTCGGTCGGGTCTTTAGCGATCTGAGGAGCTTTGAAAGCGTTGGCTGCGCGGCGGTTGGCGCTGCGGCGTTTGGACTGTTTGCGTTTCGGATTGGCCATGGTGGGAGCGGATTAAAAGTGAGTGTGGCGGACGTCGTGGTGACGCCCTTGTGACGAGTTGAAAGGGGACGGAGTAAAAGGCGGCGCGAATGTCCGTCAAGCGGGGATTAGGTGGGATTGGCTGCGAAATGAGCCAGGGCGTTAGGACGCGTTTTAGGAAAGGGTGCCGGTGTAGAGCAGCCAGCCAAGGACGGCGGCGACGATCAGGCGGTAGATGGCGAAGACGCCGAGGCCATGGCGGGTGAGATAACTCACGAGGAATTTGACGGCGATGGCGGCGGAGATGGCGGCCACGAACGTGCCGGTGAGGACGTGGGGCCAGCCGAAGACCTCGATCATGGCGGGACCGGATTTGTAGCTTTTATAGAGTGCGGCGCCGGTGAGGGTGGGCAGGCCGACGAGGAAGCTGAACTCGGCGGCTTTGGCGGGGCTGAGGCCGGTGAAGTAGCCACCGACCATCGTGACCATGGAGCGGCTGGTGCCGGGCCAGAGGGCGAGACACTGCATGAGGCCGATGCCGAGGGCTTGTTTTGGGGTGAGATCCGCGGGCTCGCCACGGGCAGGGGTGGTGCCGGTTTGCTGGCGGCGCCAGCGTTCTGCGGCGAACATGAGGACGGCGCCGCTGATCAAGGCGACGATGACGGCCTGAATGGAGAAGAGATTTTCGTCGATCCAGTCATCGAGGATAAATCCGAGGAGTCCGGCGGGAACGCAGCCGAGGAAAATGTTGCGCAGGAGGCGGAGGCCGGCGGCGTTTTGCCCGAGCAGGCCGCGGAGGATGCCGGTGAGTTGTGCCCAGTAGATCAATACGACGGCGGCGATGGCGCCGGCCTGGATGACGACGGTGTAGGTGTCGGCGGCGAGTTTGATGGTGAGCGGTTCGCCGGCGGGATTTTCAGCGGAGGGTTTTTTATACCAGAGGGGCTGGCCGTTCAGATCCTGGAGGGGAGCCTCGCTGTCGAGGCCGAGCGAGCGGCTGGCGATGATGAGGTGGCCGGTGGAGGAGACAGGGAGGAATTCGGTGATGCCTTCGACGAGGCCGAGGATGATCGAGTCGCCGAGACTGAGGGCGTCGCCTGCGTCCGAAGCGGCGATGGCAGCGGCTGGAGCCGGTTGTTCGGCGGGGACGGCTGCGGGCGTTTGCGCGATGGCTGGCGATGCGGCGAGCCAGGCGGCCAGCGCGAGAAGGAAGATTGGCAGACGGATCACGCGGCGTAGCTCATAGATGAAGGAAGCTCTGTCGAGTTTATGCTTTTCTCATGAAAGGGTTTTCCGTTTCCATGCGCGCCCATGTCCGAACTCGTTGAGCTTACGCGCCGTCTGGAATCACAGCAGGAATTGCCGGCAATGGAAATTGCAGTGGCGGCGCGCGAGCTGGCGTCACCGGAAGTTGGAGACGACGCGAAGGGCGCGTTTTTGACGGCGCTGGCGGTGAAGGGGGAAACGGCGGCGGAGGTGGCGGCGTTTGCGCGGGAGTTTCGCGCGGTGGCGATCGATCCGGGTGTCGGCGAATGGGCACCAAACGCGATCGATATTGTCGGCACGGGCGGCGATCACGCGGGCGGTTTTAATATTTCGAGTCTGATCACGCTGACGCTGGCGTCGGCGGGCGTGACGGTGATGAAGCATGGCAACCGTGGCATCACGTCGAAGTGCGGCAGCGCGGATTTGCTGGCGGCGCTCGGCGTGAATCTGGAGGCGTCGCATGAGAAGATGCGGCAGGCGTTGAAGGAGCTCGGGTATGTTTTCTTTTTCGCGCCGACTTATCATCCGACGTTCAAGTTCATCGGACCGGTGCGGAAGGCGCTGGCGGCGAAAGGGCAGCGGACGGTGTTCAATATTCTCGGGCCGCTCATCAACCCGGGGCGGCCGGCGCATGTGATTCTCGGGGTGTTTTCCGCAGCGTGGGTGCCGAAGCTGGCGGAGGCGCTGGATGCGCTCGGGGCGACGGCGGGGCTGGCGGCGCATGGGATCATCGACGACGGGCGCGGTATCGACGAATTGACGACGGCGACGCCGAATCGCGTGAAGGGCGCGGGGCGGTTGCGGGGAGTCGATGGCGTGTGGAATGCGAGCGAGCACGGTTTCGCGCCGGCGAGTTTCGACGATCTCAAGGGCGGCGATCTTGCGCAGAACCTTGCGATCACGGAGGCGATTCTCGCGGGGCGCGGGCCGGCGGGGTTGGTGGACACGATCGTATTTAACGCGGCCACGGCGATGTGGGTCGTTGGGAAAACAGCGAGCATCGCGGAAGGCGCCGGGCGTGCGCGGGAGTTGCTGTTGGGTGGCGCGGTGAAGGCGAAGATCGCGGCGACGAAGGAGTTTTATCGTTCATGAAACGCATCTATTTCGGAACGGACGGCGTGCGCGGTCCATATGGCGGCCCTGTGATTAACGAAGCGTTTGCCGAGCGGCTGGGCGCGGCGGCGGGACGTTTCGCGTCTCGCATCTCGCATGGCGGCGACGGCGTGCATCGCGTGCTGATCGGCCGGGATACGCGGGCTTCGGGTGAGAGTTTGCTCGAAGCGGTCGCGGCGGGGCTGGCGTCGGTCGGAGTGGATGCGGTTTCGCTGGGCGTGTTGCCGACTCCGGCGGTGGCCGCGGCGGTGGCCGCGGCGGTGGTGCGCGAGCGGGCGGTGCTCGGCGTGATGATCACGGCGTCGCACAATCCGGCGGCGGATAATGGCATCAAGTTTTTCGCGGCGAGCGGCATGAAGCTGACCGACGCGCAGGAGGCTGAGATCGAGTCGTTGCTGCCGGAGGAAAAGCCGGTGGCGTTGCAACGGAGGTCGTTGCTCGGCGCGGAGGGGTTGGCGACTTATCTGGATAAAGTGCGGAGGCTGCTGCCTGCGCGGGCACTCAGCGGGTGGAAGGTTGTTTTGGATACGGCGAACGGCGCGACGTGCACGACCAGTCCGGTGGTGTTACGCGAACTGGGGGCGCAGGTTGAGCTGATCGGCGGACGGCCGGATGGCGAAAATATCAACGACGGCGTCGGCAGCGAGCATCCGGAGAAGCTCGCGGCGAAGGTACGTGAGACGGGCGCAAGGATCGGCATCGCGCACGATGGCGATGGCGACCGGTGTATTCTTTGTGACGAGCGCGGGGAGGTGCTCGATGGCGACGAGATCCTGGCGATCCTGGCGACGCATGCTCTCGCGAAAGGGACGCTCGCGGCGAAGACGCTCGTGGTGACGGTTCAGAGTAATCTCGGTGTCGATGCGGCGATCCGCGCGGCGGGCGGGCGCGTGGTGCGCACGGCGGTTGGCGATCGTTATGTGCTCGAAGGGATGTTGCTCGAACGCGCGACGCTCGGTGGCGAGTCATCGGGGCATGTGATTTGTTCGGAGATTTCGCCGACGGGCGACGGGCTCGTCGCGGCGCTCAAGGTGATCGAAGTCATGCTGGCGACGGGGAAGCCGTTGTCGGAGTTGCGCGGGGCTTTGAAGAAGTTTCCGCAGAAGACGCTCAACTTGAAAGTCCGTGAGAAGCGTGAGCTGGCGAAGCTGCCGCATCTGCCGGTGGCGATCGAAGCGCTGGAGAAGGAACTCGGCGATCAGGGGCGCGTGCTGGTGCGCTATTCAGGGACCGAGGCGAAGATCCGGTTGCTGGTGGAAGGACCGACCGAGGCCATCGTGCAGGACGGACTGGCGCGGCTGGAGAAGATGGTCAGGGCCGATCTGGAAGTGCTCGGCTGAGCGATGGGCAGATTTAGCCTGAGGATTTTTCGTCCCGGGCGATGGCGCGTTTGAAGGCGGCGAGGGTTTCCGGGCTGACGTGGTGCTCGATGCCCTCGGCGTCGCGCTGGGCGGTTGCCTCGGGAATGCCGAGCGTGCGGAGAAAGCGGACGACGATGTCGTGACGGGCGGCGGATTCGGCGGCGAGTTTCTTGCCGGTGGCGGTGAGGAAAATGGCGCGGTAGGGTTGCGACGTGACGTAGCCCGCCTGCTGGAGCCGGGCGACCGTGCGGTTGACGGTGACGTTCGAGACGCCGAGTCGGGCGGCCAGGTCGGTTACGCGCGCTTCGCCGATGCTTTCGGTCAGCTCGGCGATGGCTTCCACGTAATCCTCGGCGGTTTCGCGGGCGTGGGCCTGGCGGGTGAGGCGAAACCCTTCGGCCTGAGGGGAGATCGACTTTCGTGGAGAAGGAGAGCGGGTGCGCTTGCTCGATGCCATGCTGTACAAGGAGGGGAATGATCGGGGTTGTGTCGATTCACGGGAGCGTAACGCACGGACTTTTTCAAGTGTGTGTCCGTGGCAATATTGCGGGAGCGCGGTGGATGGAGGGAATTTGCTGAAGCTTGAAAGTTTAGCATGAGCTAAACTTTTTATTGACGGCTTGTCCGGGTGCGGCATCTGTCTCCGGCATGACATTTTTCAAGCATGTAAAGGTGCTCTCGCTGGTGCTGGCGGCGCTGGCCGGCGTACTCCCGGCTGAGGCGGCGCTGCGCGTGGTGAGCACGACGGCGATGGTGAACGATCTCGTGAAGCGCGTAGGTGGTGCCGGGGTTAACGCTGAGGTGTTGATGGGGCCCGGGGTCGATCCGCATCTCTACAAGGCGACGGCGGCGGATATGTTGAGGTTGAATCGGGCGGATGTGGTTTTCTACAACGGGCTGCTGCTGGAGGGGAAAATGACGGACGTGTTTACGCGGATGGCGAAGTCGGGGAAGCGGGTGCACGCGATCACGGAGGGGGTGTCGCAGGAGAAACTTTTGAAGTCGGATGATTACGAAGGGCATCCCGATCCGCATGTGTGGTTCGACGTGGAGCTGTGGTCGGCGTGCGTGGATGCGATCGAGAAGCGTCTCGCGGAGGCGGCGCCGGAGCAGAAGGCGGTGTTTGCGGCGAATGCGCAGGCGGCGCGGGTGGCGCTTGGTGAGTTGCATGCGTGGGCAAAGGCGAAGGCGGCGGAGCTGCCGGAGGCGAAGCGGGTGCTCGTGACGAGCCACGATGCGTACAATTACTTCGGCCGCGCGTACGGATTTCAGGTAGTGGGGCTTCAGGGGATTTCCACGGTGAGCGAGGCGGCGCTGGCGGATGTGGCGAAGCTGACGGATTTCATCAAGCAGCGCGGGTTGAAGGCGGTGTTCGTGGAGTCGAGCGTGTCGCACGCGACGATCGAACGGATCGCGAAAGACTCGGGCGTGAAGATTGGCGGGGAGTTGTTTTCCGATGCGATGGGCACGCCGGGGCAGATGGAGAATGGCTATGACGTCGGGACGTACGAAGGCATGATCAAACACAACCTGAACACGATCGTGGAGGCGTTGAAGTGAAGCTGGCCCTGGCCGGGATAGGATTTTGCGGCGCGTGCTGTTTCGCCGGCGCGGCGGCGGCGGAGGCGCGGGAGGGCGAGAGCGTGCCTCGGTTGACGGGCGAGTGGGGCGGGGCGCGCACGCGGGCGGAGGCGAGGGGCGTGTCGGTTTACGGCAACTACACGGTGGAGGCGCTGGCGAACTGGCGCGGGGGATTCGGGCGGGGCGGATCGTTCGAGGGCGTGGCGGAGGCGGGAGTGGAATTGGATCTGGACGCGCTGGTGGGATGGAGCGGCTGGACGTTTTTCGCCGGAGGCATGCGGGTGCACGGGGACGATCCGTCGGCGGAGTGGATCGGCGACTACAACTACGCGAGCAACATCGTGTCGGAAAACACCACGCGGGTTTATCATGTGTGGGCGGGCTGGCGGCGGGAGGCGTTTGCGGCGAGGGCCGGTCTGCTTTCGGTGGACGACATGTTCATGGTTTCGGAGACGGCGCAGCTTTTTGTGAACAGCGGCTTCGGGCCGATGCCGGTCGTTTCGGGGAATACCGCGGCACCGATCTGGCCGATCGCGGCTCCGGGCGTGTGGGCGGAAATCGCCGATGTGGCGGGCTGGCGTTTTCAGGCGGGCGTTTTCGACGGCGATGGCGGTGACGAGATCGGCAATCCGCATGGGCTGACCGTGCGGTTGGATCCGGACGATGCGATGACGATGATCGAAGCGGCGCGGACGTTTGCGGTGGCGGGGCGGACGGGCGTGTTCACGACGGGCGCCTGGATGCACTCGGGGGAGTTGATGGATTTTCGCACTGGCGAGACTCGGCGAGGGCATCGGGGTATTTACGCGATGCTGGAGCACAGGCTGACCGCCGACGAGGCGCCGGGCGCGGTTTGGTCGGCGTTTGTGCGGGCGGGGCGGGCGCTGCCGGATGCGCGGAGTGCGGTGCGGTTTCACGGGGATCTGGGAGTGGCCGTGACGGGCTTGATCCCCGGGCGCGGCGACGATGTGGCGGGGCTGGCGATTTGCCGGACGGAGTTTGGGCGGGATTACCTGGCGGCGCGGGAGTTCGAGGGCAGCCCGGCGACGCGGAGCGAGACAGTGATCGAGGCGACGTACGCGTTTTCGGCGGGGCGCGGAATCACGGTGCAACCGGATCTTCAATACATCTTCGATCCGCATGAGAGTGGACGCGACGCGTTTGTGGGAGTACTGCGTGTGTCGGCCGAATTTTAACCGTCATGTCATCCATCGCATCACCGTCCGCGCCGCCGCTTGAAGTTCACGATGTCACTGTGGCTTATCATCAGAAGCCGGTGCTGTGGGGCGTCGATGTGACAGTGCCGGCGGGACAGCTGGTGGGGATCGTGGGGCCGAATGGCGCGGGGAAATCGACGTTGATCAAGGCGTGCATGGGGCTGCTGCCGCTGGCGAGCGGGTGGGTGAAGTTTTTTGGCGAGCCGTTCGACAAGGCGGCGAAGCGGATCGGCTACGTGCCGCAGCGCGAATCGGTGGACTGGGATTTTCCGGTCAACGTGATGGATGTGGTGCTGATGGGGCGTTACGGGCGGCTGGGGTTACTGAAGCGGCCGGGGAAAGCGGATCGCGAGATCGCGCGGTCGTGTCTGGAAAAAGTGCAGATGCTGCCGTTCGCGGACCGGCAGATTTCGAATCTGTCGGGGGGGCAGCAGCAGCGCGTGTTTCTCGCGCGGGCGCTGGCGCAGGAGGCGGACCTGTACTTCATGGACGAACCCTTTGCGGGCGTGGATGCGGCGACGGAGGCGGCGATCATCGCGGTGCTGCGCGAGCTGCGCGATCAGGGGAAAACGATCCTGGTGGTGCATCACGATCTACCGACGGCGCGGCAGTATTTCGATCAGTTGCTGCTCTTGAACATGCGGCTGGTGGCGTTTGGAAAAACGGAGCAGATTTTCACGTCGGAGTTGTTGCAGAAAACGTACGGCGGGCGGCTGACGATTTTGTCGGAAGTGGCGTCGGCGCTCGGAACCTCGCGGTGATCGGATGACGACGACGCGGACACTTTTTCGCTGGGGCGGTCTGCTGGTTGCGTTTGGCGCGATCGCGGTGGGGCCTGTTTTCGGCGCACGCGTGAGCGAGGTGACGGAGACGACGGTGGCGGAGCAGTTTTTTCGGTTTCTCACGTTTCGCGATCCGTCGCTGCGGTTCGCGTTGATCGGGGCGGTGCTGCTGGGGATCAGCTGCGGGCTGCTCGGTGGGTTTATCGTGGTGCGGAAAATGGCGCTGATGGGGGACGCGCTTTCGCACGCGGTGCTGCCGGGCGTGGCGGCCGGGTTTTTGTGGACGATGGATAAAGATCCGGTCGCGATTCTGATCGGCGCGACGATCGCGGGATTACTGGGATCGGCGATGGTGAGCGCGTTGACGCGGACGACCCGCATCAAAGAGGACGCGGCGCTGGGGCTGGTGCTGGCGTCGTTTTTTGCGGCGGGGCTGTGTCTGCAGTCGATGATTCAGAATCTGCCGACGGGGAAGAAGAGCGGGTTGAACCATTTTTTGTTCGGCCAGGTGGCGGCGCTCGGGGGCGACGATATCGCGTTGATGAGCGTGGTGACGGTGCTGGCCGTGGGATTGGTGGGGCTTTTCTACAAGGAGCTTTTGGTGACGAGCTTCGACGAAGGATTTGCGCGGGCGTCGGGGCTGCCGGTGGGGTGGATTCATCACGGGCTGATGTTGTTGCTGGCGATGAGCGTGGTGATCGCGTTGCAGGCGGTGGGCGTGGTGCTCGTATCCGCTATGCTGATCACGCCGGCGGCGGCGGCTTATCTGCTGACGGACCGGCTGCACCGGCTGCTGATGCTGGCGGTGTTGTTTGGCGTGATCGCGGCGGTGGCGGGGGCGTTTGTTTCGTTCGTGGGGAAAAGCCTGCCGACGGGGCCGCTCATGGTGTTGGGGACGAGTGCGGTGTTTTTGGGGGCGTTTTTGTTCGGACCGCGGCATGGCGTGATGGCGAAGTGGTGGTCGCGTCAGTCGCGCACAGCGCGTACGCGGCGGGAGAATACGTTGAAGGCCATCTATCACGTCTGGGAAAACGAGGGGGCGAGCGCGGAAGGTGTGGCGCTGACGGCGCTGGCGGAGAAGAGGCGGGCGACGTTGCAGGAGTTGCAGGGGGAGCTCGATGCGTTGCAGCGGCACGGACTGGCGACGGTGGCGGGGCCGATGGTGTATTTCACTCCGGCGGGGCGGAAACGTGGCGCGGAGATCGTGCGCAATCACCGGCTGTGGGAGCTTTATTTGACGAACTCGGCGAACATCGCGCCGGATCACGTGCATGATGACGCGGAGAACATCGAGCACGTGCTGGGCGAAGATGTGGTGCGCGAACTGGAGCGGCGGCTGGGGCATGCGACGCGCGATCCGCACGGCAAGGCGATCCCGAGTGCGCAGGAAATTCATCAAGGCGGCGGACTGAGCGGCGAGGCGGAAGGGAAGAAACGGTCGTGAGTATGCATTCGTTGATTCCGCCCTTCGATTTTCAGCGCGTGTTTGTGCTGCCGTGGACGGAGGATCTGCCGTTCACGGGCGCGTGGATGCTGATGGGGTTTCTCGTGACGGCGGCGTGCGGGCTGGTGGGAAATTATCTGATGCTGCGGCGCATGGCGTTGATGGGCGATGCGGTGAGTCACAGCGTGCTGCCGGGGCTGGTGATCGCGTTTTTGTTCACGGGCAGCCGCGGAACGGGGGCGATGTTTTTAGGAGCGCTGCTGGCGGGCGTGGCGACGACGGTGATCATCGAGACGATCCATCGGAAGACGCGGGTGAAACAGGACGCGTCGATCGGGGTGACGTTCACGACGTTGTTCGCGATCGGGGTGGTGCTGGTATCCGCTTATTCGAGTCAGGTGGATCTGGACGCGGAGTGCGTGCTGTACGGGGAGATCGGGTACATCCCGGCGATTACGGGCTGGGGCGAAATCCCGGAGGCGATCCTGCGGATGGGCGGCGTGCTGGTGGTGGTGGCGGTATTGATCGGCGTTTTCTACAAGGAGCTTCTGGTGAGTTCGTTCGATGCGGGGCTGGCGCGGTCGCTGGGGATCAACACGACGGCGGTTCACTACGGGATGATGATCATGCTGTCGGTGGTGGTGGTTAGCGCGTTTGAGGCGGTGGGATCGATTCTGGTGGTGGCGATGCTGATTTTGCCGGGGGCGACGGCGGGGATGCTTTCGACGCGGCTGGCGGTGGTGCATGGGCTGTCGGTCGTGCATGCGGCGTTGAGCGCGGTGCTGGGATTTCATCTGTCGCTGGCGCTGGGCAGTCAGATCGGACCGGCGATGGTGGTGGCGGGGGCGGGGTTGTTTGGGGTGGCGTGGATTTTCAGTCCGACGCAGGGGCTGCTGCGACGTTGGTTGAAGCGGCCGGTGGCGGTGGCGGAACCGGCGGCTTAAGCGCGGCGAAATACCTGTGTTCGCTGGCATCGACGGTGCTCATAGTGGCGCATGCTCACTCGTTTTTCGGTAAAGCCTCTTCACACGATGACGCGGTCGATGGCCGCAGTGGCCATGGGACGGGAGGTGCCCGATCTTGTGATCACGGGCGGGCGCGTGCTCTCGACTTACACGGAGCGGATTCACGATGCGCGGGAGATCTGGATCAAAAACGGACGGATCGCGGCGGTGAAGGCGGCGGGGACTCATGCGAGTTTCAAGCTGCCGAAGAAGAGGATCGTCGATGTGGCGGGCGGGATTCTTGCGCCGGGGTTGGTTGATCCACACGTCCACATCGAGAGCAGCATGATGTCGGCGTGCGCGTATGCGGAGGGGGCGCTGCTTAACGGGACCACGACGATTTTTTGCGACAGCCACGAAATTGGAAATGTCTGTGATGCGAAGGGCATCGAGTGGATGTTGGAAGACGCGCGGCAGGCGCCGCTCTCGATTTTCCTGACGGTGCCGAGTACGGTGCCGGCAACGAGTCCGGAGTTCGAGACGGCGGGCGGCGATCTGACGGCGGCGAAGATCGGGAAGCTTTTCGACAAGTGGCCGGAGGCGGTGGCGCTCGGTGAGAAGATGGACTTTGTGCAGGTGGCGATGGGCGACGAACGGAGTCACGCGATCCTGGCGGAGGCGTTGAAGCGCGGGCGGCCGGTGTGCGGGCATATTTATGGGCGGGAGTTTGTGGCGGCGGGGGCGGCGAGTGGGATTACGGATACGCACGAGGCGATCGACCGAGACATCGCGGACGATTTTCTGGAGGCGGGCGTGTGGATCTTTTTGCGCGGAGGTCCGCCGACGACGCCGTGGCATTCGCTGCCGCTGGCGATCAAGGCGGTGACAGAGCTTGGGGCGAATCCGAAGCGGGTGTGCGTGTGCACGGACGATCGCGACGCGGACGATCTGTTTCTCTTCGGCATGGACTGGGTGACGCGGCAGGCCGTGAAAGCGGGAATGAAGCCGGTGACGGCGTGGAGCATGGGCTCGCTGCATCCGGCGACGCGTTACGCGAAAGACGGCGACATCGGCGGGCTCGGGCATGGAAGGCGGGCGGATATCGTGCTGCTCAACGATTCGCTGGAGGTGAGGAATACGTGGTTTGGCGGAGAACTCGTCGTGAAGGACAGGAAGGTGACGCCGGTGCTGGAGCGGGCGTTGACGAAACGTTATCGTTATCCGCGTGCGGCGTATTCCACGGTGAAGCTGCCGAAGAAGACACTTTCGCTCACTCCGTCGCCTCCAGAGAAGCCATCCACGGCCAATGTGATCCGCACGGCGCTGCCGGGGATTATTCTTTTCCATGAAAAGATTTCAGTGCCGGCCGCAAAAACGTGGGCGGAGATTTTTGCGCAGCAGGATCTCTGCTTCGTGTCGGTGGTGGAGCGCCACGGGAAATCGGGTGAAGTTGCGCACGGATTGTTGAAGGATTTCGGACTGAAAGACGGGGCGGTCGCGAGCAGTGTGGGGCACGATGCGCACAACATCATCATCGCGGGCTCGAACGAGCCGGACATGCAGCTCGCGCTGGAGACGCTGAAGAAACTGCGCGGCGGTGTGTGCGTGGTGCGAGGCGGAAACGTGCTCGCGAGCGTGGGGCTGCCGATCGCGGGATTGCTCTCCGACAAGCGGGCCACCGCAGTTGCGAAGGAGACGACGGCGCTGAAGAAAGCGTGGAGTAAACTTGGCTGCACGCTGCCGTACATGGGCTTTAATTTGATTCCACTCTCGGTGATTCCGGAGATTCGCATCACGGACAAAGGGCTCGTGCTGGTGCCGCAGATGAAGCGCGTGCCGCTGTTCGAATAGACCGGGCGTGGGCTGAACAATCTCTTCGGTTGTTAGGAAGTGCTACGAGTCCCGTGGCACATGCCGTGCTAAAAGTCCCCAACACTTTTTCCACGCATCTATGACTTACCGAAGAAAGTTACTCACCGCTTTGATGACCGCATCACTGGCCGTCGCGCCGTCGCTTATCGCCCAATCTCCTGCTACGGCCGAGGAGACCGTCACGCTCGAAAAACTGGAAATCAACGAAGTGCCGATCGAGCAGCAGATCCTGCCGACGTCGCGGCCGTTCAACTCCGTTTACGGCACGGATCGGGGTATCCTCGATACGCCGCGCAATGTGACGATCATCTCGCGCGAGCAGATGAACGCGATCGGGATTCTGGAGACGCGGGATTTTTCCAAGCTCACGGCTTCGAGCTACACGCAGACGAACTTCGGTCTGCCGTCCAATCCGTCGATCCGCGGCCAGACGGCGGATGTGATGGTGAACGGCATGCGTCGCGGCCTGACAGTGAACGGCAACGGCCTGCCGCTGAATTTTAACTCCATCGAGTCGGTCAACATCGTCAAAGGCACGGCGAACGTGCTCTACGGTGCGACGAGTTATGCGGGCGGCTATGCGGATTTCATCACGAAGAAACCGTTCTTCGACGGGTTCCATGGGTCCGTCTCCGCGACGGTTGGTTCGTACGATGTCTATCGCTGGACGCTCGATGTCGGCGCACCGATTTCCGACAAGCTGGCGTACCGCTTCAGTTATTCGGGCGAGGATTCGGTCGGATACTATTACGACGGGAAGAAGAAGACCCAGGCGCTTTATGGAGCGCTCGAGTACCGGAGTGGCCGATACAAGCTGGAGCTGAGCGGAGAGTTCTTTGTCGCGGACGTGACTGAGAACTGGGGCATCAATCGTGTCACGCAGCAGCTCATCGACGACGGGCTCTATATTCCGGATGCGGGATCCGACGCTGCTTATGCGGCTTCGCTGCAATCGCTGACAGGCTTTGGCAATCCGGTGCGCCCGTACGGGACACCGGTGAAGATCGACCGTCGGCGGCGTCTGCTCGCACCGGGCGACGACAGCTACGGCGTCAATTACACCGCGCAGGCGATCCAGACGGTGACGCTCGATGCGGACACGCGGCTCGTGAACAACACGTTCTTCAACTACGTGGATCGCGACACCTTCTCGTCGTACTACTACAACTCGGTCCACAAGGATAACTATGGCATCGAGAACCGTCTCCAGTACGAGAGTCTCGTCGAGATCGGTGGGATGAAACATAACTACGCGGCGGGCATCTCCGCGCGTTATCAGAGTGTCTGGGCGGTGGACGATTTCTACCACGAGCCGGTCAACTCCTTCGATATTACGCGCGATCCGAATCTGAACCGCGTGCCGGCATCGGCGTTCGGTGGTTTCAATGGCTCGGTGCTGATCCCTGGTTATGGCCCGCGTGGTGTTCTTCCCGGCCGTTACGGCACTCCAGGTGCAACCTATGGTTTTGATCCGGTTACCGGTGGCATCTACAACACCGGCGGCAGCAGCAATGATTCGCAGCTCACGCAGTTCGGGCCGTTCTACCAGCATGACGTGAAATTCAACGACAAGCTCAGCCTGCTCGCGGGTGTGCGCTACGATTTCCTGAATGTTAAGAACACCGATCCGCTGCCGCCTCCCGGCTTTGCTCCGAAGAGCGATTCGATCGATGTGACGATGCCGAGTTTCAACGTGAGCCCGGTCTTTAAGATCACGGACAAGACCACGCTGTATTACACCTTCGCGTACACGCAGACGGCCTACGCGGGCCTCGGTGGCGGTTATCCGTTCATGGATAATATCAACACGACGAACGATCCGGGCGCCGGCACGAAGTTCTACGATTACCAGTTCGAGCAGGATAACTACCTGCACGAAGTCGGCGTGAAGACCGAGTTGCTCAATAAAACACTCTTCTTTGGCGCGGCGGTGTTCAGTCAGGAGCAGAGCTGGGGCGTGCCTGATCCGACCAAGGCGGGCGACCTCAACAGCCGTGACCGCTACATCAAGTCGAAGGGCTTCGAGATCGAGGCGAATTACCAGCCGAGCAAATCGCTCTACGCGACGGCCTCGTATAGCTTCTTTGACTCGAAGCAGCGCTATGCGGGTTTTCTCGCCGACTCGGTGACCTACGACAAGCGCCTGAGCGGTGCGGCTGCGCCGATCACGCCCGACTTTCCCTCGATCGAGACGGAGTTCACGCAGCCCGGCATCCCGGAGCATCTGATCAACTTCCTCGTCACATATAAGTTCGATTTCGATCTCACCGTTACACTGGGTGCTGTCATTACCGGACCGATTACGACGAGTCAGGAAGGCGCGGGCACGGCGCTCGGCTCGCCTATCCAGCTTACGGCGAACGAGATTCCCTGGCAGCACACGGTCGATCTTTCTTTTGGCTACAAGCTGGGCAACTGGGAGGCGCGTCTCGCTATTCGCAATCTGACCGACGAAGAGAATTGGTCGGCTCCGAATCCCGGTTACGGCAACGGCTCGATCAACGCCGAGCTGCCGATCAACGGGGAGTTCACGCTGACGTACCGGTTCTAAGCACCTGAAGCGCAATGCCAGCGCGGGCTGGCATTTCCCGGCAGGCCGTCCCGTTTGGGGAGGCTTGGTCGTTTTCCAGCGGGTGAGGAATAGCCATTTTGGGGCTTGCGGGAGAGCGGAGGCTTTGTGACTTTCTGCCCCTTGCGGCATTTCCTTTTGGAACGATCAGCGCGCCGCATCGCTCCCGCTGATCTCACGTTAGCTAACCTTCAACCAACGGCCCGAAAGGGTCATCCGCGAAGGACCGGCATCGCGGAGCGACGGTGGCGGTGATTCGCATCGTTCGTTATGCCTAGCTCTGTAATGCAAGAACTGCTCGCGCAGTCCTCCTTCGATAAACTTAAAGAGGGAGAAATCGTCCCCGGCACCATCACCGAAATCCGCCAGAACGAAGTCGTTGTCGACATCGGCGGCAAATCGGAAGGCGTCATCCCCGCCAACGAATTCATCGATATCGGTGAACTCCAGATCGGCTCCTCGATCGACGTGTTCGTCGAGAAACTCGAAGACAAGAACGGCGCGCCCGTCCTCTCCTTCGACAAGGCCGAGCAGAAGAAAAATTGGGATAACATCCTCACGAAGTTCCCCGAAGGCTCCATCGCCGCGGGCCGCGTGAAGGCCAAGGTCAAGGGCGGCCTGATCGTTTCGATCGGCGTCGACTCCTTCCTCCCGGCTTCGCACATCGACGTGCAGCCGCCGAAGAACCTCGATCAGTACGTGGGCCAGACCTACGACTTCAAGGTCCTCAAAATCAATCTCGACCGGAAGAACATCGTTCTCTCCCGCCGCGAGCTCATCGAAGAGCAGCGCACCAGCAAGCGTCGCAACCTCCTCGATACGATCCAGCCCGGCCAGGTTCGCAAGGGCGTCGTGAAGAACATCACCGACTTCGGTGCGTTCATCGACCTCGACGGCATGGACGGTCTCCTCCACATCACCGACATGAGCTGGGGCCGCATCACGCACCCCTCCGAAATGCTCAAGCAGGGCGAAGAGATCCAGGTCATGATCATCGAAGTGAACCGCGAGAAAGAGCGCGTTTCCCTGGGCCTCAAGCAGACCACGAAGAATCCGTGGGACGAGATCGAGAACAAGTTCCCCGTCGGCGCCAAGGTCCGCGGCAAGGTTGTCAACCTCGTGCCTTACGGCGCGTTCGTTGAGATCGAGCCCGGTGTCGAAGGCCTCGTGCACATCACCGAGATGTCCTGGACGAAGCGCATCTCGAAGCCCTCCGAACTGCTCAAGGTCGGTCAGGAGCTCGATGCGGTTGTCCTCGGTATCCAGAAGGACGAGCAGAAGATCTCGCTCGGTCTCCGTCAGCTGGAGCCGAACCCGTGGGATATGGTTCGCCACAACTACCCGATCGGTGCGCGCGTTCGCGGCAAAGTTCGCAACATGACCACCTACGGCGCCTTCATCGAACTCGAAGAGGGCATCGATGGTATGGTGCACGTCTCCGACATGAGCTGGACCCGCAAGGTCAATCATCCGTCCGAAGTGCTCAAGAAGGGCGACGAAGTGGACGCCACCGTCCTCGACGTCGATCCGTCGCAGCAGCGCATCAGCCTCGGCATGAAGCAGCTCGCCACCGATCCATGGAGCGACATCGACGCTCACTTCAAGATCGGCGACGTCGTCAAAGGAACTGTCACCAAGATCACTTCCTTCGGTGCCTTCGTGGAGCTCAAGGATGGCATCGACGGTCTCGTGCACATCTCGCAGATCAGCGAAGAGCGTATCGACAAGGTCAAAGACGTCCTCAAGCCCGGCCAGGAAGTCCAGGCCCGCGTCATCAAGATCGACCGCGACGAGCGCCGCCTCGGCCTCTCGATCAAGGCCGCGAACTACAGCAGCGAGCAACTCGCCGCCGAGACCGCGACCTACGAAGCGCTCAACCGCGACAGCTCTGGCGACATGATGAACCTCGGCGACATCCTCGACGAGGCTTCCCGCAAGGAGTGAGTCGTCTGACGATCATCCGCACTCAGTTGGTTAAACACTGAGTTAGTTTTCCAAAGGCGCCCGAGCAATCGGGCGCTTTTTTTGTGAGAATCCTTTATGAAGGCGGGGTAGTGGACGAACCCGCTGGCAAAGATGCCACCAGTATGTGCCCGGTATGACGCGATGATCCATCAAGACGGCGTCGTGGCGCGTGAAGGCTGAGCGTGGAAAGCGATGGAGCAGAAGTCTGGCAACATAGGATGAAATCCCGGAAAACGCGGTGGGACAAAATTTGGGGCAGGGTTAACAGGAGCCGAAAGGATAGAAGAGACGATTTGGGAATTTGTCTTCTGATGGACGACAATGGGACTTTTGTGCGTGTGGTTGGACGAGGGTGTTGAGTGGGTTTGGCTGAAAACCGATTTGCACGTGGGGAGGTCGGTGTGCACGTTGGCGGGCTATGTCATCCGCTGCCACCGCTCCGCTTGATCGTTTCTCGATGCCTGACGCCTCCGGACATTTTGGTCCGTACGGCGGTGTGTTTGTGCCTGAGACGTTGTGGACGGCGCTAAAGGAGCTTGGCGTGGCTTACGACGAGGCGAAGAAAGATCCGCAGTTTCTGGAGGAGCTGCGGTTTCATCTGAAGGAATTCGCGGGGCGTCCGACGGAGCTCTATTTCGCAGAGCGGCTGACCGAGCATGTGGGCGGCGCGAAGATTTATTTGAAGCGGGAGGACCTGCTTCACACGGGCGCGCACAAGATCAACAACGCGCTGGCGCAGGCGATCCTCGCGAAGCGCATGGGCAAGAAGCGCATCATCGCGGAGACGGGTGCGGGGCAGCATGGCGTGGCGACGGCGGCGGCGTGCGCGAAGTTTGGACTCGAGTGCGTCGTGTACATGGGCGCGCACGACATGGAGCGGCAGGCGTTGAATGTTTTCCGCATGCGGCTGATGGGTGCGGAAGTGCGCGGCGTCGAGGCTGGGCAGAAGACGCTCAAGGAAGCGATCAACGAGGCGATGCGCGACTGGGTGACGAATGTGCGCAGCACTCACTACATCCTCGGGACGGCGTACGGCTCGCACCCGTATCCGGCGATGGTGCGCGATTTCCACCGCGTGATCGGCATGGAGGCGAAGGAGCAGATTTTGAAACGCGAAGGGCGTCTGCCGGACGCGCTCGTTGCGTGTGTCGGCGGTGGCTCGAACGCGATCGGGTTGTTCTTCGAGTTTTTGGAGGACACGCAGGTGAAGATGACGGGCGTCGAAGCGGGCGGGCGCGGCATCAGCCGTGGCGAACATGCGGCGCGTTTTGCGGGCGGGCGTCTCGGCGTGCTGCAGGGCTGCAAGACGTTTTTGCTGCAGGATCAGGACGGGCAGGTCGAGCTGACGCACTCGGTGAGCGCGGGGCTCGACTACGCGGCGGTGGGCCCGGAGCACGCGTTTTATCGCGACCGTAAACGCATCGATTTCGCCTATGCGTGCGATGACGAAGTGCTGGAGACGTTTCAGCTGTTGTCGCGGAAGGAAGGCATCATCCCGGCGCTCGAGAGCACGCATGCGCTCGTCGAAGGCATCAAGCAGGCGAAGGCGTTGGGGAAGGGGAAGATCGTGGTCGTGAATCTTTCGGGACGCGGAGATAAGGATGTGCAGCAGGTCGCGAAAATGCTCGGAGAAAAAGTATGAAAAGCATGACCGGTTTTGGGCGCGCGACGGCGGCGCTGGGGAATTATACGCTCACGGTTCAGGTGAATTCCGTGAATCGGAAGACGCTCGATTTGCAGGTGTCGCTGCCGAATGAATGGGAGGCGCTCGAAGCACCGGTCGGCGAACTGGTTCGCAAGTACGCGCTTCGTGGAAAGATTAACGTGCGTTTTGATGTGACCGGAAGCGAAGCGGCGCAGGCGGCGGTTTGGGATGAGGCGACGGTGGCGGCGAATTTGGACAAGCTCGCGGCGTTCGCGGCGAAGCGGGGCGTAACGTTTGCGCCGACGGCGGAGTTGTTGTGGAACGTGGCGAGTGCGCAGCGGAAAGGGGCGGAGCTGCCGAAGGTGGAGGATGTGCAGGCGGTGGCGCTGGCGGCGACAGAGGAGGCGTTGAAGGCGTTTGCGGCGATGCGCGCGAAAGAAGGTGCGGCGTTGATGACAGATTTTCTGGCGCGGCTGGCGATTCTACGCGCGCAGGTGGCGGTTGTGACGGAACGCGCGCCGCAGGTGGCGCCGACCTATCGCGAGTTGTTGCTCAAGCGGCTGCGCGAAGCGGGACTCGACTTGAATGTCGAAGATGAGCGCGTGTTGAAGGAAGTCGCGCTGTTTGCGGATCGCGCGGATGTGACCGAGGAGCTGACGCGGTTGAAGAGCCACCTGGCGCAGTTCGAGACCTTGTTGAAGAGCGACGGCGAGATTGGGCGGAAGGCGGAATTTATCCTTCAGGAGATCGGGCGTGAGGTGAACACGACGGGCGCGAAGGCCAACGATCTCACGATTTCCAAGGCGGTGATCGAGCTGAAGAATGAGCTCGAGCGGATTCGCGAGCAGATCGCGAATGTGGAGTGAGGCGCGTCTGCGGATGGCGGGTAATCGCAAAGGCGGAAAGGCGCTAAGAGCAGGCGTTTTTTTTAACTGCGAACGTATGCCAGTGGGGGGATGCGCGTTGTCCTCGACGTACCCAACTTCAGGGCCACGCGCGATGGCGCGTGGTGGCGCGAGCGAGTTCACGCCCTGAGGGGAGGCGAATGCGGCGCGGTTAGCGCTGGCTGGAGTAGAGGGCGACGAGGGCGGCGCCGATGGCTTGGGAGAGTTCGCCGAGGGATGCGGGGACGATTTTGATCAGGTCGCGCTGGGCGGGGAAGAGGTAGGACCAGGCGGCTTCCTTGAGGATGCGGAGGTAGCGGGCGCGGAACTCCGGTGTCGTCGATTCCGGGTCCATGAGGCCGCCGCCGATGACGACGAACTCGGGGTCGAGCGCCATGGCGAGGTTGGCGACGTGGAGGCCGAGGGCGCGGGCCTGGAAGTCGAAGATGTCGAGGGCGAGCGTATCGCCTTTCTGGGCACGGCTGCGGAGTGAGAGGACTTTTTCCTTGGGCGTGAGCGTGGAGGTGGCGAGCTCGTGCGACGGGTGTTTTTTGAGGAGTTCTTCGAGAAGCTGGGGAAGACCGGAGATGGTGGTGTAGGCTTCGACGCAGCCCCAGTCGCGGCCGCAGCCGCAACGGAAGGGGCGGATGCCTCCGAGGAGGTGGAGCGGCGAAGGCATGTGGCCGGCTTCCATGCCGGCGAGCGTGTCGCCGTCGAGGGGGAGGCCGTGGGCGTCGATGAAGGCGGCGCCGAGTCCGGAGCCGGGGGCGAGCATGAGGACGGAGGCTTTTTTGTCGCCGCGGACGCGCTGGGCTTCGCCGACGCCGCCGTAGTTGCCGTCGTTGCCGGAGACGAGCGGGATGGGACGGCCGGCGGCTTTAGCGAGGGCGGCGGCGTAGTCGTTGTGGAAGTCCCAGCCTTCGAAGCTGGCGGGAAGATTGGCAGTGCGATCGAGGACGCCGTAGCGTTTGTAGGGTCCGGGGATGGCGAGGCCGGCGCCGCGGACCTGGGACCAGGAGAGTTTGTTTTCTTCGAGGAACCCCTGGACGCCTTGTACCCAGCCGTTGACTACGGCGGCGGTGCCGGCCTGGGAGTTGGTGGAGCTTTGGCGGAGATGATGAGAGATGGGGGAGCCATCGGACCAGACGCCGCCGGTTTTAGAGGTGGTGGCGCCGCTGTCGGTGCCGAGGAAGATGTCGGGGAGGGACATGGGGAACGAATGGAGAAGGGTGAAGAGGGAAGGGTGAAGTGGATCGGCGGAGCAGCGCGACCCTCGGACGAGAGAAAGCGAGAAGTTAGCGCGCGGTGTAAATGGCGCGCAATGGAGAGGCGAAATCTATGAATTGAGTGCGTTTACCGCAGCTCGGGGGCGCGCCAGGAGTGCCAGAGGTACATCACGACGCCGATGCAGATGCCGCAGTCGGCGACATTGAAAGTGGGGTAGATGTAGTCGCCGAAATGGAAGTCGAGGAAGTCGACGACGTGGCCGTAGGCGAGGCGGTCGACGAGGTTGCCGACGATGCCGCCGCAGAGGAGGCCGAAGCCGAGCTGGATGCGGCGGATGTGGAGGCCGAGCGTGCGGCGCCAGAAAAAGATCGCGACGAGCGTGCCGAGGGCGAGGCAGGCGAGGAGCGTGCTTTTGCCGGAGAGGATCGACCAGGCGGCGCCGGTGTTGCCGACGTGGATGAGGTAGAAAAAGCCGGGGACGATCACGATTTCCTGCGTGGGGATGTGATCGTGGTGAGGATCGAACGGGATGTTGTGGACGACCCAGAGTTTGGTGAGGAGATCGAGAGCGAAGAGCGTGATGGCGACGATCCAGAGCAGGCGGTAGGCGCGGATGCGTTCCCAGCGGGTGCGGGGGCGGCCGCCGTTGGTGGGCGGATAAATTTGAGGCTGCGGAGTCTCGGTGGGCTCGGTCATGCGAGGAAGCTGTGGGAAGGCGCGGAGGAAAGCGGAGAGCGGGGGCTGAGGGGAGTCTGAATTCAGCGTGTTTTCGATGGAGCGCAGGCGATCGAGAAGCGGCGAATGTCTTCGCGTAGTTCCCAGCCGCGGTTGGCCCAGTAGCTGAGAGCGGGGGTGTTGTCGGCCAGGACAGCGAGGTGGGCTTTGGAGATGCCTTCGGAGGCGAGGGCGGACAGGCAGCGAGCGACGAGTTTTTGGGCGATGCCCTGACGGCGGAAGGCGGGATCGACGGCGACGTGTTGCAGGTAACCGCGGTTGCCGTCGTGGCCGGAGAGGGCGGTGCCGATGACGCGGTTGTTGTTGTCGAGAGCGAGGAAGCTGAGGCCGGGGTTGCGAGCGAGGTAACGGGCTATGGCTTCGCGTGAATCGTCGGGGCCCAGGCAGATGCCGGGCGTGCGTTTCCAGAGAGCGAATACGTCGTCGTAGTGGACGAGGGTGAGCTCGGCGATGGTCATGCGCGGGTGGGAAATAGAGGGATGGAAACGAAAGAAGGGCCGACGGTGAGGTCGGCCCTTCGGGGAAAGCAGAGAAGGTTATTCGTCGTCGCCGCCGCCGTCGTCGGCCATTTTGCCGCCGCCTTCCTCGCCCATTTCGCCGAAGAGGCCGGCGGCGGAGCGGGAGCGGAAGCGGTTACGCTCGATGTCTTTTTGGGCTTCGGCGGAGTAGCGCGTAAAGGGCACCGCGAGGAGGCGGTCCTTGGCGATGGGTTTCTGCGTGGCTTCGCAGATGCCGTAGGTGCCGTCGTGGATGCGTTTGATGGCAGCGTCGATCTCGGTGAGCGCTTCCTGTTCGGAGGAAACGAGGCTGAGGGCGAAGTCGCGGTCGAAGGTATCGGTGCCGGCATCGGCCATGTGCTGGCCGTAGCTGGAGAGGTCGCCGGCGTCGTCCTTGGAGGAACGCTTCAGCGTTTCTTCGGAGTGGAGTTCGATGCCCTCGGTGAGGTGAGTGCGGAGCTCGATGAGGAGTTTGTAGTAACGGCGGAATTTTTCCGGGACGTCCTCAGGGTCGATGTGGTTGGCGGGCTTTTGAGATTTCTTGGGATTGAAGCCGAGGATGTCGGCGAGCGAGGCGGCCTTGATGTGGTGAGGCGTGGCCGGCTTTTCGAGTTTGGTGAGGTCGATCTTGGCTTTCGCGGCCTTGGAGGGCTTGGCTTCGGAGGAGACTTCCGGCGTTTTGACGGCGGCGGTCTTCGCGATTTCGCGGACTTCATCGAGGCTGAAGGCGATGGGCTTGCTGGCCTTTTTCGAGCCGAGGATGCGGCTGCGAAGGAGATCGCGGGCGCTGGCTTTGGCCGAGGCTTTGTCGCCTTTTCCGGCGGGAGCGGCGGTCTTGGGCACGGCGATCGGCGGCGTGGATTTGCCGGAGGATTCGGGTTTGGCCGGGGCCTTCGCGGGAATCGGCGGAGTCGATTTTGCGGTGGGCTTGGCGGCGGCTTTGTTGTCGCCGGATTTGGCGGAGGAATTGTCTTTTTTGGCAGGCACGAGTGGGACTTTCTTGGATACCGGGTGGGCGGGCTTCGACGGCTTCGCGGCCTTGGCCGACTTGGTCGGCGGCTTTGCCGGTTTCAGCGGCTTGGAAGGCTTTGAAGGTTTGGAGGGTCGGGAGGCTGGCTTGGACGGTTTGGCTGAAGGTTTCTTTTTGGCTGCAGGGGCTTTTTTGGAGTGCTTGGCCATGTGTGTGGTTGGTTTGGGGGATCTTCGAAAAATTATGTTTTCAGGGCCTCGGCGCAGCGGGGGCAGACTTCGCCTTGGCCTGTGGCTTCCAGGGCCGGAACCCAGCGCCAACAGCGCGGGCAGCGTTTGTAGCCGAGTTCTTCGCAGTGTCTCACAGTGATCGCTAATGTTGAGCCAGCAGGTGCGGGCGAGAGAGTGACGTGCGAAACGATGAAAAGTTCGGGGAGAAAATCGCGGTGTTTTTCCAGCACCTTGAAGGTCGCGTCGTCGGAGGCGCCGATGAGCGTGAGCGCGGCGTCGAGGGATTTGCCGAGTTTGCCGGCGGCGCGGTGCGGCTCGATGGCTTCGTTGGCGTGGGCGCGGACTTTGAGGAGCGCGGCGACGTCAGCCTCGATTTCGGGATTAGTCCACGCGGCGGGGGCGACGGGCCAGTCCTGGAGGTGGATGGAGTCGGTGGAGAATTCGGTCTTCGCGATGCCGAAGGACCAGGCTTCGTCACTCGTGAAGGTGAGCACGGGCGCGAGGACTTTCACCAGCGTCTGGAAGATGTGGTGGAAAGCGGTCTGCGAGGAGCGGCGGAGCTGGCTCTGGGTGCCGTGGGTGTAGAGACGATCCTTGAGGATGTCGTGGTAGACGGCGGAGAGCGTGGCGGAGCAGAACTGGCTGCAGAGCTGGAAGACGCGGTGGTATTCGTAGGCGTCGTACGCGGCAGTGCATTCCTTCAGGAGGACGGCGGTCTGGTGGAGGGCCCAGCGGTCGAGCGTATCCATCTGTTCGAGCGGCACGGCGTCTTTGGCCGGGTCGTAGTCGAAGAGGTTGGAGAGTTGGTAGCGGAAGGTGTTTCGGAAAAGGCGGTAGGCCTCGGCGACGATGTTGAGGATGCTGGCGTTGTCCTTGAGGTCCTTGTCGAGGTCGGAGACGCGGATGTCGTCGGTGAAGTTTTGCGAGGAGATCCAGAGGCGGATGACGTCGGCGCCGTATTGGGCGATGTAGTTATCCGAGGTCGGGGGTTTTTCGTACTGGCCGGACTTGGAGATTTTTTTGCCGTCCTTGCCGACGATGAAGCCGTGGGTGAGGACGCGTTTGTAGGGAGCGCCGTCGAAGGCGATGATGCTCGTCCAGAGCGAGGACTGGAACCAGCCGCGGTGCTGGTCGGAGCCTTCGAGGTAGAGATCGGCGGGAGCGCGGGTGCCACCTTGGGCGTTGCGGAGGACGGCGGCGTGCGAGGAGCCAGAGTCGATCCAGACATCGAGGGTGTCGCGACCGCAGGTGAGTGCGGCGGGTGCGGGCCAGTCGGCGGGGAGTGTGATGCCTTCGAGGATTTGGGCGGGCGTGGCATCGTACCAGAAGTTGGTGCCTTTGGTCGCGATCTTGGCGGCGACGGCGCGGATCACGCTTCCGTCGATGTAGGCGTTTTTCTTGTCGTCGTAGAACGCGATGATTGGAACACCCCAGGAGCGCTGGCGGCTGATGCACCAATCGGGACGCGATTCGACGGCGCCGCGGATGCGGTTTTCGCCCCACGTGGGAATCCACTGAACGTTGGGGAGTGCGGCGAGAGCGTTGGTGCGGACGTTGTTCTTATCGAGAGAGACGAACCACTGGTCGACGGCGCGGAAGATGATCGGGGTCTTGGAGCGCCAGCAGTGCGGGTAGCTGTGGTTGTACTTGGCCTTCGCAAGGAGGGCGTTGGCGGCGGCGAGTTTTTTGAGGACCGCGAGATTGGCCGGGGAAGGTTTTTTCGCGGCGAGGTCTTCGATGGTTTCGAGCGTGGTGATGCCGACGAGATCGGAGGGGACTTTGCCGTCGTCGAGGTAGCGGCCGTCGTCGCCGACGGGGCAGTAGATTTCGAGGCCGTACTTGAGGCCGGTGAGATAATCTTCTGAGCCGTGGCCGGGAGCGGTGTGGACGGCGCCGGTGCCGGAGTCGGTCGTGACGTAGTCGGCCAGAACGACGGGCGAGGCGCGGTCGATGAATGGGTGGCGCGGGGCGAGTTTTTCGAGAGCGGCGCCTTTGACGGTGAGGACGATGTTTGCGCCGGAGAAATCGGCGGGAAGCGTCTTGGATGTTTTTGCGGCTTCGACGACGCCGTTGAGCAGGGCTTGCGCGACGACGATGCGCTCGGCACCGAGGTCGGCCACGACGTAATCGACTTCAGGATGAAGCGCGATCGCGAGGTTGGCGGGGATCGTCCAAGGCGTGGTCGTCCAGATGACGACGAAGAGCGGCTTGTCGGACGGGAGATTGAACTTTTGCGCTTCGGTGGCCGGGACGGCGAACTTCACCCAGATGGCGGTGGAGATGTGGTCTTTGTACTCGATCTCGGCTTCGGCGAGGGCGGTTTCGAAGGGGATGGACCAATAGACCGGCTTCTTGCTGCGGTAAACGAGGCCTTTTTCGACGAAGGCGGCGAAGGTGCGGATGATGTCGGCTTCGTAGGCGGGGGCCTTCGTCTTGTATTCGTTTTTCCAATCCGCGAGGACGCCGAGGCGTTTGAATTGTTTCGTCTGCTTTTCGATCCAGCCTTCGGCGAATTGGTCGCAGAGGGAGCGCATCTCGGCGGTGGAGACCTGTTTGTTCTCCGACTGGAGCTGGCGCATCACCTTTTGCTCGATGGGCAGGCCGTGGCAGTCCCAGCCGGGGACGTACGGCGTGCGGAAGCCGCGCATGGATTTGTAGCGAAGGGTGATGTCTTTGAGCGTCTTATTCAGCGCGGTGCCGATGTGGACGTCGCCGTTGGTGAAGGGCGGGCCGTCGTGGAGGACAAAGGTCTGGGCGCCGGCGCGTTTTTTCTGAATGGCGCTGTAGAGATCGATTTTTTCCCAGTGCGCGAGGCGCGACGGTTCGCGGCCAACGAGGTTGGCGCGCATCGGGAAATCGGTCTTCGGGAGCTGCAGCGTGTCTTTGAGGTCTTGCGCCATTGCCAAAATGAAAAGCGCGCAAGGCTATGTCGGGAGGGGGGGGCGTCAAGGGAAGATGCCAGATAAAACGGGGCGGAATTCCGGGGCGGTTGGGGAGGCGATTCGTAGGAAAAAAACCGATGCCGCGCTCGTAGCGTTGAGTGCCAGATTGCGCTCGCGCGTTCTCGGGAAACAGCGACAGCGTGAGGCGTCCTCGATGGGGACGCATCCATGTCATCTTCATTCGAGCAGTTTCAATCGTTGAGCGACATGGTGCCGGCGTTGATCGCGTTTATCGATCCGGAGCTGCGCTACCGGACGTGCAATCTGGCTTACGCGAAGTGGTTTGGTCTGGAGCGCGAGCAGATCGTGGGGCGTACGGTGCGGGAGATTGTGGGGGAGACGGCGTGGCGCGAGGTGGGGCCGCGTCTCGAGGAGGCGCTTGGGGGCGAGGCGCAGGAGTACGAGAAGGATTTAGTGGCGGGGCCGAGCGGGACGCGGCAGCGGCTGCACGCGGTGTATACGCCGCAGTTCGACGCGGGCGGCAAGGTGACGGGCGTCGTGGCGATGGTTACGGATATCACGGCGCGGCATGAGACAGAGATCGAACTGAGGAAGAGCGAGGAGCGGTTCCGGGCGTTTGTGACGACGAGTTCGGACGCGGTGTTTCGGATGAGCGCGGACTGGACCGAGTTGAGGCAGCTGATGGGGCGCGATTTTATCGCGGATGCGAAGAGCCCGAATCGCGCGTGGCTGGAAAGCTACGTTATTCCAGAAGATCGGGCGCTGGTGCTGGCGGCGGTGGAGAAGGCGATCGGAGGGAAGTCCACCTTTCAGCTGGAGCACCGGGTGATCCGCGTGGATGGGACGGTGGGATGGACGTTATCGCGGGCGGTGCCGCTGCTGGATGCGCGTGGAGAGATTGAGGAGTGGCTGGGGACGGCGACGGATGTGACCGAGCGGCGGAGTGCGCAGGTGGCGTTGCGCGAGAGCGAGGAGCGGTACCGGTCGTTGTTCGAGTCGATCGACGAAGGGTTTTGCGTGATCGAGATGCTTTTCGACGGGGCGGGCAGGCCGGTGGATTACCGGTTCATCGAGGTGAATCCGGCGTTCGAGAAGCAGGCGGGGATGCAGAAGGCGACGGGGAAGCGCATGCTGGAGTTTGTCAGTCACATCGAGCGGCACTGGCTGGAAAATTATGGGCGGGTGGCGATGACGGGAGAGTCGATCCGGTTCGCGGCGGAGTACAAATCGCTCGATAGCTGGTTCGATGTGTACGCGTTCCGGGTGGGTGAACCGGCGGAGAGGAAAGTGGCGGTGCTTTTCAATAATATCACGGCTCGGAAGCAGTCGGAGGCGGCGTTGATCGAGAGCGAGGCGCGGTTCCGGAGCATGTCGGATCATTCGCCGATGATGTTGTGGGTGACGGATGCGAACGGGATGTGCACGCATCTGAACGAGCGCTGGTATGCGTTTACGGGGCAGACGCCGGCGATGGGGCTGGGATTTGGGTGGCTGGATGCGGTGCATCCGGAGGACCGGGCGAAGGCGGAGAAGGATTTCGTTGCAGCGAATGCGCGGCGCGCGCCCTACAAGGCGGAGTATCGTTTGCGCGGGCGCGACGGTTCGTACCGGTGGGCGATCGATGCGGCGTCGCCGCGGTTTTCGGTGCGCGGCGAGTATCTGGGGCACATCGGATCGGTGATCGATATCCAGGACCGGAAGGAAGTGGAGCAGGCGCTGCGGAAGAGCCGGGAGCGTTTCGACATCGTGAAGGACGGGGCGCAGGTCGGTTTTTGGTTCTGCGATCTGCCGTTCACGGTGCTGGAGTGGGATAACCGGGTGAAGGAGCATTTCTGGCTGGAGCCGGATGCGGTGGTGCCGATCGGTTTATTTTACGAGCGGATACATCCGGAGGATCGGGAGGTCACACGGCTGGCGATCGACGAATCGATTCAAAACAAGACGCGGTACGACATCGAGTATCGCACGGTGCAGCCGGGGACCGGGGCGATAAAGTGGATACGCGCGATCGGGCGGACATTTTACGATGCCGAAGGAAAGCCGGTGCGTTTCGACGGGGTGACGCTGGATGTGACGGATCGCAAGAAGGCGGAGGTGGAGCTGTTGAAGGCGAAGGAGCAGGCGGAGCGGGCGTCGCGGGCGAAGGACGATTTTCTGGCGCAGCTCTCGCACGAATTGCGCACGCCGTTGACGCCGGTGTTGATGACGGCGGAGTCGTTGCGCGAGGATCGTTCGCTGCCGGCGGCGGTGCGGGAGCAGTTGGAAATGATTTCGCGGAATGTGGCGCTGGAGGCGCGGTTGATTGACGACTTGCTGGATCTGACGCGTATCACGCATGGGCGGTTGTCGCTGCGGGCGGAGCGGTGCGATGTGCACACGCTGTTGCGGCTGGTGTTCGAGATCGTGCGGGAGGAAGCGCGCGAGAAATCGATCGAGGTTTCGCTGGTGGCGGAGGCGACGCACAGCCAGCTCGATGGCGACACGGCGCGGTTGCAGCAGCTGTTTTGGAATCTGTTGCGCAACGCGGTGAAGTTCACGCCGGAGGGCGGGCGGGTGTGCATCCGGTCGTTCAATGGAGAGGCGGATTCAGCAGTGCGGACGGCGCAGGAAAACGGGGGGCGGCCGTTGTTTGTCGAAGTGAAAGACAGCGGTGTGGGATTCGAGAGCAGCGGGGCGGAGAAGTTGTTTGCGCCCTTCGAGCGCGGACATGCGGCGCAGGACCCGCGGTATCCAGGACTTGGGCTCGGGCTGGCGATCGCTCGGGCGATTGCGGATCTGCACGACGGTGTTGTGCGCGCGGAAAGCGCGGGGCCCGGGAAAGGGGCGACGTTTACGGTGGAGTTACCCGGAGCGAAGGTCCCTGTGGCGCCTGGCACTGAAGGCAGTCGCGCGCCGATGGCGGCGGAGCCGGAGCCGCCGTTGCGATTGTTGATCGTCGAGGATCACAAGCCGACGCGCGACGTGCTGGTGCGGTTGTTGAGGCGCAACGGGCATCACGTGACGTCGACGGGCTCGGTCAGCGAGGCGAAGGCGGCGGCGGAGGCGCAGGCTTTCGACGGTGTTGTATCCGATTTAGGACTTCCGGATGGGACGGGCGTGGAACTGATGGCGCATTTGCGCGACCGCTACGGATTGAGGGGCGTGGCGGTGAGCGGCTACGGGATGGACGAGGATATGAAACGCACGGCGGAAGCGGGGTTCATCGCGCATCTGGTGAAGCCGGTGGATTTGAAAGAGGTCCGGCGGGCGTTGCGGCAGCTCGCGGTGTCGCGGAAGGGGTGAGCAGGACGGACGGAATTGAACAGAAGGTAACGAAGGAAACGAAGAGCGTCCGGTGTTTCTCTCATCGAGGCTCCATTACCTCTTTTTCCTGCGATGAAATTTTAACCACAGATGGCACAGAGAGCACGGATGTCGGAGCGGGAAGGGAGATGCTTTCGCAGAAAATTGGTTCTCGGTGAAAGTACTGGATGGCTGCTTTGTGAAGGCGGGATGGGCGGCGCGTTAGGGATAACGCGTCCTGCCTCGGAGAAATTTTCCCGTGATCAGCGGACGGTGCGTTCGGCGAGGGCTAGGCCGGCCTGGAGACAGGAGGGGACGGAGATGCCGTCGCGGATCTGGCCGCCGATGTGGAGGCGCGGGTAGGTGTGTTCGCAGGTCTCGATGGCGGCGATCACGCGTTCGTGGCCGAGGTCGTATTGAGGAATCGCCTGCGGCCAGAAATTGTGGCGGAGGAAAATGGGATCGCCGGTGATGCCGAGGAGTTGGCGGAGATCGGGCATCAGTTCAGAGAGAAGGCGGTCGGCGGGGAGGCGGGCGATGTCGGGCTGGCGGGTGCCGCCGGCGAGGACGGTGAGCGCGACGTGTCCTTCGGGCGCGCGATCGGGGAAGAGCGAGGAGGAGAAGAGCGCGCCGAGGATTTTTTTCTTTTCCATGGCGGGGACGAGGGCGCCGAAACCGTCGAGCGGGTGGGAAATTTGTTCGCGGCGGAAGCCGAGGAAGAGGGAGGCGACGGGCGGGTGGATGACGTCGGCGAGCGAGGCGAGCGGGCGTTCAGCTGCGGCGCGTGGATCGCGAGTGGAGAAGTGGAGTTTCGCGAGGGCGTGGCCGGGGAGGGCGAGGATGACGGCGGAGAAATTATCGGTGACGAGGTCGCTGGAGGACGAGACGGCTGTGGATGGAAATTCGGATACGGCGGGCGGGAGAATGTGGCGGAAGGCGACGCGCCAGGGAGCGCCGGGGGCGAAGGGGGGCGTGAGGGTTTCGACGCGGGTGGAGAGGGCGACGGTGCTCGGCGGGAGAGCGCGGGCGAGAGTGTCGGGGAGAGTCTGGAGTCCGTCGCGGAAGGAGAGGAGGCGGGTTTTGGGATGGCCGCGGCGGCGTCGGTCGCGGGCCTGGGAGATCATGCCGCGGATGAGGGAACCGTGGGTTTGCTCGGCGACCCAGAGCGACGGGAAGGAGAAGCGGGCGGAGAGTTTTTCGGGGTCGCCGGCGTAGACGCCGGAGACGAAGGGATTGAAGGCGCGGTCGAGGACTTCGCGGCCGAAGTGTTCGCGGATGAATTGGGCGAGGGGGACGTCGTCGGTGGTGCGGTCGACGTAGCGGACGAAGAGTTCGCGGAGGAGGCGGAGTTTGCCGAGCGGGGAGAAGAGCGGGGTGGTGAGCAGGCCGGGCGGGGAGAGCGGGGCGGCGTGGAGTTTGCCGCCGCGGACGAGGAAGCGTTTTTTGGCGGCGGGCGAGGTGACGACGACGGAGGAGGAAAGGCCGAGTGCGGTGAGGAGGTCGGCGGTTTCGCGGGAGTTTTCCTGGAAGGAGTTGGGGCCGGATTCGATGAGCCAGCCTTCGGGGGTGCGCTCGCTGCGGATGACGCCGCCGAGGCGCGGGGAGGCTTCGAAGAGACGGACGGTGTGGCCGAGCTGCGTGAGTTTCCAGGCGGCGGCGAGGCCGGTGATGCCGCCGCCGATGACGGCGATGGGGAGTTTATTTTCGGATGAGTTGCCCACGAAATTCACGAAAGGACACGAAAGGCGGAAGGGTTGACCGCAGAGAGCGCAGAGGACGGAAGAGGTCGGAGGAGAGGTGGCGGTGGTGACGGCGTGCTATTCGCGAGTTTTACGAAGTGGATATAGTGACGGGAATTTTAACCACAGATTGCACAGAGGGCACGGATGTTGGAGGAGAGTGGACTGGTAGAGGCGCGGACCAGAGGTCCGGCCCTACAGGTGGAGTTTAGTTTTTCCAGGTGGTGACGGTGTCGACGAGGGCTTGCATGCACTCGATTTTGGCGGCGGGGGTGATGCCGTGGCCGAGGTTGAAGATGTGGCCGTGGGCGCCGCGCATCGATTCGAGGAGGCGGGTTGTTTCGCGGGCGACGATCTCGGGCGTCGTTTGCATGAGGACGGGGTCGAGGTTGCCTTGGAGGGCGATGTTGTCGGGGACGTTGCGGCGGGTGATGGCGAGCTCGTGCGTCCAGTCGAGGCTGATGGCTTTGACGCCGGAGAAGGCCTGATCGGTGAGCTGGCTGGCGGTGCCTTTGGCGTAGAGGATGATGGGGAAACCGGCGGGGAGGGCGGCGACGATCTGGCGTATCCAGCGAAGGGATGCGGCTTGATAATCCTGGCCGGAGAGGATGCCGCCCCAGGAATCGAAGATCTGGATGGCGTCGGCGCCCATGCGGATCTGCATCTGGAAATAGGCGATGAGCGAGGCGGTGAGTTTTTCAAGGAGGGCGTCGAAGGTGGCGCGGTCGGTGTAGAAGAGGAGCTTGATGCGCTCGAAGTCGTCGGAGCTGCCGCCTTCGACCATGTAGGTGGCGAGTGTCCAGGGGGAGCCGCCGAAGCCGAGGAGGGCTTTGTGGGCGATGGCGGGATCGGAGGACGTGGTGATTTCTTTTTTGAGGAGCGCGAGGGCTTCGCCGACGTAGGTGAGTTTTTCGGGGACGGCTTCGGCGGGGGCGAGGGCGTCGACTTGAGCGCGCGTTTCGATGCGGTAGCTCATCGCGATGCCGCCGGTGTCGCGGAAGGCGTAGGGCTGGCCGAGGGCTTCGGGGATGACGAGGATGTCGGAGAAGAGGATGGCGGCGTCGAAGCCGGGGAAGCGGCGGAGCGGCTGGAGGGTGACCTCGGTGGCGACGGCGGGCGTCTTCACCATTTCGAGGAAGGAGGACTTGGCTTTGAGGGCGCGGTACTCGGGCAGGTAGCGACCGGCCTGGCGCATGACCCAGAGGGGCGGGCGCTCTAGAGGCTGGCAGTTGATTGCGGCGAGGAAACGGTCGCGGGAAGTCATGGCGGAATGGCGAGCCGGGAACGTTCAACGCTCAACGCGGAACGCTCAACGCTCAAGTTGGGCGGCCGAGCGACTTCGTTTTAGTGGCGAGTTGAGCCGAACTTTGGGTGCCGTTGGTGGTGGCGCAAAACGAGGATGCGAACACCGGTAGCGTCTTCGCGAAAGAGCAGGTGGTAGGGAAAGTGCGGAAGATTGGCGCGACGCAGTCCGGGAGCGACGAAGTGAAATCGCGATGGCTCGTGAGCAACGGTGAAGATCGTCATCTCCAGCTCTGCGAAAAAACGATCGGCGAGACGTGAACCGCCTTCTTCTTCGTAGAACCGCAGGATGGTCCGCAGATCGTTTTGGACGAGCGGATGAAAGATCAGCGGCATTGCTTAGCGGCCGAGATTTTTTTTGAGCGTGGGCCAGTCGATGCCGGTGGCAGGATTGGCGGAGAGGTCGGTGTCGCGACGATTCGCCTCGGCGACGCCTTCGTCGGAGTCGGAGAGAACAGTGGGAAGGGTGAGCAGAAGTTCGGACGCGAGCGTCGCACGTTCGGCGTCGGTGAGTGTGAGCGCTTCAGTGGTGATGGATTGGAGGCGCGTCATGGCTGGGATAGTGGAAGAGGCGCGGATGGATGGCGACGTTTTCTTATTTGGGAATCTCGCTGTGGTGGTGAGGGGGCAGATCGGATGGCGGAGGCTCAACGCTCAAGTTGGGAGGGTTCCGCGTCGCACAAACTGAAGGTCCTCATTGTCTGAGGTGTCCTCGCAGACGAGACCTAGTTTTTCCCATTTGATCATGACCATCCCTTTGGAGTCTTGCTCGCTTAGTCCCCATTCTGGAAGGCGGTCTCGAAGTGCGATAATTTGACCAGTGTCGTCGCCGTTTCGCGTCACGATATCACCTAGCATGACTTCTTCACCGCCGAGATAGGTCTGCATTGAGAAGGAGAAATTAAATATTTGATGCCCAGTCGCGCGGTTTGAGGAAGATCTCGTGCAGGCGGGCTTCGGGGGAGCCGGGGGCGGGCTGATGATTGTAGTCCCAGCGGACGAGCGGTGGGAGGCTCATCAAGATGGATTCGGTGCGGCCGCCGCTTTGGAGGCCGAACAAGGTGCCCCGGTCCCAGACGAGATTGAACTCGACGTAGCGGCCGCGGCGGTAGAGCTGCCACTGGCGTTCGCGGTCGCCGTAGGGCGTGGCTTTGCGTTTCGCGACGATGGGGCGGTAGGCGGGGATGAAGGCGTTGCCGACGCTGCGGAGAAATTCGAAGGAGCGGTCGAAGCCGAGTTCGTTGAAGTCGTCGAAGAAGAGGCCGCCGATGCCGCGGGGTTCGGCGCGGTGTTTGAGGTAGAAGTAGTCGTCGCACCATTTTTTGAAGCGCGGGTGGAGCGTGTCGCCGAAAGGGGCGACGGCGTCGCGGGCGGTGCGGTGCCAGTGGGTGCAGTCGTCTTCGTAGCCGTAGTAAGGAGTGAGGTCGAAGCCGCCGCCGAACCACCAGATGGGATTTTTGATTTTCGATTCTCGATTTTCGATTTTGGAGCCGACGGGGACGTCGGCGCTCCCGGGGTTGTGCGCGCAGAAGAAGCGGACGTTGGCGTGGCTGGTGGGGACGTGGGGATTTTTGGGGTGGATGACGAGGGAGACGCCTAGGGCTTCCCATTTTTTGCCGGCGAGTTCGGGGCGGTGCGCGGTGGCGGAGGGCGGGAGTTTGTCGCCGGTGACGTGGGAGAAGGCGACGCCGGCTTTTTCGAAGACGGCGCCTTCGGTGAGGATGCGGGTGCGGCCGCCGCCGCCTTCGGGGCGGGTCCAGTTGTCGGTGATGAAATCGGTGGAGCCGTCCTCGGCGGCGAGTTCGCGGCAGATGTTGTTCTGCAAACCGAGCAGGTAGGTTTTTACGGCGGCGAGATCGGGAGCGTCAGGCATGCGGCAGTGAGTTGAATCGCAAAGACGCTAAGACGCGAAGGGCGGACGCAAAGAGGAAAACCTGTGAACGCCTTTCGTTTACTCCGGGGTGCGAAGCACGCCTTTGCCTTCGTGGGGGCGGAGGCGGGAGATTAGGCCGTAGCGGGGGCTCGCGATGGCGGACGTGATAAACGCGGCGCCTAGGCAGAGGACGATGCTGGCGCCGCTGGCGAGGCCTGCGTGGTAGCTGAGAAAAATTCCGCTGACGGTGCCGAGGAGCGCGAGGGCGACGGACGTGATCAGGAGTTTACCGAAGTGGTCGCACCAGAGATACGCCGTGACGGCGGGAAGGAGGAAGAGGCCGAGGGCGAGGACGATGCCCATGGCTTGAAGGGCGGCGACGAGGTTGAGGACGGTGAGCGCGAGGAGGCCTAGGTGGACGAGTGTGCCGCGTCCGCCGGTGGCGCGGTGGAAGATGGGGTCGAAGGTTTCGAGGAGGATGCCGCGTCGGAAGATGGCGAATACGGCGAGCGTGATGGCGCTGGCGAGGGCGGAGAGGCGGAGGTCTTCGGGGCTGACGCCGAGGATGTTGCCGAAGAGGAAGTGCATGAGGTCGAGGCGCGACTTCATGAGGCTGACGAGGGCGATGCCGGCGGCGAAGAAGATGACGAAGAGGGCACCGAAAGCGGCGTCTTCTTTGATGCGGGTGAGGCGGCTGAGGAGGGCGCTGCCAGCGGCGGTGAGGAGGCCGGCGATGAGCGCGCCGAGGAAGAGGGCGAGGGTGTTGGCGCCGAAGAGGAGAAAGGCGAGGGCGACGCCGGGGAGGAGCGAATGCGAGAGGGCGTCGCCGAGGAGGGCGAGACGGCGGAGCACGAGGATCGAGCCGAGGAGTCCGCCGCTGAGGCTGAGGAGCGCGGCGGAGAGGAGGCCGCGTTGCATGAACTCGAAGGTGAAGGGCTCGATGAGGAGCTCGTGGAAGGACATCGGAGGGGCGGAGGATTTTCGATTTTGGATTATCGATTTTCGATTTGGGCGGAGCAGCAGCGCGGCGGAATCGGAGGGTTACACAGAGGGCACGGAGGAAGCACAGAGGATGGGGAGGCGTTCGGAAGGTTCTCGGATCGAGGTGTTGGTTGCGGCATTCGGAGGCGTGGACCAGAGGTCCGGCCTCACAGATTAGTTGGGGAAATTTGCGGTGCGGATGAGTTTTAAGGGATCGTTGCTGTGGGCGCAGTGACCGCCTCGATACGCGGCGTTGATGTTGGGCGGGGTGATGACTTCCGCGACGGGGCCGAAGGCGACGAGGCGGGTGTTGAGGAGGAGCGCGTTTACGAAATGCTGGCGGGCGAGGGCGAGGTCGTGGACGACGGCGAGGACGGTGCGGCCCTGGGCCTGCCAGGCGCGCAGGATGTGGGCGAGTTCCTCGGTGGCGTGGAGGTCGAGGCCGGCGAAGGGTTCGTCGAGAAGGAAGATGTCTGCGCCTTGAGCGAGGGCGCGGGCGAGGAAGACGCGTTGCTGTTGTCCGCCGGAGAGCTGGCTGATCTGGCGGGTGGCGAGGGCGGTGATGTCGAGTTCTTCGAGCGCGCGGTCGACGGCGGCGTGGTCGGTTTTGGAGAAACGGGAGAAGAGGCCGAGGGCGGGGTAGCGGCCTTGTTCGACGACGGAGCGGACGGTGATGGGAAAGTCCCAGTCGATGAGGTGGCGTTGCGGGAGGTAGGCGAGGCGGGGGAGCTGGTGGTGCGTATGGTGATCGCCGATACGGATCTCGCCGGAATCGAGCGGGTGCCAGCCGAGGATGGAGCGCAGGAGGGTGGATTTGCCGGCGCCGTTGGGGCCGAGGATGGCGGTGAGGCTGCCGCAGGGGATGCTGGCGCTCAGGTGATCGAGCGCGAGGACGGGGCCGTGGCGGACGGTGACGCCGGCGAAGCGCAGGATGTTGTGGGCGGCGTGGGACAAGGCGTGAAATGTAGCGAGTAGTGACTAGCTGGTAGCGAGTAGAAATGCGGTGTCAGCGGCCGCCTTGGTAGAAGCCCATGCGGCGTTTGGGGCGGCGGGATTCGGGGGCGGTGAGCTGGCGGATGGCGGCGACGAGCATGGCGAGTTGTTCGTCGTGGGTGCCGACGCGGGTTTCGAGTTCGGCGAGTTTCCCGGAGAGTGCTTTGTGGTTAATGAGGAGCTGGCGGAGGTGGATGAAGGCGCGGACGATCTGCACGCTCATGGCGACGGCTTGCGGGGAGTTGAGGACGTTGGCGGCCATGAGGGCGCCGTGTTCGGTGAAGGCGGCTGGCAAGACGGGGGAGAATTTGAGCGCACGGAGGTGGTCGCATTTTGCGACCACCTCGGATTTTTCGACGGAGGTCAGCGTGAAGACGAAATCTTCAGGGAAGCGGGCGGGGTTGCGTTTAATTTGTTCGTTGAGGCGTTTGGTGGGGACGCCGTAGAGGGCGGCGAGGTCGCGGTCGAGAAGGACGCGCTGGCCGCGCAAGACGAGGATGCGGCTTTGGATGTGTTCCGCTGGGTGGAGGGCTTCCGTCATGGCTGGGGTAGCGGGAACCGGGCGCGTGATTGCGCCCTTATTTCTCCCGCGGACGGAGAGTGCATCGGGCGGATTTGACGGCGCAAGCGCGGGTTTAGCGCAGGGCGGTGGCGAGGGTTTCGAGGTTGGCGCGGGCCATGCCGAGGAAGGTGGCTCCGGGAGTGCCGGGGGCGCCGAGACTGTCGGTGTAGAGTTCGCGGACGATGGTGACGCCGGCTTCTTTGGCGAGGAGCGTGGGGATTTTGGGGTTGGTCGTGGACTCGAGGAAGAGGGCGCGGGCGTTTTCGGCGCGGATGGTTTTCACGATGGTGGCGAGTTCGCGGGCGCTGGGTTCCTGGCCGCCGCCGAGGCCGGCGATGGGGATGAGCGTGAGGCCGTAGGCGCGGCCGAGGTAGCGGAGGGAATCGTGCGAGGTGACGAGCTTGCGGCGTTCGTCGGGGAGGGCGGAAATGGTTTCGCGGAAGCGGGTGTCGAGCGCGGTGAGTTCGGCGAGGTAGGCGGTGGCGCGGGTGCGGAGGGAGTCGGTGTGGGCGGGGGCGAGGGCGATCAGGGCGTCGCGGATGTTTTCGACGTAGCGGGCGGCGAGGCGGAGGTCGTGCCAGGCGTGGGGATCGATGTCGTCGTGATGATGGTGGTGGGCGTGATCGTGGTCGTGGTGATCGTGATTGTGCGGCGTCTTGAGGGGCTCGATGCCTTGGGAGGCGGCGAGGACGCGGGCGCGGGTGCCTGAGTTGCGGATGGTTTTATCGAGCCAGAGTTCGAAGCCGAGGCCGTTGACGACGATGAGGTCGGCGCGGGCGAGTTGACGGACGTCGGCAGGCGTGGGCTCGAAGCTGTGGGGATCGCGGCCGGGGGTGAGCAGGCAGCGGGCGTCGATGGCGTCGGCGCCGAGCGTGCGGACGAAGTCGTCGAGGATGGTCGTAGTGGTGACGACGATGGGTTTTGCGGCGGGCTCGGCGGCGTGGAGGTGCGGCCGGGCGGAGGCGAGCAGGAGGGCGAATGCAGCGAGACGTGAGAGGAGGCGGAGGAACCGCGAGATAGGCATGGAGCGGACTATAGCAAAGGTGTCCAGAGGGTGGCGGGGAAATGACTAGTGACCAGTGACCAATGACCAGTGTGTTTTACGGTCAGGGGTGGTTTTTTGATAGGGGACGTTTTTGCGTGGGATGTGTGCGTAGCCGGGGCGGAGGCGTCGTTTGCGACGATTGGGGGAGGTTTTTTGCCGGAACTCGGATATCGTTTTTGACGCGATGGGACGGCGCGCTCCATCCGGGGTTTTTACTTGGACTTGGATTTGGAGGGGGCGGGCGGGGCGATGGGGACGAATTTGACCATGGGCTCGTCGGAGGAGGCTTCGGGTTTTTCCTCGGCGGAGACGACGGGCGATGGGTCCGGGCGGCGGGGGGCGGAGAGGTTGCCGCGGACGGGGCCGCTTTCGGCGGCGGGTGCGATGGGGCTGGCGACGACAGGTGATGCGCTGGAAGAGACCGGGGACGGACGGGTGGCGGTCGCAGGAGCGGTGACGAGTGGGGAGGCGGGCGTGGCGGGGGATTGGGCGGCGAGGGTGGCGAAGCCGCGTTCGATGAGCTCGATGGTTTTGAGGTCGCGGCTGCGGCCCATGTCGATTTGGCCGCCGACGCCGAAGCTGCCCATGATGACGACGATGAGGCGGCGGCCGTTGCGTTCGGCGGTGGCGCTGAGGCAGTAGCCGGCGGCTTTGGTGTAGCCGGTTTTGAGGCCATCGACGCCGGCGACGCGGCCGAGGAGTTTGTTGTGGTTATCCATCCGGATCTGTTTGTCGGGCGGACGGGAGGAGGCGCCGAAGGTCTGGGTTTTGATGGCGCTGTAACGGAGGATGTCGGTGGTGGCGATGGCTTCGCGGCAGAGGATGGCGAAGTCGGCGGGGGTGGTGAGGTCGCTGTCGGCGAGCTGGCGGGAGGAGGGCGGGAGGCCGTGAGGGGAGGTGAAGCGGGTGCGGGTCATGCCGAGGGCCTGGGCGCGTGCGTTCATGCGTTCGACGAAGGCTTCGCGGGAGCCGGCGGCGGCGCGTGAGAGGGCGTGGGCGGCGTCGTTGGCGGACTGGATCATGGTGGCGAGGAGGAGTTCCTCGACGGTGAAGGTCTCGCGAGGGTCGAGCCAGACGCCGGTGCCGCCCATGCCCATGTCTTCGTTGGTGATGCGGACGGGGGTATCGAGGGCGATGGTGCCGGCCTTGATGGCGTCGGCGACGATGAGGAAGGTCATGATCTTCGTCATCGAGGCGGGCGGGGCGACGGTGCTGGCGTTGTCCTCGAGGAGGATTTTGCCGGTGGCGGCGTCGGTGACGACGTAGCCTTTATAGATGCCGGCGGTGCCGGTGGCGGGTTTGCTTTTGGTCTGGGCGGTCGCGGCGGATGGAGCGGCGATGCAGACTGCGATGGCAAGCGTGAGGCGGAGGTAAAATGGGCGCGCGATGCGGGCGAAAAACATGCGGCGCAGGAAGGGGATTTTTAGGCGGCGCGGCGAGTGGAAAGGCGGGGAAGTTTTTTGGACAGGATTAAGAGGATTAACAGGATTTCGGAGAGGCGGGTGCGGGGAATGAGAACGGTGGCGGAGGGAGAAAGAGGAAAGAGAAAGATGGCGGAGGTCAGCGGGTGCGGAGGCGGGCGATGAAGCTGCAATCGCCGGTGGCGTTTTGGATTTTGATGAGGAGCTGGTTCTTTCCTTTTTTCAGACGGAGGGGGACGATGTCGTCGTCGATGCGGCTCATGCGGCGTATCCAGCGATCGTTGACGAGCTGGCCGTTGAGCCAGATTTTGACGCCGTCGTCGCTGCCGAGGCCGAGCCAGGCGTCGGTCGCGGAGGGGGAATCGAACTCGGTCCAGGCGTAGGCGATGCTGTAGTCGTGCGCGCCGAAGTGGACGAGGCCGGCGTCGGAGGAGACGCGTTTCCATGCAAGGGCGGTGCCGTCGATGTGTTGAGGGTCGCCCTCGCGGGGCTGGACGGAGGCGGCGCCGGCGGCGGTGAACCAGTCGGTGTTGAAGGCGTTTTGCTGGGCGTCGCGGGAGACTTTGGCGGTGGAGACGCTGAGGGCTTTGAGCATGACGGTGTCGTCGGCGGCGACGCGGTCGATTTGGTTTTGAGTGAAGGCGGGGTCGTTGGAGAAATCGCGTTCCTGCACCTGGATGGGGTTGAGGATGAGCCAGGAGGAAAGCGGGAGGTCGTTGCGGGCGTCGCCGTTGAGCCAGGCGAGGTCGGCGGAGGCGGCTTTGTTTTCGGGAGGGACGGTGAGGGAGTAATCGTAAGCGCTCGCGACGGGTTTGCCGTGGTCGAGGGCGGGGAGGAAGACGGCTTGTTTTTTCAGGGCGGCGGCGAGCGGGGCCTTCATGGGCTCGGGGATGTCGGAGCCGGGGAGGAAGCTGACGTCGTTGATGATGCCGTCGCCGGCGATCGTGAGGCGGGCTTCGATGCGCGAGATGCCGCGCTGGCGGAGGCCGTCGGGACGGAGGGGGTCGCCGAGGAGAAGCGGGCCGGTGGTGGAGTTGGCGAAGTCGATCGGGCGGGTGAGGCTCAGGTAGTGAACGCGGTCGGGCCAGGAGCGCGGGTTGGCGGGATCGAGGATGGCGAGGAAGGCGGAGAGTTCGTCGACGAATCGCTGGGTGTCGCGGGGGGAGGAGATCCGGGCGTTGAGGAGCGGGATGCCGTCGCGCGAGACGAGGAGGAGGCCCGGGCCCTCGGCCGGGGCGAAGCGTTCGAACAGGCGGAGAGAGCGTTGTGCGGAGAAATCGGATACGAGCCAGGGCATCCATGTGGTGGCGGCGATGCGACGGTGTTCGTTGTCGTTGTGGCGGACGCCGAGGAAGACAGCTTCGAGGCGGCCGGGGTAGACGCGGCGGGCGCGTTCGTAGACGGCGGTGAGACTGCGAACCATTTCCCAGGATTCGCCGTCGTTGTGAGAGCCGAAGAGCAGGAGGAGAAGCTCCGGCTCGGCGAGTTTGGACAAGTCGGCGGGGACGAGTTTTTGATCTTCGAGACGCAGAACGCTGCCGAGTAGATCACGGGTGGCGGAGCCGGTGGCATCGGTCCAGCGCTCGGCGCGCGCGGGGTGGGCGGCGAGTTCCTTGTGGAGGCGGAGGATGTTTTCGGGCGAGAGGCCGCGCAGGAGCATGCGGCGGCCGGTGGATTGACCGGTTTTGAAGAGGGCGAAGGGGCCGAGGATTTCGGAGGGTTCGCCTTTGAATTTGGTGCCGGAGAGGTCCTGCCATTCGGAGGGTTTCGCGTACAGGTTTGGTGCGAAAGCGCCGGGCTGGAGGAGTGCGAGCAGGGTCGCAGTGGCGAGAAGGCGGCGTGCGGAGATGATGATCCGGGGAAGGGGGTATCGCATGGTGAGCGGGGGTGGTTGGAACGCTTCCGGGCGAGCCGGGGAGGGCAATGCTCCCCCGTTGAGAAGGAGCCCGCGGCTTTTGTGACTGGTTGCCGCGCGTGTGATGGTTTGCGCGGAGACGGACGGTATTACCGTGTGAGTAATTTCCCGACAGGAGGCGTATGTGTTCTCTAGGTCAGTCTGGTCTGCGGAGCTGATCGAGAATCTGGCCTAGTTGCGCGATGTCGCCAGCTACCTGGGCGCGGACGCGGTCGAGCACGTCGCGGTAGGCGAAACTGGCTCGGCCTCCGACGACGATCGCGGTTTCGGGCAGCAGATCGCGCAGCCGGGTGAGTTCCGCGGCAAGGGACGGGTCATCTTCGGGATAGACGATACTCAAGGCCACGGCGCGGGCCTCACGGAGGCGGACGGCGCCGGCGATCTCCGCGGCGCCGAGACTCGCGCCGAGATAGATCACACGCCAGCCGAGATTCGACGCGGAGGCCGCGGCCAGGAGGGCACCGAGTTCGTGGATTTGCCCGGTGGGCGTCGCGACGACGATGACCGGTGCGGTGGAGCTGGCGGCAAACGGTTTCGTGGCGCGGGCCAAGGCGAGCCGGATGACGGCGGTCGCAAAATGTTCGTGAGCGGCCGTGATCTCGCCGCCGCGCCAGCGTTCGCCGATCTCTCGTGCGAGCGGTGCGATAAGTCTGCGCAGCACGCCCTGGGCTCCCAAAGCGAGTTCGCCGCGTTCCAGCACCTTGTCGAGCGCCTGCTCATCAAGCGCGCGCACTGCGCTGAGCGCGTCGGTCAATAACTCCGCCTCCGAAACCGCGTTTTGTGCGGGAAAGTTAAGGGCGGTGGGTGCGGAGGCGATGAGGCTTTCGAGTTTTTCCCTCGGCAGATTCGCGATGTGGCTGATGCCGTGGCCGGCCTCACTGAGGTGACGTAGCAATCCGAGTCGTGTCACTTCCTCGTCCGAGTAAAGCCGGCGGCCCGATGGGGTGCGGTGAGGATTCAGTGCGCGGTAACGCTTTTCCCAAGCGCGGATCACGTGCGCGCTCACCCCGGCGCGTTCGGCTGCCACTTGGATAGAATGCAATGGCTCGGTCATTTAGACGTTTCTTAGACAGAAAGTGTGTGTCAGTTCAAATCTAGAGCGCAACCGATAAAAAATAATTACCTATATTTATGATTATAATCATATTGTATGCGTATATGCTAGAAGTGAAACATCTTAGACGAGTCATTGACATTTTGGTTACTCAGCTTAGACATGTTGTCTAAGGTTCGCCGAATTCCACTCCCACTTTCCACCGCCTCCTCTCATATGCAAAAAATCGCCATCGTCGGAAGTGGGATAGCAGGGTTGGGGGCGGCATGGTTTCTTTACCGCGATTTCGAGCTGACGGTTTTTGAGGCAGACGACCGGGTCGGCGGTCACGCGAACACGGTGATGGTGGATGAGGCGGATGGTGGGTGCGTGCCGGTCGATACCGGTTTCATGGTGTTCAATCGTGTGACGTATCCGCATCTTGTGCGCCTTTTCGATGCGCTGGGCGTGGCGGTGAAGCGGACGGACATGTCGTTTAGCGTGCGTGATACGCATCGAAATCTCGAATACTGCGGAAGCAGTCTGAATCATCTTTTTGCGCAGCGTCGCAATCTGCTGAGACCGTCGTTCTACCGGATGCTCATGCGCATCGACCGTTTCAATCGCGAGGCGCTCGCGGCGCTGGACGATCCCGCAATCAGTTCGATGACGCTCGCCGAGTACGTGGCACGCGGCGGCTATGGAGACGATTTTTTCCGGCTTTATCTGCTTCCGATGAGCTCGGCGGTCTGGTCGACGCCGCCGGAAAAGATGCTGCAATTTCCGGCGTCCACTCTGCTGCGCTTCTTTCATAATCACGGATTTCTCGGGCTTCACACCCAGCATCCCTGGTGGACGGTCGAGGGCGGATCGCGCGCGTATGTCGAAAAACTGATCATGCCTTTTCGCGATCGCATCAGGCTGCGCTCGGCGGTGAGCCGGATTCGACGCAGGCGAGATGGCGTCGAGGTCACCGCAGGAGGAGACACGAGCCGTTTCGATCACGTGGTCCTGGCGTGTCATCCACCGGCCTCAGTTAAGATTTTGGGAGAAGGTGCCACGGCCGATGAAAGGCGTGTGCTCTCGGCTTTCAGCTATCAGCCGAACATCGCGACGCTGCACACGGACCGCGCGGTGATGCCGAGGACACGACTGGCCTGGTCGTCGTGGAATTACCGGCTGGATACGCCTGCTGCGGCGGCGGACTCCGCGGCAACGCGGGATGCGATCGCGGGGATTTCGCCGTCGACTCATTACTGGATGAATCGTCTGCAGGGCGTTTCGCGGCGGGCGGATTACTTTGTTTCTGTCAACGGACGCGAACAAATCGCCCAGCAGACGGTGCTCCGCTCGATCGATTATGAGCACCCGCTCTTCGATCTCGCGGCGATCCGGGCGCAGGCGGAGGTTCCGGCGCTTAATACCGCTGCGGTGGGCTCGACCCACACTTATTTCGCGGGCGCGTGGCAGCGCTATGGATTTCACGAAGACGGTCTTCTCTCGGCCGTTGAAATCGCGCGCCTGCTTCTAGGTCGCGACCCCTGGAGTCAGCGATGAGACCAGGTCGTCAGTCGTCTTCAGCTCTGCGATCCGCGCTTTACGAGTGCCGGGTGCTTCATCACCGGCGCACGCCTCGCGACCATCGGTTTGTCTACCGGCTTTTTTATTTTGCGATCGATCTCGACGAACTGCCGGAGATCGGGCGCGCGAGCCGTTTTTTTTCAGTGGAGCGGAAGAATATTTTTTCGTTCCGAGAGCGCGATTTTTTGCCGACGCAGGAGCCAGCGTTTAACCCGACCCGGCCGGCTTCGCCGGTGTGCGAGGCAACACTCAAGTCTCGCGTGCTTTCGTTCTGCGCGGAAAACGGTGTTTCACTGGCCGGTGAGTCACGGGTCGTGCTGGTAACACTGCCGCGGGTTTTGGGACACCGCTTCAATCCGGTGTCGTTTTATTTTTGCCATGATGCTGACGGAAGACCCCGCGCGGCGATTGCCGAGGTCACGAATACGTTTCACGAGGTGAAACCGTACTTCATTCCCTTGAGCGAGGAAGGCGGGCAAGGAGGCGGCGTTTTCCGGGTGCGCTGTCCGAAGCATTTTTACGTGTCGCCTTTCACCAGCCTGGAGGCGGAGTTCGATTTCACGCTGCGCGCTCCGGAGCGCCGCCTGGCCATTCGTATAGACGATCAAGAAGGCGGACGGGTGCTCGTCCATTCCACGCTGACGGGAGAGCGGGTCGCTTTCACCGACGCGCGTCTGGCGTGGTTTGTATTCAAATATCCCTTGGTCACGGGCGGCATCGTTATGCGCATTCACTGGCAGGCGCTGAGGCTTTGGCTGAAGCGCGTGCCTTTCTTTCGCAAGGCCGACCGCCCGGACCGGCAGCGCGATCTTCACCGTCCGCATTCGTCTATCACCAATCCTGCATCATGAGCACCACCGCCTGCGCCTCGCTTGAGGCTGCCGCCCGTCCCGTTTTCGTCCCTTACTGCCGGCGACTCGTCGTGCGCGCGCTCTCGCAGCTTACACGTGGACGTTTGTTTCTCGAAGTGCCCGAGGGCGGGCGGCTGGCGTTTGGGGCTGGCACTGCGGATTCCGCGGCTCCCGCGCGGGAAGCGGTGATCCGTGTACGCCGGCCGGCGTTTTTTCGTCGTTGCGCGCTCTATGGAGACATCGGTTTTGCGGAGTCGTTTATCGATGGAGATTGGGATACGCCGGACATGGTTGCGGTGGTTTCGTGGTTCATTCTCAACGCCGATTCGGCGCCTACGCTCTCGGGTTCACGCAGCCGGCACCTTGGGCTCAATCTGCTTCGCGCGTTCAACCGCCTCGGTCATTTGCTCCGCAAAAACACCCGCAGTCGCGCGGCGCAAAATATTCAGGAGCACTACGATCTCTCCAACGAGTTTTTCGCGCTCTGGCTGGACCCCACGATGATGTATTCGGCGGCTTTGTGGACCTCTCCCGATCTTACGCTGGAGCAAGCCCAGCGTGCGAAGAACGAGGAGCTCTGCCGCAAGCTTCAGCTGACGGCTGGCGACCATGTGCTTGAAATCGGTTCCGGGTGGGGCGGGTGGAGCATTCACGCGGCGAGTCGCTATGGTTGCCGAGTGACGTCGCTCACACTTTCGCCAGCGCAAGCGGAGTTGGCCACGAGTCGCGTCGTCGCGGCCGGGCTTTCGCACCTGGTGGAGATTCGTGTGCAGGATTATCGCGACCTGCCGGCTGGGGCGATTTTCGACAAGATCGTATCGATAGAGATGCTGGAAGCGGTCGGCCATGAGCACCTGCCCGCTTGGTGCGACGTGGTGGCCCGGAGGCTGAAGGCGGACGGCTTGATGGCATTGCAGTTCATTACGTGTCCGGATGCGCGATACGCGGAACTAAGGCGCGGCGTGGACTTCATTCAGAAGCATATTTTTCCCGGTTCGCTGCTGCTGTCGCTCAATCGCATCAACCGGCTGCTTGCGGAGTCGGGCGGTTTCGTACTCCACGCGCTTGAAGATATGGGAGGCGATTATGCGCGGACACTTTCGATCTGGCGGGAGACGTTTAACCAACGTCTCGCTGAGGTCGGCGCGCTGGGCTTTGACGAGCGATTCGTCCGCAAGTGGAACTACTATCTCGCGTACTGCGAGGCCGCCTTCGCGATGCGCCATATTAGTGTGGTGCAAACAGTGCATACGCGCGCGGGTAACCTGGCCCTCGCTTAACCCCTCAAAAAACTCCCGCTATGATTATCTTCCTGCGCACTTTCTTCGCGGTCGTCCTCGCGACGATGCTTCTGGTGACCGGCTGGGCGGGTTCGCAAGTCGCGCTCTGGGACGTGCCGCGCGAGGTGGGCATGCATCCTTGGTTCCTCGCAACGCTGGCAGACGCCTACTGGGGGTTTTTCGTATTTTATGTATGGATTTGGTACAAGGAACCGTCGTGGGTGGCGCGTGCATTCTGGCTGATTGCGGTCATCCTGCTCGGAAATATCGCGATGGCGGCGTACGGGTTGGCCGTGACGTGGAGGCTGCCGCGCGAGGCTGGCGTCACGGATGTGCTTTTGCGAGGGAGTCCGGTTTCCCGGATCGTACCTGCCGGACTTATTGCCGGGCTGGGCCTTGTATCCGCACTGGCGGCGTTGAGCTGATCGAAACGGGTTACCATGTCATCCCTCGATCTCATGCTTATCGCCCTGCTCGCGGTTTCGGTGGGGTTCGCGGGTGTTTTTCTGACGGCACGTCGTATTCACAATTTTGGGATCGTGGATATCGCCTGGGCGGGAGGTTTCGCGCCAGCAGCCGTGTTCTACGCGATAGTCGCGGATGGAGTTATGGAGCGCCGCCTTCTGCTTGCCTCGATGGTTACACTTTGGAGTCTTCGCCTGGCTGTACATTTAGGATACCGAGTGATGTCGCATCATCCTGAAGAGGACGGGCGGTATGCGCGTCTGCGTGAGGATTGGGAGGGGGCGGTGGATCGGAAGATGTTTTTGTTTTTCCAAGCGCAGGCGTGGTTGCTCGCGTTGCTCACCCTGCCTTTCGTTCTCGCTGCTCAGGATGCATCCCCGGACTGGCGAGCCTGGGAAATCGCGGGATTCGCTCTGTGGGCGATCGCGCTGGCAGGCGAAGCGATGGCCGACCGGCAACTCGCTCGCTTCCGAAAAAATCCGGCGAATCGCGGACGTGTGTGCGACACCGGATTGTGGCGCTACAGCCGGCATCCGAACTACTTCTTTGAGTGGCTGGTGTGGGTCGCGTTTGCGCTGTTTGCCGCAGGCGCGCCGTGGGGCTGGCTGGGGCTCATTTCACCGGCGCTGATGCTGTGGTTTCTCATCCAAGTGACGGGCATCCGCTACACCGAGGAGCAGTCGCTCCGTTCGAAAGGCGAAGTTTATCGCGAATACCAGCGGCGCACATCCGCGTTTTTCCCGTGGTTTCCCAAGCGGGCCTGATGCCCACCGACCCTTTGTCCTATGATCGATTTCCTTCTAGCCCGTGATTTGCTTCCCGATGTTGTCGTGCGCGCGGGGATACGCCGCTTGCTCGCGCAACGAATCCGCGAGGAGGCAGCGCCTTCCGAGTTCGAACGGCGTGAGCGTCTCACGGCTTTCACAGACGGGCTGGCTCACATGCCGGTCGCGATCAACACGAGCGAATCGCGGGAGCAGCACTACGAGGTTCCGACGGAGTTTTACCAGCGAGTGCTGGGGCCGCGTTTGAAGTATTCCTCGTGCTGGTTCGAGCGCGGGGACGAGTCGCTCGCGGAAGGGGAGGAGGCGATGCTGCGGCTGTATGCCGATCGCGCCGGTCTAGTGGATGGACAGGATATTCTGGAGCTCGGCTGCGGATGGGGATCGCTTTCGTTGTGGATGGCGGAGCATTTCCCGGCATCGCGAATCACGGGAGTTTCCCACTCGCGTACGCAGAAGGCGTTCATCGATGCGGAGGCGTCGCGCCGGGGTTTGCGCAATCTTCGCATCGTGACGTGCGATATGAACGATTATGTTTTCGAGACGTCGCGCTTCGATCGCGTGGTGTCGGTCGAGATGTTCGAGCACATGAAGAACTGGCAGCGGCTTTTTGCGGGAGTGGCTAAAACACTGCGACCGGCTGGGCGGTTCTTTTTGCACATCTTCACGCACCGGGACTTCGCGTATCATTTTGTCGCGCGCGATCAGACCGACTGGATGAGCCGGTATTTTTTTACCGGCGGCATGATGCCGGATTCGCGTTTGCCCGAGCGGGTTTGCGGCGAACTCGCTTTACGCGGGAGCTGGACGATTAACGGCCGCCATTATCAACGCACGGCGGAACTCTGGCTGGCCAACATGGATGCGGCCGCCGATGAGCTGAGACCGCTGTTCGAGCGGACCTACGGGAAGGAGCACGCGAAATGGTGGAGTTACTGGCGGGTGTTTTTCCTCTCGTGCGCGGAACTTTGGGGATATCGCCAAGGCACGGAGTGGACAGTGAATCACTACGCGTTCGACAAGTGAGCGCGTCGCATACGGAAACTTGAATGCACGGGCCCCGACGTCGGGAGATCAGTTCTTCGTCTGCTCGATCGGGAGGTCGTGCAGTTTGATCTCGGGATTTTTTTCGACGAAGTAGCGGTAGGTCCAGTCGTTGGGGAAGAGGACGATGGGGTTGTCGAATTTGTCGGTGCCGAAGCTGACGCCTTGGGCGACGACGATGGTCGAAGGGTTTTTAAGCGCGGGGTGCGGCTCGGCCCATTTGAGGAGCGTCCAGGGAGCGGGGACGAGTTTAGACTCGGCATTGTACTCGGACTGGAGGCGCCACTGGACGACTTCGAATTGGAGCGGACCGACGGCGGCGAGGAGGGTGGCGCCGGGAGGGGCGTTGCGGGCGTTGAAGGATTGGACGACGCCTTCTTGCAGGAGCTGTTCGAGACCAGCGCGATATTTTTTGGCGTCTCCAGTATTTGGATTCGAGATGTAGCTGAAAACCTCGGAGGGGAAACGCGGGATCTCGTCGTAGCAGATGCTGCGGTCGTTGGTGAGCGTGTCGCCGATGCCGAATTCGCTGTGGCCGACAAGACCGATGACATCGCCCGGCCAGGCTTCGTCCACGGTCTCGCGGTCGCGGCCGAAAAGTTTGTGCGAGGAGGAAAGGCGGACCTGTTTTCCGGTGCGCTGGTGAGTGACAACCATGTCGCGCTCGAATTTGCCGGAGCAGACGCGGAGGAAGGCGATGCGGTCGCGGTGCTTGGCGTCCATGTTGGCCTGGATCTTAAAGATGAAGCCGGAGAACTTCGGGTCGTCGACGGGGACGGTGCGGGCGGTGGTGGGCTGGGGCGCGCCGGGGACGGAGATGGTGACGGATTTGCGCGGGGCGGGCGGGACGGAGTCTTTGAGGAAGCCGTCGAGAAGGAGCTGGATGCCGAAGTTGTTAACGGCGGAGCCGAAGTAGACGGGCGTTTGCTGGCCGTGCTGGATGGCGTTGAGGTCGAAGGGGTGACCGGCGCCGTCGAGCATCTCAAGCTGCTCGCGGACTTGCTCGAAGGTGTAGTCGTCGAGTTTTTCGCGGACGAGGGGATCGTTGAGGTCGGCGACGTTGACGGGGGCTTGGAATTTGCCGCCGGGAACGCGTTCGAAGAGGTGTACTTCCTTGGTGCGGCGATCGAAGACGCCTTTGAAGGAAGGACCGTTGCCGAGAGGCCAGATGACGGGCGACGACTGAAGGCCGAGGACGCTCTCGAGTTCGTCGAGGAGGGCGATCGGGTTCATGGTGGGCCGGTCGCACTTGTTCATGAACGTGAAAATCGGAACGCCCCGGCGGCGGCAGACCTCGAAGAGTTTGCGCGTTTGGGTTTCCACGCCCTTGGCGGCGTCGATCACCATGAGGGCGGCATCGACGGCGGTGAGGACGCGGTAGGTGTCCTCGGAGAAGTCTTTGTGGCCGGGGGTATCGAGGAGGTTTACAGCGCAGCCGTTGTAGTCGAATTGGAGAACGGTGGAGCTGATCGAGATACCGCGTTGTTTCTCGAGCTCCATCCAGTCGGAGGCGGTGGCGCGCTGGTTTTTGCGGTCCTTGACGGCGCCGGCGAGGTGGATGGCGTTGCCGTAGAGGAGGAATTTCTCGGTCAGCGTCGTCTTACCCGCGTCAGGGTGGGAGATGATGGCGAAGGTGCGGCGGCGGGCGATTTCGGCGGCGGGCGACATGGAAAAGAGGGCGAACGTACGGAGGTAAACGACTGGCACGACTAAAATTTCCAGTCGTGCGTGAGATACGTTAGCTGGAGCGCTAAGGATGAAAGGAACTACCCATCCCGGAATGAGGTTTTGGCCTTAGTGCAATTTATGCGCGGAAAAATGTAAGGTTTTCCCTGAAAGATCCGTAGATTTTTGGGAACATATATGCTACATAATTTCGCAGTTACCCACCCCCTTATGGCTATCGCGATTGCAGTTTTTGCCGCGTTTTACTTCACCGGCGTCTACCTCCTCGTTTCGTCTTTGTCTCAAAAACCCGAGTGGTTTGAAGACGAGAATGGCGAATTGCACCATCTCCCTGAGGGGGATGTGGCGGCGCACCGCTGAGAGATTTTGCTTCTCCGGTTCGCGTGCGGCGTGATGATGCGAGGCGATGCCTGCTTCGCTTAAGCTAAAATCCAACGTCAAAGCACGTGTGCTCACGGGACATCCGTGGGTGTTTGCCAATGAAGTCGAGGTGCTGCTGGCACCTGAACATGATGGCGAAGTGGTCGAATGCCGGGATCGTGCGGGGCGGTTTCTGGGCAGTGGAATTTATAACAGCCGGTCGCAGATTTGCTGGCGACGGTTGAGTCGCGAGGCAGTGACGCTCGATGAGGCGTACATTCGCGAGGCGGTGAAACGGGCGCTGGTTCGTCGCGGCGCGGGCGCGGCGACGCGGCGGTTGGTGTGGTCGGAGTCGGATGATTTGCCAGGCGTGGTTGTGGACCAGTTTGGCGATGCGCTCGTGGTGCAGATCCAGACGCTGGCGATGGACATGCGGCGGGAGATTATCGGGCGCGTGCTGAGCGAGCTGGTGAAACCGGCGGAGATTATTTTTCGAAATGACGCGACGATCCGGCGGCTCGAAGGACTCGGGCAGGAAGTGTCGACGCTCAGCGGGAAGCCGTGGGAGCCGCGCTGGGTGAAGATCGATGGGTTCGAGTACTGGCTCGATCTGCAGAACGGGCAGAAGACGGGTTTTTATCTCGATCAGCGGACACAGCACGTCGTGGTTTCGCGCTATGCGGCGGGGCGGCGGGTGCTCGACGCGTTTTGTAATCAAGGGCCGTTTGCGCTGCATTGCGCGAAGGCGGGGGCGGCCAGCGTGCTAGGGCTCGATAGCGCAGAGGATGCGATCGCGCAGGCGAAACGGAATGCGGAGCGCGCGGGCGTGAAGGCGGAGTTCGCGGTGGCGAACGTGTTCGATTTTTTCAACGCGCCGGAGCGTGGCGATGAAACGTGGGACATGATCGTGCTCGATCCGCCGCCGTTCGCGAAGTCGAAGAGCGCGCTCGAAGGGGCGTTGCGCGGGTACAAGGAGATCAATCTGCGCGCGATGCAGCGGCTGACGCCGGGCGGTATCTTGGCGACGTATACGTGCTCGCATCACATGCAGGATGCGCAGCTGCGCGAAGTGCTGGCGGAGGCGGCGGCGGATGCGAAGCGGCGCGTGCAGGTGATGCAGTTTTGCCACCAGCCGCCGGACCATCCGGTGCTCGTGACGATGCCGGAGAGCGAATATCTGCGCGGGTATATTTTGCGCGTGGAGTGAGCGTGTCGCCGCAAGGGGGATTTATACACAAGGTAGTGAAGAGAACGAAGGCCACGAAGACTCCGTGAGCCGTGTGTGCTTTCGTTCGTTTCGTTGAGACAGGCGGGTTGGCGGAAACGTTTCGCACGGCGGGGTTGCGGAAACGTGGCATTCGGTCAGCTGTATGGGCTTTTCCCGGTCCATGCCTGATCTCGCTTACGATACGATCCGCGCCTCACTCGCCTCGCAATCCCTCTTCGAGGATAAAACGTGGCAGCTTTCACCGGCGGCGTGGCCGCTGACGCAGGAGCAGATTGGCGAACTCGAAGCGATCGGTGTGGCGTGCATGGAATATCACCAGGCGCTGGAGACGCTTTATCTGCGTTCGGTGGCGGGGAAAAATCTGCTGCGTAACAAGCCGCTGCTCGCGCCGTGGGTGGCGGATTATCTGGATCGCGGGAAGCCGGCGGCGTTGGTGGCTCATGCGCGCGATCCGAAAAACCGCGGGGCCTTTCCGACGGTATTGCGGCCGGATTTATTGCTCACGGACGAAGGTTTCGTGATGACCGAGCTCGACTCGGTGCCGGGCGGGATCGGGCTGACGGCGTTTTTGAACCGGCTCTATGGCGGTGCGAAAGAGATCACCGATCCGGCGGTGCTCGGTGTGGGCGATGCCATGATTCGGGGTTTCTACGATTCGCTCGCGGCGCTGCGTTCGGATGTGAGGAATCCGCTGATCGCGCTCGTGGTCAGCGATGAGGCGGCGACGTACCGGCCGGAGATGCACTGGCTCGCGGAGCAACTGCAGCTTCAGGGGAAACGCGTCTTCTGTCTCGATCCGGAGGATGTTTTTCCGCTCGGGAGTTCGCTGTGTTTCGACGTCGAAGGAAATCCTGAGAAGATCGATATCATCTACCGGTTCTTCGAGTTGTTCGACTTGGCGAACATCCGCACGGCGAATTTCTTCTTCGAAGCGTGGCAGGCGGGCGAAGTTGTCATCGCGCCGCCGATGCGGGCGTTTCAAGAGGAGAAGCTAGGGCTGGCGTTGTTTCATCATCACTTGCTCGCGGATTTTTGGGCAGAGACGTTGAGCGGACGTTCGCTGAAATTGCTCAAGCAACTCATCCCGCCGTCGTGGATTATCGATCCGGCACCGTTGCCGCCGGGCGCGGTGCTCGACGGGCCGAAGGTGGGCGGGCGACCGCTGACGAGTTGGTCGCAGCTTGCGGGGGCGTCGCAGAAGGAGCGCGATCTCATCATCAAGATCAGCGGCTATCATGAGACGGCGTGGGGTGCGCGGAGCGTGGTGCTCGGGAGCGATTGCTCGCGCGAGGAGTGGCAGCAAGGCGTCGAGATCGCGATCAAGGATGCGCCGACGAATCTGCACATTTTGCAGGAGTACAAGAAGCCGCGTCGCGTGAAGCATCGCGTGTACGATCGCGAGCAGCAGGTGCGCGACGTGGACGGGCGGCTGCGGTTGTGTCCGTACTATTTTAATCTCGGTGGGAAGGCAGTGCTCAGCGGGGCGCTCGCGACGTTCTGTCCACCGGACAAAAAAATCATCCACGGGATGCAGGACGCGGCGTTGCTGCCGTGCGCGGTGGTCGGCTGAGAGATTTTTTCAGAGCGACGGCGGGGCATCGGAGAAATTTTCGGTTGAAAATTTTTCGGAGCGGGGACTCTGTGCGGCTCACTTTGTTTAGGAGACCCTGGGGCGCCAGGGTGAGATTAGAGCACGATCCGCTCTTAAAGCCTTCGAACCTGATGCGTTTAACACCGCCGTAGGGAAAACAGGAGCCGGGCGCGATCACACGTGACCGGAGCTTGCAGACTTATGGAGGCGTTGGGCGTGGAACCCACAAAGCTCCCTCCAATGTCATCTGCCACCACTGAAAAATCTGAATATGTGCCGCCGGGGTTTTCCTCGACGCACCGTTTGTTTCCCGCTTCGCGTCGCGTTTATGTTCCTGGCTCGCGCACCGATTTGCTCGTGCCGATGCGTGAAATTGCGCTGTCGCCAACGAAATTGCCGAACGGCACCGAGGTGCCCAATGAGCCGATACGTGTGTACGACACGTCGGGACCGTGGGGTGACGCGGCGTTTCATGGCGATGCGACGTTTGGGCTGCCGGCGCTGCGGGCGAAGTGGATTCGCGAGCGGGGGGATGTGGAGGAGGTCGCCGGACGCGCAGTGCAGCCGATGGACGATGGTTATCTCTCGGAGAAGCATCGCGGGGAGGCGGAGGCGGAAGGGCGGAGAAATCCGATCAAGTTCTTTGACCGGGCTGAGCGGACGGTTCTGCGCGCGAAGCCGGGCAAGGTCGTGACGCAGCTCGCGTATGCGCGGGCGGGCGTGGTCACGCCGGAGATGGAGTTTGTCGCGATTCGCGAGAACATGAAGCTGCAGCGGGCCCGCGATTTGTTGGAAATGACAGCGGAGGGGCCGAGGAATTCGCTGTGGCGGCAGCATGCGGGGAATCCGCTGGGCGCGTCGATACCGCGCGAGATCACGCCGGAGTTTGTGCGCGATGAGGTGGGGCGCGGGCGGGCGATTATTCCGGCGAACATCAATCACCCTGAGCTGGAGCCGATGATCATCGGCCGGAATTTCCTGGTGAAGATCAACACGAACATCGGCAACTCGGCGGTGGCGTCGTCTATCGACGAAGAGGTTGAGAAGATGCGCTGGTCGGTGAAGTGGGGCGGTGACACGCTGATGGATCTATCGACGGGGAAAAACATCCATCAGACGCGGGAGTGGATTATGCGGAATTGCCCGGTGCCGGTGGGCACGGTGCCGATTTATCAGGCGCTGGAAAAAGTCGGCGGGCGTCCCGAGGCGCTCACGTGGGAGATTTTCCGCGACACGCTGATCGAGCAGGCAGAGCAGGGCGTGGATTATTTCACGATCCATGCGGGCGTGTTGTTGCGGTACATCCCGCTCACGGCGCGGCGCATGACAGGCATCGTTTCGCGCGGCGGGTCGATCATGGCGAAGTGGTGCCTGTCGCATCACCGGGAGAATTTTCTCTATACGCACTGGGACGAGATCTGCGACATCCTGGCGGCGTACGATGTCTCGTTCTCGATCGGCGATGGGCTGCGGCCGGGATCGATCGCGGACGCGAATGATGACGCGCAGTTCGGCGAGTTGAAGACGCAGGGCGAGTTGACCGAACGCGCGTGGCAGCGCGGCGTGCAGGTGATGAACGAAGGGCCGGGGCATGTGCCCATGCATCTGATACCGGAGAATATGGAGAAGCAGCTGGCTTGGTGCCGGGAGGCGCCGTTCTACACGCTCGGGCCGCTGACGACGGATATCGCGCCGGGCTATGACCACATCACGAGCGCGATCGGCGCGGCGATGATCGGCTGGCACGGGACGGCGATGCTTTGCTACGTGACGCCGAAGGAGCATCTGGGGCTGCCGGATCGCGACGATGTGCGGGCAGGCGTGATCGCGTACAAACTCGCGGCGCACGCGGCGGATCTGGCGAAGGGGCATCCGGCGTCGCAGTATCGCGATAATGCGCTTTCGAAGGCGCGGTTCGAGTTTCGGTGGGAAGATCAGTTCAACCTCTCGCTCGATCCGGAGAAGGCGCGGGAGTTTCACGATGCGACGCTGCCGCAGGAGAGCGCGAAGACGGCGCATTTTTGCTCCATGTGCGGGCCGCAATTTTGCTCGATGAAGATCACCGAGGATGTGCGGCGCTATGCGGAGGAGCACGGCGTGGATGACGCGACTGCGTTGCAGGCCGGGCTGGAGGTGAAGGCGGGGGAGTTTCGCGAAGGCGGCGGTGAACTCTATACGGCGGAGGAGAAACGATGAGCATGACCAGCGAAGCAGGCACCGCGAGGGCGACGATGTTGCGGGTTTTTGTTAACGATCAGCCGCGTGAAATTTCTGTGGATACAAGTCTCGCAGGGTTGATGCGGGCGCTTGGGCTTGCGGAGCGCAAAGGTATCGCGGCAGCGCACAACGGCAGTGTTGTTCCGCGAGCAGATTGGGCGACGTGCCGGTTGACCGCGGATGATCGCGTGATTGTGATTCAGGCCACGCAAGGCGGCTGATGCGGGCGTGAGGTGCGTTTGGCGGCCGCCGATTTTCAAACCATGAAATTGATCGTGATTTCTCCGGAGGGTGATGATGCGCGGGAGGTGCCTGCGCTCATGGCGATGCTGGCGGCTGGGCTTGAGCGTTATCATGTGCGCAAGCCTGGGTGGTCGCGGGAAAAATTGGAGATGTGGGTGCGGAGTCTGCCGGAGCGGTGGCGCTCGCGACTTGTGCTCCATCAGTATCACGACCTAGTGGATGAGCTCGGTCTTGGCGGGCGGCATTGGCGGGACGATGGCACGGTGCTGCTGGAGCCGCCGGCATCGTCGCTCGCGCCGTTTTCGGTCGTGGATCGCATCGGGCCTAATGGCATTTCAAGCCGGGCGTGTCATGACATGGAATCGCTGCGCGCGGCGCTTGGTCGCTACGACTCGGTGCTGCTGGGGCCGGTGTTTCCCTCGATATCGAAAAGTGGATACGGACCGACGGGGATGCTGAGTCTGAATGAACTCTACCATCTGCTGAGACATCGCACGGCAGGACAGAAATTCACGCAGGTGATCGCTCTTGGCGGGCTCACGGCGGCGAACGCGCCGCGTTGCCGGAATTTCGGATTCGATGGAGTGGCGACTCTCGGCGCGGTGTGGAATTCGCCGGACCCGGTGCGGGCGTTCACGGAGATACAATCGGCCATTACCTACCATGCCACTTGAGCGCGAACAGCTTCACCCGTTGATGTGCCTCACGCAGGATGGTCTGCCGGAGTCGCATCTGGAGCAGGCCACGCAGTTGCTGATCGCGGGGGCGCGATGGATTCAGGTGAGGATGAAGAGCGCTGGCGCGCGTGAACGGCTGGAAACGGCGGCGGCGGTGGCGGCTTTGTGCCGCGAATACGGAGCGGTTTGCATCGTGAATGACGATGCGGCGCTGGCCATCGCAGCGGGAGCGCACGGTGCGCATGTGGGGAAACTGGATGGAACCTGGGAGGCGGCGCGTGAGGCGATGGGACCGGGGATGATTTTGGGAGGAACGATCAACAACGGAGACGATGCGAGGCGGGCGCTGGCGGCGGATTGTCTCGATTACGTGGGGATCGGTCCGTGGCGTTTCACGACAACGAAGGAAAATCTTTCGCCGGTGCTGGGGCCGGCGGGTGTGGCGGCGCTGGTGGCGCTGCTCGATGGAATTCCGGCGTGGGCGATCGGGGGAATAACGGTGGCGGATATGCCGGAGGTGCGGGCAAGCGGAGCGGTGGGGGCGGCGGTGACGTCGGCGCTCTATCGCGGCGGGCGGGTGCAGGATAATTTCCACGAACTCAATGCGGCCTGGAAGCAGGCTATGAAGATATGGCGACAACGATGACGACGGAGATGCAGACATTCGAAACGGAGCCACTGGTTATCGCCGGGGTGACGTTTTCTTCCCGGCTGTTTCTCGGCACGGGCAAGTACAGCTTGAGCGCGATGATGCGCGCGAGTATCGCGGCATCGGGCTCGCAGCTCGTGACGGTGGCGCTGCGGCGGGCGCGGACGGATGGCGGAGCGGACGACATTCTCGATCACATCGACCGGGAGCGGTGTCGGTTGTTGCCGAATACGTCGGGCGTGCGCGATGCTAAGGAGGCGGTGCTGGCGGCGGAGCTGGCGCGCGAGGCGATGGAGACGAACTGGGTGAAGCTGGAGATTCATCCGGACCCGAAGTACCTGATGCCCGATCCGGTGGAGACTTTGCTAGCGACGCGCGAGTTGGTGAAGCGCGGCTTCGTGGTGCTGCCGTACGTCCACGCCGATCCAGTGCTCTGCAAGCAGCTCGAGGAAGCGGGCGCGGCGGCGGTGATGCCGTTGGGCGCGCCGATCGGGAGCAATCGTGGATTGGAGGCGCGGGTCTTTTTGGAAATCATCATCGCGCAGGCGCGGGTGCCGGTGGTGATCGATGCGGGGCTGGGCGCGCCGTCTCACGCGGCGGCGGCGCTGGAGATGGGCGCGGATGCGGTGCTGGTGAACACGGCGATCGCGGCGGCGAGCGATCCGGTGGCGATGGGGCGAGCATTCAAGTTAGCGGTGGAGGCGGGACGGCTCGGGTATGAGGCGGGGCTGGCTGCGCGCGGCTCGGAGTTGCGGGCGGTGGCGACGTCGCCGTTGACGGCGTTTTTGGCGGAGGGAGTTGGAGCGTGAAGACGCGGTCCTTCATTTTTTGGAAGGCTGGCTTGCGTATGAAGTCGAGCCGGCGCGTTAGGGACAACGCGCCCTACCTCGGAGAAGGCACATGAGTTTTCTGGAGACTTGGAAGAAGCAGGATTTCATCGCGATCGCGGCGGCGATTCGCGTGAAGAGCGAAGTCGAAGTGAGAAGTGCGCTGGGGCGCGTGCGTGCGGGCCGGGCGCTGACGCTGGAGGATTTGCAGGCGTTGCTGTCGCCGGCGGCGCGGGCGTTTTTGGAGGAGATGGCGCAGCTGAGTCACAGGCTGACGGTGGAGCGGTTTGGGCGGACGATGCAGTTGTTCGCGCCGATGTATCTCTCGAATGTCTGTGCGAACGTGTGCTCGTACTGCGGCTTCAGCGCGCAAAATCGCATTCCGAGAAAAGTGTTGAGCGATGCGGAGATGATCGCGGATGCGGAGGTGTTGAAGGCGCATGGGTTTGACCATGTGCTGTTGGTCACGGGGGAGTCGGGGCGAGTGGGCGTGAAGTATCTGGCGAATGCGCTGCACGTGTTGCGGGAAAGGTTTTCGAGTCTGTCGATCGAAGTGCAGCCGCTCGATCAGGCTGATTATGCGGCGCTGGTTAGCGAAGGGTTGAGCGCGGTGCTGGTTTATCAGGAGACGTATGACGCGGCGGTTTATCCGAGGCATCATCTGAGCGGGCCGAAGGCGGACATGGCGTACCGGCTGGAGACGCCGGACCGGCTGGGGCGGGCGGGAGTGAAGAAGATCGGGCTGGGGGTGTTGTTCGGGCTGAGCGACTGGCGGGTGGATGCGTGGTTCACGGGGCTGCATCTGCGGTATCTGGAGAAGACGTATTGGCGGACGCGTTACAGCCTTTCATTTCCGAGGTTGAGGCCGCACGAAGGCGGGGAGGTGGCGGTGACGCCGTTTGACGAGCGGGATCTGGTGCAGGCGGTGTGTGCGTTTAGGTTGTTCAGCCAGGAAGTGGAATTGTCGCTGTCGACGCGGGAGTGCGCGGGGTTTCGCGACCGGGCGTTCCGGCTTGGGTTTACGACGATGAGTGCGGGATCGAAGACAAATCCGGGCGGGTATGCGAGCGCGCCGGAATCGCTGGAGCAGTTTGAAATCGACGATGCGCGGAGTCCGGCGGAGGTGGCGGGGATGCTGCGTGGGTTTGGTTACGAGGCGGTGTGGAAGGACTGGGATGCGACGTATGACGGGCGGACGGCGCGACAGGCAAAGATGGAGGCGATTGTCACGTAATACGTGACAATGGTACAGACAATGAAGCCGCCGGTGTGTGTGCTGACGATCGCGGGCTCCGATAGCGGGGCGGGTGCGGGCATTCAGGCGGATGCGCGGACGGTTCAGGCGCTGGGCGGTTATGCGTTGACGGCGATCACGGCGGTGACGGCGCAGAATACGCGCGGGGTGAAGGCGTGGCGGGCGGTGCCGGCGGGGTTGTTGAGCTCGCAGATGGAGGCGGTGCTCGGAGATTTTCCGGTGGCGGCGGTGAAGACCGGGTTGCTGCCGGGAGCGACGGCGGTGCGGGTTGTGGCGGAGGTGTTGAAGAATAAATCAGGAAGAGAGCGTGTGCCGCTGGTCGTAGATCCGGTGATCGGTTCGACGAGCGGCACGCGGTTTTTGAGCGCAGCGGAAGTGCGGGCGTTGAAGACGGAGTTGCTGCCGATGGCGGCGTTGGTGACGCCGAACTGGCCGGAGGCGGAGGTGTTGAGCGGCCGAAGAGTTGAGAGTTTTGCGGAGGCGGAGCGTGCGGGGCGGACGATTTTAGAGACGGGTTGCGGAGCGGTGCTGGTGAAGGGCGGTCATGCGCCGGGCGGGTGGTGTCGCGATGTTCTTGTTACACGAGGAGCGAGGGGAGTGGTGGTGGTGGTGCGCTGGTTCGAGGGCAAGCGGGTGAAGACGGGGAATACGCATGGGACGGGGTGTGTGTTGTCGGCGGCGATAGCGACGGAGCTGGCGAAGGGGCGGGCGCTGGCGGCGGGAATAAAAAACGCGCGCCGGTTTTTGCGGCGCGCGTTGGAGAACGGGAAGACGATTGATTGGGGCGGTGGGGCGGGGCCGGCGTTTGGCGGGTGACGCGCGTAGTGTGCCGGTGCTGAAAGCGTGCGGGTCAGTTGAAGCTGCGAACGGTTTCCTGGGTTTGTTTGGCGACGCGGAGTTTTCCTTCGAACATGAGCAGGGAAGTGACCTGATAGGTCGTGACGTTTTCAATGGAATAAACGGACGCCGATGTCGTGCCGATGATGGCGCCGCCATCGCCACCGACGCCGACGAAGGCGGGTATCGGTTGAGTGGATGTGGGGGTGTGGCGGGTTTCGCGGGCGAGCTGGCGGCGGTAGATCCAGATTTCGGCCTGACCTTCGGCGACTTTGATGGGTGTGATTTCGACGGGACGGCCGATTTGTTTGACGATGGCTTCGGCGGACATGCCGGGAGTTAGCGCGCGGCTGGCTGACGAAGCGGGTGGAGTTGGCGATTTATCGGAGGATGCGGCGTGGGCGAGGGGAGAGGCAAGGAGACCGGCGAGCGCAAGCGCCGTGAGGCGGGCGGAGGTGGGGAGCGTTTTCATGATGAGCGAGTCGGCAAGGTTTGGGACGCGGGGCCGGGACAATGAGCGGAGTTTATGGAAAGAGTGGCGGCGTGCAAGGGCTGGGACGGTTCACACGTTTGAATGAACTGGGGCGGTAAAATGAAAAAGCCGCGAGCGGGCTCGCGGCTTTGAGACTGGGCGGGGCGTTTGGAGGACGCGGAGTTTTAGCTGAGGGAAACGCCTTTGGCCTTAGCGGCGCGGAGGAGGGCGTCGGCCATGTCGGTGGGCGTAGCGGCGACCTCGATACCGCATTCCTTGAAGACGGCGATCTTGGCCGCGGCGGTGTCTTCGGCTCCGCCGACAATGGCGCCGGCGTGGCCCATGCGGCGGCCGGCGGGTGCGGTGGCACCGGCGATGAAACCGGCGACGGGTTTCTTGCAGTTTTCTTTGATCCAGCGGGCGGCTTCGACTTCGGCGCTGCCGCCGATTTCGCCGATGAGGATGATGCCCTTGGTGTCGGGGTCTTCGTTGAAGAGCTTGATGACGTCGAGGTGGCTCGTGCCGTTGACCGGGTCGCCGCCGATGCCGACGGACGTGGACTGGCCGAGACCTTTTGAGGTGATCTGGAAAACGGCTTCGTACGTTAGCGTGCCGGAGCGGGAGACGATGCCGACGTGGCCCTTCTTGTGAATATAGCCGGGAGCGATGCCGATGCGGCAGCCGCCTTTGGAGCCTTCGCCGGTGCCGGGGGTGACGAGGCCGGGGCAGTTGGGTCCGATGAGGCGGGTCTTCTTGCCGGCGATCGCGCGCTTCACGCGGATCATGTCTTTGATCGGAATGCCTTCGGTGATGCAGACGGCGAGGTCGAGGCCGGCGTCAACGCACTCGAGGATGGCGTCGCCTGCGAAGGGCGGTGGGACGAAGATGACGGAGACCGTCGCGCCCGTGGCGGCGGCGGCTTCGTGAACGGAGTTAAAAATCGGCACCTTCTGGCCGGCGTGTTCGAAGAACTGGCCGCCTTTGCCGGGAGTGACGCCCGCGACGACTTGCGTGCCGTACTCGATGGAGAGCTGGGCGTGTTTGGCGCCGAAGGCACCGGTGATGCCTTGGACGAGGATCTTCGTTTCGGGAGAGATGAGAATGGACATGGGAATTTTCGATTTTGGATTTTTGATTTTCGATTTCCTGGGTCCTGGTCAGGCGACGAGTTTGACGATCTTCTGGGCGGCGTCGGCCATGGTGTCGCCCGAGACGAGGGCGAGGCCGGACTTGGCGAGCGTTTCCTTGCCCTTGGCGACGTTGTTGCCTTCGAGGCGGACAACGAGCGGGAGTTTGAGGCCGACTTCTTTGACGGCGTCGACGATGCCCTCGGCGATGACGTTGCAGTCCATGATGCCGCCGAAAATGTTAACGAAGATGCCCTTCACGTTGGCGTCGCCGAGGATGATCTTGAAGGCCGCGACGACCTTTTCCTTCGAGGCGCCGCCGCCGACGTCGAGGAAGTTGGCGGGGTTGCCGCCGTAGTGTTTGATGATGTCCATCGTGGACATCGCGAGGCCGGCGCCGTTGACGAGGCAGGCGATGTTTCCGTCGAGGGCGATGTAGGCGAGGTCGTACTTGGAGGCCTCGATTTCCTTGGGGTCTTCTTCGTTGAGGTCGCGGAGAGCGACGATCTCGGGATGGCGGTAGAGGGCGTTGCTGTCGAAAGAGACCTTGGCGTCGAGCGCGAGGACGTCGCCGGTCGGGGTGGTGATGAGCGGGTTGACCTCGACCATGGCGGCGTCGGTTTCCCAGAACATGCGGTAGAGATTGGCGATGAGCTTGGCGGCGTTTTTCGCTTCGGCGCCGGTCAGCTGGAGGGCGCCGATGACCTGGCGTAGTTGGAAGTCTGCGACGCCGTAGGCGGGATCGATGAGGACCTTGGTGATCTTCTCGGGGGTGTCGTGGGCAACCTTTTCGATTTCCACGCCGCCCTCGGTGGAGGCCACGATGACCGGCTTGGACGAAGCGCGGTCGAGGAGGATGGCGAGGTAATATTCCTTTTTGATGTCGCTCGCGACGGTGAAGTAGACCGTCTGGACCTTGCGGCCGGCGGGGCCGGTCTGGATCGTGACGAGGGTATTGTTGAGCATCTTGCCGGCGACTTCCTTGGCGTCGGCTTTGGTCTTGTTAAACTTCACGCCGCCCTTGTAGCCGTCAGTGAAAGTGCCCTTGCCGCGGCCGCCGGCGTGGATCTGGGACTTCACCATCGTTGGGCCTTCCGGGAGTTGGGCGAGGGCGGAGTCGAACTCCGCCGCGGATTTTGCCGGCACGCCCTTGGGGACAGCGATGCCGAACTTCTCGAACAGTGCTTTGGCCTGGTACTCGTGAATGTTCATGGCTGTTGAGGGGTTTGCCACAAGGCGGGAGTAGGTGGCACGCCTAAAAGCGGCTCTAACGACGGACGGTAAAGGAGCTGATGCAGGATTGCGTTCAACTTATGCGTCCCGCAGCCTCCGCGCCGCATGCAATCGCACGAGCTGCTGAAGGAAGTTCTCAAAAAAACGAGCGCCAAACAGATCGCCGCCGACATGGGGCTTTCCCTTTCGCTGATCTATAAATGGGCGGAGCCGCCCGCTGACGATAGCGGCAGCGGGGCGAATAATCCGCTCGACCGCATCGAGCAGCTGCTGCGCACGACGAACGATCATCGCGTGGCCCAGTGGGTTTGCGAGCGGGCGGGTGGATTTTTCATTACGAATCCCGAGGCTAAGCCGCACCCGTTTTCACTGATCCCGGCGACCAATGACATCGTGCAGGAGTTTGCCGATATGCTGCAGGTGATCGCCTTGGCGGCCTCGGATCAAAAGGTGACGAAGGAAGAGGCGAAGAATATCCGTGGACGCTGGGAAGAATTAAAGAGCGTGACTGAGGGATTTGTCCGAGCGGCAGAGAAGGGAAATTTCGCGGAGCTTGAAAAGGAGCTGCAGCACAAGGCCACGCATCATTGAACGAGTCACACGAGGCAAAGCGTCGGGCATGGTAAAGCGGTGAGGCTATGTTCGCGATGGATGCGGTTTAACCATGGGAGGGGCAGCGGGCGAAGGTGAGAGCCCTCGCAGTTGAGCAACGGTCAACTGGAGTGCGGCCGTCAGGCTCAAGGAATATAGGTGTGTGTGGAGTTTTTCGGCGACAATGAGCATTAGGGCCGACCTGCAATGGTGGGCTGGGAAAGTACTGGCGAAATTTCGAGGAGTGGAATGACACGCGATCTCACGCGTGACTGTTACGAGGTAAAACCATGAGGACCTGTCTGGCAGGCCGCCGCAGTTGGCTGGATGAAAAGGCGCGGTGCGCAATCTTGCCCGGAGCTGCTCAAAACTAAGCGGTATTACGTTAATCATTGGACGTAACACTGCTGTCAGCGGCAAAGGCGTGGGATTTTTTGAGAAAATTTCACGGAGAAGGGTGCTGGCAAGCAACCTGCTGAAATGCACCGGCTTCATACCTCACCCCGGCTCAACCCTTGGTGCGCGATGAACCGACCCAACATCCAACAACAACACACACCATGACAAAACATGTCATCCCCCTCGGCGTGACTGCAGCCTCGCTGCTCGCGCTCGCTTCGTCCGCTTCGGCTGATGTCAAAATCAACGACAACATTTCGGCTGCCGGCTATATCACCGGCTCCTATCGTTATTTCGACAAGGCGAAGACGGATAAATTCGACCTCGATACCGCGAAGCTGAGCATCCTCACCACGCACGCACCCGTGACGGCGGTTGCCAGCGTATATTATACGGGCGGATCTCCAGGCGACGATCTCACACTGCTGGACGCCTATGTGAACTACGACGCAGGCGACGGGATCACGGTGACGGGAGGCAAGTTTCTCAGCTGGCTGGGATTTGAGGCGTTCGATATTCCGAACATGACCCAACTCTCTTACGCGAACGGCGATTTCCTGGGCGTCATTCCAGGCTATCACTCAGGCGTGAAGGTCAACTACGCAACCGACGGCCTCGCTCTCGGGGCGGCTGTGCTCGACTCCGTTTACGGCGGGCTCGAAGGCGACGGCGAGCTTCGCGGCAATGGAGGTGTCGAGTTTTACGCGACCTACACCGGCATCGAGAAATTGACGATCTTCGCCGGTCTCGCGCACCAGACCGAGGGTACCCTCACGGCCGGTATCCCTGACTCGGGTTCGCAGGAAGAAGCCACCGCTTTCAACGTCTGGGCTAGCTATCAGCTCTCCTCCACCGTGCTGCTAGCCGCCGAATATGCGGTGAAGGAAAGCTACTTCGCCGACGGTTATAACTGGCTGGTCTTCGGCAGCGTGGCCACCAGCGACAAGGTCTCCCTCGTCGGCCGCATCAGCGGCGAAGAGATCGATAACGGCCCCAGCTTCCTGAAGTACACCTTCGCGCCTACCTACAAACTCACCGAGAACCTCTCGATCCGCGGTGAAATCTCGCGCTACGACTACGAAGACTACTCGATCAGCGAGGACATGTTCTTCGGCGTCCAGGCTGTATTTAAGTTCTAAACACACCCGTCGTCCGACGGCTATCCGGCGGCTGGTCCCGTGAGATTGCGCGGACCGGCCGCCCATGTCCGGGCACGCGCACCGCGCGGAGCACGTTCAGCTGGCTTATCCCATCCCCCTTCGCAGGCCCAAGTGCCGCGAACTATCCCCGCATAACGCTTTTCTGTCTTATGATCACCAACGCTTCGAAATTCCTCGCGGCTGGCGCGCTCGCTATCGGCGCCACGCTCGCTTCCACACAAGCTGCCGACAAAACCGTAAAAGTCGGCGTGCTGCACTCGCTCTCCGGCACGATGGCCATCTCGGAAACGTCCCTGCGCGACGTTCTTCTCTTCACCTTTGACGAGATCAACGGCAAGGGGGGCATCAAAGTCGGCGGCGACACCTACAAGATCGAGCCGGTCGTTGTCGACGGCGCCTCCAACTGGCCGCTCTTCGCCGAAAAAGCCAAGCAGCTCCTCGAACAGGACAAGGTCGCCGTGACGTTCGGCTGCTGGACCTCCGTGAGCCGCAAATCCGTCCTTCCCGTTTACGAGAAAAACAACGGCCTCCTCTTCTATCCCGTGCAGTACGAGGGCGAAGAAGAGTCGCAGAACGTTTTCTATACCGCCGAGGCGGTCAACCAGCAGGCTACGCCGGCGGTCGATTACTTGCTCGAGCAGGGTTACAAAAAATTCTACCTCCTCGGCTCCGACTACGTGTATCCACAAACCACCAACCTCGTGTTGCTGGAATATCTCCTCAGCAAGGGCGTACCGATCGAAAATATCGGCGGCGGTTTGAAGGAAGAAGGTGGCAAGGTCATCTCCGCCGGCAAGTACACGCCGTTCGGCCACACCGACTATCAGCAGATCGTGTCCGAGATTAAGCAGTTCGCCGCTGGTGGTGGCGCTGCGGTGATCAGCACGCTCAACGGCGACACCAATGTTCCCTTCTTCAAGGAGTACGCCGCCGCCGGTCTCACTGCCGACGACTGCCCGGTCGTTTCGTTCTCCATTTCCGAAGATGAGTTCCGCGGTCTCCCGGCCAAACAACTCGTCGGTCAGCTCGGTTGCTGGACCTACTTCCAGTCCATCGATACTCCGGCCAACAAAAAATTCGTCACCGACTTCCAGGCCTGGCTCGCGAAATCCACCGTCCCCGGCATCGTCAAAGAAGGTCGCGTCACCTGCTCACCCATGGTCCTCAGCTACGACGGTGTTTACCTCTGGAAAGCTGCGGTTGAAAAGGCCGGCTCCTTCGATGTCGACGCAGTCCGCAAGGCACTCCAAAGCGGTCTCTCGTTCGACGGCCCTGGCGGCAAGGTCACCACGCAAAAGAACATGCACCTGACGAAGAATGTCTTCATCGGCGAAACCAAGGCCGACGGTCAGTTCAAGATCATCAAGAGCTTCGACAACGTCTACGGCGAACCCTGGCTCAAGGGTAAGTTCAAGAAGTAATCCGGTCTTTTGATCGTCCGTTCGCAGGCGGCCCGCCGTCTGCTTTAGAAAGCAAATCTGTAGTTTGGTCATTCCGGAGGGGTGGGTTCTCCCGTTGTCGCGAACCTGCCCCTCCGGTCTGGTTTCTGAGTGTATCGAAAAAATTCATATCGCTGCCTGTCGTGATCGTTTCGCCTTTCCTCCGTATTCCCTTTCTCACGCTGCTGGGCCTGCTTTTCGCGGCCATTGCCAGCGCAGCCGATACTCCGCGCCAGATCGTAGCCAAGGCCATCCTCACGGAAAGCGGGGCCGCTCGGCGGGAGGTTATCAGTACGCTGATGGGGCAGGGCGACGATTCCATCGCCACCCTCTTCACCGCTTGGAGGGAAGACGCCCTCTTCGTTTATCAATCGGCGGACGGCGTAAAAATTCCCGTGCAGCTCGCGGGCGAAAAAGATGCTGACGGCCGCCAGCAAGTTCTGCGCATCGACGACGGTCACCCTCTCAAGGGCACCGATGGCAAAACGCTCCGCTTGAGCGCAAGCGAACTCTCGGTCGTCCAGCACGACCGGATGCTCCGTCTATCGATGAAATCTGTCATCGATCTCCTCGATCTCTCGTCACCCAGTTCCGCCAAACGTATCCAGGCCGTCCGAACGCTTGGCTTTGCCCAGGACGCCGAGAAATTGCCCGCTCTGAAGAACCGCCTCTCATTCGAGCAGGATGACAAGGTTAAGAAGTCTCTTCGGGAAGCCATTGCTCTCATCCAGCTCAAGTCTTCCGATGATGCTGAGAAACTTGCCGCGCTAAAAGAGCTCCGCGAACTGCATACGCTCGCGAGCACCGATTTTATCAAAGCGGCTCAAAAACACGCCGAGGCCGCCAAAAAGCCTGAACTCGCCGAGGCCGCGCGCCTCGCTCTCGGCGCGGTGGAGAATCACCGCACGGCGGTGAATTTTTTCAGCACGGCGTTCCAAGGAATCAGTGCGGGCAGCATCCTGCTGGTCGTGGCGCTGGGACTGGCGATCACCTTTGGGCTCATGCGCGTCATCAACATGGCGCACGGCGAGATGATCGCGATCGGCGCGTATACGACCTACGTCGTTCAGCATATTTTCCAAAGCGGGCTCGCGCTGTCGCCTTTCGGCTTCTCCATAAAAATCCCCGGCATGAATCTCGCGGCTTCGTCCGCGCAGCACTATTTTCTCTTCGCGCTGCCACTGAGTTTTCTGACGGCGGCCGTCGTGGGCATTCTGCTCGAGCGAAGCATCATCCGTTTTCTGTACCGCCGGCCGCTGGAGAGCCTGCTTGCGACCTGGGGCGTGTCGCTGGTGTTGCAACAACTCATGCGGCTGATCTTCGGGTCCAATAACGTGAATGTGGAGCGCCCGTCGTATCTGGCCAGCAGCTGGACGTTGAACGATGTGGATTTCGGCTGGAACCGTCTCTTCGTCATTGGTTCGGCCATACTGATCGTGTTCGGCGTGTGGATGGTGCTCACACGCACGCCGCTGGGATTGCTTATGCGCGCCGTGATGCAGAACCGCAACATGGCCTCGTGCATGGGCGTGCGCACCGAGCGCGTGAACATGATGACCTTCGGTCTTGGCAGCGGGCTCGCCGGTCTGGCCGGTGCATTCGTGAGCCAGATCAACAATGTCGGTCCGTCGCTCGGCCAGAGCTACATCATCGAGTCGTTCATGACGGTGGTGGTCGGCGGGGTGGGGAGCATTGCCGGATCGATCGTGGCCGCGCTCGGCATCGGCGTATCCGATCTCTCGCTTCAACAAATCCTCGGCAATCCCGTGCTCGGGAAAATCTGCGTGCTCATAGCCATCATCCTTTTCCTGCAATGGCGTCCGGCGGGAATCTTCGTGACCCGCAGCCGCAGCCTCGACGAATAACCTCCAGACTTCGCCGCGCATGACTTCCCCTCTTTCCGCTCCGACCGCATCCAGCAAGCGATTGAAAATCGAGATCGGCGTTGTCGCCGTGATCGCGGTTTTCCTGATCGTGATTTTCCCGCTGCTCAATTCCAACGGCATCGTTAGCAATTTCACCGTTAATCTGTGGGGCAAATATCTCTGCTACGCGCTCCTCGCTATCTCCGTGGATCTGCTCTGGGGTTACACGGGTTTGCTCAGTCTCGGGCAGTCGCTGTTTTTCAGTCTAGGCGGTTACATGATCGGCATGCACCTCATGCTCATGATCGGCGATCTGGGCGTGTACGCGCAGGCGGGAAAAAATCCCCAGCTGATCCCGGACTTCATGATTTTCCTCGGGTACACCGAGCTGCCCGATTTCTGGAAACCGTTTCACTCGCTGGGGCTTTCGCTGCTGATGGTCGCGCTCGTGCCCGGACTGATCGCGTACGTGTTTGGATTCCTCGCGTTCCGCTCGCGGGTCAAAGGCGTCTATTTTTCTATCCTAACGCAGGCGATCACGTACTGCGCGGCGCTGATGTTTTTCCAGAACAACCTGCTCATGGGAGGCAATAACGGGTTCACCGATTTCAAGCGCATCATGGGCCACAGCTTCTCCGATCCGGCGACCTATCGCTGGCTGTATGTTTTCACGGCGATCACGCTCGTCGCGGTTTATGTCGGCTGCCGCGTGCTGAGCCGCACGAAGTTTGGTCTCGTGCAGCAGGCGATCCGCGACGGCGAAAACCGCGTGCTCTTCAGCGGCTATGCGGCGTCGCACTACAAGCTCTTCGTCTTTGTTCTCGCGGGAGTCATCGCCTCCGTCGCTGGTGCGCTCTACGTGCCGCAAGTCGGCATCATCAATCCTTCGGAGATGATGCCCGACAAGTCGCTCGAAGCTGTTGTCTGGGTCGCATTCGGCGGCCGCGGCACGCTGATCGGACCGGTGCTGGGCGCGATCAGCATCAACGCGCTCAAGAGCTGGGCGACGCGCGCGTATCCCGACGCGTGGCTGCTGATCCTTGGCGGACTGGTCATCATCGTCGTCCTGCTGCTGCCCGGCGGTATCGTGAGCATCCCGGGAAAAATCGCGGCGTTCTGCAAAGCCCGTTTCGGAAAGAAAGCCTGAGCCATGTCACATCCCATCCTCAGCGTCGAAGACGTCTCCAAAACCTACGATGGCTTCAAGGCCATCACCAATCTCAACTTCTACCTCGATGAGGGCGAACTCCGCACGGTGATCGGGCCCAACGGCGCGGGTAAATCGACCTTCTTCGATCTCATCAGTGGACGCGCCAAGCCGAACCCCGGCGGCAAGATCACGTTTGGAGACATCGACGTGACTCAACGAAACGAATACGAGATCAACCGTCTCGGCGTCGGCCGGAAGTTTCAGGCGCCGAGCGTGTATTCCGAGCATACTGTTTTCGAAAATCTCGTGCTCTCGCTCAAGGGCCCGCGCGGCGTTTTCTCGTCGCTCTTCAAGCGACTCAACTCCGCCGACCGCGACCGCCTGGACGATCTGCTGAAGTTGATCCGCCTCGACGAAAAGCGTCTGTGGAAAGCCGGTCAGCTAGCCCACGGCGAGAAGCAGTGGCTCGAGATCGGCATGTTGCTCGCCTCCGAGCCGAAGCTCCTGCTCATCGACGAACCCGCCGCCGGCATGACCGACGCAGAGACACATCGCACGGGCGAACTGCTCCTATCGCTCGCGGGAAAACACAGCCTGATCGTCGTCGAGCACGACATGGGTTTCGTCCGCCAGATCGCGCGCGACGGCAAAGTCACCGTGCTCCACCAAGGCACCGTCCTCTGCGAAGGAAAATTCGACGAAGTGCAAAACAACCAAAAGGTCCGCGAGGTCTATCTCGGTCGCGGCAAACACTGATCGCCCATGTCTGCTCTCCTCCAGCTTTCCCAAGTCGAAACGTACATCGGCGGCTCACGCATCCTGCGCGGCGTCGATCTAGAGATTAACGCCGGCGAGGTCGTAGCGCTGATGGGCCGCAACGGCGTCGGCAAGACGACCACGCTGAAATCGATCACCGGGATGCTCCCGATCCGCGCGGGCTCGATTCTCTTCGATGGGCAGCGGTTGGACAAAATGCCCGCCGATGCCCGTGCTCGCGCAGGCATCGGATCGGTGCCCCAAGGCCGGGATATTTTTCCCCACATGACCGTGCAGGAAAATCTGCATGTCGGCCTCGTTGTCCACGGACGCAAAGGCAAGGAGGCGAAGAACGCGCTCGATTACGTGTACACGCTTTTCCCGGTGTTGAAGGAGATGCTTTCACGCAAAGGCGGCGTGCTCTCCGGCGGGCAGCAGCAGCAACTCGCGATCGGTCGTGCACTGCTCACCGATCCGAAGTTACTCATCCTCGACGAGCCGACGGAAGGCATCCAGCCGTCGATCATCGATCACATCGGTGACACACTGAAGAAGCTCAAAAAGGAAGGCATCCCCAGCGACGAGGCCGCCGTGGAAAATGCGATCAAGATCATCGCGAAGGAAGGCCGACTCGCGATCTTGCTGGTCGAGCAATACGTCGATTTCTGCCGCGAAGTGTCAGATCGTTTCTACGCGATGGATCGCGGCGTGGTCGTTGTCTCAGGAGAAATTTCCACGCTGACCGACGACGTCGTGAAGAAACATTTGCAGGTTTGATTTTAACCACTGAGACACAGAGGGCACAGAGACGAACCGGATGAATGCGATTCACGCCTTCTGTTTTCTCCGTGCCCTCAGTGTCTCTGTGGTTAGCTAATTCCCCGTCATGCATCTCACGCCTCGCGAACGCGAAAAGCTCCTCGTTGTCACCGCCGCCGATCTTGCCCGCCGTCGCCAGGCGCGCGGCTTGAAACTCAACTATCCTGAGGCTATCGCGATCATCACCTACGAGATCATGGAAGGTGCACGCGACGGAAAGTCGGTCGCCGAACTCATGAGCTACGGCGCGACGCTTCTTAAACGATCCGACGTCATGGAAGGCATTCCCGAGATGATTCACGACGTGCAGGTCGAGGCGACGTTCCCCGACGGCACGAAACTCGTCACTGTTCACAATCCCATCCGCTGAACATGATTCCCGGAGAAATCATCACCGCGGCCGATGCGGCCAAACTCGACGCCAACGTCGGGCTCGAAACGAAAACCGTCGAGGTCTCCAACACCGGCGACCGCCCGATCCAGGTGGGCTCGCATTTCCATTTCTACGAGACCAACGAAGCGTTGATCTTCGATCGAGCGGCGACGCGTGGGTTTCGTCTCAACATCCCCGCGGGCACTGCGGTGCGTTTCGAAGCGGGCGACAAGAAAGTCATCGAACTCGTCGCGCTCGCTGGAGCGCGCGAAGTCTGGGGCCTCAACGCCAAGGTGAACGGCAAACTCTGATCCATCATGCCTCTGAAACTTTCCCGCCGCCAGTATGCTGAGATGTTTGGCCCGACCGTGGGCGACCGCGTGCGCCTCGCCGACACGGATTTGTTTGTCCAAGTCGAGCGCGATCTCATCGCCGAGGGCGGCGGCTACGGTAACGAAATCAAATTCGGCGGCGGCAAAGTCATCCGTGACGGCATGGGGCAATCGTCCACCGCGTCAGACGCAGAATCGCTCGATCTGATCATCACCAACGCGTTGATCATCGATCCGGTGCTCGGAGTCATCAAGGCCGACATCGGTATCAAGCACGGCCTCATCGTTGGCATCGGGCACGGTGGAAATCCCGGCATTCAGAGCGGCCTCGGCTCAGTCTATGTCGATCCTCGCACGAAGAAGAAGAACCCGATGATCGTCGGTGCGAGCACCGAGGTCATTGCAGGCGAGGGGAGTATTATCACCGCGGGCGGCATCGACACTCACATCCATTTCATCTGCCCGCAGCAGATCGATGAAGCGATCAGCTCCGGCATCACCACGATGCTCGGCGGTGGCACCGGCCCCGCACACGGCACGTTCGCCACGACGTGCACGCCCGGCGAGTGGAACATCCACCGCATGTTGGGGGCCGCCGAGTCGTACCCGATGAATCTCGGTTTCCTCGGCAAAGGTAACTGCTCCACGCCGCAGCCGCTCCGCGAGCATATCGTCGCTGGTGCCATCGGCCTGAAACTTCACGAGGACTGGGGCACGACGCCCGCGGCGATCGACACCTGTCTCGGCGTCGCCGATGAACTCGATGTCCAAGTCGCGATTCACACCGATACACTCAACGAAGCGGGTTTCGTCGAGGAAACGCTGAAGGCTTTCAAGGGCCGCACGATTCACACCTTCCACTCGGAAGGCGCGGGCGGCGGGCACGCACCTGACATCATCCGCGTCTGTGGCGAAGCGAATGTTCTACCGTCGTCAACCAATCCGACGCGTCCGTTCACGGTGAACACGATCGATGAGCATCTCGACATGCTCATGGTCTGCCACCACCTCGACTCGAAGATCCCCGAGGACGTTTCTTTCGCGGAGTCGCGCATCCGTCCCGAGACGATTGCCGCTGAGGATCGGCTCCATGACATCGGGGCAATTTCGATGATGTCGTCCGACTCGCAGGCGATGGGCCGCATCGGCGAAGTGATTCTGCGCACGTGGCAGACAGCGCATAAGATGAAGCAGCAGTTTGGGCCGCTGACTTCACCCGCACATCCGGCCGCCGATAATTTCCGCGCGCTCCGCTACATCGCGAAGTACACGATCAATCCCGCGATCGCGCACGGCGTGAGCCATATCATCGGCTCCATCGAAGTGGGAAAGCTCGCGGATCTCGTGATTTTTAAGCCCGCGCTCTTCGGCGTGAAACCCGAGACTGTGCTCAAAGGCGGCTTCATCGCGTGGGCGAACATGGGAGATCCGAACGCATCGATCCCGACACCGCAGCCGACGTTCTATCGTCCGCAGTTCGGCGCGACAGCGCGCGGCATCGGTAGCACGTGCGTGACGTTTGTCTCTGAAGCATCGCTCAGCATTGGACGAGTTAAGGATCTTGGGTTGAAGCGTCGTCTCGAGCCGGTGAAGAGCTGCCGCAAGATCGGCAAGCGCGATATGATTCACAACGACGCCATGCCGCGGATCGAGGTCGATCCGGAGACGTACACGGTGAAGGCCGATGGCGTGCATCTCACGTGCGAACCAGCGAAAGTCCTGCCGATGGCGCAGCGGTATTTCTTGTTCTGAGCTTGGCTCGATGTGCCGGAAGATGGAGCGCGTACTCTGTGCGCGCTGAGAGACGTTGAAGGCGATTTCGGACCGAAAGCGGGTGATCGCGAACAACGCGCACGGAGTGCACGTTCCACCTCACAAGATGAGCATCGCGTCGCCGTAACTGAAAAACCGGTACTCGCGGGCGATGGCTTCGGCGTAGATTTGTTTCAGCCAGGCGATGCCGTCGGTCGAGCCGGGCGCGAGAAATGCCGAGACGAGGCAGAGCAGCGTGGAGCGCGGTTGATGGAAATTCGTGATGAGCGCGTCTACGCCGCGGAAGGTGCGCGGCGGATATATGAAGATGTCGGCCTCGGCCAAGAATGGCTGGGTGAGTGGCGCGTTGTGGCGGCTGAGAAAATCTTCGAGCGTGCGGACGCTGGTGGTGCCGACGGCGATGCGGCGGCCGGTCGGTGCGAAGATCGCCTGCTGGGTGGAGACGGGGAGTTCGTAGAGTTCGCGGTGGATGGCGTGCTCTTCGACGGTGTCGGTCATGATCGGTTTGAACGTGCCGAGGCCGACATGAAGTGTGACATCGGTCGATGAGATGCCGTTGGTGGAAAGTTGAATGAGAAGTTCGGGTGTGAAGTGGAGGCCGGCGGTGGGGGCGGCGACGGCGACCTGGCGGTCGCGGTTGGCGTAAACGGTTTGGTAGCGTTCGAGGTCTTGGGCGCGTTTGGAGACGAGTTCTGTTTCGTCGCGCGTGATGTACGGCGGCAGGGGGACTTCGCCGAGACGGTTGGCGAGGGCGGTGACAGTTTCGCCGGAGGGAATCGTGAAGCGGATGAGCGCGCCGCCTTCGGCGTTTTTTTCGAGGACTTCGCCGGTGAAGTCGTTTTCGTGGGCGAAGGTTGCGCCGACGGGGAGTTTTTTTCCGGGGCGGATGAGGCACCACCAGACGTTTTCGCCGCGAGCGGGCTCGGGGCGGGTGAGGAAGCATTCGACGGCGCCGCCGGTTGGGCGCTGGGCGAAGAGGCGGGCGGGAAGGACGGCGGCGTTGTTGCGGAAGAGCGTGTCGCCGGTGCGGAGAAATTTCGGAAGGTCGCTGAACTGGTGGTGCGAGATCGACCGCGACGCGCGATCGACGACGAGCAGGCGCGAGGCATCGCGGCGGGCGGCGGGCGTTTGCGCGATAAGGTGCGCGGGCAGGTCGTAGTCGAAGAGGTCGGTTGGGAGCGGCACGGAGCGGTTACGCAAAGCCGCGACCAGAGAAGCCGCAAGGGGAATGGCGCAGAGGGAAAATCTGTTTCAAACTGTTTTATTAAAAGTTGAACAAAATGCTTTTGCTTGGCGCACGATTGCGTCACCACTCGGGACGCGCCGTAGCCCCCGGTCTTTCACTTTCGTTTACCCCATGAAAATTTCCCGCATCCTTGCGGCCGGTCTGGCCGTGCTGTTTTCACTGACGGCGTCGCTCGACGCGGCGCTTTGGATCAAAGGCGTCGACGTCTCGTCGCTGAGAAAGAGCGAGGATCTGGGCGGCGTGTACTCTACCACGGCGGGCGTGACGGGCGATGCGCTGGCGATCCTCAAGCAGGGAGGGTTGAACGCGATCCGGCTGCGCGTGTGGTTGAATCCGGCAGATGGGTACAACAACCGCGCGACGACGCTGGCGATGGCGGCGCGGGCGAAGGCTCAGGGGCTGGCGGTGCTCATCGACTTTCACTATTCGGACCGCTGGGCTGATCCGGGACAGCAGAACAAACCGGCGGCGTGGAGCGGGCACACGTTGGAGCAGCTCAAGACGGATGTGTACGACGCGACGTACGATCTTTGCTCGGCTCTGGTGGCGCAGGGGACGCCGCCGGACTACGTGCAGGTGGGAAACGAGATTAACGACGGCATGCTCTGGCCGGAGGGACGGATTTCCACGAATGGAAACAGCTTCGTGAATCTGGCGGAGCTGCTGAAACGCGGGATAGCAGCGGTGCGGGCTGCGTCGCCGCAGACGGCGGTGGTGTTGCACATCGCGCGCGGCGCAGAATGGGGCGTGGTCCAGTGGTGGTTCGACGGCGTGCAGGCGCAGGGTGTGACGTGGGACTATACGGGCGTGTCGTATTATCCGTACTGGCACGGCACGCTCAGCGCGTTTCAGACGACGATCAACAATGCCGCGAGCCGCTACGCGAAACCGGTGATCGTGTGCGAGACGGCGTACCCGTTCACGCTCGCGGTGGGCGACAGTCAGGCGAACAACATTGGGCTCAGCTCACAGCTAGTCGCTGGTTATCCGGCGACGGAGGACGGGCAACGCGCTATGATGAAAGCGATCATGGACATCGTGAACGCGGTGCCGAACGGACGGGGAGCGGGGATTTTTTATTGGGAGGGGGCGTGGACGCCGGTGGCGGGCAACGGCTGGGACAACACGAATCCGGCTAGCGGAAACAGTTGGGAGAATCAGGCGCTGTTCGATTTTACGGGGAAGGCGTTGGGCTCGATGTCGGTGTTTGCCGAATACCCGGCGTGGCAGGCGCGCGCGTTTTCGTCGCTGGAGCTGGCGGACCCGGCGGTGAGTGGTGATGAAGCGGACCCGGACCGGGACGGACTCAAGAACGTGATCGAGTTCGCGTTTGGGATGAATCCGAAGTCTGCGGATTTGTCGGCATCGGTTGCGTCGCTGCCTGCGCCCGTGGTGAAAGCGGTGGATGGCGGTCGTTACCTGACGATTTCGTTTCGGCGGCCGGTTCCGGCGGTGGGGCTGACGTACACGGTGTTCGCGGCGGATTCGCCGGCAGGGCCGTGGACAGCGGATGCGGTTCTCGTGGGAACGCCCATCGCGAATGGCGACGGCACGGAGACGGTGGTGTTTCGCGATGCGTTGCCGTCGGACGAGCCGGGACGTGTGCGGCGGTTTATGAAGGTGGAGGTGACGCGTTCGCCGTGACGGCGGATGTGAGGGCTGGAGAGCGGATTTGGGGCTTGCTCCGGCGGGCGGGGCGCGTTTCTTCCGCTGTTCCTATCACGCCGAAGTAGCTCAGTGGTAGAGCAGCGGTATCGTAAACCGCTGGTCGCCGGTTCAATCCCGGCCTTCGGCTCCAGTTTTAGAAAACCCGTCGCGAAAAACGTGGCGGGTTTTTTCGTGGATGCAGGCAAATAGAGCGGCGCTTGTTTGCGTGAGGCTGTCGGTTCGGAACGGCACTTACTAAGTGCCGCTTCTGCGTGGCGCTCCGTGGTTATCAGTTGTCGCCGATGTGGTCGTCGGCGAGGTGGCCTTGGAGTTTGCGGCGGAGCTTGATGTCCTCGACTTCGGTGCGGAGGCGATCGGCGAATAGTTGCAGGCGGCGGTGGACGTCGAGGGTTTCGAGGAGTTGCTGTTTGAGCGAGGCGTCTTCGCAGAGGCTGAAGGCGGCGAGGTCCACGAAGGTTTCGGGGTCTTCGATGGTTTTGAGAAATTTCGCGAAGTCGGCAGGGACTTTGCCGCCGAGGCGTTGCTTCGTGACGATCAGTTTCGCGAGGTGGGTGCGAAGGCGGTGATTTTCGGGATCGGCGGCCCCCGATTCGCTGGTGAGCGCATGGATGCGGGCGATACGGTAGGGATGCTCGCGGAGAACTTCGGTGAATTCTACGCGAGCGAGACCTTGGAGGAGGAGGTTGGAGGTGCCGTTCTCCGCTTTTTGGCAGGCGCGGACGATGCCGACGGTGGCAACGCGGTGAGCGGGCTCGAACTGCGTGGGGTCTTCGGCGCGCTTCGCGTCGATCCCGGCGACGGCGAAGAGGCGGTGGGTAGCGAGAGATTCTTTGAGCATCTGACGGTAGCGCGGCTCGAAAATATGGAGAGGCATCAATGCCTGCGGGAAAAACGCGACGTTGGGCAGCGTCATGACCGAGATCTGGCCCGGCAGCGTGATTTCCATTTCCATGCGGCGGACGCTACGCGGGAGAAATCGGAATTCAACAGGAGCCTCCTGAGTTTTTGCACGAAAACCCATTCCGGACTGGGCGTGACACAGATGCCCGGCTCATTTGCGAAGGCGTGCCACGGGTGTGACAGGCTGGCTCGAATCGCGGCGGTTGTTTGATGCGTCGTGGGCGACTGTAAATTTTTAAGCTGTTGGTTGGCTGTTGTTAAATGATACTTAGACAGTCGGGGCACATGCATTGCTTAGAGGCGGGCATGAGCCGTATTTTAGGAATCGATTTAGGTACCACCAACTCGTGTATGTCCGTGATGGAAGGCGGCGAGCCCGTCGTCATCCCGAACGCCGAAGGTGCACGTACAACCCCGTCGGTCGTCGCTTTCACCAAGACCGGTGAACGTCTCGTTGGCCAAGCCGCGAAACGTCAGGCAGTGACCAATCCCCGCAATACCATTTTCTCAGCGAAGCGCCTGATCGGCCGCAAATTCTCCGAAGTGCAGAAGGAGATCGCGAGCTTCCCGTTCAAGGTCGTCGAAGGCAAAGGTGGCGACGCTTACATCGAAGCGCAGGTCGGCGACAAGACCGAGCAGTTCGCTCCGCAGCAGATCAGCTCGTTTGTCCTCGCGAAGCTGAAAGCCGACGCTGAAGCCTATCTCGGCGAAAAGATCACGCAGGCCGTCATCACCGTCCCCGCTTACTTTAACGACGCGCAGCGTCAGGCCACCAAGGACGCCGGCAAGATCGCCGGCCTCGAGGTGATGCGCATCATCAACGAGCCGACGGCAGCCTCGCTCGCTTACGGTCTCGATAAAAAGAAGGACGAGAAAATCGCTGTCTTTGACTTGGGCGGCGGTACGTTCGACGTTTCCGTCCTCGAAATCGGCGACGGTGTCTTCGAGGTGAAGGCGACCAACGGCGATACTCATCTCGGCGGTGACAACTGGGACGAAGCGCTCATCACTTGGCTCGTTGACAGTTTCAAAAAGGAAAACGGCATCGATCTCCGCAAAGATCCGATGGCCCTCCAGCGTCTCAAAGAAGAGGCCGAAAAAGCGAAGATCGCGCTCTCCTCGACGCAGTCGGTGGATATCAATCTCCCGTTTATCACGGCAGACGCGTCTGGGCCGAAGCATCTGAATATTTCGCTCACTCGCGCGAAGATGGAGCAGATCTGCGAACCGCTCTTCGATCGCTGCCTTCCTCCGTTCAAGAGTTGCTTGAAAGACGCGGGTCTCGACTCTTCCAAGATCGACGAACTCGTGCTCGTCGGCGGTATGACCCGCATGCCGAAGGTCGTCGAAATCGCAAAGAACCTCGGCGGCAAACCTCCGCACCAAGGTGTGAATCCGGACGAAGTCGTCGCCATCGGCGCGGCCGTTCAAGGCGGCGTACTCAAGGGCGAAGTCCGCGACGTTCTCCTCCTCGACGTGACTCCGCTCACTCTCGGTATCGAGACCGCTGGCAATGTCGCCACGCCGATGATCCCGCGCAATACGACGATCCCGTCGAAGAAGACGCAGGTTTTCTCCACGTACTCGGACAATCAGCCGGGCGTTGAAATCGTGGTTCTCCAGGGCGAGCGCCCAATGTCCCGCGACAACAAGACGATTGGTAACTTCAAACTCGACGGCATCCCGCCCGCTCCGCGTGGCACGCCGCAGATCGAAGTTACCTTCGACATTGATGCGAACGGCATTCTCCACGTCTCCGCGAAGGATCTCGGCACGGGCAAAGACCAGAAAATCACCATCTCGAACTCATCGGGTCTCTCGAAGGAAGAGGTCGAGAAGATGACCAAGGAAGCCGAGCTCCACGCCGCGGAAGACAAAAAGCGCCGCGATGCTGTCGAGGCGAAGAACCAGCTCGATAGCTCGATCTACCAGCTCGAGAAGGCCATCAAAGACGCGGGCGACAAACTACCTGCCGATAAGAAGTCCAAGATCGAAGCTGCGATCGCCGACGCGAAGAAGGACCTCGAGTCCAACGACGCCGACAAGATCAAGGCCGCGTCCGAAAATCTCCAGAAGCTCGGAGCCGAGCTCTACGCCGAGGCCCAGCAGGCCGCAGGCGCTGCCGGCGCCCAGCCCGGTGCCGACGCAGGCGCAGGAGCCGCTCCTGAGGCCGGTGCTTCGAAGAAGACCGAGAAGAAAGCCGACGTCGTGGACGCGGACTTCGAGGTCGTCGACGACGACAAGAACAGGAAATAACTTTTCTGAATTTGCGCGCGCCGCCGGGCTTTGACCGACGGAGCGCGCGTTTCTCAAAAACACACACAAACTTCCTCAAACCAAAACCCACAACCATATGGCCAAAGTTAAAATCAAGCCCATCGGCGATCGCGTCCTCGTGAAACATCTCGAAGACAACAAAGAGCAAATCCGCGGAGGCATCATCATCCCGGACTCCGCCAAGGAGAAGCCGCAGGAGGCTGAAGTCATCGCCATCGGTACCGGCAAGAAAGACGAGAGCGGCAAGTCCGTCGCGTTCGAAGTCAAGGTCGGCGACAAGGTCCTCATCAGCAAGTACGGCGGCACCGAAGTGAAGATCGAAGACGTGAAGTACACGATCGTTCGCGAAGACGATATCCTCGGCGTCATCGGCTAAACCGCGTGCCCGGAATTTCCCTACAACTTAAAACTCACTCTTAAAAACCATGCCCGCTAAACAAATTCTCTTCGACGAAGCAGCCCGCCAGAAAGTCCTTCGCGGCGTTGAGCTCCTCGCTCGCGCTGTCAAAGTCACCCTTGGACCGAAGGGTCGCAATGTCGTCATCGACAAGAAATTCGGCTCCCCGACCGTCACCAAGGACGGCGTGACCGTTGCCAAGGAAATCGAGCTCGCCGACGCCTACGAAAACATCGGCGCACAGCTCGTGAAGGAAGTCGCTTCCAAGACGAACGACTCCGCCGGTGACGGCACCACGACCGCCACGGTCCTCGCTGAAGCCGTGTACAAGGAAGGCCTGAAGCACGTCACCGCAGGCGCGAACCCGATCTACTTGAAGCGCGGTATCGACAAGGCTGTTGAAGCCGCCGTCGGCGAGCTCGCCAAGATCTCCAAGAAGGTGAACGCCTCCGAGGAAATCCGCCAGGTCGCCACCGTCTCCGCCAACTGGGACGCCGAGATCGGCAACATCATCGCCGAAGCCCTCGATAAGGTCGGCAAGGACGGCACCGTCACGGTTGAAGAAGCCAAGTCCATCGAAACCACCCTCGACGTCGTCGAAGGTATGCAGTTCGACAAGGGCTATCTCTCGCCTTACTTCGCGACCAACGCGGAGAGCCAGGAAGCCATTCTCGAAGACGCTTACGTCCTCATCCACGAGAAGAAGATCTCCAACCTCCAGGAGTTCCTCCCGATCCTTCAAGCCAGCGCCAAGACCGGCAAGCCGCTCCTCATCATCGCTGAAGAAGTCGAAGGCGAAGCCCTCGCTGCTCTCGTGGTGAACAAGATCCGCGGCACGCTCAACGTCGTCGCCGTCAAGGCCCCTGGCTTCGGCGATCGCCGCAAGGCCATCCTCGAAGACATCGCTGTCCTCACCGGCGGCAAACTCCTCTCCGAAGACCTCGGCATCAAGCTGGAGAACGTCACCGTTGCCGATCTCGGTCGCGCCAAGCGCATCGTGGTCGACAAGGAAAACACCACGATCGTCGAAGGTTCGGGCAAGTCGTCCGACATCCAGGGTCGCGTTAAGCAGATCCGCCGTCAGATCGAAGAAACCACTTCCGACTACGACAAGGAGAAGCTCCAGGAGCGTCTCGCGAAGCTCGCTGGTGGCGTTGCCGTCATCAATGTCGGCGCCGCGACCGAGTCCGAGATGAAGGAAAAGAAGCAGCGCGTCGAAGACGCCCTCCATGCGACCCGCGCGGCCGTTGAAGAGGGTATCGTTTCCGGCGGTGGCGTTGCTCTCCTCCGCACCGCGAAGGCTGTCGATGCCGTCATCGCGTCCCTCGAAGGCGACGAGAAGCTCGGTGCCCAGATCATCCGTCGTGCAGTTGAGTCCCCGCTCAAGCAGCTCTGCTTCAACGCTGGCGTCGAAGGCGCTGTCGTTGTTCAGCAAGTCCTCGCGAGCAAGGGCAACAACGGTTACAACGTCGCGACCGGCGAATACGTCGATCTCGTCAAGGCTGGCGTCGTCGATCCCACGAAGGTCACGCGCACCGCGCTCCAGAACGCTGCGTCTATCGCAGGCCTCCTCCTCACGACCGAAGCGATCATCACCGACGCTCCGGACAAGAAGGAAGCGGCTCCCGCCCATCCTCCCGGCGGCGGCATGGACTACTAAGTCCGGCCGCGGTTGACCAACCGCTCCGAAAAACTTCGAGGCGCGCTCCGAAAAGGGCGCGCCTTTTTTGTGCGACGTGGGTGTAGGCGGGGTTCCCTCACCGCGTGCGGAATCGATATGACTGGCAGCGCAACAAAAGCGGGGTGGGGCACCCCGCTTACATCAAACGGGCGCTTACTTCGCGAGCTTCAGGAAGCCGCCGATCCACTTCGCCACGGCTTCGGTCTGCTCGGGGATGATCGGGTGGTTGGCTTCGAGCGCGAGGACGAGTTCCTTGGGTGCGGTGATCTGGTTGACTGCGGCGTACATCGAGGTGGGCGGGCAGACTTCGTCGTTGTAGCCCCAAGTGTAGTGGCCGGGCACCTTCACACGTTTGGCGAAGTTGACGACGTCGTAGTAGGATGTCGTTGCGATCTTGGCAGGTGTGGCGTGGAAGTTTTCGCCGGTCTTGGCATCGGGGCGGAACATGTGCGGCCAGCCGCCGGCGCGTCCGTGGAGGTAGCCGGTGACGTCGCAGTAAGCGGGGAATTGTGGAGCGAGGCCTTTCACGCGCGAGTCGAGCGCGGTGGTGACGATGGTGAGCTGGCCGCCCTGGCTGCCGCCGGTGACGACGAGGTTTTGGCCGTCGTACATTTCGCGGGAGACGAGGAAATCGTTTGCGCGGATGCAGCTCAGGTAGACGCGGCGGTAGTAATAGAGGTCTTTGTTATCGAGGTTGTAGAGGTGGTAGCCGTTGAGCGCGCCGGTGCGGAGCTGGTCGTAGAGGCCGGGGGCGAGGTTAACGGGGATACCGTGGATGCCGATGTCGAGCGTGATGACGCCGCGTGCGGCGAGGTCTTTGCTTCCCGAATACGGCCGCACGCCTGCGCCCGGAACGCGGAGCACGGCGGGGTATTTGCCCGGAGCTTTGGGTTCGCAGAGGATTCCGTAGATGCGGGAGACATACTGGCCGGATGAGCCGATGGTGCGGAAGCTGACGTGGTAAACGTTTACCGACGGCGTGCAGGCTTCGGGCATGAGCGTGATATCGGGTTCGAGCGGGACCTTCGCGAGCTCGGCTTTGCCTGCGTCCCAGAAGGCGTCGAAGTCAGCGGGCTCGGTTTGGGTGGGCTGGATTTTTTCGGGAGAGAACGCGGCGGTCGCGAGGCCGCGGTAGGTTTTTCCGCCGAACTCGGCGGTGACGATGCAGCGGATGAAGCCTGGGACTTTCAGCGTGCCGCCATCGATGACGACAGTGCCATCGGCTGCGGCGGTCGCGGTCTTTTCCTGCATGGGCAGCATTTCCGGGCCGACCTTGTAAGTGACGGTCGCGCCTTCGAGCGGTTCATTGTCAGCGGTGACCGTGACGGTGAATTTCACGTTTTCACCGGGTTGATAGGTCCAGTCGCGATGATCGGGTGCCACACGCACCTGAACGGTGGCGAGCCGTCCGACGGCATGGGCCGGCACCGGGGTGATCGGTGTGGCGGCGAACGTCGGAAACGTTGCGCAAAGGACGATGCTGGCGGCGAGGAGTCGTTGAATCAGTCTCATGGTAGGGGAAAACGTAGTTGAAGGGGAATTGCACCGGATTCGGTGAAGTGCGCGTGGCCAGAGATTAGGCTGGGCAAGGCGGGCGCGATTTGGGATGCGTTGCCGCCTACCCGCAACATTACCTTTATGGCACTTTGGGAATATAAAGTCATCACCAGTGGCCCGCACGGATTCGCTTCGCCGGCCATGATGGAGACTCACCTTAACACACTCGGAAAAGACGAGTGGGAGATCATCCACTTTCAGACGCTGCCCAATAACCCGCTTGCGTTTAACGGCCTCGCCCGCCGTTCGACGATGCGCGATTGGGTGCCGCCGGAAGTCGCCGCCGTGGCCTCGCCGCCGCGTCCCTCCGCTTACGAACCGGCTCAAGCGCCGGCAAAACCGGCCGCTGCGCACGTCGAGGAAAAGCCGGAACTGCCCGCCGCGATTGCTGCCGAGGCCGAGCCGTCGAAAAATCCCCAGGGTTCTTCGCTTCGCGCGTTTCGCGACACCGAACGCGATCAAGATCCTCAGGCGCAGGACGAGGAGGAAGATTGGGACAGCTGGGAGGATAACCAGGACGAGCTCCCGACGTTCTTCGAGGCGATCAAGCCGATGATGCGTCGCAATCAGCGCGGTCCGGGCCAGTCGGTCGGCGTCGATCACCTCGCCCGCCGCTGGGAGCAGAAGGAGTCGGATGTCGTCGGTGCGCTCAAGGAGTGCGGTCTGACGATTCCCGAGACGGAGGAGCAGGATCCGGAGTATTTCGAATTTGAAGGCGATCTGTTCTGGGTGAACCGCAACAATCGCGGCCAGCTATTCGTCAACAGCCGCGAGAAACCGCGCCCGGCCTTCCGCATCGCGAAGGCGAACAAGTTGTCCGCGGAAGATCCTGCGGCGATCGAGCTCGGAGAGGAACGCGCTGCTGAAAAGGCCGAGATCGAGAAACAGAAGACCGAACGCGCCGCGCGCCAGGCCGCGGCCGATGCAGCTCGCGAGACTGCCCGTCTGGCACGCGAGAAACGCGAAGCCGAGCAAGCGGCCGCACGCGCCGAGCGAGCCGCCGCCGGTGCTGCCGAGCCAGCCAAAGAAGGCGCTACGCCGCAGGTGGAGACGAAGGTGTTGTCGGGTCCGTTGCCGCCCGAAGCGGAGCTGCTCGAAAAAATCCGTCCGCAGATGCGTCGCAACCGTCGCGGTCCCGGCTATTCGGGCAGCATCGGTTTCCTCGCGCGCGCGCTTAACATGAGCGAAGCCGACCTGACCGCGGCGTTTGCCGTGCTCGGGCTTAATCCGCCGGAAAATCCCAACGACAAGCCGGTGTACGTCGAGATCGACGGCGCGGTGTATTGGATTAACAAAGACGGTCGTGGCGGTGTCTGGATCAACGGCCGCGAGAAGCGCGACGGCGAACGTCAGCAGGCAGCGCCTGCGGTGCCCTCTGCCGAAACCGCTCCCGGACCGGCGTCCACGGGGCCGCTCGATCAGGACAAACCGGCGCAGGATGCGCTGGTTTCGCCAGAAGCTGCGGCACCCGTTTCTGCGGAGCCCGCGAAAGAGACGCCTGCTGTCGAAGCGGGAGAGGCGACAGCGCCTGCCGCTGACGAGGCACCCGAGAAATCCGAAGAAGCTCCGGAAGCCCCTGCGCCCGCCGTGTCGGGTGAAAATCCGGCGCTCGCCGCGGTGCGTTTGCTGCTCAAAGCCAACAAGCGTGGCAGCGGCGTTTCTGGCGAAGTGGGTTTCCTGTCCCGCACGCTGGAGAAGAGCGAGGAAGCCTTTCTGTCGACGCTGACGGAGGCGGGGCTCGTGGTTCCTCCGGACAGCGAGGCGAAGCCGGTTTTTGTCGAGCAGGCGGGAGAAATCTTCTGGCTGAACAAGAACTCCACCGACGGTTCGCTGTGGCTTAATGCCAAGGCGGCGAAGTCAGCGGCGAAGAAATCTTCGTCCAGCGGGAGCCGGCCGCGTAGTCGGAAGCCGAAGGCTTCGGATAAGGATTCCTAAAAAAAGGCGCTGCTCCGGCAGCGCCTTTTTTGTGCCCGGATTTGCAGGCGGGATGCGGATGCGCGTAAAGGCTGCGTTAAAGTCAGGGAAAACAGCGGACGGGTTTTACCTTTGATAAACGGGTTCCGATGTTTGGAAACCATGACTGTTGTCCAAGGTCAGCCCCGCGAGAAATTGCTTAAGATTGCCCAGCAGATGCCGGCTTCGGCGCGTGTGCTGGCCCAGTTGGGACAGTTGTTGATGGATGTGAACTCCGGGCTCGAAGAAATCGCCCGGTTGCTGAAGCGCGACACGGCGCTGGCCGCTCGCGTGATTCGCATCAGCAATAGCGCGGCGTATGGAACAGGTGGCGGCATTGCGTCGATCGAAGACGCGGTCGGTCGTGTGGGTTTTGCGGAGGTTTACCGGCTCACGGGCTTCGCCTCGGCGGCGCAGGTTTTCGATCACGATCTTCCCGCGTACGGAATCACCGGTTCGGTTTTGCGTTCGAATACGCTGCTGACGGCGCTGGCGGTCGAATCGTTGGCGAAGCGAACCACGGTGGACTCGCGCGCGGCGTATACGGCGGGGCTGATGCGCTCGGTGGGGAAGGTTGTTTTGGACAAACTTGGCAAGCAGTCGCTCGGGTACGGACAGGATTTTGTGCGCTCGGGGCAGGGCGATGTGTTGCAGTGGGAGCAGGCGGTTTTTGGCGTGAGCAACGCGCAGGCGGGAGAGGCGGTGCTGGCGTCGTGGAATTTTCCGGCATCGGTTTTCATCCCGGTCCGTGAGCAACATCTGGCGGTCAAAGTGCCGGATGCGCATGTGCGGGCGGTGACGTTGCTGAATCTGGCTGCGGGGATTGCCGCCGATGCAGGCTATGTGCTGCCGGGTGAGGCGGGGTATTGGGAGGCGACGCCGGACAAGCTCAAGGTGACGGGGCTCTCGACGTCCCTTTTGCAGGATTGCGCGGAGGAAGCGCGTGAGGCGTTTGCGCAGATCAAAGACTCGTTGGAGTGAGCGGCTGGAGCGTGTTCGCAAGCTGCTTGGTGGATGGGGCTGCCCTGTGGGGCGGCGGTGTATTCGCCCGGGGCATTCGCGGGCGGCATTCCAGTTTTGGTGGAATCGGCCGATGTTGAGGCAACCCCTTACAAAAATGAAGCTTATGATTCTTTCCGACATCGTTCGCTGGCAAAGGGATTGCTTGAAAGAACGTGCTGGTTAGCCTGACCGCCCTCATCCGCGATGTCTGAAATTTCCACCGAGTTATTCATCCTTTTCCTGCTGCTCATAGCCAATGGCGTGTTTGCGATGGCGGAGATCGCCGTCGTGTCGGCGCGCAAGGCGCGGTTGAAACAACTGGCGGATGAAGGTGCGGAGAGTGCGAAGGCGGCGCTGGCGCTGGCGAATGAGCCGACGCGTTTTTTGTCGGCGGTGCAGGTGGGGATTTCGTTGATCGGCGTCCTGGCCGGAGCGTCCACCGGGGCGAGCCTCGCGGCAAAATTGACTCCGACGATCGCCAGGATTCCAGGCATCGAGAATTCGGCCGACGAAGTGGCGTTGGTGTTAGTCGTGATCGGTATCACTTTGTGCTCGGTTATTTTGGGCGAGCTGGTGCCGAAACGACTTGGGCTGACGAATCCCGAGCGTGTGGCGATGACACTCGGACCTTTGGTGAATACGTTTGCGAAGATTGTCGCGCCGGTGGTGAGCCTGCTGACGTTTTTCACGGAGACTCTTCTGAAAGTCCTCGGGGTGAAGCCACGGAAGGAGACGCCGGTCTCGGAGGAAGAGGTCAATATTCTGATCGAGCAGGGATTGCACGCGGGCGTGTTTAACAAGACGGAGACCGACATGGTCGCGGGCGTGCTGGAGATGGACAAGCTGCCAGTGACGGCGCTGATGACGCCGCGGCCGAAGATTGTGTTTATCAATCTCGACGATCCCGAAGAGGCGAGCTGGCGGAAGATCGTGGCGAGCGGGCACTCGTCTTTTCCCGTTTATCAAGGAAGCAAAGACCAGGTGGTCGGCATGGTCGCGGTGAAGTCGCTCTGGGCGCACTCGGCGATCGGGTTGAACACGAATTTGAAGAACCTGCTGGTGCAGCCGTTGATCGTGCCGGAGACGATGAACGCGATCCAGCTGCTCGAGGCTTTCAAGAAATCGAGCAAGCACATCGCTCTCGTGAGCGACGAGTTTGGCGCGATCCAGGGATTGGTGACGCTGATCGACGTGCTCGAGGCGATCGTGGGCGATCTGCCTGCGCAGGGAAAACGGCAGGCGGCGAATATGAAGCAACGCGAGGACGGCTCGTGGCTGGTGGATGCGACCCTGAGCGTCGATGAGCTTAAGACACTCGTGCAGATGGATGAGCTGCCGCACGAAGAGGAGGCGGATTTTCAGACGGTGGGCGGTTTTGTGATGACGCATTTCGGACGCATCCCGGCGGCGGGCGATTACTTCGACCATGGCGGCTGGCGTTTCGAAGTCATGGACATGGACCGGCACCGCGTGGACAAAATGCTGATCTGCAAAACGCCGGTTCCTGCCGCGCTTCAGAAGGCGGCGGGATGAGCGGGCGGCTTGATCGGATTTGCGCAGAACTAGCTTAGCCGCATGACCGCCGTTGCCATTCTCGATCTGAAGCAGAAGCTTTCAAAGTTGTCGGCTCGCGAGCGGCGCGAAGTGACGTCGTATCTGTTGCGGTTGAAGCATGAGTCGGCGGAAGGTCGCAAAGAAACCTCGCGCCGGATGCGTGAGATGGATCAGGGGAAAAAGACCCGGCTCGCTGATCTCAAGAAAACCTTGGGACATGCCTAAACCGGCTTACTAGCCGGTCTTGTCGGGCGCGGCGACGACGGTTTTGGTCGGGCTATCGTGAGCAAGGCAGCGGAGCGTGATCGCGTTGATCGAGAAGCTGGCGGAGCAGCCGCAGCAGGACGGCGATTACGCATCGGTCGACGATGCGGGGCGTCGTGTGCAACATGTCTTGCTGGGCGAGTGGCATCTTTCGTTTTGGGCCGATCACGCCGCGAGGGAGCTGCGGATCACGGAGATCGTGGAAACGTGAGCCGGATATTCAGGTTCCCGGGCGCGTGAATAATTTGTCGGCAATTTCCAGCAAGTTCGGGTTGATTCGCGGGCGACTCGCCGCGACGGTTCGCGGGCCATGACCGAACCATGCAAGAAGACCCCTTCTCAGGCCTCCCGTCCTGCATCCAAGGCAGGCAGCTCCCAAGCGCGTCCGAAAGAAGCCGTCTTCAACACGATCACGAGCGCCGATTGGAAGCACTCGATCGCCTTGGGGCGGCAGCGGAAAACTGCGGGCTTAGAGCAGATTCGGACGGCAATCTCGTCCTCTACGCCGAAGACGAAGTAAGTCTGCTCGAAGCAGCCGGTCATCCGTGGACCGATTTGGGCGAGGCGATCCGCGCGTTTCGCGTGTGCCTGCCGTTGATGCCGCTGGAGACGTTTGGGTTTCCAGGGGAGTCGGAAAATCCGCTGGAAGAGCCGAATGCGTTGCTGCGCCGGATCGGCGGCGGGGTGGAGGCGTGGGCGTTTGCGAGCGAGAGCGACGGGTCGGTGTACAAATTTTTCCGCCCGCGCGAGGGCGACACGATCGGGAGTGTATTTGGATTTCGTCGTGGCGAGGAGGCGTGGTTCAGCGCGGAAGCGAAGCTGGGGACTTACCGGGAGTTGCTGGAGAAGCTGCTGCTCATCCATGCGCTTGGAGGCATGGCGTGCGAAGTCGTGGGCGTGACGCCGGAGGGGATTCTTGTCGCGAAGCAGGTGCTCGGCGATCCGCTGCCGCAGGGCGACGATGTGTCGCGGGTGCTGCCAGCCGGGTTAATCGAAATTCCGTCGCGGTTTTTGCGGGCGAATCGCGATCACCCGCGGCTGTTTTGGATGAGCGGGCGGGCGTGGCTGGTGGGGGATTTGCATGCGCGGAATTTTGTCCGCGGCATCGATGGCGGACTGCATGTGATCGATCTGGTGGCGGCGCGCTGGCCGGAAGAGGCGGGGAACGCGCTGATCGCGGACTGGCTGGCGCGGGTGCGGAGCGATCCGCACGCGTCGCTGTTGCACGAGGGAAATGACGATGAGCTGTAGTTTCTCGCGGAAAGATCGACCGGAGGTTTTACCGGTTCTGAAAACGAAGGTTGATTTGTCGCGCCGTGCGGACAGGCAGGAGCGTTCTGATGAAGTATAAGTTGGTGATCTTCGATTTCGACGGGACCCTTGCGGACTCTTTTGACTGGTTTCTCGGCGTGGTCGATGAGCTGGCGGCGAAGCATAAGTTCAAGATGTTCGATCTCGCCGAGCTCGATGAGCTGCGTGGCAGTTCGGCCACAAAGGTGCTCGCACACCTCGGCGTGTCGAGCTGGCGGCTGCCGGCGATCGGGCGTCATCTGCAAAAACTGGCGGCGCGGGATGCGGAGAAAATTGTGTTGTTCGATGGCGTTGAACGGATGCTTGCGGAACTGACGGCCAGCGGCGTGACGGTGGCGATCGTGAGCTCGAGCGTTGAAGGCAACATTCGAAAAATTTTGGGACCCGAGAATGTGGCGCGTATCGCACACTTCGAGTGCGGGGCGGCTTTGTTCGGCAAGCGGGCCAAATTGCGGAAAGTGCTTCGTAAATGCGGCGTGAGCCCTAGCGATGCGCTGTGCGTGGGTGACGAAGTGCGCGACATCGAGGCGGCGAGGGCGGAGGGCATTTCGTTTGGCGCGGTGGGCTGGGGATTCACGCATTTGCACGCGTTGCGCGAGTACGGGCCCGAGGAAATTTTTTCGACAGTGAGCGATATTGCCGCGTGTGTCGCGGGACGGCGGGTGAAGTGAATCAGCGCCCGAGCGCACTGGTGGCGGCGGTGCGCATGGCTTCGACGGGGACGGGGGCGCCGGTCCAGATTTCCAGGGCGCGGGCGCCTTGGTGGATCAGCATGGAGAGGCCGTTGGCGGCGGGGATGTCGAGGGTGCGCGCCTGGGCGAGGAGGCGGGTTTCGGGTGGGTTGTAGATCATGTCGAACACGCCGGCAGGCTTGGGGAGCTGCGTGAGATCGATCGGCTGCGCGTCGGAGGGCTTCATGCCGGCGGAGGTGGCGTTGATGACGAGCGCGTCGGCGGGAAGGCCGGCGGGAGGGTTTTGCGGATCGAAACCGTGGAGAGGGATTTTTCCAGCGATGGGGGCGAGGTCGATCAGCAGGGCGTCGAGGTTGAGGCGGGTGCGGTTGGCGATCCAGAGCGAGGCGCATTTGCGCTGGAGGCATTCGACGGCGGCACCGCGCGCGGCGCCGCCTGCGCCGAGGAGAATGACGGGGGAGTCGGTGAGTTCGCGGCCGAGGGTTTCCTTGATGGCGGTGGCGAGGCCGTAGCCGTCGGTGTTGAAGCCGCGCCAGCCGGAGGGCGTGCGGAGGAGAGTGTTGACGGCACCGATGGGTTGAGCGGCGGGGTCGATCTCGGCGACACGGCCGAAGGCGAGGACTTTGTGCGGGACGGTGAGGTTGAGACCGGTGAAGCCTTCGTCGTGGAGGCGTTTGAGCGAGATAGGGAGATCGTCGGGCGGGACGTCGAAGCGGAAATATTTCCAGTCGCGGAAGCGTTCATCGGTTTTCGAGAGCTGGGCGAGTGCGGCGTTGTGCATGGCCGGGCTGATGGAGTGCTTGATGGGGTGCCCGAGGACGGCGAGTTTGTGGCCTTCGTGTTTCCAGTGGCCGAGGTGATCGAGCGTGAGGACGGTGTCGGGCGAATCCATGAGCGGGTGAGTGCCGCGAGCGTTTGCTTCCGGGCCGGAAAGGAAACGACAAAAATTAAACCGTCCGCCGAAGCGTGATGCCGTGGCGGACGGGTTGATAAGGGGCCGTGGTCCGGCCGGAAAATCGTGAAGCGCTTCGATCCTTGAACACGGAGGCGGCGGGAAAAGTTTCAGGTGTCGGGGATTGTCCGGCGGGCGGGAAGGCGTTGCTGTTTCGGGCGTGGTCGAAACAGGCATAACTCTCAGCGAAGCGGTGTGGCGTGCGCGGCAGCGTGCGCATGAGGCGCGCGTGGCGGTGTGGACCGATCCGCATCAGGCGAGGAGGTCGCTCGGGGAGAAGCATCCGGTCTTCGATTTTCTTTTCGACTACTACTCATTCCGGCCGAGCTGGCTGAAGCGCTGGCATCCGGGCGTGGGCGTTTCGATCGAAGGTGAAAGCGCGCGGGAATTTTTGCGCTGGCCGGGGTATCGGGAAACTGAGGACGGCGGCGTGGCGGTCGCGCCAGCGGACTTTCCAGCGCACCGGCGCGAGACGCTGGTGTGGTTGCGAGAGATGTTGGTCGGAACGCGAGAGCGGCCGGCGTTCTTCGGTTGTTTCGGGCTGCACGAGTGGGCGATGGTTTACCGGCAGAGTGCGGAGCAGGTGCGGCACAACGCGTGGCCGCTGCGTTTCCCGCCGGAAGAGCTGGCGCGGATCGTGGAGGGGCAGCCGGTGTGTTGTTCGCATTTCGATGCGTTTCGTTTTTTCACGGAGCCGGCGAGGGCGTTGAACCGGTTGCAGCCGACGCGACCGGAGACGGCGCGGTTCGAGCAGCGCGGGTGCCTGCACGCGAACATGGATTTGTACAAGTGGGCGTTCAAACTGGCGCCGTTCACGCCGTCGGAGTTGGTGGCGGACTGCTTCGAGCTGGCGCGGGAGATCCGCGAGATCGACATGCGGGCGAGTCCGTACGATCTGCGCGCGCTGGGTTTCGAGCCGGTGAAGATCGAGACGCCGGAAGGGCGGGCGGAGTACGAGCGGTGGCAGCGCGGGTTCGCGGCGCGGGGCGAGCCGTTGCGGGAACGGTTGATCGCGGTATGCGAGAGGCTGCTGGCGGGCTGACTCAGCGGACGTCGAAGGAGTGCGCGTTGAGCGGGAAGAGGGGGTGGCCGAGGCGGCGGGAGCTGATCTCTTCGAGCTGCAATCCGACGAGGGGATTGTGCGTCATGAAGCGGAGGAAGTCGGCCTTGCTGAAGACGAGGCAGCGGACGTTTTCCTTGGTGCGGACGTCGGCGATGGCGGAGCTGTTTTGGAGGAGTCCGATTTCGCCGAAGAAGCCGCCGGGATCGAGGCGGGAGAGGATTTTTTTGCCGCGGCTGACGGCGACGCGGCCTTCGTAGACGACGTAGAATTGGTGGCTGTCCTGGCGTTCGGCGACGATGGTTTCGTCCTCGTTGTAGGAGATGACCGAGGAGATTTGCGCGAAGCGGGCGACGGCCTGCGGGTGCCAGCTGTGGCAGAAGGAAAGGCGGCGCAGGAAGGGGACTTTATGGACGAGGTCGTTGGCGAGAGGGACGCCGAGTTTGGCGACGACGCGCTGCTGGAACTCCTCGATGGGGAGGATGAGGGCGATGACGGGCGTGAGGGCGCGGACTTGGGCCTCGGGGCGGCCGGTGTCGAGGAGGCTGTGGGCGCCGAAGACGTCGCCTTCGCCGAGTTCGAGGACGCGTTCGGCGCGGCCGGATTTAAGGCGGCGGTAGATGGCGACGCCGCCGGAGAGGATGATGCCGACCTCGCTGGATTTGTCGGAGAACTTGCGGATGAGACTCCAGGCTTTGAATACCTGGGGTCTGGCGCGTTTGACGAGTTCGGCGCGTTCGGAGGGCGGGAGGCGGCGGAAGATGAGGGAATCGGAGAGGAGGCGGGCGATGGTGTCGGGAGTGTTGATCTCATCGGGTTTGGCTCCCCAGCGGTGGAGCATCTGGACGGTCAGCCGGTAGCGGGCGCGGAAGCGGACGATGAGGCTGCGGACGACGGGGCGGCCGATGAAGACGAGGAGTGCGCCGATGGCGGCCATGGCGAAGTAGCGGCCGGCTTCGCGCCAGTATTCGCTGCTGCCGAGGACTTCGCGGACGCTGCGGTCGGTGGCGTTTAGGGCAACGAAGAGCACCAGAAAGCACCAGGCGGCACCCCAGAGGAGGCGGGCGGCGACGTAGAGTGCGGAGACGCGGGCGGCGCCGAACTTGAGCCGGATTTTCCAGCGGCGGTTCGGGCTGAAGGACATGTTTTTATGAGTATCCAGAACCTGGCCACGGAAGAGGACGGAGAGGATGGGGGTGATGGCGCCGCCGGCGACGGGGCGGAGCATGACCAGGAGGGCGATCACGTGGAGCAGTCCCCAGGCGGGGCGATACCACCAGAGCAGGGCGGCGGTAAGCGTGACGGGCATGAACTTGGCGCTCCAGACGCCGACCTGGGTGAGCCGGCTGGTCATGGAGGCATCCTCGAGGTTGACGCCGAAGTATGGCGTGGGACGGAGCCAGTTGAATTTGGGGTCGTAGATTTCGCCGCCGCCCCAGACGAGCGTGGAGGCGGCGAGAGCGGAGCCCGCGCTGATGCCGAGGCAGAGCAGTATCCAGCCGATGGCGACGTCGAGGATGCCGGCGGGAAGAGGGGCGGGCCAGGCGAAGGGCGTGGTGAACAGGAGCGTGACCGCAGCGATCAGCGAGAGCCAGCCGAGGACGATGGGAACCCAGGCGTTAAGCGGTACGGCCCAGCGGCGGGCGCGTTCGTCGGGCTCGGTCTGGCGTTCGAGGCGGAGAATGCCGGCGCGCTGGGCCTTGAGGATGAGTTCGTAGAATTCGCGGAGGGGAACGCAGCTGCGGTTGAGGATGACGGCGCGCAGGACGTCGGGAACGGTCGCGGGGTTGGAGAAGTTTCGCAGGATGTTCCACTGGTCGAGGGTGACCGTGAGGTAGCGGCGGGCGGGAACGTTTTTGAGGACAGAGACGCCACCGGGCATGTCGGTCCGCTGGACGTTGGGGTTGAGTCTCAGGGACTGCGCCGTCAGGACAAGTTGCTCATCCATACTGGTGTAGGTCGGCTGCGGGGAAGGTGGAGTTTGGCGGCGCGGGCGAGCGGAAGGCTGGCTGGCGGCGGGATCAGGATGACGTGTTGCCGGAAGGGGCGGGGCCGATGAGGTCGACGATGATGTCCTGAAGGTCCTGGAGGCGGTAGGGTTTCATCAAATACCTCATGCGGGCGTTGCCTTCGGCCCAGAGGTCTTCTTCGAGGACGTGGCCGCTGAGGAGGAGGATGGGGAGGGCGGGGTCGAGTTTGTGGAGGCGGGCGGAGAGGCCGAGGCCGTCGAGGTTGGGCATGAGGACGTCGGTGACGACGAGGCCGATTTCGGCGCTGCGTTTTTCGAAGATGTCGAGGGCCTTGGCGCCGTCTTCGGCTTCGATAAGGGTGTAGCCGAGCGGTTCTAAGGAGAGGCGGGCGATGGCGCGGACTTCGGGCTCGTCGTCGACGAAGAGGATGGTGCCGAGTTTGTAGCCGGGCTGGCCGGGGCGCAGGCGGGTGGAGGCGGCGGGCTTGGCGCCAAAGAGTTTTTTCAGCTGAGCGAGCATCGGAGTAGCGGGATAAAAAAGTGAGAGGGAGCGCGAAGTGGCTTTTCTAAAAAACTAGGGCATCAGGTTATCTCATCGGGAAGGAGAAATCGGGTTTGGAGGCGCATAATTGCCTCATAAAGGCCATTTTGCCAAAAGTTTTACGCCGACAATATGCAGGAGGACGAGTGCGCGAACGGTCGGTGAAAATCCTTACGTCAGAATGCGTCGGCCTGACGGCGCGGGGGTGTTTGCGAGGAACGAGGAGCGGAGGAGGCGCGGGCGTTTTTGATGTCGGCGGGCGAGGCGAGGAGTTGGTCGTCGGTCTCACCGCCTTCGAGGGCGACATCGGGGATGCGGTTAAAGGCGATGCGGATGGGGGCGTAGTGGAGGGCGCCAAGTGCGCCGCCGTACACGACGGTGTTTTTGCCGAGCTTACGGTTGAGGCGGTCGATGGCGGTATTGAGGCCAGTGCGAGCGTCGCCGGTTTCGAAGAGCGTGGCGGTGTGATTGTGCGCGGGAGAAAGGTGGAAGAGGGTGACGCCCACGCCGATGGGCTGGGCGGGTGAGGAGGAGGGGCGGCGGTCCCAGAGCTGGTTGAAGACGCGGATGAGTTCGCGGGTGTCCTGGGTTTCGAGAAAGGTGAGGGCATCGCTCCAGCGGTCGCGGCCCAGATAGCGAATGCTCAAGTGGAGACCGCCGGCGTAGGAGCCGGAGTGGCGGAGGCGCATGGCGGCTTTTTGTAGGAGGCGGTGGAGCGTGGCGAGGGCGCTGGACTCGTTGCGCATATCGGGCGGGAGGACGTGCGAGTGACCGATGGTGCTGCCGGTTTGTGCGGCGGGGCGGTACACGACTGCGCCGTGGAGGCCGTCGTAGAAACGCTCGCCTTCGATGCCACCCCAGATGCGGCGGAGGTCGGCGCGGGAGGCGGCGCAGAGTTTTTCCACGGTATCGAGACCGGCGGTGAGGAGGCGTTGCTCCATGTTGTGGCCGACGCCGGGGAGGTCGCGGAGGTCGAGTTCGTAGAGGCAGCCGGGGAGATCGGCGTCATCGAAGACGACGAGTCCGTCGGGCTTCACGAGGTCGGAGGCGACTTTGGCGAGGAAGGCGTTTGGGGCGATGCCGATGCTGCTCGTGAGGCATTCGCCGGCTTCGTGCGTGATGGTGCGTTTGATTTGTTGCGCGATGGCCTGGGCTTTTTCGCGGCGGGCGAAATCGCCGGGGAGGTCGCAGCGGACTTCGTCGATGGAAAGGACTTCGCTGACGGGGACGCAGCGCTCGATCATGGCGACGAGGCGGTGGTGGTAATGCACGTAGAGCTCGGAGCGCGCTTCGATGACGACAAGACCGGGGCACATCTGGCGGGCTTCGGAGACGGGCGTGCCGGTTTTCACGCCGTGGCGTTTGGCGTCGAGGCTGGCGGCGATGCAAGAGGTGCGGTCGGTCATCACGGGGACAATGGCGATGGGGCGGCCTCGCAGCTCGGGGCGCTCCTGCTGCTCCACGGAGGCGAAGTAGCTGTTGAAATCGACGATGAGCGTGTGGAGCGGCACGGCGGGAAAATCGTCCGCAGGAAAACGCTGTCAAACTGCGCGCGCAGTCGGAGGCGTCGATTGTCAGACGGCGCGGAATCTGCGTGCGTTGCCCGCATCCGCCATGCGCATCGCTGTCATCGCCGACACTCATAATCACCATCCTGCGAAACTGCCGGGGCTGCTCGCGGGGGCGGACGAGATCTGGCATCTGGGCGATGTGTGCGAGCCGGAGACGCTGGAGGTTTTCGAGCGGCTCGGGCCGCCGTTGCGGGTGGTGCTGGGGAATAACGATTTTTATCCGGGCTGGCCACTGACGTTGCGGCTGGAGCGGGAGGGCGTGCGGTTTCATCTGGAGCATATCCCGCCTTCGCGGGCGCCCTCAGGCTGCGAGGTGGTGTTGCACGGGCACACGCATGTGCCGCGGGACGAGGTGCTGCATGGCGTGCGGTGGCTGAACCCGGGATGCGTGTCGTATGCGAACCGCGGAGCGCCGGCGAGTTTCGCGTGGCTGACGCTGGAAAAGGGGCGCGCGCCGGACTGGCGGCTGGTGCTGCTTTGAGCGCGGCGAGGGCGGGAGAAAAACCGTATATCGCGCTGGCGTCGGGACGGCGGGGGCGTTTACTCGCGGGCATCATCACCACGTGAGCGACGACGCGATCCAACAGAGTTTATTCGATGCCTTTGCGCCCGAGCCGGGCGTGCACAAAGGGCCGCCGGCTTCGGGTGGGAATCAGGCGGGGCAGGAGGGAATTGTTTTTGAGCGGAGTCATCGGGCGACGAATTACCGGCTGACGTTGCGGCGTGACGGTGTCGCCGTGGCGACAATACCGGCGCAGGGATCGGAGCGGGATGCGCGGCGTTTCGTGGCGCAGCATCAGGACTGGCTGGAGCGGGCGCGGGCGCGGCAGAAGTTGAAGCCGCGTGGCGCGGTGGTGTGGACGCTCGGCGCGCATGTGCTCTGGCGCGGAGAGATGACGGAGATTCGGAAAGCTGCGGAAAAGCAGGTGACGCGCGAAGGAATTTTCGAGGAGCGTCCGATGGTGTCGCTCGGAGCGGATGTGTTTCGCGTGAGCGGGTTCACGGGCGATCTGCGGGCGACGCTGGAGTCGCATTTCTTGCACAAGGCGAAGATCGAGCTGCCGGGGCGCACGTGGGAGCTGGCGGCGGAGACGGGCGTGGAAGTGAAGGAGGTCAGCGTGAGGAATCAGCGGACGCGGTGGGGCTCATGCACGACGGGCGGAGTGATTTCGCTGAACTGGCGGTTGATCCAGACGCCGGCGGCGGTGCGCGATTACATCATTTATCACGAGCTGATGCACCTGAAGGAAATGAATCACTCGGCGCGGTTTTGGGCGCGGGTGGAAGAGGTGTGCCCGGGGTGGCGAGAGGCGGAGAAGTGGATCAAGCAGAACGGGTCGTTGCTGGGGCTGTGAGCGGGGCGCGTGGGCGGAGGCGGAAGGCGGGTTTGGCTCACGGGCGGAGCGGAAGGCGGGGTTAAGGCTAACCCGCCCTTGTTGTGTGAAACATGGTAAGGTGGATGAA
>CBINDC010000013.1:0-133184 GCA_966249325.1 uncultured Nibricoccus sp. | reverse complement strand
CGCATCCTCTCCCAACCAGCAACCTGCCCTGCCTGAACAAGACAGTTGCTACCTCAAGGCAGCCAGGCGCCTCGCCCGCCCCTCTCGATTACTCCTGGAGGAGGCGGAGGACGGAGCGGGTGGATTGGGTGGCCTGCGTGAGCATGGCGGTGCCGCTTTGGGTGAGCAGGTCGTACCTGGCCATGCGCGTGGATTCGGTGGCGACGTCGACGTCGCGGATCTTGGAGACGGCGGAGGTGAGGCCTTCGCCTTCGGAGGTGAGCGCGCTGGCGACGAGTTCGAGGCGGCTGCCGATGGCACCGAGGGAGGCGCGTTCGTCACCGAGTTCGCCGAGGGCGCCGGTGATCGCCTGGATGGCGGCGGGGTCGTTGACGCGGAGCGTGAAGTCGCCGGCGCCGTCCTGCTGAAAAATGGAGAGCATCGAGCCGTCGCGGAGGTTTGTCTCCGGAATCGTGAGACGCTGGGTGGCGGCCTGGCCGGTGGCGATGACGGTGCCGGAGGGATTGGGGCCGAAGAGGACTTTGCCGTTGAAGGTGCCCATCGGTTTGGCGATCGGGGAGGTGCCGCCGATCTCGGCCGTGGTGCCGCCGATGGTGTTGCGGATCTGGGTCTGGAGTTGGGAAAATTCTTTCTGGTACAGCTCGATGTCGCCCGCGTTTTTCATCGGGTCGTTCGCGAGGATCGCGAGTTCGGACATGCGGTTGAGGAGGGTGCCCATGCCGTTGAGGAAGCCATCGACGGACTGGACGAAGGAGACGGCGTTCTGGACGTTGGTGGAAGCGGCGCCGACGCGGAGGTTTTGCGCGGAGAGTTTTTCGGCGAGCGCGGTGCCGGCGGGATCGTCGGAGGCGGAGACCATGCGGGAGCCGGAGCTGAGGCGCGAGATGGAGCGGTCGAGCAGCTCGTTGACGCGGCTTATGGAGCGGGCGTTTTGGAGGGCCTGGGTGGTGATCGGCGTGGCGTTCATCGCGCGGGACGTTTTCTCAAGCGGGCGTGGAGGGAGACGCGGGCGGCGGGGGAACGGCACTTGATAAGTGCCGGTCCGGGGCGGGCGGTGTGGGAGCGGCGGGCGCGGCGGGTTTTGGCAGGCGGGCGATCTTGGGGAGGCCGGCAGGGAGTGCGGAGCCGGGTTTGAGGGCGGCGGCTTGATTGGTCGCGGCCTGTTCGGCCATCACTTCCTTGCGGAAGACTTTGATGTCGCGCGGGGCGTCGATGCCGATTTTGACGAGGTCGCCGTCAATGCGGGTGATTTTGATCTCAATGTTCCCGCCGATGACGATCGACTCGTTAACTCTGCGTGTGAGGACGAGCATGGCGGTTAGTTTTGAGCGGCGGTTTCGCTGGCGACAAGCGGATGATGGGCGCTGAAGCGCGCGTAGTTGGCGAGGATGCACTGACGGGCAAGGCCGGTGCGGCGGTTCACGATGACGGGGCCGGCGAGATTGACGGTGGCCGTTGCATTCGCGCCGTGGCGGACGGTGACGATGTTGAGCACGAGCGCATCGGCCGGGCCAGTAAGGCCGAGCTGGGCGGCGTCTTCGTCGAAGAGTTCGAGCTCATAGTCGGCGATGATGCCGCCGGGCTCGATGACCACGAAGTCGATGGATTGCGGGCCCTGGAGGCGCATCCAGAGAAAGGGGAACTGGTCAGGCACGCTGAGGAGTTCGAAGGAGGTGTATTCTTCGAAGCCGACGAGACCTTCGGGCAGGCTGAAGCTGCGGGACTGGGAGGAGTCGAGATCGGTCGGGGAGAGGTCGGGACTGACTTTCATGAAGGAGGGCTCGGGAAAAAGCGGGGGATGAGGAAAGGAGTTAATTACGGATTCGGCGCAAACGGGCTCAGATGTAGTCGAGCAGGGACATCTTGAGGATTTTTGTGGCGGAGGAAAGTGCGGCTTCGTACGCGGTGGACGTCTGGCTGAGGCGGACGACGGTGGTGGCGAGGTCGGCGTCGGCTTCTTGGGAAACGAGGGTCTCGATGTTTTGGGCGCGGGACTCCTGCTGTTTGCGGTTCACCTCGATGCGGAGCTCGATGGCGCCGTGTTCGGAGAGGGAGTTGACGAGAAGGTTTTCGGAAGTCTCCAGATTCGCCTGGGTGGCGGAGACGGTGGCGCTGTTGCCGGTGTTGAGGGCGTCGCGCAGGGCGATGAGGTTGTTGATGAAGTCGCCCATGCCGGTGTTGGTGGCGTTGGTGGTGCCGGGGGCGATGCTGGAATATTCGGAGAGCTGGACGGTGCCTTGGGCGGTGTTTCCGGCGTAGGTGACGGCGAGGAGGTTGCCGTTGGCGTCGCGATTGGAGTCGTCGTAGGGCTGCGTGGTGACAGCGGTGCCCGCGAAGAGGTAGTCGTTGCGGAACTTGGTGTTTCCAAGCTGCACGGCCTGCTCGATGAGCTGGTTGACCTCCTTCGCGTAGGCGCGAAAGGCGTCGGGGCTGGAGGCGCCGGCGCCGAGGGTGACGAGTTCGCCGGCGCGGTCGGAGATTTTTTTCATCTCGTTGATGCCGGCGTAGGAGGACTGGGAGACTTCGAGGGCGCGGGTGGCGTTGCTCTGAAACTGGGAGATCTGGCGGCGCTCCGTCTCAAGGCCGAGGATACGGCCGACGGCGGCGGGATCGTCCTCGGGCTGGAAGATGCGCTGGCCGGTGGCGGCCTGGGTCTGGAGCTGGGCCTGGCGCTGGCTGAGCTTGGTGAGCTGGACCAGGACGGCTTCGGAGGCGGAGTTGGTGGCGATGCGCATGGCTTTTAAGAGAGGTAAGAAGTGTAAGGGGTAAGAGGAGTAAGGGAGGCGGTTTTGAAGAGCGGTGTGGTGATCGAGGCCTATACCTCTTAGTCTTCTTATACGTCTTACCCCTCTTAATTAGCTCAGCCGACGCCGAGGCGGTTGACGATGGTGTCGAGGAGTTCGTCGATGACCTGGATGACGCGCGAGGAGGCCTGGAAGGAGCGCTGGTACTTCATGAGGTCGGTCATCTCTTCGTCGAGAGAGACGCCGCTGACGCCGTCGCGCTGGGTACGGACGAGGGTCTCGATGTTGGTTTGCTCCGAGACGCGGGAGTTGGTGGTGGCGAGGGTCTGGCCGAAGTTGGCGACGGTGGTGGAGTAGAACTGGCTGAAGGTGCCGTCGATGTCGTCGCCGCCGGTGACGGAGAATGAGGTGTTGGCGAGATTGGCGACGGCCTTGGCGATGTCGTTGTCGCCGGCGGCACCGGTCGGGGTCGTGGCTTTGAGCGTCGCGGCGGTGAGGCCGGTCGCGAGGGAGAGAGTGCCGGCGGTGGTGCCGGCGGGGTTGAAGAAGTTGGCTCCGGAGGGCGAGTAGGCGGCGTTGACGGAGGTGACCAGCTGGCTGGCGAGAGCGTCGAGATTGTCGCGGAGATCCTGGACGCCGGTGTCGCGGGCGACGATGGCGCCTTGAATCGATCCACCAGATACATCGAGCGCCGTGGAGGGCGAACCGCCGGAGATGGTGGAGCCGCTTAGGCTGAGAGGACCGGCGACGGTGGCGAGATTGACGAGGGTGATGGGATTGCCGCTGCCGTCGCGGGCGAGAACGTTGATCTGGCCGGAGCCGGCGGGGTCGGGCTGCGTTTCGAAGGAGATTTTTTTCGCGAGCTGTTCGAGCTGGGCCTGGCGCTGGTCGCGGAGGTCGACGGCGGTGCCGGGGGCGTTGATCTCGAAGCGGCCGATCTGGGCGTTGAGCTCGGCGATGGAGGTGAGAAGGCGGTTGGCGTCGTCGACGTCGTTTTGCGCCTGGTAGGTGAGGTCGGACTGGACCTCGGCGAGACGGTTATCCGTGAGCTGGATACGATCGGTGAGGATGCCTGCTTTCTGGAGAAGCGTTTGTTTCTCGCCGGGATCGGTCGGGCGGGCGGCAAAGCTCTGGAACGAGTTGAAGAAATCGCTGAGGGATTCGGCGATGCCGCTGCCGGAGCCGGCGGCGCCGGTGGTGTCGGTCTCGCCCGTGCGGTCGATGGACTGGCCGAGGCCGGCCTGGGCTTTTTGATAGGCGGCCTGCTGGGCTTCGTAAGAGGATTTTAGGGAAACTTCGCGGACGACCTGGCGGTCGAGGAGGAAGTCGCGCATCTGCTCGACCTGCTTGGCTTCGAGGCCGAGGGATTGCGCGCCGAGGGGAGTCTTCACGGTGCCGCGGTCGCCGTAGACGATGCGCTGGCGGGCGTAGTCGGGGTTGTTGACGTTCGCGAGATTACGCCCGGCGGTCTCAATGGCGCGGGACTGCGCGTTGAGGGCTTTGATGCCATTGGAAAGTGCTCCGAAAAGGCCGGACATGGTGAAGAGTGAAAAGTGAAGAGTGAGGAGGGAAAACCGACGGCGATTAGCCGGCGGCCTGCCAGCCGGAGGCGCCGGCGTGAGCAACGGCTCCAGACGGTGAATACGTCTTGTTGAAGCTGTCAGGGCGGAGCAGGCGGAGCGCCTCCTCGTGAGCTTCGACGGTGCGGGCGAGCATGACCTGATTCTGGCGCGCGCCGCGGCGGACGCGGTGGATGAGGTGGTTGATCTCGTCGATGAGCGCGTTGATCAGCGGATGCACTTCGGCGGGGAAGTGATGGATGAGCTGGCGGAGGGTGGAGTCCTCGGGCTCGCCGATGGAGCTGGCGAAGCGGCTCACGGTTTGTTCGCGGTGTTCGCGGACATCATGCGCGCGGCGGACCTGCTCTTCGAGAGAGTTGGCGAGGGCGAGGACGGCGTCGGCGTCGCGCCGGAGGAGATTGGCCTGCTGGTCTTCGAAGAGACCGAGGAGGGCTCCGTATTCCTGCAACTCGTTGCGCAGGCATTCAGTGATAAATTCCCAGGATGTACTCACAGTGATTCAGTGGATGAGGTTAAGGTTTCAAAAGGGCTTTGGAGGAAAGGGGCGCGGAGGTGACGGCCTGCGCTTGCGAGGACGTGCCGGCGTTGCGGGCGGTAAATTCTTTTTCGAGCATGTTGCCGAGGCCGAGACCGCCGGCCTTCGAGAGGCTGTCGGCGAGAACTTCGGTGAGCATGTGGGCATAAACGCCGCCACCGCCGCCGCTGCCGGCCGCGCCACCGCCCATGCTGCCGGCCATCATCGGTTCGATGGAGGGAGCGAGGAGCTGGCGCATAATGATGGCTTCGAATTGGGCGGCCGCTTTCTTGACGTCGGCGGGCGTGGGCGTGCGGGATTTGTTTCCGCCGCCAAGAGCGGAGAGATCAGCGGGCGTGCCGTAATCGATGGCGGCGGAGGCGCTGGCGGCGGTGTGGTTGCTGATGGCGGAGACGCTCATGACGATCAGTTGATGACGAGCTCGGCCTGAAGGGCGCCGGCGCGCTTGAGAGTTTGGAAGATGGACATCATCTCGCGGGTGGAGACGCCGAGGGCGTTGAGGCCGGAGGCGAGACGATCGACCGTGGGCAGTTCTTCGACGACGATGAGACGGCCTTTCTTTTCAACGACGGCGGTCTGCGTGCTCTCGGTGACGGCAGTCTGGCCGCCGCTGAGGGCGCCGGGCTGGGAGACGTCGAGGTTCGAAGTGACGTTGATCACGAGGGAGCCGTGGCTGATCGCGACTTTGGAAATGTGGACCGTGGAGGTGGCGACGATGGTGCCGGTGCGTTCGTTGATGACGATGCGGGCATTGGAATCGGGAGTGACTTCGATGGCGCCGAGGTCGGCGAGAAAGGCGACCTCGTGGCCGATGTAGTTATCGGGTAACTTCACGGAGACGCTGGCGGCGTCGGTCGCCGAGGCGGCGGCGGGATAAAGGGCGTTGATGGCCTTGGCCATGCGCGAGGCGGAGGTGAAGTCGGGATTGTGCAGCTGAAGGGAGAGCAGACCGTCGCGGACGAAGGTCGCGGGGATCTCGCGTTCGACGATGGCGCCGTTGCTGATCTGGCCGACGGTGGGGTGATTTTTTTGGACGGTAGCGCCGCCGGGACCGCCGGAGCCGCCGATGAAACCGCCGACGGCAATCGGGCCCTGGGCGACGGCGTACACGCGACCGTCAGCACCCATGAGTGGAGTTTGCAGGAGGACGCCGCCCTGGAGGGATTTCGCGTCGCCGAGGGAGGCGACGGTGACGTCGATGCGGCTGCCGTTTTTCATGAATGCGGCGATATCCGCCGTGATCATGACGGCGGCGACGTTTTTGGCCTTCACCTGGTCGGCGGAGACGGTGATGCCGTAACGCTGGAGGGTATTGGCAACGGAGCGGAGCGTGGTGACGGCGTTGCTGTCGCCATCACCGGCGAGACCGATAACGAGACCGTAGCCGACGAGTTGATTGTCGCGGCTGCCGGCGACCTGCGTGAGGTCTTTGACGCGGGAGGCGTGGGCGGCGGGCAGCGCAATGAAGGCGGCGAGCAGGGCAATGACCAGTGACCAATGACCAGTGACCAATGAAGAAAGGCGATGCATGGCGTGGGGCTTTCGCGGCGGTTAGAAGGGGCGGACCTTGTCGGCGAGTTTCAGCAGCCAGCTCTTTTTCTGGGCGTCGGTGAGGCTGCCTTCGCTGATGAATTCGATGCGGACGTCGGCGATGTTCGTGGAGGCGACTGTATTCGCGCTCGTGATATCGTCGGGGCGGATGATGCCGTGGAGGACGATGTACTGGGTTTCGCCGGAGAAGGTGACGACGCGCACGCCCTCGATGGCGAGGTTGCCGTTGGGAAGGACGTCGGAGACGAGGACGGCGGCGCGGGCGGAGAGGCTCTGGGAGTTGGCGACCTGGCCGCCACCCGAGAAGGTGCTGCCGGCCGACAGGCTCGTGGAGGGAAGCGCACCGTTGTGCGTGCCGAGGCGGCTGCCGGGGAAGAGGAAAGAGGTGACGCTGGCGTCGAGGCTGCCGTCCTTGTTGGTTTGTTTGCTCTGAGAGGACGAGGTGGCGGCGGTTTCGGCGACGACGACGGTGACGATGTCGCCCACGCGCGCGGCTTTGCGGTCGGCAAACATGGGACGCTCGTTCGAGGCGGGCGATGTCCAGAGCGAATCGGCCAGCGCGAGCGAAGGGGTGAGCGCGCAGAGAAGTGTGAGGGAGCGGGAGAGTTTCATCGGGACAGCGAAGAGGCGGTTAGAAGCGGATCTGGGCGCGGGAGTCGGCGACCACGAGGGCGTTGAACTCTTTTTTCGAATCGAGATTGCGGACCTTCACGGTTTCGCCGGCGGCGCCATTTTCCATGGCGAGGGCTTTCATCGTGATGGAGAGAGTGCCGTCGACGGCGGAGACCTCGATGACCTGGCCGCGTTTGACGAGTGCGCGGCGGGAGACGTCGCGCCAGGCGAGTATCCGGCCGGCGGGCACAACGCGGTTAAAGGTGTAGTCGGCGCAGGATTCGGTGACCGGGATGGAGTCGCGCTCGCGGAGAACATCGACGCGGCGGGTGTCGAGCTGCGCGGGATCGAAAGAGGCATCGCGTTCGGAAGGCGCGCGGGTGACCCAGACCTCGCGGGAGAGCTGGGCGCGGACGACAAGCGTGTGTTCGACGGAATCGGTGGCACCCACGCGTACACGGACGATCATCGACGAGGCGAGCGCGACAGGAAATTCGAGGACCTCGACGGCAAGCGGCGTTGCGGAAGAGGGCAAGTGCAGCGGGCGGACGGACTCGAGCAGGAGTTCGCCCTCCGAGCGGAAGTGCGCGGAGAGCTGGCTGGCGACGTCGGCGAGAAGAGCGGTACGGAGCGCGGCGGGAGCCATGTCCGTTGTAGCGGAATTCTGGGCACGCGCGGCGGGCGCGAGCGTGGAGGCGGCGAAGGCCAGGAGCAGCGAGACGAGAAAGGGAGCGAGGGGGCGGGCGTTCATGGCGGCGGCGTCTTATCAGCGTTTGAGCTGGGCGAGGTTCTGGAGCATCTCGTCCGAGGTCTGGATGGACTTGCTGTTAATTTCGTAGGCGCGCTGGGCGACGATGAGGTTCACCATTTCTTCCACGATGTTGACGTTGGAGGTCTCGATGTAGCCTTGGCGCGTGGTGCCGAAGCCCTGTTCGCCGGGAGCGCCTGATTCGGGAGCGCCGCTCGCGGGCGTTTCCTCGTAGAGATTGCCGCCGAGACTGCGGAGACCGGCGGGATTGGCGAAGCGCGTGAGCGTGAGGCGGAAAGTCTGGCTGCCGGCGGGACCGCTGTAGGTGACGTCGCCGTTGTCGGTCACAGTGACATCGGTGGTGCCGGCGGGAACGGGCTGGAAGCCGCTGAGGACGGGGAGGCCGTCGCTCGTGGTGATCTGGCCGTTGGGGGAAAGTTTGAAGCCGCCATCGCGGGTGTAGGCGAGCGTGCCGTCGGCTTTTTGAACCTCGAAGAAACCCTCGCCTTGGATGGCGATGTCGAATTTTTCGCCGCTCTGCGTGAGCTGGCCCTGAGTGAAGACCTTGGAAGTGGCGGCGACGCGGGAACCGTTACCGATTTCGATGCCGGTGGGGACCATATTACCGCCACCCGATTCGGCGCCGGCGGCGCGGGGCTTCTGGTAGAGGAGGTCTTGAAACTCGATCTTGCTGCGCTTGAAGCCGGCGGTGTTCACGTTCGCGAGGTTGTTCGCGATCGTATTCAGATTTTGCTGCTGGGCTTCCATGCCGGTGGCGGCGGAGTAGAGGGAGAGGTTCATGGCGGCGGGCGGTGGAGTGGCTGGCGTTTAGAAAATCGATGAAGGCGGCGCAGGCGTGCGGGTTAGCCGAGGGTTTCGATGGCGCGGCCGAGGATCTGGTCCTGCGTGGTCATGCTCTTCTGGTTGGCCTCGTAGGCGCGGGCGATCTGAACGAGGGCGATCATTTCCTGCATCGGGGTGACGTTGCTGCCTTCGAGATGGCCTTGGATGATGGCGAAGTCCTGGGGATCGACGTCGACCGCTTCGGCACCTTCCACCAGATCGAACGCACCGGCGGCGACCGGCGTGAAGTCAGCGGTGTTTTCCACGGTCTTCAGCCCGAGACGGCCAATCTGCGTGGTGCCCTGCACGAGGAGTCCGTCCTCAACGATGGTGAGCTCGCCCGCGCCCGGGATGAGCTGCACGGCGTTGCCGTCCTTGTTCATGAGCTCGAAGCCATCGCGGGAGACGAGTTTGCGCTCCGGGCTGATGTGGAACGTGCCTTCGCGCGTGTAGGTGAGGGAGCCGTCGGGGCGTTTCAGTTCGAAGAAGCCGTTGCCCTCGATCGCGAAGTCGAGGGGACGCTGGGTCGGGAAATTTTCGCCGTGCTGGAAACTGACGCCGGTGGTGGCGCGGGGGAAAAGCGGGCGCGGGGTGTCGCTGTTGCCGAGTTTGTTCCTGGCGGGATCGGCGGAGAGCTCGCCCATCGGGATGGCAGAGAACTCGACGGTGCGCTTGCGGTAGCCGGTGACTTGGGCGGCGGTGACGTTTTGCGCGGTCACATCCTGCCAGCGCTCGAGCGCGGTGAGGGAAGCTGCACTTTGGTAGACGCCGATGTTCATTTAGGGTCTCTTCCCTAGCAATGCCGATGCCAGCTTCTTTAGTCGTTATCCATCAAACATGTTACGTTTCACTAAAAAATGCAGGCAAGTTTTGCCGACCGGGTGACAACCCCTAGGTGGCAGCAATTGCCGCGTGGGATTTTCGGCGCGGAAACGTCAGCGAAAGCGGCGGGAAAGATGTGGTGTGGTGTTGATCGGACAGCGCGGCGTCGCGCACTCGGGAAACGCGGACGGTGCGGGCAAATACGCGTTGAAGACTGCGCGCTGCTTCCTCTACGCAGATAGGCTCGTGGCTGCGGTTGCGATGCGTGATCGCTTCTCAACTCACGCGCATCCGCCCTGCCCCACCCCGGACCTAATCCTAAACCCGCTCAATTCATGCGATCACCCTCCCTTGCCCGACTTCTCTCCCTCTGCTGCGCCACGCTCATCGCGTTTTCCGCCGGCGCCGCGCCTGGCGTTCAAGCCGCCACGACTGCCCCGGCCACCCGCAACGCAGGCACCGGGGCCAGTGCGACGGCCGCGATCTGGGCGGAGGCCGATACGATTCTGGCGCGCATCAAGGCCCCGGTTTTCCCCGCGCGCGATTTCGTGATTACGGCGGCCGAGTTCGGCGCCGTTGCGGACGGCAAAACCTCCGCTACCGCCGCCATCCGCAAAGCCATCGAAGCCGCGCACAAAGTCGGCGGTGGCCGCGTCGTGATCCCGGCGGGCGTGTTCGCCACCGGCGCGATTCACCTGAAGAGCAACGTCAACCTCCACGTCTCCGAAGGCGCGACGCTGGCGTTTTCCACCGACCCCAAAGACTACCTGCCCGCCGTGTTCACGCGCTGGGAAGGCATGGAGTGCATGGGATATTCGCCGCTCATCTACGCCTTCGAACAGGAAAACATCGCCGTCACCGGCAAAGGCACCCTCGATGGACGCGCCTCGAAGGAAAACTGGTGGCCCTGGAAAGGTAACGACGAAGGCGGCTGGAAAAAAGGCATGCCCCGTCAGCACGAGGCTCGCAAAAAACTCGAGGAAGCCTGCGACGCCGGCGTGCCCGTGGAGCAGCGCATCTTCGCCGAAGGCTCCTACCTGCGCCCGATGTTTATCCAGCCCTACCGCTCGAAGAACGTGCTCATCGAAGGCGTCACCATCCTCAACTCACCCATGTGGGAAATCCATCCCGTGCTCTGCACCAACGTCACCGTGCGCGGCGTGAAGATCAAAACCCACGGTCCGAACAACGACGGCTGCAACCCCGAGTCGTCGAAAGACGTGCTCATCGAGGACACGATCTTCGACACCGGCGACGACTGCATCGCCATCAAGTCCGGCCGCAACACCGACGGCCGCCGCCTCAACATTCCCTCGGAAAACATCATCATCCGTAACTGCAAGATGGTCGAAGGCCACGGCGGCGTCGTGATCGGCAGCGAGATATCCGGCGGCTGCCGCAACGTCTTCGTCGAAAACTGCGAAATGAGCAGCCCCGAGCTCGACCGCGCGCTGCGTTTCAAGACCAACTCCCACCGCGGCGGCGTCATCGAAAACATTTACGTGCGCAACGTGAAGGTCGGCCAAGTGAAGCAGGCCGTGATCCTCGCCGACTTCTTCTACGAGGAAGGCGACACCGGCAAATTCGACCCGATCCTCCGCAACGTCGTCGTCGAAAACCTCACCGCCGCCAAAGCCCCGCACGCATTGTTCCTGCGCGGCTACGAGCGCACCCCCATCGGCAGCATCAAGCTCATCAACTGCCGCTTCGAAGGCGTGACCAAGCCATCCGTCATCAGCCACGTCGCCTCGATCGAGATGATCAACTGCTTCGAAAACACCGGCGCCAAAACCGACGAGTGGGGCAACCCGGTGAAGTAAATCCACAGCCGTTTCGCTCTTTTTCTCGGGCGGGCCTTTACAGGGCCCGCCTTTTTTGCGCCCCAAGAAAGTGAGCGGGCAAATTTTTCCGCATCTCACGGGTGTTCGTCACCTTGCCGGCTTGCCGGACTGAACGCTCCAAAATTAAATTTTTAACTTATTATCATACAACAAAAAAAGGACCTAAGAGGCAGCCGAGCATACAGACTGCTAGGGTGAATCCCTCACATCGTCTCGCCACCGCGTTTATGCAGATTCTCGCAACTTTCGAAAACTCTCCGTTTTCCCAGCCCGAAGGCACGTGGTCGCATTGCGGCATCCGCGCGATCCTGTAACCTCAAAACGCACCGGCGCACAAAATCCCCAATCGCTCCCATGCTAACCTTACCTCGAATCAAAAACTCGACCGGCAATCTTCATCCCGACTTCATGCGAAAGCTCGCTTCCTCTTTCGCGCTCGAGGCCTTCGTGGAAACGGGGACTTATCTAGGCGACACGACCGCCAATGCTCGCGCGGTTTTTCGAGTCGTTCATACGATCGAACTTTCGAATACACTCGCTGCAAAAGCGCGTCAGCGCTTTGTCGGCGATCCCGACATCCACGTGCACTGCGGCGACTCGGCCACAATGCTCGCCGAAGTAGTCGGGCAGATCAGCGGACCGACACTATTCTGGCTCGATGGACATTACAGTGAGGGGGTCACGGCCCAAGGATCGCAAAACACGCCTATTCGCGAGGAGCTACAGATCATCGCGGAAAAAGCACCCAAAGGGGCGATCATCCTGATCGACGATCTGCGGCTTTTCGACGAGAAGGCGTCCGAAGCAGCCGCTCCTGCATCCATGCACGGATACCCGACTTTGAACGAAATTTACGCGGATCTCTCTGCGATGGATTATCAGCTCTTCGTTCTGGGCGACGTCGCGCTCGCGGTACCCAAAACGATCGGATTCGAAGTGTCCTCCCTGGTGCAGGCGCTCACCATCAGCCGTCTCTACGACGGCCGGAATCTGGAGATCGAAGAAGTTCTTGATGCCGAAAAAGTCATCATGACCTGCGCGGGTGACGAACGCGCCGTCGTCATCGAGATGGCCGCCCCTTACCTCGCGACTGAACAACACGGTCTCGGCCTTCATTATCGTTTCTGGCGCGCGCTGGCGCTCTTGGGCCAGGACAAGGTCGTACAGGCAGGGCAGGATCTGGTCGAAACCATCAGCAAGGGATTCTCGCACTGGCGCGTACGATGGTACCTCGCGCACATCCTTCGCGACGGAGGTGAGGCCCCCGTAGCACGCGGGCTCGTGGAGGAGATTGTTGCGGCGGAGCCCGGCTTTCAGGCGGCGCACGAGTTCCTGCGATCCCTGCCAGGCGGGCCCGTCTCAACGGCATCGCCCAAACCGCTGCGCCCCACCCTCGCCACCGACCTCCCTCTCGTCGATCAACTGATCGAAGCCAGCGCATATCAGCGAGGAGTGCCACTGCGCCTCCATCTCGGGTGCGGGGAATATCATTTTCCCGAATACATCAATATCGACTACCCACCCTCAGAGCATACCTGCCAGACTCAGATTGGCGCGGACGTTTTTGGCGACATCACCAAACTCCGTCTGCCCGCACAGGGCTTGCACGAGATCAGGCTGCATCACGTCTTCGAGCATTTTCAACGTTCCGAGGCGCTCGCCCTCCTTATCCTCTGGCATGAGGGCCTGAGCATCGGCGGACGCCTGCATATCGAAACCCCCGATGTCGAGGGCTGCGCACGGCAACTTGTATCCAATATTCCACTCTCCATGAAGCAGGCGGTGCTGCGCCATTGCTTCGGCTCACAGGAGGCGGGGTGGGCGATTCATTACGACGGATGGACCGAGGCGAAATACCAGCACGTGCTCGGAAAGCTCGGCTTCGCCGTTCAAACGGTCGCCCGATCCTGGCCGCACCCGCCTCATCTCGCAAATGTCGAAGCCGTGGGGACCAAGATAAAAAACATGACCCGCGATCAACTTCTCGCCGCCGCGGATCAACTCCTCGCGGAGTACATGGTGGCCGATGTCCCTAGCGAACGCACGATGTGCGAAGTGTGGCGGAAAACCATGCGCGAGTTTCTTGCCGCAAGGACGCCCGCCACAACGGCCCCGTCGGTGGGAGCGGCCGCTTCGCTTGCCCAAAAAAAAAAGGATGAGCCTGATGCATCCGATCTGAGGCGCATCCACGGCGTGGTTTTTAGCAAAGACCGCGCGATGCAGCTCGATGCGACACTGCGTTCGTATTTCGCCCGCTGCACCGATGCCGCTGTGGTTACCTTACAGGTGTTATACGTCGCTTCGGATGCGACCCATCGCGCGCACTACCAGCAGCTCGCGCACGACTATCCGCAGGTCAGGTTCATTCCCGAACGCGATTTTCGTGCGGACGTATTCACGCTGATCAAGACATCGTCCGCAGTTCTCTTTATCGTAGACGACAATCTCTTCGTACAGCCCTTCAGCATCACCGAGGCGGCGGCCGCACTGGCTGCCCATAAAGACGCGCTCGGGTTTTCCCTGCGACTCGGACATAACACCACATACTGCTACCCTTTCGATAGAGCGCAGCGTATCCCCCCCTTTACCTCCGCGGGCCACGGTATCGTCAAATTCGCCTGGCCTGCGGCCGAACTCGATTTCGCCTATCCACTGGAAGTATCCAGCTCGCTTTATCGAACGGGGGATTTGGAGCCTTTGCTGAAAACGCTGGATTTCAAGAACCCCAACACACTCGAACAAATCTTGAGCGAACAGGCTTCGCGTTTCAGGGAAAGCCTGCCCTCGCTCCTCTGCTTCGAGCGCTCCGTCGCCTTCTGCAATCCCGTCAATAAGGTGCAATCGGTCGCCAACAACCGCGCGGGAACGCTCGATCACTATTCCGCCGAGGCGTTCGCCCGCCGGTTTACACAGGGGGAACGAATCGATATTTCTGCGTTTGCCGGATACATCCCCGAAGCATGCCACGAGGAGGCGCCTATTGTATTTACCAATAACATACTTTATGCCAAGATCGGCGTATCGAATGGAGCGACGCAATCCTCCAAGACGATCCGCGCGAGCGTTATCGTCACCTGCTACAACTACGGCAAATTTCTCCGCGAAGCAGTCCGCAGCGTTGTTAACCAGACTTTCGAGGAACTCGAAATCATCATCGTCAACGACGGCAGCACAGATGACTCGGCCCTGATCGCCGACTCCTGCGTTCAAGAATTCAAAAATCGCCCGATCGCCGTCATCCATCAGGTCAATTCAGGACAGCCCGCCCTCGCGCGCAATGCGGGCATCCTCCAGGCGCGGGGCGAATTCATTCTTCCGCTCGATGCAGACGACCGCATCGAAGTGACTTACCTCCAGGAAGCATTCAACGCCATCGACCGCGATCCGCGTATCGATTTAGTGTATGCCGACTCGCTTTTCGACGATGGCAAACGGGTAGAGCGCAAAAAGCCGGGTGCTTACGATCCAAAGTCCCTCAGTCGCTGCAACCAACTCGTTTACTGCTGTGTCTACCGGCGCAGTCTCTGGGAAAGCGTCGGCGGATACCGTGACAACGTGCGCGGTTATGAAGATTGGGATTTCTGGCTGGCCACCAGCCTGACCGGCGCGCGCGGTGCATACGTCCAGACCGTCGGACTTCTCTACAACGAAAAGCAGAGCGGTGTATACTCGCAAACTGTCGCCCATCACGAGGTTCGCTGCGCGCAGGTGATGTTAAATAATCCCTCCGCCTATACCGAAGCCCAACTCCTCGCGGCCCGCGAAATCGTTTCCGCGAAGGGCAAACTACAATCATCGCAGCCTTCGGTCGCGAGCACGCGCACCGGCACGCTCGTTTCAGTCGTCATCCCGTGTTTTAAGCAGGCCGAGTTTCTTGAAGAAACTGTGCACAGCGTCATCGCGCAGACGTACCCTCACTGGGAAATCCTCATCGTCAACGACGGCAGTCCTGACAACACCAGCGCGGTCGCCCAAAACCTCATTCTCCAAAATCCAACGCGCGCCATCCGCCTCATCGAAAAAAACAACGGAGGCCTCTCCGATGCGCGCAACGCCGGCATCTCCCACGCACGCGGCGAATACATCCTCCCGCTCGACGCCGACGACAAAATCCACCCCGCGTTTCTCGCAAAAACGGTCGCCCTTCTCGAAAAAGATCCCGGCACCGCCATCGCCTACACCGACTGGCTCTACTTCGGAGCGCACAACACTCTCCGCCACGCCATCGACTACAATTTCGAGCGCCTCTGCACCAAAGAGAACCTCTTCACCTGCACCTCGCTCTACCGCAAAACCGCCTGGACCGCGACCGGTGGCTACAACACCAACATGACGAAGGGCCTCGAAGATTGGGACTTCTGGATCAATTGCGGCAAACGGGGCTTCACCGGAAAACGCATTCCGGAGCCCCTCTTCTTCTACCGCGCCAAACCCGGCAGCATGATTCACACGGTGCAGCCGCACGTCCGAACCATGTTCGCGCGCATCGTCCTCAATCATTCCGACATCTACAACGCGGCCCTCGTCGAAAATGCACGAAAGACTTTCGAGGCCGCCAATCTGTCTTCACCCAAACCCGCCGCTCCCGGCGTCGAATGGCAAAAATCGGGAACCGCCTCCGCGGACTTCCAGAGCACGATGGACCTCGCCGAATCCGCCGTGCGCCAGCAACGCTTCGACGAAGCCATCGCGCACGTCGAGCAAGCACTCCGCCTCGCGCCGGATGCCGAGTCGATCGCACGCGCATCCGAAATCAAAAACCTGCTCGCCGAACTCGTCCCCGCACCGGCAGCGGCCGCCAATGACGGCGCTCCCGGAGATTTCTTCGGTGACGACGAAATAAAGACCATCGAACAACTCGTCCGCTCCTATTCGGAAACGCCCGCGGATCACGCCGTGCGCGCGCAAATCGACGACCTGCAGCAAAGCCTCATGAACTTCCTCGTCACGGCCGGCGCCGGAACGCTCGAGAGCCTTTTCGGCGGATCGTTTGGCCGCGTCTTCCGCTCCCTCGTCAAATGCGGCCTCAGTTCGGAACTCCCCACGGAAAAATCCGAGGCGCAGCTCGCCGTCCTCGACGAAGCCTTGATCACGCCCGCCGGCACATTCGACCTCCGGCCCCTGCTCGCGCGCATGCTTTGTGCCCCGGCCCACCGCGGCGCCGCCCTGCCCCCGCTCGACAACATCCCCTCCTGGCTGCTCGACGATTACCTCGGCTACCTCCTTCATGCGCCCCAAGTGTTCGTGCACGAAGGCGAAGCCGAACGCTATCACGACTTCATGCTCGGCTGCGCGCGTGAGATGCTCCGCCGCACACGCAGCCAGCCAGGCAACGCGCTCACCCTTAAAATCGCCGCCTTCTTCGCCACCAAGGCTAACTACATCCCTCTCTATTTCAGCGGAAGAAACACACGCGAACTCGCCGAAATCCGCGCCGCCATCATGGAATTTTTCCTGACGAAAAACGGCGCCGCTATCGACTTCACCCCGGCCAAGCGGCCCAAAGGGCGGAAAAAAATCAAAGTCGGCTTTGTAAGCGCCCACTTCGGCGCGCAAACCGAGACGCATGTCACGCTTCCGGCGTTGCAGCTCGACCGCACCAAATTCGAGATCTGCCTGTTCCCGGTATCCGCCAACCCGGGACCTATCGAAGACCGCTGCCGCTCGTTCGCGGACTCCTTCACCCAACTTTCGCAGAACATCCACCAACAGGTGAAAACTCTGCGCGATGCCGCGCTGGATATCGTGATCATCGGCACCAATGTGACCGCGGTCACCAATCAGGTTTCTCTGATCGCCCTCCACCGCCTCGCCCCTGTTCAACTGGTCAATTACTGCTCCCCCGTCACCACCGGCATGCGCCACATCGACGGCTACCTGACGGGGACATTCAACGACTTTCCCGGCATCCAGGATCACTTCAGCGAAAGACTCCGCTTCTGCGACGGTCCGCCCGGCTGCCTCGACTACACGGTCGAAAACAAAACCGCCTCGACCGTCTTCACCCGCGCAAGCCTCGGCCTGAACGAAAAAGACATCGTCTTCGTAAACGCCGCCGCCTGCTTCAAGATCCTGCCCGAGATGCAGGAAACCTGGGCGAAAATCCTGAAGGCCGTCCCCAACTCCCGCCTTCTCCTGCTTCCCTTCAACCCGAACTGGTCGAGCGCATTCCCGGTCAAACAATTCGAGCGCACACTCACCGACGCCTGCGCACGCCACGGCGTGCCCCGCGACCGCATCGTACTCGCCGGCTCGCTGCCCTCGCGCGCCGACGTGAAAGCGCTCGAGCGCGTCGCCGATGTCTACCTCGACACCGCACCATTCTCCGGAAGCATCTCGGTGATCGACCCCCTGGAACTCGGCATCCCCACCGCCATCTGGGAAGGAAAAACGCATCGCTCCCGCATGGCCGCCGCCCTGCTGCGCGAGCTGAAAATCCCCGAGCTGATCGTTCAGGACGAGCCGTCGTACATCGCGCTCTCAACCAAGCTCGCGGCCGACCCGGCTTATCGCCGTCAGATCAGCGACCGTATCCGCGCTGCCATGGCACAGAAACCCACCTTCATAAATCCGCAGGCCTACGCCCAGGGACTGGGCATTCTCCTCGAAAGCCTCGTCCTGGGCCAGGAGCAGTCGGCACCCGCCCTCGCCCAGACCTGACCACCCACCATGGCGCGAAGCCTATCCCTGCCCGACAATCCCAGCCAGGCCTTCCTTCAGGGAAACCTGTGAAACAAACCCGAACTCCCGTCTCGCCACTTCCGCATCCCCAAGGGAATGGCGGATGTCGCCCGCCTTTTCAGCGCCATGCAACGGCATCGGCGAGTTTGGGATCAGCGAGCGTAAAACCGCAGCAAGCTGGTTCAGGCTCGTCCCTTCTCCAGTGCAAATGTTCGCAATGCCGCTGCGGACATCCCGGGCAGTCGCGGCCAGCACATTGGCCCTGGCCACATCGTGGACGGATATAAAATCCCGCGTCTGCTCGCCATCGCCAAAAATGGTCGGCGCTTTCCCCGCCTGCATCCGGTCGCAAAAAATCGAAATCACCCCCGAGTACGGCGAACGCGCATCCTGCCGCGGACCGAAAACATTGAAATACCGCTGGCAACGCACCGTGAAACCGAATGCCGCCGCATGCCCGAGGAACAATGCCTCCGACGCCAGTTTCGCCGCACCATACGGACTGACCGGCACCTTTTCCGCCCCTTCCTTGACCGGCATCTCCCGCACATTCCCGTAAACCGCCGCCGACGAGGCAAAGACCACCCGCCCTGTTCCATGCGCCCGCGCCGCCTCCGCGACTCTCTGAGTGAGCTCAACATTCAGGGAAAAATTGAGCGCAGTATTCTCCATGCTCTCCTGAACGCTCACCAATGCGGCCAGATGAATGATCGCATCGGGACGCATCTGGCCGACAACTTCGCTCAAGACGCCTGCTCCCGTGAGATCCGCCTCAACAAAGCGGAATCCTTCCTTTCCCGTCGCAGCCGCCAGATTCCCGGAGCGGCCCGTCCGGAAATTATCGATACCAATCACCGAATGCCCTGCTGCGAGCAACTGATCGCAGGTATGGCTTCCGATAAAACCTGCCGCGCCGGTGACGAGAATCTTGCTCATGTTTCTGGATTCAGAAGCGCGCGGCGGCGGTGCGTCAACGTTGCCAACGATGCACGAGACCCTTTGCTCGCGCCCATGCCCGAGCCCACCGAACCCCGCCGCATACGGATCGCCCACTTCTGTCCATGGGCCGGTGCGCTTCAAAACGCATCCGATTTCCTCGCCAGCGTCCCCTCGCTCGACATCCGGAGCCGCGTCGCAAACCCCGGTGACCTCGCCTTGGTGCGTATGGCGCGGCTGGATTGCGACTGGCATGCCGAAAACACCCGCGCCTTCTCGGCAATGTCCCACCCCGCACTCACATTCTTGCCCACGTACGTCACCGGATCACCCGGACTGCTCTCGCTTGCACAACTCCCTCCCGCGCCCGACGAAGAACGCTGGCTCATCTTCGACGGACAGAATCCCCAAAAAATCGCCGACGTTCTCGGCAAGCTTCTCACGTTTCTTAAACGCAGTGGTTGGCGCATCCTGCTCTACAGTTTCGACGAAGCCAGCCGCACCATGCCCTGCTTCGGCCAGATCGCGCCGCATCTCGACATCCTGATCCACGACGAATCTCCCCTCGATAAACGGGGCCGCGCGTCGCTCTCGACAAAATGCCGCACGATTCATCGCAGTTGGGTCGCCAATGTCGTGCCATTCGCGGCGCCGTTCGTTGCAGCACCCGAAGAAAAAATTTTCTTCCTCGGCTCCAAGCTCGGCCTCACTGACAACCGGCGCCGCCAGATCGAGTTCCTCGAAAAACGATTTCCCGGCCGCACCGTCGCCAGCCACGACCACTCCGTCTCCGTCTCAGACCGGCATCAGGTAAACCGATACAAAGTCAGCCTTTGCCCCGAAGGACGGAAATTTACAGTGCCCGCCATGAGCGCGACTCACACCGACCGGCCGTTCTGGTCCGGCTGCCTCGGCATGGTTCCCGTCTCCGAAAACTCCAAAACCGGCGATCGTCTCGAAGCGCTGCACCGCGGGGGATTGATCCTGCGCTACGAACAGGCAGATCTCGCCTCGCTCGGTGCCGCCTGCGAACGCGCCCTCACGATGTCCACAGAGGAACGCCGCCGCATCTACGATTATTTCAACCGTCATGAGACCGTCGGCACCGTCGTCGCAGAATCGATCGCGTCATTCGCCGCTTCGTCCTGACCCACTTTACTCCCGCCAATGGCCGCTCCGCAGGCACAAGCCCTCCTCCAGCAAGCCCTCGCTCACCATCAGGCCGGACGCCTCGCCGCTGCGCTTCCTCTTTACGCCCGCGCTCGCTCGCTCGCTCCCACAAGCTTCGAGGCCCATCATCTCGGTGGCGCCGCCGCCCTGCAGTCCGGCCAGCCGGAGGAGGCAACGGCGCTGCTCACCAAAGCCCTTCGCCTGAATCCCCGCGTCGCACTCACACACCTGTGGCACGGCATGGCGCTCGCACAGACCGGCCAGCACGGCTTTGCCGAAACCAGTCTGCGAAAATCCGCCGAACTCGACGCCAAAAATGCCGATGCCTGGATAAATCTTGGCGCCGTGTGCTCATTCGCGGGAAAAATCCCCGGCGCGCTCGAAGCCTACCGGCGTGCAAGCGCGCTCAAACCGCAGGACGCCACCATCCAGTCACAGATCGGCACCTTGCTTCATATTCAGCAGGACCACACCGGCGCGATCGCACAACACACCGCCGCACTGTCGTTGAAACCCGGATATGCGGGCGCTTTTCTTGGCCGCGCGCAGGCCCGCCTGAGTCTTCATCAAATCAAGGACTCGCTCGCCGATTTCGACGCCTGCCTCGCACTTTCCCCCGATCATCTGGAAGCCCGCAGCTACCGCCTGATGCTGCTCAACTACCTCCCTGAAATCTCCCGCGAAAAACTTTTCGCCGAGCATATCAAGTATGGCCAGATCGCCGCGCGCACCGTCGCCGCCGCTGCGGCACAAACGGTTTCTTCTCTCAAATCCGCCGCCCCGCGCGCATCGACGAAAAAGCGGGTAGCGTTTCTTTCCCCCGATCTGCGCACGCACTCGGTCGCGTATTTCCTCGAGCCGCTGCTGCGCCATCTCGATCGCGAGCGTTTCGATGTCGTGCTCTATCACGACCATTTCGTGACCGACGCCATCAGCGAACGCCTGCGCGGCTACGGCACGTTGTGGCGCAACTTCGTCGGCAAAACCCATGCCCAAGTCGCGACGCAAATCCGCGCCGACGCTCCCGACATCCTCGTCGACCTCGCCGGGCACACCGGCATGAACCGTCTCCCGGTTTTCGCCCAGCGCGTGGCGCCTGTTCAAATCAGTTATCTCGGTTACCCGAACACCACCGGACTCACCGCGATAGACTATCGTTTCACCGATGCCATCGCCGACCCGCTGAACGATAGCGATGCGTTGCACACGGAGAAACTGGTGCGTTTCGCCCCCTGCGCCTGGAACTATCAGCCGCCCGCCGAATCGCCCACCACCGTTCGTCCCGCGCGCGATCCCGGCAGTCCGCTCACCTTCGGTTCCTTCAATAATCTCTCCAAGGTAAACGAACGTACGCTGCGACTCTGGGCCTCGGCGCTCCATGGCGTTCCCGGATCGCGATTACTGTTGAAAGGCTTCGGACTAAACCCGGCTCAGATGAACCCGCGTCTCGCGGATGCCGGGGTCGACCCGGCGCGCGTCACGCTTCTCGGCGGAGCCGCGACCACGACGGAGCACCTCGCTTGCTATCACCGGATCGACGTGGCGCTGGACACGTTTCCCTATCACGGCACTACCACGACCTGCGAAGCGCTGTGGATGGGCGTGCCGGTAATCACGCTGCGCGGCGACCGTCATGCGAGCCGCGTGGGTTGCTCGCTCCTCACCGCGGCGGGGCATCCGGAATGGATTGCCGAAACCGAAGAAGAGTTTGCCCGTATCGCGGAGCGTTTCGCCAGTTCGCCCGATACGCTCGCCGACATCCACACCCGACTCCGCAGTGAACTGCAGACAAGCACACTGATGGATCATCGCGCCCACGCGACCGCCTTCGGCGAAGCGCTCAGCCGCTTGCAGGCGTGATTGGACCGCGGCTCAGCGCGTGAGGCTAATAAAGACATCCTCCAGACTGCGCGTGAACGATACGGCATCGCACAGCGGACTGCGCCGCATCGTATCGCGAAGCTCGCGACGCCACTTCGCCAGCACCCCGGCATTCTCCGCGAGGGCACGTGCCTTTGCGACAAACTCGTCCTGCGAGCCAGCGATCCACTCGGGCGCGCCGAGATGCGTGAGCAGGCTCGCTCCGACTCGCGACACATGCGTCTCACCGGCGAGCGTGATCACGGGTACACCCATCCACAGCGCCTCGCACGTGGTCGTCGTGCCGTTGTAGGGAAACGTATCGAGTGCGACATCGACCTGCCCGTAGAGCGCGAGATGGGCGTGAACGGAAAGCTCGCGCCCATCGAGCATCACGCGCTCCGGCTCCACGTCGTGAGCGCGAAATGCTTCACGGATGCGCGCCGCCGTATCCGCATCGTCGAGTCCGCGCGACCTGAGGAAAATCCTCGCTCCCGGCACCTCGCGAAGCAACCGGCTCCAAAGTGCGATGGCCGTCGGCGTGACCTTGGCGAAATTGTTGAAACAGGCGAAGGTGACCGTCTTTCCGCTTTGCATGAGCAGCGGCGACACCGCCGGAGCCTCGCCAGGCGGTTGATAAACGGAAAACGGTCCGGGCATCCGCACGAGTTTCTCGGAGTGAAACGCCTCGGTCTTGCCGGCGGGATCGCTGACCGCGTCGGTGATGCGGTAGTCCATCGCCGAAATGCCGGTTGTATTCGGATAACCGATCCACGTGAGCTGTCGCGGTGCGGGACGTCGCGCGAACACCAGCAACCGGTTGCGCGCAGTGTGGCCGGAGAGATCCACGAGCAAGTCGAGCTTGTCACTGCGAATCAGCGCAGTCGCCTGCTCGTCATTGAGCGGTGCGATGTCGCGCCAGTGTTCGGCCAATCCGCGCAGTCGCGCCGTGACTGCGTCGGCGGCGGGGACATTCGCGTAGCAAAACACCTCGAAGCGCGCCCGGTCGTGGTTGCGCAGCACAGGCTCGAAAAAATAGGCGACGGCGTGATTCGAAAAATCCGGAGAAACGTAGCCGACGCGCAACCGGCGCGAGCCCGCCGCGCCCACGTTTTCGAATGCTTTTGCGGTGCCCGTCAGGGGCTCCGCGTAGCGCTGCGCCCAGCGTTGATGCTCCGCAAAAATCTCCCGCGGCGAAATGCCGTCGAGATAGTTGAGCGCGAGGAGCAGATTGCTATGGGTGCCGGGGTTTGGCTGGAGCGCGAGCGCTGCCCGATAGTGGACAACTGCGTCCTCGATTCGTCCCTGCGCGCGAGCCACCCGGCCCAGATTATCGTGCGCGGGCGCGTAATTGGCGCGCAGACGCAGCGCCTCGCGAAAACACGCGACGGCCTCGGTCAATCGGCCCTGCGAAAACAACGCATTGCCGAGAATATTGTGTGCCTCCGGCCGGCCAGGCTCGATCGCGAGCGCGCGGCGGAATTGATCCTCCGCCTCCGCGTAACGCTGAAGTTCAAGTAGCGTCACGCCAAGGTTCAGTCGCACAGTCGCGTCGACCGGAGCGAGCCGGGCCGCCTCAGCGAGTGGCACGAGCGCCTCCGTGTAGCGCAAGAGAGTTTTGAGCGCGTTGCCCAGTTGATGATGAACCTCTGCAACGGTCGGTGCTGCGCGGCAGACCTGTTCGTATAACGGGATCGCGGCAGCGGGCTGGCCGGAACGATGGAGACGCACGGCCTGGTCGAAGATTTCTTTGAGGGTCGGCATGAAGCAACGAATCACGTCGGCCGAAAATGGCAGAAGCGGCAAGTCCGGCGCATCGTCTCACGCCCCCTTCACTTGCCACTTTTCAAAAAGAAAAACCCCGCGCGTGCTCGAACACGCGCGGGGCCACGGAAGATTCCGTATCAGTTTCTGATCAACACTAACTTTGACGTTCCGTTATGAGATCAAACGGAGAGCGGTCTGTGCACTTTGGTTCGCCTGCGAGAGCATGGCGGTGCCGGCCTGCACGAGAGTATTCCAGCGGGCGAGCTGGGTGGATTCCTGCGCGACGTCCACGTCCGTGATGCGGCTGTTGGCGGCCTCGAGATTCGCCTTGTTGGTCGTGAGCAACTCGCTCGCGAAGCCAAGACGGCTCTGCTCGGCACCGTTTGCGGCGCGCATGGTGGCAACGCTCTGGATCGCGTCGGTGATGTTCGTCAGGGTGATGTCGCCCAGATCGGACACGCCGGACGCGCTCAAGGTGCCGATACCAGTACCGGTGCTCGACAGATCGCGGCCGGCGAGGCTCACCGCAGAGCTGGTGCTACCATCTTCAGTCGTGGCGACTGAGAGGGAACCGGTGCCGAAGAGGCTGACGCCGTTGAACTTCTCAGTTGTGAGTGACGTCAGTTGGCTCTTGAGGGCCGTGAACTCGGAGTCGTAGTTGGCCAGGTCGGACGTGTTCTTGGTCGGATCTGCGTAGAGGGTCTTCAGCTCGCTCATGCGATCAAGGACCTTGGCAGTGACCTTGAGGGCACCATCCTGCGTTTGCAGGAATGAAACGGCGTTACCAATGTTTGAAGCAACGGCACCCTGACGTTTAGCCGCTGCGGACAGCTTCATGGAGACGGCGAGACCGCCGGCATCGTCGGAGGGAGTGACAATCTTCGAACCGCTGGACAACCGGTTAAGGCTGCGTTGCAGCATCGAGTTCGAGGTGGCCAGGTTGTTTGAGGCAACGGTGGCCGAGTAGTTCGTGTTAATGACAACTGACATGGGAGTATCTTTCCTTGATGAGTTGCGACTATCCGTCGTCGCCACGGACTTGAGGGGACCGGTTCAAGTCTGACCGGACAGGGCGTTCACCCCGATTTGTTCATGCCCGAAGGCTGGTAGTGTTTCTGGCGGAGATCTCCGGCCGGACCGCTCACAGAGCCACACGGGCGCGGGCCTTTTTGGCGAAGGCCGCGCGGAAGCGATGTTTCCCGTGCTCTGGCGGTAAACTGCCTGCTCCGGGGAGGCGGCGACCGTTTGGCGCAGTCGCCGCCGCCGGAAGAGGTGCTTACGATTAGCCGATCAAACGGAGGGCCGTCTGGGCGGAACCGTTGGCTTGCGAGAGCATGGCAGTGCCGGCCTGCACGAGGGTATTCCAACGTGCGAGCTGTGTGGATTCCTGAGCGACGTCCACATCCGTGATGCGGCTGTTGGCGGCTTCGAGGTTCGCCTTGTTGGTCGTGAGCAGTTCGCTCGCGAAGCCAAGACGGCTTTGCTCGGCACCGTTGGCGGCGCGCATGGTGGCGACGCTCTGGATCGCGTCGGTGATGTTCGTCAGGGTGATGTCGCCCAGATCGGACACGCCGGAGCCCGTGAGGGTACCGATGCCGGTGCCGGTGCTGGACAGATCGCGGCCGGCGAGGCTAACCGCAGAGGTCGTGCTGCCGTCTTCGGTCGTGGCGACCGAGAGGGAGCTCGTGCCGAAGAGGTTAACACCGTTGAACTTCTCGGTCGTGAGCGACGTGAGCTGGCTCTTGAGGGCCGTGAACTCGGAGTCGTAGTTAGCGAGGTCGGAGCTGTTCTTGGTCGGATCTGCGTAGAGGGTCTTCAGTTCGCTCATGCGATCGAGGACCTTGGCAGTGACTTTGAGCGCGCCGTCCTGCGTCTGCAGGTACGAAACGGAATTGCCGATGTTCGAAGCAACAGCGCCTTGGCGTTTAGCCGCGGCGGAGAGCTTCATGGACACAGCAAGACCGCCCGCGTCATCAGACGGGGTCACGATCTTCGAGCCGCTGGACAACCGGTTAAGGCTGCGTTGCAGCATCGCGTTCGACGAGGCCAGGTTGTTTGAAGCAACGGTGGCCGAGTAGTTCGTATTAATGACAACTGACATAGTGGTATCTTTCCTTGATGAGTGCGACGTTCCGTAGTCGCGACGGGGCCTGAAAACCGGCCAGGACCAGCCGTTCGGAGCGAATGCCCCAAAAGTGTCACCCTGCGAAGGGATAGCCCGGGCTCGCCTTCTTTTTGCCGTCCGCCGAAAAGGGCGGACGCGCCGAAGGGAGCCGGGCTTTGTATGCTAGCTTGCTAAGTGGTAGTAAGGAACGATTCCGGAAGAGGACCGGAGTCTGTCGTTGCGGACGGAGCGTCCGTTTGGCGCGAGACGCTCCCGCTTTTTCAAATCAACGCCCTGGAGTTCTTCCCTCTCCGACCGGTCGCTGCATCTCGTTTGGCGCGAGGAGCAGCGGACCTGACGTGGGAGTTGGCGCGGGAGAACCGGCGGTTAAATCTTATCTGCTTACTGCAGGAGGCGGAGCGCGGTCTGGGCGCTCTGATTGGCCTGCGAGAGCATCGCAGTGCCGGCCTGCACGAGAGTATTCCAGCGTGCGAGTTGCGTGGACTCCGAGGCCACGTCCACATCGATGATGCGGCTGTTGGCGGCTTCGAGGTTGGCCTTGTTGACCGTGAGCAATTCGCTCGCGAAGGAGAGGCGGCTCTGTTCGGCGCCGTTCTCAGCGCGGAAGGTGGCGACATTCTGGATCGCGTTGGTGATCGCGGTGAGCGTGAGACCGGCGGAACCGAGGCTCGTGATCGAGCTGGTCGTGAGAGCGCCGATGCCTTCGCTCGTGCTGGAGAGATCGCGTGAGGCGATCGTGACAGCGGAAGTCGTGCTTCCGTCTTCCGTGACAGCAACCGAGAGGCTGCCCGTGCCGAACAGCGTGACGCCGTTAAATTTTTCGGAGACCAGCGATTCGAGCTGATCTTGCAGCGAGGTGAACTCGGAATCGTAGTTCGCGAGATCCGTCGTGTTCTTGGTGGGATCGTTATAGAGGGTCTTCAGCTCGCTCATGCGCTCGAGCACCTTGCCGGTGACTTTGAGCACGCCGTCCTGCGTCTGCAGGTACGAAGCGGAGTTGCCGATGTTGATCGCGGCCGCACCGGAGCGCTTGGCTGCGGCGGACAACTTCATGGAAACGGCGAGACCACCGGCATCATCGGCCGGGGAAACAATTTTGGAACCGGAAGAGAGACGATTGAGGCTCTTCTGGAGGTTCTGATTGGACATCGCCAGGTTGTTCGAGGCAACGGTGGCGGAGTAGTTGGTGTTGATAACGACTGACATGGTAATCTTCCTTGATTTCTAAATGCCACGTCCGGGTGGCTGACGTATCTGAGGGGGGAGTCAGATCGCTCCGTCTACAAGATGTCTCGCAGATGCCGGATTAAACGGAACGCCCCGCGACGAACTTTAAGCGAAAACGCAAAAATTTCGCCGCCCTCTCGCTTCTCCTCTGAAACCCATCGAAATTTTCCACCGAAAACGCCTTCGCCCCTCACTCGACGAAGTGATTTTCCGGCCCACTTAAACGAAGAGAATCACCCACTCTCAAAAAGCACGCGGAGCGCAGCCCGGGCTCTCCTCTCAATATAATCTGAGCCCCATGCGCATTCCCCCTGAGTCGCAGACATACGCCATCGTGACGCTTTTCTTACACTTCCTTAAGTTTCGACACTTTGGACCGATGCCCCCGATAGCGCCCTTAGTGTCTCTTCATATTTAGCCCTTCCCGCCATGGCCTCCATACAACTCTCCGGACTCATCTCAGGCTTCGATTGGAAATCCTTCATCGACGAGGTCATGGAGCTCAACCGCGCCCCCATCACCCGCCTGCAGGCCGAAAAGACCACCAACAACAGCAAGGTCTCCGCCCTCGATAATCTCGGCACCCGCCTCAGCGAACTCCAGACCGCCACCCGCGCCCTCAAAACCGAAGGCCTCTTCACCGGCCGCACCGCCGCCTCCTCCACCACCGGCTCCACCTGGTCCACCAACACAAGCAGCGGCACCGCCACCGGCGCCTACAATTTCAACGTCACCCAACTCGCCACCACCAGCAAACGCTCGGGCGCCGGCGACATCGGCCTCGGCATCAGCGCCACCAACGACGTCTCCGGCGTCACCCTCGCCTCGATGTCCACCGCCACCGCCGTCACCGCAGGCGATTTCACCGTCAACGGCGCCAAGGTCACCATCGCGCTCACCGATTCACTTCAGGACGTCTTCACCAAAATCTCCACCGCCACCGGCGGAAACGTCACCGCCAGCTACGACTCCACGACGGATAAAATCTCCCTCAACTCCGCCAGCGCCATCACCCTCGGCGCCGCCAACGACACCTCCAATTTTCTCGCCGTCGCCCGCCTCTCCAACGGCACCAACACCGGCGTCATCGAAAGCGGCACCGGCCTCGGCTCCACCAGCCAGAACACCCCGCTCGCCAGCGCCCGTCTCCGCAATTCCATTACCGCCGTCGACGGCTCCGGCAATGGCTCCTTCACCGTCAACGGCGTCAGCGTCAGCTACAACGTCAACACCGACTCCCTCTCCACCATCCTCGGCCGCATCACCAACTCCGGTGCCGGCGTCAGCGCCTCCTACGACGCCGCCGCTGACCGCGTCGTCCTCACCAACAAAACCACCGGCGACACCGGCCTGAGCGTGAGCGAGGCCGCCGGCGGCTTCCTCGATGCCGTCGGCCTCTCCGGCTCCTCGACACTCGCGCGCGGCAAGGACGCCCAATACACCGTCAACGGCGGCCCCGTCCTCACCAGCACCAGCAACACCTTCTCCGCCGCCTCCCACGGCATCACCGGCCTCACCGTCACCGCCAACACCGAGTCCAGCCAGACCATCACCGTCGACGCCAACACCACCGGCATGCGCGGCTCGATCGACGAATTCATCAAGAAATTCAACGCCGTCCAGTCGTACATCGACACCGCCACGAAGGTCACCTCCGCCAACGGCAAAGTCACCGCCGCCATCCTCAGCAACAACCGCGAAATCCAAGCCTGGCAGTCCACCCTCCGCTCCACCGCCTTCTCCGCCGTCAGCGGCCTCTCCGGCACGATCTCCCGCCTCGAAAATCTCGGCATCGACTTCACCTCCGGCACCTCCGAACTCGCCATCAAGGACCCCGCCAAACTCGAAGCCGCCCTTCGCGACAAACCTTCCGAGGTCGAGGCCTTTTTCAAATCCGCCACCACCGGCTTCGCCGCCCGTCTCGAAACATTCAATACCACGCTGCTCGGCGCCTCGGGCACCGGCACCGGCGGCCTGCTCGGCTCGCAAAAAGAAACCCTCAACAAGGGCAACACGAGCATCGACACCCAGATCGCCAACATCGAGCGCCAGCTCGCCTCCGAACGCTCCCGCATGGAAGCCGGCTTCCTCGCCATGGAAAACGCCCAGGCCACCATCAAGAACATGCAGTCCCAGCTTACCCAGGCCTTCAGCAGCTCCTCCAGCGGCTCTTAACGCTGGCCACGCGCGCGCATCGCGCGCATCCGTTTCCCCATGACACCGCTCCGCCTCCTTCTCCTCGCCGCGCTCGCGCTCGGCCTGTCCGGCTGCGCAAAACTCCCCATCAAACGCGACGGCGCCAAGGCCGGCCCCTTCTTCACCCCCGTCAACGTCACCGCCGCCTCCCCGCGTCTCCCCGCCGACATCCGTCGCGTGCTCCTTCTGCCCATCTCCGCCGACGGCCTCGCCATCCCCGAGGAAAACCTCTCCCGTCTCGACGCCGCCTTCCTCGCCGAGCTCAACCGCACCGCCCGCTTCGAAGTGGTCACGCTCACCCGCGACGAACTCGCCCGCATCACCGGCTCCCGCCAGCTCAACTCCACCTCCCCGCTTCCCCCGGCCTTCATCGACCGCCTCTTCAACATTTATAACCCCTACGCCGCCGACGCCGTCCTCTTCGTCGATCTCACCGCCTGGTCCGCTTACCCGCCCCTCGCCATCGGCATCCGCACCCGCCTCGCCCCCATCCGCGAAAGCCAGATCCTCTGGGCTGCCGACAACAACTTCTCCGCCGCCGACCCCGCCGTCGCCAACTCCGCCCGCCGCCACGCGCTCTCCCTTTCCAAATCCTCCGGTCCCACCGACCTCAGCCACACCATTCTCCAAAACCCCACCCGCTTCGCCAGTTACGCCGCAGCGGCCACCTTTGAGACCCTCCCCCTCCGCCTCACCCCAGAGCCACCTTCTGGCAAATAACAAAATTTTCGCTAAAGCCGCCCCCGGCTCGCGACGATAACATCTCATCAACCAACGGCGTTCCCTGTATCGCTTCCCTCTGCGGGCTGACCGTACATCCCAGAACTCATCATGATACAATCCACGTCCAATCTCCACGGCTATAACCGTACGGACGCCGCCGCGCTCTCAACCGCCAAGCAGGCGTCCACGCCCAAGGCCGAAGCCGATTCCGGCGAACGCCTCTCAAGCTCCAGCACTCAAGCCCTGCGCGAAGCCTTGAACAACTCTCCCGAAATCCGCCCCGAAGTCGTCGCCAAAGGCAAAGCCCTCGCCGCCGACCCCAACTACCCGCCGCTCCAGATCATCGAAGGCCTGGCCAAACTGATGGTCGAAACCCGCGACGCCGCCGACTCCGAATAATTCCCTCCATGCCCTCCATGGTCGCCCCCGGCTACGCCCGTGCCTATCAGGCCCAGGCCGTTCTCACCGCCAGCCCCGGACAACTCATCCTGATGCTCTACGACGGCGCGCTCCGCTTCCTCGGACACGCCCGCGACGCCCTCCAGTCCACCGACGAAAACGCGCGCCGCATCGAGACTATCAATACAAACCTCCTCAAGGCGCAAAACATCATCGCCGAGCTCCAGTCCTGCCTCAACCACGAGGCCGGCGGAGACCACGCCGCCAATCTCGACCGCCTCTACGACTACTACCTGCGCCGCCTCCTCGAGGCCAACATGCGCAAAAAAGTCGAACCCGTCATCGAGGTTGAAAAACTCGTCCGCGACCTCCGCGACGGCTGGGCTGAAATGCTCCGCACTCAGGACGCCGGCGGCATGCACCAGGCACGCGGCGTCGCCTGATCGATCCCCGCGCGACGAATCCGCTCACACAGCCTTCGTCGCCCTCGCGAAGCTCACCGCTCACGGCCTCCCATGGAAACCGCCCAGCAGACCATCAGCCGCCTCCTCGGCGCGCTCGAAACGCTGACCGCCGAAGAGCACCTTCTCCTGTCCCACGGCTTCTTCCCCGAAGCCATCGCTGTGCAGGCCCGCGAACAACCTCTCGTCGCCCGCATCGTCGAACTCCTTTTCGAACCCGGCGTCGCCTCCAGCCTCGACACCTCCGTCCAGGCACGCGCCCAACAACTCATCAGCGCCCAGCGCGCCCAGTCAGAACGCCTCGAAGCCGCCATCAGCGAAGCCCGCGGCCACCTCGACCAGCTCCGCAGCGCCCAAACCCGCGCGCAAAAACTCCGCCCCGCCTACGGAACACCGGCCGCCTCACTTTCTCCGTCACTCTCCTTCGCCCAAGAAGCCTAAGGTGGAGCGCGCTCCGTGCGCACTGGGAGACAGCGCACGCCAGCCCGCTCATAACGCGTTCCCGCTTCATTCATTTCAGAGCAACGCACGTCTTCAGCGCCCCAAAGCACCCAACTATTCGCATCCCCTGCGCGCTCCCCTGCTCCCCCTTGAGCCCACCCGCGCGACCTCCCTCAACCAGCCGCTTCAATCTCTCCGCCAGACACTTCTCCCGCGGAAGCTCCAGCCATCGAAGCCGACTCCGGCGGCGGCCCATCCATCCACGCTTCCGCGATCCGATGCGCCGCACCCGCCCAATTAAAACCTTCCTTCGGATAAACCGACTGCACTCCAGGCTTCGACGCGCCCGTCCATTCCAACATCGCTTTCACGCAAATCTGGCCGTCAGCCAGCGTGAATCCCTGCAATAAAATCGAGCCCGACCCGTCGTTAAAAACCACCCTCGCCAGACCTTTGTGAAAATTAACTGTCCTCGAAGGCCTGCCCTTGGCCACCGACGTCGATTCATTCTGAGAAAGTGCCGATTCAATCAGGGTCAGGAGAGATAACAAACGGGGGGCCATGGTGTGGAAAATGCAGTAACCGAGTCTCGTCAAAATCGGCTCATTCCAAGAAAGCCTGAAGTTCTATTTAAGATCTCCGCAATTTGCCCGATACCCCGCTTTAACATTTTCATTAGGCTTTAACGATTGAAGGGCGCTCCAGCTTCACCTTCATATCTTCTGTCCTCAGTGCCAGCTTCACCTGACAAATCCCCATCCGCCTCCGCCGACGCGGCCCGCCTCGACGCGCTCATGTCGCGCGTCGCGTCCGAATCCACCCAAGCTCTCGTCATCTGCGAGGCTGCTGGCACCGCCCGTGTCATCTCGCACGCCAACGCCGCCTTCACTCAGCTCACCGGCCATTCCCGCGCCGATGCCGTCGGCCGCTCGCTCGCCGAACTCCTCCGCCCCCCCGGCGGCCAGTTCGAATGGGAACGCGTCGATACCGTCATGCGCGGCACCCAATCCTGGCGCAAAGCCCTCCCCGCCTCGCGCAAAGACGGCACCGTCTTCTGGGCCGACCTCCACCTCTACCCGCTCACCAACCAGGGCAAATCCACCACTCACTGGGTCGGCGTCCTCACCGACGTCACCGACCATCTCGAACTCCGTGACGCCCTCCGCCAGAGCGAAGCCCAGCAGCGCCTCCTCTCCGACTACATCCACGACCTGATCACCGTCAGTAACGCCGACGGCATCTGCACCTACGCCTCCAACTCCTCCCACGCCATGCTCGGCTGGCACCCGGAGGAAATCGTCGGCCGCCCTCTCGCCGACCTCGTCCACTCCGACGATTTCCCCCAACTCCAGCGGACCTTCGAAGATCACTTCACCACGCGCACCGAAAGCGTCCTCGTCCACCGCCTCCTCAAAAAAGACGGCACCCACCTCTGGACCGAGACCACCAGCAAAACCCGTCGCGACCCCGCCTCCGGCCTCCCCGCCGACATCGTCTCCACCACCCGCGACATCACCCGCCGCCGCATGGCCGAGGACAGCCTCAAGGCCATGCACGCCCTCCTCGACTCCGTTTACGAAGCCGTCCCCCTCGGCCTCTGCCTGATCGACACCGCTGGCCGCGTCACCCAGTGCAACCACGCCTTCACCCGCCTCTTCGGCATCAGCGCAACTGAAGTCTCCGGCCGCGACGCCGACACCCTCCTCCCCGCCCGCGAACTCGCCCGCGCCCGCGTCTCCCAGGGCACCCCCTGCGAAGCCGAATGCACCAGCGCCCGCGGCGAACATTTCCCCGCCGAAATCACCGTCGTCCCGCTCGAAACCGGCGTCGGCCAGCTCGTCATCGTCGCCGACCTCCGCGAACGCAAAAAAATGGAGAGCCGCCTCCACGAAGCCTCCCAGCTCGAAAGCCTCGGCACCCTCGCCGGCGGCATCGCCCACGACTTTAACAACATGCTCGCGATCGTCCTCGGCTACGCGAGCCTCCTGCGCGAATCCGCCGACGACCCCGCCCGCCTCGGCCACTACGCCGACACCATCATCGACGCCGGCCGCCGCGGCGCCGACGTCGTCCGCCAGCTCCAGCTCTTCGCCCACACCCAGGACGCCGAACTCGCCATCACCGACGTCCACGCCCTGCTCGACGACGTCATCGCCCGCACCTGCACCGACTGGTCACCCGCGATCCACATCATCCGCAACTACGGCGCCGCCGACTCCAAGCTCACCATCGACCCCATCCAGTTCGGCCAGGCCATCCAGAAACTCCTCGAAAACTCCCGCGACGCCATGCCCGAAGGCGGCAACCTCACCGTCAACACCACCGAGGTCCGCCAGTCCATCTTCGTCCCCGGCGCCACCACCGCCGAATCCAAAAACTTCCTACGCGTCTCCGTCCAGGACACCGGCCGCGGCATGGATGCCGCCACCCGCGCCCGCATGTTCGAGCCTTTCTTCGCCCGCAACAAAGGCCCCGAAGTCCGCGGCCTCGGCCTCGCCGTCGTCTACGGCATCATGCGCGCCCACCGCGGCCTCATCGAAGTCGACTCCGCCCCCGGCCAGGGCACCAGCGTCCACCTCCTCCTCCCCCGCGCCCCCAGCGTCGCCGAACCCGTTCCCGCTCCCGCTCCGGAAGACACTTCGGACAGCATCCCCAACAGCGACCGCCGCACCATCCTCCTCGTCGAAGACGAACAGGACATCGGCGCCCTCTGGCTCGAACTTCTTCCCTCCGAGGGCTGGCGCGTCCTCTGGGCCCGCGACGGCGCCGAAGCCGTCCGCCTCTTCCGCGCCCACCGCGACGAAATCGCCCTCCTCTTCACCGACATCGGCCTCCCATCGCTCGACGGCTGGCAGGTCGCCGAAGCCCTCCGCGCCGAATCCCCCGGCCTCCCCCTCCTCATCGCCTCCGGCGCCTTCCGCTCCGGCGACCGCCACCGCGGCCTCGCCGAACCCGTCGCGTATCTGCCAAAACCCTACGTCCCCTCGAAGGTCCTCAAACAGATCCGCGCCCTCATCCCCGCCTGAGCCGCCCAACCAGGAGGGACGACCTCCCCGTGTCCGCACAAAAAAAGCGGGCCCGCCTTTCAGCGAACCCGCCCCGGGAAATAAATCTTCAGCGTTCGTCAGCTGTTCAGCTCTGGCGCACGGCCTTCACCGAGCGCCGCCGCCACACGAGCAGGCCAAGCGCCGCCGCACCGATCAGCCCATACGTCGAGGGCTCCGGCACAGCGACAAACTCCAGACGGAGCTGCGGCAGCTGCGCCGACTCGGAATTGAGAAACATCAGCTCATCCGAAAGCGGCGACGCATCCGCGTTCGCCAGGCTGCCCGCCAGCGCGAATTCGCCTGCGGCCCCATTCAGGAAATCGAGGAAGAGCGAGTTCAACTCGATGCTCAGCAGCACCCCCGCATTCGTGCTCTCCGAAACCGTCACGCTTCCGAAAAGCGTGCTCACCGATGCCAGCGCCGCATAACTGCCAAAGGTATCCGATCCATCCCTGAGCACGCCCAAATCCCCGGAAAATTGATGGAGCGAAAACACCGCCCCCACGTCCGAAGGATCGGCCGACAAATAAGAAGCACCCACCTCAACCGGCAGGAAAACATCCAGCGTCGCTTTCTGGAAAAGCGCATTCGCGATATTCGGACGCTCGAAAACGAAGAAATTCCGGAACGTCTGCGTGTCGTAATTCCCGACCAGATAGGAGTACCCGACACTCATGTCGGTACCCATCAGGCCCGCATCGCTATACCAACCGTGCTGCAAAGCATCGATCGGAGGATGCGCAATCATCTGCGCCGAAGCCGAAGCGGTCAGCAAACCGGCAGCCAGTGCAAACAGGCCGCATTTTAAGGAAGAGGTAGTGGACATAGGTCTTTGTGTGGGGACTAGGAATAATGATGAACGAGGGGCGCGCATACTTGCAGAAGCCTTGCAGACCTCGCCATAGGGCTTTCCCTGATTTCCCGCTCCTTCGCATTCGTACCGTTCGGAACGCCTGTTATTTCTCTCCTCACCCGCCCGACAACCGCTCCCCGACTTCTTGCACCGAACCGTTTTGCGCGATTGCCAAACCCGCCTCGCCGCCAATTGTTCGCACTGCATCACCCGTTACCCGGCTGCAACCGAGGAGGTCCGCTCCGCGTTTCTCCCACCTTTTCTGCAACTGGCTGCCAACATCCGCCGCCTTTTCTTCCACCGCACTTCGCGCGCATCACGACACCATGTCACTCGAAAGAATCCTCGTTCTCGACGACGAACCTCTCATCCAGAAAGTCCTCGACGAGCTCTTTAAGCGCAAAAAATTCTCCGTCACCATCGCCAGCTCCATCGCCCAAGCCGAGGCGATCCTCGCGAAGGAAACCTTCGACCTCATCATGCTCGACGTCCGCCTCCCCGATGGCGACGGCCAGCAATTCCTCGAACGCGTCAGCGCCCTCCCCGACCGCCCCCTCGTCGTCATGATGACCGGCCACGGCACCATCGAAAGCGCCGTCTCCTGCATGCGCGCCGGTGCCTTCGACTACCTCATCAAGCCCTTCTCGCCCGGCCAGATTGAGATCATCCTCAAAAAAGCCGACTCCTACCGCCAGCTCATCAAGGTCAACCGCTACTTCAGCGAAAACGACGGCGGCGACGGCGACCTCCTCGGCAAAGGCCCCGCCATGACCCGCCTCCGCCAGCTCGTCGAGCGCGTCGCCCCGACTGATGCCACCGTCCTCATCACCGGCGAAAACGGCACCGGCAAGGAGATGATCGCCCGCGAACTCTACCGCCACTCTCCCCGCCGCAACGAACCCTACATCAAGGTCAACTGCGCCGCCCTCTCCGAAAACCTCATCGAGAGCGAACTCTTCGGCCACGAAAAAGGCGCCTTCACCGGTGCCACCGACCGCCGCGAAGGCCGCTTCGAACTCGCCAACCGCGGCACCCTCCTCCTCGACGAAGTCTCCGAGATCCCGCCCAACCTCCAGGCCAAGCTCCTCCGCGTCCTCCAGGAGCGCGAGTTCGAGCGCGTCGGCGGCACCAAGACCATCAAGGTCAACGTCCGCCTCCTCGCCACCTCCAACCGCGACCTCATGCACTTCGTGGAGAAGGGACACTTCCGTTCCGATCTCTACTATCGCCTCAACGTATTCCCCGTCCAAGTACCGCCGCTCCGAGAACGCCCCGAAGACATCGTGCTCCTCGCCGAGGCCTTCCTCCGTCGCACCGCCCGCAAACACGGCCTGAAACTCCCCGGATTCTCCGACCACGCCGTCGCCGCCCTCACCGCGTATCCATGGCCTGGTAACGTCCGCGAACTTCAAAACACCATCGAGCGCGCGGTCATCCTCTCCGAAACCGGCCGCCCCGTCTCCACCGCCGCCCTCGGCCTCCCCACGCTCTCGCGCAACCTCGTCGGCGCCCCCATCCCCGTCTCCGCGACGGCTTCATCGAGCCCGCCGATGCCCGAGCCGCTCCCGACCTTCTCCACCCCATCGCACCTCCCCGCCGCCACCGTCCCCCCTTTCCCAGCCCCCTCGCAAAGCACCACCCATCCACTGAATTTTTCGACCCCGCCGATGGTGCCCACCTCCACACCACCCTCGTTTCCTACGTCTGTTCCCCCAATCGAAAATCGAGTTACCGAGCGCAGCGACAGTTCAGCATCAAAAATCGGAAATCCCGCCGCTCCTGCGGCGGCACCGATCATCCCCCTCGAGGAAATGGAAAAGCAGGCGATCCTCTCGGCGTTAAAAGCCACCAGTGGCAACCGCACCAAAACCGCCGAGATGCTCAAAATCAGCATCCGCACCCTCCGCAACAAACTGAACGAATACCGCGCCCAAGGCGAAACCATCGAAGGCGACAGCGACGGAGAGTGAATTAGAATATGCTACACGGCGGAAAATATGACGGTAGAACACGCAAATCGGATTGTTGGTGGGGTCGAAGTGTTACTTACAGAAGCTCGCCCCATCGCACAAAAATTCCATCCGTTATCTCGGACAGGGGCCTCCAGTCGTGAGGAACTAGCACACGCGATGCTCATAGTCGTCGCGGAAACTTTTCTTGCAGCGTCCTCACCTAAAAAAGTGGCTGACTTTGAGGCGTTCGCGAAAGCCGCAGGAAGTTCACTATGGCACGTCCTTTTCCTTCAGCCCTGCATACCGGATTGGGAACTTGAACGCATTTCAACGCTAGATCCCAGATCACCCGAGGCGATCAAAGAGACCATCAGGTTGAGCGAATTTGCCCGTAACGACGGCATGATGAAAATGGAAACCATAGAGTCGTTTCTCTCTTTCCTGCGAACTTTGGACACCTCCTCAGATAACTATTGGCCAATAGTCTATCGGCGATTGGGACTTGTTTATGTGAGACCAAGCGACAGCCCAATTCTACCTAGCTCCTCGAGACCCCCGCATAAATCTTGGTGGCGTGTATGGTGATTTCGTAGCTGGCCTCAGTCGGGATCAGAAGCCGTGGAGCCGCCGCTGATGCAGGCCTTCATCGAAAGACCGACCTAGCAAAGCAGCTTCGCATTCAGTTCAAGTAGCCGAACAGGATGCTCGTCATCAAAATCAGCAGGCGTGGGAAAAATTCCACGCCTGCCTCTCCAGCGCTCTTCCGGATCTCCGTGCCCTCTGTGTCAGAGCTCAGTGTCCTCTGTGACCCACTCCGACACAGCAGCAACAGATCGCTCGATAGCGATCCGCCGCTCAGTTCGACGTCACCGAATAACTATTCACGCGGAAATCCTTCCCGCCGTCGGTGGACGTGATCTCGAAGCCGTATTGAATATCGCCCACCGTGATGTCGCCGATCCAGCCACGCGCACGGATCCAGTTGAAGATGGCTTTGTGATCCACCGTCGCGTTGTTCGTCTTGGTCGTCCGCAAAAACGAGAACACTTCGTTCCCGCCGTTGTTTCCGCGAAACACATTCCACGTGTGTCCGCCCACACTCACATTCGTGTACACCGGCACCGCGTTGCCCTGCGCATTCCAGTTGTACGAGATCGGCTTCACGTTGCCGCTGCCGTTCGCGTTGCCCGTGTAATTCATCCACAGCATCACCTCGTACTGGTGGTTCGTGTCCCACAAATCGAAGGCCGACACCCACGCCCCGCCCGACGGCGTCGTCGCGCTGAACGTCGAACGCAGCGTCCCCACCGTGCTCAGCCGCTTGTTGATGCGCCGCGTCACATTCGGATACGACTTGATGCCGCCGCTGTTCGGATGATTGGCCCACACGCCCCAGTTGCTGAACGAGTTCGCCCAGATCGTCTGCGGCCCGTAGCCCGAGCCCCAGACATTATTGTAGAGAATATAGCCGCCATTATTCCACGTGCCCCAGCGGTCCGTCGAGGACCAGGCCTGTGCGTTAACCGTGGATACGAGCGCCGAGAAAGCGGCAGCGACAAACGCGACCGCGAACAAACGTGAACGAAGGATCGTTCTCATGGGGTATTGGGGTTCTTTCCTCCCAACCTGAAGGTCCGGGATGGACCAGCGCGCCGTCGGGGAGAAATTCGGCTGCGCGCCAAGATGCAGAACGGCCGGTCGTGGGGTGAAACGACAGGGGTGTGACCGCGTGATTTAGCAATAAACCACGGCACGCGCTGTCAACCCGATCGTCCGCCCACATCCACTTTTCCGGAATCTCCCCGATGCCCGCTCGCGAAAATCGTTCCAACCGCCTCTCCCTCCGCCAAAACCGCCACCGCACTCGCTCCCACGGACCTACCCGCTACATTTCCTGTCCATCCGAAGCACCCAGCTCCACCACTCTCCTGCACACTCAACTCCCATGAAGCGCCTCATCACCGTCCCCGCCCTTCTCCTCGCCTTCGCCGCCGCCCTCCCGACTTCCGCCGCCGATCTCACGCTCACCGACGGCCGCACTTTCCGCCACGCCTCCATCGTTTCCCAATCCCCGCGCAAGGTCGTCATCAAACACGCCGACGGTCTCAGTGGCGTCGAAAAAACTCTCCTGCCCGCCGAGCTCTCGGCCCGCTACCCGATCGACGAAGCCGCCGCCCGCGAAGCCGAACGCCGCTCCGCCGAAGCCCGCGCCCACGCCGCAGCCTTCCACAAAGCTGAAGCCGAGCGCGCCGCCCTCATCCGCCTCGAACGCGAACAAACCGCCCTCGCCAACGCCCAGCTCGCCGCCCTCGAAGCCAGCAACCGCCTCGCCGAAGCCGAGGCCGCGCGCATCGCCCGCCAGCGCACCGAGGTCGTCTACGAGTACGTCTCCTTCAACCGCTCGTATCCGTACTCCGTTTACACGCACCGCCGCGCCGACGACTGCACGCCACGCTGGAATGATAAACCTCATCACCGCGACAACCGCTTCGTGAATGACCGCCACGACCATTCCCGCCGTGATTGGTCGACCCACACCACCGACACCAAATTTCGCGCCCCGCATTCAACCTGGCAGGATGACCGCCCCGAAACCGCGTCACGCTCTCGCCACCGTTCGTCCAACACCACCTTGCAAAACCAGCGCACCGACGACGAACGCCGCCAGCCCCAAAAAACAATGGGCTCCCTCGTCCGCCGATAGCTGGGAGCGCCGGCGCTGGCCGGCATTCATCCCCATCCGTGCGACCCGTGAAATCCGTGGGCAACAATCCGGCCTGAACTCGCCTCACGACACCGGCGCCAGCGTCTCCGCCACCGGCACGCGATACGCCTTCACCGCCGGCACGACCCCACCGAGCGCCGCGAGTCCGATCATCCCCAGCGGACACAGCCACAACACCGCGTGCCACTCGCCCACCGCGAGCACCACGCCCGTCTGCGCGCGAATCACCTCCGCCACGCTCGCAATCAGCGCAAAATAAACCGCGAAGCCCACGACCGCGCCCAGCGCCCCGATCGCCGCCGCCTCCGCCACCACCGCTCCAAAAATCGTCCTCCGTCGCGCACCAAGCGCGCGCAAGATCGCGATGTCTCGCCGCCGCGCGCTCATCGACGCATAGATGCACGCGAGCACCGATCCCGCCGCCACCAGCGCCACGAGATACGCCACCAACTCCAGCACGCGGTCGAACCAGCCGATCTTCGAAAACAAATCCGCGATGATCGCACTCGTCGGAAACGCCAGCGTCAGCCGGTTGCCCTGCTTGTTGTACATCACATCGAGCATGATGCCCGCCGTCGGCGCGCGAAATTGCAGCAACACCGCGCTCACATCCGTCGCCGCCCGCGGATCGTGCCCGCTCATCGTCTGCACACCCTTGATCGGAATCCAGATCACCCGATCCGCCGGTGTGTTCGTCGGCGCAAGGATTCCCGTCACCGTAAACACCTCCTCGTGCTGCGTCGCCGGATCGAAGTTGAGTCCATGATACGGCCGGAACGTGTCGCCCACTTTCCAGCCGAGCTTCTGCGCCGCAAAACTTCCCACCACCGCTTCGCGCCCCTCGCCAAATAATCCCCCGCTCGCGAACGCATACTTCCTCCCTTCCGAAAAATTCACCGTCGTGAACAGCTCCGGCACCGTCCCCACAATCCGCCAGCCTTCAAAATTATCGCCGAGCGCGATCGGCACCGCCGCCTTCACCGCCGGATGCTTCGCAATCTGCTCATAGTCCGCCCACGCCAGATTCCCAGGCGACGCCTCCAAATGAAAAATCGCATTCAGCACCAGCTGCAGCTTCGAGCCACGCGCCCCGAGCACCGCGTCAAACCCCGTCGTCGTCTCGGTGAACGCCCGCTGAGCCTGCGTCTTCACCATCCACACCGCCATGAGCAAACCCGCCGCCAGCGCGATACTCCCCGCCGTCACCAGCGTGGACAACGCATGTTGCCGCAGACTCCGATAAATAAGTCGCGGCAGCGTCATTTCGCGTCCTCCGAAATTATCACGCCCGCCCGATTCAGCGCCGCAAAATCCTTCGCCCCCGCAAACTGCGCGAGCACGTCCTCATCGTGACTCACGAGCAACAACGCCGCCCCGCTCTCGCGACACGTCTCGCGAATCAACGTCAGTGCCTCCACCGAATTCCTCCGATCGAGATTCCCCGTCGGCTCATCCGCCAGCACCAGCTTAGGCCGGTTCACCAGCGCCCGCGCCACCGCCACGCGCTGCTGCTGCCCCGTCGAAAGTTGCCGTGGAAAATGCTCCATCCGCGCCTCCAATCCGACACGCCTTAAAACCTCTTTCGCCCGCCCGCGATCCGCACCACCCGGCCCAAACGCCATGCCGAGCATCACGTTCTCCAGCACCGTGCAGCCCTGCAGCAGATTAAACGTCTGAAAAATATACCCGATCTTCGCCGCCCGCAGCTTGTCGCGCCCCGCCTCGCCCAACGCCGTCATCTCCACGCCATCAATCATGATCTTTCCCGCATCCGCCGCCAGGATACCCGCGATCAAATTCAAAAACGTCGTCTTCCCCGACCCGCTCTCCCCGCGCAACGCGACCTGCTCCCCCGCGCCCAGCGAAAACTCTGCCACCTCGACAACCGGACTCCGCACACCCTCAGGCGTGACGAATGATTTTTTCAGCGCATGAACCGCAAGCATCGCCGCCCACCGTGCCGTCATTCCCCCACTCCGCAAGTCCGAGGTAGCGGGTTAGCCCTAACCCCGCCGGTTGGACTCTATTCGCCAGCCCGACGCACCTCGCATCCCAACGTCACAACCGGCAAATCAACAATTCCCTCTCATAAACCATCTCCTTCGGCAAATGCGCGTGCAGATCGAGAAACAACTCCTCGTGCTCCATGATCTCTTTCCTCCACGCCGCGCGATCCACGCCCATGATCGCGTCGAATTTCTCCTTCGGAAACTCCAGCCCGCTCCAGTCGATATCCTCGTAGCGCGGCATCCACCCCAGCGGCGTCTCCCGCCCCAGCGCCCGCCCACGCGCCCGATCCACGATCCATTTCAAGATCCGCATATTCTCGCTGAATCCCGGCCACACGAATTTCCCCTCCGCGTCCTTCCGAAACCAGTTCACGTGAAACACCCGCGGCGTCTCCGTCAGCTTGCGCTGCATCTTTATCCAGTGCCGGAAATAATCCGCCATGTGATACCCGCAGAACGGCAGCATCGCCATCGGATCGCGCCGCACCTTGCCCACCGTTCCCGCCGCCGCCGCCGTCATCTCCGAACCCATCGTTGCGCCCGTGTACACACCGCCCGACCAGTTGAACGCCTGATAGATCAGCGGCATCGTCGTCGCCCGCCGCCCGCCAAAGATGATCGCGCTCAACGGCACGCCCTCGGGATTTTCCCAGTCCGGATCGATCGTCGGGCACTGCGATGCCGGCGCCGTGAAACGCGAATTCGGATGCGCCGCCCTCACCCCTTTCTCCCGCGCCAGTTGCGGCGTCCACGGCACGCCCTGCCAGTCGAGACACTCGTCAGGCGGCGTCTCCGTCATCCCTTCCCACCATACTCCGCCCTCCGGCGTGAGCGCCACGTTCGTGAAAATCGTGTTCTTCGCCAGCGCCGCCATCGCGTTCGGATTCGTCTTCACCGACGTCCCCGGCGCCACACCGAAAAAACCCGCCTCGGGATTGATCGCCCGCAACCGTCCGCCCGCGTCCGGTTTGATCCACGCGATATCGTCGCCGACCGTCCAGATCTTCCAGCCCTGCTTCTGAAAATGCGGCGGCGGGATCAGCATCGCGAAATTCGTCTTCCCACACGCGCTCGGAAACGCCGCCGCCACGTACGTCTTCTCCCCCTTCGGATCTTCCACGCCGAGGATCAGCATGTGCTCCGCCATCCAGCCTTCGTCGCGCGCCATGTTCGAGGCGATGCGCAACGCGAAACACTTCTTCCCCAGCAACGCGTTGCCGCCGTATCCGGAGCCAAACGACCAGATCTCCCGCGTCTCCGGGAAATGCACGATGTACTTCTCCGCGTTGCACGGCCACGCCACATCCTTCGCCTTCCCGACGAGCGGCGCGCCCACCGAATGCACGCACGGCACCACGCGCTTCTCCGCTTTATCGATCTCGCGAAAAACCGGCAGCCCGATCCGCGCCATGATCCGCATGTTCACCACAACGTAAGGCGAGTCCGTCAACTCCACCCCGATCTGCGCCATCGGCGAACCCACCGGCCCCATGCTGAACGGCAGCACATACATCGTGCGTCCCGCCATGCAGCCCGCGAAAAGCTTTTTCAACTTCCGCCGCATCTCGAACGGCTCGACCCAGTTGTTCGTCGGCCCCGCCCCATCCTTCGACAACGAGCAGATAAACGTCCGGTCCTCCACCCGCGCCACATCGCTCGCATCCGACCGCGCATAAAAACACCCCGGCCACAGCTTCTGGTTCAACTTCGTAAACGTCCCCGCGCCTACGAGCTGCCGGCAGAGCGCGTCGTACTCGCCCTTCGAACCATCGACCCAATGAATCGCTGCCGGCTTCGTCAGCTGTGCGATCTTATCCACCCACTTGAGCAGATGTTTGTTCTGACTGAGCGGACGCGATGCATCACGGGTTTTCATGAGAGGAAGGGGTTGCTGGAAATAAACACCCGAACAGCCGCGAAAGCTGGGCATTTCTTGCGAAAACTACGCAGAAACCGCGCCAGCGCCCGCCGCCACGCAATTTTCTTAACGCTCCGAAACTCCCGCCTCTCGCGCTCATTCCGCCGCCGGCTCGATATGCACCAGCACATCGCTCACCCCGTGCGGCGACCGCAGCAACGCATGCTTCACCGCCCCCGCGATGTCGTGCCCTTCCCGCACGCTCAGGCTGCCGTCCACTTCCACATGGATATCCACCAAGTGGCTGAGCCCGCTCTTCCGCACGCGGCACTTGTCGATCCCGCGCACCCCTGGCACCGCCGCCGCGACGTCGCGTATCTGATTCTCGAATTCGCGCGGCACCGCCACATCCATCACGTCGTCGAGCGCGCGCCGCGCCAGGCTCACGCCGTTCCACGCGATCACCACGCACGCCGCCAGCGCCGCCCAGTCGTCCGCGCTTTCGTATCCTTCCCCTCCGATGATCGCGATCGTTATCCCAATGAATGCCGCCGCCGAGGTCAGCGCATCCGCATAGTGATGCCACGCCTCGATCCCCAGCGACGTGCTCCCCGCCTCCCGCCCCGCGCGCACCAGCCGCCTCGAAAACGCCATCTTCACCGCGATGATCGCCGCCAGCAGCGGCAGAGTCCCCCAATGCGGCCCATGATGCGGCGTCACGATCTCCTTCATCGCGTGCCACCCGATCCACCCCGCAGCGAGAAACACAAAAGTCGCCACCGCCAGCCCGGCCAGCGGCTCCGCCTTCCCATGCCCATACGGATGATTCTCATCCGGCGGCCGCGCCGCCACCCGCAACCCCGCCCACACCAGCGCCGACGAAAAAATATCCAGCAGCGACTCCACTCCATCCGCGATCAACGCGTACGTGTTTCCCAAAACCCCGCCCGCGATCTTCGCCGCCGCCATCGTCGCGTTCAGCGCGATCCCGCGCGCCACCAGTACCGCACTGCTGCGTGCCAGCTCGCCGCGTGAATCCGCTGATGACTGCGTGGGGATTTTTTCGCTCAACATCCGCAAGGCTACTCAGGCCTCGCGCAGACTTTCAGGCAAAAAATCGCACGACGTCTTCGCGGCATGCTTGCTCCCATCAGTCATGCTTCACGCCACCTGCATCTTCAACGCCTCCAACTCTGTCCGCGTATCGTCCGCGCAGCGTTGCATAAATTCTTCCGACACTCCGGCGAGATCGAGTCTGTCCGTCGTAAGCTCCCAAAGAGCCGCCTCCGATTTTGTGCTCACGCCGAGCATCCCCGCCACCCAGCCCGCGAGGTGAAACTGCGCGCCGATCGGCCCGTCGCTCGCATGAGCCTCGGGCTCGTGTTGAAACCGCATGCCCTGACAAACCGGCCGCGGCAGTTTCCACGACTCCAGAATATACGCCGCCGCCTCATGACTCGTGATGTTCAAGCGCGCGCGCTCCCACGACAGGATATCGATGTCGTCCGGACAAATCGCGCCCGGCTGCTCTTTCTCGATGATTTTCCCGAGCACGAGCTTCCCGATCTGCCGCAAAATGCCGACCGTGTAGGCCGTCTGTTCATCCTGACCGGATTCCCGCGCGATCGATTCCATCGCCAGCGCCGTGGCAATCGAGCTTTCCCAAACCTGCTTCGCCCCCATGCGGTACGCAGGAAGACCGTCTTTGAAAATCTGCTCCGTCATCGCCATGCCCACCATCTTGTGGACTTCGCGAAACCCCACGCGGTTGATCGCCTCATCGAGAGACTGCACCGAACTCGATCCGCGGAAAAACACACTGTTGCTCAACCGCAGCACCCGCGACGTAAGACCCGTATCGATACTGATCAGATTCACGATCTTATCCAGGTCGGCGTTCACATCGTCGAGCAGCAGACTCAAACGCGTGAAAATTTGCGGCGAGGCCGGCAGTTTCTGGGCAAGACGCAGGATATGATCCCTGAGCAGGGTATCCGAGGTGGGAGGTGTCATGGGGGAGCTTCCCCAGCTAATCGGCGCGCGCCGTTAAAAATTCACACGCAAACCACGCGATTTAGACGCGTAGCGGCGAGCGCGCAGCGAGCCGTTCGCCATCGCCTGCTACTCCGCCTTCCCCGCCTTTCGGCCCGCCCGCTTTCCGCCCAATCCGCTCACGCCGACTTCAAACGATCCTTCAACTCGTCCAGCGCTTCCTGCGTTTCCTTCAAACAAGTCTGCACCGTCTCTTCGCTGATGCCCGCGCGCGTGAGGAGTTCGGGAGTGAGTTCCCACTGACGCGCTTCCGCTTTGAGCCCTTTGCCCAGTTGGTGCGTCATCCAGCACGCCGCATGGAGCAGTGCCGCCATGCGGCTGCCCTCGGTGCCGTGGCCATAATGCTGCCGCACGCCATTGTACATGGGCTCGGGCATCTTCCACTCTTCCAAAATAATCGCTCCCGTTTCGTTACTGGTGATTTCCGCCCACACCCGCTCCCACTTCGGCAGATCGAGCGTATCCGAATCCGGACAATTCACGCCCGGATGCGCCACCTGAAGCAGCATATCGAGCACGAGCTTCCCAACAGGACGCAACAGACCGAGCGTGTATGCCTCGCCTTCGTCTTCGCCTACCGCGCGCGCCACACGTTCCATGGCCAGTGCCGTCACGACGGAGTTTTCCCACATCTCTTCAGCCGTAAGATTATAGACAGGCAGACCACTCTGAAAAAGTTGTTCGCTCATCGCGACTCCCACGAGCTTGTGCATCTCGCGAAACCCCACGCGATTCACCGCCTCATCGAGCGAGCGCACTGGCTCGTCGCCGCGATAAAACACGCTGTTGCTCATGCGGATCACGCGCCCCGTGAGACCGGAATCCACCGCGACCAGGCGCACGATATTGTCCAGATCCGCATTCATGTTGCCCAGCAACAGACCCAGACGGCCGAAAATATGCGGCGCGGCGGGAAGTTTTCGCGCGAGACGCAGAATGTTGTCCCGGATCGTCGAAGAACCTGCGGTGGTGTCAGCCATGGGGAGAATAACGGTGTTTTCCTATCGTCGGATTTCGCCGCCACTGAAGCGCCGGTTGCCACTTGGGGAAATTTTTTCCCGACGCCCCGGACATCCTTCACGCTTCTCTAACAAAACCGCCCCGCCCGGCCCCCACAGTTGACCGTCCGCATCCGCCCGTCCAAGTTCGCCACCCGCACTTCGCACCATGGCCGCCAAGCTCACCTCCATCGGCACCGATCCGGTCAAACAATTCTCCGTCTTCGCGGAAAACCGCGTCGGCCGCCTCTACGACCTCACCGGCCTCCTCAAGGCCCAGAACGTCCACATCATGGCGCTCACCACGCTCGACACCACCGACAGCACGATCATGCGCCTGATCGTCGACGACCCCGACAAGGCCCGCGAGCTCATGGTGAACAACGATTTCCCCTACACCGAGTGCGACGTCCTCGCCGTCGAGATCAACGACGAGTCCGACCTCAAGTCCGTCCTCGCCGCCCTCTTCGAAGCCGAGATCAACATCCACTACATCTACAGCTTCATCAAACGCCCCGAGGGCAAATCCGCCCTCGCGTTAAACATCGAGGACGCCGACGTCGCCGCCCAATCCCTCGGCCACCACGGCTTCAAAGTCCTCACCCAGCGCGACATCTCCCGCTAATCTCCGCGTAGCCACGAGCGCCAGCGAGTGGTTTTCCACCGCGCGACGCCTCCGATTCCGAGGCAGGACGGGTTAGCCTTAACCCCGCCGGTTCGATTCGCGACCACCCCACCCGACGAAATCGCTCCCACCCCGGACCGGCACTTATCAAGTGCCACCCATGCACCCCGCCCAGCCCCCGCGCGTCTCCCCCACCTGCGCCCACCTCCAGCCAATCGTTCTCGTTCTCTTACTCTTACTCGTTCTCCCCTCCCGCCCCGCCCTCACTTCCCCGGCGCCGACGTCGCCTCCTCCAGCAAATAAATCCCCGTGATAAACCCCTGCTCCTGCATGGCCTTCACGGTAAGCTTCCCGCGAAAACTGATCGGAACATCCGGCGTATATTTCACCGGCTTCGCCGTATAAACCACCACCCAGTCATTCATCCGGGGCACTACACCATAGCAGCACATCATTTGGTCCCGCATCAGCAGAAACTGGCTCACCAACTGCCCCTCCATCTTCACCGGCAGCATGAACCCCGTGATCTGCGCCCGCTTTCCATCGAAGCGCTTGATCGCTTCCGGAATCTGCCGGTCCACCGCCGCCATCGCTTCCTCGGGCTTCACGTTCGGATCGTAAGCCGGTGCCTCGATCTTGAAATCCGACAGCCGCGCAAACTCCACCTGCAGGTGCCCGTCCACCTCCTTCACCGGCCCCGTGGGTGCGACCGGAGCCGTCGCCATCGGCACCGAGCTCACCGATTGAAACGGGCCCACCCCGCCCCCCACCGGCCCCGCATACACCGCCCCATGCGCCCCGCCCCCGCGCAACGACGTCCCATCCAGACTCAACGGCCCGCCCCCCGGACAACAAACCGCGTGATCCACAAACCCATTCTTAAAAATCGCCGCGTGCATCGTTCCCGCACCTACCATCGCCATCAACCCAAGCACCGTCCCGCTCACAATCGAACGGCATCCTGAAACTGAACCTCGAAAATCGGTGAACGACGAAAAACGCATGACGGCAGTGATACGCCGCAGACCCAAGCACACCCCCCGCCCCCCGTCAAAAACTTCGCCGGTGATTCCGAGGTAGGGCGCGTTAGCCTTAACGCGCCGGAGCGACTCGGACCCCTCACACAAAGCTCAATCCCGGCCAAAGGCTGAAAGCTCCCGCCCTCACCCCCGGACCGGCACTTATCAAGTGCCGCCGCCAATCCCCCCGTAACGCGAGCTCGCCCTGCATCCCGTCGTAGCCGCGCTGTCCACAGCGTGGCCTTCACCGTAGCACAAGCCCCCCCCGCTCCTTCCATGAACAAAACTCCTCACACATTTTTCACACGCATTTAGCCTTCGGCATTTTGCATTCAGTGCCGATGCCCCTCTCAGGATGTCTAGCGACCAGCTCCTGGCCCTGTCCATCGGCCTCGCGGGAGGTTTTCTCGCACTTCTTGTCGTTTGGAGACGACAGGTAGGGGCGCACGCACGCACCCGCGGCGAACTCGCCGAAGCCCGCCGCCACGCCAGCCTCAGCCAGGCCATGCTCGCCAACCCCGGCCTCGCCCTCATCGCCGCCGACACCGAAGGCGTTATCCGTCTTTTTAATACAGCCGCCGAAAAACTCCTCGGCCACCGCGCCTCCGACGTCGTCCACCTCGTCAACACCTCCACCCTCTACGCCCCCGAAGACCTTCGCGCCGAGCTCGAATCCCTCCGCCGCGATACCAACGAACCCTTCCTCGGCCCGCCCGAAGTCTCCCTCCTCCGCCTCGCCCCCGGCGGCCTCCCCTGCGAACGCGAATGGACCCTCGTCCGCCGCGACGGCTCCCGCCTCCCCGCGCACATCATGCTCTCCGCCCTGCGCGACTCCGCCGGCCAGCTCGACGGTTTCCTCCTCGCCGCCCGCGACATCTCCGCCCAACGCGCCGCCACCCAGGCCGCCCTCGCCCGCAAAACCCAGCTCGAAGAATTCTTCCGCCACGCCCCCGCCGCCATCGCCCTCCTCGACCGCGACCTCCGCTACGTCGCCCTCAGCCAGCGCTGGATCACCGACTACAACCTCAAGGAAACCAACCTCGTCGGCCGCGCCCACCTCGACATCTTCCCCGCCACACCCCGCCATTGGCGCGACACCTACCGCCGCTGCCTCGCCGGCTCCGTCGAAAAAGGCGAAGACGCCACCGTCATCCTCCCCGACGGCTCCGAAGAAACCATCCGCTGGGAATGCCGGCCCTGGCGCGAAGCCGACGGCTCCCTCGGCGGCATCGCCATCTTCTCCGAAGTCCTCACCGAACAACGCCGCGCCGAGAAAAAACTCCTCGAAAGCGAAGCCCGCCTCCGCGCCGCCCAAGCCCTCGCCCGCGTCGGCAGCTGGGAATACGATCTCATCAAAAACACCCTCACTTGGTCCGCCGAAACCTACCGCCTCCACGACCTCCCGGTCGGCACGCCCGTCACCCTCGAACAAGGCCTCTCCTTCTACCCGCCTGAGCACCGCCGCCTCATCGACGCCGCCCTCCAGCACGGCATCAAACACGGCACGCCTTGGGATCTCGAAGTCCAGATTCAGACCGCCACCGGCCGCCCCCTCTGGGCCCGCTCCATCGGCCAGCCCGAACTCCGCGACGGCCACCCCGTCCGCATCCTCGGCACCTTCCAGGACATCTCCGAACGCAAGGCAAACGAGGCCGCCCTCACCCGCGCGAAAGACGAAGCCCTCGGCGCCGCCCGCGCCAAAGCCGAGTTCCTCGCCAACATGTCCCACGAGATCCGCACCCCGCTCAACGCCGTCATCGGCATGACCGGCCTGCTCCTCGGCACCCCCCTCGACCCCGAGCAACGCGAATACGTCGGCACCGTCCGCACCGCCTCCGATAATCTCCTCAGCCTCATCACCGACATCCTCGATTTCTCCAAAATCGAATCCGGTAAACTCGACCTCGAACAACAACCCTTCAGCCTCCACGAGTGCATCGAGTCCGCCCTCGACCTCATCGCCCCACGCGCCGTCGAAAAATCCCTCGAACTCGCCTCCTGGATCGACCGCTCCGTCCCCGCCTGCCTCGTCGGCGACGTCACCCGCATCCGCCAGGTCGTCGTCAACCTCCTCACCAACGCCGTCAAATTCACCTCCGCCGGCGAAGTCTTCATCTCCGCCACCACCCACTCCAAGCCCGGCGAACACCCCCGCCTCCGCGTCACCGTCCGCGACACCGGCATCGGCATCCCCGCCGACCGACTCGACCGCCTCTTCCTCTCCTTCAGCCAGGTCGATTCCTCGACCACCCGCGTCCACGGCGGCACCGGCCTCGGCCTCGCCATCTCCCGCCGCATCGTCGAGCTCATGCACGGCCGCATCTGGGTCGAAAGCGAAGCCGGCCGCGGCTCCCGCTTCCATTTCGAGATCCCGCTCCCGCCCGTCGAACGCACCGACGAACCCATCCCGCCCGGCCTCTCCCGCGTTCAAGACAAACGCCTCCTCGTCGTCGACGACCACCCCACCAGCCGCGAAATCCTCAAGCTCCACCTCGAATCCTGGGGCGCCCACACCGTCGCCGCCACCTCTCCGCTCGAAGCCCTCGCCCTCCTGCGCAGCGGCGAAGAGTTCGACGCCGTCATCGCCGACCACCTCATGCCCGGCACCGACGGCATCGAATTCACCCGTCAACTACGCGCCACCCCCGCCGGCTCCGCGCTCCCCGTCGTCCTCCTCACCGCCCTCGGCCGCAAAGCCGCCGCCGCCGCCGACGGCCTCTTCGCCGCCGTCATCGCCAAACCCGTCAAATCCGCCCAACTCCTCTACGCCGTCGTCAAAGCCCTCGACCCCGCCCTCGAAATCCGCCCCACCGCCCAGCCTGCCCCCGCCACGCCCCGCACACTCGCCAACGCCCGCGTCCTCATCGCCGAGGACAACCCCGTCAACCAGCGCGTCGCCCGCGCCCTCCTCGAACGCATGGGCCTCACCCCCGACATCGCCGCCAACGGCCGCGAAGCCCTCGAATCCCTCCTCCGCCAGCCCTACGATTTCGTGTTCATGGATCTCCACATGCCGGAGATGAACGGCCTCGACGCCACCCGCGAAATCCGCCGCCTCGTCGCCGCCGAGCAGCAACCCGTCATCATCGCGCTCACCGCCAGCACCACCACCCGCGACCGCGAAGCCTGCCTCGCCGCCGGCATGGACGACTTCCTCCCCAAGCCCATCCGCGCCGAAGACCTCCACGGCCGCCTCCTCCTCTGGCAGGAAAAACGCACCCTCCGCTCCTTGGTCTAGTTCCTTGGAGGGACGACCTCCGTGTCGCCCACCCCCGCCCAATCCACGCCCCCACCGGCCGGATACACCGCGAAATATCTTCCCCCTCCGATGGTAGGGCGCGTTGTCCCTAACGCGCCGGTTGGACTCCGCACTCACAGCCTGTGCACCGAACAACGACGGCCCCCACATCCGTCCCCCACTCCGCCATCTCTGCCTCCATCGTACACCATTGGGCCTCTCCAACTCTGTGTATCCTCCATGCCCTCTGTGTAACCTCCGAAACATGTGCGTCACGACTCCGCTTTTCCCCTACTGACCGATCGTGTCATCTCAACCGCCCGCAATCTTGTAACCGGCGTTAAAATTTCGTGAAGTCTCCCCGTACGCGAGACCTGCATGAAGTTGCCCCGTCCCTCCAAGCCCCTGCTCCTGGTCCTGCTGACCGGACTTCTCGCACTGGGCTGGCTCGCGATTCGCCCGGGGATAATCCACCAGACGGATACACCTTCAACTGCCGCCGCGCCCACTGCGCACGCCGCCCTCGCATCCTCTCCCGCCCCCTCGCGTCCCCTCACTCCATCCTCAGCGTTCGCGCAATTCGAAACCTGGTCCGCCCGCTACCTCGCCGCATCCCCCGCTGACCGCGAAACGCTCGCCAGCGAAGGCCTCGCCCTCGCCACCGCCCGCCGCGCCGCCCTCCGCGAACTCATCCAATCCGACCCACGCGCCGCCCTCGCCCACGCCACACCTTTCGCCATTCGCCAGGCCCTCCCACCGCAGATCGCCGCCCAGCTCGAAACCCGCCTCAGCCTCCGTGGCGACCTCACCGTCGTCGCCACCCTCGCCACTCCCGGCGCCACCGCCACTCCCGCCATCCAGCGCCACGTCACCTCAGACGACCGCGCGTATTCAGCATTCGTCTACGGCCGCCGCCTTTCCCAGCCATCCCAACAAAACCTCCCGCTCCACGGCATCGCCCTCGACGGCCTCCTCGCCCTCCACGAAAGCCCCGTCCGCATCCTCGAACCCGGCGAACCCATCGATCCCTCCAAACGCCAGCACGACCAGCTCTGCGCCGTCTCGAAAAAACCCGCCGGCTTCAATCAAGACACCGCCGACGCCGAACCGGATGTCACCGTCGAGATCGGCGACGTGGTTCATTTCCTCTGCAGCAGCGGCCACGTCGCCATGATCGAGAAAAATCTCCTCGCCCTCGAAAACGGCGGCTCCCGCCGCACCGCCGTCACTCGCCCGATAACCATGGCCAGCCAGGCCATCGCCACCGGCGCCAAAACCCTCCTCTACATCCGCGTCCGCTTCGCCGACCAACCCGCATCCTTCGAGCCACAGTCCGAATCCTCCGCATACTCCACCGCCTACACCGCCGGCGCCTTCCTCTCCGAAAACTCCTACAAGGAATTCACCCTCACCCCCACCGTCACCCCCGTCTACACACTTCCTCACACCGAGGCCTGGTACCTCTCCGCCACCAACGACCCCTCCGGCTTCGCCAAAAAAATCCTCGACGACGCTCGCGACGTCGCCGCCAGTCCCGCCTCCTTCCCCGGCAACGAAACCCTCCCCGCCTACAACTTCCTCTCCTACGATTTCGACGCCATCCGCTACGACGGCCAGCCCGGCCAGTTCCGCGGCCAGGGCTACATCGGCATCCGCGGCGTCTGGCTAAAAACCGACGCCCCCGGCGTCCTCGCCCACGAACTCGGCCACAACCTCGGCCTCTTCCACGCCAATCTCTGGGTCCCCTCCACCGACAACCCCTTCGGCCCCGGCACCAATCAGGAATACGGCGACACCTTCGACACCATGGGCCTATCCGCCGGCGGCCATCACGCCTTCAACGCCGGCAACCGCGAACGCATCGGCTGGCTCCCGCAAAACCGCACGCTCGATGTCACCGCCTCCGGCACGTATCGGCTTTACGCGTACGACCAGCCCTTCCTTGCCGCCTCCGGCACGCACCTCCTGAAAATCCCCCGCGGCGACGGCCGCACCTACTGGGCCGAGTTCCGCCAGCAATGGCCGTCCAACGCCTCCACTCACAACGGCATCCAGCTCCGCTGGGCCCCGTGGGACCGCAGCGGAGGCGGCTCCCAACTCCTCGACACCCAGCCCGGCGAGAAATCCGACCCCACCGCCGACAGCGCCCTCGTCATCGGCCGCACCTGGTCCGACCCCGCCGCCAATCTCCACATCACCCCGGTCGCCAAAACCGCCACCTCGCCCGCAGCCATCGACGTCGTCGTCAACATCGGCCCCTTCCCCGGTAACCAGTCTCCCACCGCCACCTGCTCCGCCTCCGCCACCGCCGTTGGCATCGACACCCCCGTCACCTTCACCGCCTCCGCCACCGACCCCGACGGCGACACCCTCGCCTACCACTGGGATTTCGCCAGCAACCAGACCGGCCCCAACTCCCCCGTCGCCACCGCCCGCTGGACCTCCCCCGGCCACTACACCGTCCTCCTCACCGTTTCCGATCTCAAAGGCCGCACCACCACCCGCTCGATCACCGTCCAGGTCGGCTCACCCACAACCACCACTGCCTCCGGCACCGTCCTCGATTCCCTCGGCCGCCCCGCCCCCGGCGTCCGTATCCACAATGGCCTGACCGGCTCGCTCTACCGCGGCACCGTCACCGACGACGATGGCCGCTACACCCTCACCAACCTCGAGCCCGGTGCGTGCCAGCTCACCGCCATCTCCGCCCGCCACCCGGCAGTCCTCCCGGCAAACTTCGCCAACCCCCTCGCCCTCGGCGCCACACCCGCCACCGGCCTCGACTTCACCGCCACACTCCCCGTCCCCGTCATCAACCTGGCAACACTCACCGCCTCCGCCGCCGAATCCCAATCCACACCCGCCACCATCGCCATCACCCGCGAGGCCGACTTCCCGCCCGAAACCACCCTCGCCATCGCCTTCTCCCTCGCCGGCACCGCCGCGACAGACACCTCCGACTACACCCTCTCGTCCACCTCTCCCCTCGGCTACGACCCCGCCTCCGCCACCGGCACACTCATCCTTCTTCCCGGCGAAACCTCCGCCACCCTCGTCTTCACTCCGCTCGACGACACCGCCGTCGAAGGCACCGAAACCATCCAGCTCTCCCTCGCCCCCGGCGCAGGCTACACGCTCGGCGCAAACGCCACCGCCACACTCACCCTCGCCGACAACGACGCACCCGACCACCTCGTCGAACTCTTCACCTCCGCCAAACCCTTCGACCTCGCCGGCCGCCGCCTCACCCTCACGCCGCTCTCCACCGGCGGCTACCGCGGCAGCCTCGACCCCGCCGCCGCCTTCACCACCCCCACCGCCGGCGCGTTAACGCTCATCCGAAACGGCGCCGCCCAAATCCCCGTCAACACCGGCGACCTCGACGACGGTTATTGGAAAATCGATACAACCGCCACCGCCCCCGTCCTCTTCGGCATCATCTACCCTCAACTCTACATCGGCACCAACGGCTTCGTCACCTTCTCCACCGGCGACACCACCTCCACCGGCAGCCTCCCCGCCCAGTTCCACCTCGGCCACCCCCGCATCAGCGCCTTCTGGCGCGACCTCGATCCCTCCAGCGGCGGCGAAATCTTCTGCCAGCTCATCGTAACTCCTGGCGCCGAACGCACCGCCATCACCTGGACAAACGTCCCCTTCTACAACGACGCCACCCGCCGCGCCAGCATGCAGCTCGAACTCTGGCGCAACGGCGTCATCACCCTCACCTGGCTCGCCACCACCGCCTCTTCCGATGCCATCGTCGGCCTCTCCCCCGGCCTCGGCCAGCCCTCGCCCTTCTTCGAAAGCGATTTCAGCCAGTACCCCGAACAAGCCAGCCAGCCCGGCATCGACGGCTGGCGCGCCGCCAAGTTCAGCACCGCCGAACTATTCGACCCGTCGCAAAGCGGCGAATACGCCGACCCCGATCGCGACGGCCTCAACAACCTCGTGGAATACGCCCTCGGCCGCGAACCCCGCACCGCCGAATCCCCCGCCATCTCCGAAACCGCGGCCATTGAAGAAAACGGCCTCACCTACCTCACCCTCACCTTCGCCCGCGCGCTCAACACGCCCGACCTCTCCATCCAGCCCCAATTCTCCGGCGACCTCATCCACTGGACGACCTCCGCCATTCAAGTCGGCTCCGCCCTCAACCTCGGCGACGGCCGCGAACAAGTCACCTACCGCGACACCGTCCCCCTCTCGCAAGGCACCACCCGCTTCGCCCGTATCCAAATCTCCACCCCCTGATCTTTCCGGGCTAGGGCGCGTTAGCCCCTAACGCGCCGGTTCGACGCCACCCGCTTTCCTGCCAAAACGCCGCCTGTCATTGGTCACTGGTCATTGATCATTGATCATTCACGCACACACCCGCGCGCGCCGCCTTGCCACTTCACACTTGGTACTTGGTACTTCTCCCCACCATGTCCTCCGCCTCCCCCGCCCTCCTCGTCCTCGCCGCCGGCATGGGCTCCCGCTACGGCGGACTCAAACAAATCGACCCCGTCGGCCCCCACGGCGAAACCATCCTCGACTACTCCATCCACGACGCCATCCGCGCCGGCTTCACCCGCGTCGTCTTCGTCATCCGCCGCGACTTCGAGGAACTCTTCCGCGAAAAAATCGGCGTCAAATACACCGGCCGCATCGCCGTCGACTACGTCTTCCAATCCCTCGACGCATTGCCGTCTGGATACACCGTCCCGCCCGCCCGCGAAAAACCCTGGGGCACCGGCCACGCCACCTGGTGCGCAAGCGACGCGCTCCGCGATCAACCCTTTGCCGTCATCAACGCCGACGATTTCTACGGCGCAGACTCCTTCGCCAAACTCGCCGATTTCCTCACCCGCTCGCGCCCCGACGAAGCCGCCATGGCCGGCTTCCAACTCGCCCGCACCCTCTCCGAAAACGGCGCCGTCTCCCGCGGCATCTGCGAACTGGCCCCCGGCCACATCCTCCGCTCCGTCACCGAGCACACCGGCATCCTCCCGACTGAAGTCGGCGAAGAAAAAAAATACGCCCCCGCCGCCACCGTCTCCATGAACTGCTGGGGCTTCCACCCGCAGATCTTCCCGCTCCTCGACGCCCGCTTCCGCCTCTTCCTCGAAACAACTCCGCCCGAAGCCCTCGCCGCCAAAGCCGAGTTCTACCTCCCCGCCGCCATCTCCGCGCTGATCGCCGAGGAAAAAATCCGCGTACGCGTGCTCACCACCGAGAGCGACTGGTTCGGCGTCACCTACCGCGAAGACCGCCCCCGCGTCGTCGCCACCCTCGCCGCCCTCATCCAAACCGGCGCCTACCCCGAAAAACTCTTCTAACCCGCGAGCGCTCTTCGCCTCCGAAAATCTTTCTCTTTCCTCTTTCTCTTACTCTTTCGTCAGTCCTCCGACTCCAACTCCGCCCCGAGCCCCGACCCGAGAAAGATTAAGAGAAAGAAGAAAGAGTAAGATAACGTTCACTCTCCGCGCCTCCGCCCTTCCGTGTTTCCGCGATAAAAATCCGGCACCGCTATCTTCATGCACCTCTCCCAATCCGCCGCCGACACCTTCGTCCCCGACTCCCTCCCGCCGACGGACGCCCTCGCCCGCGTCACCCACCTCTGCCTCGCCGCCCACCAGGACGACATCGAGATCATGGCCCACAGCGGCATCAGCGACTGCCTCGACACCCCGGGCAAATGGTTCGGCGGCGTCGTCGTGACCGACGGCGGCGGCAGCCCGCGCACTGGCGCGTATTCGCACTTCACGGACGAACAGATGAAACTCGCCCGCCGCGACGAACAACGCCGCGCCGCCACCCTCGGCCGCTACGCCATCCAGCTCCAGCTCGCCCATCCCAGTTTCATCGTCAAAAGCCGCACCGCCTCCGTCGCCGTCCGCACGGACCTCACTGCCATCCTCAACGGATGCTCCCCCGAAGTCGTCTACCTCCATAACCCCGCCGACAAACACGACACCCACATCGCCGTCCTTCACCGCAGTCTCGAAGCCCTCCGCGCCCTCCCACCCGAAAAACGCCCCCGCCGCGTCCTCGGCTGCGAAGTCTGGCGCGACCTCGACTGGCTCGTCGACGCCGACAAAGTCGCCCTCGATTCCGGCCGCCACCCTCAACTCGCCGCCGACCTCCTCAAAGCCTTCGATTCCCAAATCGCCGGCGGCAAACGCTACGACCACGCCGCCCTCGGCCGCCGCCTCGCACACGCCACCTTCCACACCTCGCACGCGACCGACAAACTCGCCGGCATCACCTGGGCCATGGACCTCACGCCACTGATCGCCGATCCGTCGCTCTCCCTCGCCGACCACACCCTCGCCCACGTCGACCGCCTCCGCACCGACATCGCCACCCGCCTCGACCGGTTCAAATAGTCTCGGCAGTTCCGCCAAAAAAATGTCCGCCATCCACGCGGCTCCTTATTTTAATCCGCTACAACAAGGGATCTCCTTATTTCAAGAAAGCGCCATTTCTTAAAATAAGCCTTGGCCCTATTTCGTCCGGTTGAAATAAGGACCGGCAACATGCGCGGCCCCACCGGATATTTTGCGACAACTACTTATGTGGGCGAAACCGTCAGGGCGTTCGTTCCTCACCCTCTCCCACCGTCGCCGCCGATCATATGGGATAATCTGCACGCTCCCTCCCAAAAAGCCACTCATGCCCTGGGTCGACTAGACGGTGTCACCACGCTACTCCCGATGGAAACGGTCGCGTTGGTCGCCTGTTAATAACATTTCTGCTTTGTCATGAAGGCTCGCTCCAGCAGCCGCTTCTTTACCTGAGCCTTTATCTGAAACAGCATCGAAAAGAGTACTACGAACTGCTCCAACGCGTTCGCACCGAAGGCGTGTGGGAGGAGTGGCTGGCATTCTTCTTCGAAGGAATCGCCTCCACCGCCGATCAGGCAACATCTACCGTGCGCCGGGTCCTCAAACTATTTCAGGGCAACCAGCGCAAAATTTCCGCGCTCGGGGCCGCTGCTGTTTCCACAAACCTCGTTCACGAACTGCTCCAGCGGCAACCCATGCTCTCCGTCAAACGAGCCGCCGCCTTACTGGACGGCGCAGCCACAGTAACCACGGTCAACTCAGCCTTCGCGCGTCTCGCCGAGCTTGGCATCGTCGAGGAAAAAACCGGCGGCGCCCGCAACCGCGTCTTCGCCTACAACGAATACCTGCGCATCCTCAGCGAAGGCACCGAACCTCTCTGATCGCTGCGCCCCCCCGTTACTTCGCCTTTCGGCCCACTCCCATCGGCCCATACCTCCGCCCCGCGCATTCCGCTAAAGTGACGGCATGAAATCGCCGTCCAGCGCCCGCACTCCTTCGCCTGCCGCCCGCGCATCAACCCCAGACAGCACCGGCATCTGCTCCTGCGACACCCGCTTCCTGCTCCCCGTCGGCCTCCCCGATTCCGAAGAACACCCCGCCGTCTTCGCCTGCCTGCGCTGCGGTACGCTCGCGTGGAACATCGATTCCTCCCCCGCCAAATCCCTCTCCCCGTCCGCCGCCGCCTGGCTCGCCCATTGGCCGCGCCTCCTCACCACGCCCGACGGCGACTTCGCCTGCCTTCCCGCCGCCGTTCGCTGCACCTCGCTCGACGATCTCGAAACCATTCGCAGCACCGCCTGGCAAAACCAGCGCCACCTCCCGCGCGCGCGCCGCCTCAACCGCGCCTGCTGGCCCATCACGCCTCCACCCGATTCCCTGCCGTCATCACTTTCCCACTACCGTCTTCTCTGGGAGGCCGCGAGCTTCACGCCCGCCACCAATCTCGAAACCCTCCTCTACTGGGCCATCCCGGAGCAATCGTTTGTCCGCCACTTCGCCCTCAACGCCCTCCTCCAGCGCCCCGATCTGCGACGTCTCCTGCCCGGCCTCGCCCACAGTCCCGTGCTCCACCGCCGCACCGTGCTCTGCGCCCTCGCGAAAGAAGACGCCTCGCTCATTCCCCTCCTCCGCCCGCACCTCCAGTCCTGGCTCCAACAACACGACCGCTCCGCCGACTCCCCGAAGAAACGCGCGCTCTCCTTCGAAGCGGATATCTGCCGCGCCAGCCTCCGCACCTGGCACCTCGCACGAGTCTTCGTCCCCGAGCCGATCTCCATTCCCGCTCGCCCCACACGCGGACCAGCTCTGTTCGCTGCCGCCTGACTCACACGCCGCCGCGTCCGCCATATGAACGCATCCCAACGCCCCTCTCCCTATGAACGCACCGTCCGCCGCGGAGGCGATCGCACCGCTCCTCTCGCGCTGGATCTCCACCTTTCTCCCGGCACCGCTCCCGCCCTCGCCAACCGGTAACGCTGCGTCCGCCATCACGCCCCCATCGACCAACCCGCCATGTCACGCCTTCTCCACTACGCCATCGGCCCCGAACTCTACTGGACGCTCATCTGCGCGCTCACCCACCTCGCCACCCGCCGCGGCCAGCCACCCACGCCGGCCATCACGAGCTGGCTCGACGACCACTGGGCGTGGCTTCCCTTCGTCCTCACCCCGCTCACCTTCGCCTTCCTGCTCCTTCCCGGCGCCGACCGCTGGTGGCTCCTCCTCCGCATCGACCTCGCCATCCTCATCGGCCTGTTCGTCGCCACCTACGTCTTCGTCAACGGCATGACCTATCACCAACCGGCCTCCGGCCCCGGCGCGGGCACCGCCTACATCGTCATGCCCATCCTCGGCTACACCTTCGCCGCCGCTCTCACCCTCCTCACCGCCATCCTCTTCTGGTGGCGCAACCGCCCATCCGCCTGACCGCCTCGCCTTCCCCACCATGGAAAAACTCATCGCCTTCCTCCGCGCCCACCCCGCCCTCCTCGGTTTCACCGTCTTCGGTCTCATCGCCGGCGGACTCTTCCTCCTTTTCGCCGTCCTCATGACACGCGCCGGCCTTTCTCTGCGCCCGCTGGTTTTCCTCGGCGTCTTCTTCGCCATCATCGTCGGCCCCCAACTCTTCTTCCACATCCAGCAAGCCCGCGGCGTCATGCCTTCCCTCAACTGGACGCCCACCCAGCCAAAATCCTCCGCCACGGAAAACCCCTCCGCCACCGCCACCTCCGGCGGAAAATTCCTCTACCCGGAAAAAGTCTTCGGTCCCGGCTTCGATCCCCAGCTCCTCAGCGACATCCGCCCGCTCTTCGCCAGCTTCTCCCCCGAAGCCGCCCAAATGGCCGTCTTCCCCACCGTCGAAACCGCCGTCGCCGCCCGCTTCGCCTCACCCGAAAAAGCCCGCCACGCCCTCGAATACTACGGCGCCGCCATGGGCATCGCCCGCCCCCAGCCCGCCGCCGACGGCAGCTACACCGCTTCGCGCGCGACCGACCGCATCCGCCTCCTCACCGCCGGCCGCACCCTCTTCGCCTGGAGCGGCGCCGACGACAAAGCCCTCGACCGCCGCCAGCAGGCCAGCGCCGCCGCCTTCCACCTCGCCACCGCCACCGACTCCCCCGCCCGCGATCCCCGCGTCGCCCTCTGGTGGAAACGCATGGCGATCATCACGCCGCTTCTTGTCCTCGCCGCCACCCTCTGGTTCTTCAAGGGCTCCACCTGGGCCGCCTCCGTCTCGCCCGTCACCGAAAACTCACTACCCGCCACCGCCGCCGAACTCCGCGAACGCCTCCTCGCCGTCGAAAACCTGAACCAGCCCATAACCGTCGCTCCCGGCGAATCGCCCGACGAAGTCGTCGTCACCTGGCGCGCCGACGCCGCCTGGCTCACGTTCGCTCAAGCCAACGGACTCAAACGCACGCACAAACTCGTCCTCCACCTCGACGAATCCTCCCGCACCATCCGCGTCCGCGAATACATCAGCGCGCTCGACTGGTCCGCCGGCGCGACCGGCGCCGCCGTCAAATGGCACATGAAAACCGGCATCGTCTTCTTCGAACACCGCCACGAACGCGTCTTCGGCCTTCAGCTCGACCCATCCACCGGCCGCCTCAAGCCCCAGCTCAGCTACGCCTACACCTTCAACCTCCAGGAACTCAAAGCCCCCTTCATCGCCGCCACCACCCACGCCGGCTGGACTTGGAAACCCGTCCTCTGGAAAGGCCCCGCCTGGCTGCGCTGGGCCATCGAATAACGCCCCCGTAGCCGCCCCGCCCATCCCTCTTCCCGCAAGCCCACCTCCGCCAACACAACAACGGCCTTCCGCAAACACCGCGGAAGGCCGTTCTCGTTGATCGTACAGCGGCGCCTCTCCACCACACCGCAAGCCACCGCCTCCGCGCACGTGCTCCGCCAGTAGCCGCGCGTTCCGAAGCGCGGCCTCGTTGCAACGGACCTCTGGTCCGCGCCTTCCGAACCCAACACACGCCTTGGCCCCCCAAACCTCTCCGCCGCCTCCACCTCCTTCACAGAAACTCTGCCGAACCTCCCCCAGTCTCCACGCTCTGATCGACCAGGCTCATTCGCCTCGTCCGCTTCATACGCAAAAAGCCGCACCCCCGAAGGGATGCGGCTCGCCAAATCTCGTTTCCGGCTCGTCGCGTCGCGTATCCGTTATCCGGACTCAACTCGCCGCCGCCAGCACTTCGCTGCCCACCGGCATCGTCGGCCCGCCACGCGTCTCGATCTCGAACGACTTCAACATGCCTTCGAGCTTCCCCGCCACCGCTACCCACAGCTGCTCGGGCGCGACCGCGATGAAATTATACAGCCGGCCGCCATCCTCCAGCATCGCCACCCGCAGGCGCATCGTCAGTCCGTCGTTGGCCTGATAAGTGTCGCAAACCGCCGCCTTCAGCGGTCCGACATCGATTATTTCCACCGGACCGGCCTCCATGCCGTCGGTCTTCAGCAAACGCGGCAGCCATCCGGCCACCGTGCCTTCGTTATACGCCGGACGCGTCCCGACGATGAAGACCACCGAGCCATACGAGGCATTGGCGATCGCGAGCGGCATGAAGTTTTTCGCCTCGGAAAAATCCGTTTCGCCCCCCGGCAGATCCGTGAGCGTGAAATCGGCAGGCAGTAAAAAACGGCATTTGAGAAACTCACGGCCTTCAGGCGCGAGGATTTGATAACTAAAACCGGCGGGAGAGTCAGACATGGCGGGAAAAGCGTTGAAGAGTTAAAAACGATTTCGCCGGCAGCGGCGGTTGCTCGCTGTCGGCGGGAATTTTTCTCACGCCCTGCGCGATAACCGCGCGGGACGTGAATGAGGAAAGCGCGAATCAAAGATCCAGCGCGAACGGGAGTTCGTACTCCTTGACGACCGGGTTGCGCTTGCTGCGCACCTTCACCTCGACGCGCGCCATCAGTTTCGGCGCGAGCACGAGCGAAACTTTCACGAACTGGTCCTGATGAACCGCCCACGAATGATCCGCGAGGAAGTAAACGTCCTGCTTCGCCTTCGTGGCCTGGTAAGCCCAGCGCTCCACATGACACGGCTCGAAGTTCACGATGTTGCCCATGTAACGAACCATGAGGCCGGGCTGGGAGCGGTTGCCGATCTCGGTGTGGTGTTCAACGAGCACGGTGATGGTGGAATTGTCTTCGAGGTCGCGGACCTGGAATTCGTCGAGGAGGGTGCAAGTGTCAGACATGATGTTTTAGATGAGTTAAGGTTGAGGAATGCGTTTGATGCGTCCCCAGCCTACTCGATCTTCTCACGCTGCGATATTGACCGCCCGGCCCTGACCGAATGACCCATCTCGTAGGGCTCGCGCTCGCGCGACGCCGTCCGCCACGTCTGCGGCCGCGTCCTTTAAGACGCGGCCACCGAGGCAAATCACGCCCTCAACTTCACCACCAGATCCTTGCTCTCGACCGTGTCGCCCACCGCCGCGTGCAACTCCGCCACCACGCCGTCCACTGGCGCGAACACCGTCGTCTGCATTTTCATCGCTTCCATCATAAAGAGCTTTTCGCCCTTCGTGACTTTGGCTCCGACCGTAGCCGACATCGCCGCGATCAATCCCGGAATCGGCGCCGCCACTTGCAACGCGTCCGCCAGATCGGCCTTCGGACGCGTCTTGGTTTTCGCCGCGATACTCTTGTCGGCGATGAACGCTTCGCGCGCCATGCCGTTGAGCTCGAAGCTCAACGCACGCCGCCCGTCCTTGTCCGGCGCGCCGATACTCACGAGCCGGATGATTAGCGTTTTGCCTTCCTCGATCTCGACGTTGATCTCCTCTCCCGGCTTCAAGCCGTAGAAAAACGCCGGCGTCGGCAGCACGCTCACATCGCCGTACTCGCGCTGCTGCTTCGCAAAGTCCGCGAACACCTGCGGGTACATGAGATGCGAATACAACTCATCGTCGCTCGGCTCGTGCTTCAACTTTTCCGCCAGCTCCGCGCGCAGCTTCTTCAGATCCGCCGCCCCCGAACTCTTCCCATCTGGCTTCTGTCCTCTGGACTCTGGCTTCTGCCCTCTGTCCGCAGCCTTCTGCACATTCTTCAGCGACGCCTTGTACTTCTCCGTCGCCTCCTTGTGCCGCTTCTCGCCCAGCACCGCGCGGCTCACCGCAACAGGCCAGCCGCCCTCGGGCCAGCCAAGTCCACCGCTGAGCATGTCGATCACACTCTCCGGAAACGGCGTTTCGCCAGCGGGAAGGTTCACGACATCCGCCGGCTTGATGCCTTTCGAAAACAGGAACAGCGCCATGTCGCCAACCACCTTCGACGACGGCGTCACCTTCACGATGTCGCCAAAGAGCGCGTTCACTTCCGCATACGTACGCGCGATCTCCGGCCAGCGGTGCGACACGCCCATCGAGACCGCCTGCTCCTTCAAGTTCGTATACTGCCCGCCCGGCATCTCATGCAGATAAACCTCCGCGCTGCCCGTCTTCGGCGCCGTGTCGAACGGCCGGTAAAACTCCCGCACATGCTCCCAATAATCCGAAAATTCATTCAGCGCATCGATGTTTAGCTTCGTATCGCGGGGCGTGTTCTGCAGCGCCGCCACAATCGAGTTCAGATTCGGCTGCGAGGTGCTGCCGCTCATCGACGCGAGCGCCAGATCGACAATATCCACGCCCGCATCCGCCGCGCGCAGCACCGAGGCCGACGCGATGCCGCTCGTGTCATGCGTGTGGAAATGAATCGGCAGCCCCACTTCATCCTTGAGCGCTTTCACGAGCTTCTGCGCCGCATACGGCCGGCACAGCCCCGCCATGTCTTTGATCGCCAGCACATGCGCGCCCATCTTCTCCAACTCCTTCGCGAGCTTCACATAATACTGGAGCGAAAACTTGTCCCGCTTCTCGTCGAGAATGTCGCCGGTGTAACAAATCGCCGCCTCGCACACCGCGTGCGTGTCCTGCACCGCGTCCATCGCCACGCGCAGATTCGGCAGATAATTCAACGAGTCGAAAATGCGGAAAATATCCATGCCGTTCGCCGCCGCATGCTTCACGAAACCCGCCACGATGTGATCCGGATAGTTCGTGTAGCCCACCGCGTTCGCGCCGCGGAAAAGCATCTGAAAACAAATATTCGGCACCCGCGCGCGCAGCTGCCGCAACCGCTCCCACGGATCTTCGCCGAGAAACCGCATCGCCGTGTCGAACGTCGCCCCGCCCCAGAGCTCCAGCGAGTACAGCTCCGGCGCACGCCGCGCCACCGCCGCCGCCGTCGCCAGCATGTCGTAGCTGCGCACACGCGTCGCCATCAGCGACTGATGCGCATCGCGGAACGTCGTGTCCGTCACCAGCAGCCGCTTTTGCTTCAGCGTCCACTCGGCAAATTTCTTCGCGCCGAGCTTGAGCAACAACTGACGCGTCCCGTCCGGCGCCGCCACCTGCGTCTCCACCTTCGGCGGCACCGCCGGCAAAAACACCTTGTCCGGCCTGAAACCTTTCGCGTGCGGATTCCCGTTCACCGTCACGTTGCCGAGGAAATTCAACAGCTTCGTCGCCCGGTCACGCCGCGGCTTGAACGCAAAGAGCTCCGGCGTCGTGTCGATCAACGTCGTCGTGGCCTGCCCCGCCTTGAAGATCGGATGCGCGATCACATTTTCGAGAAACGGGATGTTCGTCTTCACCCCGCGAATACGAAACTCCGACAGCGCCCGCTGCGTGCGCTGCATCGCCACCTCGTAGCTCTGCCCGCTCGTGATCACCTTCACCAGCATCGAGTCGTAAAACGGCGTGATGATCGCTCCCGAGAGCCCCATGCCGCCATCGAGCCGCACGCCAAATCCGCCCGGGGAACGGTACGCGAGGATGCGCCCATAGTCCGGCATGAACTTGTTCTCCGGATCTTCCGTCGTGATGCGGCACTGGATCGCGAAGCCGTTGCGCGGCACGTCCGCCTGCTGCGGCATCCCGACTTCCGCCGAGTGCAGCGAGTGCCCCTGCGCGATAAGGATTTGCGCCCGCACCAGATCGAGGCCTGTGATGACCTCCGTCACCGTATGCTCCACCTGGATGCGCGGATTCATCTCGATGAAGAACCACTCGTGCCGCTCCAGATCGTACAAAAATTCGATCGTCCCCGCGTTGTCGTACTTGATCGCCCGCGCCATCTTCGCCGCCGCCTCGCACAACTCGCTCACCACCGCCGGCGGCAGCCCGAAACTCGGTGCCACCTCCACGACCTTCTGGTGACGACGCTGCACCGAGCAGTCGCGCTCGTGCAGATGGATCACGTTGCCGTGTTTGTCCCCGAGGATCTGCACCTCGATGTGCTTCGCCTTGGGGATATACTTCTCCAAAAACACCGCCGGATTTCCAAACGCCCGCCCCGCCTCCGCCTGCGCTTCATCGAGCAGCGACGCTAGATCGGCCGCCTTGTGAACCACGCGCATCCCGCGCCCGCCGCCGCCAAACGCCGCTTTGATGATCAGCGGAAACCCAATCTCCTTCGCCGTCTTCAACGCCTCCGCCCGATCGCTGATCGGCTCCTCCGTCCCCGGGAGAACCGGCACGCCGATCTTGATCGCCACCGCGCGCGCCGCCGTCTTGTCGCCCATCATCTCCAGCAACTCAGCCCGCGGCCCCACGAAAATAATCCCCGCCTCGTCGCACGCCCGCGCGAAATCCGGATTCTCCGATAAAAAGCCGTACCCCGGGTGAATCGCATCCACGCCCTTCTCCTTCGCCACCGCGATCACACTGGGGATGTCCAGATACGCCGCCACCGGCCCTTTGCCTTGTCCTACTTGATACGCCTCGTCCGCCTTGTAGCGATGGATGCAAAACCGGTCTTCCTGCGCAAACACACCGACCGTTCTCAGCCCAAGTTCCGTACCCGCTCGAAAGATACGCACGGCAATCTCGCTTCGATTGGCCGCCATGAGCTTTTTGACGGCGCGGATGGAGGTGGAGTCAGACGACGACAGAACAGACTTCTTCGACATAAGAGGGTGAAACAGGGATTGGCGCGCCGTTGCCACGAAGAGGGGTTGCGGCTCCGGCGCAGAGGGGAGCGGCAGGCAAACGGGAACACTTTCGCTGCGCGAGCCTGAGTTTTCGGGACAACGTCACCCTACTGTCTGACAGTAAGTGGCACGTTTATGAGCTTCCCGCCCGCGCATGGATTTTCTAACCTGCCCGTTGTATGGCCACCCTTCCTCGCATTGGCATCGTTGAAGATCAGGCTTTGGTGCTGAATCTCCTCACCGATCTCTGCCGCCACCGGTTCGGTTACGATGTCGTTTTTGCCGCGCGCGACGCGAAGTCCGCCCTCACCGCCGTCGACGGCTCCGAAGCCGAGGCCCTCCTCGTGGACATCAACCTCCCCGACAACGACGGCATCTCCCTCGCCCTCGAGATCCGCAAAAAACTCCCGCGCATGAAGATCATCATCCTCTCCGCGGAATGCACCGAATACACCATCTTCCGCGTCCGCCAGAGCGGACTCCACGGCTACGTCGATAAAAACGCCGACCCCGACTTCATCCAGGCTGCCCTCGACAGCGTCCTCAACCGCGACCTCCCCTTCTTCACCCCGCTCGTCCGCGAGATCGCCCGCCACACCGCCCAGGACAGCCAGGCCTTCAGCAAAGTCCTCAGCGACCGCGAACACGAACTCCTCCCCCACCTCGGTATGGGCAAATCCGACAACGAGCTCGCTACCTTCAAGGGCATCGCCGTCGACACCGTGCGCAAACACCGCGAGAGCATCATGCGCAAACTTCAGCTCAAGACCCTGCCCGACCTCGTGCACTACTGCATCGAAAAAGGCTTCCTGCAGACCCGCCCCGACGGCGAAATCCGCCCGGCCTCATGGACGCCTTCGACGAGCTCATCGTAAATTACCTCCTGAATATCTGCGGCGGGCTGTTCATCGCCATCGCCGCGATCATCTACCGCGCGAATAAACTCCGCGCCTCCAACCGCGCCTTCAGCCTCCTCGTCCTCACCGGCGGCATCTGGACGATCAACTACGGTTTCATCACGCGCGGCGGCGACCACGCCATCGCGCACCTGCGCATCGGCGCCGCCGTCGCCGCCTTCCTCATCCCCACACTCATCATCGTCCGCGACTTCATCGCCAACCCGCGCGCCCGCTTTAACCTCATCGCGAAAAACACCGTCCCTTGGATCGCGCTCGCCGTCGCCCTCGCCGCACTCACCCCGCTCGACTGGTTTATCCGCAACAACTCCACCGTATCCGCCATCGACTACGGCCCCGGCTGGCTCTGGCAGCACCTCGCCATCTCCGCCGCCATGGCCTACATCGCCTGGTCCGGTTTCAGTCATCGGCGCCAGCTCCGCGGCACCGCCCGCGACGAAATGGGCATCGCCGTCATCTTCGCCGCCGGCGCCGTCACCATCATCAGCGCCTTCCTCGCCTTCCACCATTCCGGCGACCCGCTCCCCCCTCCCGAGTTCGGCCTCGTCGCCATCCTCTACGCCTCCCGCCTCACCTGGGTACTCCTCGCCCGCGGCGTGTACGACGCCCGCGTCCTCATCTCCCTCGTCACCCGCACCGTCGCCATCATCCTCGGCGCCTCCGCCGTCTTCTTCTGCATCTACTGGCTCCTGAAAATCCAGGCCGGCATCAACGAAACCGCCGCCGCCATCGTCGCCTCCATCGCCGCCGCCGCGCTGGTAAACTACATCACCCAGTTCTTTTTGGCGAAACACAACGCCCTCCTCTACCGCTCCATCTCAGGCTTCCAGCGCGAGGTGCAGGAGGTCGCCCGCTCCGCCCTCACCCAGGAAAAAGCCCTCCTCCAGCTCGAGCGCATCTTCGCCGAGTACACCAACACCTCCGACGCCCTCATCCTCATCGAGACCGGCCGCACCGTGTACCAACGCGGCAACTACCGCCTTCCCGACCGCGGCCTCGTCTGGCAGCGCCTCAACCGCGCCGGCTGGATCGCCCGCGACACCATGGACTTGTCCCCGCTCGCCCCCCACGACCGCGAGGCCCTCCGCTGGATCGACGACCGCCCCGTCTCCCTCCTCATGCTCGGCCCCCGCTCCGAGCAACACTTGAACATCGTCGTCGCCCTCGGCCGCCGCCAGAGCGCCCCGGCCTACACGTTCTACGAGCTGGAATGTCTCAGCCTCATGGTCGAGTCCGCCGCCATCGCCCTCACCACGATCGATGCCAGCACCCAGGCGCAACACGCCGGCCAGATGATGGCCCTCGGCCTCATCTCCGCCTCCGTCGTCCACGAAATCAAACAACCCCTCGCCGCCCTCCGTCTCTTCTTCAAGATGCTCCCCAGCCGTTACGAGGACCGCACCTTCCGCGAACAATACTTCAACGTCATCCCCGACGAACTCGCCCGCGTCGAGGCCACCCTCTCCGAATTCCTCCGCCTCGGCCGCACCGAGAGCTACCAGATCCGCGCCTTCAACCCGTCCTCCCTCATCCGCGAGGTCCTCACCCTCGTCCAGCCCAAGGCCACCGCCTGCCAGGTGCAGATCGTCACCGACTTCGCCGCCCGCGACCCCGCCCTCCGCGGCGATCCACAGGTCCTCAAACAAGCCCTCCTCAACCTCACGCTCAACGCCATCCAGGCCATGTCCGGCCTCCGCTCCGGTCCTCGTATCCTGTTTGTGGGCACCACCCTCTCCGGCGAAAAATGCGAGATCGCCATCCGCGACACCGGCCCCGGCATCTCCCCCGTCATCCTCGAAAAACTCTTCCGCCCCTTCGTCTCCACCAAGGAGGACGGCTTCGGCCTCGGCCTCTACATCACCCGCGACCAGGTCGTGAAAACCGGCGGCGAACTCATCGCCCGTAACGACCCCATCGGCGGCGCCTGCTTCGTCCTCATCTACCCCCTCGCCCCCGACGCCCCGCCCGCGACCATCACCCCGCGCCTCCCCGCCGCCGCCCCCTCATAAAAAACCTCCAGCTCCACCTCCGACCAACCGCGTGGGCGAAGCCCTATACGCGGCGGTAATCTTCCCCTAATGTGTCCCGCGTTACCGTGACGCCCATGATCCCCTCCTCCCAGCCCCGTCTCGCCACCACTCTGGCCACCAGCCTTCTCGCGCTCGCCACCACCGCACCCGCGCTCTTCGCCGCTCCCGAACGCGGCCAGATCCCCCCGCATCCCGTGCGCATGCCCCCCTACGGCGTGCCCGCCTTCCCCGGCGCGTGGGGCGGCGGCATGTGGGTCACCGGCGGCCGCGGCGGCCAGGTCCTCGCCGTCACCAACTTGAACGACTCCGGCCCCGGCTCCTTCCGCGCCGCCATCGATGCCTCCGGCCCTCGCATCGTTGTCTTCCGCGTCGCCGGCACCATCCACCTCGAGACCAACCTCGATATCAACAACCCCGACATCACCATCGCCGGTCAATCCGCCCCCGGCGACGGCATCTGCATCGCCGGCCAGTCCCTGAACATCAACACCCGCAACGTCATCGTCCGCCACCTCCGCGCCCGCCGCGGCGACCCGAAGGGCGGCCAGGGCTCCGACAACATCGGCGGCAACCCCGAGGGCCACATCATCATCGACCACTGCTCGGCCAGCTGGGGCATGGACGAAAACCTCTCCCTCTACCGCCACATGAAAAAGATGCCGTCCGGCCCCGACATCAAAATGCCCACCGAACACCTCACCATCCAGTGGTGCATCTCCAGCGAAGCCCTCAACAACAAGAAACACGCCTTCGGCGGCACCTGGGGCGGCAAAGACTCCACCTTCCACCACAATCTCTTCGCCAGTAACACCGCGCGAAACCCGTCGATCGGCATGTCCGGCAACTTCGATTTCCGCAACAACGTCATCTTCAACTGGGGCCACCGCACGATGGACGGCGGCGACGAGACCTCCCTCGTCAACTCCATCAATAACTACTACAAACCCGGCCCAGCCGCGAACGCCGATATGGTCAGCACCATGATCCGCATCGAGCAGCGCAGCCAGTACTCCCCCGGCAGCGCCTGGGCCGAGGGCGGCTGGTACGCGAAGGAAGACCGCCGCCCCGGCAAATGGTACGTCGCCGGCAACATCGTCGAAGGCCACCCCGAGGTCACCGAGAACAACTGGAAAGGCGTCCGCGGCCCCGAACAACTCGCCCGCGTCAACACCCCCTTCGAAGCCTGGCCCATCCCGCAGGAAACCGCCGAAGCCGCCTTCAAATCCGTCCTCGCCAAAGTCGGCGCCACCCTGCCGAAGCGCGACGCCGTCGACGCCCGCGTCGTCGAGATGGTCCGCACCGGCAAAGTCTCCGTCCGCAACGGCATCATCAACCACCCCGACGAAGTCGGCGGGTATCCAAATCTCACCTTCGATCCCGCCAAAGTCCCGGTCGATACCGACAACGACGGCATGCCCGACGCCTGGGAACTCGAACATAAACTCGACCCGAAAAACCCCTCCGACGGCGCCCTCGACACCGACGGCGACGGCTACACCAACGTCGAAGAATTCCTAAACGGCACCAACCCCCGCGAAAAGATCAACTACCGCAACCTCGCCAACAACGTAGACACCATCAGCGGCTAGTAGCCACGAGCGCCAGCGAGTGGTCTCGCCCCCCCTCCACAACTGAATGGGGAGCGCGTACCAACAGACCTTCGGGTGTGGCCGCGTAACGTGGATCAATAAAAACCGGCTCCAGCTGAGCGGGGAGATGTATCCACGTCTCCCCGCGCCTTATCGAAAAACCGCAGTCAACGCAGCCATTCCGGAGCCGAGTTCCACTTGTCTGTGAATCCACCCGCCACGCCACCCGGCCACACTCAATCGCGAGCCAGCCGCTCCGCCGCGCCCGTTTCGTACCGCTCGATCCACGCGCGATGCCACGCGCCGAAATCCCCGGCCTCGATGTGGGCCCGCGCCTGCGCCGTCAGCTCGATGAAAAACTGGAGATTGTGGATCGTCAGCAGCGTCGCGCTCAGCATCTCGCCCGCCACCGTCAGATGCCGCAAATAAGCCCGCGAAAACCGCGACGTATAATTGTTCACTTCCTCCGAAATCGGCCGCGGATCGGTCCTATACTTTTCGTTCCGCAGATTCATCGGCCCATCCGGCGTGAACACCAATCCATTGCGCGCCACGCGGCTCGGCAGCACGCAGTCGAACATGTCCACGCCCAGCGCGATCATCTTCAAAATCTGCGGCGGCGTCCCCAGTCCCATCGTGTAGCGCGGCTTGTCCACCGGCATATACGGCGTCGTCGCCCCCACCTGCTTGATCATCTCCGGCTCCGGCTCGCCCACGCTCACCCCGCCGACCGCGTATCCAGGAAGATCCAACGACGCCAGCGACTCCGCCGCCTCCCGCCGCAAATCGTCAAACGTCGAACCCTGCGCGATCGCAAATACATGATGCCCGCCCGCGAGAAACCCGTTCTCCGTCGCGATTTCTTTGCACTGTTTCGCCCAGCGAAAACTCCGCTCCACCGCCCGCGCGCACTCGTCGCGCGTGCACGGCCACGGCGGACACTCATCGAGCACCATCGCGATGTCGCTCCCCAGATTCGCCTGGATCGTCATCACCTCGCGCGGCCCGAGAAATAGCTTCGCCCCGTCCAGATGCGACTGAAACGCCACGCCGTCCTCCCGGATGTCCCGCAACTTCGCCAACGAAAACACCTGAAACCCACCGCTATCCGTCAGGATCGGCCCGCCCCAGCCCATGAACGCGTGCAACCCGCCCAGATCCTTCACCAGCTCGCTCGTCGGCCGCAGGTTCAGATGGTACGTGTTCCCCAAAATAATCTGCGCCCCGATCTCTTTGATGTGCGCCGGCGTGATCGCCTTCACCGTCCCTTGAGTTCCCACCGGCATAAAGATCGGCGTCTCCACGACCCCATGACGCGTCTTGAGACGCCCGCGGCGCGCCGCCGTGACCGTGTCCGTTTTCAAAAGCTGGAAATGCTCAGGCATAAATCGCCGTCCACCCTCCCCGGCCCACCCCGCCCATGGCAACCTCGTAGCTCGCTCGTTTCACCTCCCCCCGTCTCTCTCTTACTGATTCGTCAACCTTCTACGCCCATCGTTCTCGTTCTCTTACTCGTACTCGTTCTCTACTTCCGCCCGTTGCACCCGCGCCCCGCACCGCCTTTTACGCCCCGCATCGCCACCCGATCCCCTGTCACTGTACCGCTCATCTCAAGCCCCTCCTGCCCACCCTCACACTTGACCCTCACGGCATTCCACCGGTTATTACCCCGCCGTGCTCCTCGTCATCGATAACTACGACTCCTTCACCTACAACCTGGTCCAATACTACGGCCAGCTCGGCGTGAATCAGCGCATCTTCCGCAACAACGAGATCACCCCCGCCGAGGCCGTCGCCCTCAACCCCGACCGCGTCCTCCTCTCCCCCGGCCCCTGCTCGCCCACCGAAGCCGGTGTCACGCTCGACATCATCAAGGCCTTCGCCGGCAAAAAACCCATCTTCGGCGTCTGCCTCGGCCATCAATCCATCGGCCACTACTTCGGCGGCAAAGTCGTCCGCGCCGACCGCCTCATGCACGGCAAAACCTCGCCCATCCAGCACAAGAACACCGACGTGTTTGCCGGCATGCCGCAGGATTTCCCCGCCACTCGCTACCACTCTCTCCTGGTCGAACGCGCCAGCCTCCCTCCTGTGCTCGAAATCACCGCCGAGACCGCCGAAGGCGAAATCATGGGCCTCCGCCACAAAGAGCTCCCCATCTGGGGCGTCCAGTTCCACCCCGAGTCCATCGCCACCGAAGGCGGCATGAAAATCCTCGAAAACTTCCTGAAACTAAATTGAGCCACCTGTAGCTGTCCCCGCCAACAATCGGCCAGCCAGCCTCCGCCTTTCACTCTTCAGTCTTCACACTTCACTCTTCCTCATGCGCTGCCCCAAATGCACCTCCATCGAGGACAAAGTCATCGATTCCCGTATCAGCAAAGAGGGCACCACCATCCGCCGCCGCCGCGAATGCACCGAATGTAGCTACCGCTTCACCACCACCGAATCCATCATCCGTGACGGCCTCATCGTCATCAAACGCGACGGCCTCCGCGAAGACTTCGACCGCGAAAAACTCGTCCACTCCATCCGCGCCGCCCTCCACAAACGCCCGGTCGACGCCGAGCAAATCACCATGCTCGTCGAAGACGTGATCGACCAGGTCGAGTCCAAGTACGAAAGCGAAATCCCCACCCAGGCCATCGGCGACGCCATCATGCAAGGCCTCAAGAAAATCGACCAGGTCGCCTACGTCCGCTTCGCCAGCATCTACAAAGAATTCCGCGACGTCTCCGAATTCATGACCGAGATCAACGCCCTCGAAAAACCGAAGCAAAAGTAACTCTGGGCGGCGCCACCGACTCCAATGCCTAATCTGCTGCGCCCCGAATGGCTGGATGCCAGCAAGCATTTCACTTTCCCGCTTTGGGACAAAGTCTCTGTAGAAACGTCCGGCGATACTTCAGAAGCATGGAACGGCATCGCCCGTGAATGGATGCAGGCTGTATGCGCCGGTTTCAGCGCACCCATGCAGCATGCAGAGTCCACAAACTTCCTGCTCTTTATTCCGAAGACCAACCGGCACGCCACCAACTGCCTCCGGCAACTGGAAGACTATCGCGTCAGGATAATCCGTCTGCTCGGCCCGCTCGCTCTCGAAAAATGGGAAAGCAAATGCGTCGTGCTCATCCCACCCAACGCCGACGACTTCGTGAAATATCTTTTGGATTATACCGAAGGCGACGAAGCCCCGATGCCCGGAGGCGTTTACTTGAATCGAGGATACGGTCACTTCGTTCTGCCCGACGGTGAATTAACCTATCACACGCCCATCCTCGCGCACGAGCTCTGCCACGCCCTCCTTAAATCCCACGAGATGCCTGCGTGGGTGAACGAAGGCGTCACCGAGTCGATCGAACATCAAATCACTGGGCAAAAACCTTACTTTCTGGATAACGAAATCATCCAGCGTCATCGCGACTACTGGACGCTACCCCGCCTTCGCAGCTTCTGGCGCGGCGAATCATTCTCCTTCGCAGATGAAGGCTTCGAACTCAGCTACCACCTCTCGCGTTTTCTCATCAACGGCCTGACCCAGCACGGTCGCGCACCCTTCATCGAATTCGTCGCCACCGCCAAGGCGTCCGACGCGGGATTCTCCGCAGCAAAGAAGTGCCTCGACCTGGATCTGGAAGAAGTCCTGTGGGATTTTCTGGGGCTCGATAACACCAAGGACATTCACCATGCTTTCTAACCGCGACGACCTCCGCCGCCTCCACTTCATCAACAGCCTCTTCGCCTCCGTCACCGGCCAGGACCTCTACCTCGCGAATCAGATCAAAGAAGCCATCGCCTTCAGCCTCGCCGAACTCGAAACCCAGACCGCCGAGCACCCCGAGTTCGCCGCCCGCTACGACGCCGCCTTCACCGCCGCCGCCGCCCGCCTCCTCGGCCAGTTCTTCGGCGCCCAGCCCAACCACGGCTTCTACCACTGGGACGCCGCAGCCACCCAGACCTCCGCGACTCCTCTCTTCGCCCGCGACGAACTCATGCGCGGCCTCAAACACCTCGCCCCCTTCCCGCAGTCCACGCTCCTCGTCACCAACCTCCGCCCCGCCCTCCTTCCGCCCGACAAACGCGAAACCCCAAAACGCCTCCGCGAATACGAAGACACCCTCGCCTTTCTCCGCACCCTCGCCGCCGCCCGCACCACCCCCAGCGCCAACCTGAATCTCCTCTTCCTTTAAGTTCCCACGCTTACGCTCAACTCCAGCAAAGGCCGGGCTTCTTTGCTCCGGTCTTTGCGTCGTAGCGTCTTCGCGCTTCAACTAACCACCGCAAACGTCCCGCCTCATCGCTCACTACCCGCTACTCACTACTTCCGATGAAAACCCTCTTCCAAAAAATCATCGACCGCGAAATCCCCGCGAAGATCGAACACGAGGACGACCGCTGCATCGTCATCCACGACATCCAGCCCCAAGCCCCCGTCCACCTCCTCATTATCCCCAAAAAATTGATACCCCGCGTCGGCGAATCCACGCCCGCCGACGAACCCCAGCTCGGCCACCTCCTCGTCACCGCCGGCGTCGTCGCCAAAAAACTCAACCTCCCCCGCGGCTTCCGCCTCGTCATCAACCACGGCCCCGACGCCTGCGAATCCGTCCCCCACCTCCACGTCCACCTCCTCGCCAAACGCCAGCTCAACTGGCCCCCGGGCTGAGCCCGTCTCACTTCCTCGACGGACAACTCTTCCCGTCGAACCACGTCCCTTCCACATACGTCGTCGTCGGGATTTCCGGCACGCCGTATTTATTATGCTGCAGCTGGCCCGCTAGAATCTCCACCGCCAGCCCGCCCACCGTCGCGTGATTCTGCCGCACGCCCGCCGTCGCGCCGCTCGTGTCATCGAGGAACACATCCACGAACGCCACATCCCGCGGCGCCTTGATCCCCAGTTCCGTCATCGCCGGCTGCACGAACGACGCCTTGCTCACGATCACCTCCGGTTTGTGCTTCTTGAACCACTTCTGAAACGCCGCCGCCGGCACCGTCACATCCGCCTGGCTCTCCCCCATCCACGCCTCCACCGGCTCCGCGTCAGGAAACAAAAACATCGGCACCCGCTCGCTCTCCGCGAGGTTCACCTGCTCGCACAAAAACCCCGCCGTCCACAAGTGATCCACGCTGTGATCCCATCCGCGATGCATCACGAATCCAATCTTCCGATACCCCAGCGCCATCAACCGCTGCATCGCCAGCCGGATGATGTCGCACTGGTTGTTCGTCACGTTGTGCAGCCGCGGCTCGTGCGGAAAATAATCGATCTTCACCGCGCTGAACCGCTCCCAGTCGAAATGCAGCTGCACGTCGATCTCGCGCACATGCGACGCGATGATCAGCCCATTGATCCCGCGCGAATAAAGAATCCCGCTCAGCCGCCCGTGCGTCAGCCCTGGCTCGCGCATCCAGAAATGTTCGAGGTGATAACCCAGCTCCTCCGCCTTCGCCAAAGCCCCCGCATAAAAATCCGGATGCGCCGTCACCTTCTTCCACCCCAGCCGGCTCGTCCAGTTCGTCACATACGCCAGCGTCGGCGGATTCCGCCGCGTCATGATTCTCCCTCGATAAGCCACCAGCGCCTTCAGCAACGGATCCGGCGCATAGCCCATCTTCTCCGCCAGCGCCTTTATGCGTGCCCGCGTCTCCTCCGGCAGCCGTGGATTGTTGCGCAACGCCAGCGACACCGTCGTCACATGCACGCCCGCTTCTTTCGCAACATCGAGCAGGGTAACGCGCCGTTTGTTCATGCGCGACCGGATGCCGCGCCGCTTCCCCGCTCACAAGTCTAAAGTTAGCGCCCGCCCCTCCGTTGCGCGCATTTCTCCCCGCGCCTTCCATCGCGCTTTCCCCGCCCCATGCCCCCCGCGCCGCCTCCTGCCACGCAGGAAAGTTATCACACGCAGCACTCGCCCTTCGGCGCCTTCGCCAGTTTCACACTGGGCCTCGTCGATGCCCCCGGCGGCTTCGGCCACGCCCTCCGCGGCCCCGCCCGCCAGAATCTCTACATCGGCTTCCGCCCCGCACCTTCCGCCGATTGGCACCTGCTCCCGTATTTCACGCCGCCCAAATCCAACGAGTCCGCTTTCACCGGCGAACTCTCCGTCGCCCAGCCTCCGAAAAACTACCGTTCCCTCCGCCCCGGCGACTACTCGCGCACACTCCACTGGGCGAGCGACACCTGGCAGGCCCACGACAACCGCTTCACCTTCTCTCTCCTCACACCGTTCTCTCGCGTCCCCGATCCCACAAAGCTCCGCGGCGAACAAGCCCGCCTCCTCCTCGCACCTGTCGTCTGCGGCTCCATCGAATTCGACAACCGCTCCGGCAAACAACCCGCCGAACTCATCTTCGGCCTCGGCGAACCCGACCGCGGCCTGCATCCACTTTCCGACGACGCCAGCCCGCTCACCGGTTTCGCCTGCGGCACCGAGTTCGGCTACGCCACCAAGCCAGGCCGCGACGTCGAGCTCCGTCAGGGCTTCGACGTCTTCACGCCCAAATTCCGCGACCACCGCGGCCTCCTCGTCATCGGCGGCGAATCCGCGCTCATCTTCACCGTCCCCGCCGGCAAAAAGAAACGCTTCCCCCTCGTTCTCGCCTTCTACAACGCCGGCCAGATCACCACCGGCCTCCCCGCGAGCTACGCTTACACGCGCCACTTCCCAAACCTCACCGAGGTCCTAGCACACGGCCTCACCCACCACGCCGACTATACGCGCCTCGCCCGCACGCGCGATGCCGAGCTCGACCGCAGCAAGCTCAACCCCGACCAGCGCTTCCTCCTCGCCCAAGCCACCCACAGCTACCTCGGCAACTCCCAGCTCCTCTGGCACCGCGGCAAACCGCTCTGGAACGTCAACGAGGGCGAGTACCGCATGATGAACACCTTCGACCTTACGGTGGATCATCTCTTCTTCGAACTCGAATGGCAGCCCTGGGCCATCCGGGACACGCTCGACCTCTTCGTCCGCCGCTACGCCTACACCGACCGTATCCGCCTTTCGGATCGCCTCACCCCCGGCGGCCTCGCCTTCACCCACGACATGGGCGTGATGAACCACTTCACCCCGCCCGGCCGCTCCAGTTACGAATGCGACGACGTCGAGGGTTGCTTCAGCCACATGACGATGGAGCAACTTCTCAACTGGATACTCACCGCCATCACCTACGCCGAAAAAACCGGCGACCGCGGCTGGCTCCGCCGCCACAAAAAAACCCTCCTCGCCTGCGCCGAAAGTCTCCGCCGCCGCGATCACCCCGACCCGAAAAAGCGCGACGGCATCCTCAAGCACGACTCCGCCCGCACCGGCACCCACGGCTGGGAAATCACCACTTACGACAGCCTCGATGTCTCTCTCGGCCAGGCTCGCAACAACCTCTACCTGGCCGTCAAAACCCTCGGCGCCTGGGTACTCCTCGAAAATGCCTTCGCCCGCCTCGGCCTCAAAAAGGACTCCGCCGCCGCCCGCGTCACCGCTGACCTTCTCGCAAACTCCATCACACAAAAATTCGAGCCCGCCACCGGCTTCTTCCCCGCCGTTTTCGAAAAGGGAAACAAGTCCCGCATCCTCCCCGCCGTCGAAGGCTTCCTCTATCCGCTGTATCTGGGCTACCGCGACGCCATCGATCCCGCCGGCCGCTTCGCCCCGCTCTTCGATCAACTCCGTCAACACCTCACTCAATCCCTCCGCCGAGGCGTCTGCATCGACGAAGTCTCCGGCGCGTGGAAAATGAGCAGCACCAGCCGCAACACCTGGTTCAGCAAGATCGCCCTCGCCCAGCACGTGATCCGCAAACTTTTCCCCGAAACCCTCTGCGACGACGCCCGCGCCGCCGACCGCGTCCACGCCGACTGGCAGCGCCGCCCCGGCTGCGGAGCCTTCGCCATGTGCGACCAAATCCTCAGCGACACCGGCACCGTCTGCGGCTCCCGCTATTATCCCCGCGGCGTCACCGCCTACCTCTGGCTCCTCGAGTAAATTAACCATCGCTCATCCCTGCTGGGAACGCCGACGTCCCCGTCAGCTTCCGTTTCCGAATCCTGTTCATCCTCTTAATCCTGTCTAAAAAACCTCCGTCCCTCTTCCCGCGTTCAGCTCCACCCCGCCTCATGACCACCGCCCCCCAACCCTCCGGCAAACTCTCCGTCCTCGAGAAAACTGGCTACAGCGCCGCCGACGCCGCCGCGAACTTCGTCTTCATGACGATGATCCTGTTCCAGCTGAATTTCTACACCGACGTCTTCGGCCTCAGCGCCAGCGCCGCCGCCGCCATCCTCCTCTGGCCGCGCCTCTGGGACGCCCTCTTCGATCCCATCATGGGCGTCCTCGCCGACCGCACCAACACCCGTTGGGGGAAATTCCGCCCCTGGATTCTTTGGACGTCCGTACCCTGGGCCGTGTGTATGGTTCTCGCGTATACAACACCGGAAGGCTGGAGCACCGCCGCGATGGTCGCCTACGCCGGCATCACCAACACCATCCTGATGACGCTCTACTCGATGAACAACATGCCATACTCCGCCCTCGGCGGCGTCATGACGGCCGACCTCAACGAGCGCACCAAACTCAACTCCTACCGCTTCGTCGCCGTTAACATCGCCCAGTTCATCGTCGGCGGCCTCACCCTCCCGCTCGTCCACCGTTTCTCCGAAGGCGCCACCCGTCAGCACGGCTGGCAAGTCACGATGACCATCTGGGCCGTCCTCTGCTTCGTCCTTTTCCTCGTCACCTTCTTCACCACCAAGGAGCGCATCAAACCCGTCGTCGAAACCAAGTCCTCCATCAAACAGGACTTCTCCGACCTCCTCAAAAACGCCCCGTGGATCGCGCTCATCGCCTACACCGTTTTCAACTTCGCCATGTTGGCGTTCCGCGGTGGCGCTCACTATAATTATTACCACCACTACGCCGATAAAGCCGCCATGTTCGACTTCGTCGAAAAACTCGGCCTCACCACGCCGTCGCTCGAAAAAGCCGACACCATCCTCGACTACTGGCTCGGCTACATCGTCCACGGCACCCGCGAAACCGCCGCCACCTCCAACGTAGCCGATGTCTTCAACAGCATCGTCAACATGACCGGCACCGCCGTCACGATCGTCGTCATCATCCTCTCCGCTGGACTCTCCAAACGCTTCGGGAAAAAAGCCGTCATCGGCTGGGGCTTCGCGCTCTCCGCGCTAAACGCCTTCGCCATGTATCTCCTCGCGCCGACCGACACCGTCGGCATGTGGCTCCTCGCCGTGACCGGCTCCATCGTCTACGCGCCCACCATCGCCGTCGCCTGGGCCATGTACGCCGACGCCGCCGACTACTCCGAATGGCAGACCGGCCGCCGCTTCACCGGCATCGTTTTTGCCACCATCGGCTTCTCGCTCAAAGCCGGCCTCGCCCTCGGCTCCGCCGCCTTCCTCTGGCTCATGGCCGGTATCTGGGACTACGATACAAAATTCGCCTCAGCCACCAACGCCCTCGCCGGCTACCGCGCCACCAGCAGCATCGTCGTCGGCCTCCTCTTCATAGGCGGGGCGATATCCATCGCCGCCTGCAAACTCACCAAAGCCCGCACCCTCGAAATGGCCGCCGAACTCGCCGCCCGCCGCGCCAAAGCCACCGCCTGACCCGTAGGGCTCGCGCTCGCGCGACGCCTTCCGAAAAACCACCGCACGCTCTTCCCTTCGTTTCGCTGACCGCCCCGTCGCCCACCGCGGCGCATCCGTTTCCGCCATACGTCCTATTCCTATAAGTCCCATAAGACCTATAGGACCTATTCTTTTCCGCCCATCTTCCTCACGCCATGCGCCGCCTCATCCCCCTCTCTTCCTTCAGCCTCCTCTTTCGACGTTGGGCGTTCGTCGTTGGATGTTCGATGTTCGCCTTGGCGGCGCTCAGCGCCGCCAAAGGCGAGGACGGCTACCGCCTCTGGCTCCGCTATGATCGCATCGAAGATGCCGCGTACCGCGCCACCGCCGCGCGCGCCATCGCTCAAATCACCTTCGCGACGCCCACCGGCTCCGACTCGCCCACCATCGCCGCTGCCCGTGAAGAACTCACCACCGCCCTCACCAGCCTCCTCGGCATCACCCCCACCATCACGCTCGAAAAACGCCCCACCCCTTCAACCGTTTCCGCTTTCTGCTCTCCGTCCTCTTTCACCCTTCACTCTTCACCCCTCACTCTTTCTTCCTCCTCCGACACCGGCATCCTCTACGCCACCTTCCACCTCCTCCGCCTCATCCAAACTCGCCAGCCCCTCGAAAACCTCTCCGTCACCTCGTCTCCAAAAATCCAGCACCGCCTTCTCAACCACTGGGACGACCTCAACGGCCACGTCGAGCGCGGCTACGCCGGCTTCTCCCTCTGGGAATGGTTCCACCTCCCCGAGATTCGCAACCCGCGCTACCGCGACTATGCCCGCGCCTGCGCCTCGCTCGGCATCAACGGCACCGTCCTCACCAACGTCAACGCCAACGCCCAGATCCTCACCGCGCCCTACCTCGCCAAAGTCGCCGCCCTCGCCGACGAATTCCGTCCCTACGGCGTCCGCGTCTACCTCACCGCCCGCTTCAGCGCCCCCATCGAGATCGGCGGCCTCAAAACCGCCGACCCGCTCGATCCCGCCGTCGTCGCCTGGTGGAAAAACAAAGTCGCCGAGATCTACGCCGCCATCCCCGACTTCGGCGGCTTCCTCGTCAAAGCCAACTCCGAGGGCCAACCCGGCCCGCAAGACTACAAACGCACCCACGCCGACGGCGCCAATCTCCTCGCCGATGCCGTCGCCCCTCACGGCGGCATCGTCATGTGGCGCGCCTTCGTGTATTCGCCGGACAACAACGACGACCGCGTCAAACAAGCCGTCACCGAATTCGCCCCGCTCGACGGCCAATTCCGCGACAACGTCATTGTCCAGATCAAGAACGGCCCGCTCGACTTCATGCCCCGCGAGCCCTTCTCCCCGCTCTTCGGCGCCATGCCCAAGACCCGCCTCGCCGCCGAACTCCAGATCACCCAGGAATACCTCGGCCAGTCCACCCAGCTCGCCTTCCTCGCCCCCATGTGGCGCGAATTTCTAGACGCCGACACCTTCGCCAACGGCCCCGGCACCACCGTCGCCTCGATCATCGACGGCCGCGCCAGGAACCAACAACCCAGCGTCATCGCCGGCGTCGCCAACACCGGCACCGACCGCAACTGGACCGGCCATCTCCTCGCCCAAGCCAACTGGTACGCCTTCGGCCGCCTCGCTTGGGACCACTCCCTCAGCTCCGAACAGATCGCCGATGAATGGACCCGCCTGACCTTCGGCCACGACGCCACCGTCGTATCCACGATCTCACGACTTCTCCTCGGCTCGCGCGAAACCGTCGTCAATTACTCCATGCCGCTCGGCCTCACCCACATCATGGCCGAAGGTCACCACTACGGCCCCGGCCCATGGGTCGACAAACTCGGCCGCGCCGACTGGACCTCCGTCTATTATCACCGCGCCGACAAAAAAGGCCTCGGCTTCGACCGCACCGGCACCGGTTCCAACGCCATCGCTCAATATTCTCCCGCCATCGCTCAACGCTTCGGCTCCCTCGCCGACTGCCCCGAAAATCTCCTCCTCTGGTTCCACCACGTTCCCTGGGATCACCGCCTCCGCTCCGGCCGCACCCTCTGGGACGAACTCTGCCTGCGCTATCAGCAAGGCGTCGACGAAGTCCGCGCCATGCGCCGCGACTGGGATTCTCTAAAAAACCGTATCGACGACGAGCGCTTCACCCACGTCCAGCAACGCCTCACCCGCCAGGAACTCGATGCCGTCGAATGGCGCGACGCCTGCCTCCTCTACTTCCAAACCTTCTCCAAGAGCCCCTTTCCCCCCGGCGTCGAAAAACCCGCGCACCCGCTTTCCCACTACATCGCCCTCAAACGCCGCCACATGCCCGGCGACCCCAGCGGACGATAATTCTCCCACGCTGCCGCACGCCCCGTAGCCGCGCTCCTTAGAGCGTGGCCAACCCCGCCCAGGAAACACCGACGCCTCATCGGCTTTCGCCCCACGCCTCAGTCCCGCGATCCCTCCGAAATCCTGTTCATCCTCTTAATCCTGTCCAAAATTCCCCCCGCCCTCCGATGACCGCTCCACACCGCCCCTCGCTCCGTCTGCTCCCCGCCCTCCTTCTCTCCCTTCTATCCTTCACCCTCTACCCCTCTTCCGTCTCCGCGTCCGCCGTGCCCACGCCCGCTCCCGTCCTCTTCGACTCCTTCACCTACACCGGCCGCGACACCGTCTTCGAAACGCCTCTCCCCGCCGGCCACTTCCGGAATCCCATCCTCGCCGGTTACTACCCCGACCCCAGCATCTGCCGCGTCCCCGGGAAAAACCCAGGCGACCCCGCTGACTACTACCTCATAAATTCCACGTTCTCCCATTTCCCCGGCATCCCGATCTTCCACAGCCGCGACCTCGTCAACTGGACCCAGCTCGGCCACGTCATCGACCGCCCCGATCAGCTCAACTACGACGGCCTCGGCATCACGCGCGGACTCTTCGCCCCCGCCATCGAATACCACAACGGCACCTTCTACGTCGTCTGCACCCTCATCGGTCGCGGCGGAAATTTCCTCGTCACTGCCACCGATCCCGCCGGTCCGTGGTCCGATCCCATCTGGCTCGGCTTCGACGGCATCGACCCCTCGCTCTTCTTCGACGACGACGGCCGCGCCTGGATGGTCAACAACGGCAACCCGCCCGACAACAAACCCCTCTACGACGGCCATCGCGCCATCTGGATCCAAGAGTTCGACGTCGCCGCGAAAAAACTCATCGGCCCCCGCTCCATCATCGTCAACGGCGGCGTCGATCTCTCCAAAAAGCCCGTCTGGATCGAAGGCCCCCACCTCTACAAAAAAGACGGCTGGTACTACCTCTGCTGCGCCGAGGGCGGCACCTCTGTCCACCACTCCCAAGTCATCCTCCGCTCCAAGTCGCCCACCGGCCCGTTCGTGCCTTGGGACAAAAACCCCATCCTCACCCAGCGCGACCTCGACGGAAACGCCCCTCACGCCGTCACCTGCACCGGCCACGCCGACCTCGTGATCGGCCCCGACGGCAACTGGTGGTCTATCTTCCTCGCCTGCCGTCCCTACGCCCCGGATACCTGGGCCACCGGCCGCGAGACCTTCCTCCTCCCCGTCAAATGGACCGACGACGGCTGGCCCCAAATCCTCCCGCCCGGCGAACGCGTCCCTTACATCGTCCCCTCGCCTAACTCCGCCAGCGTCGTCCCCAATCCCGCACAACCCCTCTCCGGCAATTTCACCTGGACAGACAACTTCACCCAGCCAGCCCTCTCGCCACTCTGGATCATGATTCGCACCGAAGGTGGAGCGCGCACTCCGAGCGCGCTGAGCGACACCAAAACTCAACTACCCACCTGGCTCACCCTCAACCCCGCTTCCGGCCAACTCGCCCTCACGCCCCGCACCGAACTCCTCTCCGGCACCGGCAACCCCTCCTTCCTCGGCCGCCGCCTCCAGCACTCGAAGTTCGAAACCTCTACCAAACTCGCCATCCCTTCCTCGTCCGGCGTCTCCACCGGCCTCGCCGTCAGCCAGAACGAAACGCACCACTACTTCGCCGGCGTCCGCCGCACCGACGACGGCCTCACCGCCTTCGTCGAACTCCAAAACGGCCCCGCCCCCGAGACCCTCGTCACCCGTCCGCTGCCCGCCGATTCCACCTCCATCGAGCTGCGTCTCACCGGCGACGGCAAAATCCTCTCGTTCGACTACGCCCTCGCCTCCGGCGACTGGCAACCGCTCCTCCCCAAAGCCGACGCCTATCCCATCAGCGTCCAAGCCGCCGGCGGCGGTATCCATTTCACGGGTGCGCTCATCGGCCCCTTCGCCCGCTCCGACACCCCTTCCTCCGCCACTCACACCGCGCAACCGCCCAAAGGCAAAGCCGCCAAAGCCCACGAGCAGCTCCTCGAAAAAGCCCGCACCGGCAAAATCGACCTCTACTTCCTCGGCGATTCCATCACCCGCCGCTGGGGCGCGACCGACTACCCCGACTTCCTCGCCCACTGGAAAAAAACCTTCCACGGCTGGAACGCCGCCAACTTCGGCTGGGGCGGCGACACCACCCATCAAATCCTCTGGCGTATCCAAAATGGTGAGCTCGACGGCGTGAACCCCAAAGTCGTCGTCCTCCTCGCCGGCACCAACAACATCGGCAAAACCCCAAAGCCCGGCGCCGCCCAGGACGCCGCCGCAGGCATCGCCGCCATCCTCGAAACCATCCGCGCCAAAGCCCCCGCCGCCACCGTCATCCTTATCCCGATCCTCCCGCGTAACGACTCCCCCGAAGCCGCCGCCGCCGTCACCGCAGCCAACGCCCTCATCCGCCCACTCGCCGACGGCCAGCGTATCCGTCTCCTGGATCTCACGTCCCAACTCGCCGACAAAAACGGCCTGCTCAACCCCGACGTCCACGTCGACAACCTCCACCTCTCCCTCCCCGGCTACGAGATCTGGGCCAAGGCCCTCACTCCCATCCTCACCGACCTCCTCGGCCCCCGCGCCGAAAAGGACCTCGCCCCGCCCCCCACCGGCGACATCCGCGAATAGCTTGATCGAGTTTAACCGCAGAGGCCCAGAAGAGATCGCAGAGAAACCTCACTTTCTCTGCGCCCTCCCCATCTCTGCGGTTCAATACCTCGTTCCGAAATCCTGTTCATCCTCTTAATCCTGTCCAAAGCCCCTCCGCGCCCTCCGCGTCTCCGCGGTGAAATCATTCCGACGTCACCACTCGCCATTCCAGGCACACGCCATCGCTCCGATTCGGCAACGCCCCCGCTGCATCCGCCGTCAACACGCCACTCGTCAGATCGATCCGCAAAAACCGGTTCGTCTCAAGCGACATCAACATCAAGTCGCCGTACACATTCTCCATCCACTGCCACCGCGCCGCCGGCTCCTTCGCCTCCGCACGCTCGGCAAACGCCACGCTCGCATCCGCCTTCGCGCTCAACACCCGCCCATCCTCCGCGCGCAACACCACCCGCCCGAGTCCGACGTCTTCCACCGACACGCGTAGCACATCCCTATCCGCCTCCGCCCCTCGGCGCTCTCCCTCATCTCTGCGGTTCATCCCTTCCCCCTCGCCGCCTCCGCCCGTCCGCGCCGCCAGCGTGATGGTCTTCCCCACCGGAATCGCCCGCATCAACCCGCGCGGATTCAATTCCTCCACATCAAACGAATCGAAATCCGCCACACCACCCGACGCCCACTGCCCCTCTGCACGCGGCGCTTCGCTAAATCCAAACAACGAATACCGCACGCCCTGAAATGTCTTCAGCTGAAAGATCATCGTGAACTCCTCGCCGATCTCCGTGAACCGCTCGCCATCCTCGCTCCACGCGAACCGCGCCTTCTCCGTGAGAAAATCGCAGCTCACCCGCAGCCACACACGCTTCCCGCCGCTCTTGAGCGCCACCTTCTCCGACTTCCCCGTCAGCTGACTGAACTGCTCCAGCGCCAGCTCAACCGCCCCTCCCTCCACAGCCTCCTTTGCCCGCATACCAATCCACGCGTACGGCAGATTCAACAACGCCAGCCCCGCCACATCGCCCGCTTTCAGCCCGCTCGCATCGAGCACCGCCGTTGCCACCGACCGCGGCCCGATCGCCCGCTGCGTCAGCGTATTCTTCGCCCGCCAGAAATTCTCCGCCGCCTGCGTCTCCAGCCGCAGAAAACCCGGCCGCGCCGTGAGCGACCACCGCGCATCGTCCGGCACGTGATTCCACTGCCACACATTCGCCAGCCCCGGCCCTGAGAAATCGTCATCCCGCACATACGGCGCAAACGGCGTTCCCTCCTTCTTCCATTTCCCACTTCCGACATCCGGCTTCACCCAAGTCCGCGGCGTCCGCTTCAGATTCCCCTCGAGACCGAAATACGGCCAGCCGTCCTTCCACGTGATCGGCGACAGACACGTCAGCCGGCCCAGCGAATTAAAATCCATCATCGAAAATCCCCACCATTCGCCCGTCTGTGTCTGCACCAGCCCGCCTTGATGCAGAGCCATCCGCCCGCCATCGCGCGTGTTTCCCGGCACGATCTCGAATGGCGGCCCGCTGTGCTTCCAAAGCCGGTTCCCCTCCGCCAGTCCGAACTCCTCGTCGATCGAGATCGCCGGATTCACCTCGTACGGCCCCGTGATCTTATCCGCCCGGGCCGCCGGCATCTTCATCCGTCCCTCATACCAGGCGCTCGTGATGTAGTAGCGCCCGTCGATCTTATAAAAATGCACGCCCTCGCCCATCCCGGCCGGCGTCTCGATAATCACCCGCTTCGTCTCCGGCACGATGTCCGTCAGGTCGTCGTTCAACTGCGCAAAGTTGATTCCTTGGTATCCCCAGATCGCATACGCCTTCCCGTCGTCGTCGAAGAGCACCGACAGATCGTGCAGCGAACACTTCATCGCCGTCCGCGTCCACGGCCCCGCCGGATTCGTCGCCGTGAAATGCTGCGTCGTGTGCCGGTTCACATTCGTGAAAATATGAAACACGCCGTTGTGATACCGGAAACTCGGCGCCCAGATCCCCTGCCCGTAAATCTCTTTCCCCTCCTCCAGCCGGAACGCCGGCCCCAGATCGAGCTTGTCGAAAACGTACCCCAGCAGCCGCCAGTTCACCAAATCCTTCGAGTGCAAAATCGGCAGCCCGGGCATCGCGTGCATCGTCGTCCCCGTCAGATAATAATCGTCCCCCACGCGGATGAGATCCGGGTCCGAAAACTCCTCATAAAACAGCGGATTGGTGAACGTCCCATTCCCACTATCCGCCGTCCACGTCGCCGCCGACATAACTCCGGCAACCCAAAACAAAACCGAACCCAAAAACGTTTTCATAATTAGCTCCAAAATCGTTAACCGCAGAGAAACAGAAGATATCGCAGACAAACAATTCCTCTCTCTGCGCCCTCCCAATCTCTGCGGTTCAATTCATCACACCGACCCGCGGACTCTCCACCGGCCCCAAATAACTCGGCCGCACGCCGCCCGCGTCGATCACGATGCGCTCGACCACCACGCCCGGCGTCACGTACCAAATCTTCAATACACGCGCGCCCGCCTTCTCCACGCGCAGCTTCGCCGTCACCCGCCGCACACTGTCCGACACCGCCTTGTCCCACGTCGCGTCGCTCGTCCACGTCCCGAGCTTCACCACCTGCGGCTCCGCATCGTCAAACGACACCGCCAGGCTCAACGGCTGCCCCGGCAGAAAATCCAGCGACGGCGCGCACTGTAACTCAACCGCCAACTCCCCCGTCGTCGCCAGCCACACATCATACTCCAGCCGCGCCGAATCGCCTCCCGGCGTCATCGCCTTCGCCGTCACCGGAAACGCCGTCACCCCTCCGACCATGCGCCCAAACCCTTCCAGGGTTTTCCACTCGACGCCATCGGCCGCCACCGCCCGCGAATAATGCGGCGCCTCGATCGCCACGTGCCGGTCCACTTCGACAAATCCCGTCACGCCTTCTCGCGCCGGCTTGGAAACCGGCACATCCACGCGCAGCGGCCTGCCGCCATCCGCCGCTTTCACCGTCAAACGCGCGACATGTTCGCCGACCGGCACCGCCTCCCAATCCGCGCCGACTTCCACGCGCACATCCGCACCGGCTTCGCCACTCGCCGGCGTCACCCGCAGCCACGATTGATTCGCTTCGATGGTAAACTTCGCCGCCTTTTCCCCGCGGTTAAAAATCTCCATCCAACGCGTCCGCTCAGGCGCAAACGCGCTCAACCCCGGCAACTTCGCCACCGCGCTCACCGGATAATTCCCCGGCCGCGCCGCCACATCGCCTTCCACCGCCAACGCCAGCGACACGCCCGCCGCCGGCTGCACTTCCGTCACCGCCGGCATGATGTTCGCGTTCGGCTGCTGCCAGATCGTGTAACCGATGTGGACCTGATCCATCATGTGCTTCCACTTCCCACCCAGCATCGCATCCCAGCGCCTCGTCAGCGCCGCATCCTTCGCGAATAACTCGCGCACCCGCTCGCCCTCCGCTTTCGCCGACACCCGCCCTTGCGACGCGTGCAACCGGTTCCTCCCGGCCGACACCAGCATCTCGTTCAAATTCGCGCACGCTTCCACCGGATGCAGCACCAGCTGCATAAACGCCGCCCGTGCCTCCTCCGGCAACGCCGCATCCACTCTCCGGGCACGCGTGACCAGATCGTTCCACTCCGCCAGCACCCGCTCCGCCTCCCGATAATTCACCAGCGAGAACGTCTCGGGCGACAACAGCTCCGGCGTCCGCCGCCGGTTGAGCTTCGTGTATCCGTTGACCAACGCCGCCACTTCACTCGCGTGCTCCGCGCCAAACTCCCGCGCCGCCCACGCCCGCGAATACTCGCCGAGCTTCTCGTACGGCCAGCGCGCCGGATTCCACGCGTACGTGAGGAAAAACTCTATCGGAAACTCCATCGGTTTCAGATCGCCCACGTTCACGATCCAGATGCGCGTCGCCTCATGCTGCCACGCCAAATGCATCTGCTCCCACACTTTCGTAATCGGCGTCACGTTGAGCCATTTGTAATTCCGCGGCCCGCCGACGTAATCGAAGTGATAATAAACGCCCGCGCCTCCCGCCCGCTTCCGCTCCGCCTCCGTCGGCAGCCGCCGGATATTCCCCCAGTTATCGTCGCACCAAAGCAGCGTCACATCGTCCGGCACCCGCATCCCCTTCTCGTAATATTCCTGCACCTCCTTGTAGAGCGCCCACAGCTGCGGCACGCGCGTCACGTCCCCGCTCACCTCCTCCGCTAGAATCTTCCGCTGATCCGCCACGATCTTCTCCAGCAAGGCCACATTCGCAGCCTCCGACATCGGCTCGTCGCCATCGCCGCGCATCCCGAGCGTCACGATGCTCTCGAAAGCCCTGTTCCGCTTCACACCCTCACGCCAGAACTCGCTCAAAACTTTTTCGTTCTTCGCATAATCCCACGGCCCCTTTCCGTGCATCGTCCACTCCTTGTGCGCGCGAATCATCGGCTCGTGATGCGACGTCCCCATCACGATCCCATACTCATCCGCCAGCCGCGCGTTGTCGGGATCGTCCTCGTTAAACGCGTTATTCCACATCGCCGGCCACAGGTAATTCGCCCGCAACCGCAGCATCAGCTCGAACACCTTCGCATAAAACTGGCTGTTCAACCCGCCAAACTTCGCCGCCGCCCACCCCGTCAACGCCGGCGCTTCGTCATTCAAAAAAATTCCGCGATACTTCACCACCGGCTCGCCCGACACGAACCGCCCCGCCCTCACAAAAATCTCCGCCCGCTTCGCCACCGGCACATCCGCCCACCAATACCAAGGCGACACGCCGATCTGGTTCGAAACTTCGTATACGCCAAAAATCGTTCCGCGCTTGTCGCTCCCCGCGATCACCAGCGCCCGCTTCAGTCCTGGAAACGGCGCCTCCACCGTCTCGATCGCAAACGTCTCCCACTTCCCGCGAATCCCCTCCGCCTGCAACTTCCCGCGCGCCACCAGATCGTCGATCAACGCGCTCCGCCCCAGCGTCCCCACGATCACCGCCACATCGCGTACTCCCTTCTCCGTCCATTCGCCCGCGAAAAACTCCGGCTTCACACTGCTCACCCGTTCCACATCCGCCTGCAAATCCCGCGCCGCCCGCAGCACCCCCGGCCAGTCGTTCGCCGACGCATGAATCGACGCCGCGCGCTCCTTTTCCACCAATGGAAACGCCCCCGACTCCGCCGCACCCGCGACAAACGGCTCCATCAACAGCGAGCGCCCGTCCGCAAACGCCACCACCCAGCTCCACATCGAAACCAGACTGAGCAGAATAATTCGCATCATAGATAGCCGCTTTCTTTCCAAGTTCTTCATTTCGTTTTCTCCACATCGATCGCCATCGTCCCGGCCCTCAATCCGTCAGCCTCCACCGTGACATTGATTTTCCCCGTCTGCCCCGCCTTCGCGCGCACGATCACCAGACACAATCCGCTGAACGCTTTCCGCGTCGGCACAGGAAACTCTTCAAAACTCCGCGGATCGCCGTTGTCCGACGCCACGAACTCGCCCGCACCTTCCACCGTGAAACGTAACTGCTGCTCCGCGCGCGGCACCGTGAGCCCGTCTTTGTCCGTCACCCGCACCGTCACAAACGCCAGGTCCTCCCCATCTCCGCGAATCGTCGAGCGATCCACCGTGAGCTCCAGCCTCGCCGCCTCACCTGCTGTGCGCACCTCATCGCGCGCCCACTCCTTGCCGTTCTTGTACGCGACGACCTCGATCTTCCCCGGCTCGTAAACGACCTCGTCCCAGCGGAGCCGATACTCGTACGCGCCCTTCTTCTTCCGCCCGAGCGAACGCCCGTTCAGAAACAACTCCGCCTCGTCGCCCGACGTGAACACATGCACCGGCGTCACTTGCCCAACCCGTTCCGGCCAGGTCCAGTGCGGCAACAGATGCGCCATCGGCAGCTCCGGACGCCACCGTGACTGATAAAGCCAGAAGCGATCTTTCTTAAACCCCGCCATGTCGATGATCCCGCAGTACGATCCACGCGATCCATAGTACGGCGTCGGCTCCCCGAGATGATCCCAACCGGTCCACACAAACTCGCCAGCGACGTACGGATGCTTGTCCTGCGTCGCGAACACCTTGTCCGCTGTCGATCCAAAATCCACCGCATGCAACTCGTACGACGTCACCACGCGCGCTTGCGAATCCCCGCCCCGTCCATCGCGCACCGGCGCGCTCACCAGGGGCGACACAGGGAAAAGATAAACCCCGCGTGTGCTAAACGCAGACGCCGTCTCGCTGCTGATGATGACTTTGCCGGGAAACGCTTTCTTGAAATTCGGATACTGCGGCGGCGTCCGGATGCGATCTGTCCCTTCGAACTCCGGCTCCTGCCGGATGCCTTCGCCCTGATAGTTCAGATTGATCACGTCCACCACCGCCGGCAGCGGCATGTCCGCCTTCGCCCAGTTCATCGCCGTCGTCGTCGGCCGCGTCGGATCTTCCTCGCGCACGATATCGTGCAACCGCTTCGCCACCGCCGCGCCCGCAGCATCCGTGTACTGCTCGCCGACTTCATTCCCGATGCTCCACAAAATCACCGACGGATGATTCCGATCGCGCCGCACCAGCGCCCGCATGTCCGCCTCGCTCCAATCGGGAAAGATCAGATGAAAATCCAGCGGCGTCTTCTTCCGCTCCCAGCAATCGAACGATTCGTCGATCACGAGAAAACCCATCCGATCCGTCAGCTCCAACAACTCCGGCGCCGGCGGATTATGGCTCATCCGAATCGCGTTACACCCCAGCTCCCGCAGCATCTCCAACTGCCGCTCTGCCGCGCGCACATTAAACGCCGCGCCCAGCGCCCCGAGATCATGATGCTGATTCACGCCCTGGATACGGATGCGCTCTCCATTCACGATCACTCCGCGCTCCGCATCCCACTGTACATCACGAATGCCGAAGCGCGTTTCATAAACATCCAACAACTCCCCGCCGCGCGTCACCCGCGTCACCGCCACATAGCGATGCGGCGTCTGCGTCGGCGGCGGCCCCCACAAACGCGGCTTGCGAATCTCCACCGCCGCATCCGACACGCCTTCTTCTCCGGCTGCCAGCGTCACACTCGTCACCGGCAATTCCGCCACCGCCTTCGCCTCGCATTTCCCGTCCGCCATCAGCGCATGAATCGTCGTCCCCACCTCCACGACCGTTTTCTCCGCCGACCCATTCGCCACCGTCACCACCACATCCACGGTCGCCGAATCCACCGACACATCCCGCGCCGTCACAAACGTTCCCCACTGCCCGACGCGCACCGGCTGCGTCTTCGTCAGCCACACGTTCCGATAAATGCCGCCGCCCGGATACCAGCGAGACGAACTCGGCGGATTATCCAGCCGGATCGCCAGCTGGTTCTCGCCTCCAAAATTCACATACGGCGTCAGGTCCACCTGCCACGACGTGTACCCAAACGGCCACCCGCCCACGAGCCGCTCGTTCAACCACACCGTCGCGTACGACATCGCGCCGTCCACTTCCAACCGGATCGCCTTCCCCGCATCGCCCGCCGGAATGTTGAGCTTCTTCCGATACCAGCCGATCCCCCAGCTCGGCAGCCGCCCCATCCCGCCGTGATTCCCCTCCTCCAGAAAAGGCCCCGCGATCGCCCAGTCGTGCGGCAGCTTCACGGACGCCCAACCGCTGTCGTCGAAATCCCCACGCACAAACGCCACGCCGCTCCCCGGATCGCCCTCCGGGCGCGTGTGCCGCTTCGCCGGATCTTTGATAAACGCATTCGCCGTCGGCAGTATCCACGGCTTGAGCACGCCCTGCTTCGCCTTCGCAATCCGCGCCGCTTCCTCGGGCGTCGAGTCCGCCGCCTTGTCGTCGCGCGCGTCCGTCACCTCCGGCCGCACGTCGTAGAGCAGCGGCGTCGTGTTTCCCTCCGGATCGCCCATCCGAAACCGCCACCCGTCATTGATCGAAATTCGCTCGCGAGGAGCCCGCGACTCTGCGGCGGCGATGTTCGCCCCTCCGAATAAACCGACACCCACAGCCCAAGCGCTCAGAATCCGGGGAAACGAAAATGCGATCATAAGAAAAAGTGAGTTTAAGGTTTTTCAGCAAGAGCCGCTTCCAGCGCGCCGAAGGTGAGAAACTCGCAGCCCTGCTTCCGGAGCTCCGCGAGAATCGCCGGCAGTTGCTCACGCGTCTCCACGCGCCATTCGTGAAACAGGATCACCGTCCCGTCGCGTACATCCGTCGTCGCCCGCTGGAAAATCTCCGCCGCCAGCACCGTCTTGTCCCAATCCTGCGAACTCACGAGATGCTTCGGCTCGTAAAGCGTGATGCCCGCTTTCGCCACCGCCGCGCGCACACGCTCGTCGATCGCCAGAAACGGCGGCCAGTACCAGCGCGGCGAAACTCCCGCCGCCTTGGCGATCGCCTGCTGCGCCTCCGCCACTTCCTTCGCCAGCGCCGCGTCGTCGACGCTCCCGGGCGGCAAATGGCGCTGCGAGTGATTCGCCAGCTCGTGTCCCGCCGCGACGATCGCCTTCGCCGTCGCCGGGTTTTCATTCACGCGGTCGCCGACGAGCGCGAACGTCACTTTCACGGCCTCCTTCCTGAGCAACGCAAGCAACGGCTCCGCATCCGCCGGCTTCGGACCGTCGTCGAAAATCAACGCCACGCGCTTCGCTGCCGTCGTTTCAGCGGAAACGAAACCCGCCAGCGCCACGCCAAGAAGTGCGAGTGCGAGAGTGCGAAGGTTCATGGAATTTAAGAAGCTTACGATTGTGATGCATCATGCGACGGCCGGCGTCCTCATGGCAGCGTCACCTTGAGTTCCATCGCACCGGCCCCGGGTGCGAGCGAAAGGGTTTTCTCGATACGCTTCCCGCCCGCCTCGACCACAACCGCGTACTCGCCGTGAAACGCGCGCTGCGCAAAACGTCCGTCCGCATCTGTCGTCCCCGCAACCTTCGTCCGCCACTGTTTCAATACGAGATCCTTGTACACGCGCGCATTCGGCTTCTCCGACCAATCCGCGCGATACATCGCCGCCGGCGGACGCCAATGCACCGTCTCCCAGAATCCCCAATGCTGCACGCCAACGACACTCGGGTGACTGAAACTGAGGATCAGGAAATCGCGCGTGAAATCCGCCTGCAGTTCTTCGTCCATCGTCCACACGTCAAACTCCGTCATGCGCACCGGCAGCGCGAACTGCTTCCAGTAGCGATCGAGCACCGCGAGGATGTTTTCCGGCGCATTGGGCCGGCCGTTGAAATGCACCTGCAAGCCGAGGCCATCCACCGGCGCGCCGTGATCGAGCAGATAGCGCGTCGTTTTCTCGAAGTGCGCCACATGATCGGCGTCCGTCGTCGCGTCGTGATTCGAGAAATCATTAAAATAAAGCGCCACGCCCGGCAGCTCCTCACGCGCGATCTTGAACCACGGCGGCATGACCTCATCGCCGAAGATCTTCATCAGATCGAAATTCGTGAACGGTTCGTTGAGCACGTCCCATTCATCCAGGAGCCCTTTCGTCGCGCGCGCGACCTCGCGGATGTGCGCGTGAACCATCGCCGGAATCTCATGCTGCTTCTCCGTCCCGATCCGCTCCTGGATCGGCTTCGGCAGATTCTTGTGTCCCGGCCAGACGAATACATGCCCGCGCGTGTGAAACCCGCGTGCCTTCAACCAGCGCAACCCGGCCAGCGTCTGCTCCTGTGAAAACCCCGCGCCCCACTCGCCCGCCCACACCGGCCACTTCAAATCGTTTTCCGGCCCGCCCGCGTTAAACAGCTCCTCGGAGATCTCGCGGTAGCGCCGGTTGTCCGGCGAATCCACGACCAGCCTCTCCATCTGCAACGCCGTCCCCCACTGAAACGCCGCGCGCGTCTGCGTCACCGTCACCTTCGCATCGGAGACTGGTTTTCCCGCCGCATCGACGACGCGCACCGCAAAGTCTCCTTTGCGGATTTTCTCGATCCGCTCGAGCGCAGCCTTGCGCCACGCCGCATCCGCCTCGCGTCCGGCATAACTGAACTTCGTGCGCGGCAGTCCCGCCCACGTCTGCGTTTTCCCGTAGTGAATAACCTCCACGCCGCCGATCTCGACCGTCTGCCGCTTGAACCCGAAACGCAGCATGAACGCCGCGCCGTCCTTGTCGAAATCCTGCGTCCACACAAACGGCACCAGAATCTCCTGCCACTCGCGTCCGATGGGAAAATCCCCTTCGAAGCTGCTGTTCCAGTCCACGCCATTGCGACGGATGAAGAGCAACACGCGCGCAGCATTCGTCTCGTCCGTGATCACCGTCGCCCGCGCAAAGAATCGCATCAACGCCACTTCGCCCGCGACGACCGGCTTCGAGTTCAGCCCGCGCAACTCGATCGCCGCCATCGGCGAAGTATCGTGCAACGTCGCCACCCGCCACCCGCGCGTGAACCCCGGCCCGGCGACATCGATCTTCTCGAACCGCACATTGTCTTTCGCATGTGGTTCCACTCGCAGTGAAAACGCTTCGACCGGATCGCCCGCAAGCAGCGTTTCGCCCTTGGGCAGCGCGGTCTGTGCACGCGCGAACCCACAAACGGCGACGAACATCAGCAGCACACGGAGAAAAGGCGGGATTTTCATGAGTCGAGGGATTGAGCGGTTCGGCGGGAAGTGCCGGGGAGAAATTACAAAGGCGGGGCCGTTAAGCCCCGCCTCTGGTTGAAGAGACCGCGACTACAACGCGATCAGAAGCTGAGGGTGTTGGTCACGAACCATTCCTGAACCGGCTTGATGCGCATGCCTGCCCAAGTCTGTCCGTCCGGCTGCACGGTGATCGGAATCAGACCTTCCTTGTCGAAGAGATTCCGGATGTTGAGCTGGATTTTCCAGTTAAGCTTTTTCGTGATCTTGCGCTCATAGCTGAACCAGACGTCCAGGTTATCTTCCGAAGGACCGTAGTAAGGCTTCGAAAGATCGAAGCTGCCCATGCCACCGGCGCCGGCGATCGTCGGATAACCGATGACCACTTTATCCTGCCAGCGATAGCTCGCACCCACACCGGTGCCCTTGAGGAAACCTTGGCGGAACGAGTAATTCGACGTGATGTTGTAGCGCCACTTGCGGAGCTCGGCCGCAGCCGCACCCTGCTGGAGCTTCAGGAGCACGTAATTGCTGCGCTGGTTGTTCCAGTTGGAGCGCACTTCGTTCGAGGCGGAATAACCGCCGGAGAACTGGCGCATGTCGCCGGCTGGACCGGCCATGGCGGCGTCCATGTAGGCAACGAACTCGTCGAGCAGCGGACCGCCAACATTGTTGCGGATCGCGGTGGTCTCGGAAGCGTTGAGGGAGATACGCCAGTTAGGCAGCGGGTTGGCGGTAAGCTCGAACTCATGGCCTTCGGACTCGGTCTCGGCGGTCATGGTCAATCCAGGAGGGCCACCACCCGGGTAGGAGTAGAGATACACCGACTGGGTGCTCTGAGCATACTGAGCCGCTGGATTGATACCGTTGAGCGTGGCTTCGTACGTGGCGCGATCCGTGAGACTCGCGACCGGCGGCGGGGTGTAGCCCCAGTAGGAGAAGTAACCCTTCGCCGTGAGATCGGCCTGGATTTGATTCCAAGCGCGGATCGACGCATCGCGCATCGCTGCAGCTTGCGTGGCGTCCTGAAGCGTAGAACCGGCAGGAGCGTCCACCGGAGCCACACCACCGCCCGCAACGGGACGTCCGGCGGCGTTGACCCAGGCAGGCGCCCACGTGTTACGATCACCGTTCTGCTCGCGCGTATCCCACGGATAATTGGACAACTTGTAGAGGAAGACGTTGCGGAAACGAAGACCTTGCTGGATCGGATTCCCCGCCAGCCCGGAGACATCGCTCTGGATGGAAGCGTTCTGGCTGGCCGTCTTGTACTTCACCGCGCGGAAGGAATATTTGCCATCTTTGGTCGAGAGCAGCACGCCGTAGTCGGTCGTTTCGCCGCGAGGATTGTCGATCAGCTTGCCGTACAGATCGCGGCGGGCGCCGCCCACTTGGAAGTTACTCGATTCGTTATACGAGAGACTCGCGTTGAAGGGCAGGAAGTCGCGTTCGCCAAACAGCTTGTTGAGATGCACCACGATGCTGCCGCTGGTGGAGTGCTCTTTTACCAGGCCGTAGAACTGGTTGCTGGAACCACCGGCGTTGACGTCGCCCGCACCACGGGAGAAGCCATACGAGTTAACACCGTTGGGAGCCAGATTCAGGATACCGCGATTCGCGGGGTTGGGCCGGGCGGCCACATTGCGAGTTTCGACGGTATCGTAGCGCCAGCCGAAGGTGGGAATGATCGAACCGTTCCACAGGAAGGCCTGCCAGTTGCCGGCATACGAAGTGACTCCGCGTTTCGTTTTTTGAGCGGCGGTCAGGAGGTCGGTGTTGCCGCCTCGGTCCGAGCGCAAAAGATTCGAGCGATAGTTGCTGTTCCATCCGGTGTAGTTGGCGGGATTGGACGCCTGGGTGATTGCCACCCGCGGATCGGCTCCCTGAAACAAACTCGGATCGAAATTTGAAGCGTTTCGATACGCATCAGTAAAATAAACCGTGTACAGGTTGGAGGGAACAGTCCACGGATCGCCATAATTGGTGCCACCGATCCAGGTGGAGTCGAAGTGGTAGATATTCCCGTTCTGGTAATTCACATTAGCATTAACGCCCGGGATGTTGGCGCCTGCAGCCGTGGATGCGCTCGCCAGCGAGGGCCCGAGGTAGATGACGGACAAAGGACCGCGGTCATTGAAGTTCGTCGTCAGACCGGAGGTGCGCGTCCAGTAAGCAGCCCAATCCAGCGAGTGAGCATTCATCGCCCAGCCACGCCTTTCCTCAAGATAGGTCTCTTTCGAATACACCCCGTTGAAGCGATGTTTGCCCAGGATTTTCGCGAGCAGACTTTCTTTGTCGAAGAAGTCGCTCGAACGCACTTCCGCGAACAGTGAGCCGCGGATATATTCGCGTTCAGTCGCGAACGAACTGCCGTTGCCGTCGCCTGCGGTCACGAATGGACGACCGAAGTTTGGATTGGGCGTCAGATCCTGAAAATTCTGCAGCAAATCGATATTCAACGTGGGATTGATGAGGCCTTGACCACCACGCGAGTAGTCTTGCCAGTCATAGTTAACCTCGACGCCGAGCCGGTTATCCCAGGCGGATTGAGAGAAGGTCACATTGTAAGCGTCCCAATCTTCCCACTCCGACTTATTGGGCCCATCGATCAACTTTTCGTTGTAGTCGAAGATGGAGGGATCTCTCAAAGACATATCCTTGTACGCACCCAAGCCCGCCAGAGGCAGTCTCGCGTCCGTCGCATACTGATTCACACTGGCGACCGCGTAGAAAGGACCGGAGAAACGCTGGCCAAGGATGGAATCTCCAGAGCCACGCACCGTGCCGTTGTTATTGCGCGCGCCACGATTGATATAACCGCCGTAAATACGACCGAGCTGGCCGCTCGAGCCGTCCACAAACCAGATCGGCTGCTGCTGATTGCCGACGCCACTCAGCCAGGGATTAGTCGCAGACGGCGTCGCGCTGACGTTATAGCCGTAATCGACCGCTGCCTTGTTCATGCCGCCGAAAATGCTCGTCGTATCGACAGGGCGGAACCATGGCGAGATGCGATCCGAAGGAGGAATGATGCGGGGACGATTCGCCTCGATTTCTCCATGCTCGAACTTCACCCGGATGCTGGTTTGAAAATCGGGCCGGTTGAAAAGCTTCGGATCATAGCGGAGGGAGCCGTAAATGCGGCGATCTCTCTGAAACGCATGCTCCTGCTGGTACTTTTCATTGCCCGCCAATCCGGCGATGCGGATCGCGAGGACTTTCGGAATCAAAACATGGTTGTAATCGACGTTGCCGCGGACCGTGCCGTAGGAACCGAATCGGGCGACAACCTCGCCCTTATTGCGCCCGAACTCCGCACTGCGCGTCGACGCATTCACGATACCCGCGGGGCTGCCCAAACCGAAGAGAATCGAGTTCGGTCCGCGCATAATATCCACGCGATCGATATTATAGAAATCCGTCGGAATATCCGTGACGAAGAAATCCCGCGTTGTATCCGCCGCAGCAAGACCGCGAACGCGCTGTGCGCCGGACGGCGCGCGAAGGTTGGCCTCTTCGTTCAAGGTCTGGCCGTTACCCACGCCCGCATAGGTGCCGCGCGTACCCGCAACCTCGGCATTGGTGGTGTACTGGAGGAGCGTCGCATTATCGGTCGCGCCGATGTCCTTCAAAAATTCCTTCGTGTAAACCGAAAGGCCGCCGCCGACATCCTTGAGATCGGTGCGGATGCGGGAGCCCGCAAGGGTTTCAGTCGCTTGATAGCCACGATCCGTCGTGGCGCTGACTTCGAACGGAGTGAGGTTGATGATTTCTTCTTCCGCCTCGGCATCGGCGGGAACCGTTTCGACGGGAGGCGCGGGGCGCTCGGCGCCGGCCGGTGGAGTCGCGGGCTGGGAAACCGCCTGCGGGTAGGCGGTCGCGGCAAGCAGCGAGAAGGCGACGAGCGTCTTCATGTCTTGCAGGGGATGACTTGCGCTTTTCATGAGGTGTTGGGTGGTCAGGTTTTCCAGGAGGAAAGGTCGTCGGCATGCGCTATCTCTTCGCGCCTTGAGCGCAGAAAAAACGATGCAGCCGGCTTCGGAGTGCGTGGGCGTTTGCCACGGCGGGTTGGGGGATTTCGGGGTGGGAAGCGTGAAGGTCGTGAAAATGGCGCGAACGCCAACGAACTGGGTGCATCAACAACCGAACGCATTTCCTGAATCAAAAACGCCTTCAGTCTAACCTTAGACTTTTTTGACATTCGCGACCCATTTTCCTCACAGAGATTGCTTCAACACCGGCCCGCACAACATCACCGCACACGTCATCACCCCGCACCCGTTATGCGTCCCCTCGCACCGCTCACTCGCATCATCGCCCTCTTGCTCGCGCTCATCTCCGCCACCGTCAAAGCCGCCGTTCCCGAGTCAAAACCACTCCTCAGTCCCGTTTTCGCCGATCACATGGTCCTGCAACGCGACCGGCCCAACACCTTCTGGGGCTGGGCCGCTCCCGGCGAAAAAATCCACCTCTCCATCGGCGCGCTCTCCACGACAACACACGCCACTCCCGCCGGACGTTGGGAAACGCAACTCACCCCGCCGTCCGATCAAGGCAACGCTCCGTGCAAGCTCGTGATCGAAACCTCCACGCAACGCATCGAGCTCCACGACCTGCTGATCGGCGACGTCTGGCTCTGCGGCGGCCAGTCCAACATGGATTTTCCCCTCGCTCACGCACTAAACGGCCCCGCCGAAATCGCCACCGCTGCGCATGAACGTATCCGGTTTTTCAAAACACCCCAGCGCTCACGCTACTTTCCCGGCTCCCTTCCCGAGGGCACCTGGCAGATCTGCACGCCAACGACCGCCCGCGAATCCGGCCTCTCCGCGGTCGCCTGGTTCTTCGCTCGCAAAATCCAGTCCGAAACCGGCGTCCCCATCGGCATCGTCCAGGCCGCCGTCGGCGGCTCTCCCGCCGAAGCCTGGATGAGCGAAGACGCGCTCCAACCGTTCCCCGAATTCCGACCGCACCTCGCAGAACTCACCCGGCTCCGCGATTCCTCCGCTCCCGAGTACGGCAATTTCATCATGCACTGGTACGATCGCTATGACGCCGGCTCGCGCAACTCCGCCTGGGCACAGCCCGCACTCGACGACTCCGCATGGAAACCCGTCGCAGTCCCCGGGGCCTTCCCCGCGCTCGGCCTCGCCGATGTTCCCGCCGTCGTCTGGCTCCGCCGCGAAATCACCCTGCCCGACCATCTTCCACCCGGCGACGCCCGCCTCCATCTCGGCTCCGTGGAGAACATGGATACAGCCTTCTTCAACGGCCAGTGGATCGGCGCCAGCGCCTGGGTCGAAAATCCCCGCGTCTATAAAATCTCCGCCACCGCCCTGAAGCCCGGGAAAAACCTCCTCGCCCTCCGCATCTTCAAAGTCACTTCCCACGACGCCTTCCTCAGCCCGCCCCAAACGCTCGCGCTCGAACTCGCCGACGGCACCCGCCTCCCGCTCGCCGCCGACACATGGAAGGCCGCCGTCAGCGTCGATGCCCGCCCACCCCACCCGCTTCCACTCGGTTTCGAAAACTGGCCCGTCATGCCCACCGTACTTCACCGCGGCATGATCGAGCCGCTCGCCCCGCTCACCATCCGAGGCGCGCTCTGGTATCAAGGCGAAGCCAACGCCAGCCGCGCCTTCCAATACCGCTCGCTCCTCCCCGCGCTCATCGCCGACTGGCGCCGCACCTTCCGCCAGCCCGACCTCCCCTTCTACATCGTCAGCCTCCCCGCCTTCATGCCGCGCCGCTCTGAGCCCAACGACGAAGACTGGGCCGAACTCCGCGAAGCCCAGTCGCTCACCGCGCGCAACGTCCCGCATACCGGCCTCGCCATCACCATCGACTCCGGCGAAGCCGCCGACATCCACCCGAAGGACAAAAAAATCGTCGGCGACCGCCTCGCGCTCCTCGCCCTCAACGATCTCTACGGGAAACACCTTCCCGCGCGCGGCCCCGAATTCACCCGCGCCGATTTTCTTCCCGATGGGCGCGTGTGCCTGCATTTCAACTACATCGAAGGCGGCCTCGTCCAGCGCGGCGAAAAACTCACCGGCTTCGCCATCGCCGGCTCCGACCGCAAATGGCACTGGGCCGACGCCACCCTCGACGGCGACACTGTGATCGTCTCCTCCCCGCAAGTCCCCCACCCCGCCGCCATCCGCTACGCCTGGCAGTCCAACCCCGCCATCTCCCTCTTCAACGCCGCCGGCCTCCCCGCCGCCCCCTTCCGCACCGACGACTGGCCCGGCATCACCCAACCCGCTTTCCGCTGAAAACCCGCAGCTCATCCAACGCGCATCGCGCGCTCACCGCGCCTCGAACTGCCCATCCGCCCGCTTCGCGACGCGCCGCTTTAGCTCCAGCATCATCAACGTCGCCGACAACTCTCCCGCGTTTTTTCCCGTCTGCGCCGCCAGCGCATCGAGCGACAAAATCCCCCCGCCAGCGAAACACGCCAGCACACCCCGCTCCGCGTCGTTCAACCCAACAGCCCCCGCCTCGCTCGCCTCATTCTCTTCGCCCGCACCCGCCCCGCCCTTCGACGGGATCTTCATGGGCTGCAACCCATCGAGATAGTTCAGCTCACTCAAAATATCGTCCACATTCGTCAGCAACGTCGCCCCATCGCGGATGAGCTGATGACACCCCGCACTCGTCGCCTGATCGATCCGCCCCGGCACCGCGTAAACCAGCCGCCCCTGGTCGCCAGCGAATTTCGCCGTGATCATCGAGCCTCCGCCCACATCGCTCTCCACCACGATGATCGCCGCGCACATCCCCGCGACGATCCGGTTGCGCATCGCGAAACTCTGCCGGTCCGCCCGCCGCGTGAAAGGAAACTCCGACAAAATCGCCCCGCTCCCCTCGATCCGCCGGTACAACTCCAGATTCTCCGGCGGATAAACGATATCGATCCCGCAGCCGAGCACCGCCGCCGTCTTCCCTCCCACCGAGAGAGCGCCCTCGTGCGCCGCCGTGTCGATCCCGCGCGCCAGCCCGCTCACGATGCAAAACCCCAGCCGCGCCAGCTCCGCGCCGAACTTCTTCGCGATGCTCTGCCCATAAAGCGTCGTCCGCCGGCTGCCGACGATCGCGATGCACGGCTGCGCGAAATCGTACCCACCTTTCCGGTACAGCCCGATCGGCGGATCGCTGATCTCTTTTAACAATTTCGGATAAGCCTCATCGCGCGTCGTGATAAAACTCGTCGCCGCCTTCGCCATCCGCTCCTCCTCGCGCGCCAGGTCGAAATGCTCCCACCAGCTTGCGATCGTCGAGCTGATCGCCGGCCCTACCCCGCGCACCGTTTCGAGCCGCCGCACGCCAGCCGTGAACACCGCGCGCGGATCGCCGCCCAGTTCCGCCAGCACGCGGTTGAGCGTGATCGGCCCGATATTCGGCAACGCATTCAAAATCAAAAACGCCTGCCCCTCGCTCAGAGTTTCTCCCATGCGCCAACCCATGCCCGCGCCCCGTCTTCTCGGAAAGCGCAAAAACGCTGCCGCCTCTTCTCCCCTCGCCCCCGCGTTCACGCATCACCCATCCCCACGCTTGCGAAATACCCGGCGCACCTTGCAACATGCGCCCCGCGCCATCGACGCGTCCGCGAACTCCTCCATGCCCAACGCGCTTCCGCCCGCCCCCGCCATCGTCACCCTCTCCCGCGAAGAGATGCGCGCCCGCGCCCTCGCCTTCGCGAAACGCTGGAGCGGCACGCAACGCGAGGAGGCCGAGGCCAAGACCTTCCTCGACGAATTCTTCGCCGTCTTCGGCCGCGACCGCCGCAGCGTCGACGCCACCTTCGAGCACCGCGTCGAGCGCGAGGAGCGCGGCGACGGCCGCATCGATCTTTTCTGGCCCGGCAAACTCCTCGTGGAAATGAAGTCCACCGGCCGCGATCTCTCCGCGGACAAAGGCGGCGCCGCGCACCAGGCCTTCGACTACATCGAGCACCTCGATCCCGAGCAGCGCCCGCGCTGGGTTCTCGTCTCCGACTTCGCGCACTTCGTCCTCTACGACCTCGGCGAGGAAATCCACGACTACCTCAAGGGCCTCGCCTCCGCCCGCAAAACCCGCCCCGTCCTCGCCGCCCAGTTCACGCTCGCCGATCTTCCCGACAAGCTCCGCCACTTCGCCTTCATCCGCGACGAGGAGCAGCACCTCTTCCAGACCCAGCCCGAGATCAACCTCAAGGCCGTCGCCCTTCTCGGCGAGCTGCACGACTCCCTCAAAAAATCCGGCTACTCCGGCCACACCCTCGAACGCTTCCTCGTCCGCATCCTCTTCTGCCTCTTCGCCGAGGATACCGACATCTTCGAGTGGAATTCCTTCACGCGCTTCGTCCAGCGCTCGCGCAAAGACGCCTCCGACCTCGGCCCCCGCCTCGCCCAGCTTTTCCAGATCCTCAATCAGGACGCCCCCGCCCGCCCCACCGCGCTCGCCGCCGAGTTCGCCGCCTTCCCCTACATCAACGGCGGCCTCTTCGCCGAACGTCTCGACATCGCTACTACCACGACCGACGACCGCGCCGCTCTCCTCGAATGTTGCCAGTTCGACTGGAGCAAAATCTCCCCCGGCGTCTTCGGCTCCCTCTTCCAAGGCGTGATGGATAAAAAAGAACGCCGCACCAAAGGCGCCCACTACACCTCCGAGGAAAACATCCGCCGCGTCATCGACCCGCTTTTCCTCGACGACCTCCGCGCCGAGTTCGGGAAACACAGCCGCTCCGCCGCGAAGAAAAAAACCCTCGAGGCCTTCCACCAAAAACTCGCCACCCTCCGCTTCCTCGACCCCGCCTGCGGCTGCGGCAACTTCCTCGTCGTCGCCTACCGCGAACTCCGCGCCCTTGAGCTCGACGTCCTCCGCGCCCAGTACGGCGCGCAACTCCCGCTCGGCCTCGACGTCGCCGACCTCGCCCGCGTCAACGTCGACCAGTTCTACGGCATCGAGCTCGAAGAATTCCCCGCCCTCATCGCCGAGACCGCCCTCTGGCTCACCGACCACCAGGTCAACATGGCCTTCTCGAAAGCCTTTGGAAAACACTTCGCCCGCATCCCGCTTAAAAAATCCGCCACCATCGTCACCCAGACTCCAGGCAACCCCGACGGCGGCAACGCCCTCCGCCTCGACTGGAAATCCATCCTACCGCCGTCCCAGTGCAGCTACCTCCTCGGCAACCCGCCGTTCATCGGTGGAAAATACCAGACCGATGCGCAACGTGCCGACATGGCTCTCGTCGCACAGGGAGTGCGTAATCACGGCCTGCTCGATTACGTGTGTGGGTGGTACTTCAAAGCTGCGGACTACATTACAGGAACCCCTATCCGCTGCGCGTTTGTCTCAACGAATTCGATTACACAGGGCGAACAGGTCGGAGTTCTTTGGGGCCCGCTACTACACCGACACAAACTTCACCTTCACTTCGGCCACCGCACCTTTGCCTGGCACAATGAGGCCAGCGGAAAAGCCCATGTGCATGTCGTGATTATCGGTTTCGGTGCGCAGGAGGTCTCGGTCAAAAAGATCTACGACTATCAGTCCGGCGACCCCCGCGCCGTCGCTGAAGGCACCGCCAGCATCAATCCCTACCTCATGGTCGGTGCGGCGACACTGATCAATAATCGCTCCACCCCACTTTGCGATGTGCCGGAATTCGGCATCGGGAATAAACCCATCGACGGCGGCTACTATCTGTTCTCCCGATCTGAAAAGGCGGCCTTTCTGGAAAAGGAGCCGAAAGCGGCCCTCTATTTACGACGCTGGTTGGGAGCGGAAGAGTTTCTGAACAACAGTGAACGCTGGTGTCTCTGGCTGGGAGACTGCCCTCCGCAAGAACTCCGGAAAATGCCTCACGCCCTCCGCTGCGTGGAATTGGTGGCTCGCTATCGCCGGGGCGAAATCGCTGCCAAAGGCAAAGAATCCAAACCCCGCGACGAACGGAAGAACGAGGGCACCGTTAAACTCGCGGACACGCCCACCCGCTTCCACGTCGAATTCATTCCAACCACGAATTACCTGGTCATTCCCGAGGTAAGTTCGGAAACGCGACGCTACATCCCCCTTGGCTTCCTCGGCCCTGACGTACTTTGCAGCAACAAGCTGCGCCTCATGCCTGAGGCCACACGTTACCACTTCGGAGTCCTCTCGTCCGCAATGCACATGGCTTGGGTCAATGTCGTGACGGGCCGACTGGAGAGCCGCTACCAGTACTCGATAAGACTCGTCTATAACAATTTCCCCTGGCCCGAACCTGACGCCAAGCAACGCGCCTCCATCGAAAAAGCCGCGCAAGCCGTGCTCGACGCGCGCGAACCACACCTCGCCCGAGGTGCCAGCCTAGCCGATCTCTACGATCCGCTCACCATGCCCGCTGCCTTGCTCAAAGCCCACGAAGCCCTCGATCACACCGTGGACAAAGCCTACCGCTCCGCCGGATTTCTCAACGACCGCGAACGCGTCGAACACCTCTTCGCCCTCTACGAAAAACTCTCCACCCCGCTCGCTCCGACCGCCGCCGCTAAATCTTCCCGCCGCCGCAAGTCAGCCCCGGCCGCAACTGCTGGCACCACACAGGCAGAGGCCGATGCCGCGCACCGCTACTTCCTCAACGAAGATCCGCCTCACAATCCGCCATCCCACGGATCCCAAGGCCATTGATGCGGCCCCTTGAGCAGCCAGCGCAGGAAAACGATCAGCAGGATCACGCCTCCGCCGAGGAGTAACACCATCACCGCGACACCCATCATCGCGGCGCACCTTCCCGCAACACCGCCGGCAAAAACTCCAGCAGCTCCGTCGTGCGCACCGCGACTTGCCCGCGCTCGCGCGCCAGCGCATCCGCCGCCAGCCCGTGCCAGACGACGCCACGACTCGCCGCCGTAAGAACATCTCGCGGGCCACCCGCCAGAAGCCCGCCGATCACGCCTGCGAGAAGATCGCCGCTCCCGCCGCGCGCCAGCACCGGGCCGCCGAAAAACGAGTGATACTCCGCCTCCCCGCCCGCACACACACACGTCACCGGTCCTTTCAAAACCGTGACCGTCTCCACACCCGCTTCGGCGCAAAAATCTCTCAGTGCCCGTCCGCCCGCGATGCGTGCAAACTCCCCCGCGTGCGGCGTCAGCACACGCGGCCCTTTTCCCGCGCGCACGATCTCCGGCTGGAGCGCATCCGCATCGAGCACGAGCGGCACCGTCGCCGTCTTCACGATGTCCATCGCGAGCGCCAGCGTCTCCGCTTCGCGCGACAATCCCGGCCCGATCAGCAACGCGCCCGCCCGTGAAATCCGTTCGCGCAGCAGATGCGCGCCCTCCAGCGCCAGCCCGCCCTCCGGCGTCTCCGGCCAGCCCACCCACATCGCCTCCGGCACCTGCGCCGCATACGCCGCCGCGAGCGACTCCGGCACAAACGCCGTCACCAGCCCCGCGCCCGCCTTCAGCGCCGCCAGCACACTCATCAACACCGCGCCGGGAAAACTCTTCGATCCGCCGACGACAAAAAGATGCCCGTAGGTGCGCTTGTCGGACTGCGGCGAGCGCAACGCCCGCAGCGGAGCGAGCACATCCGCCGTGAGAACAAAATTCCCGCCACTCGCCTCAAGCCGCCCGCCTTCGAAAAAGCCCAGATCCAGGTAACGCACGCGTCCCACGCTCCCAGCGTTCGCCGCCTCCAACAGCGGCGCTTTCACGCAGCCCGTCGCGTAACAAAAATCCCCGCGCAACACCTCCGCCGTCCCCAGCCCGCTCGGCAGATCGACCGCCGCGCGTAGAGCGACAGACAACGCATTCACCTCCGCAAAAAGCGCCGTCACGCGCGCCTCGACCGGCGGGCGGAATTGAAAACCGAAAACACCGTCGAGACTCAGCGCATAGCGGCCCGACGCCTTGCGCACACGGCGCACCCGACCGCGCCCGGCGTGGACCAATGCCTGCCAGGCTCTCAACGCCAGCGGCCGCAGTGTCCGTTCTCCAAATACGAGCAACACGTCCGCCTCCACGCCGGGAAACGTCTCCAGGACGGCCTTCGCCGCGAGCAGCGCATCGCCGCCGTTGTGGCCTTTTCCTACAAGCACCAGTACGCGCGCGCCGCGCGCCGGAAAGCCGCCAATCTCGCGAAAATCCTCCAGCACCGCCGCACCGATCGCCGCGCCCGCACGGCTCATCGCCGCCCACTCTCTTGCTTCGTCACCGCCAAACAACGCCGCCTCGAAACGCTTCGCCTCGTCGGTCGAGAGCACCGGATGAGCGTGATGCGGCGATATTTTCATGGCGCGAGCTTCGGAGGAGCGGGCCGCAGGAACGGCGGGATTGGAGCCAGGCGTTTTTCGCGATGATTCTCCGTCTCGGTGAAGAGAATCAGCGTCCCGCCCGGCGCGTCTGCCGTGATCAATGGGCGCGTGAGCTTGGTGATCGGCCGGTAATAATAGTACGGGCCGCTGCGCATCACCTCGACCATGTCGGAGAATTTTCCTGTGCGCGAGTTGAAGATAACGACCTCCGTGATGTCGTTTTCCCAAACCGCATCGCCCTCGTTCTGGGTGAAGATCGCATCCACTTCGTTCTGACTCAGGCGCAGCGCAACCGGTGCCTCGGGCGGCGGTGTCCGCACGGCAGGCGCAGGAGCAGTCGTGGCGGGTGGCGGCGCAGCATCGCCACTGCGCTTTTCGATTTCGCGCTCGGCAACGTAGGCGGCGAGGCAGCCCACGATAAAACCGACCATGATCCATGACGGCGCTTTCGAGAGTTTCTCCTTCGGGGTCGGGGGCAGATCGTCTTCGTCGATGGCGGACATGGGGCGTGAATTTTTTCGCTAGGCGCGCACCAGCGCGGCAACCGCCATGGCCGCCGTTTCGGTGTGCGAGAGCGTGAGGATAACGTGCGAGGCGCCGATTTGTTTCAGCAAAGCCTCACCTTTTTCGTCGAGCCGCACGCGCGGTTCGTGGCGCGGGCCGTGATAAACCGAGATCGACTTCCACCCGAGCTCCTTGCCGATGCCCGTCGTGAACGCCTTCGACACAGCTTCCTTCGCGGCGAAACGCGCGGCGAGGTGCTTGTCGGGAAACTTGATCTGCATGCAGTACGCACGCTCTTCGTCGGTGAACACGCGTTCGAGAAACCGCTCGCCCTGACGCTCACGCACGCCGCGGATGCGATCGACATCGACGAGATCGGAGCCGAGCCCGATGAGGATGCCGCCGGGGGGAAGATCGAGAGTCATCGCGATATGAGGTTTTTTTCGGAGTGGGTCACAGAGCCCACAGAGCTCGGACACAGCGGGCACAGGAGAGCCGCCGGGATGCGCCGTTTGACCGCTGGAGCTGTCGAACAGGAGAAGACGGTTTCGGAAATCATATTCTGGATTGTCTCTGTGAACTCTGTGTCGGAGCTCTGTGTTCTCTGTGGCAACGGATCGGGATCGGATTCCGAATCCTCAGGCGTTCATCCGCGTCTTCATCTCGCGGACGGCTTCTTCGATGCCGGTGAAGAGCGCGCGGCTGATGATGCTGTGGCCGATGTTGAGTTCGTGCAGATGCGGGATCGTGCGGACTTCCGGGATGTTCACGTAGTTGATGCCATGCCCGGCATTCACGACGAGCCCGGCGGCGTGACCGAGCGTGGCACCAACAGTGAGGCGCTTAAACTCAGTGGCACGCTGCGGCGTGTAGCAGTTGTTCGCGTACGCACCCGTGTGGAGTTCGATCCACGGCGCGTGGAGTTTCGCGGCGAGTTCGATCTGCGGCTCGTCGGGATCGATGAAGAGACTGGTCTTGATGCCGGCGGCGTTCATCGCGTCGACGGTGGCTTTGACGCGCTCGCGGTTGCCGACGACGTCGAGGCCGCCCTCGGTGGTGATCTCTTCGCGGCTCTCAGGCACGAGGCACACGGAGTCGGGCTTCAGCTTCAGCGCGAAGTCGATCATCGCGGGCGTGCAGGCCATTTCGAGATTGAGACGCGTGGAGATCGTTTCGCGCAGACGCCAGACATCGCGCTCCTGGATGTGGCGGCGGTCTTCACGGAGGTGGACGGTGATGCCGTCAGCTCCAGCGCGTTCGCAGAGGATCGCGAGCGTGACCGGATCGGGCTCGACCGCACCGCCCACGGTGGCGCGTGCCTGCCGGTAGCGCGCCTGGCGGACGGTGGCGCAGTGATCGATGTTAACTCCGAGGAGGATCATGAGGGCGAAACCGTAAGAGAATGTGAGCGCATGAAAAGGTGGAACGCGCGGTCCTCGCGCGTTGTTCGACGCGGCCCGCGATTTCACGATGTTTCGCCTGCCCATCGCCCAACGCGCCGGGACGGCGCGTTCCACCTCGCGCACCTTTTGCCTTCCGGCCCGGCCGAGTTGCCGATTGAAACGAAACCGCATGTCCGCTCCTGCGCCCAAACGCGAAAACCTCATCCTCAACCTGATCTTCAACATCGCCCTGCCGACGTTGATCCTGACTAAGTTTAGCGGGGAGAAATCGCTCGGCACCGTCTGGGGCCTCGTAGTGGCGCTCGCGTTTCCCGCAGGCTATTTCCTCTACGATTTCGTGCAGCGGCGGCAGGCGAATTTCATTTCGATCATCGGCTTCACGAGCGTGCTGCTCACCGGCGGACTTGGGCTCATGAAAGTCGGGCCGATGGGCTTTGCGATTAAGGAAGCGGCAATGCCTCTGATCATCGGCGTGTTCGTGCTGATTTCGCAGGGCACGAAACGTCCGCTGGTGAAAACGATCCTGCTCAACGATCAGATTCTCGACCTGCAACGCGTCGATGCGGCGCTGGCCGAGCGCGGCAATCGCGCGGGACTCGATCTGCTCCTGAAACGCGCGAGTTACGCGCTGGCGGCGTCGTTTTTGTTGAGCGCGATCCTGAACTTCGGGCTGGCCCGCTATATTTTGAAGAGCGCGCCCGGCACGGAAGCATTCAACGCCGAGCTCGGCCGCATGAACGCGCTGAGCTGGCCGGTGATTTCGCTGCCGAGCATGGTTATCCTGATGGTGATCCTGTGGAAACTCATCGGCGGCATTGGCAAACTCACCGGGCTCACGACCGATGAGATTTTCCGCAGCAAAGAAACGGGGAAGGCGTGAGGGGTTGGTAGTGGGTAGTCGGGCGCAAGCGAAGTGCCCGCGGCAAACGCTTGGTTGCTGCCGAGGTAGGGCCGCCACGCCGTGGCCGGCCGCGATTGAGCTTGGTCGGCGCAATCGACTTTATCCGTTTGCGAAGCGATCGCGGCCGGCGTCGGCGACGCGGCCCTACCCGCCGCATGCTGAGCTGGCTCTCACGCTCAGTGATCCTGTGGAAACTCATCGGCGGCATCGGCAAACTGACCGGACTCACGACCGACGAGATTTTCCGCAGCAAGGAAACGGGAAAGACATGAGGGGCTTGGTAGTGGGTAGTTGGGCGCAAGCGAAGTTCCCGCGGGAAACGCTTGGTTAATGCCGAGGTAGGGCCGCCACGCCGTGGCCGGCCGCGATTGCGGCTTGGTCGGCGCAATCGACTTTATTCGTTTGCGAAGCGATCGCGGCCGGCGTCGGCGACGCGGCCCTACCCGCCGCATGCTGAGCTGGCTCTCACGCTCAGCGGTTCGCGGGATAATCGCGGATCGTCTTGCCCGTATAAACCTGGCGCGGGCGGTAGATTTTGATCTTCGGATTCTGTGCGACTTCCTTCCATTGCGCGATCCAGCCGGGCATGCGGCCGATGGCGAACATCACCGTAAACAGGTTCTCCGGGATACCGATCGCACGCATGATGAGGCCCGAGTAGAAATCGACGTTCGGGTAGAGTTTGCGCTGGATGAAGTAGTCGTCGCTCAATGCCACTTTCTCGAGATTCATGGCGATGTTGAGGAGCGGGTCGTCTTTGATGCCGAGCGAGGCGAGCGCCTTATGGAAGGAGGCTTTGATGATCTTCGCGCGGGGATCGTAGTTCTTGTACACGCGGTGGCCGAAGCCCATGAGGCGGTCGCCCTTGCCGGATTTCGCGGCGGCGATGAAGCGGGTGCCGTCGTCACCGTCGGCGTGGATGTTTTTCAACATTTCCAGCACCGCCATGTTGGCGCCGCCATGCAGCGGGCCCCAGAGGGCGTTCACGCCGGCCGAGACCGAGGCGAAGAGATTTGCTCCAGCGGAGGCGACCATCTTCACCGTGGAGGTGGAGCAATTCTGTTCGTGATCGGCGTGGAGGAGGAGGAAGAGGTTCAGCGCCTGGGCGACTTCGGGCGTGGGCACGTAGTCCTTGTACGGGTCGGAGAACATCAGGTGCAGGAAGTTCTCGGCGTAGAGGAGTTCGGGCTTCGGGTGGTTGAACGGTTTGCCCTGACTGACGCGAAAGATGTCGGCCGTGATCGTGCGGACTTTGGAGATCGCGATGGCGGCGGCTTCGTCGAAGTGCTCTAGATCGCGCTGGTGATTGTTAGACGCGAGATGCGGGTAGTAAGCACCGAGCGCGTTCAGCGAAGCCGAGAGCATCGCCATCGGATGCGAGTCGCGCGGGAACGTCTGGATGAAACGGCGCATGCCCTCGCGCAGGGAGGCGTTATCGCCGAGCAGCTTTGAAAATTTTGCGCGCTGGGCTTTGTCCGGGAGCTCGCCGTTCATGACGAGGTAGGCCGTTTCGACGAAATCGGATTTTTCCGCGAGCTGCTCGATGGGATAACCGCGGTAGCGGAGGATGCCCTGCTCGCCATCGATGAACGTGATCGCGCTGGTGCAGGAGCCGGTGTTGCCGAAGCCGTCGTCGTAGGTGATATAGCCGGTTTCGGCGCGGAGCTTGCCGATGTCCACTGCGTGCTCGCCCTCGGAGCCGATCATGACTGGGAGGGTAATTTCTTTTTCGTCGAGCTTCAGCAGGGCAGTTTTGGGCATACGGGCCACCAGAGCAAAAAATGCTCCCCTTGCAAAGAAAAGTTACCCCGGGCCAGAGGCAGCAGGGCGTCATTAGAAACCCGCACCGCTGTGTTAGGAAAAGTGTTCACAGCCGATCAATGTAGGCGGGGTGCCCTCACCCGGCTGAGCGATGCACACCGGACGACGCTTATCGCGGGGTGAGGGCACCCCGCCTACATCATCAGCAACGTGACAAAACGGTGGCTTCAGGCCGTCACGCCTGCCACGACATCGGCGAAGTTTTTGTAGATCTGGAGGCCCTTGGCCTGGCTCTTTTCCGGGTGAAATTGAGTAGCGAAACAATTACCGCGACCGATGGCCGCCGTGAAGTTGCCGCCGTAATCGCACTCCGCGAGCACCAGCGACGGATCGACCGGGACGCAGTGAAAACTGTGCACGAAATAAACATTCTCCCCTGAGTTCTTCAGCGTGGCGGCGAGCGGCGAGGCTGGCTGGGTAAACGTGATCGTGTTCCAACCCATGTGCGGAATCTTGAACTCTGGCGGTCGGCGGAAACGGACGACTTTACCGGGGAAAATGCCGAGGCCGGTGACACCACCGCTTTCTTCAGATGTGTCGAAAAGCGCCTGCATGCCGAGGCACACGCCGAGGAACGGGCGGCCGTCTTTGATCCAGCCGCGCACCGTGTCGTCGAGCTTCGAGGCGCGCAGAGCCGCCACGCAGTCGCCGAGCGCGCCGACCCCGGGCAGCATCAGGCCGTCGATCTCGCAGCCAATGTCCGAGGGCGAATGAACCACCACCGGAGTAGCACCGACGGCTTCGAAGGCCTTGGTGACGCTGCGGAGATTGCAGATGCCGTTATCGATGACGGCGATTTTGGCGGAGGTGGACATGATGGAAACGAGCGGAAGTTATCCGTCGTCGAAGGGCTTTTGGCAAGCGGCGGGACGGGCGAGATCGGGCGTGTGTTTGTTCCGAAGGTGGAGCGGGCGCTCCGCGCACGCTGAGCGATGCAGACAGTCGAAATGACGTACATTCGCGGACAACACAGAACAACGCGCGAGGGACCGCGCGTTCTACCTCGGAGCCAACGTCCTGCGCCTACGCATTCTGGCCGCGCCTCGCGTAATCGCCCCTCACGTCGCCGCGCTTGCCCTCGCGGGGGCATCAAATACGGTTCCCGCCATGCTGAGCGCCGAACTTTCACGCACCGCACTAGGCCTGCCGCCCGAGGAACGTCTCGAACTTGCGCGCCGCTTGGTGGAAAGCGTCGTCGAGCCAGCGCCACTCACCGACGCGGTTAAAGAGGGCATTCGCAGAATCGAGGCGGTCGCGACGGGACAAATCACCGGACTCACGGAAGACCAGTATCGCGCCGCCTTGCGATGAAGCTGCTTTTTCACCCGGAGTTCCCGAGTGATCAGCTGGGATGGAATTGAGACGGTAGGCCCACGGACTGCCATCGTATGCAAGCGCACAGCGGCCTCACAGGATGTAGCGTGCACGAAACTCTTGCAGCACCTGCATAAGATGCGGATCGAGGACATGGTCCACGACTTGAAGCATGTACTCAGGGATCTTGCGGTAATGCGCCTCTGCAACTGCTCCCGTTATGCACGCAAGCGTATCAGCGTCTCCTCCCAGACTGATCGCTAAGCGGATGGCGTGCTCAAAATCCTTCGAGTCTAAAAACGCGATAAGCGCCTCAGGCACTGTGCCCGCACTGCTTTCATCAAACTCGTAGGTTCCCCGGATCTCGTGCGCTGTCCGATGGAGATTATAGCCAAACTCGGCTTCCACGTAGGTACGAATCTCGGCCTTTGATTTGCCGTGTCGTCCCAGCCAAACCGCAGCGGCAACCGCCTGTGCTCCCTTGATACCTTCGACGTGGTTGTGCGACACGGAAGCTGATTTTTCGGCCTCATCCAACGCAGACTCCAACGAAGAGAATGCCCACCCGATTGGCCCTGCACGCATCGCCGAGCCGTTACCCCAGCTGTTGTACGGCTGAGGATCAGGCTGACGAAGCCACTGCGAAAACCGGGCACCATACTGTCCCATTGGATAGGGATACCTGCGTCCAAAATCCACGTATGCGTCGCGGTAGGATGTGCCCGTCAGGATCGCATGCCCCGTCGCCACGGTCATCACCGTATCATCCGTGAATGAAGAGTGAGGAGGAAATAGCGGCACCGACGAATCCTTATTCTCCTCGAACTCATACGTGGAGCCCGAGATGTCGCCGATTAACGCGCCGATCATTGGAGATATCCCAGACGCTCGCTGGGCAATCCGTCTGCAGGGCTAAATTTTCCCTTTCGTGCTCGGCAGTTGATCTGCGGCACGTGGGTCAATCTGCGTCGCGACATCAAGAGCGCGGGCGAGGCCTTTGAAGATGGCTTCGGCGACGTGGTGCGGCTCTTCGCCGTATTCGAGTTTCACGTGCAGGTTGCAGCCGAGCGCGTTGCTGAAGGCGCGGGAAAACTCCTTCACGAGCACGATGTTGAAATCGCGCACGAACATGGTCGGCGCTTCGGCATCATAAACGAGGTGCGGGCGTCCGCCGATGTCCACGACCACGCGGGCGAGGGACTCGTCCATCGGGAGAAAGAAGAAGCCGTAGCGGCGGATGCCGAGCTTGTCGCCGAGCGCCTGCTTGAAGGCTTCGCCGAGCACGATGCCGACGTCCTCGACGGTGTGGTGATAATCCACGGCGATGTCGCCGATGCATTTCACCTCGAGGTCGAACAGGCCGTGCTTCGCGAAGAGCGTGAGCATGTGATCGAAGAACGGGACGCCCGTATCGATCGTGGACTTGCCCGCGCCGTCGATGGCGAGGGAGAGCGTGATGTCAGTTTCCGCGGTTTTCCGCGCGATCTTGGCTATGCGTGTTTGAGCCATGCTTGGAGTTTTTCGTCGAGGGAGAGCATCTCCTCGTCGGTGCCGACGCTGATGCGCAGGAACGACGCGGTCAAGGGATGGCTCGGGAAGTAGCGCACGAGCACCTTGTTTTTGTAGAGAAAATCGTACGCGGATTTCGCGACAGCTGGACTGCTTTCGCCCTTGGCGTTTTTCGGTTCGGTGAAGATGAAGTTGGCCTGCGAGCGGTAGGTGAACCAGCCGCGCTCCTGCCACTCGTGGATGTAGAAATCGCGGGTGTCTTTCACCTTGGTGATGATGCCGGTGTAGTAATCCATGTCGCCCACTGCGGCGAGGGCGGCGGCTTGGGAGAGGCGGTTGACGTTGTAGCTGTCGCGGACGCGGTCGAGGATGTCGATCGTGTCGGGATGCGCGAGCGCGTAGCCGACGCGGATGCCCGCGAGCGCATAGGCTTTCGAGAGCGTGCGCGTGATGACGAGGTTTGGGTATTTCGCGAGAAGCGGAACGGCGTCCTGCTTGGCAAAAAGCGCGTAGGCTTCGTCGACGACAAAGATGCCTTTGAAGACTTTCAGCGCAGCTTCGATCTCGTCGCGGGAAAAGGCCACGCCAGTCGGGGCGTTGGGCGAGGTCAGGAAAAATGCGCGAGCGTTCGACGCGGCGATTTGCGCGAGCGGGAGCTGCATCGTGCGGTCGAACTCGATGGTCTGCACGCGGCCGTCCTGGATCGCCACGAGCACGGGATAAAGCGAGTAGCTGGGCAACGTGTAGCCGGCGTCGGAGTTGGCGTCGCAGAAGGCGCGGACGAGGAGGTTGAGGATGTCGTCGGAGCCGTTGCCGATGCAGACGTTGGCCTCGGTCAGGCCGTGTCCGTGGAGTTTGGCGACGGCGGCGCGGAGCGGGCTGGCCTTGGGATTTGGATACAGGCGGAGCGAGGAGCCGTCTTCGCCGATCTCGCGGCGGATGGCCTCGGCGACGCGCGGGCTGGGCGCGTAGGGACACTCGTTGGTGTTGAGTTTCACCCAGCCGGGCTCGGTCGGCTGGAGTCCAGGCGTGTACGCGTGGAGCTGGGCGACGTGCGGGAGGGCAAGTGACGAGGCGGAGGACATGATCGGAAGCGGAGTTGAAGCGCAAAGACGCGAAGACGCAAAGGCCGATCCGCGAAGAAAACCGAGGCAGAAGTCGCGCTGGCAGCAGGCTACAGTGAGCGAAAGAGCTGAATCTGTCTCTTTGCTCAGACCTTAGCGTCTTCGCGTCTTTGCGATTAACATAACCGCGAGATCACAGTTCGCCCCGCTCAGGTGCGGATCTTCACTGAGCGGCCGTGGGCGTCGAGTTTCTCCATCGCGGCGAACGCGGCGACGACGTCGTTGCCCTTTTTCACGCTGGCGGGGCCGTATTTCACGATGCTGGTGCGACGCATGAAATCGGTGACGCGCAGTCCGCTGAAGAAACGTCCCGTGCGACCGGTCGGCAGTACGTGGCTCGGGCCGGCGGTGAAATCGCCTAGGGCGGTCGGCGTGTGGTTGCCGATGAGGATCGCGCCGGCGGTGGTGATTTCCTTGGTGAGTTTTTTCGCCGAGGTTTCCTTCACCATCAGCTCGAGGTGCTCGGGGGCGACGTAGTTCGCGATCTCGACGATCTGCGCGAGCGTCGAGACCTCGATCGCGGCAAAGCCATGCGTGAGTACGCTCTGCATTTTCTCGGAGCGGGTGAGAAACTTGAGTTGCTGCTGCACCTCGGCGGCGACGTCGTCGATGATCTTTTGCGAGGTGGCGACGAGGTAGACTTTCTCGCGGCCGGAGCCGTGTTCGGCCTGCGCCAGGAGGTCGGCGGCAACAAAATCGACGCGTGCGGTTTCGTCGGCGACGACCATGACTTCGCTCGGGCCGGGCAGCGAATCGACGCCGACGGTGCCGAAGACCTGGCGCTTGGCTTCGCAGACGTACGCGTTGCCGGGGCCGAAAACTTTATCTACGGCGACGACGTTGGTCGTGCCGTAGGCCATCGCGCCGATCGCCTGAACGCCGCCGATGCGGTAAACCTCATCGACGCCGACGAGGTGCAGCGCGGCGAGCAACACGGGGGCGACTTTGCCGGAAGGATCGGAGGGCGTGAAGACGGCGACCTCGGGGCAGCCCGCGAGCTTCGCGAGCGTCGCGGTCATGAGCACGGTCGAGACGAGCGGCACCTGGCCGCCGGGAACGTAGAGACCGACGCGACGTATCGGGTGAAACACTTCACCGACTTCGGCTCCCTGCTTGTTTTTGCCGGTCCAGTCGGCGGGCAGGCTCTTTTTATTGAAGGCGACGATGTTCTCGTGGGCGGCCTCCATGGCCTTGCGGCTGGCGGCGGGAAGCGCCTTGAAGGCGGCCTCGATGTCAGCGGGCTTCAGGCGGAACTCGCGGGCGCGGAGTTTGGCGCCATCGAACTTGGCCGCGTAGTAGGCGACGGCTTCGTCGCTGCGGTGACGGATGTCGGCGAGGATGGCGGCGACGCTGTCTTGGATTTCCTTGGTCGCCGTCGCGCTGCGGCAGAAATCGGCGAGATCGGACTGGAACGTTTTGGAGGAGGTTCGGAGGAGTCGCACGGAGGTTGGGTGGAGGATCTGAACAGGATTTAGCGCAGGCCGCCGGGAAGCGGCTGCTCGAAAGTGCTGGCGGGGAAAGTCTCGTTTAGCGCGATGCGGTCGAACGTGATGGTGACAACGCGCGTTTTACCGTCGGGGCCGGGCGGTGCGGTACGGACGATTTTTTTCGCGAAGCGCACACCGGAGACGACAATCTCGCCCTCTTCGCGGATCGAGCCGGCTGGCGTTGTTTCCGTCAGGACAAGGCGTCCGGTGGTTTTGTCGAAATAGCGGATGAACTGGATGCCTGAGCCGTAGTCCACGACGAGTTTGCGGCAGGAGGTGCCATCGATGGTAGCGTCGCCTTGATCGTCGATTTTGCCGCCGTGGCGCTCCAAGCCGCGCCAGAAATAGAGGTTCTCCCAGGTGTTGGCCCGCAGGCGCTTGATCTGCTCCCGGTTCATCGTGGACTGCCGGGCGCGGGCGCCGCCGGCGGGTTCTACGCGCCGCCAGCCGATATAATCGTCGAGGCCGGTGATATCGATGGCCTTGTCGGTGGTTACGACGAGGCGGTGCTGGCAGGGCTTTTGGAAGATAATCTCGACGCTGGTTTTGGTCGCGGGCGTGGCGGCGGCAGGCGTCTCGGTTATTTCGATACTGCCGAAGTAATGAATGGAATTGATCGCATCGAGCGCGGCGTCACCGCCTAAAAAGGTGCGGGCGCGGACGATGGCGGCATCGGCTTCGGGCGTGCTGGCCGGCAACGACGCGGACCAGAGGATAAGAGCGGAGAGGAGCAGAATGAGTCGTTTCATTTCGGAGGGCGCGCGACCGGCGCGGGCGGGTTTATTCCCACTCGATGGTCGCGGGCGGCTTCGAACTGATGTCGAGCACCACTCGGCTGACGCCACGGACCTCGTTGGTGATGCGGTTGGAGATCGTTTGGAGGACATCGTACGGCAGGCGCGACCAGTCGGCCGTCATGGCGTCGATGCTTTCCACAACCCGGACCGCGATCACGTAGGCGTAGTTCCGTTCGTCTCCGATGACGCCGACAGATTTCACGGGGAGAAACACGCAGAACGACTGCCAGACCTTCCAGTAGAGGCCCGTCTTCATCATTTCATCCTGCAGGATAGCGTCGGCTTCGCGAAGAATGTTGAGCTTCTCGGCGGTCAAGTCGCCCAGCACGCGAACGCCGAGACCGGGACCAGGGAACGGCTGCCGCCAGACGACTTCGCGAGGAAGACCGAGCGCGGTGCCGACGGCGCGGACTTCGTCTTTGAAGAGCTCGCGGAGCGGCTCGAGGAGCTTGAGCTTCATGCGCTCGGGCAGGCCGCCGACGTTGTGGTGCGACTTGATGAGCGAGGCGGGATTATTGCCGATCTGCACGCTCTCGATGACGTCGGGATACAGCGTTCCCTGCGCGAGGAAGTCGGCCCGGCCCTTGATGGACTTGAGCGACTTTTCGAAGACTTCGACGAAGGTTTTGCCGATGATCTTTCGCTTGGCCTCGGGATCGCTGACGCCCTTGAGTTTTTTCAAGAAGAGCGCCTCGGAGTCGGCCACGCGGAGGTCGATCTTGAAATTACGTTTGTAGAGGGAAACGACGTACTCGCGCTCGCCTTTGCGGAGCAGGCCGTTGTCGACGAAGACGCACGTGAGCTGCTTGCCGATGGCCTTGTGGATGAGCGCCGCGGCGACCGATGAATCGACACCGCCGGAGAGGCCGAGGAGCACGCGCTTCTTGCCGACGATTTCGCGGATTTCCTGAATCTTGCGCTTGATGAAATCGGCCGTGGACCAGTCGCCGGTGCAGCCGCATATGCCGGTGAGAAAATTACGAATGATGTCCGTGCCGCGCTCGCTGTGGAAAACCTCCGGGTGAAATTGCAGCGCGTAGAAGCGGCGCTCGGCGTTCTGCATCGCCGCGTACTCCGAGTTTTCGGTGCGGCCGACGGCTTTGAAACCGGTGGGAATTTTCACGAGTTTGTCGCCGTGAGAATTCCAGACCTTCAACTTTTTCGGGAGGTCTTTGAAGAGCGGGCTCTTTTCAAAAACTTCGAGCGTGCCATGACCGAATTCGCGGCGCTCGCCCTTGGCGACTTTCCCGCCGAGGAAATGACCCATCAGCTGTAGGCCGTAACAGATGCCGAGGATCGGCACGCCGAGATCGAAGACGGCCTTGTCAGGATGCGGCGCGCCTTTCGCGTAAACGCTCTGCGGACCACCCGAGAAGATCACCCCAATCACGCCATCCGCCTTCAGCTGCGCCGCCGAAGTCGAATAGTGATAGATCTTCGAGTAAACCTGGCATTCGCGGATGCGGCGGGCGATGACCTGCGTGAACTGGGAGCCGAAATCAAGGACGGCAATGGTCTGTGGCATGGAATAAACCCGGGAAAAAACCGCACCCCCTTCCCGACCGCAAGAGTGGATTCCGTGCGCCACCGTCTCCGCTAAAACAGGTTTCCACGGCAACCCTCTGCGGAAAATGCCCCTCTCAAAGTTGCTGGCATCGCTCATCGAAGCCCAAAACTTCAACCCTGCCTGCAAAACCTACCACGCGAATGACGCCGAAAGGCATTTTGCACTAAATGCGGCTAATGGTCGGGCTTTTTGCATCAAAAACTATCGCATAACTTAGCTGGACACAACAGGTTGAGCAACTCATGACAATATGCAGTCCAGCCTGTCAGCCCGTTTCATCCGAATCGCAACGCTGCCGATAATTTGCTCCTTCCGGCAACAACCGCATGTCGTGCCTCCGGCATTCGTCCTCAGCCTCCGAATACCCTTTATGAAAAGCGTCCGCCCTCTCGCCAAGAACGCATCAAAATCGAAGCCGAAGCAGAAACCAGCCCGTCCCAAGCAACGCGATGATAGCAGCGATCGCTTCATGAGTCTCCTCGTCGCCAAACTCGACGCGATGGAGGAAGGCGATTTTTCAGTTCGCATGCCCGTGGATCGGATCGGCCTCGATGGACGGGCGGCGGCGAGCTTCAACGCCATCTGCGCCCGCATGGAGCGTTTCAACAAAAGCCTGCTGCGTCTGCGCCATCAGGTGGGCGAAGAAGGCAAAATCGGCGAACGCCTGACCATCGGCGATTCCGTCGGCAGCTGGTCCGAACGCATCGAAGCCATCAACGCGCTCGTCGATGAACTCTCGCAACCTACGGTGGAGATGGGCCGCGTCATCGGCGCCGTGGCGAAAGGCGATCTCTCCCAGCAGATGCCGCTCGAGCTCGGCGGCCGCCCGCTGAAGGGCGAATACCTCCGCACCGCGAAACTCGTAAACGGCATGGTGGGCCAGCTCGGCGCGTTTTCCGTCGAAGTTATCCGCGTGGCCCGCGAGGTCGGCACAGAGGGCAAACTCGGCGGCCAGGCCCAGGTCAAAAACGTATCCGGCGTGTGGAAGGAGCTGACCGAGTCGGTGAACTCCATGGCCGGCAACCTCACCGCCCAGGTGCGTAACATCGCCGACGTGACCATCGCCGTGGCGAAGGGCGACTTGTCCCGCAAGATCACCGTGGACGTGCGCGGCGAGATTCTGCAGCTGAAAGAAGCCATCAACGTCATGGTGGACCAACTACGCTCGTTCGCCGCCGAAGTGACGCGCGTCGCCCGCGAAGTCGGTACCGAAGGCAAACTCGGCGGTCAGGCCGTGGTGCCCGGCGTCGCCGGTACTTGGAAGGATTTGACCGACTCCGTGAACGCCATGGCGTCCAACCTCACCGACCAGGTGCGCAACATCGCCGGCGTGACCACGGCCGTGGCCCGCGGCGACTTGTCCCGCAAAATCACCGTCGATGTGAAGGGAGAGATCCTCGAGCTGAAGGAAACCATCAACACGATGGTCGACCGCCTCAACGCGTTCGCCTCGGAAGTCTCCCGCGTCGCCCGCGAGGTCGGCACCGAAGGCAAACTCGGCGGCCAGGCTCTCGTGCCCGGCGTCGGCGGTACGTGGAAGGATCTCACCGACAACGTGAATTCCATGGCTGACAATCTCACCGGCCAGGTTCGCAACATCGCCGAGGTGACGACCGCCGTCGCCAAGGGCGACTTGTCCCGCAAGATCACCGTCGACGTGCGCGGCGAAATTCTGGAGCTCAAAAACACCATCAACACGATGGTCGACCAACTCAACGGCTTCGCTTCCGAAGTGACGCGCGTCGCCCGCGAAGTCGGCACCGAAGGAAAACTCGGTGGCCAGGCCCAGGTGTCCGGCGTCGCCGGTACCTGGAAGGATCTCACCGACAACGTGAACTCCATGGCCAACAATCTCACCGGCCAGGTCCGCAATATCGCCGAGGTCACCACTGCCGTCGCCAAAGGCGACTTGTCTCGCAAGATCACCGTCGACGTGCGCGGCGAAATTCTGGAGCTCAAAAACACCATCAACACGATGGTCGACCAGCTCAACGGCTTCGCCTCCGAAGTCTCCCGCGTCGCCCGCGAAGTCGGCACTGAAGGCAAACTCGGCGGTCAGGCCCAGGTCCAGGGCGTGGGCGGCACCTGGAAGGATCTCACCGATAACGTGAACTCCATGGCGAACAACCTGACGACCCAGGTGCGCAACATCGCCGACGTCACCACCGCCGTCGCGAAGGGCGACTTGTCCCGCAAGATCACCGTCGACGTGCGCGGCGAAATTCTGGAGCTCAAAAACACCATCAACACGATGGTCGATCAACTCAACGGCTTCGCCTCCGAAGTATCCCGCGTCGCCCGCGAAGTCGGCACCGAAGGCAAACTCGGCGGCCAGGCCCAAGTGCAGGGCGTCGCCGGTACTTGGAAAGACCTTACGGACAACGTAAACTCCATGGCGTCGAATTTGACGGGCCAGGTGCGCAACATCGCCGAAGTGGCGACCGCCGTGGCGCGCGGCGACTTGTCCCGCAAGATCACCGTCGACGTCCGCGGCGAGATTCTGGAGCTCAAGAACACCATCAACACGATGGTCGACCAGCTCAACGGATTCGCCGCCGAAGTGACCCGCGTCGCCCGCGAAGTCGGCACCGAAGGCGAGCTCGGCGGTCAGGCCGTCGTGCCCGGCGTCGGTGGTACGTGGAAAGATTTGACCGACTCCGTGAACGCCATGGCGACCAATCTGACGACGCAGGTCCGCAACATCGCCGACGTGACCACCGCCGTCGCGAGAGGCGACTTGTCCCGCAAGATCACGGTGAACGTGAAGGGCGAAATCCTCGCGCTCAAAGACACCATCAACACGATGGTCGACCAGCTCAACGGCTTCGCCTCCGAAGTAACCCGTGTCGCCCGCGAAGTCGGCACCGAAGGAAAACTCGGCGGCCAGGCCCAGGTGCAGGGCGTCGCCGGTACTTGGAAAGACCTTACGGACAACGTGAACTCCATGGCCGACAACCTCACCGGTCAGGTGCGCAACATCGCCGAGGTGACGACAGCGGTCGCGCGCGGTGACTTGTCCCGCAAAATCACCGTCGACGTGAAGGGAGAGATTCTCGCGCTCAAGGACACCATCAACACGATGGTCGACCAGCTCAACGGTTTCGCTTCCGAAGTGACCCGCGTCGCCCGCGAAGTCGGCACCGAAGGCAAACTCGGTGGCCAGGCCGCAGTGCCCGGTGTCGCCGGTACGTGGAAGGACCTCACCGACAACGTGAATTCCATGGCGAACAACCTGACGACTCAGGTGCGTAACATCGCCGAGGTGACCATTGCCGTCGCGAACGGCGACTTATCCCGCAAGATCACCGTCGACGTCCGCGGCGAGATCCTGCAGCTGAAAGAAACCATCAACACGATGGTCGAACAGCTCCGCTCCTTCGCCTCCGAAGTGACGCGCGTCGCCCGCGAAGTCGGCACCGAAGGCCGTCTCGGCGTGCAAGCCGTCGTGCCCGGTGTCGCCGGCACGTGGAAGGATTTGACCGACTCCGTGAACGCGATGGGCGCCAACCTCACCGGTCAGGTGCGCAACATCGCCGAGGTCACAACGGCCGTCGCGCGTGGCGACTTGTCCCGCAAGATTACCGTCGACGTAAAAGGCGAAATTCTGGAGCTCAAAAACACCATCAACACGATGGTCGACCAGCTCAACGCCTTCGCCGCCGAAGTGACCCGCGTCGCCCGCGAAGTCGGTACCGAAGGCAAACTCGGCGGCCAGGCCCTCGTGCCCGGCGTGGGTGGCACATGGAAGGATTTGACCGACTCCGTGAACGTCATGGCGGCCAATTTGACCGACCAGGTCTCCGGTATCGTGAAAGTGGTGACATCCGTCGCCAACGGCAACCTCCGCCAAAAACTCACGGTGGAGGCGAAGGGCGAAGTCGCCGCGCTCGCCGAAACGATCAACAACATGACCGACACGCTCGCGACCTTCGCCGAACAGGTGACCAACGTCGCCCGCGAGGTCGGTGTAGAAGGCCGTCTCGGCGGCCAGGCCCACGTGCCCGGCGCCGCCGGTACCTGGAAGGATTTGACCGGTAACGTGAATCTCCTCGCCGCCAACCTCACCACGCAGGTCCGAGCCATCGCCGAGGTGGCCACCGCCGTGACCAAGGGCGATTTGACCCGCTCCATCCAGGTCGATGCGCGCGGCGAAGTCGCCGAGCTCAAGGACAACATCAACACGATGATCTACAATCTCCGTAACACCACGGAGACGAATCAAGAGCAGGACTGGCTCAAAACGAACCTCACGAAGTTCGCCCGCATGCTCCAGGGTCAGCGCGACCTCTCGACCGTAGGCCAGATGCTCCTTTCCGAACTCGCCCCGCTCGTCGACGCGCAGCAGGGCGCCATCTACCAGATGGACGACTCCGACGAAGACCGCCTGCCCACGCTCCGGCTCCTCGCCGGCTATGCGCAGCGCCCCGGCCAGGCCGATCGCATCGCCGCCGGTGAAGGTCTCGTCGGCCAGTGCGCCGTCGAGAAACAACGGATACTCCTCAACGACATCCCCGCCGGCTACACGCGCATCCACTCCAGTCTCGGCGAGGCGTCGCCTGCCAGCATCATCGTCCTTCCCGTGCTCTTCGAAGGTGAAACGAAAGCCGTGATCGAGCTGGCCTCGCTGCACCCCTTCAGTGTCACGCACATCGCCTTCCTCGAACAGCTCACCCAGTCCATCGGCGTCGTGCTCAACACCATCGAAGCGACCATGCGCACGGAGAATCTTCTCCAGCAGTCGCAGCAGCTCACCGTCGAACTCCAGTCGCAGCAAAAGGAGCTTCAGCAGACCAACGAAGAGCTCGCCGAAAAAGCCACCCAGCTCGCGAACCAAAACGCCGAGGTGGAACGCAAAAACCGCGAGGTCGAACAAGCCCGCCGCGCCCTCGAGGAAAAAGCCGCCGAGCTCGCGCTCACCTCGAAATACAAATCCGAGTTCCTCGCCAACATGTCGCACGAGCTGCGCACCCCGCTCAACTCCATCCTCATCCTCGGCCAGCAACTCGCCGACAACGGCTCCGGCAATCTCTCGACGAAACAGGTCGAGTTCGCCCGCAACATCCACTCCTCCGGCTCCGACCTCCTCAACCTCATCACCGACATCCTCGACTTGTCGAAGATCGAGTCCGGCACGGTCACCGTCGATGCCGAGGAAATCAGCTTCAACTCCATGCGCGATTCCGTGGAGCGCAACTTCCGCCACGTCGCCGATTCGAAGAGCCTCCCGTTCCAGGTCGAGTTCAGCTCGGAGCTGCCGCGCATGATGTCCACCGATCCGAAGCGCCTGCAGCAGATCCTGAAAAACCTGCTCTCAAACGCCTTCAAATTCACCGGCCAGGGCCAGGTCAGCGTCCGCGTCGGCCCCGCCGACGACGGCTGGACACCCGGCCACCCCGTGCTCACGCGCGCACCCCAGGTCATCGCCTTCGCCATCAGCGACACCGGCATCGGCATCGCTCCTGAAAAACAAAAACTCATCTTCGAAGCCTTCCAGCAGGCCGACGCCGGCACGTCCCGCAAATACGGCGGCACCGGCCTCGGTCTCGCGATCTCCCGCGAACTTGCGACGCTCCTCGGTGGCGAAATCCGCCTCATCAGCACGCCCGGCCAGGGCAGCACCTTCACGCTGTACTTGCCTCAGTACTACGTCGAGCAGAACCCCGACAAGGTCCGCACCAACCCCGCCATCCCCGTACCGCTGGTCCTTCCCGCGCCCCGCGAAGAGATCGTCCTCGACGACCGCGACAACATCCAGTCGTCCGATCAGACGCTGCTTATCGTCGAAGACGATCCTCACTACGGCCGCGTGCTCCTCGGTCTCGCCCGCGAAAAAGGCTTCAAAGGCATCGTCGCCAACCGCGGCAACGCCGCCCTCGCCCTCGCCCGCCAGTATCTGCCCACCGCCATCACGCTGGATATCTTCCTGCCCGACATGCTCGGCTGGACGGTGCTGAACAACCTGAAGCTCAATCCGCACACCCGGCACATCCCCGTGCAGATCATCTCCGCCGAGGAAGAACGTTCCCACGCGCTCACCCACGGCGCCTTCGCCTCCACCGTGAAACCCGCCACCACCGAGGGCCTCGACCAGTGCTTCGAGCGCATCAAACGCTTCGTCGAGCCGCACATGAAGCGCCTGCTCGTTGTCGAGGACAACGACATCGAGCGCGACAGCATCGTCGCCCTGCTCACGCACGACGACATCGAGATCGTCACCGCTTCGACCGGAGCCGACGCCCTCGAAAAACTCCTCGATCGCACCTTCGATTGCTGCGTCCTCGACCTCCGCCTGCCCGATATGACCGGCTTCGAATTGCTCGATCGCATCCAGGCCGACGCCACCCTGCGCGACATCCCCATCGTCGTTTTCACGGGCAAGGATCTGAGCGCCGAGGAAGAAAAATTGCTCCGCACCATGGCCAAGAGCATCCTAGTAAAAGACGTGCAATCCCCCGAGCGTCTCTTCGACGAAACCGCGCTCTTCCTCCACCGCGTCGTCTCCGAGCTGCCCGAGGCAAAACGCCAGATGCTCGACCGGCTCCACGCTTCCAACGATGTCCTCAAAGGCCGCAAAGTCCTCATCGTCGACGATGACGCTCGAAACATTTTCGCGCTCACCACCATGCTCGAAAACCAGGAGATGGACGTCATCAGCGCCACCAACGGCCGTCACGCCATCGAGCTCATCCAGCAGCAACCCGAACTTGGTGTCGTCCTCATGGACATCATGATGCCCGAGATGGACGGGTACGAAACCATGCGCGAGATCCGCAAAGACCCGCGCTTCTCCGCCCTCCCCATTCTCGCGCTCACCGCCAAGGCCATGAAAGGCGACCGCGAAAAATGCCTCGCCGCCGGCGCCTCCGACTACATCGCGAAGCCGGTTAACACCAACGAACTCCTCTCGCTCCTTCGCGTATGGCTCTACCGATGACTCCCGAAGACTCCTCCTCATCGGCCGATTCCCGCCCCGTGACCGGCTCGGCTCATCCGCTCGATCAGGTCTCAGCTCCCGTCAGCTTGCTCATTGTCGATGACGAGGTCCGCAATCTCGACGTCCTCGAAAGCATCCTCACCTCGCCCGACTACCGGCTCGTGCGAGCGCTCAACGCCGAGCGCGCCCTGCGCGAACTCCTCGAAGGCGAATTCGCCGCCATCATCCTCGACATCCAGATGCCCGAGATGAGCGGCATCGAGCTCGCCCACCTCATCAAGCAGCGCAAACGCACCCAGCACATCCCGATCATTTTCCTCACCGCCTATTTCCAGGACGACAAGGACGTCCTCGAAGGCTACGGCATCGGCGCCGTCGACTATCTCACCAAACCCCTCAACCCCCAGATCCTCAAATCCAAGGTTGGCGTCTTCGTTGACCTCTTCCGCAAGACCCGCGCCCTCGCCGCCACCAACGCCGCGCTCGAACAGGAGATCATCCAGCGCCACCACGCCGAGACCTCCCTTCGCGTCCTCAACAACGAACTCGAGGTCCGCGTGCAAACCCGCACCGCCGAGCTCATGCGCCTCAACGACGAGCTCCGCGAACGCAGCAAAGCCCTCCGCGACAGCGAACGCCGCTTCCGCAACATGGCCGACCACTCGCCCATGATGCTCTGGCTCACCTCCGCCAACGGCGCCTGCACCTACCTCAACCGCGGTTGGGGCGAGTTCACCGGCCACGACCCCGAAAAATCCCTCGGCGACACCTGGTTCGACGTCATTCACCCCGAGGAACGCACGCCGTCGCTCAACGTTTTCCACAACGCCAACCTCTCCCGCGAACCCTTCCGCCACGAATACCGCCTCCTCCGCAAAGACGGCGAATACCGCTGGGCGCTCAACGCCGCCGTCCCCCGCTTCGACGAATCCGGCGAATTCCTCGGCCACATCGGCTCCATCATCGACATCACCGACCGCAAACACGCCGAACGCGCGCTCGAGCAGGCCCGCGACCTCGCCCTCGCCGCCTCCCGCGCCAAGGACGACTTCCTCGCCACCCTCTCCCACGAACTGCGCACCCCGCTCAATCCCGTGCTCCTCCTCGCCAGCGAGGCCGCTTCCAATGTCAGTCTCCCCGCCGACGTGCGCGCCGACTTCGACACGATCGCCCGCAGCGTCGCCCTCGAAGCGCGCCTCATCGACGACCTGCTCGACCTCACGCGCATCGCGCGCGGCAAACTCGCCCTCGAGATCGGCGCCCACGATGCCCACGAAATCCTCCGCGAGGCCGCCAGCACCGTCGGTTCGGAAATCGCCCAGAAAAACATCTCCCTTGTCCTCAACCTCGACGCGCCCCGCCACCTCGTCCCCGGCGATAACGTCCGCCTCCAGCAGGTCTTCTGGAACGTCCTCAAAAACGCCGTGAAGTTTACCCCCGTGGATGGTCGCATCACGGTCACCACCCGGCTCACCGCCACCGGCAACCGCATGCAGATCGAAATTTCGGATACGGGCATCGGCCTCACCCAGTCGGAAGCCACCCGCGCCTTCGACGCCTTCTCGCAAGGCGACCACGCGGCCAGCAAGAGCACCCATCGCTTCGGCGGCCTTGGGCTCGGCCTCGCCATCTCCCACAGCCTCGTCGAACAACACGGCGGCTCCATCACCGCCAGCAGCCCGGGCCGCGGCCTCGGCGCGACATTCACCATCGAACTGCCGCTCGCCGCCGATGACGCGCTCGCCACAGGCATCCCCGATGGCGGCAGCCCCCCACCCGCGCCCTCCCTCGAAAAACCCTCCACCGGATCCGCCCGCGGCCACGTTCTGCTGGTCGAGGACCACGAGCCCACGCGCGCCGCGCTTGAGCGTCTGCTCGTCCGCCGCCGCTTCACCGTCGTCAGCGCCGCCTCGCTCTCCGAAGCCCGCAAGGCCGCCGAACCGGGCGGCTTCGACCTGCTCATCTCCGACATCGGCCTGCCCGACGGAAACGGCTACGACCTCATGGTCGAGCTGCGCACCCGTTTCAACCTGCCCGGCATCGCCCTCAGCGGCTACGGCATGGAAGACGACATCGCGCGCAGCGAAGCCGCCGGCTTCCATCACCACCTGACGAAACCCGTCCGCGTCCAGGCTCTCGACAAGGTCTTGAACTCGCTCGTCCGCTGATCGCCAGCCTCCGTCTCGGCCGGCCAGACCGCACTGCGAAACATTGCCCTAGCCTCAGCCAGGGAAAGCGCGTAAACCCGGCGCCACCAAACACAGCGCCCCCCCTGTTTGGTGTGATCGTTTTGCCCATCGACGAATCGCGCCCTCCAGCCGATAGATACCTCCATGACACTGACTGCCCGCCTCACCTTGGTGATGGTCGCACTCGTTCTCGCGACGTCCGCCGCCGTGGGCATCTTAACCTACCGCAATCTCGAAGCCGTCGTTCTCCCCGTCGAACTCGCGCGCCTCCAGTCCCACGTCGAACAACTCGCCGTCAAACTCGACGAAAGCGTTTTCGCCGCCCGCAACGACGCCGCCGCCTTCGCCAGCGCCGCCACCCTCGAAGGCCTCATCCGCGCCACCGAAAACGGCGGCATCGATCCCGAGGGCGGCATCGACCGCGACACCTGGCGCGACCGCCTCGCCAGACGCTTCGCCGCCGAGCTCGCCGCCAAACCCAGCTACCTCAAATTCCGCCTCATCGGCATCGCCGACGAAGGCCGCGAACTCGTCCGCGTCGACCGCTTCGACACCTACGACGCCATCCGCATCGTCCCCGAGCCCGAACTCCAGCCCAAGGGCTCCCGCTTCTTCTTCACCGAGACCCTCCGCACCCCGCGAGGCCAGGTCTACGTCTCCCCTATCACCCTCAACCAGGAAGACGGCGTCATCTACGAACCCCACGCCCCCATGCTCCGCACCGGCGTCCCTATCTTCACCAGCGCCGGCCAGCCCTTCGGCATCGTCCTCATCAACGTCGACATGCGCCCCATCTTCACCCGCCTCAAAATCCCTGAACACACCTCCGGCGCCGTTTACATCGTCAACGACGAGGGCGACTTCCTCCTTCACCCCGACCGCGCTAAAGAATTCGGCTTCGACCTCGGTAAACGCCACCGCCTGCCCGACGACTTCCCCGCCCTCGCCGACCTCCACACCTCCGCCACCACCGGCCACCGCCTCTTCCTCGCGCCCGACGGCACCGAGTATGGCGTCGCCTTTACCCCACTCAACCCCGCCGGCGGCCCCCGCGTCACCCTCGTCGAAATCACCCCCAAGGACCAACTCCTCCGGTCCACCCGCGCCGTCCGCGACTCCAGCCTCCTTGCCGGTCTTTTCGCCGCAGCCTGCGCAGCCCTCCTCGCCATCATCGTCGCCCGCTCGCTCGGCAAACCCGTCGTCCAGCTCACCACCGCCGTCAATGCCTTCGCCTCCGGCCGCTCCGCCCCGCTCCCCGTCTCCGCCCCCGGCGAAATGGGTGTCCTCGCCCGCGCCTTCCAAGATATGCGCACCGAAGTCGGCACCCTCCGCTCCGACCTCGAACAACGCGTCGCCACCCGCACCGCCGAACTCGAAGCCGCCAACAAAGAACTCGAAGCCTTCAGCTACTCCGTCTCCCACGACCTCCGCGCCCCTCTCCGCGCCGTCGACGGCTTCTCCGAAGCCCTTCAATCCGACTACGGCCCCTCGCTCCCTCCCGACGCCTGCCGCTACCTCCACCAAATCCGCGAAGGCGCCCAGCGCATGGGCGCGCTCATCGACGACCTCCTCGCCTTCTCGCGACTCAGCCGCCAGCCCATGCGCCTCCAAAATCACGACCCCGGCCGCCTCGCCCGCGAGGCGCTCCAGGATATCGGTGGCCTCCCCAAAGAACGAAGCATCGATCTGAAACTCGGCGAACTCCCTGCCGCCTCCGGCGATCCCGTCCTCCTGAAACAAGTCTGGGTCAACCTCCTGTCCAACGCCGTCAAATACACCCGCCCGCGCCCCCACGCCGTCATCGAAATCGGTACCGCGCAGGAAAAGGGCGAAACCGTTTTCTACATCCGTGACAACGGCACCGGCTTCGACATGAAATACGCCCACAAGCTCTTCGGCGTCTTCCAACGTCTCCACCGCGCCGAGGAATTCGAGGGCACCGGCGTCGGCCTCGCCATCGTCCAGCGCATCCTCCACCGCCACGGCAGCCGCATCTGGGTCCAGTCCGAGCCGGACAAAGGCACCACGTTCTTCTTCACGCTTCCTCCCGCCTCAACCGACTCCCCCGCATGAACGCCACCGACCCCGTCGAAATCCTGCTCGTCGAAGATAACCCGCAGGACCTCGAACTCACCCTCCGCGCGCTAAAAAAAGCCAACCTCGCCAACCGCATCCAGGTCGCCCGCGACGGCGCCGAGGCCCTCGACTTTATCTTCTGCGAAGGGCCGCACGCCAACCGCCGCATCGACGACACCCCCAAAGTCATCTTCCTCGACCTGAAGCTCCCCAAAGTCGACGGCCTCGAAGTCCTCCAGCGCGTCAAAAGCGATCCGCGCACCAAACACATCCCCGTCACCATCCTCACCTCGTCGAAAGAACAGCGCGACATCGTCGAAAGCTACCAACTCGGCGTGAACAGCTACATCGTGAAACCGGTGAACTTCGAAGGCTTCTCCACCGCCGTCCAAAACCTCGGCCTCTACTGGCTCCTCCTGAACCAGCCTCCAACCCCGTAGGGCTCGACCTCGCGTCGAGCCGTTCGCGAACCGCCCGCTTTCCTGCTAAGCGCGCAAAACCTCTGGCCTCTGGCCTCTGGCCTCTGGCCTCTGGCCTCTGGCCTCTGGCCTCTGGCCTCTG
>CBINDC010000012.1:0-144237 GCA_966249325.1 uncultured Nibricoccus sp. | reverse complement strand
CTCTACCAGTTCTTCGTGAACACCGAGGACGCCAAGGTCTGCGAATACCTCCGCAAGTTCACCTTTCTCTCCCGCGCCGAGATCGAGCCCCTCGAAGCCGCCCACGCCGCCAACCCCGGCGCCCGCGAAGCCCACAAAGCCCTCGCCCGTGAAGTCACCCGACTCGTCCACGGCCAGGCCGCCCTCGACGCCGCGCTCAAAGCCAGCGAGATCCTCTTCGGCGCCGAAATCGGCGACACGAGCGAAGAAACGTTCAACGACGTGGTCGGCGAAATCCCCACGAAGTCCGTCGAACGCGCCAAACTCGAAGCCCCCGGCACCGCGTTGACCGAACTCCTCGTCCTCAGCGGCCTCGCCCCCTCAAAAGGCCAGGCCCGCAAAGACATCGAGGGCGGCGGCATCTACGTGAACAACGTGAAGTCCCCCGACATCGCCCGCGCCATCACCGCCGCCGACCTGCTCTTCGGCAAACACCTGCTCCTCCGCAAAGGCAAACGCAGCTACGCCGTCTTGACCGCGGCATAACTCCAGCGCCGCGACAGACGCTTACCTCCCTGTAGGGCCCGAGCTTGCTCGGGCATTCCACGTCAACTGCATCTATTCCCAAAAGGCACGGACCAGGTCCGGCCCTACATCCGCAAACTCACCCGCGCTTCTTGCGCCGCTCTCACACTCCGCTCTTCCTGAGCTCTTAAGCAGGTTAGGTGCGGCGAACATTGCACGCTTCCCTCGTTCCTCAACCGACAACCTCACTGCGCCCACTCTCGTGGCTGAAATTCAGTCGCAAGAACGCCGCCAGCGGAACTACGACGCACCGCATCGCATGGAGCGATGCTCACACGTATTCAACTTTTGGTGCCCGACGACGGTGCCGCCGCCCTGGCCGCCCCCGCCGTTTCGTCGCGCTTCGGCGCGGTCAAATGAAGTCCGGTGATGATCCGCGCTCCGCGCTGCCACGCGAAATACGCCCACATCCACTGAAGAAAAACGAAGATCCGGTTGCGCAGTCCCACGAGAAAAAACAAGTGCACGACAAGCCATGTCATCCACGCGAACCAGCCATTCCATTTGAATTTTCCCACCTGTGCCACCGCCGTGCTGCGACCGATCGTCGCCATGCTGCCCTTGTCGCGATACGCGAACGGCTCGCGCGTCTTCCCGTCGAGATCCGCGCGAATCTGCGCCGCCACATGCCGCCCCATCTGCCCCGCCGCCGGCGCCACACCCGGCACTTTCACGCCTTTCACATCGGTCAGTGAAACAAGATCGCCCGCCGCCAGGATCTCCGGATGTCCCGGCACGCTCAGGTCCGGCGCCACCTGCAAACGCCCGCCCCGATCCAGCGGCGCTCCCGCGATCGTCTTCAACACCGGACTCCCTTCCACGCCCGCCGCCCAGAGGATCACCGACGCCTCCATCCGCTTCCCACCCGCGACCACATAGCCAGACCCGACGTCGTTGACCGGCGCATTCACATGCACCGTCACGCCCATTTTCTCCAAGCGTCGTTTCGTGTACGCCGACTGCTCCTCCGAAAACATCAGCAGCAACCGCGGCGCCGCCTCCACCAAATGCACGTGCGCACGACTCGGATCGATCCGGCGAAAATCATCGATTAACACGCGTCGCGCCAGCTCCGCCACCGCACCCGCCATTTCCACACCCGTCGGCCCGCCGCCCACGATCACAAAACTCAACAGCTTCTCCCGCTCCGCTTCATCGTGCGTCGTCTCCGCCCGCTCAAACGCCAGCAGCATTTCACGTCTCAATTTCGTCGCTTCATCGAGCGTCTTCAAACCCGGCGCATGCACCGCCCACTCGTTGTGCCCGAAATAGCCCGTCTTCGCCCCAAGCGCGATCACCAGATAGTCATAACTCAAAACGCCATCCGCCGTCTCGACCGCCCGCGCGCCCGCATTGATCGCGCGCACCTCCGTCATGAGCGTCGTCACATTCTCCTGCTCGTGCAAAATATGCCTGAGCGGCTGCGCGATATCCGGCGCCGCCAGCCCCGCCGTCGCCACCTGATACAGCAGCGGCTGAAACAAGTGATGATTTTGCCGATCAACCAGCGTCACTCGCACGCGCGGATCGTCGAGCCGCTGCGCTGCGGAAAGTCCCGCAAATCCGCCGCCAAGAATCACCACATGTTTCTTCGTCGCTTCGCTCATAAATCGTCGCCGCCAAAGAACCCCGCCCGTCCCCCAGCGCAAACGCCACCCCCCCCGGAAACGCTCCCGGGAATTCTCCCATATCACCGCGCCGCACTCACCACGCCAATACCGCCGCCCCCAGCAATGTCACCGCCACCGTCAATGGCAGCCACCGCGGCCAGTACGTGAGCAACAACGTCACCGCAAATCCCGCCACCCCAAGCGCCAGCAGCCACCACACCGGACCGACCGACCAGTTGCTGCCCGCCACCGCGCTCGCAAACGCCACGAGCACGAAAATCCAGCCCGCCAGTTTCCAGACGGCACGCGGCGTCAGCTCCCAACGCCCGCCCGCCAGCGCCGCGCGCGCATGCGCCGACATCCCCAGCGCCAGCAATCCCATCGCCGTAAACGCGATCAACAGCGTCATCGTTCCCATGATCATACGGTCTCCTCGATCCGCGTCTGCGCGGCTTTTTTCGCACGCACCGGCTGCGCGTTTTTCGGCTTCGATCCGATTCGCGACACCTTCCGCGCCGCCACGGCGAGAAACGCACCGGTCACCAGCACCGTCGCGTGAAACCCGATGTACGCGAGATTGCCGTCAGCCCACGCGCGCAGGAAGAACGGTCCGGTCAACGCATCGAGCACAGGCAGCGCCGTGAGCAGCATCGCGCCGAGCCAGAGCTGTTCGCGCCACGCCTTCATCACCGGCCGCACCAGCGCGTGCGCCAGCATCGCCGCCCACACATAAAGAAACACCTTCACTTCCCAATCGCCACGCGCCTCCAGCCCGACCGGCAGCAAGCGGTTCGCCCAGAAGATCGCCCCGATCGCCACAAACATTCCCGCGATCGCGGCGATATTGAGCCGCTCGACGAGTCCATGTCCGAAGCTGAACCGCCCCGCCTTCGTGTACTTCGGTCGCCGTTTGATCGTCCACATCACGAGCCCCGTTGCGACCAGCACGGTCCCGAAAAGCCCCATCGCAAAAAACATCCAGCGCATCAGCGGCCCCGCGAAGCGCGCCATGTGCAATCCGTACAACGCCCCATGCACCGCCGTCGCCGCGCCCACGTCTTTCTTTTCCTCAGGCAGCAACGCGCCTGTCACACCGTCGAACCGCAGCTGCTCGCGCTCCGCGATCGAGATGCTCGCGCCATCTGCACGAGTAAACGTCACCACCATTTTATCCGTGCCGCGCCCGGTCACATCCATGCGTTTCACCGTCGGATGCACCGTTCCCCAACGCTTCGCCACTTCCTCCAACATCGGCCCCACCGGCGCGGGAGAAACCCACCGCTTCGCCTCTTCGCCGCCCGTCTTTTTCTCCACTCCCCCCAGACCTCCCTGCGCTCGCGCCGCACCCGTCGCTTTCGCATCCGGATCGCTCAACACCTCGCGCCCCCACGGCATGTACATCGCCATGAAGATCACGAGCGCCGAGTAGCTGATCATAAACAGAAACGGCAGCGCCAGCACCGCCGTCACGTTATGAAAATCGAGAAACGACCGCAGCGAGGTCTTCCCCGGCCGGAACGTGAAGAACTCTTTGAAAAACTGCCGGTGCGTAATCACCCCGCTGATCAGCGCCACAAACATGAACATCGCCGCCACCCCCGCAAGGTATCGGCCCCACGGATGCGGCAGCTGGAGTTGAAAATGGAAACGGTAGAAAAATTCACCGCCCCGGCTGTCCCGCGCCTTCACTTCCTCGCCCGTCACCGGATCGAGCGTGGCGCTTCCGGAGCGTTTTCCTTCCGCACCCGGCTGCCAGAAAGCCGTCGTCGCCGTCGTGCGATCATCGGGCAGTCCCACAAACCAGCGGTTCGATTCCGGCGCTAGCTTTTCAATCCCGCTCCACGCCACCGCCGCCGCATCCACCGGCGAACCGCCGCGTCGCAGCTCCGGCTGCATCCACTGCGTGATCTCCGCCTTATAATACGTCGCCGTGCCTGTGACAAAAATCCCGAACAACACCCAGCCGAGCAAAAGACCCGACCACGTGTGCAACCAGGTCATCGAAAGTCGAAACGTGTTCTTCATGATGCCGCTCCTCCGCTCCGCAGCCACCAGATGACCAGCGCCACGATCACGCACGGAACCGCCACACCCGCCCACGCGCGCCACGCCGTGCGCGCCGCAAACACCCACACCACCGCGCCCGCCCACACGAGAAACGCAGGCATCGTCGCCAGCATGATCACATCTTCCTTCGGTCCGGTGTTCTTTAACGCCAGCGCGAGCGCCACGTTCGTCCCCGCCGCCAGCGCATAGCCGCCGGCAATGGCGGCCAGCGCACGCGAGGCGACAGCGAGACGATAACGCACCCCGCCAGTTTTCTTCGACGGCGGAGCAACAGGTGTAGATGAGCGGGCGCTCGCGATCATGCTGCGAAAAAAGGCGTGAAGCCGTTTAGTATTTCCAGCCGAGTGAAACCGCTACGTTCCGCGGCTCCCCGTAGTTCGGATAATCCAGGGTCGCCCAATATTGATGATCCGTCGCATTGCGCACGCTCAGCGTCGCCGTGAGGTGATCGTTGAACCGGTAGCTCGCGAAAACGTTGATCAGCGCAAACGCCGACTGCTCGACCGTCGTCGGTCCGAGAATCGGATGCGCGATATTGTATCCCGCCACCTGCCCCTGCCAGATCACGCCCGTGCCGACCGAAAGCTTTTTCCACGCGCCCGGCAGCCGGTAGTGCGTCGAAAACTTGATCAGATGCTCCGGCACATTCGCGTAGGTGAGATCCGTCGAGTGACGGCGCGTATTCGTGTTCGCATAACCGAAGGTCGCGTTCCAGTCGGGCGTGATGTGTCCGCTCAACTCCAGCTCGAAGCCCCGGCTCTTAGTGCCGCCCACGCCCGTGTAGGCAAACTCCGTCGTGGAATTCGGAATGTTCACACGCGGCTCGATGATCGCCGCGAGGTTGTCCTGCTTCGTCTCGAAAACCCCCAGCGACACCTGGAACCGCTTCGCGAAAAACTCCGCCTTCACACCGGCTTCCACGTTCGATCCCACCACCGGGTCCAGCAAATCGCCGTTGATGTCCTTGTTATTCTGCGGGCGGAACGTGTCCGTGTAGCTCGCATACGCCGACCACACGGAGCTGATGTCGTACACGAGGCCAACGTACGGCGTCACTTCATCCGACACCTTGTACTTGCCGCTGTCGGCGGTGCGCGCCCCGCTCACAGTGTAATTCTCCGTCCGCGTTTCCCATTGGGAAACCCGGGCGCCGGCGATCACCGACAGCGGCTCTATCACCCGATAGCGCAACGACGCATAAAAACCGCTCTGCTCCGTAAACGACACCTGCCGCGCCGCGCCATTTCTCGCGATCGTCGGAGCCGGCACATTGCCGTCGTATGTGCGATAATCCGGAATGACGTAGCGCCAGTAGTTCGGGCTCGTCGCCGAGGCGATGGAAACGAAGCCGGGCGACTCCGCCTCCAGATTGTTCATGTTCCAGCCCGCCACCACATCGTGCTGGCGCCCGAAGAGCTCCACTTTGCCCGAGATGTACACGTCCACATTGTCGCGCACGTCTTCCGTCTCCCCGAGCCCGGCCAGCAGCGCGAGCCCGCCGCCCGTGTTAGGATTCGGATACGCGCCGGCGCCGACCGCCGTCGCATAGACGCGCAGACTGTAAAGATAACCCTCGGTCCGGTTGTACGCCGCCCGCACGTTCCAGTTTTCGCCGATCCTCTGGTCGAGCGTCACGAATCCCGTCTCCGAGGTGCGATCCCACTCTGTCCAGTTCGGCGCGAAGTTCGTCTCCACCGGCAGGTTCAGCAACGAGCCATCCGCGGCAAACCGCGGCAGCGTTCCCCACATCGGCGAGCTCGGATCGTTGTCCTGATACTGATAACCCGCACCAAGCGTCGTCGTCGCCGTCACATCGCCTTCCACCGATGCCAGCCACGCCAGCTTCTTCTCGGCATAACGGTCGCGGAAACTCTCCGCATCCTGCCCGGCGACGACGAAACGGCTGCGATACTTTCCATCCTTCGAAAGCGGCACATTCACGTCCGCCTCGGCGCGATAAAAATCCCATGATCCCACCGCTGCGCGCGCAGATGCCGCATAGCTTTTCCCTGGCCGCTTGCGTATCAAATTCACCGTCGCCGACGGGATGCCCGCTCCACTCGTCAACCCGTTCGCGCCGCGAACCACATCGATCCTCTCGTACAGCGCCGTGTCATACTCCTGGTTCGTCGATCCGCTGTAGGTGGGAACGCCATCGATCTGAAAATCCGTGATCTGGAATCCGCGCGCAAAATACAGCGGACGCTGCGTGTCGTAGAAAGAAACGTGCACCGCAGTGACGTCTTTCAACGCGTCGTTCACATTGAAAATCAATTCCTCATCGAGGCGGATGCGTCCCATCGTGCTGATCGACTGCGGCGTTTCGCGCACCGTCAGCGCCAGTCGCGTGGAAGCCATCATCGGCGCGCTCCCGAGTTGAGCCTCGCTCACCTCAAGCTTGTCCAGCGCCACAACTTCCTCCTTCGGCTCGGTCGCGACTGACGCAGGCTTTGGCTTCGCCGGAGTTTCCTGAGCGGACACCGGCACGGTGCCCAACGCGATAAACAAGGAGCCAGCGACCAAGGAGGCCGGGCGGGACAATTTTCTGACCGAGGTTTTCATGGGAAAGCGCGCATTATCCCAATTCCTGTGGGCCAAATTCCACCCGCCCCCGGCCAAAACCCGCCTGCAAACGGTCACTCGCTCGCCAATAAAAAAACGCCGGACCATCGTCCAGCGCTTCATGTTGGAGACAGAAAACTTTCCAGCCCGCTCAGCTCTTCGCCACGTCGAACGTCAGTGTGAACACATGGCGGATCGATTCGTAGGCGCGGCCATCCTTTTCACCGGCCTTCTTTTCAAGATGACCGACTTCGATGATCGCCTGACCTGGCCACGGCGTTTCCACCGTCACTTTGCCTGCGGCATCCGTCTTGAAGGTGCGACTCCAACCCGACGACGTGAAGAGCGTCACATCGGCATCCGGCACCGGCTGGCCGTGAAGCAGCAGCGTGAAACTGTTGCTGTTCGGCGCGACCGGTACGAGTTCGAGATCGAACTTCGCGGCTGTCTCCGTGCGTCCGAGTTTCGCCTGGTAAAACGAAACGCTCTTCGCCTTCTCGCCAAAATACGTGTCGGTCAGGCGAAGATCGCCCTTTGCATCAGCCGCCGCGATGTTGATGCGGTCATTCGCGCGAGTGACCGCGAGCTCCTTGCCATCGGCCGTGAACGCCTTCGGCTTCGCGATCAGCTTCAAATAGCCCTCCTCGGTTTCACGAACATTTGCCGCCCACTCGCCGAAATACGCGGCGGCGTTGCCCTGGACGTCACGCTCGATCCAGACAAAATGCGCCTGCGCTGGCAGCGCGATCACGATCAGAAGAAGAAGTTTGGCGAGGAGGGTTTTCATAGAGCCCGTGACGTTATCAGGATCGCTCCCGGCGCATCCACCTGCGGACGGCCAATTTCAACCTGCCGCAGGTCAACGCACCCACTCAAAAGTCGATCGTCGCCGACACCCGCACCGATCGAGGTGCACCGAGGTACGAGGTCGTGAGCCAGTAATTTTCATTGGTCACGTTCGTCACCGCCGCGCGGAAGGTGGTTTTTCGGCCGAAGACCATCGTCTGATAACGCGCACCGACATCCCCCGTTGTGAACGACGGCAGCTCATAGGTGTTCGCCGAGTCCACCCATTGCTCGCCGGTGTAGAAAACGCCGCTCGTCAGCGTGAGTCCCTTCACGAAGGGCAGAGCGTACTCCAGATAGATTTTCGCGGTGCGCTCGGCCACGCTCGCCGGTTGTTTACCCACGAGCGCCGGCGCCTGCGTGTTCTCTTTGATCTCCGCACGCAGCCACGTAAAGCCACCAACCACGCTCAAGCCGCGAACCACCTCGCCCGTCGCGGTGAATTCAAATCCTCGATGCACCTGGCGTCCGTCCTGCACATAGGTCGGACGCGTCACATCGCGGACGTCGTAATACTGGAGTCCCTTGTCGATCTCAAAGGCCGCACCCGTGAGAAACGCTTTCCCGAGCTGATACTTCACGCCCGCCTCTATCTGCTCGCTCGTCAGCGGAGGCATCACCGCAAACGCATTGGTCACCGGATAACCGCCATACGTGGCCGCGGCCGCCCCGCCTTTCTCAAAACTCTCCATCGCGCTCGCATAAATCGAGAGCACCGGCACGGGCTTGAAAATAGCGGCATACGTCGGCGTGAGCGCGTGGTCGCTGTAATCCGAAGTCGCCACACCCGTCATCCCGAGCGCGCGGTCCGCGATTTTCGCGTAGTTCACGCCAACCAGCGCCGACCAGTGCTCGCCCCAGCGCAGGGAGTCGCCGATGACGAAATTATGATAGGTCGATTCCTGAGCCGTGTATTTCGGCCCCGCCGGAAACAGTCCCGGATTCGCCACGTACGTCGGATGGCTGATATTAAAACCTCCGCTGTAGCTCACCGTCGCCCAGCCACCCGCCGAGCTGACAAAATTCGTCCGCTCATCCGTGTCACCATACCAGCCCGTCGTGAGACGATGCTCGATCGGTCCCGTTGAAAATTCCGCATCGGCAAACGCGAACCCGCCAAACGCCTCCACATCCGGATACTCCCACGCGCTCGCCTGCACCTGATAACTGCCCGCAGGCCCCGCGATGAGTGTGTTGTTCACGACCACCAGATCGAGCGCGCTTTCACGACGGACCACGCCCGCGCGGAACGAGATTTCTTTGCTCACCTGCCAGTCGATCCGCGTGCCGAGATGATGCTGCTTCGACTCCGACGACGTGAACGGCTGGCCATAAAAATTATCCGCGTCCGGAGCCTCCGGATACCGCACGCCCGTCGCCGCCGACCAATAAGCCTCCGTCCCCTCCATGCGATAATCAGTGAAGGACGCATCGACCTGCAGACGGAGATTCTCCGCGAGATTCCAATCGAAGGCCGTGCTGATGAACTGGCGTTCGATCGACTGATAATCGACATCGGTCTCGCCATCCTGAGCGACGACATTGACGCGATAACCGAACTTCCCCGCCGCATCGATCCGGCCGCCAAAGTCGCCGTGCACATAAGCGTTCGTGCCTCCGTTAAGCCCGGTGGTGACACGATTCAGCCGATGGGCCGTCGGACGCTTGAGCACATAGTTGAGCGTGCCGCCGACATTGCCCGCACCGTTCAAGAAACCGGAAAGACCCGTGATGATTTCGACGCGCTCCTTATCCTCCAGATCGACGTTCACGTAGCTGCTCGTGCTCGGAATGCCGTCGATACGCTTCGTCGACGCGCTGCTAAAACCGCGCATATTCACACTCGAGAAGAACCGCGTCTGCGGATTGTTCAGCTGAGTCACGGGGTTGACCCGAAACAAATCGTCCGGCGCGACGGCCTGCAGATTGTCGATCAACTCGCGCGACATCACGCTGATCGAAAAAGGCGTATCGATGAGCTCGATCTTGCCGAGCGGACCGACCTGCGTGGCGGTGGTCGGCGACGCCTCCAGAAGCTGCTCCTCCTCGATGGTGAGCTTGTCGAGTTCGACGACTCGCACCGCGACGGTATCGGCCACCTGTGCGGAGAGCACGCAGGTCAGCGGAAATAAAAACACGCCCGCGGCTGCGAGGCGCGCGGACATCACGGGAGAAACAGCGGAGACGGCTTTCATGACAAAGCCGTCAGTATCTCAATCCACCGCCGCGAGATTCCACCTGCTCACGGCCAATTCTCACCTGCGCGCGGCCACTTGAAACTCCTTCGGGTTGAGCCCGAACTGCCGGCGAAACGCCGACGCGAAATTGCTCGGGTTGCTGTAGCCGACGAGCGTCGCCGCCTCGATCACCGTCGCCCGCCCCGATTGCAGCAACTCACTCGCCCGCTCCATCCGCAACGTCCGCAGATGTTCGAACACGGTCGAGCCAAACACCTGCCTGAACCCGCGCTTGAGCGTCGTCTCGCTCAACCCCGCTTCCCGCGCAAGCGCCTCGAGCGAAGGAGTGACGTCTAGGCGCCGCCCCAGTGCCGCCGCCGCCGAGCGCACGCGCGACTCCGTGTCTGACATCATGGGCATTGACCGCGCTGGAGCAGAATCCTTCGCGGAGATAAACTCCACGAGCAGATCGTGACACCGCGCGCCCAATATCAAACCACGACACGGCCCCGTCAGCGGACACCGGCGCACCGACTCAAGCGCCAGCCGGGCCGCAGGCGTCAGCGGCAGCGTCGAAGATCCTTCACAGTCCGCTTTGCCCAAAATACCGACAGCGCACATCGCCGCACCCGTCGGAAAAATCTCAGCCAGCACTGTCTCGCCAAGTTCCACCGAAAGATAAAACCCCATCTTATCATAAGGCAGACGCGAATCCACGCAGTCATTACCACTCACAAACAGCATCCAGCCGGCTGAGCCAAAAGGCATTCCATCGTCCCCCGCTGGCGGTGGCACCCCGCCCTCGCTCAACGCAAAAATCACCCGCGCCGCGATGCCGCCACCCACCCGCAGAGCGCCAGCTCCGAGCCGGCCATTCCACCAGCACATGCGCATGCCCGGCCGCACCGCATGCGAGCCCGCGGGAAAAGTCGTAGCCGTCAGTTCATCTCTGAGCGCAAAATCCGGATACGCATGAGCCCTCCACCCGCCATCGGTGTCCCGCACGGAAGTCTCTGCGAGAACAGGGTTCACGATCGGAGATTCGATTCGATGCGCGTCAAAAACGCTGCGCGTGGAAAATGTCTCTGGGAAAACATGCAAGAATCGCCTGAATCGCGCCCGCCGCCGGCCTGGTGTCTTCCTCCGACAAACAACAACAAAGACTTTAACTGACCTGTGATAAGAGGGACTCCAGGGAACGGACGGCGGCGGACGGAAAATGAAAAGCGGGTGAGGGAAATTTAGTGCAGTGAGAGAACGAACGCCGCCAGCAACGCCAGCGACAGCGCGAGGCAGATCGTGAAACGCACCGAGTAAGCGACGCTCGTTCTCATGATTATTTGAGTGATCAGGCGGAAGGTGCTGAAACGCCTCGCAGCGCATCGCCTACGAACGGGAACACGCGGTTCTCCCACTCGGCGTACGTGTCGTCGAAATCGAGATCCGCCTCGATGCGCTCATGCAGGCGTTGCGCGCCGAGCGAGACCAGACGCTCGTCGAGCTTGCGCGCAAAGGCGTTGAAATCCTGGTAGTCCTTGTCGCCGAGTCCGAGGATCGCAAAGCGCAGAGCCGGCAGCGCGGGCGCCGAATCCTTTTCGAGATCGTAGTGAAAATCGCACGCATCCGCCGGCGGCTCTCCGTCACCCCACGTGGAGACGATAAAAAGTGCCAGCGTTTCCGCGGGCAGGTCGGCGGGCTTCACCTCCGAGAGATTGATCAGGCGGGCGCTCCAGCCTTCGTTGAGGGCGCGTTCGTGCGCGCGACGGGCCAGCGTCTCGGCATTGCCAGTCATGGTGGCGTAGTAGATGGCGAGTGAGTTCGTCATGATGTGCGGATGGGTGGGTTTGCTGGAAAAAGAATCAGCCGTTCAGTGGAAAGGCCTCGCGCAGCAGCGTATGCCACGCTTCGCCTGCGTCGGACTCGGCCGGTGCGGAGAGCGCCAGCAGCGACGTTTCCTCGGGCCCGGTGAAATGAAGCGTCGCGCCGTGCGCGCTCGTGTTCACCGCCAGCGCCCGCACCGCCGGAAGTCCGATCTGGAAACGAGCCCCCTTCTCTCCGGCCGTGAGCAGCCCGCCCGTGACATCGATATGCGTCGTCAGGAATCCGCGGCTGTGCAGCGCCTCCGCCGTGCGCAAGACACAGCGCACCGGCACACCGTGATCCCCGAGCATACTGAGCAGCGGCACGACATCCTCAGCATCAGTCGAGACGATCCGCGCCCCGGCGGGCAGACAGGGAAACGCCACCGCCGGCGGCACATCCGCTGCCTCTGCCTGCGTACCAGACGCCGCATACTCGACCGCAGCCGTTTCCAAAAACCTCGCCCAGTCCGCCGGTTCGCAACCCGGGATCGGACAGATCTGCAGAAACTCCAGCGCGTGCGCATTGTGAATCTCCATGCGCCCCGGCGTGCCGCAGCAATCGCACTCCGCCAGCCGGCCCCAGGCGCGATGCCAGAGCCCGCAATGAAAACGCATCGAACCGTCGCACGCCTGCAAGTATCCAGGCTCCGGGCACGCAACGAACTCCGGCACTTCGCGAAACGCCACCAGCCGCGCATACGCGTGCCGCGTCTGGATCGCCACACGCCCCAGCGAACGCGCTGACGCCAGCAGCTCCGCCCAATTCCGCGTGAGCGCGATGCGCCCGTCCGCCGTTGTCCGGAAACACCGCGATGGCTTCCGCTGCGCGCAGACCTCCGGGATTCGCGACATGCCCGACAGGGAAAAATCTTCGTGGAAACTCATGGGAAAATCACGCGGAACGCCGGCGGCGAGACACCCGCGGCGGAGCCGGCGCAAACGTCGCCTCCCCGCGCACCAGCACGCTCACGCGCGCACTCGGACAAAAACACGCGAGCCGGCAGGCCAGGCACCACACCCGGTGCTGGGCCTCGGCCATCTCGACGGGAAGATGCAGCGTCAGCGACGCCTCCACACAATCCGTGCCGATCGCTAGCGTGCGTGAGATCAACGGCTGCCCCACATCACGCGCGCAGACCGCCGCGATCTCCGCCAACGCCGCCGCCTGCGACGAACGCGGTGCATGAATCTCGCAAATGATCGGAAAGGTCTGGGTCTGCGCGCTCATATTTGACCTCAGCGACTAGCCGCCTCCCAACCCAACGAGATAAGATCGAGTCTCAATTTCATAGATAATGAGACACAATCTTACCAATGAATCGTCAAGTCGGATCATGAGAAAAATTCTCAAAAATCCACTTAACACTCAAAACCAGTAACTTGAGCGACTATTCAATCGTATCGACCAGTGCTAGTGTCCCCACCTAATGGCTATTCATCATCAATCCACTCGCCCGTTCATTATTCCCCGGCAGCTGATCCACCATCCCGCCCGGTGCCACGATAGTCGTCCGCAACACCCACCGGCCCTCCGCATCCACGCGCGCCCGTTCCACCGGCACCTTCAAAACACTACTCCCACCCGCCGCGATCACCGGCACCACCCGCCGCGATTTCAGCCCGCCCGCATCGATCTCCAGCACCGCCCCCGCCACGGCAAATCCCCCGCGATTCTGTATCACAACACCCACGACTTCACCCGCGCCGTCCTCACTCCGCTCCAGCCAGTGACTCGATACCGCCAGATCCACACGCCCCGGATTCGCGTTCAACGCCCAGCCCAGATTCACCACCCCCGCTCCATAATTCGCATCCGCCCCCGGCGCTCCCGCATCGTCACTGCGCGCCGCTAAAATTTCCCACGCTTCCCGCGCGCTCCGCCCCGGTTTCTGCGACATCACCGCCGCGATCGCGCCCGACACCACCGGCGCACTCGCCGATGTGCCGCTGAACAACACGCGTTGCCCGCCCAGCCACGCCGCCCGCACGCCCACACCCGGCGCCGTCATTCTCAGTCCTTCTCCCGCGTTCGAAAAACTCGCCAGTCTCCCCAACGCATCCACTGCGCCCACCGAGACCACCCGCGGCTCAGCCGACGGCCACGCCAGGATCGCCGCCCGGTCGTTGCCCGACGCCGCTACGATCAACGCTCCCGCCGCCTCCGCGTAATCGATGGCCCGCGTCAGCAACACGCTCGTATCGTATCCGCCCATGCTGATGTTGATCACCTGCGCCCCCGCATCCACCGCCGCGACGATCCCCTCGGAAACGCTGAACACATCGCTCCGTCCATCTTCCCCCGTCACGCGCAAACTCACAATCTTCGCCGCCGGAGCCACCCCGGCCACGTCGCCCGCTCCCGCCGCGATTATCGACGCCACCGCCGTCCCGTGCCCGTCCTCGTCTCCATTTCCTGGGGACACACCCATGCCTACATCCACCGCCCGCAATCGGCCCGCACCAAACCCCGCATCCGCCGCCACCCCGCTGTCCAGCACCGCCACCGTCACCCCGCGTCCCCACTGGCTGCGATCGATCTCCGCACCAACACCCAGCGTCACCATCAATCCGCCGCGCACCGCCGGCATCGCCGCATCGGCGCTTTCATCCACCGGCGGACGCACCGGCCGGTCCACAAACGCATTCGCCCCGACCTCCTCGTAGTCGCGCACATTCTGAAACACCTCCTGCTGCACCGCCGCGATCGAGTCATACCGCACCCGTACCGCCCGCAGCTTCACACTCTCGCGCAAAATCGAAAACCCCGCCGCCCGTGCCCGCGCCTGGAATTTCCGGAACCCATCCTCGTCCTTGAAAATCACGATCGCCTCCTTTTCTCGCGCGGTCTTTCGCACCAGCCGCCGCGTCAGCAACTCCCGCCATTCCGCCTCCGTCCGCTCACGCGCCGCGATCCGCGCCAGCGTCTGCGCATCATCCACACGCCCGCGTTCCACCACCGGCGGCTCAGCCACAGATTCCTCTCCGCGCTTCAACTCCTCCGTCTTTCCACGATCCGCCCCCCCCTCGTCTCTACTTCCCTGCCACTCCCCAAAAAACCACACCGCCACGAGCAGCAGCAATCCGCACGTCAGTGCCGGCACGAGCGATCGCTTGTTCTCTTTCGACATGGATAAACTTCGCCCGACACCCGTCGCGGCTACCCCTTCAGACGTGCCCGTCCTCACTTAAGTTGCCACCATTTTCTCCATCCCGATCCGGACCTCATCCCAGCTCCACGCGTCCGCTTTCCGCTTTCACTCTTCACCAGCCACTTTTCACTCTTCCGCCCATGCCCGATCCCATCGTCACCGCCGGTTTCGCCAAAATGAAAATCGAGACCGCGCAGCGCCACATCTTCCTCTGCGTCGGCCCCGACTGCTGTTCCACCGACGACGGCCTCGCCACCTGGGAATTCCTCAAAACCCGACTGAAATCCCTCAACATCCCCGCCCTCCGCACCAAAGCCGCCTGCCTGCGCGTCTGCAGCGGCGGCCCGTGGATGGTCGTTTACCCCGAGGGCGTCTGGTACGGCCGCGTCACCCCGGAGCGTTGCGAACGCATCGTCACCGAGCACCTCGCGAACAGCCGTCCGGTCGCGGAGTGGATCGAAAAAACGCATCCACTCCCGACCCTGTAAGAGCGGCCCTGACTGACGCCGCGATCCTCACGCTCCGGGCGCCGCACCGGCCACCGCCGGACGCACACTCCCCATCACGCTCGCGTCAACTTCCGCCTGCTGTCGGCTCGACAACTGCGCCGCCAGCGTCACCGGCACCGGATTCAACCGCCGCTTCACGACCTTCTGGAAAAACAGATTGTTCGGGATCTGCACCAGCCGCCCGTCCGCGTCCTTGAGCGTCGTATACACGAAGTTCAAATCCACCACCCGCCCGCTGATCGGCTCGCCCGCCACTTCGAGTTCATCGCCGATATTAAACGGCCGCGCGATCAACATGATCACCGTGCACGAGACATTGCTCAGCACGCTCCACACCGCCACAAACCCGATCGCCACCATCGCCAGTACCGTCGAGAAAACCGCCCACAGCCCGCCGAGATTAAATCCCAGCACGCTCAAAATCAGCACCAGCGCCACACCCCGGATCAACCATTTCACGATCCGCCGGAACGGCGCCACGTCCTGATCCGTCAGACTCGTCCTGTCCGCCAGCAATTGCAGTCCCCGGCACGCCACGAAACTCAGCACAAACGCACCCGCCACAATTCCCAGAATCAGCGGCAGCACCGCCATCAATTTTGGAAGCAAAGTCTGTAGGAATGTGAAGTCGATGTTCTGCATGATGTATAACCTTTCTTGTGTTGACCGAAGTGCGACCGCCCGGGACCTCGCCTCACCCGTCGGGCGCAGGGAATCTCACCGAATCGTCACACACGTGTGATGAATGAAACCGCCGCGCAATGCGCTCTGACGATTTCGTGGACAACCCACTATACGTCAGTCACCCGCCCGCGTCTTCAAAAACTTTTCCAATCCTGAAAAATTCTTCGCTCGTTACACACGCCCGCGCACTTCCCCATCACAACGGCGCCTGCATCACTTTCGGTTTCGCCTTCTCCAGATCGCGCACAAGTCGCTCCACCACTTCCAGCGGCGTGATCGTGAGCGACGCCGGCCCGACAAAACTCGCCGCAGCCACCTGACGCTCGCTTTTCACCTCCCGCACCTCGATCTCCAGACTCGTCATGTGATTCTTAAAATCCCACGTCCACCGGTCGCGATACGATACGATCGCCTGCATATCGCGCGGCATCATCGTCATCGGCCCGTACTCGGCCTCGAAGCCGCGCGCCTTCAACACCTGCACCAGCAACCGGTCGATCGCATGGTTGTCGTCCAGATTCGTCTTCACCCAGATCTTCCGAAAATTCGAAAACTGCGTGCCCGGCTCCACATCCGCCGTATAGCTCGCGCAACCGGCAAGCACCAGACTCAGCATCATCAGAAAAACACTACGGATCAACATCCCACCAGCACACGCACCCAACCCCCGCGCGCAAGCCAACGATAACCACAGTCCGCGCCGCGCTCGCCGCACGCGTCCCGAATCCCATCTCCCCATTCACCCTTCTCGCTTCCTCGGCCATCGCCGATAAACCTCCTCAGTATCCGTGCCCATCCGGGCAATCCGTGGTTAAAAATCCTTCCGAAAATTCGCGCCCCTTAGCGTCCATTCGCGGTTAAAAAACTCCCCATCTTCCCCCGCTCGCCCATCTTCCCCTCAACCCATGCCCTCCACTCGCATTCTCTCGCCCCTCTTGCTCGCCCTCGCCCTCGCCGCCTCACCGCTGCTCCTCCGCGCCGCCGATCCTGCCCCCGCTCAAACCGTCACTCCCGCTTCCTCAAACGCCGCCTCCATCACCGCCGCCGGCTTCTCCCCCGAGCGCCTCCAACGTCTGGATACCGCCATCGAGGACCAGATCGCCCGCCACCGCCTCGCTGGCGGCATCATGTATATTGCCCGCGACGGTCGCCCCGTCGTCTTCAAAACCTACGGCCTTCAGGACGTCGAAAACAACCAGCCCATGCGCGCCGACGCCATCTTCCGCATCGCATCGATGTCCAAGGCCGTCACCACCGTCGCCGTGATGATGCTCTACGAGGAAGGGAAATTCCGCCTCAACGACCCCGTCTCCAAATACCTTCCCGCCTTCAAAGACTCCGTCGTCGCCATCCCCGCTCCTGAGGGCTCCCCAGAGGGCGTGAAATACGTCACCGAAAAAGCGAAGCGCCCCATCACCATCCGCGACCTCCTCCGCCACACCGCCGGCCTCACCTACGGCAACGGTCTCGCGAACGACGCCTACAAACAGGCCGGCCTCACCGACTGGTACATCCTCGGCAAAGACGAAACCCTCGCTCAAGTCGTCGATCGCCTCGCCACGCTTCCTCTCCATGGCCACCCCGGCGAGCAGTTTCAGTATGGATACGCCACCGATGTCCTCGGCCGTCTCGTCGAAGTCGTCTCCGAAAAACCCCTCGACCAGTTCGTCGAGGAACGCATCACCCGCCCGCTCGACATGCGCGACACCCACTTCTTCCTCCCGCCGGAAAAAGCCCCGCGCCTCGCCAACGTCTACGGCTTCGAAAACGACCAGCTCGTCCTCAGAGAAACCGCCGCCACCAGCGACTTCATCCACGGGCCCCGCAAATGCCTCTCCGGCGGCGCCGGCCTTCTCTCCACCACACGCGACTACACCCGCTTTCTCCAGATGCTCCTCAACGGAGGCGAACTCGACGGCATCCGCCTCCTCGCCCCGAAAACCGTCGAGCTCATGCACGCCAACCACACTGGCGATAAATTCCTCGGCGAAGGCGACGGCTTCGGCCTCGGCTTCTGGGTCAGCACCGACCTCGGCAAATCCGGCGAGATCGGCACCGTCGGCTCCTACGGCTGGGGCAGCGCCTACTTTCCTGAATACATCGTCGATCCCAAAGAGCGGCTCGTGATCCTCTTCATGACCCAGCTGCGTCCTTCCGGCGGCTCCAACTTCAACCACCTCATCAAACGCCTCACCTACCAGGCCCTCCTCAAATAGTCCCGCTCTGCGTTCCGACTCTTCATCTCTCAGCCCTCAACGTCTTTCCTCCGCCATCCGTGCCCATCTGCGTAATCCGTGGTTAGTCTAAAAATTCCTCCGGAAACTCGCGCCCATTCGCGGTTAAAAAACTCCCGCCCCTCGCCCGCTCAATACCTCCACGGCCCATACGGACGCGACCGCCATCCCATCGAATAATTCTGCCACCGCGAAAGATATCCCGTCGCCTCTGCCACCGTATAAGCGAACTCCAACACCGTTCCCGTCTTCGTGTTCACCTGCGCCACCGCCACGGTCGCCGCCTTGTACTCGCTGTCGCCACTCCCAAAGCCGTACTCCAGCTGCACAAACCCGTGCGTCTCCCACGGCGATTTCGGCTTCAACAACTCCACGCCCGACTGCGCGCTACCCGGCAACACCGGCGGTTGCGGCGGCCTCGCTGCCAGCGCCCGCGACACCAGCCGGTCCAGCTGATATTTTTCCCCTGTCGTCAAAATCCCCAGCCCCGCCGCCGTCTTCTCCGCCTCCGTCCTCCGGCTGATAAACGTCCCCGCAAACCCCGTCACATCCCCCTGCCGCGCCAGCCGCACTTCCTTCTCCACCTGCGCCGTCAACACCGACAACTGCTCAGCCGACAACCTCCCCAAACCCGCCGCCGTCCTCTCCTCCGGCGTCAGCCTCGCAAAAAATCCCTCCGCCGGTTTCACCACTCCCTCGATCTTCGCTGCCGCCTCGATCTTCGCCGGACTCTTCGGCTCCACCGCCGGCACTTCGACAAACTCCGTCTCCACCACGCCGTCCACCGCCGTCTCGCCCGCAAACGCCCCGCCGGTCATCGCCGCCGTAGCCGCAAAACACGCCGCCATCGCCTGGGTTTTCATGCCCGTTTGGACTCCTCGCCCCTCCGGCTTGTTCCACCCACTTCGCCCGCCACCCGCCGCCTCAACTGCCCGCACGCCGCGTCAATATCCCGCCCCCGCGGACGCCGGAAATGCGCCACCACACCCCGCTCGCGCAGCACCGTCGCGAACGCCTCGCCCGCCTCCACATCCGCCCGCTCGTAAGCCACGCCTTTCAGGCTCAGCCCCGTCGGATTATACCAAAGCAAATTCACATGCATCCGCCGCGCCCCCACCAGTTCCGCCAGCATCCGCGCCTGCGCCGGCGAATCGTTCACGCCCTTCAATAAACAATACTGGATCGTCACCGGCCTCCCCGTCTTCGCCTGATACCGGTCCGCCGCCGCGAGGATTTCCTCCACGCCGAAACGCTTCCCCATCGGCAGCAACTTCGCGCGCGTCGCGTCATCCGGCGCGTGCAACGACACCGCCAGGTGGATGTTCAAATCCGCCGCCGCCAGCGCATCGATCCCCGGCACGATCCCCACGGTCGACACCGTGATCTGCCGCCACCCCAGCGCCCCGATCTCGTTCGGCGCAATCCGCCGCACCGCCTCGATCACATTATCCAGATTCAACATCGGCTCCCCCATGCCCATGAATACCAGCGTCTGCACGCGCTTCCCCACCGCCACCGCTTCGCGCCGCAACGCCAGAAACTGCTCCACGATCTCCCCCGCCGTGAGGTTCCGCTCAAAACCCGTCTTCGTCGTCGCGCAAAAATCGCAGCCCATCGCGCACCCCACCTGCGACGACACGCAACCCGCCACCCGGTCCTCGCGAAAATCCGTCATCATCACCGTCTCCACCGTCCGCCCATCGCTCAGCTTCAACAACAACTTCGTCGTCCCATCCTCCGCCACCTGCCGCGCCACCTGCGCCGGCCGGTTCGCCAAAAACTCCTCGCGCAACCGCCCCGTCATCCCGCGCGGCAACCGCAAATCCGCCCAGCCTGCTTCGTCGCCGGTTTCATAATACGCCCGCAACAACGCCTCCGCGTGCGACGCCTTGAACCCGTTCGCCACCAGCCACACCGCCAGCTCGCTCACGGACAAATCCGACAGCGTCCGCCGCGGCCCCGCCTTCGTCTCCTGCTTCGCCTCCGCGCTCACGGCTTCCACAACGCCTCCTTGGTGATCCGTCCGACCGTCGGACACCCCGCCAGCACCATCGCCACCTCCAGCTCCGCGCGCAAAATTCGCAGCACATGCGCCACGCCCACCGGCCCCGCAGCCGCCAGCGCCCAGAGATACGGACGCCCGATCAACACCGCGTTCGCCCCCCGCGCCAGCGCTTTGAACACATCCGTCCCCCGTCGCACGCCACCGTCCATGAGCACCGGCACCCGCCCCGCCACCCGCTCCGCGACTCGTGGCAGCGCATCGATCGCCGCCGGCACCGTGTCCAGCGTCCGCCCGCCATGATTGGAAACGATCACGCCCGCCGCCCCGATCTTCACCGCCCGCTCCGCATCCTCCGCCGACAAAACTCCCTTCAAGATCACCGGCCGCTTCGCGAACGAGAGTAACCACTCCACATCCTTCCACGTCGCCGCCAGCGCCAGCCCCGCCGGATTAAAAATCGAGTTCTGCTCCTCCACCGCGCGCGTCGGCGGCGCGCTCATCCCGCGCAGATTCACCGGCTCCGCCTCCGCCGGAATCCGCCACCGCGCCCGCTGCTCGCGATTCCGTAAATGCACCGGCGCATCCACCGTCACCACCAGCGCCTCCGCCCCCGCCGCCTCCGCCCGCTGCACCAGCGCCTGCGTGAACCCGCGGTCATGCTGGATATACAGTTGAAACCACCACGGCGCCTGCGCCGCCTTGCCAAACTCCTCCACCGTCACACCCGCCTGCGTGCTCAAAATCATCCCCGTCTTCATCGCCGCCGCCCCGAGCGCCGTCGCCAGCTCCCCGTCCGCGTGCGCGAGTTTCTGATACGCCACCGGTGCGAGAAACACCGGCGTCTCCCACGTCCGTCCGAAAAGCTCCACTCGCGTATTCCCGCCCGTCATGTCTTCCAGCACGCGCGGCAAAATCCCCAGCCGGTCAAAAGCCGCCCGGTTCTCCCGCAGCGTCACCTCATCCGCCGCTCCGCCCGACACATATTCCCACGCCGCCGCCTCCATCCGCGCCCGCGCCAGCGGCTCGTAATCGGCGAGCGAAACAACATCGGCGGGAATCAGCGGAACATTGGCCATGGGCGAAGCCGCACGTTCCAACACATCGTCCCAACCGACACAATCTTCCATCCTCCGCCCGCCCGTGGAAAAGCCGCGCAGCCCCCAGGCTGCGCGGCCAGGTTTCCCTAACCGAGGGTCCAGTACCTCGGAAATCAGAAGCGATAACTCACGCTGCCGCCCGCGCCGAAATCGGGGCTCGCATCCGTGAATCCGGTCAGCGCGTACAGAATCAAATTCCAGCGCGCGTTAAAATCATGAGCCACGAACGCCGACACTTCGTTCGCGTCGTCGCCGCCTTCGACTATCTTCTGCCGCCAGTCGAACGAAGCGCCGATCCGCGTGCTATCGCTCAAACGAAATGCCGAACCGATCGAGGCGTACGCCCCGCTCTCCAACTCATAACGGTCGCTGTCCGTCATGAACCGATAGCCCAGCGTCGCGAAGGGAATGAACGTCTCACCGACGTGATAGAAGTCCGCCTGCGCGTAATAATCCGCCTCGCCGGTTCCAAGCCCCTTTTCCTCGTCTGCCGTCGGCAGTTTCACGCGGCCGGTCAAATCAACCTGCACCGGTCCCAAAACAGGCCCGAGCATCCGCGTCGCGCCGAGCATCACGTCGCCGATTCCCGACTCCGAGGTCGCATCCGGCCGCGCCGGTGTACTCGCGTTCGCGGGCGTACTCGATGAAGGCGTGCCCCCAGGGAGTCCGGGAACGATTCCGCCCAAACCACCCGAAGTGGCGCCACCGGAACCAGCGCCGCCACCACCGCCCGTCGTTCCGACCGCATCGGCTGGGCCTTCGATTTTCACATAGGGCACGCTCGCCCGCAAAACCCACTTCTCTCCGTTGTAGGTGAGGAGCATCGGGACGGAAAACACCTCGGTGTCTTCACGAAACCCATACGATCCGCGGCTGTAATCGAAACCCGTGCCGAGTTGTACACTCGTCACAGGAGCCACGGGTTCAACCGGCACCGATGACTGCGGGCTGGATGCGACCGTGTTATCAGTGGTGGTAGTGCTCTGGGCAGCCAAAGCGCCCGCTAAAAAAAGGCCGCCGGCAGCCGCGGCAAAAGTACGTGGAAGTGGGAAATTCATAAAAGAGGTGCGAGGATTCTCCGTGAAGACACCGCCCGCGAAACCGTCCGGCGGTGCCATCACGCTGTGAATCAGGATTGTTGTTTGGCTGGGACAGATCCGCGTTGGTTAATTGGCGGAACCTGCACCGTTCGAGGTGCTGCTCGCAGAGCCGCGTGCATCGACGGCACCGATACTGGCTTCGGCGCTGGCGACTGACTCGGCATAAGCTTCATAATCCGCGGCGAGGCGCTCACGCGCTTCCGACCATTCTTCGGCACCGGCTTTGCGAGCAGCCTTCAAGCTGTTGCGAACGGCTTTTTCCTTGGCCTTCACGTTGTCGATCGCAGCATCCGCGCGCTCGCGAACGCCACCTTCCAGACGGCGGGCAGAGCGTTGCAGACGATCGACAGACTTCTCCGTCGCATCGACGCGCGAATCGATCGTCGTCAGCACAGCCGTGCGAACCTCAACACCGGTCTGACGAAGCTGCGCGGTGGTTTCCGCAGTACTCAACGACGTGCTGATCGCTCCATGAGCCGCGCCCGACACCGCCGTGCCGCGCGTACGGATATCAGCCGCGCCATTGCCGGTCACATTCGTGCTGGCGTTGACGCCGTTGTGCAGTGGGCGCGTCGCATTGACGTTGGCACCGGCATTCACGCCTCCATTGACCGCACCCGAGACAGGACGCGTCGCAGTGGACGCGGCGTTTTGAGCGCCAGCAGTAACGGCCGCAGAAGTCGCTGCGGCGGGAGCGGCCACTTGACGTTGCGCGGCGGCGTTGGCGTTTGCCGTGGCGTTCGCGGCAGTGCTCGTCGCTGCATTAACGGTGCTGCCGACCTGCGCCCATGCGGCTGAGGTCATGGCAGTGAGGACGGTGAGAACTAAGAGCTGACGGGGAGTTTTTGTGTTTTTCATGGTGGTATGCCTTTCAGCACACCATTCATCACAATCCATTCCCAACAACCCGTGCCATGAACCCCGTCGATAGTTAACCCTATCACAAAACAACTACTTAAGTTTCATTTTAACATAGCCGCCTCACGTGTCCAAACCGGCCGAAAGTGCTCTATGCAATCCGGCTGAAATTTAATTTGTGCAACTTGCACGAAATCCCAGCCAGCCACCTTAACTAGGTCCTTCAAGCACGCGTTAAAGGCAGATCCCCCGCCTTCAGCGGTCGCCCAAGATTCCTCTGCAAGCGCGCGCACAACGTCAGAAACAACATCGCCGTCGTGAACGCATCGCCCTCCGCCGTATGCCGCTCCACCGGCGGGATGCCGCACTGCGCGCACACTTCGTCGAGCGACGGCGCCCGCTGCCCAGGATAGCCTGTCTTCGCAAACGCATCGACCGCAATCATCGCAAGGTTCGCCGTGTCGAGCAGCGGATTCCTCAGCGCGATCCCGTAGTGCCTTTTCAACGCCGCCGTGATCATCGCCGCATCGAACGCCACATGATGCCCCACCAGCACCGCCCCCTGTAACCGCGGCAGCAGATCGCGCAAAATATCCGCCTCCAACCGCCCCGTCGCCGTCTCAGCCGGAAGGATACCATGAACAGAAACCGCGGGCCCGAGTAGCGCCGTCGCCTGGTATATCAACCACGCCGTCGAACTCGCCACCTGCAGCCGCCCTCCCTTCACCTCGATGATCGCGAGCGAAAGCATCCGGTCCTTCACGAGATCGAATCCCGTCGTCTCCGCATCGAGCGCCACGAAACGCATGTCCGGCAGCGCCGTCTTCTCCGCCACCGTTTTCGCCGTTCCGTCGATGTACGCTTCGAGAAACGGCTCCAGTTTTTTCCGGCTGAAAAACCAGCTCATAGCCGCTTCGCCTCCGATTGAAACTCCAGCTTCACCGCCTGCTGCACCGTGCGCACCACGTCGAACACGTTCGCCAGCTGCGCGCGCTCCAGCTTCGTCAGACTCGCCGGATCGAGGTGACGCCCCGAATCGCCCCGCCGCAGTCCGTTGAGATTTCTCAACCGCAGCAAAAAGTCGTACGCCTCGCGTGCCAGCCCCGCCACTTCCGCGCGCTCCGGCACCATGCGTCGCAATTCATCCCAACGTCCGCCCGTCGAGTGACGCCGGTTGAGTTTATGACGCAGCGCAAACAGCCGCGCCGCATCGCGCAGCGGAGCCATCCCGCGCGACTTGAGATCGAACTCCTCATCGCCTCCGCCAAACGCCTCGACCACGAGCCGCCCGATGAAATTCAGCGGCGGCGTCGAGTCCACGATCAGCTCAGCCAGCCGGTGTTGCAGCGGCAGGTTCGCCCCCACACTCGCATAAATCCGCTCGCGCAACCGGTCGCACAGCTCGCGTTCCCCCGCGACAAATCGCAGATCGAACAATACCAGCGCGCGCAAAAGCCCGTCACCGTCGGTAAACGCGTTCACGCCTTCGATCTCATCGATCCACTCTTTGTCCGTGCGACACCACCGCGGGTTCAGCGCCATCACGCCGCCCTGGCAGCGCGCGAAACCCGCCGCCACCAGCTTGTTCACCACGATCGTCGCCAGCTTCGTGAAAATCCCACGCGCCTTCTCGTCCTCGTCTGCGGAGCCGCTCGCGGCAAACACCAGCGCATTGTCCATGTCCGTCCGCAGCACCTGCTCACGACGTCCGTCGCTGCCGACTGACATCCACGCCCAGTCCACTTTCGGCAGCTTTACGCCTTCCTCTTCGAGTTCGTCGACCGCGAGCGTCAGCATCCGCTGCACGAGTTCGTCGTACAACTCCGCGCAAATCTGCCCGAGGTAAATCGCCGACACGCCCGCCTCCAGATAACTCCGCGCGATCGCCTCGATCTCGTCGCACAACTCGTGAAACCGCGCGTCCGACTTCGCATAACGGATCTCGCGCAACAACCCCGCCGGATGATGCCCGCTCTGCGCCAGCAGATCTTTGTGCGTGCACACATCGAGCGCCTTCGTCTTCGGCGTGCCGTCCTCCGTGACGACCACCTGCCCGATGCGTTCGCGCAACATCGTCAGGATCGCTGCCGTCGCCGACGACCGCGGCGAAACCGTGTACACTGGCTTCGCCATGATCTTCGAAACCGGCGCCTGCTTATCCATGCCGTCCACGATCACGTTTTTCACGAGCGTGTTGCTCGTCACGATCCCCAGCGGCCTGCGCTCATCATCGACCACCAGGATCGACGGCAGCCGCTTGCTCGACATCAATGTCGCCGCCTCCTCCACCGTCGCATTCTGAGGACACACCAACAACCGCTCCAGCGGCCTCGGTTGCACGATCTGCGCGCCGTCCAGATGCGCCTGCAAAATATTCTTCGCCCGCCCCGCCACGCCCGACTCCGTCGGCTCCGAGTACTCGATCTGGCTCCCCACGCGCACCGCCCAGAACATATGCCGGCGCGCATAATTCCGCGCCGCGTCATTGTTCTCCAGCAGCGGTTTGAATTTCTCCCACGGCAGTCCGTAAAACAAACTGTCCTCCACCGCCTGCGCCGTCACTCGAAACGGCTCGCTCCGCATCAGCGCGCTCAACCCCAGCACATCGCCCACATCGCGCACATCCACGCGGTCGCTGCGGCCTTCGTTGTTCCAGACGTATTCGACTCTCCCCTGCGCGAGAAACAGCACTTCGTTCCCCGGCCGGTCGCCTTGTTTCCACACCGTGTCGCCCGACGGCACCACCCACACATCCGCCTCCGCCGCCAGCGCGGACACTTCGCTGGCTTGCAGCATCGAGAAGGGCGGGAAACGCCGCAGCGCGTCGGCGATGCGGTCGGGGATGACATTGCGGGAAAGACCCATGGGAGTGTGGCGTCCAGTCCTAGCGCCCGTCACGAGCTCCACAATCCGGAATCTCTCGCTGCTCTCCTGCCTTCTTGCGCCTCCGCACCTTTGCGCACGCCCTTCCGCTCCGCTCACGCCACCTGCGGCGCATTCCGCGCCCGCCGCTTCGCGATGATATGGCAGCACGGCCCTTTGATCAGCCCGTAATAAAGCCCCAGCAGCAACGCCATCCCGAGCAACCCGTAGAGCAATCCCTCCACCGTAGTCGGCACCGCCGGCTTGTAGAAATCCCACGTCGCATTCGCGATCTCCGCATCCACGTGCCGCAAAAACGCAAACGGCCGCCCCAGTGGCGACGCCCCCGCGATCGCCGCCTGCGCCGTCTCCAGATGTTGAACACGTTCACCGGCCTCGCTCATCACCCCGCCGAGTTTCGCCACCGCCACGTCCGCGTTCGCATTCGTCTTCTCGATGAACTGCTCCAGCGACAACCCCGACTGCGCCGCCACTTTCCGAAACTGCTCCAGTTGCCGCCGCGCTTCGTCCAGGTGCCCGCCCAGCCGCTGCAAATACTGCTGCATGAACTCCGGCGCCTGCGAAAAAATCACCGCTCCCGCCACGCACAGCGCCCGATCCAGCAACTTCTCTCCAGTTCCGAGAACAGCGCTTCCGATTTTCATGCCGCCATCCTGCAACCCGATCGGGTCTTCGCAAGTCAGCGCGCGGAAACTCCACTCGCCGCCTTCGCGCTCTCGAGTGCCCCGATCAACGCTGCCATGTTCCGAATATACGCCTTCGTCGAAATCCCCGGCACGGGAGGCTTCGCTCCAAACGGCGACGTATCGCTCTCGTCCCCGACGAACGTCCGCGAAAAATCCCCCGGCGCCACCTCCTTCGACCCGTCACCGCGATAAACGTGGCTGTCATTGCCCAGCGGCGTGAGCCAGAAGCCGTCGCCATTCAACGCCGCCACAATCTCCCGCACACGCTCATCACTCCTTACCCCTGAGTCTGCCACCGAAGCCTGCTTTGCGCTGAAAAACCGCGGCAACTCCTTCGCCATTTTCTCACGCGGCAACATCCGCACCTCTTCGTACCGCGCCCGCAGCCCCGCCGTATCGATCTGCCGCGTAGATGAATAATGAATGATCGTCTGCCGCGGATCGTAGTCCGCATAGTACCGCCCGTTCCACACATTCGATCCCGTCCGGTGCAGATAAAGCGTCCGCCCCGTCCCCACCTCCACAAACGTCGGATGCGTCGCACCGCTTCTCCGGTGCTCCTCCGGCAGCCGCACCGCATCCAGCCAGTCGAGTGCCTCGGGAACTCGCGCCAAAAACCTTTCCTCTCCCGTCATCCGGTAAAACCGCATCAACTGCTCCACCGCCCGCGCCGTCGCATGGGTCGCCAGCGCCGCGGGCTCGTACGTGCGCGCCCCCGCCGGTTTCAAATCCAGCGTGAACTGCAACGCCCACCCCGGCTGCGGCGCCGGTTGCTGCGTCCGTAGATACGACTCCATCGCCCGACGCACCGGCTCACGAAAACGCTCTCCCCCCAGTACCTGCTGGCACGTCAGGAGAAACTCGATATTCCCGTCCGTCACGCCGTCGTTGAGCGTCAGATACGCCGAATAATCCACGCCACCGCTCGCTCCGTCTACGGCCTCCGCCTTCGGAAAACGCTGCGGCCACGCCCCGCTCGCATGCTGGCTCTCCAGCACAAAACTGATCGCTTTCTCCAGCGGCGCCCGGTGCCGCTCATCCCGCTTCTCCGCGTATAGCCGCAGCAAAAACGTCGCCGCCTCCACCGTGCACCCGTCGTCGAAGGTCGCGTTGCCCTGATAATGCTGAAACTCCTCCAGCCGCCACGCATTCCGTCCGACCGTCGCGTACCAGTCCTTCAGCGACTCCTCTCCCGCAAAATCCACGACATAATTCCAGCCTCCCGAGGCATGTTGCCCCGCCGCCAGTGCATCAGCCGCCGCTTCCGCCGCCCGGTAGTAGTACTCGTCCCCCGTGGCATGATAAGCGTCCAGAAACAACTGCCCCATCCCCGGCGTCCCCGGCGACTGTATCCAGATCATGGAAGCCTTCGCCTCCAGCTCCCCCCAGCGCCGCGAAAAATCCGGCAGATAGCTCCACACATATCCGCCGTTCACCGCCACTTTCTCGACCATCGCCCGCGTCGCCCGCTTCATGGCCGCTTCAATCTCCTCGCGGGAAACACGTCCTTCCGATCCAGCCAGCCACCCCGTGCCCGCCAGAAAGAAACAGGCCACGAGTTGAATCCGAACGATCGCGCGCACCAGGGCTATGGCCATAAATGAAAAAGGGCCCGGCACGTATGAACGGCCCGGCCCTGTTTGACGCGCTTAAAAAGTGATCCCTCGCTGCGTAGCGTCCGATGCAGCCGTGCACCCGGCTTAAACTTCCGCGTACGGCACCAGTTGCACCAGCGTGCAGGCCGGAGCCGGACCGTTCTCGCTTTTTTGCCCGGTCCAGAAACGCAGGCGCCAGCGGCTCGCACCGCTCACCGCCGTTCCGCCGCCCTTGGACGGCAGATCGTGCAACGGCGTACCGCGCAGATGCGGGAAACAGGCGACTTCCACGTACGAGCAACGCGACGTGATTTTATCTTCAACAAAATGCTTCACGCACAGCCCGCGCTCGGATTCCTCGAACAGAAGATCGCGCACATTCGCCTGCGTCGCGCGCCACAAACTCCAGGCAATGATTTCCGACAACGGGGAAACGGCCGTGGGCCGGGCGGGAGAGGCTGCGAAGACAAAGTGAAGATTTTCCATAGCGGTTCGTCTTTGTCCGGCCCGTCCCATGACGAGCTGGTTGTGACGATGTCCCGGAAAATCGGCACGCCCGCCCCCGCATTCAAGTCGCCTCCGGCTCGCACCCTCAAGTGTACAGGTTTTTGACCCGCAAAACGCCCGCCGGGTAGGGCGCGCTGTCCCTAACGCGCCGGCTAGCCACCGCCATCCCAACCCGCCCAATAAACACCAAGCCGCCCGCCCCGGAACGGCACTTATCAAGTGCCGCTCCCGGTCGCTCTCGAAGCGGAAATCACCTCGCCGGCTCCACCCCTTCGCTCGTCTGCACCACCCGCTTCAACGAGCCGTCCGGATTGTAGTGGAGATAATCGATACACACCGACCGCCGGAAACTCCCGCCCTGCGGCGTCCCCCCGTTATGATAGATGAAGTAGTCGCGACCTTTGTACTCGATGATCGACTGGTGGATCGTGTTGCTGTTGCCAGCGAGCTCCGCGAGCAACCCGCGATACTCCCACGGCCCCGTGATTTTCTTGCTCGTCGCATACGCGATCTTCTCCGGGAAACCCGTCGCATAAGTCAGATAATAGGTATCGCCCTTCTTATGAATGTACGGTGCCTCCGTGAAATGCGGCAGATCCACCTTCACGATCTCGCCCTCGAACTCCGTCATGTTCGGCTTCAACTTCACGTAGCGGCAGCGCTGATTGCCCCAAAACAGATACGCCTGCCCGTCGTCATCGATGAACGCCGCCGGATCGATGTCGTCCCACTCGATCGGCACATCCGTCGTCATCTCGTTCGTGATGATCGCCGACCCGCGCGCATCCTTGAACGGCCCCACGGGGCTGTCCGACACCGCCACCCCGATCGCAAACCCCGCCTTCCCGCCGCGCGACACCGGCACGTACCAATAAAATTTTCCGCCCTTCTCCACCACATGCCCCGCCCAGGCGTTCTCCTTCGCCCACGGAAAATCCGCCAGGCTCATCGGTGACGGATGCTGCTTCCAGTTCACCATGTCGGTGGACGAAAAAACCAGCCACTTCTTCATGATGTAGCCGTGATGTTTCTCCGGAGCCTCGTCGTGCCCGGTATACAAATACACCGTTCCGTTATGAATGATCGCCGCCGGGTCCGCCGTCAACGTATCGACGATGGCCGGATTGGCCGCGGAGAGAGAGGAAACGCCGGACACCAACAAGCCGGCCAGCACAGCGCCTGCGCGCACAAAACAGGGGTAGTTTTTCATGGCCCGCCCATCAGAAGAATCCCCGCCCACTCCGCCAACCCCACCCTACTGGTCCGTAACGCTCGACCGCACAGCCAGGGATCATCGGCTCATTCCGGCTCCGACCTTCGTCATTCGGCCTTCGGGTTTCGACCTTCGCGCAAGCGCAGCTCGCGCGCCACCTCCTCCACCATCCGCCGATTCCCAGGCTCCCCAAAAAACGCTCTCACCGCCTTCGCCTGCGCCGCGCCCACCCCAGGCACCGCCACCAACTCCACCTCGGTCGCCGCCACCAGCGCCTCCAGCGTCCCAAACCGCTTCGCCAGTATCCGAGAACTGGCCACACCCACGCCCGGAATTCCCAGTCCGTTCACTACCCGCCATAACTCCGCCGATCTGCTCGCATCCACCGCCGCGCAAAGTTTCTCAGCCGTCTTCGCTCCGACACCCGGCACCGCCCGCCAGTCCTCCCGCGTCATGCGATAAAAATCTCCCGGCACCCGCACACGCCCGTTCCGCACCACCGCCGCGATCGTCTCCTCCCCCAGTCCGCGAATCGCCACGCCCTGCGCTCCGGCAAAATGCCGCAACCGCGCAATCACCTGCCCCTCGCACGCCCTGTTCGGACAAAACTGCTTCACACCACCGTCCTCACTCTCGCTCACCGCCGCGCCACACACCGGACAATCCCCCGGAAACACATACGCCACCCTCCCACTCGCTCTTCGCGAAACATCCACGCCCGTCACCGCCGGAATAATCTCCCCCGCCTTCTCGATCCACACCACATCGCCCACCCGCACTCCCAGCCGCGCGATCTCTTCCGCGTTGTGCAGTGTCACCCGCGTCACCGTCGATCCGCCGATCTTCACTGGCTCCAGCTCCGCCACCGGCGTCAACGCCCCCGTCCGCCCCACCTGCACCGTGATTCCCCGCACCCGCGTCGCCACCCGCTCCGCGGAAAATTTATACGCCACCGCCCACTTCGGCGCATGCTCCGTCGTTCCAATACGCGCCTGCGCCGCCACCTCATCGACTTTGATCACGACTCCATCCGTCGGATACGCCAGGCCCGCGCGCTCCTTCCCGAAAACCCTCACGCACCGCATCACCTCATCCTCCGTTCGCGCCCGCCGAGGATTCTCCACGCCCGGCAATCCCCACGCCTTCATGCGCTCGTGAAACGCACTCTGCCTCCCCGGCACCTTCTCAGCCGGCGCGACCTCGCCCCATCCATAAAACACCACCGACATCCCCCGCCGCGCCGCCTCCGCCAGATCGTCAAGTTTCAAACTCCCCGCCGCCAGCGCCCGCGGATTCGCGAACAAGCTTTCCCCTGCCGCTTCCCGCTCCGCATTCACCCGCACAAACTCCTCGAAGGTCACCAACACCTCCCCGCGCATCTCAATCCGCTCCGGCCAGTCTTCCCCTTGCAACACCCGCTCCAATCCCTTCACCGCTCCCGCATTCGCCGTCACATCGTCACCCTCGAATCCGTCCCCCCGCGTCACCACCCGCACCAGCCGCCCGCTTTCATACACCGCACTCACCGCCAGCCCGTCATACTTCGGCTCAATCACCCAGCCACTCTCACTACCGCCAGCCACATCACCGCTCCTTTTCAAAAACGCCCGCAGCTCAGCATCCGAATAAACCTTCGCCAGACTCATCATCCGCACCCCGTGCGCCGCCGTCGCCCGCCGTCCATCCCGATCGTCACCCACCGTCTCGCTGGCAGCCTCCACGCCCGCCCGCCGCTCCAACTCCAGCAGCTCCCGCTTCAACGCATCGTACGCCGCATCGCTGATCTCCGGCGCCGCCTTCTTGAAATACAGCTCGTCATGCCGCGCGATCTCCACGCGCAGAGCCTCGATTTTTTTCTCCATCGGCTCGTCGGCTCGCAGCGCAACACTTCCGCCCAACCACATCATCAACGCCGCGCAAACGCATCGCACAGCCCGCCCTCTCCGCAGGATTTTCGCCATGCGCCGTACTCGAAGGGAAAACGTCTCCAACACAAGCCCGGCCTTTCCTCCGCCAATCCTGTCCATCCCGTTAATCCTGTCTTAAATAATTTCCGCTGCATACGGTCCCATACCCGCCGCACCAACACCGCCAGCCTTTTCAAAAACACTTGCCGCCCGCAGCACCTGCGGATTCCTCCGAGCCTCCATGCACCCCAAAATGGCCGGGACTTCACGAACCTTGAAACAGGTTCTCGCTTTCACGCTGCTCGCTTTCTGCAGCTTCACCTTCGCCGCAGACCCCGCGTGGCTGCGACTTCGCTCCGACGAGTTCACCATCTACACCGACGCCTCCCGCCGCGAACTCGAGGAATTCGCCGTCACCTATGCCGCCTTCCGCCAGATCGGCCGCGACCTGCTCCTGAAACCCGGCCAGACACCGCCGCCTTCGACCATACTGCTCTTCAAACGCGACAACACCTTCCGCAAGCATGTGCAGGCGCCCAAGGACCGCGATTTCGTCCCGGCCGCCTCGTCCCTCGAAATCGACGGCACCACTCTGACCGCGCTCTCGCTCGCGGGCGATCGCGACCGCGCCCTCACGCTCCTCTTCGAATTCGAAACCACGTGGCTCCTCGGCCGGCTCGGCTACTTCTTGCCCACCTGGATCTCCCAGGGTTCCGGCAAAGTCCTCTCGTCGCTACGCGTCTCCAAATCGCGCGCCATCGTCGGCAGGGACGATCAGTTTCACTTCGGAAATAACCATCTGATCCCCTGGCAACGCTTCTTCGAAATCAACGAGGCATCTCCCGAGTATCGCGGCAAAGGCGCCCAAGACATGGCCGTCTACCACACCCAGGCCTGGGCGCTCATGCACTGGATTCTTCTCGGTGGCCCCGATTCCCGCGACCGCTTTCAACGGGTCGCGTCGGAACTCCGCATCGCCTCCATCAACCCCGATGTCCCCCAGGTTCTCGACTGCGCCGTCGCCGATCTCGACCGCGAGCTGAACCGCCATTTCAAAGGCCGCTCCAAGACCCGCGAAATCCCTTTCGACGAAACCGCCCTCCGCGCAAAATGGACCGTCGAACCCGCCCCTGCGTTCGAAGTGGATATCCATCGCGCCGAAATCCTGCTGGCCGCGGACAAAACGATCGAGGCACGCGCCATCATCCTCAACCTCCAGGTCACCGCCTCCGAATCCTCGCTCGTTCAAGAAGCGCTCGCACGCTTCGCTTTGCGTGAAAACGACGAAGCCGCCGCCACCGCGCACTACCGGAAAGCCATCGAGCTCGGCTCGAAAAATCCCGTCACCCGTCTCCGCTCCGCCAGCGCCCGCCTCGACGAGAGCAGCATGAATGGCTCGGACTATCCCGGCAACGCCGGCACCAACGCCGCCGAAGCCATCGCCGAAATCGAGCAGGTCCTCGCCGTCGATTCCACCAATCTGGAAGCCTACCGCCTGCTCGGCCGCGCACTCTTCGTGGCGCCGAAACTCGACGAGCAGGACCTCGAAAAACTCGCACCCGGCATCGGCCCCGGCAACGCCGGCGCCCGTGTCCGCTTCTACCGCGCGCTTCTCCGCCTTCGCCTGAACCAGCCGGAAAAGGCCAACGAAGATCTTCGTCTCATCGCCGACGATACGTCCGTGCTCCCCAATGACCGTCAGCGCGCCCGCGATCGCATGATCAAAATCAAAAAGTAATCGCGGCTCCGCTCCGCGCGCTCACTTGATCCCCGCCTGCACCTGCGTCGTCACGATGTAGCGTTGCAACCAGCGAAACATCAGCACCACCGGCAGCGTCGCGATCACCGCGCACGCCAGGATGTCGCCCCACTGCACCGGCGGTTGCGTGAATAAATTCGCCAGCCCGATCTGCACCGTCCGCGTCTCCTCGCGCGTGCCGATCAACAACGGCCACAAAAAATCCCCCCAGTGCGTCAGCACGTCGATCACCGCCACCGTCGCCAGCGCCGGTTTGATCGATGGCAACGCCACTTTCCAAAACTGCGTCCACAGGCCCGCCCCGTCTATCACCGCCGCCTCCTCCAGTTGCACCGGCAGCGCGAGAAAATGCTGCCGCAGGAAATAAATATTAAACGCCTTCGCCACAAACGGCAGCGTCAGCCCCGCCATCGCCGCGCCCAGCCCGCCCGTCAGCCCGAGATCGCGCGCCGTGAAAAACATCGGCACCGCGATCACCTCCACCGGCAAAATAATGAGCATCACCACCGCCGCGAACAACACCCCGCTCCCGCGAAACCGCAGCCGCGCAAACGCGTACGCCGCCATCGCATTCACCAAAAGTCCGCCCGCCACGATGATCGCCACCTGCCCAATCGACACCATCAGCGCCGGCCCCAACGCCGCCCGCCGCCACCCATCCGAATAGTTAGTCATCGTCCACGTCTCCGCCTCCGCGAACCCCGCCGCATCCATCCGGAAAATCGCCGCCTCCTCCCGAAACGACCCCACCACCGCCCACAAGAGCGGCGCCAGAAACACCACCGACACCGCGACGCTCGCCGCCCACACCAGCACGCCGCGCGCGCCACGCTTCACACGCTCTCCGCTTCTCGCGCTCACAGTTTCTCCTCCTTGAAAAACACCCGCTGCATCCACGTCAGCAATCCCACCCACGTCAAAAACAACACCGCCGCCGCACACGCCCGCCCGAGCTCCATATTCAGGAACGTCGCCTCATAAATATACTGCACCAGCGACAACGTCCGGTCCTCCGGCCCGCCGCGCGTCATCAGATACGGCTGCACAAACAACCGGAACGACAGGATCGTCGTCACCGTCACCACAAACACCGTCGTGTTCCGCAACGCCGGCAGCGTCACATGCCGCAACCGCTGCCACGCACTCGCCCCGTCGATCTGCGCCGCCTCCAGTTGCTCGCGCGACACTCCCTGCAGTCCCGCGAGAAACACCATCATCTGCAGCCCCACGCCCTGCCAGATCGACATCGCCGCGAGCGCCGGCAACGCCAGCGCCGGATCGCGCAACCACGCCTGCCCCTCGATCCCCAGCCAGCCGATCATCAAATTGATGAGCCCCGTCTCTCCCGCCTGCTCCGGCTGATACAACAGCGACCACACCACCGCCAGCACCGGGAGCGACACCACCACCGGCAAAAAGAAAACCACCCGCAGCCACCGCCACGCCCGCTCCGGCCGGTTCACCCACAACGCCAGCCCCAGCGCCGCCGCCGTCTGCAACGGCACGATCAACACCGCAAACAACGCCGTATTCAAAAACGCCTGCCGGAAACGCGGATCGCCCAGCAGATCCGAATAATTGCCCGCTCCGATCCACTGCGCCTCCTGCGGATTCAACAAGTCCGCATCGCTCACACTCCACCACGCCGCGCGCATCAACGGCCAGACCACAAACACGCCAAGCCCGATCATCGCCGGCGTGAGAAACACCCACGCCTTCCGCGAAAAATGCCGCTGCCACGCCGTCATCGCACATCCTCCGCCTGCTTGCCGCCGCGCTTCCTCTCAATCACCCGCTGCATTTCATCTTCCGCCTTCTTCAGCCGTGACTCCACGTCCGCGCCGCGCGAAATATCCCGCAGCGCCGCCGCAAAATTCCGCGTCAGCGTCGCATAAAACTCTGTCCGCGGACGCGGCCTCGCCGCAGTCTCCAACTGCGCTCGAAAAACCGAATACGGCACTTCCGCGTATTCCGGAAAATCCTGAAACGCCGACATCCGCGCCGGCACCGCTCCATTCGCCCGCACGACTGGCGTCACGCCCGTCTCCCGCGCCGTCACCCAACGCAGCCACGCCTCCGCGACCTCCCGCTTCTTCGTCTGCGCCGCGATCGCCCAGCACCAGCTCCCGCACGCCGCCGCCGGCCCTTCCATCATCGGCAACGGCATCGCCCCCAGCCGCGCCCCTTTCGTCCTCAAATGCGACCACGCCATCCAGTGCCCGCTCCAGTCCATCGCCGTCTTCCCCTGCCCAAACGGATCCGGCTCTACCGGATCGGTTGCCGCAAACCCCTTCGCAAACAACTCCTGCCATCGCTTCAAACTCCGCACGTTCCGCCCACTCGCCAGCACGCCTTCCACACGCCTCGCCTCCGCATCTATCAATGCCCCGCCGCCCGACCACACCACCGGAGAAAACGCATACGTGAACCACTCGTCCGCACTCTCGTTCATATGCAGCGCCACCGGCTCCACGCCCGACGCCTTCACCCGTTCGCACGCCGCGACAAACTCCTCCCACGTCCACCCGCGCCCGTCCTCCGCCACCGTCACGCCCGCCCGCTCCAGCAACTCCCGGTCATAATAAAGCACCAGCGCCGAATCGAAATTCCCCAGCGCATAAAGCCGCCCGTCGATCGTCCCTTGCGCACGGATGGTCGGCAAAAAATCCTCCAGCTCTTCCGTCGAGAAAACGCCCCCGATCTCCCCGAGCAATCCCGCCGCCACGAACCGCGCCACCAGCGGCCCATCCAGATCGAACGCATCCGGCAGATCCCGCCCCGCCGCCGCCACCGCCAGTTTCTCCGTGTACTGAAAATCCGGGAAAAACGTCAGCTCCACCGTCCATCCGCGCGCACGATTTTCCTCCGCCGCATTAAACGCCGTCACGATCTCCCGCATCGCCCGGCTCTCCGCCTCCTGCCCTTGATGGCTCCACACACGAATCGTCTCCGCCCGCACACCGAGCGCCAGCATCGCCGCCATCACCCACCACAGCCCGCGGCCCACTCCATCCAACCGGGGAGAAAATTTTCGGTCCGTACCAAACATGCCTCCTCCAGTGACCACTCTCTCCGGAATAGTTCCAGCGCCATTCTCGGCATCCAAAGAAAAAGCGACGTCCTTCAGGACGTCGCTTCGAGAGGCCCGCAATTACTGCCGGAATTATTCCTGCGGCAGCATCCCGTAAACCATCTTCGACGCTTCCTTGCCTTCCGCTACGAGCTTCCCGTCCGGCCCATACACCTTGAAGTGAGGAACCGACTGCAGCTGATACTGGCGCGCCACCGGCGACTTCCAATCGATGCCCTTATGCTCGGGCCGGTTGATATCCACCTTCACCACCACGATGTCTTCACGCGCTGCATGCAGCGCGTCCAGCTTGGGCGCGATCGCGCGACACGGCGGGCAATACTCGCTCGTGAAATCGAAGATCACCGTCTTTCCCTCCACCAGATAATCGGTGATCGCCACTTCCGCACCATGGGCGATTTTTTCCGGCTTCGCCGGTTTTGTCCGGGCATCCGCCGCAAAGGCGCTCGATGCCAGCATTGAACACAGCAACATACCAACAAACACACGCAGGGTTTTCATGAGTTTTATTCGAGGTTGATCGGCAGAGTCCCGTTCATCGAAACGCTCCCGTCTCACCTTCATGCGATATCCGACTCGCTCCGGCCAGTCTTGGTTTCCTCTTTTTTTCGCGTCGCCATCCGCGCAATCGCAGCCCGGCAAGCAACGCATGCGCGCCAGCCGCCACGTATCGTCTCTTCACAAAATGCAAAACGGCCGGTCTGAATAAATTCAAACCGGCCGTCCGCAGTTCGCTCACGCCACCCAGCTTTTCAACTGGGGGACTTCAGTCCGCGCGCGCCTTGTAATAACTCGCCTGCAACTTGTCCCAAGCCGCGATCGTGTTTTGCTTGGCGCTGTCCCAAGTCGCCGCCGTCGCATCGCCGAGCGCCGCGACCTTGGCCTTAAAATCCGCTTCGTCGTTCTTCAGCTCTTCCATCGCCGCCTTCCGGCTCGCGCTGGCGTTCGCCTCCGAATACTCGGCCTTCAGCTTGCTGACTTTTGCGTCCATCTCAGCCGACATCGCCTTCGCGCTCGCGCTGAAATCGTCGCGCGCCTCGAAGGTCGCGCCCTTCACTTTGTCCCACGCATTGGACATCGCGTCCTTCGTGGCGTGATAGGCTTCCTTACTCTTTTCGCCGACCGTGTGCGCCGCGTCCGACATCGTTGTCTTCGTTTCCGCGCGTTCTTCTTTCGAGCAGCCCGCGAATCCGGCTGCCGCGATGATCGTCGCGCCTAAAACAGCGCAACGGGTGATGGATGAGGAGGTGAACAACTTCGTTTTCATAGGATTGATAGGTTGAGGATGAACAACAACTGACGCCCCGCAGACCACCCGCTCCTCCCGCGGTTCAGAAACTCCCCGACAATCAGGAATCCATCCGATACCCCACCCATCAAAACCCCTAAAACCCACCGCGCGGGCGCAGCCCTATACGCGGCGGCATTTTTCTTTGTTCGGTTTCGCGCCTCAGCGCCATTACTCGATGCCCACGATGACCCCGGATGACACCCAACTCCTCCAATCTTACGCCCGCTCCGGATCGAGCGCCGCCTTCACGGAGCTGGTGCAGCGTCATCTTCCGCTCGTCTACCACGCCGCGCGCCGCCACACGCCCGACCGCCACCTCGCCGAAGACATCGCGCAGGAAGTCTTCACGCTCCTCGCCCGCAAAGCCTCCACCCTCGTCGATCACCCCTCGCTCGTCGGCTGGCTCTACACCACCACCCGCCGCACCGCGCTCCACATGATCCGCCGCGAAACCAACCGGCGCGCCCGCGAGCAAACCCTCGCCACCCTCAACGCCTCGCACACGCCCCCATCACCCGCTCCCGACTGGTCCCGCTTGGAACCGCTCCTCGACGAAAGCCTCCACGCGCTCAAACCCGCCGACCGCGACGCCCTCCTGCTCCGCTTTTTCGAAGACCACGGCTTCTCCGAAATCGGCCGCCGCCTCGCCCTCTCCGAAGACGCCGCCCGCATGCGCGTCGAGCGCGCCCTCGAAAAACTCCGCACGCTCCTCCACCGCCGCGGCTTCGCCTCCACCTCGTCCGTCCTCGCCCTCGCGCTCACGACCCACAGCAGCGCCGCCCTCCCGACCGGACTCGTCGCAACCATCTCCACCTCCGCTCTCGCCAGCGCCTCGTTGAGCTCCGGCCTGCTCGCAACCACCGCCAAACTTCTCCTCATGACCAAAGTCCAGCTCACCACCGCCAGCGGACTCCTCCTGCTGCTCTTCACCGCGACGCTTTGGCAAACCCATCGCCAGACAGAAGCCCATCGCGCCCTCACCGCCGCGACTGCACTCAACAACCAGCTCACCGCGACGTCTTCTTCATTAAAAACTCAGCTCGCCACCACGCCCGCCGGAATACCGGCAGCCCTTCTCGCGACGCCTCTGACACCTGCCGAGCTCGCGCGTAAAGACCGCCTCGTGACCATGTACCGCTCTACCTTGGACCGCCAATACGCCGCGCTCTTCCGCCGTCTTCGCCTCAACTCCGCCGATCTGGCTGAACTGAAAAACCTGCTCATCGAGCGGTACGGCGATGCCGATGACGCTCACTTGTTCGCAGCAAAAGAAGGTCTCACCAAACCGACGAATGCAGAGCTCGGCCAGCTCCTGGCGCCCAGCCAGACGCTGATCACCGAAAAAATGCGCGCACTGCTCGGCGAAGAATCGTTCGCTTATCTTCAAAATTACGAACGCACCGCTCCCGGTCGCAACATCCTCGGCCCACTCTTCAAAGACCTGCAGGCACTTTCCTTCCCGCTGAGCGACACTCAGGAAGACCAGTTGGTCAGCCTCCTTTACCAGCACGAAAAAAAGATCACCGGCTATCCCCTCATTCCCGACACCGCCCTCGAATCCGCCCGCAGTTTTCTCAGCCCGGAACAATTCGCCGAGTTTCAGTCGCAACGAAACTACTGGGCCGACCACCGGCGCCGTGCCGAAATCAACCGCGCCGCCGCCATAGCCGGAAAACTCACACTCACCAGTCAGTCCGCCAAAGACTACCCGGCATCGCGCGCCGACACCTCGCCCTGATCAACCAGCATGAAACCCCGCACCCGTTCCCGCTGGATTCTCCTAATGCTTTGCCTCGCCTGCATCGCCACCGGCGTCTGGCTTGCCCGAATACACACCTCCACACGCGCCGCGACTCAGTCGCTCCAGCGTCTCACACAGGAAAATCAGCAGCGAACGCACGAGATCGGCATTCTCCGCCAGAGCCTGGCCAGCCCATCACCCTCTGAAGCCTCGACGTCTTCTCTTTCTCCCGAGCAAAAAATCCAACAAGCCCGCTACGCCCTCATCCCCCAGCTCAAAGAAGCGCGCCCCACCGCGTCACCTCCACCCCCCAAGCCTCCCCGCGACCCCTCCGGTCCCAGCGGCGACCATTTCCCCGAGCTCATGTCGGATTCTGAATACGCGCATCTTTCTGTCCGGCTTTGGAGACGAGGCACACGCCCCGATTGGCTTCAAGCGTTTCGCTATGCAGCAATTCCGACCGACCAGCAGGACAAACTGCGCGCGCTCCTTCTCGAATTCAGTTTCTCCGGCGACGACGCCGCCCTGACCGCTCAAAAAGCCGGTGCTAGCGAAGCACAATCATGGAACGCTAGGATGCAGGCGCACCAAGAGGTCTCCGCCGAAATCACTACCCTCATCGGCGCCGACGCCTACGCAAAAATCCAACGCGCCCAGCGTGCGAAAGGCGCCGGCGAACTTGTCGAAAAATTAGAGACCCGTCTGAGCTACTCCTCGGCTCCGCTCGACTCCGCACAGGCCACAAAACTTTTCCAACTAGGCGTGGATATGAATCTCGACTGGATGGTCACCGACTCGACGACCTTTCCTGCCCTGATCGAAAAAGCCCGCCCCTTTCTCGACCCAGACCAGCTCAACGCCCTCCGCGACATCGCCACCGACTTCAACGGCGGCAAATGGCAGAAAATCGTCACTTCGCCTAAACCCATACCGTGATCCGCCTCTTAGGTGGAGCGCGCACTCAGTGCGCGCTGTTGGAACCGGGCAGGTCCATCACACATCAACAACGCCGTTAAACCGGGAAAAAATTCCCTTTGATCGTCCGCCCGCCACGACCACAAATTGTCCGGCTATGTCTCTCAGTGTCATCGGCCAACGTTGTGTGAGTGAACGCGAGCCCGAGCTCGGCCTCGGCTCCGTCTCCTCCGTGGATAAATCCGCCAAACGCATCGGCGTGAAATTCCCCGCCACCGGCGAAAACCGCCTCTACGCCCTCGGCACCGCCGTCCTGAAACGCGTCCAGTTCCGCGCCGGCGAAACCGTCAACACCCGCGATGGCACCTCCTTCACCGTCGAATCCGTCGAAGACGACGCCACCGCGCCCGGTCTCCTCATCTACATCGGCGGCGGGAAACGCGTCCGCGAAGACGCCATCTCCGACGTCACCAGCGTCGCCCTCCCGCAGGCGCGTTTCATGGCCGGCCAGACCGACGACAACGAAGTCTTCGACCTCCGCTACCGCGCGCTCCAGGCCCAGGCAAAATTCCGCTCCTCACCCGTCCGCGGTTTCCTCGGCGGACGCCTCGAACTCATCCCGCACCAATTTTATCTGCTCCAGGAAATCTCCTCGCGCCAGATCCCGCGCGTCCTCCTCGCCGACGAGGTCGGCCTCGGCAAAACCATCGAGGCCTGCCTCATCCTCCAACGCCTCCTCGCCGTCGGCAAAGTGAAGCGCGCCCTCGTTCTCGTACCCGAATCGCTCACACACCAGTGGTTCGTCGAACTCCTCCGCCGCTTCAATCTCTGGTTCACCATCTACGACGAAGTCCGCCTCCACGACGTCGAGGCCAGCGATCCGGGAAAAAATCCTTTCCACAGCTCCCAACTCGCTCTCGCGAGCGTCACTTTCCTCGCCAACGTCGAGCAACGCCGCGAACAAGCCCTCTCCGCCGGCTGGGACCTCGTCATCGTCGACGAGGCGCATCACCTCCAGTGGACACCCGACGCCGCCAGCGCCGAGTACACGTTCGTCGAAACACTCGCGCAACGCACACCTGGCCTCCTGCTCCTCACCGCCACGCCCACTCAACTCGGCCTCGCCGGCCACTTCGCGCGCCTGCGCCTCCTCGATCCCGCCCGTTACGACAATTTTGATACCTTCCTCGAAGAAGCCGAAAACTTCGGTCTCGTCGCTCAGGTCGCCGAAAAAATCATCGACCAAAAACCGCTCGCCGCAAAGGACCACGCCACGCTCAGAAAAATCTTCACCAAAGATCGCACGCGCCTCGACGAACTCCTCGCCGCACTCGACGCCGCCAAACCCGGCGCCCGCGACGCGCTCCTCAAGACGCTCCTCGATCAACACGGCACCGGCCGCGTCGTCTTCCGCAACACCCGCGCCGCCATGACAGGCTTCCCCAAGCGCCAGGCCTGCCCCGCTCCGCTCGCGACCGACAACCTCACACTCCTCCACCGCATCGCGCGCGAACTCGAAGCCGAGGAAACCGGCGCCGACGCCTCCATCCGCTACTCATTCAAAGACGACCCGCGCATCGACTGGCTCGCCGCCTTCCTCCAAAAACACCGTCCCGCCAAAGTCCTCCTCATCTGCAAATCCCAGCGCAAAGTCGCCGCCATCGACGCCGCGCTGAAGGAAAAGCTGAACATCAACGTCGGCCTTTTCCACGAGGGACTCCCGCTCGTCGCCCGCGATCGCCAGGCTGCCTGGTTCGCCGAGCCCGAAGGCGCGCAACTCCTCATCGCCTCCGAAATCGGCAGCGAGGGCCGCAACTTTCAATTCGCGCATCACCTCGTGCTCTTCGATCTGCCGCTCAACCCCGGCCTAATCGAGCAACGCATCGGCCGCCTCGACCGCATCGGCCAGACCCAAACCATCCGCGTCCACATTCCCTACGTGAAAGGCTCCGCCGACGAAGCCGTCTTCGAATGGTACCACCGCGGCCTCGACGCCTTCGAAACCCCGATCCACGGCGGCACCGAGTTCCGCGAAAAATTCCGCGACCGTCTCCTCCCCATCGCACTCGCGCACGGCGCCGAGAAAAAATCTTCCGACGCACTCGAGACGCTCATCACCGAAACAAATGCCTTCGGAAAAGAGCTCGCGCAAAAAATGAAGAAAGGCCGCGACCGCCTCCTCGAGCTCAACTCCTTCAACGCCGAAAAAGCCCGCGCTGTCATCGACCGCGTCCGCGCCGCCGACGCCGATCCGTTCCTCCGCCGCTTCCTCGTCGCACTGCTCGACCACTTCGGCGTCCGCATCAAAGACCACGAGGAAGGCGACGTCTTCCTCGATGCGAGCCACGCTTACGTCGAAGGCTTCCCATCCATCCCCGCCGACGGCCTCCTCGCCACCTTCAAACGCGAGCGCGCCACCGTCCGCGAAGACATCGGCTTCATCTCCGCCGATCACCCGCTCGTGCAGGACTCGATCGACCTCCTCATCGATTCGCCCACCGGCACCACCGCCTTCGGCACGCTCCCCGGCGAAGAACCCAACATCCTTCTCGAAGTCATCTTCGTCCTCGAAACCGTCGCCGATAAACGCTGGCACGTGGATCAGTTCCTCGCACCCACACCCGTCCGCGTCCTCGTCGACCTCCGCGGCAACGACCTCACCGACGAACGCCCCGCCGACGAAATCGCCGACCTCGCCGAAGACTCCGACCTGCACCGCTTCCTCGAAAAACCCGGCTTCAACGCCGCCATCCTGAAAGCGATGCTCGAAGGAGCCACCGACCTCGCCGCGAAAAACGTTCAGGGCCTCAAGATCGCCGCCGCCACCAGAGCTGCCGAATCGCTCGGCGCCGACCTCCAGCGCCTCGTCGACCTCCAAAAACTCAACGACCACATCCGCCCCGAAGAAATCGCCCTCGCGCAGGAGCAGTTGAAACGCACCCGCGAAGCCATCCAAGGCGCCCGCCTCCGCCTCGACTCCCTCCGCCTCTTAATCGAAGGCCCCCTCGACGACTGACACCGCACCGCCTCCTCTTCGTAGGGCCTGCGCTCGCGCAGCGCCGCCTCCTCGCCATCGCGCGGTTCGACTACCACCAGTCCTTCGACTTCGAAGGTCTCCGCGGCCGTCTGCTCTCCTCCTCCTACGCCCCGCCCGCCGGTCATCCACAACACGCCCCCATGCTCTCCGACCTCCGCGCCCTCTTCGCCTCCAACGCCGAAAACAATCAAGTCCGCTTCGACTACGACACCCGCGCCTACCTCGGCCGCCTGACCTGAATCTGTTCGGCAATCCGTCTGACAGACCTGCGCTCCATTTCCGCGTTTCCGCCCTTTCGCGCTTCCGCGATTTTCCACACGCTCCGACCCATGTCCACGACCTTCCCCGTACCCGACCACCAGAAAACCCGCGGTATCGTCTACTTCGCACGCATGATTTCAAAAATCCGCCTGCACGCCGCCGGACAACTTCCCGCTGACTACATCACTCACCTCGGTTTCGCGGACAACACCAGCCTCGACGCCCGCTTCTGCCGCTTCTGGTCGCTCGACTACGACCAGGTCAAAGCCCGCACGCTCGCCGGCGGCACCGACGACGAAATCTTCGACGCCCTCTTCGCCGGTCGCCAGCCGCTGAATACCGAACACGTCTTCGCCTGGAACCTCTTCCTCCTCAAACGCGGCTGGCGCGACAGCGCATCACAAGGAGTCGCCGCCAACAAAATCGCCTCCGGCTTTGCCAACCGCGACGACATCCAAACTTGGGCCGACCTCCACGACGCCGAAGAAGGCCGCACCCCACAACCCATCTTCGACTAACTCCATCCCTCCAATCCTGTTCATCCCGTAAATCCTGTCCAAAACTCCGACTCCGAAATTCCGCGTCTCCGCCCTTCCGCGCTTCAGCGATTTCCTGTCCCCATGCGCATCGACGCCCATATCCACATCGTCGGTACAGGCACCGGCGGCACCGGCTGCTGGTACCGCCCCCGCGGCCTCACCAAACTCGGCGCGCCCCTCCTCGTCCGCTCCATCGGCCTCACCACCCGCGACCTCCACGGCCCGGACTTCGACCGCATCTACGTCAACCAACTCCTCAACTACCTCCACGGCTCCTCCATCCAGCGCGCCCTCATCCTCGCCCACGAACTCGCCCACCGCGACGACGGCACGCCCATCCCCGAAAGCGCTTCCTTCTACGTCCCCAACGCCTACGTCCTGAAACTCGCGCAACAACACCCCGAGTTCCTCGCTGCCGTTTCTATCCATCCCTCGCGCAAAGACGCCTTCAACGAACTCGAACTCGCCATTTCCGGTGGCGCCGCCGCGCTCAAATGCCTGCCCAACGTCCAAGGCATCGACTGGAACGACCGCCGCCACACCCGCTTCCTCGAACGCATGGCCGAGGCGAAACTGCCGCTCCTCGCCCACACCGGCAGCGAACGCACCATGCCAGTCATGGATCACAAACTCGCCGACCCGCGCGTCCTCACGCGCCCGCTCGAAATCGGCGTCACCTGCATCGCCGCCCACTGCGGCACCGGCACAATGCTCCTCGATCCCGATTATCTGGATACGTTCGCCGAGATGACCGAACGCTTCCCCAACCTCTACGGCGACAACTCCGCGCTCGCCGGCCTTAACTTCCGTCTCCGCCCCTCCGCGCTCAAACGCCTGACGACCGGCCCGCTCGCCGACCGCATCCTCCACGGCAGCGACCTCCCGGTGCCCGTGAGCGGCCTCCTCGCCTGGGCTTTCCGCATGATGAGTTGGCGCGACTACCGCGCCGCCGCCAAAATCCCAAACCCCCTCGAACGCGACGCCGCCCTCAAACGCTCCCTCGGCTTCACCGAACCCACCTTCACCCGCGCAGGCCAAGTGCTAAGGATCGGCAGCCAACCATCCAAAACACTTCGTCTCCGCTAAGACCTACGCCACAGCCGCGTATACCTTACCCAAGGTGGGGTCTTCGCGGGCGAAAATACCCGCGCACCATGGCCTCATTCCGTACGCAGACTTGGATGTGCGTCTTCGCCATAATCCGTCCACCTTCATAGAGCGGTTTCCCCTCAAAAAATGCACCGCGCACGCTTTCGAAGGACGACAGCCCCTCATCCTCTCGCATCGCATGAACGTTGTTGATCACCGCGCAGTCCAGATTGCGCTTGAGAAGGTCGTCATCTGCATCGTGACCTTTTTCATTTTGGGGCAGGCGAACATCCAAAAGCTCGAACAGCGCCTTCAAATTCCAGTAGCTTTGCCTCACCAGTTCCAAGGAATTCGCCTCCGTCAAATCCAAGCAGCGCCCGAGATCGATAATCGCACCGATCACAAAAGGCTTGGTAATTTTCGGGCCAGACGGACGCGGACGTTTCGCCAGAAACTCCGCCCACTGTTTCGCGCGCTCCGGGCTGTTCTCCCAAAAATAAATGCCATGCCCGAGCCAGTCATGAGGATTTTCGCTCGTCGCTAACCCTGCTTTTCCCGCTAAAACCCGCTCCCCCACCGCCTCATCACAACCATGAAACCCAAGCACGAATGCCGAGGAATACATATCAGCGGTACTGTTCGTGCAGCTTGCCGTCCTTGGTGATGAAGCCGTGCTTCAGCAGATATTCCTTCGCCGTCTTTTTCGAAGCGCGAATCCGCTTCCCGGCCTTTTTCATGGCCGCGAGTTCTTTCTTCACCTGAGCGGTTGAAGTTTTGGCGATCACCACAGTCATGCCGTAAGCGTGCGTGAAGCCATCCGCACAGCAAGGTACAATTCCTCAATATCCCAGACCGCGCCCTTGCTCCACTGATCATGTTTACCGCCTATCAGCGAAGAAATCAGCCATTCGGTTGATTCGTCGAAAAAACGCGGGAAGCGTTCTCTATGCACGTCACCCACGACCCCGACACCCGCCGCTTCTTCATCCCCACCGATCACGGCGAAGCCGTTCTCGAGTATACCGCCGACGATGAACACGCGGTCTTCACCCACACCTTCGTCCCGCCCGCTCTCCGCGGGAAAGGAGTCGCGGAAGCCCTCGTGCGCGCCGGCCTCGTGTGGGCCGGCGAAACCCGCCGCCGCGTGACCGCGACGTGTTCGTACGTTGTCCGCTACCTGGAGCGCCATCCTCCGGGCAAAACTCTCTCGCACAACTGACGTCAGCCGCTGCCTGCCTCACCCGCTCTGCGACAACCCTTCCGACCGCTCCAGCATCCGCGCCAGATGCGTCTGCTCCGGCCCCACTTTCGCGAGCTGCAACGCCCGACGGAAACTCTTCACCGCGGCTTCGTGCTTGTTCAGCCGGTGATTCAACTCCCCCACGATCGCATGCAGCAGATAATGCGACTCCAGCCGCTCCCGCTGCGGCATCGACTGGATCGCATCCAGCGCCGCCTGCGGTCCGTGTAGATGAGCCACAACTACGGCGCGATTCATCGCCACCACCGGCGACGGCTTGATCGCCTGTAAATCGTCGTACAGCCGCAGGATCCGCGCCCAGTCTGTCGCCTCATATGTCGGCGCCATGCAATGACACGCCGCGATCCCCGCCTGCAGATGATACTCCGTGAGCGTTTTCCCCTGCGCCGCCTGCGCCAGTTGAACAAGCCCTCGCTCGATCAGCGCAAAATCCCACTTCGACCGGTCCTGGTCATCGAGCCGCAACAAATCCCCCTGCTCATCCACCCGCGCCGGAAACCGCGCCGCCGTCAGCAACATGAACGCCAGCAACGCATGGCTCTGCGCCGACCGCCCCGCCGGATGCTCAACAAGAAGCAGCGTCAACCGGATCGCCTCCCGGCAAAGTTCTTCGCGCAACAACTTCTCCCCCGCCGACGCCTTGTAGCCTTCATTGAAAATCAGATACAGCGTCGCCAGCACTCCCTCAAGCCGCTCCGCCAGCTCCGCGCCGTCCGGCAGCTCGAACGCCAGCTTTGCCTCCGCTATCCGCTGTTTCGTCCGCGTCAGCTGTTTCTCGATGGCCGCGTCGCTGCTGAAAAACGCCCGCGCAATCTCCGCCGTGCTGAAGCCGCCCAGCACTTTCAACGCCAGCACCACCTGAGCATCCGCCGCGATCGACGGATGACTGCACACGAAAAGCATCCGCAGACTGTCGTCCCGTATCCGAAAATCCGCGTCGGCATCCGCGGTCAAATCCGCCGTCCCGCCCGCGCCAGCCGCAGCCACCGTCTGCTCGAAGTGCGTGATGATGTTCCCCTCCTTCGACGACGACATCTTGCGGTGCCGCAGCGCATCGCGCGCGAGGTTCATCGCCACCTGCGTGATCCACGCCGACGGATTCGCCGGCGGTCCGCCAAACGACCAAGCGCGAAATGCCTTCATCATCGCCTCCTGCGCCACATCCTCGACCAGCGAGAGATTATGCGTCCCCAGCAGCCGCGTCAGCGCACCATGCAAACGTCCTGTCTCGTGACGGAAGAAATGCTCCACCAGCTGCGACGCGCGTTGCGTGGAAGCGGGATCGCCCGTCGGCGTCGCGGAACTGGTATCCATCGTCTTGTCCATACAGCCCGTCCTTACGACTTCTCTGCCACCGAGGCCTGCAATTTCGCGCGCTCCTCGCCCGCCGGGGTGGCACTCAATACCGGACACAGCCCCGCAACCGGACGCACCTCCACCGTCAGCCCGATATTGTGGCTGAGCGTCGGACACTGCTTCGCGATCTCGACGGCCTCAGCCTCGTTATCCACCGCCAGAAAAAAGTAGCCGCCGACCACTTCCTTGCCCTCTACAAACGGCCCGTCCACCACCCGCCCATTGCGATTAGCCACCACCCGCCCGCCCTCCTCCAGCGGATGCCCGTGAATCAGTTTCCCCTGCACGGCGAGGCGGTCGTACCACGCGTACCATTGCTTGAACAACAACTGCCGCTGCTCCGGCGAAAGCCCCCGGTACGCCTCCGTCGAGGCATCTTTGAAGATGAGCATGAAGGGCGATTTCCCGGCGGGAATGGCGGAGGCGGCAAGTGTCGTGTTCATGATGTTATAAAAACGTTCCGATGATTGATGGGGCCGAGGATCTGAAGAGCGGGTTCACCCCTACGACGTACCACCCTCGCCCGCCCGGACACCTCCGCGCAACTTTTCGATTCCACCGCCGCCGCCTCACCCAAGCTTAAACTCCACCATCACCGGCCGGTGATCCGACAGATACGATTTCACCACCAGGCAATAAACTTCCACGCATGCCGGTGGCAGAAAAACGAAATCCAGCGTCCTCCTCGGCAGCGGCGACGGAAATGTCGGCGCGCTTCTCGGATGCAGCGTGTAATGCCCGTGGCTGGAAAAATACTTCATCAACGACGCCGTCGCGTCCGTCGTGTGCGACGGGTTGTTCATGTCCCCGCACACGATCGGCGGAATCTTCCAGTGGCTGATCCGCTTCGGGTGTTTCTCCGTCAGGTAGGCCATCACATGCTCCACCTGTTTGATCCGCGCCACACGCGACCTGTAGTGCAGGTGCATGTTCACGATCGGCACCCGGCTCCCCTTCACATCGATCTCCGTGAATAAAAACCCCTTCTCCCCAAAATTACTCCGCCCGAATTTAATGTTCTCCGCCTCGGTGATCGGATGCCGCGACAAAATCGCGTTCCCATAATTCAGCTTCAAAAAACCCGCCCGCCGGTTGTTCACCCCAAACACCGCATACGGCAGCCCCGTGAACTCCCGCAAGAACTCCAACTGGTCAAAACTCCCCGCCCACAACGAATCCTCGTCGATCTCCTGAAGCGCCACTACATCGGGCTCCAGGCTCTTGAGCAGCTTCGCGATTCTCAGCAGATTCGCCCGAATCTTCCGCCGCGAGGTCAGCCCCTGAATCGGCTGCAAGCCCCGGCCATGGGCGATGTTGTAGGTGACGACGCGCAAACGCTGCATGGAAACGCGAGTACCCTCGCCAAAACCTCCGTTCCCGCAACGGGAAACCCCGTTCACTTTCTCCACCCCTCCCACTCCCTCCTCCGTGGAAGATGGGGCGGCCAACGGGATTCGAACCCGCGACCCCAAGAATCACAATCTTGTGCTCTAACCAACTGAGCTATGGCCGCCGTAAAGGGCCGGGGAATCTCCGGAGCGGCTCCCCCTCTGTCAATACCTTCTTCCACGTCTTTCATCGCGCCACGACGGTCCGCTCAGACCGCCGTCCTTCATAGGCGTAATCCTCCAAATCCCACCACCCGCCGAATCACAGGTGCTCTTCGTAGGTGATCTCGATTTTTGCCGCAAACGCCTGCTTCTTGGATGCGCCTTGGAAGCGGATGCTGTGCGTGAGTTCGTCGTAAACGTACCCATTCTCCGCATCGGCCCCCACTTCCTGTCCATCGACCAGCACGCGCAGGCTCTTTTTGTAGAACGTCGCATTAGGCCCGACAGGTTCGAGCGCGACAGCCACGGTATCCGCGATGCGGTCGCCCAGCGCGGCCAGCGGCCCCGAAAAATCGCTCTCGATGTTCAACACCGTGCCACCGGTGAGCTCGGCCGCGCGCCGGTGCGAAACATTGCCCGGCGACACCACCGCGTGCATCTCCAGCTTTCCGCGCTTGTTTCCCTTCACGATGATGAAGGGGCGCAACACCCAGTAGTTGATATAGCTGTCGAGCGTCTGGCGTTTCGCGGGGTTGCGCGTGTTATACTCGTTGAGCAGCTCAGGCAGCTTCCCGTCTTCGACCCACTCGGCTTGAGGGGCGCCGCTCTTCTGGTCTTTCCACACCGCCATCCGCGTCTCCTCTTCATCCATGAAGAACACCACGATCGTCGTGGCATCGGGCCGCAAAAACGCGTGCTGCTTGTTATAAAACCCCGCGACAAAATTATACACCGCCGTGAACGCCGTGCGATTGCTGTCCCCGTTCGTACCCACCTTCACAAGTTCGGAAAAAATCCGATCCGGCGTCTTCGGCGTGACCCACGGCTGCGTCAACACCGGCAGCGTCACAAGGAGCCCGTTGCTGGCGACCCGCTTGGAAATGGTCTTCGGCCGCTCGCGACGATCGAGCACCGGGTTGCCGGCTTCATCGAGCTGCACCGAACGGACTTCCTTGTAGTAGCGCTGATCGTCAGCCCCGCGTCCGGGATCTGCATTCACGAAATCCGTCGTCAACACGCCGATCCGGTAGTCGAGATCGCGCGTGTGAAACAGCTCCCGGAAACGGCTCAGGTTCGCCGCAATACGATCCTGATGCTCCGCCATCGAGGGAGAATTATTGATCACAAACACCAGGTCGACCTGACGGCTGCGCGAGCGGTCCGCCATCAAATGCTTCACACTGCGCACCGGCTCGACCCGCACCGAAACCACATTCTCCACACCGAGGTGGGAGTTATTTTCGTCGAAAGTGTAATACTTGAAACGCTCCTCGCCGATGAATCCGGGATTCGGCGCATAACTGAGCTGCCCCGTGGTTCTCTCCAGCCGCGCGGTGCCGTTCTGCGCCTTCGCCTTGTCGTCCAGCACGTACGCAACCTTCGCATCCACAATGCTGCTACGATCCGCCTCGTTCATGAAATCCTCATGGCTCGGCACCTTGTGCGAGACCGGCGTATTTGGACGCGTCATAAGCACCACGTCCCGCACCACCATCGCACGCTCGCGATCGGCGCTCACCTCGAATTTATCGAGCAGGATCGGAGCCGGCGGCTTCACCGTGATCGCCACCGTACCCTTGAACACGAGGCCCGAGGTCTCGTTTCGCACCGTGTAGGTAAATGAGTCCTCCCCCACAAAACCTTCCTGCGGCTGATACGCGAAATACCCCAGCCGCGCGGTCTTGTTCTTGAAAAAATCAGCCGTGTCATCGCCCCCGGCCAGCCCCACCCGTCCCGACACCGGCTCAACCGTGATCGTGTAAACCAGGTCCGTTCTCGAATCCGCACTCAGCACCTGCGACGCAACCGCCAGCTCCCCATGCACACCCCCGCCTTCCGCCTCAAACCGCATCGGCGTTTGCGCAACGATCGTATCCGCCCCACCCGGCGTCGTGCCGTTCGCCACCGCTTCGTCTGCGGGCGTCGACGTATCCGCCGCAAACACGGGTAAACCCGCCAGCATGAGCATGAAAGACAGGCGACGCGCCCATTCCCGGGCCGGGATTTGGAGATTCATAGGGATGAAAGCGATGCGGCACATATCGTCCGCATCCGTCAAGCCAGCGACCGGGAGGTTCCGCTCAGACTTTTCCACAAAAACCCGCACTAGCTAAATGCATCCAAGCTGCGCTCACTGACTGTATGATTTGCGCATAGTCGCCCTGACACCGCTAACCAACCTTATCTTCACCTCACCCGGCTCCCCTCCGGTTCTGTCAGTTACCAGTTACCCCGTTCTTCTCCTACCCCTTTACCTCATCGGCGTGCCCCGCATTCACCCGCCACGGCACTCAGAAGAGTTACCTGCTTTCTTCCCGGAAACGACGTCTCCTCCGTGCTTCTCCGCACTCGGTGCCGCCGCGCTTACCCAGCGTCCGGAAGAGTAACGTCAGCCAAATAAACTACCCCAAGATCATGAAGCATACTGTGCGCAATGTCCTGTCCGCTGCGGCCCTCGTCGGCCTTTCTGCATCCACCGCCTTCGCCGCCTTCGGCGAAATCACCCGCTCCGGCAGCACCTGGACCGGCAAAGTCGACGGCGTCACCAAATACACCGGCTCCAGCATGACCGCCGCCGCCAACGCCTGCGTCGCCGCCATGAGCTCCGGCACCCTCAACATCAAAAACTCCGGCACCCTCAGCGGCGCCATCGGCATCAAGAGCAACATCTCCGTCACCGGCAACGGCACCACCGCCACCAGCTCCGGCTCCGGCGGCATCATCCGCGCCACCAACGCCTCCAACCTCGGCGTCTCCAACCTCAAGATGGCCGGCACCGACTGGTTCGGCATGTACTTCAGCACCTGCCAGACGATGACCTTCAGCAGCGTCAACGGCACCGCCGGCATCGCCTTCCGCATCGACAACTGCAAAGGCGGCTCCGGCTCATCCCTCCAGGTCGGCAGCCCCACCATCACCAGCGGCGGCGACAACGGCGTCGAGACCTACGGCATCAACGGCGTCCGCTGGGGCACCGTCACCGCCACCGATCGCGGCGCCTGCGGCGTCCTCCTCAACCAGTCCAGCAGCGGCTCCGGCACCGCCGTCAACGGCACCCGCTGCAACACCGGCGGCGGCTACGCCGGCTTCCGCGTCGCCAACAGCAACCGCAGCACCACCCTCGGCACCGCCACCTCCAACAACTGCGGCCGCGGCTTCTTCAGCGTCTCCGGCAGCTCCGGTACCACCGTCTCCACCGTCAACGCCACCAACTGCACCAGCCACGGTATCTGGTTGCAAACTACATCCAACAGCCGCGTCAACGGCGGCACCGTGCGCAACTGCCATCCCTGCACCTCGATCAGCTCCGACGGCGGCGGCAACTCCATCAACGTCAGCTGCCAGTAAGCGACAAGTCTCCAGTACGGGTTAGGTAATCGTACTCTCGCAGCCGCGGAGGTCTTCAGGCCACCGCGGCTGCTTGCCATCCGCCACTCTCGATTCGCCGCATGAAAAAAACTATCGCTACGCTCTGCGCCCTCGCCGCCTCCCTGGCCATCGGATTCTGGATCGGAAAAAAATCGCCCGCCTCATCGTCCGGCCCCGCCGCCTTCCTCGAAACCTCCACGCTCACCCCTCTCGAGACAATCGCCGCCGAAATCTCCCGCGAATGCCGCGCCGGGCTCTGGCACCGCACGCGCGACTGGAATGCCGTCCTCGACACGCTCTCCCCGTCCGATACCGCCCGCCTCTTCACCCTCGTCCGCGACTCCGCCCTCGCGCCCGCCCAGGAGGAACTCCGCCGCGCCCTCTTCGACCGCTGGTCCGAGGGCGATCCCGTAGCCGCCTTCACCGCCGCCCGCAGACTTCCCGATCCCGTCATCCGGGACGCCATGTGCGTCACCGTCCTTCAAGGCTGGCTCGCCACGCGCCCCGATGAAGCCGTTTCCTGGATACGCCAGCTTCCCTCCGGCGATCTGAAAAACGAAGCCGTCAACCTCGCCCTTCCCCGCCTCGCCTCCACCGATCCCCGCGCCGCGCTCGCCCTCCTCGACGCAATCCCCGCCGGCATGCGCACCAGCGGCTACGCCGCCATCTTCGGCACCTGGGCCGCCACCGATCCCCAATCCGCCGCCACACACGCCGCCTCCCTCGACCTCGCTCCCGCCACCCGCCTCGCCTTGTTCGAGGCCATCGCCTCTTCCTGGGCTGGGCGCAGCCCCACCGATGCCCTCGCCTGGGCCGCCACCCTCGACCACGGCAGCCTGAAAACCTCCATCCTCGCGCGCATCGTCTCCAATTGGGCCTCCACCGCCCCCGACGCCGCCTCCACCTACGCACTCACACTTTCCCCCGGTCCAGCACGTAACACAATAATCACTACAATCGCCCAAAACTGGCCCGCCTCCGATCCCCAGGGTGCTGTCCGCTTCGCCGAAAAACTCCCGCCCGGCGCCAGCCGCAACATCCTTCTCCGCGACCTCGTCGCCACCTGGGCCGTCTCCGATCCCGCCTCCGCCTTCGCTCACGCCAAGGATCTTCCCGCCGGTGCCACCAAAAGCGACGCCCTCGAAACCATCCTCAACCAATGGTCCGTCGATGAACCGAAAAAAGCCCTCGCCGCCGCCACGCAACTCCCGCCCGGCAGCGTTCGCATCAATGCCCTCAGCTCCGTCATCGGCCAGCTCGCCCGCCAAAACCCCGACGAGGCCATGGACTTCGTCACCAACACTCCCCCCGGCAGCGAACGCGACAACCTCCTCCGCTCCGTCACCCTCTCCGTCGCCGCCGTCGATCCCGCCCTCGCCACCCGCTTCGCCAGCGCCATGCCCGTCGGCGAAGCCCAGGGCAAAGTCGTCCGCCTCATCGTCGACGACCTCTCCGCCGCCGATCCCCAGCAAGCCCTCGCATGGGCCCAAAATCTCCCCGAAGGCATGACCAAAAACATCGCCCTCGCCCAAGTCGGCGCCGAGCTCGTGAAATCCAACCCCGAGTCCGCCCTCGCCTGGGCCACCAGCCTCTCCGAATCCTCCGGTCGCGACCGTGTCGTCGAAGCCGCCATCGCCCAATGGACCCGCGACAATCCCGCCGCCGTCCTCGAGTGGACCGAAAAACTCCCCGAAGGCCCCGCCCGCCAAAGTGCGCTCCTCACCGTCAGCAGCCGCCTCGCTGCGACCAACCCTTCCGCCAGCCTCGACCTCGCGCTGAAAACTCCCGCCGGTCCCGATCAAGACGGCCTCCTCGCGAATATCGCCATGGAATGGTCCCGTCAGGATCCCCAAGCCGCCATGGAACGCGCCCGCCAGCTCCCCGCCGGCCCCGCCCGTACTGAGCTGGTGAGCAACCTCATCGCCTACCTCTCCCAAATCGCTCCGTCCGAAGCCATCGCCTACGCCACCACGCTTCCGCGCGGCGACGTGAAAAACTCCGCCATCACCGACGCCGTCGTCCACTGGGCCATCGCCGACCCCGTCTCCACCGCCTCCTGGGTCTCGCAATTCCCACCCGGCGCCCTTCGCGACACCGCCGTCAGAAATGTAACCGAACAATGGACACGCGTTGATCCGACAAAAACCGAACGCTGGCTCGCCACTCTCCCCGCCGACCCCGCCCGCGACGCCGCCTACGCCACCTACGCCACCGAACTCGCCCAGGAAAAACCAGCACTCGCCGCCCGCTCCCTCGCCTCGATCAAGAGCCCTGAAGAGCGCCAGCGCGCCGTCGAAGCCATCGCCCACCATTGGCTCCAGACCGATCCCGCCGCCGCCAACGCCTGGCTCAACTCCCTCGAGAAAACTGACTGATATGGAGTGCGGTGCCTCGGCACCGCTTTAACGAAGCGCCTCGGCGCTTCGTCCTTCCCTCAAAATAAACCACTCTAACGAAGCCCTACCTCCACACACCCACCGCTCTTCGTTCCCTTCGTTACCTTCTGTAAATCCACCCCACTTCCGCCCTCCGTCATTGGTCATTGGTCACTGGTCATTGGTCATTCCCCCAAAATGCCCCGCCCGCGTTTCCACGCCTCCCCCGTCCTCCTCGGCGCCTTCCTCATCGCCGCCATCATCCTCGCCTACCAACCCGCCTGGACCGCCGGCTTCATCTGGGACGACGACGACTACGTCACCCACAACCCTCTCCTCTCCGCCCCCGACGGCCTTCAACGCATCTGGTTCTCCACCGATTCCCCTTCTCAGTATTTCCCGCTCACCTACACCACCTTCCGCCTCCAATATTCCCTCTGGGGCCTCAACCCCGCCGGCTACCACTGGGTCAACCTCCTCCTCCACGCCGCCAACTCCCTCCTCCTCTGGCGCCTCCTCCACGTCCTCTTCCGCTCCCTCCCCTCCTCCTCCTTTCACCCTTCACCCTTCACTCTTCACTCTTCCTTCTTCGCCGCCGCCCTCTTCGCGTTGCACCCCATCAACGTCGAATCCGTCGCCTGGATCACCGAACTAAAAAACATCCAGTCCCTCTTCTTCACCCTCCTCTCCCTCCTAGCCTGGCTCGCCTTCCTCAATTCCTCCACGCCTTCCTCAGTTCCCTCCGTTTCCTCCTGTAAAACCCTTCCGTCTTCCGCCGCCTCTTCTTCCCCACTCCGCCCCTGGCTCCTCTACACGCTCTCCCTCCTCTTCTGCGCCCTCGCCCTCTTCAGCAAAACCACCGCCTGCACCCTCCCCGCCGCCCTCGTACTCATTCTCTGGTTACGCCACGATCCCATCACCCGCGCCCGCATCCTCCAGATCGTCCCCTTCGCCGCTCTCTGCCTCGCCATGGGCCTCGTCACCGTCTGGTGGGAACGCACCCAACAAGGCACCGACGGCGCCGTCTTCGCCCTCGGTCCCATCGACCGCCTCCTCATCGCCACCCGCGCCGCCTGGTTCTACCTCGGGAAACTCCTCTGGCCCGCCGACCTCACCTTCAGCTACCCGCTCTGGAAAATCGATTCCACCAACCCGCTCGCCTGGCTCCCGCTCCTCGCCGGGCTCGCACTCATCTTCTTCCTCATCCGCCTCCGCCCCTTCGTCGGCCGCGCCCCCGAGACCGCCGCGCTCTTCTTCATCGCAATGCTCAGCCCGCTCCTCGGCTTCATCATGCTCTACACCTTCCGCTATTCGTATGTAGCCGACCACTACCAGTACGTCGCCAGCATCGGCCCCATCGCCCTCTTCGCCGTCGGTCTCACCCGACTCCGCTTCTTAAACTTCCCACTTCCGACTTCAACGGGCTCCACCTTTATCCGTGCGGCGCTCAGCGCCGCACTCATCCTCACACTGGCAGCGCTCACCTGGCGCCAAAGCCACATCTACAAAAACCTCGAAACCCTCTGGCGCGACACCATCGCCAAGAACCCCGGCTCCTACATCGCCCACAACAACCTCAGCGCAGTCCTCTTCGAAAAACGCGATATCCCCGCCTCGCTCCTCCACGCCGAAAAAGCCCTCAGCCTCGACCCCCAAGGCCCCGACCTCGCCCTCGCACTCGTCAACGTCGGCAACGCCCTCCTCGCCCAAGGCCACCTCGATCCCGCGCTCACCCACTTCCGCCGCGCCATCGCCGCCCAGCCCAATTATCCCGACGCCCACAACAATCTCGGCTCCGCACTCCTCCAACACCACCGCGACGCCGAAGCCGAGCCCCACTTCCTCACCGCGCTCCGTTTCGATCCCAATCACGCCAACGCCCACTACAACCTCGGCCTCGTCCTTCTCAACCGCGGCGACCTCGCCCCCGCCATCGCCCGCTTCGAAAAATCCCTCGCGCTCCGCCCCGACGCCGCCGACGCCCACAACGACCTCGGCACCGCGCTCATCCTCAGCAACCGCCTCGACGAAGCCCGCCCCCACTTCGAGCGCGCCACCGCCCTCCGCCCCGCCTTCGCCCAGGCGCACAACAACCTCGCCTTCGTCCTCCTCCGCCAGCGCGACGCCCGCTCCGCCATCCCGCACCTCCGCACCGCGGTAAAACTCCAGCCCGACAACGCCCGCACCCACGCCCAGCTCGCCTGGGTCCTCGCCACCTGGCCCGACGACACCCTCCGCAACGGCCCTGAGTCGCTCACCCTCGCCCAACACGCCGCCACCCTCGCGCCCGACGACCCGCTCGTCCTCCGCTCCCTCGCCGCCGCTCAGTCCGAAACCGCCCGCCACCCCGAAGCCATCACTACCCTCCAACGCGCCATCGCCCTCTCTCAAAACAATCCCGCCATCACCGCCCTCCTCGAAAACCAACTCGCCCTCCTCCGCACCGCCCCCCCCCTCCGCACCACCGACCCGTAGGCCAGCCTGCTCGCACGCGCCACAACTCCAGCCCGCTTACCGCAGAAGAAATCTCCCGCCACTCCGACCACGCTCCCCCTCCGCCATTGGTCATTCCCCAAATGTCCCGCCCGCGTTTCCACGCCTCCACCCTCCTCCTCGGCGCTCTCCTCGTCCTCGCCGTCATCCTCGCCTATCAACCCGCCTGGACCGCCGGCTTCATCTGGGACGACGACGACTACGTCACCCACAATCCCCTCCTCTCCGCCCCCGACGGACTCTCCCGTATCTGGTTCTCCACCGACTCCCCCTCCCAGTATTTCCCACTCACCTACACCACCTTCCGCCTCCAATACTCCCTCTGGGGCCTCAACTCCACCGGCTACCACTGGTTCAACATCCTCCTCCACGCCACTAACGCCCTCCTCCTCTGGCGCCTCCTCCACCAACTCCTCCGCCCCACTCTATCTTCCACCCTCTATCCTCTATCTTCTTCCGGCCCCTCCGCCTTTCACCCTTCACCCTTCACCCTTCACTCTTCCTCCTTCCTCGCCGCTGCTCTCTTCGCCCTCCACCCCATCAACGTCGAGTCCGTCGCCTGGATCACGCAGCTCAAAAACACCCAGTCCCTCTTCTTCTTCCTCCTCTCCCTCCTCGCCTGGCTCGCCTTCCTCAACGCCTCCGCCGCCTCTCCCTCCTCCGTTCCCTCCGTTTCCTCCTGTAAAAAATCCAGCCTCCTCCACTCCCGCCCCTGGCTCCTGTACGCGCTCTCCCTCCTCTCCTGCGCCCTCGCCCTCTTCAGCAAAACCACCGCCTGCACCCTCCCCGCCGCTCTCGTACTCATTCTCTGGCTACGCCACGAACCCATCACCCGCGCCCGCATCCTCCAGATCGTGCCCTTCGTTCTCTTCGGCGTCGCCATGGGTCTCGTATCCATCTGGTGGGAACGCCACCACCAGGGCACCCACGGCGAAACCTACGCCATGCCCTGGATCGACCGCCTCCTCGTCGCCACCCGCGCCAGTTGGTTCTACCTCGGGAAACTCCTCTGGCCCTCCAACCTCACCTTCAACTACCCGCTCTGGAAAATCGACGCCACCAACCCGCTCGCCTACCTCCCCCTCCTCGCCGGCCTCGCTCTCGGCTTCTTCCTCTATCGCCTCCGCCGCCTCACCGGCCGCTCCGTCGAAACCGCCGCCATCTTCTTCATCGCCATGCTGAGCCCGCTCCTCGGGTTCATCATGCTCTACACCTTCAAGTACACCTTCGTCGCCGACCACTACGCCTACGTCGCCGTCATCGGCCCCCTCACTCTCATCGCCGTCGGTCTCACCAAACTCCGCCACCGCGTCTCTACCTTCTCCCCTCTATCCTCCACCCTCTTCCGTATCATCCCCGCCGCCCTCCTCCTCACATTAGCGGCGCTCACTTGGCGCCAGAGCCGCATCTACGAAAACCTCGAAACCCTCTGGACCACCACCATCGCCCGCAACCCCGACTCCTACATGGGTCACAACAACCTCGGCGCGATCTACCTCGGCCAGGGAAAAACCGACGCCGCCATCGCCCGCTTCCAACGCGCCCTCGAAATTCTCCCCGACCACCCCAACGCACACGGCAACCTCGCCAACGCCTTCCTCCATCAAGGCCGCCTCGACGACGCCCTCACGCATTTCCGTCGCGCCGCCGAACTCGAGCCCGACGTCGCCAAAGCCCACAGCGACCTCGCCTTCGGCCTCCTCCAGAAATCTCTGTTCGACGAAGCCATCCTCCACGCCCGCTACGCCATCACCCTCGATCCGCGCTTCGCCGAGCCCCACAACCACCTCGGCCTCGCCCTCCTCCAGCAAGGCGATCTCGCCGCCGCAGCCGAGCAATTCTCCGCCGTGCTCGCGCTCCAGCCCGACTCAGCCGACGCCCATTACCGTCTCGCTATTTGTCTCTTTCAACAAGGCAACGTATCCGCCGCCGTCCCACACTTCGAACGCACCGCCGCGCTCCAGCCCAACAACCCCGAAGTCCTCAACAACCTCGGCTGGGCGCTCCTCCAGTCCGGCCGCACCGCCGACGCCATCGCCCGCTTCCGCGCCGCCCTCGCCCTCGACCCCACCTTCGCCCCCGCCCAGCGAAACCTCGCCCTCGCCCTCGAAGCCACCACCCCGCAACCCCCACCCCTACTCCGCAGGTAGGGCGCATTATCCCTAACGCGCCGGTCCGTCGCCACCCGCGTTCTCATCTGAAAAAACACCCCGTCACCGACCACCTGCCGCTCTTCGTTCCCTTCGTTACCTTCTGTAAAACTTCCGGAATCCGAACTCCTCCCCCTCTCCGTTACCTCCGTTCCCTCCTGTAAAAATCTGAGCCCCATCTTCTCATGAAGAACCCCCTTCTCTTGTCCGCCGCCCTCATCGCCACCCTCGCCCTCGGCTTCTGGCTCGGCCGCGACTCCGCCTCGAAATCCCGCGAACAACGCCTCCGCGACGCCTCCATCCGCTCCGCCGCCCAATCCACGCCAGCCTCCGATCCCTCCTCGCAATTCACCGCCCCTCAACTCACCCTCGACCAGCTCATCGCCCGCCTCGACGACGAATGCCGCCGCACCCTCTGGCTCCGTACCAAGGAATGGGATACGCTCCTCGGCGCGCTCCCCGCCGGCGACTGGAGCCGCCTCATGCCCGCCATCCGCGCGCACCTCGTTTCCCCCATCCAGTCCGAACTTCGCAAAACCCTCTTCGCCCGCTGGGCCGAGCTCGATCCTTTTGCCGCCCTCGCCTTCTCCGAATCGCTTCCTCCTTCGAAAATCCGCGAGTCCATCCTCGCCGCCCTCCTCGACGGCTGGCTCCGCGCCAGTCCCGACAACGCCATCGCCTGGATTCGCAAACTCCCCGCCGGCCCGCTCAAAAACTCCGCCCTTCTCCTCGCCCTCCCGCACCTCGCCGCCAAAGACCCGCAGGCCGCCCTCGGCCTCATCAGTTCACTCCCGCCCGCCCAGCGCTCCGCCGCCTACGCCACCGTCTTCACCTCCTGGGCCGCCGCCGATCCCGCCGCCGCCGCCGCCCACCTCGGCAAACTCAACCTCCGCGCCGAGGAGCGCCACGCTGTATTCGAAGTCCTGGCACGCGCCTGGGCCCTCCGCGATCCACAGGCCGCCCTCGCCTGGGCCGGCGCCCTCCCCGCCAGTGGCGACAAGAACACCGTCTTCAGCATCATCCTGCTTAACTGGGCCGCCACCGATCCCAACGCCGCCGCCAGCTACGCCCTCGCCCTCCCCGCCGGCCCCCACCGCACAGCCGCCATCGAGATGACCGCCGCCGCCTGGCCCGCCACCGATCCGCAAGGCGCCCTCCGCTTCGCCGAAAAACTCCCGCCCGGCTCCAGCCGCGACCTCGCCCTCGGCCACATCGTCGGCAACTGGGCCAACGAAGACCCCTCCGCCGCCTTCACCTACGCCTCCGCCCTCCCCGCCAGCGCTGCGAAAAACGAGATGCTCGGCAACGTCCTCCTTCTCTGGTCCCTCGACGATCCGGCCCAAGCCCTCGCCTCCGCCACCAACCTCCCGCCCGGCGACACCCGCATCACCACCATCAGCTCCATCGTCGGCCGCCTCGCCCGCAACGACCCCGAGGCCGCCATGGAGTACATCACCACCGCCTCCGCCGGCAATGGACGCAACGAGCTGCTCAAATCCATCAGCCTCGAACTCTCCGCCGAAGACCCCGATCTCGCCACCGCCTTCGCCTCCGCGCTCCCCGCCGGTGCCCTCCAGCGCGACGCAGTCTCCGTCATCGTCGCCCGCTTCGCCCACGCCGATCCCGCCGAAGCCCTCGCCTGGGTGGAAACGCTCCCAGCGGGCAAAGTGAAAACCGACGCCGTCGCCCAGATCGCCAGCGAACGCGCCAAGTCCGATCCCCGCGCCACCCTCGCCTGGGCCGCCAATCTCCAGGCGTCCGAGGAACGCGAATACGCCGTCGCCTCCGCTGCCGCCCAGTGGGCACGCGACGACTCCACCGCCGCCCTCGATTGGGCCCGCCAGCTTCCGGATGGCCCCGCCAAACAAAACGCCCTCGCCTCCATCGGCGGCACTCTGGTCTACACCGATCCCGCGAAGAGCCTCGAAATCGCTTCGCAAACAACCTCCGCCATCGCCCGCGACGAACTCGTCGGCCAGATCGCCCAGGCCTGGGCCCGCGACAATCCCCACGCCGCCATCGAAAGCGCCCGCCAGCTCCCGCCGGGAGCCCTCCGCACCGAACTCAACAACGGCCTCATCATCGCCCTCTCGCAGTATTCGCCCTCCGACGCCGCCGGCTTCGCAGCCTCGCTCCCCGGCCGCGAACTCAAAGGCGAGGCCATCGGCGTCCTCGTAGAAAACTGGACCCGCACCGATCCCGCCGCCGCAGCAGGCTGGGTTTCCGCATTCCCGCAAAGCGACATGCGCACCGCCGCCCTCAATGCAGTCGCCGAACAATGGGCCCGCACCGATCCCCAGCGCGCCGGTAAATGGCTCTCGTCTCTCCCCGCCGACGCCTCCCGCGACACCGCCTTCACAACGTACACACAGGCCCTCGCCGTCGAACGTCCGCAACTCGCCTCCACCTTCGTCCGCTCCATCCGCGATCCCCAGCAACGCCAGCACGCCATCGAAAGCGTATCGAGATTCTGGATGAAAACTGACCCCACCGCCGCCCGCGCCTGGCTCGCCACCCTCGGCCAGCCCGCCCTAGGCGCCAAGCCCGGCGATTGATTGCTGTCACAAAAGACGCCAGCTTCATCGATCCCTCCGTGACATCACCACACTCGCCCAATCAATCGCGTCAAAGCTGGCTGGCGCTAGGACTTCTTCTTGCCGTCACGCTCTTCGTTTATCTGCCGGTGAGGCATCACGACTTCGTTTCATATGACGATACCGATTACGTCACGGACAACCGGCACGTTCTCGACGGCCTTGCCCTGCCGGGCGTGAAATGGGCGTTCACCTCCAGCCACGCGTGCAACTGGCATCCGCTCACCTGGCTCTCGCACATGCTGGACGTGACGCTTTTTGGGGGAAATCCAGCGGGACATCACCTGACCAGCGTCCTTTTCCACCTCGCAAACGTCGCCCTGCTCTTCGCCGTTTTGCGCCGGCTTACCGGTGCCGTCTGGCGCAGTCTTCTCGTGGCCGCGCTTTTTTCCCTTCATCCGCTTCGCGTCGAGTCGGTCGCGTGGATCGCTGAACGCAAAGATGTGCTCAGCGCCTTCTTTTTCCTGCTCTGTCTCGCAGGCTACACGCATTATGCTGCCGCTCGCGAGCGACCGCATCGTCGACGTACATGGTACATCGCCACGCTGCTATTGTTTGCGCTCGGCCTGATGAGCAAACCCATGCTCGTGACGCTTCCCTGCGTGCTGCTCCTGCTGGATTTCTGGCCGCTGCAACGAATTGATTTCTCCCACACATCGAACGCGCGAAAGCAAATCGCCCGGCTGCTCCTCGAAAAAATCCCATTCTTTTTTCTTAGCGCGGCGTCATGCGTCATCACCTTCGTCGTCCAGAAACAAGGCGGAGCCGTTCGTTCGCTTGAAAGCTTCTCCTGGGACGAACGCCTCGGAAACGCCGTCGTCGCCTGCGCCGGCTACGTGGAAAAAACATTCTGGCCCGCCGGACTCGCGGTCTTTTATCCGCACCCCGGACAGTGGCCGGTCGCCACCATTGCCATCAGTACGCTGCTGGTCTGCGGAGCCACCATCGCAGCTTTTCTTTTTATCAAGCGCGCCCCGGCATTCACCGTTGGCTGGCTCTGGTTTGGCGGTATGCTCGTTCCTACGATCGGTTTCGTTCAGGTGGGGAATCAGGCGCTGGCCGACCGCTACACCTATCTTCCCTGCATCGGCCTTTTCATCGCGATCGTATGGCCACTCTCAAACCTGGTCGCCCGTTATCGACCTGCCCGTATCGCAGCCACCGCCATCGCCGGCGCAGTCATGCTTGCCTTGGCATTCCTGACCGCGCGCCAGCTCCCGCACTGGCAGGACAGCGAGCGACTTTACAACCGCGCGCTCGCCGTGACGAAAAATAATTACGTCGCTCACAACGGCCTCGGTTACTTTTACCTCTCACGTGGCCGCGTCGACGATGCCATCGTCGAGTTAAGACAGGCCATCGCCATACACCCCCGTTTCGCCGAGGCCCTCACTAATTTTGGATGCGCCTTGCTGCAAAAAGGGCGCGATGCAGATGCCCTCGCCTGTTTTAATCAGGCCGTGAAGGTCCAGCCGTCCCTAGCCGTCGCCCGGTACAATCTTGGCACATTGCTGCACGCCAAAGGTCGCGTCGAGGAGGCCGCGAGAGAACTGCGGATCGCCGCCACATTGCGGCCGGACGATGCCGTCACGCGCGTAAACCTGGGCAATTCGTTGCTCGTGCTCGGCAGGCTCGACGAGGCTGCCGGTTCGTATCGTGACGCACTACGCATCCAGCCCAAAGACGCGGACGCACTCAGCAACCTCGGTTTCGTGTTCATTCAGGCAGGCCGGTTTGAGCAAGCCATCGCCTGCCTCACTCAAGCGGTGAAAATTCAGCCCAATCACGCGAATGCGCACTTCAATCTCGGCGACGCACAGCGCCGGAGCGGACGCCTGACAGAGGCCCGGGCCTCCATGGAAAGAGCCCTGGCGCTTCAACCCAACGACGCCGAAGCCAAAGCCCTTCTCGAAACCATCCACCAGGAGCTTATTCGGACTGGCAACCCCGCCGCTCCATGAATTTGCAGTCCACCGCGCCCACAAAAACCAGTCCCGCCAATGTCCGCTGGTGGCGGCGCGATAGCGTGATCGCCGCCCTCCTCCTCCTCGTCACCTTCCTCGTCTACTTCCCCGCATGGCACGGCGAAGCCATCTTCGACGACGACGACCATCTCACCCCACCCGAACTCAGTTCGCTCGACGGCCTCGCGCGCATCTGGACCGAACTCGGCGCCGTCTCCCAATACTATCCCGTCACGCACAGCGTCTTCTGGTTGGAGAATCAGCTCTGGGGCCACGCGATGCTCGGCTACCATCTCGTCAACATCCTGCTCCACGCCACCGCCGCGCTCCTCTTCGTCGCCATCCTGAAAAAACTCGCTCTCCCCGGCGCCTGGCTCGCCGGTTTCTTCTTCGCCCTCCACCCCGTCCATATCGAATCCGTCGCCTGGATCTCCGAGCTCAAGAACACCCTCTCCACCGTCTTCTACCTCGCCGCCGCCCTCGCGTATCTGCGTTTCGACAACACCCGCCGCCGCTCCGCCTACATCACCGCCCTCGCACTGTTCATCGCCGCCCTCCTCTCAAAAACCGTCACCGCCAGCCTCCCCGCCGCTCTCCTCGTCGTCTTCTGGTGGCGCCGCGGCCGCCTCTCTTGGAAATCCGACGCGATCCCCCTGCTCCCGTTCTTCGCGCTCGGCATCGCCGCCGGCCTCACCACCGCCTGGATCGAGCGCACCTTCATCGGCGCCGAGGGCGACGCCTTCACCCTCGATCCCTTCGAACGCCTCCTCATCGCCGGGCGCGCCGTCTGGTTCTACTTCGGCAAACTCCTCTGGCCCGCCGACCTCGTCTTCATCTACCCGCGCTGGACCCTCGACACCGCCCAGCTCTGGCAATGGCTCTTTCCCGCCACCGCCCTCGCGCTTGTCACCACACTTTGGTTACTCCGCCGCCGCACCCGCACCCCGCTCGCCACCGCCCTCCTCTTCGCCGGCACGCTCTTCCCCGTCCTCGGCTTCCTCAACGTCTACCCCTTCATCTACTCCTTCGTCGCCGACCACTACCAATACCTCGCCAGCCTCCCCATCCTCGCCGCCCTCGGCGCCGCCTTCACACATCTCTTCCGGTCTACCCGCCACCCTCTCCCCCTCTACCTTCTTCCCCTGTCGGTCCTCGCCACACTCACCTGGCAGCAAAGCCACATCTACAAAAACACCGAAGCCCTCTGGCAAACCACCCTCGCGAAAAACCCCGCCTGCTTCGTCGCCCACTCCAATCTCGGCAACCTCTACCTCCAACAAGGCCGCATCGACGACGCCCTCCGCCACACCCGCGAGGCGATCGCCCTCCGTCCCGGCTTCGCCGAAATCCATAACAACCTCGGCAACGCTCTCCTCGCCCAAGGTCGCGACACCGACGCCCTCGCCGAATTCCAAAAAGCCGTCGCCCTCCGCCCCACGCTCGCAGTCGCCCACTTCAATATCGGCAACCTTTTCCTCCGCCAAAATCGCCCCGACCTCGCCCTTCACCACTTTCGCACCGCCGTCGATCTCCGCCCCGAGTACGTTGCCGCCCGCACAAATCTCGCCAGCATCCTCCTCGACCAGGGCCGTATCGACGACGCGGACACGCACATCCGCGCCGCCCTCGCCATCCGCCCCGAGGATCCCGACGCCTTGAACAACCTCGGCAACATCCTCCTCCACCGCGGCCAGCCCGACGACGCTATCACCCACTATCGCCGCGCCCTCACGCACTCTCCGCAACACGTCCCAGCCGCGACCAACCTCGCCATCGCTCTCCTCCAAACCAACCGCTCCCACGAAGCCATCGCCCACCTTGAGCAAACGCTTCGCGTCCACTCCGACTCCGTCCAACTTCACGACCTCCTCGCCAACCTCTTCTTCCAACAAAACCAGCCCGCCAAAGCCGCGCCCCACCTCCGCGCCTCTCTCGAATTAAACCCCGATTCCCCCGACACCCTCGCCAACCTCGCCTGGCTCCTCGCCACCACCCCCGACTCCTCGCTTCGCAACGCCTCCGAATCCCTCGCGCTCGCTCAACGCGCCCTCGAAAAAACCGGTCCCGAAAACCCATTCGCCCTCCGCGTCCTAGCCGCCGCCCTCGCCGAAAACACCCGCTTCCCCGAAGCCATTGCCACCGCCGGGCGCGCTCTCGCCCTCGCCGAAAATAACCCAGCCCTCGCCGCCGACCTCCGCGCCCATCTCGCCCGCTATCGCGATTCCCTCCCCGTCCGCGATCCCGCCCCTTAAACCACCGCAGCCGCATCCCTCACGCCGTCCGGCTGCCGCCGTGGAAATAACTTCGACCGCATCAGTCCCATCCGGCACAACCGGAACGCCATCGCCGTCGCCAGGCATCCCAACCCGTACCGCACGCTCCTCTGGAAATTGATCGAGGACGCCTCCGCGAAGTACTTTGTCGGGCAGCTCACCTCCGCGATCGTGAAATCCTCCCAAAGGATCTGCGCCAGCATCTGATTATCGAATACAAAGTCGTCCGAGTTGTTCCTCCACGGCACCCGCTCCAACAGCTCCCGGGAAAACGCCCGGTACCCCGTGTGGTACTCCGAGAGATGCGCCCCAAACAGAAGGTTTTCCATCCACGTCAGCCCGCGGTTCGCCACATACTTCCACCCCGGCATCCCGCCGCGCAGCGCATAATTCCCCAATATCCGGCTCCCGATCACGCACGGATAAAGTCCGTTCGCGATGATCGAGACCATCGCCGGAATCAGCAGCGGCGTGTATTGATAATCCGGGTGCACCATGATCACGATATCGCCGCCCGCCGCCAGCGCCGCCGCGTAGCACGTTTTCTGGTTTCCGCCGTAGCCAAGGTTCCTCGCATGCACGATCACCTCCGTCTGCGGCAGCGTCCTCGCCAGCGCCACCGTATCGTCGCGACTTGCGTCATCCACCACGATCACGAGATCGACCACGCCCTGCGCCATCACCTCGTCATAGGTTTTTTTGAGCGTCCTGGCGGCATTATACGCAGGCATAATGACGACCACTTTTTGACCGAGGTACATGCGCGGGGTAGCGATGAGGTGCAGTTTGGAATGAGGCAAGTTTCCCTGCGCGTGAACCCAAAACCCGCTCTTCCAGTAAAAGACTTTACGCGCGCAGTTTTCCCTTTGAACCGCCCCCACCGCTCGCAAACTCCCTCCATGCAGCTGCCCCGCCTGCGCCTCATCCTCCTCCTCGCGACGACCGCCCTTCCCACGCTCGGCACCGCCCGCGCCGAACTCCGCTTCGCGCAAACCTCGGCCACCCTCACCGCCTCCAACGCCCCCGACATCCTCACCGCGCAGTTCCCGTTTCAAAACACCGGCGCCTCCGCCGTCTTCATCGCCGGCCTCACCACCTCCTGTCCCTGCACCACCGCGCAAACAGGCAAAAATCATTTCGCCCCCGGGGAACACGGCACCGTCTCCGTCACCTATAAAATCGGCACCGCCGAGGGCCCTCAGTCCCACACCGTCACCCTCCTCACCAACGAAAACGAATCCACATCCTACATACTCACCGTCAAAGCCACCCTCCCCGCCCGCCCCCGTGCCACTCTCCCGCGCACGATTCCCGTCACCCCCACGCTCCTCTTCTGGTCGAAAAAACCGCTTCAGCCCAAATCCGTGAAGGTCGATCTTCGCGGATTCGACGACGCCAAAGTCTCCGCCACCAGTTCCAGCCCCGCTTTCGAAATTTCCCTCGCTCAATCCTCCGCCAGTCACGAAGCCGTGATCACCCTCACGCCAGACGCCATCGCCCCCGCCTCCACGCGCGGCGAACTCCTCATCACCGTCGAGCGCGGCTCCGATAAAACCCTCCTGCCTCCCATTCCACTCACCGTGCAGGTCAAATGACCGCGATGCCCACGCCGCACTCCAGCCCCCTCACCCGCCTCGCCCTCCGCCTGGTTTCTCTCCTCGCATGGCTCGGTGCCCTCGCTGCCGTCGCCTGGGCCTTTCTTGCTCTCGTCGTCTCGTTCCCCATTCCGGTTTTCCGCTGGCCAGCCGCCCTTGGGCTAGCCGCCATCGCGCTCATCGCCGCTATCCGCCTCGGCCGCCGCCCCTTCGGCCCCGCCATCGCCCTCCTTATCTGCGCCGCACCCGTCTTCATCTGGTGGCTCACGCTGACCCCGCACGACGACCGCCGCTGGCAGCCGGACATGGAGAAAACTCCTTGGGCCGAAATCTCCGGCGACATCGTCACCATCCACAACTTCCGCCACTCCGACCGCCGCTCCGCCACCGATTTCACGCCTCGCTGGGAATCGCGCACCTTCCGCCTCTCATCACTCCAGCATCTCGATTTCTACATGGTGTATTGGGGATCTCCCCACATCTGCCACACCATGCTCACCTTCGACTTCGGCGCCGAAGGCCGCGTCTGCGCCTCCATCGAGGCCCGCCGCGAACACGACGAAACCTACTCCCCTCTCGAAGGCATCTTCCGCCAGTACGAACTCCTCTACGTCCTCGGCGACGAGCGCGATCTCGTCCGCCTCCGCGCCAGCCTCAACGCCCCCGACGATCAGGTCTACCTCTACCGCATCGCCGCCACCCCGGAGGTCATCCGCGCCCTCTTCCTCGACTACCTCGCCACCGCCAATCGCCTCCACACCGAGCCCGCCTGGTACCACACCCTCAGCACCAACTGCACCACCCTCATCCGCGAGCACGTCAACAAAGCCCACACCTATGAACGCTGGGACTGGCGCCTCCTCGCCAACGGCCACCTCGACAAACGCCTCTACGCCGACGGCTACCTCGACCGCTCGCTTCCCTTCCACGAACTGAAGGCCCGCAGCTTCATCAACCCCGCCGCCCTTGCCGCCGGCAACACTCCCGACTTTTCCGACCGCATCCGCACCGGCCTCCCCGGCTTCTAACACCGCTGCACTTTGCCCGCCCGTCGTAAACCGCAGGCAATCGAATCGGTTACAGTTTCTAGTCCGGGTGCCCGAAGCCTTCCGAAGATCGCTTCAGTCCCTCCCGCGCGGTGCCGATGAAAAGAGACGCATTCTCGCATCCGGACACCATCAGCGTCTGGCCGCTGCTGCGTCCATCTCATGCCTCTTTCCACCCGCATCAAAAAACCGCTCCTCACCCTCGGCATCGCCTTGTGGCTCGGCGCGGCCGCGTGGGGCACGAAATTACTAACCGAATACAGCTTCGCCGCCGGCGCCAGCGGCCATCCCGCGGAAACCTGGCCCGCGAGCGCCGGCATCTCCCGCGCCGACGGCATCGCCACACTCGTCCTCGCCCTCCACCCGGAATGCGCCTGCTCCCGCGCCACCCTCGACGAACTCGGCGTCATCCTCACCGAAACCACCCCGCGCCTGCGCGCCGTCATCGTCTTCACCGATCCCGACCCCGCCCACCCCGCCGGCGCCTCCTCTCTTTTCAAAACCGTCCAGGCCATGCCCGGCGTCACCGTCGTGCGCGACCGCGACGGCGAGATCCTCAAAAAATTCAACTTCCTCACCTCCGGCGAAACCCGCCTCTATAACCCGGACGGCACCCTTCTCTTCAAAGGAGGCATCACCCCCTCCCGCGGACACCCTGGCGAGAACCCCGGCCGCTCCCGCATCATCTCCGCCGCACGCAACCCCGAGGCCTCCGCATCCGCCTTCTCCACGCCGGTCTTCGGCTGCGCGCTCTTCGACGCATCCTGATTAGCCCATGAGCGCACTCGGCCAGTCCCTTGAACAACGCGTCGGCGAGCGCGCCGCTTTCCTCGAAACCGATCTTCTCAAACGCTTCTGGAGCCAGGCCGACCGCGCCTTCACCGTCCTCCTCCTCATCCAGTGGCTCGCCGGCATCGGGCTCGCCCTCTGGCTCACCCCCCGCACCTGGATCGGCCAGCAAAGCGAACCCCACGTCCACCTCTGGGCCGCCACCGTGCTCGGCGGCGTCATCGCCTTCCCCGCCGCCGCCCTCGGCTGGTGGCGCTCCGGCCACGCCAGCACCCGCTACTGCATCGCCGTCGCGCAGATGCTCGCCTCCTCGCTCCTCATCCACCTCACCGGCGGCCGCATCGAAACCCATTTCCACGTCTTCGGCTCGCTCGCCTTCCTCGCCTTCTACCGCGACTGGAAGGTCATCGTCATCGCCTCCGCCGTCGTCACCGTCGACCACATCGCCCGCGATCTTTTCTGGCCCCTCTCCATCTTCGGCAGCGATCTCGTCAGCCGCTGGCGCTGGCTCGAACACGCCGGCTGGGTCGTTTTCGAGGACATCTTCCTCATCTACTCCGCCAGCCGCTCCCGGAAGTTGATCTCCGAATACGCCATCAAACGCGCCGAGGCCGAGATCACCACCGAGCGCATCGAGGAGACCGTCCGCATCCGCACCAAGGACCTCGCCGAGACCAACGCCCGCCTCGAGGCCAACATCGAGGAGCGCATCCGCGTCGAACAGGAACTCAAAACCGCCAGGGACGCCGCCAACGCCGCCTCCCAGGCCAAGTCCGAATTCCTCGCCAACATGTCGCACGAGATTCGCACCCCCATGAACGGCGTCATGGGCATGACCAGCCTCCTCCTCGACACCCCGCTCAACACCCAGCAGCGCGGCTTCACCGACACCATCCGCCAGAGCTGCGACTCCCTCCTCGTCGTCATCAACGACATCCTCGACTTCTCCAAGATCGAGTCCGGCAAAATGGAGCTCGAGGAACAACCCTTCGAACTGCGTACCTGCATCGAGGATACGCTCGACCTCTTCAGCCAGAAGGCCGCCGAGAAGAAACTCGACCTCGCCTATCTCCTCCACGACGCCACCCCGCTCCACCTGGTCGGTGACGCCTCCCGCCTCCGCCAGATTCTCGTCAACCTGATCGGCAACGGCATCAAGTTCACCTCCCACGGCTCCGTCCTCACCCGCGTCACCAGCCGCCTCATCGGCCCCGCCCCCTCCCGGGCCAGCGCCCCGCCGGAAACCTGGCATGAATTTCAATTCGAAGTCCGCGACACCGGCATCGGCATCCCCGCCGACCGCCTCGACCGCCTCTTCCAATCCTTCAGCCAGGTCGATACCTCCATGTCGCGCCGCTACGGCGGCACCGGCCTCGGCCTCGCCATCGCCAAGAGCCTCACCGAAATCATGGGCGGCCGCATCTGGGTAGAGAGCGAGCCCGGCAAAGGCTCCGCCTTCTTTTTCACCGTCCGCCTCCGCGCCACGGAAAAAGCCACCGCCCTCCCTCCCGATCTTCCGCTCCTCAAGGGCAAACACCTCCTCATCATCGACGACGGCGAAATCAACCGCCGCATCCTCCAGGTCCAGGCCCTCCGCTGGGGCATGACTCCCCACGAAGTCGTCTCCGGCCCCGCCGCCCTCGACTGGCTCGCCTCCGGCCGCCCCGTCGATGTCGCCATCCTCGACATGCAGATGCCCGACATGGACGGCCTTGTACTCGCAACAAAGATACACGCCCTCGCCCCGCACAAAAATCTCCCGCTGATCCTCCTCAGCTCCGCCGCGCAGATGCACGACCGCGACGACCCTCGCTGGCTCCACTTCGCCGCCCGTTTCAACAAGCCCGTCAAGTTCATCCCCCTCCGCGACGCCCTCCTCACTGCCCTCGGCCACACCCGCTCCGCCCACGCCGGCTCCGCGCACGATGCTCCCGCTGCCGCCGCGACCGCGTCAAAAACCCGCGTCCAGCGCCTCGCCGACGAACTCCCTCTCCGCATCCTCCTCACCGAGGACAACGTCGTGAACCAGAAGGTCGCCTCCCGCTTCCTCGAACTCATGGGCTACCGCTGCGACATCGCCGCCAACGGCCGCGAAGCCGTCGAGTGCGCCACCCGCCAGCCCTACGACGTCATCTTGATGGACGTGCAAATGCCCGAGATGGACGGCTACACCGCCACCAAGCTCATCAACGAGCGCACCACTCCCGAAACGCGCCCGCAAATCATCGCCCTCACCGCGCACGCCAGCGTGCAAGACCGCGAACTCTGCCTGAGCAACGGCATGGACGACTACCTGACAAAGCCGGTCGTCCCCGCCGTACTCGCCCAAAAACTACGCGACGCCGCCGCCCGCCTCGGCCGCCCCGCCACCGCTGCGTAACGCCCCCCGCCCGCGTAGCCACGAGCGCCAGCAAGTGGTTCCGACTCCCCCCGCGCTCCGTCCCCTGCGCGCAACTCATCCATCGTCCTTTCCCGTCGTTCCCGCCTCCCTTCTCAGCTGTGCGCCTTTGCGTGAGCCCTTGCCCCCATGCCCCGGCTTTGTTTCAGAACAACCGCCGCCCAGGCCCCCGCCCCCGCCCACCCGACGCCCCCGCATCCTGCAGGTCGTCTCCCACCTCGCCTTGGGCGGCGCCGAACGCGTGGCACTCACCCTCATCGAAGCGCTCCGCCACGACTTCGATTTTCACCTCTTCGCCGTGCGCGGCATCGAACCCGGCGGCCTCGGAGCCTCCCTCGCCGCTGAAGTCCGCGCACTCGGCATCCCGCTCCACCTCGGCCTTCGCGTCCCCATGCGCTTGGGCGGCGTCATCACCAGCGGCATCGGCCTCACCCGCGTCGTGAGGCGCGTCCGCCCCGACCTCATCCACCTCCACACCGAAATCCCCGAGGCCGCCTGCGCCGCGATGCTCGCCACCACGCCCTCACTGCGCGCCATCCCCATCGTCCGCACCATCCACAACACCGTCTTCTGGCGCTTCTGGCGCCCGCTAGGCCGCTGGTGCGACCGCCGTCTCGCCCACGCCCTCATCGCCGGCGTCTCTCCCGGCTGCGTCACCGAGTTCCTTCACCTGCGCAAAGAATCCCGCGCCCCCGTTCCGCCCACCGCCATCACGATTTTCAACGGCGTCCCCACCCCCGCTTCCTCGCAACCACTCCGCTCCCCCTCCGACGATACCCAGCCCGTTCAACTCATCTTCGGCGGCCGCCTCGAAGAGCAAAAAGGTACCGATCTGCTCCCCGCGATTCTCGCCCAGGTCCGCCCGCCGCCGCGCGGTGCGCACCTGGCCATCTACGGCACCGGCTCCCACGAACCGCTCCTGCGCAAACTCACGCAAAATCCCCCCTTCGGCTGGTCCCTCGAACTGCGTGTCCCCACCCGCGACTTCTCTCAACAACTCGGCCGCCACGACCTCGTCCTCATGCCTTCGCGCTACGAAGGCCTTGGCCTCGTCGCCGTCGAAGCCGCGCTCGCCGGCGTGCCCGTCATTGCCACCGACGCCGAGGGCCTGCGCGACGTTTTCCCCGCCGATCATCCCTGGCTTGCGCGACCCGGCGACGCCTCCGCCTTCGCCGCAAAACTCCAGCAAGCCCTCAATCACCCCTCGCACTGGCCCGCCGTCGCCCACCGCGCCCAAACCTTCGCGCAGTCCCACTTCAGTCTCAGCGCCATGGCCCGCGCCTACCACCAGCTCTACGAACGCGCATTGCACCCCCCGTCGGAAAAATCCGCGACGGCTCAGCCCACGAGCACACCATGAGTTCGCTGCTCGCCCGCACCCGCGACCGGCTCCTCCCCATCGTCCTGAGCCAGATGATCGGCCTGCTCTGCGGCCTCATCGGCGTGCACCTCGTCTCGCACTGGATTCCACCCTCCACGCTCGGCAGCTACGGCGTATTCCTGACCTTCACCACCCTCGGCCTCTGGGTCGTCCACGCCGGCCTCATCAAATTCATCACCCGCCACTGGGCCGCCGCCACCGACCAACCCGCACTGCTCCGCACCTGCCTCCGCTCCTGGGCCAGAAAACTCATCTGGCTCGCCCCCGCCTCGCTCATCGCTGCATGGCTCATCGAGCAGGAAAATCTCCTCACCAACTCCGCGCTCGCTCTCGCGCTCTTCCTCTCCTCCGCGTTGATCGCGCTTGGCGTCCTCGCCCAAAGCGCGCTCCAAGCCGCCCGCCGCTACTGGACCGATCTCACCGTCTCCGCCACCGGTTCGCTCACCCGCACCTTCCTGCCGCCGCTCCTCTTCCTCGCGCTCGACAACGCCCTCGGCCTCTACCTCGGCTTCGGTCTCCACGCGTTCCTCTTCGCCGCCACCGCACTCTGGATACTGCGCAAAACGCTTCGCCCCGCCGCTCCCGCCTCCGCCGCTCCGGCCATCGCGCCCGTCTACGACGGCGCCTTCTTCGCCATCCTCTCGCTCACCGGATGGATGCTCATGGGCGTCAACCGCTGGATCGTCGCCGCCTGCTTCGGCGAAACCACCGCCGGCTTCTTCACTCTCGCCGGCAACCTCGCCCAGATCGCACCCGCCATGCTCGGCGCGATCTTCATGCAATATTTCCAACCCGGCCTCTTCGCGGCGCCACAGACCACCGTATCCGAACGCCGGGCACTCGCCCGCCGCATCGACGTCATCGCCCTCGCTTACACCTTCATCGCGCTCGCCGGCGTGGCTGCGGTTCACTTTCTCACACCGTGGCTCATCGGCCCACTGATCGACGAACGCTACCGCCCCGCGCTCGGCTACCTCGCAGGCGCCGGCTGCTTCGGCGCCGCCGTGATCATCGGCCAGTTTTTCCACACCCTTCTCCTCGCCGCCCAACGCGAACGCGCCTGCGGCCCCGTCGACCTGACCGCCGCCGCCATCCTGATCCTCGGCGGCCTCGGCGCCGCTTTTCTCGGCGGCGAAACCTGGTTCATCCGCTGGTTACTGGTAACCCCGCTTCTCCCATGGCTTTTCAACCGCCCTCTCGCCCGCCGTTATCTGCTCCGCTCCTCGTGATGATCTCCCCGCAGCGTCCTTACATCCTGAAACCTCAGGCTGGCTGAACAACGCCCGACCTGTTTTTCACTGCGCGTGCATCCCGATTGGAAAAAACCACTTCTGGCACTGGCCGTGATCCCGCTGGCACTCGCCATCGGCACCTTCATCGCCCGCGGCGAATGGTTCTGGCCGTGCCTGATTCTCGGTATCGCGATCGCAGTCACCGCGGGACGCCTAGCCCAGTCTAGTTTCTCGATAGCGATCCTCGGCCTCCTGATCTTTGGCTACATCACCGGAAACCGCGGCTTCGCCCAGTTGAGCGCATCGGGCAGCCTCCCGCTCTTTCCAGCCGAACTCGGCCTCGCGATCACGCTCCCCATCCTCATCTGGCAGTCCGCCCGCACACGCGAAGTCCCATGGCGCCGCGACGAAATCAACTTCCTCCTCATCGCGTGGATCATGCTCGGCTGCATCCGCATCGTCTGGGATCTGCGTCCCCACGGGGTCGCCGCTATCCGCGACTTCGCCATGGTCTACTACGCTCTGTTCTTTTTCGTCGCCCAGCAGAGCGCGAAAAACAGCACAGGCGACGGCTGGTTCCGCGGCACCTTGCTCGCCGCAACCGCCCTCATGCTTCCGCTCTACCTGCTTTCGGAAGCCTTCCCGGATTTCTTCCTCAACACCCTCACAGTCCGCGGATCGCCGCTCATCTATTTCAAAGGCGATCTCGCCGGCACCTTCCTGTCGATCGGCACGCTGGCCTGGTTCCTTCACTACGAAGCCCGCCCCGCCCGCCGACCCTGGGCGTTCGCGCTAAGCCTCACGATGGCCGCCTGCATGGTCGCCACCAACAACCGCGCTTCCATGCTCGCCCTCGCGGTCCCCACCCTCGCTCTCGCCTTCGCCGGTCGCACCCGCCTCCTTAAAACCCTAGCGATCGCGGGCATCGCCAGCGCGCTTTGCCTCGCCCTCTGGACCCACCTAAACGGGAAACCCTGGCGCGACTCCCCGCTCGCCGGAATCTACGAACGCGTCGTCTCCATCACGGATTTCGACGGCCAGCGAAACTACAGCACCAGCAGCGCCGAGCCAAAAGGTGACAACAACCGCTACCGCGTCGTCTGGTGGGAGACGGTCATCAAGGAAACCACGCAGGCCAATCCCTGGCTTGGCCTCGGCTTCGGCCACGATCTCGCCGAGAACTTCATCAAAACCTACTACCCCGACTCCAACGAACCTTTCCTCGCACGCAGCCCGCACAACTTCCTCGTGACTATCTACGCCCGCATGGGGCTCGCCGGGATCACCGTATTTCTGATCGCAGCCGCCTTCACCGCCAAACGCGGCTGGCAAACCTTCCGCCCCGCCGAGACCACCGGAGCACTGCTGCCTTGGTGCGTCTCCATCGCCGTATTCACCAGCGCCTGCTTCGGCGTCGTCCTCGAAGGGCCCATGGGCGCCGTGGTCTTCTGGATTTCTCTCGGCCTGGCAGTCGGCCGCACACTCCAGCCCAACGAAACTCCAAATAGCGAAACGCCTCGGTTACTCCACCCGGGACTTCGCTAAAGTAGACGGTCCCTCGTCCGCGTCCTCCGCCGGCCTGAGAGTTCGCGCTCATCCGTGACATTTCGCCAACATCGTCATTGCACCGCGCAGCGCTTTCCCCACCGCTAGCCCGCGCATCCGCACCGCACCTCATGGCGATCAACGTCCGCACTCCCCTCGACTGGCTCAGCGTGTTCAAAACCACGCGCGAGCGCTTCGACTGGATCACGCCGCTGGCCATGTTCGCCCTCTGCACGATCAGCATCTTCTTCATTTACAGCGCCCAACTCGAGCGCAACGGCCACGACTACCTCAAACAGATCCTCTTCATCGCCGTCGGTGCCGGCATCTATATCACGGTCTCCCTCGTCGATTACCGCTACTGGATGACCGTCGTTCATTGGATCTACCTCGCCGCTCTCGTCCCGCTCATCCTCGTCAAAATCGTCCCCGGCATCGGTGGCGCCGCCGCCGTCAAATGGGGCGCCGACCGCTGGATAGACTTGGGCCCCATTTCCTTCCAGCCGTCAGAAACCGCCAAAATCGCCGTCCTCCTCGTCACCGCCGCCATCCTCACCCGCGCCCGCGTCGGCACCATCAGCCAGTCCCTCGGCACCCTCGGCAAATTGGCTCTTGCGGCGGGTATCCCCATCTTTTTGGTGATGCTGCAACCCGATCTTAAATCGGCGATTGTGATCCCCCCGATGGTGTTTTCCATGCTCTACATTTCGAAGCTCTCGCTGCGCTTTTTCGCGGCCGCCTTCGGAGCATTCGTACTCGTCGTCGGCGTGGTGGCCTTCGACAGCGTCAGCTACGTCCGCTACATGGAGAAAAACGGCTACGACTTCCTTCGCGACAAAGGGAAGTACGAGAAAACCACCATCATCCCGCTCCACGACTACCAGCGGAACCGCATCCTCACCTTCGTCGATCCCCAGATCATCGACCCGAAAGGCACCAAGGATGCCTACAACCTCAACCAATCGCTCATCTCCGTCGGCTCCGGCGGCCTCACCGGCAAAGGCTGGACCCAGGGGATGCAAGCCCGCCTCGGCTACCTGCCGCCCGGCGTCTCGCACAACGACTTTATTTTCCCGGTCATCGCCGAGGAAATCGGATTTTTGGGAAGCCTGACCTTGATCGGTCTCTTTGGCGTTCTCCTGTTTAATAGCATCCGCATCGCCAGTCTCGCCAGAGACCGGCTGGGCGCGTTGATCGCCATCGGCGTCACCGTGCTCTTCGCGGTGCATATATTCGTGAACATCGCCATGTGCATCGGACTCATGCCCATCACGGGCATCCCGCTTCCCTTCATCAGCTACGGTGGCACCTTTCTGCTTAGTTGCTGCTTGCTGCAAGGACTGGTCCAGAGCGTCTATCGCTTCCGGAAGGATCGTTCATGACGACGACTTCCCGCGATAACGACCGCCCTGCCGGAATCTCCTGCGCTGCAACTACCGCGCATCGGTGCCCCATCCAACAACACAACCACACGCACCATGAGCGTCCCATCGCAGCCCAACTCCGCCTCCTCAGGCTCCCCCTCAGACCCCTCTCATCAATACGATGAGGAGCTAGCCAACCCTCCCCCGCAGACCGAAGCCGATCCCGTCGATCCGTCCGAACTCAAAGCCGGCGCCAAGGAACGATCCAAAGACCGCCCCTTCCTCCAAAAGATCGTCGCCATGTTCAAGAAGGAGAAAACCTCCTTCCGCGAACTGATCATCAACTCCGAGCCGCTCGAAAAACGCGTCGCCCTCCTCATCGATGGCGTCCTCGAAAAGTTCGAGATCGAACGCGAGTCCGACAACCGCATGGTCGGCGGCATCTACAAGGGCCGTATCAAGAACCTCGATGCGGGCCTCAAAGCCGCCTTCGTCGACATCGGCTACTCCAAGAACGCCTTCCTCCACTACTGGGACATGCTCCCCGCCGCCGCCGACTCCTCCGTCGAAGTCGTCCGCGTCAACAAACGCCGCGACGCCCCACCGCGTCCGGCCGAGCCCACCGTCAAAGACATCCCCGGCCTCTACCCGCCCGGCTCCGAAATCGTCATCCAAGTGACGAAAGGCCCGATCGGCACCAAAGGCCCGCGCACCACGACCAACCTCGCCATCCCCGGCCGTTACCTCGTGCTCATGCCCTACTCCGATCAGTGCGGCATCTCGCGCAAGATCGAGGACCCGAAAGAGCGTTCCCGCCTCAAGCAGATGATCAACGAGCTCACCATCCCCGAGGGCATGAGCGTGATCGTCCGCACCGCCGGCGAAGGCAAAAAGACCCGCTACTTCGTCCGCGACCTCCACCTGCTCCTCAAGACCTGGGCCCGCATCCAGCAAAAGATGCAGGACGACCGCGCACCTTCCTGCCTCTACCAAGAACCCGACATCGTCGAACGCACCGTCCGCGATTTCCTCACCGAGGAAGTCGACCGCGTCCTCATCGACAACGTCGAGGACCATGCCCACACGCAGAAACTCGTCGCGCAAATCTCCAAGCGCTCCGCCTCCAAGATCGCCCTCTACAAGGACAACATTCCGATCTTCGAGCGCTTCAACATCGAGCGCCAGATCGAGCAGACCTTCCAGCGCAAGGTCCCGCTCCCGTCCGGCGGCGAAATCATCATAGACGAAACCGAGGCCCTCATCGCCGTCGACGTGAACACCGGTTCCCACAAGAACCGCGGCGGCGACGAGAAAAACACCATCTACGCGGTGAACCTCGAAGCCGCCGTCGAAATCGCCCGGCAGATCCGCCTCCGCAACCTCGGCGGCCTGATCATCATGGACTTCATCGACATGAAGGAGCGCCGCCACCGCAACGCCGTCTACGAAAAGATGGTCGAGGCCATGTCCGAGGATAAAGCCAAGAACCACATCCTCCCGATCTCCCAGCTCGGCATCATGCAGATGACCCGCCAGCGCCAGCAGGAGTCGCTCTCGTCCAACTTGTATACGGACTGCCCTTACTGCCGCGGCCGCGGTATCGTGAAATCGGCGACAACGATGTCCGTGGAGCTCCAGCGCAAGCTATCCTCCATCGTCCGCCGCCTCCAGATGCGCAACGACGGCAAGGAATACTCCCTGCGCGTGCTCGTCCACCCGAGCATCTTGGAGCGCCTCCGCAGCGAAGACGCCGAACTCCTCGTCCGCATGGAGAAGCTCTTCGGCGTGAAACTAGCCTTCCGCGCCGACCTCAACTACCACGTCGAGAACTTCAAAATCGTAAACGCCATCACCGGCGAAGAGTACCGGTGATTTTTGTAAGGTGACATTAAATCCATATCGCTGACACGAATTCCGTATCGGTGACATGAATTCGATGCCACGCTAACACGAATTCCATACCGACATTACAGCCCGTCGCGCGCCTCATGGCCGGACGGGCTTTTCGTTGCGCGCCGCCGCACAGCTGGAAACAAAACGGCCAGGCCGACCAGATCCGGCTGCGGCCGGCTTTCCCACGCGCCTTCTCTATTGCAGCGACCGGCGAGTTTCGTGTGGTGGTAGCTCCATGGTGCGTAACGTTGTTTTGACTTCGCTCATGAGGTGCTTCGCCGATCGCGGATGGAGACGCTGTCTGCTGGTGCCGCTGGTGTTGGGCGGGCTTACCCTGACCGCGCAGACCGCGGACCGGGTGGCGAAACCGGAGGCCGCAGAAAGATTGCGCGCGGCGCGGCCGGACTTGGTCAAAGCGCCAGTAGTCCCCGGAAATCCCACGCCGCGACGGATTCTCCTGATAGATGACGATGCTTCGCCGAACAACGATGCTGCGCCTCGCGAGGGCAAACTGTCGCGCTCGGATGAGGTGTTTCGCGCGCTGGTCGCTCAAGCAGTCGGCGATGATCCGGGCGCGTGGGAGGTCGAAGTGGTCGGCACGCTCAAGCCGGGACCGTCCTTGGAACGGCTGCGCGCTTTCAATCTCGTCGTCTGGTACACGGGCGGATCGTACGGCGGCGCACCGGACAACACGTCGGTGCTCAGCCTCGACGATGAAAAGGCCGTGCGCAGTTATTTGGAGGGCGGTGGATCGGTCGTGCTCGTCTCTCCCGGGTATCTCAGCGTCGTCGGCTACGGCACCACTTGGGAGAGCACGCGGCATCCTTTCGCCAAGGAGGTCATGGGACTGCTGGGCTTCCGCGGTCTGGCCAAAAGGTTCAGCGGCGGCGTGGTGCAATCCGCCGGCGGACGGAGTTACCCGGTGGAAAAAGGTAACGCTCCCGACACACAATTCACCGCGATCAATCCCGACCGCGCCACACCCCTGTTTACATCGGCGCTCGGTTCACCAAAAACCTCACCAGGCGCTGTCGCCGTGGCCACGAGCCACCGTTACGGTACCGGCGCGTTTGTGTATGTTGGCTTCACCTTGGAAAACCTGCCCGGCGACGTTCGCGCCGCCGCCTTCGACGAGGTCCTGCAGGCCGCCGGGGCTGGCGCGTCGTCATCGGCACCGGCCATCGCGACGGTCGACGCGCGCGACCTCGGCCTCATCCCGGACGAAACTCGAGTCACCCGCGAATCCCCCACCGCCAACCTCGACCCATCCATCGCCCCGACTCAACTGTCCCTGGATCGAAGCTGGCCCGGCGAACACACGGTTAGCTGGGCGCTTCGCCTCACCGAATATCCCCCGGACATCACGTTCGAAGTCCATCGCCGTGCAACGGCTGGCGGGTGGTTGCTGCTCACGCGCGGATTGACGAATCGGTCCTACACCGACTTCGCGCTCCTGCGCGAACCGACCGCGTACAAGATCGTCACCATCTTCCCCGACGGACGACGAGGCGAAGCGGTGTTGGACTATCCCAATCCGCCTCAACCAACTCCGCTCACCGGATTCAGTCATGAACAGACCGGGCCCGACACGGTCAAGGTGCGCTGGGACGTCACGCGACCGATGTCGCGCTCGAAAAAAGTGTTCGCGCCGGGACTGCCCGCCGACGGCATGGCCGCTGACGGTGGAAGCGTCACCCTCACCGGCCTTCCCGTGGGCATACATGAGGTGCGGGTCGTCGAAACCTGGGGCAACATCGTCTCACCCGTATCCGCCACGACCCGTGTCGCTGTGAAACCCGATCGCGGACGGTACCGCGTGCTCTTCACGGCGCTGAAACTCACAAGACAGGCCGACGATGACATCCTCGGCGCCGACGGACGCGGGAACGAAGTTTTCGTCGCCGGTCTATGGGCGGCCGTCGAAGGACGGGGGCCCGCCGTCGTTGGCGGCTTCGCCCGTTCCGTGGTTTACGGCGATGTGCAAAATTTCCCGACGCGGGTGCAGGCGGGGACAGCGAGTCCGCAAGGCGGTCTCCGCAGCGGCGATACGGCACCCGGCCTGACGGGCATGGTTCCTCAACTGGGACAGCCCGCGAGCAACGATCGCTTTCCGCTCTTGCTGTGGGAAGGCGACCTTGTGCGTGCAGGACCGATGGTCGGCATACTGCCGATCGCGTTCGAATGGAGCGCCAGCGACCAGGCCGCCTGGAGCACGTGGGCGAATTCATGGCAGACCGGAGGTCGCTACCTCGAACAGTTTGGCGATGCGATCCGCCGATTTTCGGACGGCTCCCTCGCGCCCCACCCGCTTCATGGAGTATGGGAGGTTCAAGACTACACCAAACGCATCGGCGAACGGCTGACGACGAAGCCCTGGCTCATCACCTTTCCTGCGAAGCCTGGGCAGACGCGCCCAATTGGTCTGAAAAATTTATGGACCTCGCTCCACCCCGAGTGGGCCCACCCGCAGCTCGGTTTCGTACTCACTTACGACCGGGTGGAATCATTTCTGGGTAGCAACGCGGCGCAGATGCTGACCGTGCCCTGGCCGGATGGATTGTCAGGAGAGTTCGTGGCGTACCTTCAACTCGAACGATTGTCGCCTCCGCCGCCCCGCTTGCCCTAGCGCATCGGCGCGGAAGCCTGAGCAACATCGCCCAGCTCCTGCAGATTCCTCCGCCAAAAACTACAGAGCAAATTTGCTGCACCGGCCCTTGCCCCATCCGTTTTCTTCGCCACCGCCCTCATCAGTATGAAGCGCCCCTCAGCGGGCAGGCTCATGCGCTGCAACGTGGATTTGGATCCACGGTATCCAGCGTCGAGAATTCCATCCATATTGCCCGAAAACGGATTCCCTTCCGTGCGTTTCGCACTCAGCTCCGGTCATGGCAGCGCATGAAGTTTTTTCGTCACATCGCTTCTTTCCCTCGTAATAAACGGACAGGGCCGGCGTCGCCATCGTTGCACCGCCTTCGCTGGCACGACTGTTGCAAAAATAGATTCACGGAACACGCCCGGCCCTCCGCCGATCAAAGCGTCATCAATAATTCGATACTTCCCGCCATGTTTTACGAAGAACGCATACACACCGACTTCTCCTTCGAGGCTGGTCTTGCCGCCTCCACACCTGAAAGCGAAACCCGTCACCTCGTGAACCGCCTCCGCTTCGAGTTTCCCACCGCCACCCAGCGTCAGCTCGAAACAGCCGTCGCCGACGCCTGTGAAGGAGCCACCGTTTACGCTGGCGACAAAGTTTATCAGCGCGCCCGCGCCAATCTCCGCGCCCTCCTCATTCCCGCTTTCGACCGCTCACAGGAGGAAAACGAGCATGCAGAGACAGAACCGCCTTTCCGAGCCAAGGTCGCCTAAGCGCTTTATCCCATTCGCAATCGGGTCACCTGAAAACCGTTCATCATTCCAGCGTCAGCCGCTCGTTTCATTTTTCCACCGACTGACTTATACCGCTCGCGTCCGCTTTAGATAAAATCCTCTCCAAGATTGCCGCCGTTCGGCTCGCGGCCCACTTTCCGGCCATGCTCGCCAATCTCGTCATGACCGTGATCGGCCCGGATCGCCCGGGAATCGTCGAGGCGCTCGCCTCTCGCGTCGCCCGCCACGGCGGCAACTGGCTTGAGAGCCGCATGTGCCGCCTCGGCGGTCAGTTCACCGGCATCGTCCGCGCCGAAATTGCTCCGGTTAAAATCGACGAACTCACCCAAGCGCTCCGCAGCCTCGAATCCGACGCCCTGCGCATCCATCTCCACATCGAGAAAGCCGATCGCCCCTCCGTCGCCGGCACCCTTGCCTCCCTCGCCCTTGTTGGCCAGGACCGCCCAGGCATCCTGCTCCAAATTTCCAGCGTGCTCTCCTCGCACCGCGTCAACGTCGAGGAACTCGCCTCCGAGCGCATCAGCGCCCCCATGGACGGCTCCATGCTTTTCCAAGCCCGCGCCACCGTTCTCCTCCCGCCCGACCTCTCCGTCGCCTCGCTTCGCACCGGCCTCGAAAAAATTGCCACCGACCTCATGGTCGACGTGCAGCTCCAGCCCAAGTGACCGCCCCGTAGCCGCGCCGCTTAAGGCGCGGTTTTCGCATCAGCGCTTCGGAAGAGCCCCTCACGCCCCGGCCGCCGCCTTCGTGTGAATCCAGAAGCGCGACACCACCAAGTGGTCGCGCTTCAAATCATAACCAAACTCCGTGTCGATAACGTGCCAGCTCGATGACGGCTTGTCGTCGCCGCCTGCGGTTGTCGCCGCCATCGCCCGCAACCGCTGCCACTCGCGCACCGCCAGCAATCGCGCCGACGTGAACGCCTCTTCGATCGAACGATACACGCCGCACGAGTGCGTCTTCTGCATCGGTTTTCCCTCATCCGACGGAACCAGCGTGAAATGCAAAACCGCGTAATCTTCAGAAGAGAAAGGTGCCGTGCTCATGTATAGGGAGTTTAGCCTATTCCATGCCACAAGACCAGCAGGCTAAGGCAGAGTTCCGTGCCGGGTTTTCACCTACAACGCGCAAACAACTCCCACATTAACACCGCCGCCGCCACCGAAACATTGAGCGACTCCACCCGCCCGCTCCCCGGGATCGTCACGAGCCGCGTGCACGCCTTCGCCACCTCCGGCGCCATCCCGTGCTCCTCGTTGCCCATCACGATCGCTACCGGCTTCCGCGATGTCTGCAATTCCGCCGCCACCTTCCCGAGCGGCGAAGCCCCAATCACCGCCGTGCCCGCAACCTCATAACCTGCATGCGCCAGCTCACGGCAAAATCCCGCCAGCGACTTCACCGTTAAAATTTCCAGCTGATCCAGTCCGCCCTCAGCCACCCGATGCGCCGCCTCGCCCGGCAACGCCTGCTGCGTGTGCTCCGGCACGACGATGTGTCGCACGCCGAAAAATGCCGCCGTCCGCGCGATCGCGCCGAGATTGTGCGCGTTCCCCACACGATCCAACAGCACCAGCGGCGCGCGCGTCTTCGCCCAGTTCTGCACATCCTGCGCCCGCGGCGAACGCAACGCCTTCGCCTCCACAATCGCCACGATCCCTCCGTGATGAATCGTCCCCGCGATCTTCTCCAACTCCGCCGGTTCAACTTGTCGATACACGCGCCGCGACTGCGCCAGCGCCTTGCTGATCGCGCCGACTTTCTTGCCTGTATGAAAATCGAAAAACAACCGGATGATCGACGCCGGCTCGCGCTCGAACTTCGCCTTCACCGCCGCCAGCCCGCAAATGGGAGTTTCCTTCGGCTTCATGCCTTCACCTCGCCCACGATCGTGAACTCCTCGCGGTCATGATAAAGATGCCGGATGCGCAGATTCGCCGTATGCGTCGCCAGCACGCCGCCCGGACGCGTGATCTCCTCCAGCAACGCGATCGGGTCCACCCGCCCGAACTTCAAAATCACCACGAATCGCCGGCACCACCCGCGCGTGATCCACGGCTCGATCAGATTCCGCATCACATGATGCGGCTCCTCCACCAGATCGCAGAACAACCAGTCGAACCGCTGCCCCTGCCCCGGCTCGAAACGAAACGCATCCTCCATCCGGTGCTCGATCAGCGCATGCCCCAGCGCCCCGCCCTTCAACGGACCGTTATCCACCGCCACCACGTGCGCCCGCCTCTTCGCCGCGCTGTAACTCCATCCGCCCGGAGCCGCGCCCAGATCCGCCACCGTCTCCTCCACATCCGGCTCGCGCCCGAGCACCACATACGCCTCCTCCACCTTCAGGTACGAACGCGACGGCGCCATCTCGTCATCCGCCATCCGTCGCTGCCCGCCGAATACACACTCGCGCGCCACGAACACCCGCTTGAAGTCCGCGAAAAACACAAACAACCCGCGGGCCCGCACACACCCCCGCGGCTTTTCCGCCACCGCCAGCTTCGCCACGCGCCCCATCTTCTTCTTGAGCAATTCGTCGAACGCCTTCTCCACCCCGCTCATCCGCCGCCCCAGCCCGTCCAGCCCGCCCGCCGCCTCGAAAATCAACGGCCACGCCCCCTCGAACCGCTCCGTCCGCGCCGACTCCAAAAACGTCTCCGCGATCCCGCCCGCCAGCGCATTGACCGACTCCCCCGTCAGCTCCTTCGGCTCCAGTAAAACCGCGTGCGCGAAACACAGCTCAGGCAGCACGCCGCCGCGCAGCTCCTTCTCCGAAACCACCTTCGCCCGCAGCCACCCCTCGCCCATCTCGACAGACGCGATCCCATGCGTGCGCAGCTCCTTTTCCAGAAGAAGTTCAAAGCCAGCCTGACAGCGAAAAATCATAAACCTCATCCCGCCGCGCCCCGCCCCGCCACTCAAGCCCCAAACCACGATGCAACGTCACCTCCGACATTGCCAAAATACCACCGCCCACTCGACTCCCACGAACCGCCCTCGCAGTCACCTGTCATCCTGCCAAAACTCCTCCAACCCACCTCCTCGCATGAAACTCTTCATCTTCCTACTCGGCATCGGCGCCGGTGCCGCCGGTTATCACTACTACCACAAGCCCGCCTGCCCCGCGCTCACTCCCGGCGTCGAGAAACCGCACGATCACACTCACACCGTCACGCCCTCGCCCGACAATCGCACCTTCACCGAAAAAGTCCGCGACGGCGCTTCTGCCGCCAAAGACGGCATCTCTCAAAAACTCGTCGAGTGGCACCTCACGCCCGCCGAGATCAACGCCGAGCTCGAAAAAACCGGCCGCGTCGTCCGCAACAAAACCGCCGGCGCCGGCCAGAGCCTCTCCAACGCCCGCGTCGCCGCCGTCATCAAAGGTAAATACGCCCTCGAAGACGACCTCTCTGCCCGCGCCATCAACGTCGATGCCGACGCCGGCAAAGTCACCCTCCGCGGCACCGCCAAATCCCCCGAACTGATCGCCCACGCCATCGCCCTCGCCCTCGCGACCGACGGCGTCACCTCCGTCCACTCCGAACTCACCGTCGCCCCCTGATCGCCCGCATGTCCGCTTCGCCCAAACTCCGCCCCGGCCGCTACCGCCACTATAAAGGCAAAGACTACCAGGTCATCGACGTCGCCCGCCACAGCGAGACCGAGGAAGAACTCGTCGTGTATCGCCTTCTCTACGACGACCACAGCCTCTGGGTCCGCCCCCTCGCCATGTTCACCGAACAAATCGAACACAACGGCCAGCGCCAGCCCCGCTTCGCCTACATCAGCGAACTGTAGGGCCTGCGCTTGCGCAGCGCCGCTTAGCCTCCTCCCCTCGTAGGGCCTGAGCTTGCTCAGGCCGTTTCGCCCCGCCCGCGGATACATCGCCCTCCACCATCTGTGCCATTCGCGCGATCCGCGGTTAAAAACTTTCCGCCCTCCGCGCCCTCCCTCATCTCTGCGGTTCAAACAATCCGACCTTAGCGTCTTCGCGTCTTTGCGCTTAACTTAACGACCGCCCGTGTTTGGCGCTGCATCACCCAAACACGCACAGCCGCTCGATCCCCGCCGCCGAACCATCGCGCAACCACCCATCGAGCTGCGCCTGATCCTTCAGCTGCTGCCCACGCGCCCGAGGCACCGCGAAGAAACGAATATCCGCGTCATGCAGCGTCGTCATGTCGCCCCACAGTTTCTCAAACTGCGCAACCGGCATGATGTCCTCCTGCCCGTTGCCCCAGCGCTTCTTCACATCCTTCAACGTCACATAACTCGGCATCTTCGCCGCCAGCGCACGCACGCCCGCTGCAACCTTCGCCGCATCGCCGAGCGTCTCACGCGTCACGCCAAACATCTCCAGCAACGAATCCACGTGGATCCAATTCGTCGCCGAGTTGTAGTACGTGAGCTTAAACTCGTCTTCCTCCCGCGCCATCGCCAGCCCTTCGACCAACCGCAACTGCCCGTTGACGCGCGCCAGTCCGCCACCGCGATCTTCCAACCGACGCCGGATGACCTCCACGCTAATCGCCGCGCCTTCGAGGATGTGCTTCCCGAAAACCACCGGATCGAGATTCGCGCCCAGCGTATCGATATTATGGAGCATCAGATGCTCGACCTGCGGCTGCTTCGTCAGCAACTCGCGCAGCGTTCCATTCAAGAGCAGATTCGCCACCTCATACCAATGCCCCACCGGATGCAGACACTGCCCGGGTAGATTGTCCGTGTAGTCGCTCCCCTCGCCCGCATTCACCGCCCAGTCGATCAGCGCCTTGTGCAGACTCGCCCGCACTTTCTCCTTCTGCGGATCGAGTTGCTGATGCGGCATCTCCTCAAACGCGAAGCGCAGATCGCGCGCCGTCGGCACCATGCGCAATCCGATCGACCTCCCCGCCGACAGCATCACGCGCCCGCCATAGCGAAAATTCTTCTCCGCGCTCAACGCCGCTTCCGTCGCGCCGTGCGTCAGATAACTCGTCGTGAAAACATGCGTCACCGGCGCGCCGCTGAGTTTCCCCGTCGCCGCGCTCTTCGCCAGATGCGTCTCGATGAAACTCCGATGCCGCCCGCCCAGCTTCGCAAACGGATGCAACGCCTTCACCGTCCCCGCGCCCTGCGTCCAGCGACTGCCCGCGCCCGCCGCCAGCGTGACAACCGCCACGCGTCCTTCACGCAACGCCTCCAGCCCGGCCTTCTCCGCCGCTTCATCGCGCGAATAAATCGGCACCACATCGCCCGCGCCCACATCCTCGATTACCGCCGTCGCCGGCAGACGATTCTGCGCCAGCCCGATGCGGCCCGCGCGCAGATCGTCGCGAATGCGCTCGTGCTGCACCGGGTCAAATCCGTTTTCCGCCAAAAGTTCGCGCACCGTCTTCGCACCGCCCGAGCCATCTTTCTTCCGCTCCGCTTGAGCCGGAAAAATCCGCTGCATCATCGGCGCCAGCAGCGATTTTTCTCCGCCCGCATACAAACTCGTCGCCGAGAACCGGTCCATCTCCCGCCGGATCTCCGGCCGCAACGTCCGCGGATCTTGCCGCAGCCAGCGCGGCACCATCATCAAATAATACTCCGGCGACAGCATCGCCGCGCCACCCGTCCGCAACGTCGCGAACGACCCGTTCTCGTTGATCTCGAAATCGTACACCACCGGGTCCATCGCGAACGGCAGCGCCGACTCCAACGCCCGCTTCGTCCGCGTCATGATCTCCAAGAGCGTCGTGCGCGCCTGCGCCTTCACCGCCGGATCGACGAAAAAGCCCATGCCTCCGCCCGACATCCCGCCGAGCATCACGAACCCGCGAAACTTGTCCCCTAGCGCCGCGCGCGCTTCCGCGATCAACCGCTCCGTGTACGCGTTGCTCGCCCACGGAATGATCGTCTGGATCGGCCCGAAGAAATTCTCCGTCGTCAGCTTCGCCACGCGCGCCACATCGCCCGTCTTCAACGCATCGACGATCCCGCGCAAAATCTGCTGCGCCTCGATCCGCGCAGCCCACTCCTTCTCCAACTTCAGGAGATATTTCTCCGTCACCATCTCAAGAATCGGCCCGACATTCTGCGACATGCCGCCATGAACGAGGATCAAACTATCCTGCAATTCCCGCCGCGTGCGTTCCGAAATCACATCGCCGCCCAGCACCGTGTGCTTCGGCAGCAACCGCCCGCGACTCGTCCCGTATTCGGTATCCCCCGACTCCGCCGCCATGCCTTCGATCAACTTGATCCCCGGCCACACGCCGCCCGAATCCTGCCAGCCGCCGCCCGATCCCCCGAGCCACTCGCCCAGGATCGCCCGGCTCAAAATCGTCCGCCGCTCTGCTTCCGTCAGTGCGCCCGTCAACGACGCCGTCTGCCCCGTCGCCCGCATGCACAACGCGATCAAGCACCCCAGCAGGTTCGTCGAAACCGCCAGCCGCGAGCCCTTCGGAATATCCCGCACCTGGCTCGCGATTTCCAACCCTCGCCCCGGGCCGACCAGCTTCGTCAAAATCTCCGACAGCGCCTGCCCCGAGCCTTCGAGCCCCGACGGAATCACCCCCGCCGCGATCACCGCCGCCTTCAGCAACCCGAGATAATCCTTCGCAAAATCGAAAACCTCATCGAGCGACTTCACGTCCGTCGTCGCCCCAAGATCCACACTCGTCAGCCGCAACACCGGCTCGTCGATCACCCGCAAAAACGCGCACACCGGCGGCCTCGTCTCCGTGTCGCGCCCGTGCACGCCGAGATTCACCGAGATATTCAGCACCTTCGCGCCCTCCGGATAATCCATCCCGAGGAAAAAAATATCGCTCCACGCCGCATGACTCAGATCCATGCGCACCGCCGTTTCTTCGAAGAGCACCGGCATCGGCTCTTCGTTCGACGCGCGCTCCAGCAACTCCCGCCGCAGCTTCAGCGGATAATCCAGCGGATGCCCCATGCGAAACATCCACTGATTCCCGCGCACCGTCCGCACCGTTTTCTGCACCTGCTGCGCCAGCGTCTTGAACGCCAGCCCGTGATAAGCCGCCGCCAGCGCGCTGCTCAGCGCATCCGACAACCCGCTCTGTTTCTGATGCGCCAGAAAAACGCCCACCGCTTCCTCGTACCGCCGCGCCAGACAGTGCTTATGCCCCGCAAACGGAATTGTCCCGCTCGCATCCGCCGCGTAGTGCGGCGGCAAAAAGTAACGGTGCAGCGCCTCCAGAAAAAAGATCGCCCTTACGCGGTGATAAAAATTCCCCGCGCGCTGACGGTAGTCTTCCAGCTCCACAGCCATTGCCTCCAACGCCGGACGCGTTGCCGCACGACACAGCTTCTCAAAATAGTTCGCGCCGCTGCCGGCGCCTTCGACCAAAGCGAGCAAAGTAGCGTCCACGTGGGTTCGGGTTAGCGGCGGACCGCGGTTTTCGACGCATCGATCGCCAGTTCGTCCGCGAGCAGCGCCAGCACTTCCGTCCGCGCGGAGCCGTTCAACCCGAGCGCGATTTGCGCGCGCAACATGCCGAACTGCGCCTCCAGATCCGCGCGCCTTCCCGCCAGCTCCGCCGCCAGATAACTCTCCCGCCCCGCCAGCTTCGCCAGCGATTGCGACAGCCCCAGCTTCACCTCCGGCGCGTTGGACGCCCGCTCCTCCGCCAGCAACGCGAACACCGTCGGCGTCAGCACGTGCATCCCGAAGAAACACAAATAATGCCCGCTCCGCAGTCCCGGCACCACGCATTGCTGCTCCGCCACCGTCGGCGTCGGCTTCTCGATGACGTTGTCGATCTGATACAGCCCGCTCCGCCCCGCCCGCAGCGTTCCCGCCACCGTTCCGAAAAACCGCAGCTGCCCTTCGTGCGTCGCCTGCACCGCCGACACCGCGCAATTCTCCGCCTCCGCCACATCCAGCAACTGCCGCGTGCAACTCTTCTCCGCGTGGCTCACATAAAGATGGTCGCTCACCTGCAGCAAAAACTTCTCCCCGCCTATAAATTCCCGCCCGCACAACACCGCGTGCCCATATCCGCCAGCCACCGCCTGCTCGATGAACGTCACCGCCTTTGCATACGGCGCCAGCACCGTCTCGTACGCGCCGCGATCCGCGGGCGACACGATCAACCCCACCTGCTCGATCCCCGCTGAAATCATTTCATCCAAAATGATCGCCAGCGCCGCCTTCGTCTCACCGTTGCGATCGGTCAGCGCCTGCAACGGCAGCCGCCTTTGTCCAGGACCGGCCGCGGTGATGACTGCCTTGCGAATCGAAGTGCTCATGGGGATTTGCCGCGAGCCTCGCCAACGCCCCCGACCCGCCGCAACCCCGAAAAGCCGTTGAACATTCTTTCACGTTCTTGTGTCGTCCACCTCCATGTCCGCCCTCTCGCGCGCCGATCTCTCCGACTCGCTCATCAAACGCCTCTCCTGGGACGACCTCGACCTCGCCCACCTCCGCAAACTCATCGAGCACGCCCGCGACGAAGACCTCGCCGGCCTCGGCCTCCGTCACCGCCCCCGCACTACCGGTGACCGCTCGACCGACACGCTTAAAACCACGCCGCGCCAGGGCTCCGCCGACCTCGTCGCCCGCGAACCCCTCGTCGCCTGCGGCCTCCCGCTCCTCTCCCTCATTCTCTCCATCTACGGCGGCGGCGCCACCGCCCAGCTCCGCGCCAAAGACGGCGCCCTCCTCGAAAAAGGCGCCGTCCTCGCCACCCTCTCCGGCGATCCCCGCATCCTCCTCACCGCCGAACGCGTCGCCCTCAACTTCCTCCAACGCCTCTCCGGCATCGCCACGCAGACCCGCCGCTACGCCGCCGCCCTCGGCAAATCCCGCACCCGCCTCCTGGATACACGTAAGACCACTCCCGGCTGGCGTATGCTTGAAAAATACGCCGTCGCCTGCGGCGGCGGCTGGAACCACCGCCTCGGTCTCTTCGACCGCGTCATGCTCAAGGATAACCACCTCGCTCTCCTCGGCTCCCTCGACGACCTCCCCTCCGCCGTCGCCCGCGCCAAAAAAGCCGCGCCCGATCTCCCCGTCGAAGTCGAGGTGGACACTCTCGCGCAAATCCCGCCCGTCCTCGCCGCCGGCGCCGACGTCATCCTCCTCGATAATTTCACCCCCGCTCAGCTGAAAAAAGCCGTAGCCCTCATCGCCGGCCGCGCCTTCACCGAAGCCAGCGGCGGCATCACGCTGAAAACCCTCCCCAAACTCGCCGGCCTCGGCCTCGACTTCGCCTCCACCGGCGCGCTCGTCCATCAAAGCATCTGGGTCGATATCGGCCTCGATTGGAGAAAATGAGAATTTGTCGCAACCAAGCCACCCGCTCGCGCGTCTTATGCTTATTAACGCCCCCAGCTTCACCCCTTTCCCGCCAACTTAACACCGCCCGATGAGCATCAGCACCGAGACCACCATCCTCCGCGCCCTGATTGAAAAAGAAAACGGCTTCGTTTCCGGAAGCATCCTCGCCCGCTCGCTCGACATGAGCCGCGTTGCCGTCTGGCAGCACATGGAAAAAATGCGCCGCCACGGCTTCGAGTTTGAGGCCGTCCGCGCCCGCGGTTACCGCCTCACCAAACGCCCCGGCGCCGTCTACCCCGATCTCATCCACGCCTACCTCGCGTCGCGCAAAATCAGCTTCGATCTCATCTACAACGAGGAAATCGATTCCACCAACGACGAGGCCGCCCGCCAGCTCGCCGCCGGCCGCCCCGCTCCATTCGTCGTCATCGCCACCAAGCAGACCAAAGGCCGCGGACGCTTCGGACGCGTCTGGCACAGCGAGGCCAACGGCAACCTCTACATCAGCTTCGCCTTTCGCCCGCAGCTCGAGCCCGCCCGCATGCAGACGTTCACGCTCTGGATGGGCATCAACCTCTGCGAACTCATCGCCAATTTCACCCGCACCACCCCCGGCCTGAAATGGCCCAACGACATCCTCTTCGACGGCCGCAAAGCCGGCGGCATCCTCACCGAAGCTCGCATCGACTCCGACCAGATCCGCGACCTCGTCTTCGGCCTCGGCCTTAATCTCAACAGCCCCGCCGAGGACTGGCCCGCCTCCCTTAACAAACGCGCCATCTCCATTGCCGAGCACACCTCCGCCCCGCTCGACATCAATAAATTCACTGCCGCCCTCATCGGCCGCGTGCTCGACGCCTACGACCAATTCGTCTCCGGCGCGTACCAAAAAACCTTCGCCGAACGCTGGCACCAGTACGACATCCTCCGCGGCAAGCCGATCAAGCTCCTCCACGGCAGCGAAACCATCTCCGGCACCGCCAACGGCATCGACGACGAAGGCTCCCTCATCGTCAAAACCGACAAAGGCCGCACCGAACGCTTCCGCGCCGGCGAAGTCACGATCGAGAAAAAGTAGCCAAGTCCGCTCCGAGGTAGGGCCCGCACGCCGTGCGCGGCCGTTCGACTCCGCCCGCCTTCCACGCCTTTCCCTCGCAAACGCCCCCGTCGCGCAAACCACCGCCCGCATTTCCCCCTTTCCGCTCTGCCACCCCGCGCCCCACGCCTGCGCCCGACCGGCACTTACCAAGCCCCGCCGTCCTCCGCCGCATTGGTCATTGATCAATCGCCCCCCGCCCACTCCGATTGCGGCATCCGCAATCGGCCATGCTCCTCTGCATCGACATAGGCAATACACACACGCACTACGGCGTCGTCGACAACCTCGGCTCCCGCTTCCTCCGCCAGCTGCCCACCCGCCAGCTCGACCACGCCGACGACGGCTTCGCCTCCCGCCTCTCCGGCCTCATGACCGAATGCCCCGGCCTCCGCGGCATCGCCTTCTGCTCCGTAGTCCCCGAAGCCACCGAAAAACTCCGCCGCGTCCTCGAACGCGCCCAGCCGCCGCTCCCCGTCTTCCAGCTCACCTGCGATAAAAAACTCGGTATCCCCATCGGCTACCCCCGCCCCGCCGAGATCGGCCAGGACCGCCTCGCCAACGCCGCCGGCGCCCACGCCCTCTTCGGCACTCCCGCCATCGTCATCGACATGGGCACCGCCGTCACCTTCGACATCGTCACCAAAACCCACGGCTACGAAGGCGGCATCATCGCCCCCGGCGTCGAAGTCATGCGCCGCTACCTCCACGAACAAACCGCGCTCCTCCCCAAGCTCGACGACAACCTCACCATCGACCGCGCCATCGGCCAGTCCACCATCGAGGCGATGCGCATCGGCACCGTCATCGGTTTCGGCGGCATGATCCAGGCCCTCCTCGACAGCGTCCTCGCCGAACTCTCCGCCCGCGGCGAACCCGCCCCGCAAGTCCTCGCCACCGGCGGCACCGCCGAGCTCCTCAAAAAAACGCTCCGCACACCCTTCGTCGTCGTCCCCGACATCACCCTCCGCGGCCTCGCCGCCACCTGGGAACTCAACCACCCGTAACGCGCGCGGCTCCGAGGTAGAGCCCGCACGCCGTGCGCGGCGCTGTTCGAAACCGCCCGCGTTTCCCGCCCCGTCACACCCCGCTCGCCCACGCCTGCGCCGGACCGGCACTTACCAAGTGCCGCCTCCGCTCCGACACTCGACACTGGTCATTGGTCATTGGTCATTGGTCATTGGTCATTGGTCATTGGTCATTGGTCATTCCGAAATGCCGGCGCGCTGCGCCGCCATTTCGGAGCTTCCCATTCTGTAAAAATCACATGGATTAGAGCACACGCTTTCCATGTCCGAAGCCCTCTCGCCCGCCATCGAAGTCCAGAACCTCGTCAAGTCCTACGCCGGGGTCACCGCTGTCCACAACATCAGCTTCACCCTCAAGCGCGGCGAAATCCTCGGCTTCCTCGGCCCCAACGGCGCCGGCAAAAGCACCACCATGCGCATCCTCACCGGCTACCTGCCCGCCACCTCCGGCAGCGTCAGCCTCTGCGGCATCCCCGTCGCCTCCCAGCCCGACGCCGTCAAACGCCTCATCGGCTACATGCCCGAAAACAATCCTCTCCCCGAGGACATGCGCGTATCCGAATACCTCTACTACCGCGGTCGCCTCAAAGAAATCCCCCGCAAAAAACTCGCCGACCGCATCGACGAAGTCCTCGAGCTCTGCGACCTCACCCGCGTCCGCACCCGCATCATAGGCAAACTCTCCAAAGGCTTCCGCCAGCGCGTCGGCATCGCCGAAGCCATCCTCGCCGAACCGCCCGTCATCATCATGGACGAGCCCACCATCGGCCTCGATCCGCACCAAATCCTCATCGTCCGCGACCTCATCGCCAGCCTCCGCGGCCGCATGGCCGTCATCATCTCCTCCCACATCCTCCCCGAGATCGAGATGACCTGCGACCGCGTCCTCATCATCAACCAAGGCCGTGTCGTCGCCACCGGCACCCCCGGCGAACTCCGCCGCGACATCCTCGGCCACTCCCTCTACAAACTCGAAATCGCCGGCCCGCTCGACGACCTCCCCGCCGCTCTCGTCGCCATCGAGCCCACCCTCAAAATCACCGAGCAATCCCCCGCCGATCCCCTCGGCTTCCACACCCTCCGCCTCGTCACCGACCGCGACGAATCCATCGGCGAACCCCTCATGCGCGCCCTCGTCGCCGACCCCCGCTTCCGCCTCCGCGGCCTCACCCGCGAACACCCCACGCTCGAAGATGTCTTCCTCGCCGCCACCCGCCGCACCTGGGAACTCGTCGACGCCCCCAAGCGCGCGTCGAAATGACCAGTGACCAATGACACAATGACCAATGTCCCGGCGCCTCAGTCACGCTCCATGAACACTCCGCTCGTTCTCCGCAGGTGGAACGTGCCGTCCCGGCGCGTTGTTCGACATCGTCCGCGTAACCTCCCTCTTCCGCCGCCCAGCACGCCGCTTCACGCTTGCCCCGGACCGGCACTTAACAAGTGCCGCTTCCCTTCCTCTTCGTCTCCGGCCTCCGTGTTCTCTGTGTCCGCGCTCCGTGTCCTCTGTGACAAAAACTAACGCCCGCCCGCTTTCCCGCTGATCCGCCATGCGCCACTTCCTCACCATCCTCAGCCACGAGATCCGCATGCTGCTGGTCAGCCCCAGCACCTACATCGCCGGCGTCCTCTTCCTCATCGTGATGGGCTTCATGTTCACCGACATCCTCGCCGACTACAGCAGCTCCCCCCAGGAAATCTCCCCCGCCAGCGCCTTCTTCAGTGTCTTCCCCCTGCCCGTCCTCTTCATGGTCCCGCTCCTCACCATGAAAAGCATCTCCGAGGAACGCCGTAACGGCACGCTGGAGACACTCCTCACCACCCCCGTCACCACCTTCGAGGTCATCCTCGGCAAATTCGGAGCCGCCTACTTCCTCTACGCCCTCCTCTGGTCCTCCACCGCCGCCTTCTTCTACCTGCTCAACCGCTTCTCCGGCGGCTTCGACCCCGGCCCCCTCATCGGCGGCTACCTCTTCATCGCCGTCTCCGGCCTCTTCTTCATCGCCACCGGCATCTTCGCCAGCTCCCTCTCGCGAAACCAGGCCGTCTCCGGCATCCTCTGTTTCACGCTGCTCTTCGTCGTGATCCTCGGCCTCCATTTTGTCCGCGATCTTCAGGCCCTCAACGCCCCCGCCATGGCCCATGTGAAAACCGCCGTCGAGTACGCCCAGGTCCTCCAGCACCTCGGCGATTTCAGCCGCGGCATCGTCGACGTCCGCCAGCTCCTTTTCTACGTCAGCGGTTCCGTCCTCTGCCTCATCTTCAGCATCCTCGGCGTCGAAGCCAAACTCATCCACAGCTGAGCCCGCGCTCATGTATCGGCCAACCAACCACCGCCCGCTTATGCCCCCTCCGACATTGGTCACTGGTCACTGGTCACTGGTCATTTCCCTCTTCGACCTTCGGCCTTCGGCCTTCGGATTTCTCCAACGACCTTCGACCTTCGACTCCCTTCCCTCCGTCTCCCGCCGCTAGTCCATCGCATTTTCCCGGATGTCCTTCCCCAACAGCTTCCGCGCCGCCCGCTGGCTCCGCACCACCAATCTCGTGCTGCAGGCCCTCCTCTTCGTCTCCTTCTTCGCCGGCCTCAACTACCTCGCCCTCCAGCTCGACGTCGGCCGCATCGACCTCACCCGCCTCCGCAAACACTCCCTCTCCGCCGAGACCGTCTCCTACCTCAAACAGCTCACCCAGCCCGTCCGCGTCGTCGTCACCGTCACCAAAAAATCCGACGAGGCTGTCTTCACCGACATTCGCGAACTCCTCCGCGAATACGCCTACACCACCGAGACCAACCGCACCGGCCGCATCACCGTCGAGTACATCGACGTCTACCTCCGCCCCGCCGATGCCGCCCAGCTCGGCCTCGAACAAGACACCGTTCTCTTCGAAAGCGGCGACCGCCGCCGCATCGTCCCTCCCGTCGATCTCTACAAACTCAAAGACGGCAAACCCGAGGCCTTCCTCGGCGAACAAGCCTTCACCGCCGCCATCCTCGACGTCTCCAGCTCCAAACAAAACATCGTCTACTTCCTCACCGGCCACGGCGAAGCCGAGTTCGAAAGCACCGCCCGCACCGGCCTTTCCAACCTCCGCGCCGGCCTCCTCGCTTTCAACTACTCCCTCCGCACCCTCGACCTCGCCCGCACCCGCAAAATCCCCGACGGCGACGACAAACCCGCCCTCATCATCTCCGCCGGTGCCACCAGCCGTTACGATCCACTCGAACAGGAACTCCTCCGCAAATACCTCTCCGAAGACGCCGGCCGCCTCATGGTCTTCACCTCTCCCAACCGCAATCCCACCGGCCTCGAATCCCTCTTCTACGACTGGGGCCTCATCGCCGACGACGTGTGGATCTTCGACAACGCCCCCGGCGCCACCGACGACAACGGCGCCCTCATCCTCAGCGGCTTCTGGCCCCACGAAATCACCAAGCCCCTCACCGACCACAACCTCCCCGTCCTCTTCCCCTCCGCCCGCTCCATCCGCATCAACCCCAGCGCCGTCCGCGACCCCAGCCGCAAAGCCTACAAACTCGTCGGCGCCAGCCTCACCGCCTGGGGCGAACGCGACTATGCGCGCGGCGACAGCCGCTTCTCCCCCGGTGACCTCCGCGGCTACAAAGACAACGAAATCTCCCTCGCCGCCGCCGCCGAACGCCTCGGCGAAGAAGCCAACCTCCGCTTCTCCGTCCCCGTCGGCCGCCTCGTCGCCTTCGGCTCCTCCGACTTCATCTCCAACGAACACCTCGACCGCCGCGGCAACCAGACCCTCTTCTTCTCCGCCCTCAACTGGCTCGTCGACCGCGACACCCTGCTCAGCGTCCCCCCGCGCAAAATCGACAAATTCCAGCTCACCCTCACCAGCCAGGAACTCCTCCGCCTCCGCTACAGCCTCCTCTTCGGCCTCCCCGCCGCCGCCGCCCTCCTCGGCATCGTCGTCTACTGGACCCGCCGCCGCTAAAAACTTCCGACCCATTAAAAGTTAAACGTTAAGCGTTGAACGTTGAGCGTTTTACCCGCCGCACCCGCCACACTCGCCCGATTCTCCCCTCTCTCACCTCCGCTTCTTCCGACCTCCGTGCCCTCCGTGTCTGCGCTCCGTGCCCTCCGTGACAAAACCTGACGCCCGCCCGCTTTAACCTCTCTCCGCTCTCTCGCTCTCTCCGACCTCTCCGCCTCCCGATGCGCACCAAAGTCACGCTCGTCCTCATCTTCCTCAACGTAGCCCTCTTCTACGCCATCTTCTTCCTTCGCGACGACATCAAGGACGCCACCGACACCACCTCCATCCTCGGCTCCGAAGTCTCCAACATCCAGACCCTCACCATCGCCGACCTCACCGGCGAGACCCGCATCGAAAAACGCGGCGACAAATGGCTCATCACCCAACCGCTCGCCTGGCCCGCCAGCGAAACCGCCGTCCGCAACATCATCACCGAACTCCAATTCCTCCGCCCCCTCTCCACCTACACCGTCGAGGACTACGAAAAAAACGGCCAGACCCTTGCCGACATCAACCTCGCTCCCGCCGCCTTCACACTCTCTTTCACCTCCGCACCCACCCCGGACAACCCCGCCCCGGCTCCCGTCCTCGTCCGCATCGGCAGATCCACCGACGTCGCCAACCGCATCTACATCCTCTCCCCCGACGGCCAGCGCATCCACGTCGTCGCCCGCAGCCTCGCCGAAAGCCTCTACCGCACCCTCCAGAGCCTTCGCTCCGAAGAACTCTTCGACATCGCCGTCTACGAAGCCCGCTCCCTCACCCTCGAAACCAGCCCCAGCTCCCGCATCCGCTTCCGCCGCGAAAACGACAAATGGTTCATCGAGGGCCTCAGCGCCTCCCAGACCCGCGCCAACAAACAACTCACCGAGCTCGCCCTCGGCGATCTCCGCGCGCTCCGCGTCCACAGCTTCGTCAACCCCGCGTCTCCTCAGGCCGAGACCGCCCGCGCCTCCCTCGCCAACCCCACCCTCCGCATCACCCTCGACGGCACCAACCGCCGCGAGACCCTCCTTATCGGCCGCCCCGCCCCCGCGCCCGCCGCCGAAAACCCCGCCGCCGAAACCGATCCCGCCACCCCGCCCGAAGAACCGTCCAGGCTCTACTACGCCATCATGGAAGGCGAAGAAACCGGCGGCCCCAGCCCCGCCACCGCCACCCTCTTCACCGTCTCCGTCCCCGATAAATTCCTCAACAACACCCTGCTCAACGCCCAGCGCGCCCTCCGCGAAAAACAGATCCTCGATCTCGATCCCACCGCACTCTCCTCCATCGCCATCGCCTCCCCCGACTCCCCCCAGGAACTCGTCCTCCAGCGCCTCGACACCTCCAACGTCTGGCAGACCGTCGTCCGCATCCCCGGCCGCGAAGTCCGCACCGAGCCCGCCGACACCGCCATCGTCGAAACCCTCATCGCCCGGCTCCTCCGCCTCTCCGTCATCGACGACAACCCTGCCGACTCCGGCTTCATCGACGTCGCCTCCGAAGCCCAGAAAGAAGACTTCGGCTTCAACCGCCCCGCCCGCACCGTCACCTTCACCACCAGCACACCCGCCCAGGCCCCCGTCCGCCTCCTCATCGCCTCCAGCCAGGACCAGCGCACCTACGCCCGCCTCGCCAGCCAGGAATACATCTACCGCATCGACGGCGAAATCCTCCGCGAACTCTCCACCGATCCCCTCCACTACCGCAAACGCGACCTCCGCGAACTCCCCGCCATCGCCTCCCTCAAACTCACCGAACTCGGCGCCGAAGAAAAAACCCTCCTCGACACCCCGTATCCGCTTCCCGACGACACAACTCTCGACAAAGCGGCGGTCGATGCCCTCGTCGCCCGGCTCCGCACCCTCCGCGCCAAAAACGTCGTCTCCTCCGAGTTCACCAAGACGGTCACCACCGCCGGCGAGGAACGCCCCTGGAAATACCGTCTCGACGCCACCCTCGTTCCCGCGGGCCCCGGCGCCACCCCGTCGGTTTCCACCCTCTTCTTCGCCGAACGCGCCGGCGGCGGCATCCAACTCGTGGGCTCGACCGACCTCAACGCCGTCTTCGAAGCCGAACAACCCCTCATCGACGCCCTCTTCACCCTCACCTACGGCCCCCGCGACCCCGGCCCCATCACCCCGCCGCCACCCGCACAAACCCCGGCCCCCTGAGGAGTCATGAACAGCGGACAGAGCAGCCCCGAGGTGGAACGCGCACTCCGAGCGCGTTTGTTCGACGCCGCCCACCCAAACCCGCCACGTCCACACGCACCCCTCGCCCGCGCGCTGCTCGCCCCTTCCAAAGGTGGAGCGCGCACTCCGTGCGCGCTGAGCGACACCGCCCACCCACCCGCCCAGTCTCCCGCTCCACCACTGCCCGCGCCTGCGCCGGACCGGCACTTAGCAAGTGCCGCCTCCGCCCACTGGTCACTAGTCACTGGTCACTGGTCATTGGTCATTTCATTGGTCATTTCCCCCCGCCGCCTCATGCTTTGATCGCAGTCCCGCATGACCCGCCTCCTCCCAGCCTCCTGGTTCGTCTGCAAACACTGCCTCCGCACGATCGGCAGCTTTGCACTCTGGACCCTCTGGCTCGCCCTCGGCATCCTCTTCGTCTTTCTCCTCAAAATCGCCTTCTCCCGCGAACTCACGGTCCCCGCCTGGATCGTCCAGCGCATCGAAAACAAACACGCCGCCCGCGGCCTCGTCTCCCACTTCGGCGCCGTCACCTTCGACACCCGCGGCCGCCTCCTGCTCAACGACGCCCGCATCCGCAGCACCCGCCACCCCGAACCGCTTCTCACCGCCAGCAGCATCGAGATCGTCCTCGACCCCTGGGCCGTCCTCACCGGCCACTTTGCCGCCTCCGAAATCCACCTCCGCGACGCCAGCCTCCACCTCCCCGCGATCCTTTCCCCCTCCGGCAAAACCGAGGCCATCCTCACCGCCCTCAGCCTCGACCTCGGCATCGACGACCGCGAACTCGCCATCCGCCGCCTCTCCACCCGCTATGCCGGACTCACCGTCACCGCCCGCGGCTCTCTCACGCTCCCGCGCCCGGATAAATCCGCCCCCCTCGAACCAGGCACCGTCATCGAACGATCCCTCAAAACCTATCTCCAAGCCGCCCGCCTCCTCGCCACCCACGCCCCGTCCGTGGCCGCCTTCGATTCCCCGCGCCTAGACCTCGTCCTCACCCCTCACCCGCAACGCGCCGCCACCGCCCGCATCCACGCCACCGCCGCCGGCGCCCGCCTCGCCTCCACACTCGTTCCCGCCCTCCCCGCCGGCGAAACCCTCGACCTCGGCCCCTTCGCCCTCGACATCACCCTGCCCATCCTCGGCGGACAGCCCTGGGCCACCCGTATTCAAATTTCTCTGTCGCAACTCTCCGCCCCCGGCGGTCTCCGCGCCGGCGACGCGCGACTCTCCCTCCTCGCCAGCCTCCAGCCCGGCTCAAAACCCGCCGTCCGCTCCGCCGATCTCGCCCTTGGCCGCCTCACTGTCCGCGATCTCGATGCCACCGCCCTCTCCGCTCGCATCACCGGCACACTTCCCCGCCTGCGCGCCGACGCCGTCCTCCGCTTCCTCGACGAACCCTGGAAAATCTCCGGAGACGGCGATCTCTCCGCCCGCAGCGGCGACCTCACCGTCTCTACTCGCGTCACCCCTGATCTCATCGACTTCGCCGGCCGCCGCCTCAAACGCGACCTCTCCGCCATCATCCAGCCCGCCACACCCGCCGCCCTCTCCCTCGACGCCACCTTCGCCCCCGGCTGGAAACTCGACCGCGCTTCCGGCCACCTCGCTTCCGGCCCCGTCCACGTCCGCGGCGTCGACATCGCCTCCGCCACCGCTGACTTCGCCTACGGTGGCAACTCCCTGTCCGTCGACCGCATCGTCCTCAAAACCCCCGAAAGCGTCGCCCGCGGCAGTTACTGGATGGATACGCGAACCAACGACTTCCGCATCATCCTCAACGGCGCCCTCCGCCCGCCCGACATCGCAGGCTGGTTCGGCGGCTGGTGGCCCTCCTTCTGGAGCCACTTCGATTTCTCCGCCACCGTGCCCCCCGCTGCCGACATCTCCATCGGCGGCCGCTGGGGCAAACCGTACGACACCGTCATCTTCCTCCACGCCGACGCTCCCCGCCCCGTCATCCGCGGCGCCCTGTTCGATCACGTCCGCACCACGCTCTTCATCCGCCCCAGCTTCTACGACGGTATCGAGTTTGTGGGCACACGTGGCGGCGCTTCCGCCCGCGGCACCTTCACCCGCAGCGTGGACTTCGCCAAAAACGCCTTCGTCTACCAGGACTTCAATCTCACCACCGACCTCGATCTTCGCGACTACGCCGGGATCTTCGGCACCACCGGCACCGACATCGTCGAGCCCTTCGCCTTCACCCGCCCGCCACTCGTCTCCGCCTCCGGCCGCCTCACCGGCCCCGCCTCGCCCGAAGGCGAACACCAGCGCGCGAAAATCAAAATCGAGTCCACCGGCCCCTTCACCTTCTTCGGCTTCCCCCTCTCCAGCCTGACCACCAGCGCCATCCTCAACGACGACGACCTCCAGCTCCCCGACCTCCGCGTCGGCTTCGCCCGCGGCTTCGTCGTCGGCCGCGCGCGCCTCTCCGGTCGCGACGACAAACGCCGCCTCGGCTTTGACGCCGCCCTCGAAAACGCCTCCCTCGGCGAGGCCATCCACACTCTGGAAGCCTTCGGCGCCTTCCGCAAAAATCAGCCCGCCCCCGCCACCAGCAAAGTCCAGGAACGCCTCGCCTCCGGCCGCCTCGACCTCCGCCTGTCGGGAGATGGCAACTACCGCGATCCCTACAGCTTCATCGGCTCCGGCAGCGGCGAAATCTCCGGCGCCGAACTCGCCCAGATCCATCTCCTCGGCGGCCTCTCCCAGATCCTCCGCACCGTCCGCCTCAACTTCACCTCCCTCCGCCTCAATTCCGCCCAGGCCAACTTCAAACTCGACGGCCGCCAGCTCGACTTCTCCGAACTCCGCATCACCGGCCCCACCGCCGCCATCGATGCGACCGGCCTCTACCGCCTCGACCTCCAGCAGATGAATTTCGACGCCAAAGTCTCCCCCTTCGACCAAAGCCGCAACCCCCTCGCCTCCGCCGTCGGCCTCGTCCTCACCCCGTTCTCCAGCATCCTCGAACTCCGCCTTTCCGGCAGCCTCGACGACCCCCGCTGGCGCTTCGCCTACGGCCCCAGCAGCCTCCTCCGCACCATCTCCGGCAAGAAAGACGACTTCGAGGAAACCCCGGCTCCTGTTCCGCCCGCGTCCGACGCCCCTAGGAACCTCCAACCCCCGCCCTCCCTCCGCCGCCGCTAAATCCATCCGCCGTATCCGCCGTAGGGGCCTGACCTCGCGTCAGGCCGGATCGCCTTCCGGCTGCCTTTCCGCCGCGCCTGCAAAAAGCACGTTGCCCGCTCCAGCCGCCCCTGTCTTCCTCCGCCCCATACGCGCAAGCCGATGGTCCAGCCCCCACCCTCCGCCGTCCCCTGGCCTAAAAAAACTTCACGGGGCATCGCGCTCACCTTGCTCGCCCTGAGCGCCCTCGTGCTCGGCGGCTGGTGGTTCGACATCGAGCTCCTCGTCCGCTGGTTCCCCCGCGCCGCCCCCGTCGATCCCGCCACCGCCCTCGGCATCCTCCTCTTCTCCGCCGCCCTCCTCGCCCACGAAACCGGCTGGCGCCGCGCCCCCCTGCTCGCTCTCGCCGCCTCCCTTCCCGCTCTTCTCGCCGCCCTCGAAAGCCTCTTCTCCATCCGCCCCTGGTTCGACCTCTGGCTCACCGGCAACCGCGCGCACACCCCCGCCCCCGGCCCGATGGCCGCCGCCATCGCCGCCGCCTTCCTCCTCGCCTCCGCATCCCTCGCCTGGCTCATGGCGGCCGGCACCGCCCGCTTCCGCACCCTCGCCCCCGCCCTCGCCGGTTCCCTCCTCGCCTCCGCCGGCTTCACCACCCTCGCCGGCCACCTCCTCGGCCTCCCTGCGGCGTATCGATGGAGTGGCGACACCACCATCCCGCCCGCCGCCGCCATCCTGCTCTTCCTGCTAGGCGCCGCCCTCGTCCTCCTCGCCTGGCGCGAAAACCAAAAAAAACGCCCCGGCGCCCCCTCCTGGATCACCGTCCCCGTCATCTTTGCCTCGGCCACCCTCACCCTCATTCTCTGGACCGGACTCCGCGAACGCGAACGCCTCTACCTCGGCGCCTCCACCCAGGCCGCCATCAACAACCTCGCCACCAATCTCGGCGGCGAATTCGCCCGCATCTCCTCCGGCGTCGAACGCCTCGCACGCCGCTGGAGCGAATCCTCCGACCTTTCCCCGCTCGTCCGCGAGGTCGACGCCCGCGCCCTCCTCGAGGAAATCCCCGCCGCCTCCACCGTCGCTCTCGTCGATCCCGCCCTCCGCACCCGCTGGCTTCATCCCGCCCGCCAGCAGGACGCCCTCCTCGCCCTCGACCACGGCTCCATCCCCGCCCGCCTCGCCGCCCTCGAAGCCGCCCGCGCCAGAAACGCCCCCGCCTCCCTCACCGCCTCCCTCCCGCCTCCCTCCGCCGGCTTCGCCGCCTACGCCCCCATCTACCACGACGACCAGTTCGCCGGCTTCGCCTGCGCCGAAATCCCCTACCGCCGCTTCCTCGAATCCCTCGAACAACGCCTCCGCCTCTCCGCCTCCTGGCACCTCACCGTACAGCTGGGCGACACCACTCTCTACGACACCGCCTCCGCCTCGGCCGGCGCCCACCGCCTCGAATCCGTCTTCAACATCGCCGACCGCCGCTTCCGTATCGCCATGAGCCCTACCGGCGACGCCCTCGAGCGCGGCCGCCGCCACCTCCCCGAACTCGCCCTCGCCTCCGGCTTCGGCATCACCCTCCTCCTCGCCCTCAGCGTCCACCTCGCCCGCTCCGCCCGCGCCAGCCTCCACTCCGCCCGCCTCGCCAACCAGCGCCTCGTCTCCGAAAACGACGAACGCCGCCTCGTGGAGGAAAAACTCAAACTCTCCGACGAACGCCTCCGCCTCGCTCTCGACTCCACCCTCATCGGCATCTCCGAGTGGAGCCTCCCGTCCAACGAACTCCACCACAGCCCCGGCCTCTGGACCCTCCTCGGCTACAAACCCGGCGCCGTCCCCTCCACCCCGCAGGCCTGGACCGCCCTCATCCACCCCGAGGATCTCCCCCCCTACCGCACCGCCGTCGAACAACAACTCTCCGGCACCGTCTCCTTCCTCGACCACGAATACCGCGTCCTCACCGCCACGCAGCAATGGCGCTGGCTCCATACGCGCTCCCGCACCGTCGCCCGCTCCGCCAGCGGCACCCCCGCCCGCATCGTCGGCACCCTCCAGGACATCACCGCCCGCAAGGAAGCCGAGGAAGCCCTCCGCCTCAGCCAGGCCGCCACCCGTAAACTCTCCCTCGTCGCCGCCCGCACCGACAACATCGTCATCATCGCCCGCCCCGACGGCACCGTCGAATGGGTCAACGAATCCTTCGAACGCGTACTCGAATACAAACTACCCGACGTCGCCGGCCGCAGCCCCGCCGACTTCATGGTCGGCCCCGACACCAACCCCCGCACCCTCCGCCGCATCCGCAACGCCGTCGCCCGCGGCGAAGGCCTCAGCACCGACATCACCGCCTACTCCAAGTCCGGCCGCAAATTCCACCTCCACCTCGAAGTTCAGCCCGCCCGCAGCGACTCCGGCGCGCTCGAAAACTTCATCGCCGTGATGGTCGATATCACCACCCGCGTCGAAACCGAGCACAACCTCCGCCGCGCCAAATCCGAGGCCGACGCCGCCTCCAAGGCCAAGAGCGACTTCCTCGCCTCCATGTCGCACGAGATCCGCACCCCGATGAACGGCGTCATCGGCATGACCAGCCTCCTCCTCGACACCAAACTCGACCACGAGCAACGCGACTACGTCTCCACCATCCGCAACTCCGGCGACGCCCTCCTCACCATCATCAACGACATCCTCGACTTCTCCAAAATCGAGTCCGGCAAGATGGAGCTCGAACGCCTCCCCTTCGAACTCTCCGTCGCCATCGAGGACGTCCTCGACCTCCTCACCGTCCCCGCCTCCGCCAAAAAACTCGAACTCGCCTACCACATCGAGGACGACGTTCCCACGTGGATACAAGGCGACGTCACCCGCCTCCGCCAGATCCTCGTCAACCTCGTCAACAACGCCGTCAAGTTCACCCCCGCCGGCGGCGTCTCCATCGCCGTCCGCCGCCTCCCGCCCGCCGCCGTCTCCGAGACCAGCCCTGCTTCCCTCACCCTCGAATTCACCGTCACCGACACCGGCATCGGCATCCCCCCCGACCGCCTCAACCGCCTCTTCAAACCCTTCAGCCAGGTCGACTCCTCCACCACCCGCAAATTCGGCGGCACCGGCCTCGGCCTCGCGATCTGCCACCGTCTCACCACGCTCATGGGCGGCGACATCCGGGTCACCAGCGTCCCCGGCGAAGGCTCCTCCTTCATCTTCACCGTCCTCACCGAGGCCATGCCCGTCCCTCCCGGCTGGGGCCTCCCCGAAGCGCCCGCCCGCCTCAATTACGGCCCCGTCCTCTGCCTCGACGAAAACCCCGTCGCCCTCCGCCGCCTCCAATCCTTTCTCCACTCCTGGGGCGCCCGCCCGCTCGCTGTCACCAACGCCGCGCAAATCGAGGAAGCCCTCGCCGCCGACATCCCTCCCGTCGCCCTCATCCTCGACCACAAACTCATCTCGCAGGAGTCGATGTCCACCATCCGCGCGCAACTCATCGCCAGCGACCTCCCCATCCTCCTCCTCACCCAGCCCGGCCTCAACGGCTCCCAACTCGAAGCCTTCGCCGGCCGCCGCGCCACCGCCACCGCAACCAAACCGCTCCGCACGCCCTCGCTCGTGCGCGGCCTCCAGTCCCTCTTCGGCGCCACTCCCGAAAGCATCCCGCCCTTCGCCAGCGCCGCCGCCGAGCGCCTCCTCGCCCACGAAATCCCCCTCGATATCCTCCTCGCCGAGGACAACCCCGTTAACCAGAAAGTCGCCCTCCGCTACCTCGAACGCCTCGGCTACCGCGCCGACTTCGTCAGCAACGGTCTCGAAGCTCTCAATACACTCGAAGCCCGCTCCTACCACCTCGTCCTCATGGATCTTCAGATGCCCGAGATGGACGGCCTCGAAGCCTCCCGCCAGATCCGCGCCCGCCTCCCCGCCTCCCGCCAGCCCAAGATCATCGCCCTCACCGCCAACGCCCTCCAGGGCGACCGCGAACTCTGCCTCGACGCCGGCATGGACGACTACATCACCAAACCGGTGAAACTCCCCGAAATCGCCGACGCCATCCGCCGCCTCTTCGCCAAGTAAAAGGTAGGGCGGGTTCGCCGAACCCCGCCGTTTCGCCCCGCCCGCATTTCGATCCCCTATCGCGCACAAGCCCCGCGGTCCCTCTGCGCCCCGATTGAGCGTTCAGCGTTAAACGTTGAGCGTTGAACGTTCTACCTCCGCCTCCCCCCTTGTCATCTATTAGATGACATTCCCCACGCTCCTCATCCGTGCCCTCCGAGAAATCCGTGGTTAAAAAACCCCGCGCATCATCTCCGCCATCTCCCCCGCCCACCCCGCCTCCCCCGCGAGATTCCGCATCTCCCCTGGATCGTTCTCCAGATCGAAAAACAACCACGGCGTCCCATCCGCGTTGAGCACCAGTTTCCGCGTCGCCGTCCGCACACCGCGCCACCCCCGGTCGCACTGATGCGGCAGCGCCACCACGCTCGGCATGGAAATCGCCGCCCCGCCCGCGCGTGCCCGAACTTCAAATACGCCGCCCTCCGCGCACCCCACCGCCGCTCGCCCAAGATCCACCAAAGACACCGCCTCCCTCCGCCTTTCACCCTTCACCCTCCCCCCTTCACTCTTCTCCGCGCTCTTCACAAGCAACGGCACCCGCACCGACTCCTCGTGCGGCCACCCCTTCCTGAAAAGCCCGTGCGCCCCGTGCATATCCCCATGCACCGACGTAAACACCACCACCGTCTCCTCCCACACACCGCCCGCTTTCAACTCCGCGAATAACCGCCCGATCGCCCGATCCGTCGCCTCGATGTGCGCATAATACCCCGCCAGCTCCCGCCGCGCCTTCGCCTCCACCGCTCCCCCGCGCGGCACATTCGCCGCTAGCACCACCTCAGCCTCCGCCCTCCGCGCCACACCACCCGCCGGCGCATCATACGGCGGATGCGGCGCCTCCAGACTCACCACACAAAACCACGGCTTCGCTTCATTCCCCTCCGTCATTCGACCTTCGGCCTTCGGCCTTTCCTCCGCATCCGCCTTTGGCGTTTGCGTTTTGGCGTTTGGAATTTGCTGGCGAAGCCAGTCGTGCGCCCGCTCACAAACCACATCGCTCTGGTACCCCTCAAACTTCTCGGGCCGCTCAAGCGCGCCCCCATGCAGCCACGGATCGTTCAGCAAAAACCCGCTCTCAAAACCCTCCCAAAACCCAAACCCACCCCGCGCCTCCACCGGTACGATCATCCGCGCATGAGCCTCACCCACCAACGCCGCCCCCGGATCGCGCCGCGCCAGATGCCACTTCCCGAAAAACCCCGTCGCATATCCGCGCTCCCTCATCTCATGCGCCACCGTCCGCGCCTCTACCGGCAGCGGATCGTAATAATCCTTCACACCGTTCTCCGGCGACAACACCCCCGTCAGCAACGCCGCCCGCGCAAACGGCCCGAACGGATGCGGCGTCACCGCCTGCTCATAGTTCACCGCTTCCTCCGCCAGCGCATCCAAAAACGGGGTACGCGCATTCGCATCGCCGGAAAAACCCGTCGCCGACGCCCGCCACTGCGTCGTCACGACCCATAATACATTCGGCCTGCGCGTCATCACGCCGACGTAATCTCCAGAGCCAGCATCGCGCATTCAAAAATCATCCCCCGTCCCTAGTTCCCGCCCACCCCACCCGCAACCGCTTTCCCGCCGCATCCGCTCCGCAGTTGTCTCCCCGCCCGCCTTCGCCCCAACTCCCCGCCTCCACCTACCCTTTCTCCATGACCCTCCAGGAAGCCTCCTTCACCGACATCCCCACACCCACCGGCCCGATGCGCACGCACCTCTTCCGCCCATCCGCCCCCGGCCGCTATCCCGGCATCGTCCTCTACTCCGAAATCTTCCAGGTCACCGCCCCCATCCGCCGCACCGCCGCCTTCCTCGCCGGCCACGGCTTCATCGTCGCCGTCCCCGAGGTCTACCACGAATTCGAAGCCCCCGGCACCGTCCTCGCCTACGATCAGCCCGGTGCCGACCGCGGCAACGCCCTCAAAACCACCAAGGAGGTCTCCGCCTTCGACTCCGACGCCCGCGCCGTCCTCGCGTACTTGAAATCCCACGACGCCTGTACCGGCCGCCTCGGCGTCATCGGCATCTGCCTCGGCGGCCACCTCGCCTTCCGCGCCGGCATGAATCCCGACGTCCTCGCCACCACCTGCTTCTACGCCACCGACATCCACAAGGGCTCCCTGGGCAAAGGCATGTCCGACGACTCCCTCGCCCGCATCCCCGAAATCAAAGGCGAGCTCATGATGCTCTGGGGCCGCCAGGACCCGCACGTCCCCGGCGAAGGCCGCGCCAAAATCTACTCCGCGCTAACCGCCGCCGGCACCAATTTCACCTGGCACGAATTCAACGGCGCCCACGCCTTCCTCCGCGACGAAGGCTACCGCTACGACGCCGAACTCGCCCACCTTACTCTCGGCATGACCGTGCAACTCTTCCGCCGCACCCTCGCTACCGGCTGAGCGCCACCGCCGCCGCACGTCCCGCTGCCGCCCGCGTCTCGATCGCCGCGCGCAGCTCTTCCTCAAATTTATCGACGATCGCGTCCCACGTGATCGTCAGCGCCGTCGCCCGCGCCACCCCGCGCACTGCCGCCCACTCCGCCCGCCGCCCCATCGCGCCACGCGCTGCCGCCACCAACGCCGCCTTGTCGTCAAACGCCGCCGCAAACCCGTTTACCCCGTCGCGCACATGCTGCCGCGTCGCCGCATAATCGTACGCCACCACCACCAGCCCGCTCGCCATCGCCTCCGTCACCACATTGCCAAACGTCTCCGTCGTGCTCGCGAAAACGAAAACATCCGCCGACGCATAATGCGCAGCCAGCTCCTCGCCCCGCCGCATGCCCGCGTAGTGAAACTCCGGATGCCTCGCCGCCAGCGCCGCCTTCTCCGGCCCGTCTCCCACCAGCACAAACTTCGCCCGCGGCTCGATTGCCTGCATCGCCAGAAACGCCTCCACCGCCTGCCCCAAATTTTTCTCCGCCGCCATCCGCCCCACATAAATAATGACCGGATCGTCCGGCCCCGCGCCCCAGCTCGCCCGCAACGTCTCCGAACGCTTCGCCGGCGAAAACAATTTCCCATCCACCCCGCGCGCCAGCGTCCGAAGCCGTTCAAATCCCTCCGCCGCCAGCTGCGCGCACATCTCGTCCGTCGGGGCCATCGTGCACGCCGCCTGGTTGTGAAACCACCGCATATACCGCAGCGCGATGTCCCGCCCGAACCTCAGCCCATAATGCCCGCCGTACTGATGGAAATTCGTGTGATAGCTCGACGTCACCGGCAGCCCCAGCCGCTTCGCTGAATGCAGCGCCGCCAGTCCCAGCGGTCCTTCCGTCGCCACATGCACTACATCCGGCCGCGCCGTCTTCCAACGCTTCACCAGCGAACCTTGCACGGGCAATCCCATGCGCAGCGTTTTGTAGAAAGGTATCGGCGCTCCCGGTACAAGCCACTGCGCGATCCCGCCAATTTCCGATCCCGGAGCATCACTGCCTTCACGCTTCACTTCATCCTTCTGCCTCGGCCGGATCACTTCGACCTCATGCCCGCGCGCCGTCAGCCCCGCCGTCAACCGGCTCAGCGTCATGGCCACACCATTGACCTCCGGCGGATAAGTTTCGGTGACAAGCGCGACTTTCAAAACGCCCCCACCGTTGCCTGCGCCCCACCCCCACCGCAACGAAACAATCCCGCCCCGCCGTTACGTTCTCGTGACACGGACCGGCACTTACCAAGTGCCGCCCTCCGACTAGGCCCTCCGCTTCTTCCCCAAAAAATAAAAACGCCCCCGGCCCAAAAGCCGGAGGCGTCGAAAAACCTGATCAACCCGATCAGCTCTCCCGCGCTTACTTCGTCGCAGCAGGAGCGGCAGCCGGAACCGGAGGCAGCGCCGGAGCTTCGTCCGCCGGAGCGGACTTCACTTCCAGCAGCTCGACATCGAATACCAGCATCGAGCCCGGAGGAATGTTCGGCGTGCCGCGGTCGCCGTAGCCAAGCGCCGCAGGGATATAGAGCTTAATCTTTCCGCCCACATTGATCTTCTGCAGGCCCTCGGTCCAGCCGGGGATCACCTGATTGAGCGGGAACTCCGCCGGCTCCACCGGCATCCCCGGAGCGCGCGGCTCCAGCGAGGTGTCGAACACCGTGCCATCGGCCAGCTTGCCGGTATAGTGTACCTTCACCACGTCTGTGGCTTTCGGATACGCACCCGTGCCCGGCTTCACGATTTCATAAACGATGCCGTTATCCATCGCCACCACACCGGGCTTCGCCTTCACCTCAGCCATTAACTTGGCCGCTTCCGCCGCCGCCTTTTCCTTCGCAGCAGCCGCGAGCACCTGCTGTTTAGCCGTCAGGACCTCCTGCTTCGCGTTCATGAGCTTGCTCAGCTCAGGCTCAATCTGCCGCAAATCGTAGGGCGATTCCTTGCCGGAATGAGCGACCATGATGCCCTTGATCACAGATTCGATTTCAGCCTGGGAAAACTCCAGATCTGCCAGGCCATTGTTCTTGGCGATGAACCAGCCATAAGCCTCCAATGCCTGCGCGGGCGTGAACTGGGGCGTCGCTATCGTCCCACCGGTAACGTCGGCAACGGGCGGATTGGCTGCGGGTGGAGTCTGCGCCACGGCCACAGAGGCACCGAGGACGAGTGCGGAAGCGATCAAGGTGTGTTTCAATTTCATGGGTTGGGAAGTGGTCGTTGGAAAAGCGCGCGGCCGTTTTGTTGCCGCAAAGTTTTCCTCGATGCCGCCCCGCCTCCTTCAAGGCAAACACTTCCTCCGCGCCTCTTTCCGCCGCCCCCGCCTCACTCCCCCCTTGTCACCCCGCGCCCGCGCTCCTTCACTCCGCACCCCGCATGAACCAAGACCAGTTTTGGACCAGCCAGGACGGCCAGATCCTCACCGTCCGCCCCAAAGGCGAAAACGCCGTCTCCCTCACCCTCGCCTTCTGGCCACGCAATCCGGCCGAATTCGAATTTCTCAAAAACCACCTCGACCGCCTCGACTTCACCGAGCGCTCCACCCTCGCCCGCATCGGCATCGAAATGCTCATCGCCGGCAAACCCACCGTCGACGGCAACCGCATCACCCTCGAGGTCGAGGCCTTCATCTACGATACCAGTTTCCCCAACGCCCCCTACTGGAAAAAACTCCTCCGCTCCGGCACCCCCGTCGGCCGCCTCTTCTACGCCCCCGAATCCGCCAAACTCTCCACCGCCGAGATCTGGGACGCCATCAAGTCCAACATCCTCAAGCTCCCCAACACCATCTCCATCGACCGCGAGGGCCGCGTCTACCTCACCCCTCACCACGTCCGCTACACCCTCAATCCCAAGCTCCAGCGCCCCTCCTTCGAACGCCTCGTCTCCGGCGTCGCCGGCCGCGGCTACCTCGACAAGGTCCAGCTCCGCCACGAGACCGACCTCCTCACCATCCCCCCGCGCTCCGGCATCCTCACCAGCTGCTCCATGTATTTGAAGGAGCACTTCGTCCTCCTCAACCGCGGCGAGGGCAACTTCGGCATCCACACCAGCGCCGTCCTCCTCGACCCCATCAAGACTTTCGGCACGAACATCATGCTGGAAATCTACAACACCGGCGACCAACCCGTCGTGAACCCCATGGTCTCCGTCGAGATCTTCCGCGCCCCCGCCGCCTCCGACACCGAGTCGAAAACGCTCCAGAAAAAACGCGTCCGCCTCCAGGCCACCGCCGGCGAAATCTACAAATGCCTCGACGAAAATCCCCCCAAGGATCTCCCCGAGGCCGCCCGCCCCAAGGCCCGCATCACCGTCAAAGGCCAGAGCTCCACCATGGAAAACTTCTCCGTTTTCCTGAATGCCGGAGCCGTCGCCGACGCCGCCGCCCTCAAGGCCCGCCTCGCCCCTGCCAACGCTGCCGGCGCCTCCTGCGGCTTCCGCACCATGATCCAGGCGCTCGACGCCGCCCCCGACGACGCCGACACCCTCGTCACCGACTACTTCCCGAACCTCGTCGAGGAAATCGAACTCCTCACCCGCCTCCCCCAGCTCAAGCTCAAGCGCATCATCTTCCGCAAGCCCTCGCGCACCCACGGCTTCTTCCTCTCCAACAACGCCCACGCCCGCATGGAGACTTTCGCCGCCGTCGGCCTCGACGTCTACTGGCTCAACGAGGCGATGAACGAGCTCTACCTCCACACCTACAAAAAGAGCCACGGCTTCTTCGTGCGCGACGAACAGGTCCGCCAGTTCCGCGAATCCACCATCCTCGCCTTCTACGGCTCCGCCGTCGGTCTCGACCAGGCGGATACCGACCGCATCTCCAGCCTCATCGAAAAACTCACCGGCTTCATCGGCCACGGCGTCGGCGTCCTCACCGGCGGCGGCGGCGGCGTCATGCGCCTCGCCACCGACCAGGCCCGCAACAAAGGCGCCATGACCGGCGCCTGCTTCCTCGAACTCGAAGCCCAGCCCCCCGAACTCGGCGTGGACTTCTTCAACACCTTCCAGGAAACCGGCCGCCACAACCGCCAAAAGTGGTTCGAGATCGCCGATTTTTGCATCTTCAACGTCGGCGGCATGGGCACCCTCGAGGAAATCGGCATCGAACTCTGCAACCTCAAACTCGGCATCCGTCCCCGCGTCCCCTACGTCTTCTACAACGCCCGTTTCTGGACCGATCTCAAAAAACAGATCCGCGAAATGATCCGCACCAAACGCGCCCCGTCCTGGATGGCCGACTACATCCTCTTCACCGACGACCCCGACGAAGTCGTCGCCTTCTACCGCAAGAGCCTGAAGGTCCTTTAACCTCCTCAGAAATCTTACTCGTTCTCTTTCTCTTACTCGTTCTCTTCCGATTCTAAATTTAGCGAATCGTTCAGAGACCGTAGAAACGATCACGGCGCGGAAAGTTAAGGCACCCCGTAGCCCGCCTCCGCCCGCCCACGGACCGGCACTTAGCAAGTGCCGCTCTTCCTTCCGCACATCAGCTCGCCAACATCGTTTCCGACTCTTCTTCCTCATCCCCTTCGCCCCCATTCATTCCTTCGCGAGACACCTCTCCGCTCTTACGATACGAAAAATCTCCTCCACCCCGCGCGCACCCTCCGCCCTCAACCAACGTCATCCCCTCCATGCGCCCATCCCCCACCGCCCCCCGCCTCCTCCTCTCCGCCCTGCTCTCCCTCTCCGCATTCGCCTTCACGCTCGCCCCCGCCACCGCCCACGCCTCCAACGTCGGCCGCCGCTTCCCCTCCGAGAAAAAAACCTACACCGACAAAGTCACCGGCCTCACCGTCACCGCCCTCACCACCGATCCTCTCTCCAGCGAGGCAAAACCCTACCAGACGCACACCACTTGGACCGCCGACGGCCAGTGGATCATCTTCCGCGCCGACAAAGCCGGCTCCGGCAACCAGGCCTTCCTCGTCCACGAGAAAAACGGCGACATCATCCAGCTCACCGACGGCCCCACGACCGACACCGGCTCCCTCAACCTCTCGCGAAAAACCAACACTCTCTACTACCTGCGCGGCGGCCCCCAACGCCGCCCAGCCCCCAGCGCTCCTGCCGACGCTCCTCCGCCGCCTCCCGCTTCTCCGCGCGAACTCGTCGAACTCCGCCTCGATCCCCTTATCGCCGACGCCCTCGCCGGTAACCCCAAAGCCGCCTCCGCCTACGAACGCGTCGTCGCCGTCCTCCCCGCCGACCTCCGCGACTCCGGCGGCTTCGCCCTCGATGCCGACGAATCCCGCGCCTACTGGGGCGTCGCCTGGGGCCCCGAACGTCCCCGTGCCCAACAACCCACTACACGCCCCGCCACTCCTCCGGCCGGCGTCACCGGCGCACCCAACACCCAGGGCGGCCGCCTCCTCGACCAGCAAAACACCGACCCCGCCCAATCCCGCGAAGCCTCCCGCAAACGCTTCGAAGAAAATGGCCGCGGCCCCGGCGGCATCCGCTCCATCGATCTGAAAACCGGCGAAATCAAAACCGTCATCGACGTCGATTTCCGCATGGGCCACGTGCAGACCAATCCCTGGGTCCCCGGCGAAATCATCTACTGCCACGAAACCACCGGCGACGCCCCCCAACGCATGTGGGTCGTCAACGCCGACGGCTCCAACAACCGCGCGCTTTACACCGAGACGCCCGATGAGTGGATCACCCACGAAACCGTCGCCACCAAAGACGAGGTCATGTTCAACATCATGGGCCACCTCCCCTACCTCCGCGAACGCCCCACCGGCGTCGCCGTGATCAATCTCCGCACGAACCATGTGAAGATCCTCGGCCAGATGGAAGAAGACACCGGCCGCCGAGGCACCGGCGGTTTCTGGCACTGCAACGGCTCCTCCGACGGCAAATGGGCCGTCGCCGACAACTTCGGCGGCGACGTCTACCTCATCGACCGCCGCAACGGCGAAATGATCAAACTCACCACCGACCACAAAATGCGCCCCGACCACACGCATCCAATCATCAGCCCCGACGACAAACGCGTCCTCATCCAATCCGGCCATTTCACCGACGGCAAAACCCTCGACCTCCTCATCGTCGACATCCCCGAAAAACTCCTCGCCCGCTAAGCCCTACACTCCATCCGCGTTTCCGCTCTTCAGCGCTTCCGCGATCCTCCCGCACCCTTCAGTCATTCCAGCCGCGCCTCAACAGGCGCGGCTTTTTCATACCCCCGCCAATCTCCCGGCCTTGCCCCGTCTCTCCTTCGCAACCTTCGCCTCCTTCGCGAGACACCCCGGCCTGCCGTCTCCATTCACTTCTCGAACTCACACCATTCCCAACACCTCTTCCACCAACCACTGATCGTCCGCGTGCCGCCCGTACTTGCACGCGCGCACGACTCCGCCCGCATCGATCAAAAAATCCGCCGGCGTCCCCTGCGCATCCGCCACCCGCTCCGGCATCCCCGCGCCTCCCGTCACCAATCCCCGAATACCCGCCAGCCAGCTCTTCGGATGCGCCAGCGCCCACACTGATCGCTCCACACCCACACGCCGGTACAGCTCGCGCTTGGTATCCGCCACCAGCGCAAACGGAAATTTCCCCGCATACTCCGCCAGCGCCGACTCCGACGACGCGAACACCACCACCTCCGAGATCCCGCGCTGATCGAGCTGCGCCTTGCTCCGCACAAATGATCGCAGATGCAGCGCGCAAATCGGACACCCCGCAAAACGCCGGAACTGCACATGCGTCCACCCCGTCGCAGCCGGCACACGCACGTTTCCTCGCCCCACCGCAGCCATCTGCGCAATCGGCCACACCTCACCGACTCGGATTTTCGTCATAGAGTTTTCCTCCAAACCCGCTCCACCACCGGCCGGATGACACAGCCTTCAACATGATCGTTGATCAGCCCCATCGCCTGCATGAACGCGTAAACCGTCGTCGGCCCCACAAATTTCCAGCCGCGCTTTTTCAGCTCCTTCGATAACGCGACCGACTCCGCGCAAACCGACACCGTCTGCGGCTCGGCCACACTCCCCCGCTCCGGCGCATACCGCCACACCAACGTCATCAACGCTCCCTCTCCCTCCGCCTCCACGAGCTCCACTGCCCTCTGCGCGTTGTTGATCGCCGCCTCGATCTTCCCGCGATGCCGCACGATCCCCGGATCCTGGAGCAGCCGCTCCACATCGCGCGCCGTGAAATGAGCAATACGACGAAAATCGAATCCACAAAACGCCGCCCGGAAATTTTCCCGCTTCGCCAGAATCGTCCGCCAGCTCAACCCCGATTGAAAACCTTCCAGGCACAACTTCTCGAATAGACGCACATCGTCCCGCACCGGAAATCCCCACTCCGTGTCGTGATACTCCAAAAACTCCGGTGCCGCCGCACACCAGCGACACCGCTGCTTCCCATCCGCCCCTACGATCGTCGCACTCGTCGATTGCGTCATAAAAATCTCCCGCAGCGCGCGCCTCACGCACGCGCCTTTACCCGCCCGTTCGATGCGGTCTCCGCGACCACCTCATCCAGCCAACCCGACAACACCGCCGCCTCGTGCCGGATAAACGCCTCGTCGCGAAACGCGCTCGCCACCGTCGCGATCCCCTGACTCCGCGCCAACAGATGCATCGCGAATTCATCACCATCAGCCGTGCGGCCCAACGCCTCGAACTGCCGCCGCAGCCACACGCGAAACAGCGTGAACAACTTCCCCGCGTCCCCGTGCGCCGCATGCCCCACCTTCGCCAGCTCCATACAAAGCGTCCCCACCGGACATCCGAACTTCCTGATCTTCTCCCGATTCGCGACGACCATGTTGATAAAGCAACGAATCCGCTCCACCGGCCCGTCCGCCTCAGCTTCCCAGCCATCGAGCATCCGCTGCGTCCGCGCCAGCCGGAGCTCGATAACATCATCCAGAATCTCGTCCTTCGTCTTGAAGTGAAAATAGAAATTCCCGCGCGAAATCTTCACCGCCCCAGCGATGTCCGCAAACGTCGTGTACTCGTACCCCTGCCGGTAAAACAACTGGTCCGCCGCCTCGACGATCTGCTCACGTGTGGATGGTGCGCTCATGTTTTCAAAAATAGGACAACTGCCCTACTTAACTAGGACGTACGTCCTATAGTCAAGCCCCGCTCGCCCCCATACTCACGTCATCATTCGTCCTCCGCCTTCAACCTTACCCCCATCCCGGTTCCTTCGCTCCCTTCGCTTCTTCGCGAGACACCTTCCCCCAACTCCGCTTGGCCGTACCTTTCACTCTTCAGCCTTCACTCTTCACTTCACTCCCGCTCTTCTTCGCCTTTCTCGACATGTCCCTTCCTCGCAACGTCCTCGTCGTCGGCTCCGGTGGCCGCGAACACACCCTCGTCAAAACTCTCCTCGCCTCCCCCGCGCAGCCCCGCGTCATCGCCGCTCCCGGCAACGCCGGCATCGCCCAGGACGTCCCCTGCTTCCCCGTCGCCGCCGACAACATCCCCGGCCTCGTCGCCCTCGCCCAGAGCGAGAAAATCGACTTCGTCGTCGTCGGCCCCGAAGTCCCGCTCTCCCTCGGCCTCGCCGACAAACTCCTCGCAGCCGGCATCCCCGTTTACGGTCCCAAAGCCGACGGCGCTCGCCTCGAAGCCTCCAAGATTTTCACGAAGCAAATCCTGCTGAAGTACAAAATTCCCACCGCTCCCGCCGCCTTCTTCACCGAAGTCGCCCCCGCGCTCGCCTACCTTCGCACGCGCTCGATTCCGATCGTCATCAAAGCCGACGGCCTCGCCGCCGGCAAAGGCGTCGTCGTCGCCACCACTCTCGCCGAAGCCGAGTCCGCCGTCCGCGACATGCTCGAAGGAAACCGCTTCGGCTCCTCCGGCCACCAGATCCTCATCGAAGACTGCCTCTTCGGCGAAGAAACCTCCATCCTCGTCGTCGTCTCCGGCCGCGACTTCGTCATCCTTCCCACGTCACAAGACCACAAACGCATCGGCGACGGCGACACCGGCCCCAACACCGGCGGCATGGGCACCTACTCTCCCGCCGAAGTAGTCACGCCCGAACTCCTCGCCCGCATCGAAGACGAGATCGTCCGCCCCTCCGTCAATGCCATCGCCGACGAAGGTATCCAGTATCGCGGCACACTCTTCATCGGCATCATGCTCACGCCCACCGGCCCGAGCGTCATCGAGTACAACGCCCGCTTCGGCGACCCGGAAACCCAGGTCGTCCTCCCCCGCCTCGCGACCGATGTCCTCGCCCTCCTCTGGGCCGCCGCCAAAGACCAGCTTAACACGATCAAACTCTCCGTCCGTCCCGACTACTCCGTCTGCGTCGTCATCGCCGCCAAAGGCTACCCCGACGCCTTCCCCAAAGGCGACGCCATCACCCTCCCGCCCGTATCCGCTCTCCCGGCACAGACCGTCGTCTACCACGCCGGCACCGCGAAAAACTCCGCCGGCGAAACCGTCACCAACGGCGGCCGAGTCCTCGGCGTGACTTCCCTCGGCTCCACCCTCCGCGAAGCCGCCGACCGCGCCTACGCCGCCTGCCAAAAAATCACCTTCGCCCGCGGCAACCACTACTACCGCCGCGACATCGCCGCCAAACAACTCACCCGCCGCGCATGACCTCGCGCCCGCCCCATCTCCGCCGCGCGCTCGCCACCGCCGCGCTTCTCTTCAGCGCCTTCATTTCGCTCCCGGCGCTCTCGACCGCGCTTCGCGCCGCGACCATCGAGCACGACCTCCAGCAAGGCCTCCACTACCTGCGCACCGCCGACCTCGCCGCCGACTCTGCCACCGTCGAAAAAACCATCGCCACCCGCCCCGCCCTCGTCCTCGACCTCCGCCACACCACCGCCGACGACGACACCGCCGTCACCCTCGGTCGCCTCCTTTCCCGCCCGCCCGCGACCGCCCGCTTTGCTCGCCTCATCCTCGTCAGCAAAGCCACCGCTCCCTCCCTCCTGAAGCAACTCGCCTCGCCCCACCCCGGCGTCGTCATACTCTCCGCCCAGACCGAAGGCCTCACCCCCGATATCCCCGTCGCCACTACGCCCGAGGAAGACCTCCTCGCCTACGACGCCCTCACCGGCGGCCTCTCGCTCGACAAGCTCCTCAGCGGCTCCACTCCCCAAAAAATCCGCTACGACGAAGCCTCCCTCGTCCGCGACCACGCCAACGGCGCCAGCGGCCGCTCGCCCGCCCCCGACGAAGCCGCGCCCGAACCAGCCCCCGTTTCCGACTCGTCCGCCCATTCCGACGTCCCCGTCGCCACCGTCGAAAAACCCGCCCCCCAGCCCGTCGACCGCGTCCTCCTCCGCGCCGTCCAACTCCACCGCACTCTGGTCGCCCTGAAAAAACTCTGACCCGTAGGCCCGCGTGTTCGCACGCGCCTCCGAAGGTAGGGCAGGTTAGCCTTAACCCCGCCGGCTCGACTCCGACGCCCCCGTAGGGCGCGAGCTTGCTCACGCCGCCGCGCGCCATCGCGCGACTCCGCCCCCGGACCGGCACTTATCAAGTGCCGCCCACCGCCCCAATACGCCGACCCGCGCCTCTCCGTTCCCTCCGTTACCTCCTGCAAAACTCACCCAGCCCGCTTCACCAGCCCGCCCCGCCCGACATCCGGCTTTGCCTTTCCGATAAAACCCTATCCATTGCCCGACACTTCCGACTTCACCCGCGCGATGGCCCACATCCTCACCGTTTGCACCGCCAACATCTGCCGAAGCCCCATGGCAGAGGCCCTCCTTCAACACGCGCTCCGCGGCCAGCCCGAGCCCCTGAAGTCCCTTAAAGTCATCTCCGCCGGCGTTGCCGCCCGCCACGGCGAACGCGTCTCCGAAAACTCCGTCACCGCCCTCAAGAAAGTCGGCATCAATCTCTCCGGCCACAGCTCGCAACCTCTCACCCGCGAGCTCGTCGACAACGCGCTCGCGATCTTCTGCATGACCGAGTCCCACCGCGCGATGATCGAGCTCAACTTCGAGCCACCGCCCGAGCACCTGTATCTCTTCCGCGAATTCATGCCGCCCCCAGCTGACGCCGAAATCGGCGACCCCTTCGGCGGCCCCTTGAAACTCTACGAAGCCTGCCGCGACGAAATGGTCGAAGCCATCCCCTCCCTCGTCGAATTCCTGAAAAAACTCACCGCCAAGTCGGCGTGATCGCAGAATAACACCACCTCTTCAGGGAAAACTGATGTTCCGATGGCTCAATAAACAGGGTGTCTCATCGAACGACGGATTCGCGCTTCAGAGCGTAGACCGATTCTTCTATCATTATCTAGAAGGCGGAAGAGTGATGAAGATCGAGGTAGAGCCTCTACGGAACGACAAGGGAGAGTACTACGAATCGATTTCGGAAGTTTCTTTGAAGTGCTGGCAGCCGCCATTTGGCACGCTCGTTGTATCTCAAGAAGAACGACTACGAATTCAGTCAAACATCTCAGCCGCCTTAAGCTTCATGGGCATCATTCATGAGTTTAGATAAAGGAGGGCTTCACCAAATTTGGTCCGTTAGACTCCATTGGTGTCTTAAACTTTTGGTTGATGATCCTCGCTGAATTTGACTCTACGCTTTCCCGAGTCAGCTTCCCCCCCATGATCACACGCATCCCCGGTCTCGATCAGGCCACCGTTGAAGAGAAGTTCGCGCTCATCGACGAGCTCTGGGAGTCGGTGCGTCGTTCCGACAAAATCATGGTGCGCCAAGATCATCTTTCAGAGCTGGAAAAACGTTCCGCAGCGGTGACCGCCGATCCGTCGATTGCCCTCACACCCGCTCAAGCTCGCGCGCTCCTTAAGAAATGAGCAAGCCGCTCAAGATCGCCCCTTGGGTTGTGCCCCAAGATCTTCAGGCGATCTACGACTATCATAGACAGTTTTCCGCAGCCAAAGCAGAGCGGATCGTCGCCGAATTCGACCGCGTCGTCGCTCTTTTGGAGATCAATCCATTGCTCTTCCCTGAGCGTAAGTCGGGCTGGCGAATCTACCCCTTCGATTCTGGAACTTATCTTTTATACTATCGGGAGTTGGAGTCTGTCTGGCTGATTACCGGCGTCTTTCATGCCAGCCGCCATCCGGCGTGGATTCAGGAACAACTCTCAGGCCGGAGCTAGACCCGGCTGTTTGGTCTACCCCAAAAAAACCTTTGCCTCCCCGCCGCGTTACATGAGCGTTCTGCCCCTTTCACGCCATGATCAACGCCACGCCGCTGAAAGTCCTCGATCCCGAAATCTACGCAGCGATCTCCTCCGAGTTCGCCCGCCAGCAGAGCCACATTGAGCTGATCGCCTCGGAAAACTTCACCTACCCGGCCGTCATGGAGGCCCAGGGCAGCGTGCTCACCAACAAGTACGCCGAAGGTTATCCGGGCAAACGCTGGTACGGTGGTTGCGAGTACGTCGACAAGATCGAAACCCTCGCGATCGAGCGCGCCAAAAAACTCTTCGGCGCCGAACACGCCAACGTTCAGCCCCACTCCGGGTCCCAGGCCAACTTCGCTGTTTACACCGCCGTCCTGCCGCTCGGCGCGAAGATCCTCGGCATGAACCTGTCGCACGGTGGACACCTCACCCACGGCAATCCCGCCAACTTCTCCGGCAAGCAGTACAACTTTGTCCAATACGGCGTCCGTGAAGACACCGGCCTCATCGACTACGACGAACTCGCCGCCATCGCCGCCCGCGAAAAGCCTGCCATGATCACGGTCGGCGCCAGCGCCTACTCGCGCGTCATCGACTTCGCCCGCATGGGCGAGATCGCCCGCTCCGTCGGCGCCTTCCTTTTCGCCGACATCGCGCACATCGCCGGCCTCGTCGCCTCGGGCGTCCATCCGTCGCCCGTCCCGCACGCCGATTTCGTCACCACGACTACGCACAAAACCCTCCGCGGCCCCCGCGGCGGTTTGATCCTCTGCAAAGCCGCGCACGCCAAAGCCATCGACTCCGCCATGTTCCCCGGCGGCCAGGGCGGCCCGCTCATGCACGTCATCGCCGCGAAAGCCGTCTGCTTCGGCGAGTGCCTAAAGCCCGAGTTCAAGACCTACTCCGAGCAGATCGTGAAAAACTCCCGCGCCCTCGCCGCCGCGATGGTGAAGCGCGGCTACAAGCTCGTCTCCGGCGGCTCCGACAACCACCTCTTCCTCGTCGACCTCCGCGCCAACCTCCCCGAGCTCACCGCCAAGAAAGCCCAGGAGACCCTCGATCTCGCCAACATCACCTGCAACAAGAACACCGTTCCCTTCGAGACGCGTTCCCCGTTCCAGGCCTCCGGTATCCGCTTGGGCACTCCCGCCGTGACGAGCCGCGGCTTCCTCGAAGCCGAGATGGACGAAATCGCCGGCTGCATCGACCTCGTCCTCAAAGCCATCGGCACCGACAAGGAAGCCGCCGCCATCGCCGAGTCCAAGCAGCGCGTCCTCGCCCTCACCGGCCGCCACCCGCTGCCCTACAAACTCTAATAAACCGTCACACCGCTCAGCTGCGGCCTGACAAAAAACGCCAAAGGGCGGCGCGAACCACCACGCGCCGCCCTTCGCTTTTAAGCGAAGCGCTCACCAACGCATGATTGCGCCTGACGCTTCGATCCTCACCCTCATCCCTTCTCCTTCGCTCTAATTTTCAGCGATCTGTCCGATGTAACCTCTTACCGGTTACACGACGCCGCCCCGAACCGACCGCACTGCTCACTGTCCGTCCCCGCACCCACGCCGAGCCCGATGCCTCTCACCTCGATTTCCCGCGTCTTTTTCCGCACCCGCTTTTCCCTGGTGTTGCTGGTGACCGTGGGCCTGGCCGCCTCCTACGCACTCTACCTCACCGCGAGGCGCAGTGAAGACCTCCGCATACGCGAGGACGTCAAACGCCGCGCCGACACCCGCCACATCCTCATCCGCGAGACCATGGATGGCTATATCGAAGGCCTCCACTCCCTGCGCAACCTCATCGGCGCCTTGGATATTGTCGACGAGCATAAATTCCAACTGGTCGCGCGCGACACGATGCAGCGCCACCCCGGCTTCTACGCGCTTCAATGGATCGCTATCCCGGCATCGCCCGCTCACGAAAAACCCGCGCTAACCTCCCTGCCCGTTCGCTTCAACGAATCCACTCCCGGGGCTTCCGCCGCACTCTCGGCGCAAGACTACGCGACATCCGTCTTCGCCGCCGATTTCGAAAACGCCCGCCGCACCCGCCGTCTCACCACCACCGCCGCCACCCCGCACCCCGCCCTGTCCGGCGAGAGATGCGTCCTCATGATCCAGCCCGTTTTCACGGCCACCAACGATCCCGCCGCCACCGTCGCACACTCCCCCCTCGGCTTCATCGTCGGTGTCTTCCGCGTCAGCACTCTCTTCGGCGAATCCTGGAAAAACTTCGCCGGCCAGGTCGCCGACGTCTTGTTCCTCGACGCCACCCCAGGCACTCCCGCCGAAAAACGCCTCATGTTCTACTGGGCCGCTGACGGTACGGCCACACCCGCCCCGACCGAAGCGTCCTTCCGCGCCGCAGGCTGGTACCGGGAAATCCCCCTCCAACTCGGTGGCCGTGTCTGGCTCTTGCTCCACCGCGTCAAAGACGGCTGGTTCGAACGCCAGCGCACCCTCATCCCTCCCATCATCCTCACCGGTGGCGTCCTCCTCACTCTCGTTTGCGCCGCCTACGCCCGCGGTGCCGTCCGCCGCGCCGCCCTCGTCGAAAAAGAGGTCCAGACCCGCACCACGGAACTTCGCCAGACCCAGGAACTGCTCGAAGAAGACATCAAGCGCCGCGAAGAAGCCGAAAACCTCCTCCGCTCCAGCCAGCAGCAACTCCACGGCCTGATGGAGAACAGCCCCAACGCCATTTTCGTCAAAGACCCCGAGGGCCGCTACCTCTCCGTCAACCGCCGCTACGCCGAGCTCCACTCCAAACAACGCGAAGATTTCCTCGGCCACAGCGATTTCGACGTGTTCCCCCCCGAGACCGCCGCGCGCATGCGGATGAGCGACGCCCGCGTCATCTCCACCGGCCAGCCCGTGGAACTCGAAGATACTTTCGCCACCGCCACCGGCACCCACACCAGCATCGTCCATAAATTCCCCATCATCGACGAAGAAGGCCGCGTCCACGGCCTCTGCGGCATCGCCACCGAGATCTCCGAACGCAAACGCGCCGAGGCCGAGATCCGCGAAAACCGCCGCCAGCTCGAATCCATCCTCGGCCAGCTCCCCGGCATGGCCTTCCGCATGGTCCACGACGGCCAGCTCACCCCGGTCTATATCAGCCGCGGCGCCCTCGGCCTCACCGGCCACAGCGCCCGTGACTTCCTCGAAAAAATCGTCGCCCTCCACGAGATCATCCACCCCGAGGACCGCGAACGCGCCCGCAACGCCATCGCCGCCGCCGTCAAAAAACGCCGGTCCTACGAAATCGAATACCGCATCGTCGACCGCTCCGGCCGCGTCAAATGGGTCCTCGACCGCGGCCAGGGCCTCTACAACGAAGACGGCCGCCTCCTCTTCGTCGAAGGCCTCGCCATCGACATCACCCAGCGCAAAGACGCCGAATCCGAAAAACTCATCGTCGAACGCCGTCTCCTCGAGGGCCAGAAACTCGAAAGCATCGGCGTCCTCGCCGGCGGCATCGCCCACGACTTCAACAACCTCCTCACCGGCATCATCGGCAACGCCAACCTCGCCGCCCTCGAACTCCCCAAAACCTCACCGGTCCACCAGAACCTAAAACACATCGAAAACGCCTCCCTCCGCGCCGCCGAGCTCTGCCAGCAGATGCTCGCCTACGCCGGCAAAGGCCGCTTTGTCATCCAGCGCATCGAGCTCGGCCCGCTGGTCGAAAGCACCGTCCCCCTCCTGCGCGCCTCAATCAGCAAACGCGCCACCCTCCGCTTCCAACTCCAGCCGGATCTCCCCCCCACCCTGGCCGATCCCACCCAGATGCGGCAGATCGTCATGAACCTCGTCATCAACGCCTCCGAATCCCTCGGCGAACACGACGGCATGATCACCATCGCCACTTCCCTCGCCCGCCCACCCGCCGGCTTCTTCGAGGGCGCCGTCCTCGCCCCACCCGAACCCGCCGCCGACTTCCTCCAACTCGAAATAACCGACACCGGCGCCGGCATGACCCCCGAGACCATCGCCAAAATTTTCGACCCTTTCTTCACCACCAAATTCGCCGGCCGCGGCCTCGGTCTCGCCGCCGTCCAAGGCATCATCCGCAGCCACCACGGCGGCCTTAAAGTCCGCAGCGCCCCCGGCCGCGGTTCCACCTTCACCCTCTTCCTTCCCGCCGCCGCTCCCATCCCCGCCGATACCACCGCGCCCCTCCGCCGCTCCACCGCCACTCCTTGGAAACAACAAGGCCGCGCCCTCATCATCGACGACGAAGACCACGTCCTCAAAGTCGCCGCCGGCCTCCTCCAATCCTGCGGCATGAAAACCGAACTCGCCCGCGACGGCTACGAAGGCATCGACCTCTTCCGCGCCCATCCCAACGACTTTGACCTCGTCCTCCTCGACATGACTATGCCCCGCCTCAGCGGCGAGGAAACGCTCCAGCTCCTGCGCGAAATCAAACCCGACGTCCGCGTCCTCTTCATGAGCGGCTACAACCGCCGCGAAGTCATCGCCACCCTCGGCGGCGCCGGCGAACTCGGCTTCATCCAAAAACCCTTCACCCTCGAGTCCCTCCGCGAGCAAATCCAAGCCATGCTCTCCTGATCCCATTCCGATGTAGGCGGGGTGCCCCCACCCCGCGCTCCCCGCCCCCCTCGCGCACCACCCAATTCTTTCGCCTCAAAAACAAAAAACCACGGAGCCTCAGCCCCGTGGTTTTTCATGTCTAAAAACGCTAACCGCGAATCAGGCCTGCGCAGCCTGCTTCTTGGCCATGCGACGGCGATAAACCACCGCGCCAAGCAGCGCTGCCGCGCCCATCAGCCCGTAGGTCGACGGCTCCGGCACCGCGCCGCCCGTGTCGATCGGCGGCTGCTCGATGATCTCGCGCACCTTGATGTCAACAAACGCCGCCGTGAACGACTGCGCATTCGTGCCGCCCGAGCGCAGCAGATTCAGATCCCACGCCGCACCGCCCGTATCGAGGGCCAGCGCTACATAATCCGTTTCCGTCGCTCCGGCACCGTTACCCACGACCGCGGGACTGCCCGAGGTGAAACCGCCCAACCCATCGGCAAAATACGCCTTGTTCGTGGCATCGACGCCAAGCGCGGCGCCGGAAGGTCCGGAGAACGGATTGTTCACAACGACGTTCAACAACGCATTGTAACGGTCGAGCATCGCATTGATCGAGGCATAGGTCAGCGCGGCATTGGTATTGTCGCGATCCTCGTCCGTGACGAGAATCACGTTCACCGCGGCGCCAGAGCGGAACGACGCTGACAGCGTGTTGAACGCATAGTTGATACCCGCGTATCCGTCTTCGGTGCCGCCCGAAATAACGAGCGAGCCCGTGGCAGTGCCAAAAGCCGCCGTGGTGCCGAAGTTCGCAAGCGTACGACCGCTATTCGCGCCGCCACCAAGACCATTACCGTAACCGATAAGCGCATACCGATTGGCATCCGCGCCACTGCCGACGCCAGCCCCGAAGAGCTTGGTTTCGAGACTGCCGATCATGCCGGAGAGCCAGCTGTGTTCGCCGGACATCGATCCGGATTCGTCGACGACCACGATGACATCGGCGTAATCCGCCGCGTAGACTTGGGGCGCAGTGACGCCCAGGCAGCCGAGGCTCAGGAGAGCCGTGGCCAGCGATTTTTTGAAGGTACCGTTTTTCATTTATGTACAGGTGCTGAGGTTGGGGGTGATGATGCCTGACAAGCGGAGCCAGCTGGATATGCACCGCAGGTCACTAAGCTATACCGGGTTGTTAATCGGATGTCCCAAAGGACTTCCCTGTCCCGCTTGTCGGGGTTTGCCTCAATGCCCCCTAGGACAAACACCAATCCCCCACTGAAGCCCCTACCCGCTTTGCTCCTTGGCGTCTCATGGCCTCCCGGTTTTTCTCGCCGCCTCCATCGTGCCATCGCCCTCTGAAATCCGCTCCTCCGCCGCGTCAAAAACCGCCCGCCCGCTCTCGCTCGGCGTCATCTTCCTCACACTCTACATCGATCTCATCGGGTTCTCGATCATCTTCCCCCTCGGCCCCGACCTTCTCCGCCATTACCTCGCCGTCGATGGCGACAGCGGCACCCTCGGCTGGCTGCTCCAGCACATCACTGCGCTCTCCCGCAGCCTCGGTAACGAATCCCACCTCCCCGAAGTCCTCTTCGGCGGCGTCGTCAGCTCCCTCTTCTCCATCCTTCAATTCGTCTTCGCTCCGCTCTGGGGCGGCCTCTCCGACCGCCACGGCCGCCGCGGCGTCCTCGTCTTCACCGTCGCCGGCACCGCGCTCAGTTATCTCCTCTGGATCTTCAGCGGCTCCTTCTGGCTCTTCCTCGCCGCCCGCCTCCTGGCCGGCATCTTCGGCGGCAACCTCTCCGTCGCCACCGCCGCCGTCGCCGACGTCACCACCCGCGAGGAACGCTCCAAAGCCATGGGCCTGGTCGGCGCCGCCTTCGGCCTCGGCCTCGTCACCGGCCCCCTCATCGGCGCCTTCTCCGCGCGTATCAATCTGGCCGATATGCTTCCCTCCCTCGCCCCGCTCGGCCTCAACCCCTTCTCCGCCCCCGCCCTCATCGCCTTCCTGCTGGGCCTCGTAAACCTCGTCTGGATCGCCGCCCGCTTCAAAGAAACCCGCCCCCCCGAAGCCCGCGCCATCCCCGGCGAACGCCGCCCGCTCAACCCCATCCGCGCCATCCTCTCGCTCGACAACCCCGCCGTCCGCGGGATCAACCTCGTCGCCTTCACCTACTCCATCGCCTTCGTCGCCATGGAGGCATCCCTCGTCTTCCTCGGCGCCGAACGCTTCGGCTACACCGCCTGGCAAAACGGCCTCCTCATGGGCTTCCTCGGTATCTGCTCGATCATTACACAAGGCATGATCGTGCGAAAACTCCTCAAACGCCTCCCCGAAACGCGCGTCCTCTCCCTCGGCCTCGTGTTCTCCACGCTCGGCCTCCTCGCCATCGGGTTCGCCCCCGCCCCCGCCATCCTCTACCTCGGCGTCGGCCTCCTCGCCCTCGGCGGCGGACTCGTCAACCCCTCCACCACCGGCCTCATCTCCCTTTACGCCGGAGCCGACGAACAAGGCCGCGTCCTCGGCATCTTCCGCTCCCTCGGCTCACTCTCCCGCGCCATCACTCCCATCGCCGCCGGTATCCTCTACTGGACCAACCGCGACCACGGCGCGCACATCCTATACAGCCTCGCCGCCCTCCTCGCGCTCGCCGCCTGGCTGCTCAGCCGCCGCCTCCCGCAACCCGCGAAATAACCAATGCTCCCCGCGCGCATCCCGCCGCCCGCCCCGCTCCGCCGCGCAAGCGCGACGGCCCGTCTCGGCATCGGCTGGCTCCTGCTCGCGGCGCTTTTTTTCACCGGCTGCTCCAGCGTCAGCCGTCTCTACCGCCGCGAATCCCGCCCCGGCCGCACCAAACTCGACGCCCGTCTCGTCGTCATCCCCGCCCAGATCGTCGGCAACCACTTCATCGTCGAAACCCGCTGGGATAAACACGGCCCCTGGCGTTTCCTCGTGGATACAGGCTCCTCCGTCACCCTCGTCTCCCCCGAGTTCGCCAGCCGCTATGGCTTCCAGCAATCCACCACCACCAATCCCCCTGTCCGCATCCGCTCGGCCGACGGCGGCACTATCTCGCTTCCCGCCATCAACCTCAAAAGCCTCCAACTCGGCGACGCCCGCTTCCTCAACGTCCCCGCATTCAGCTACGATTTCACCGCCCTCTCCGCCCACTTCGGCATGAAGATCGACGGCATCCTCGGCTTCCCCCTCTTCCGCGACGTCGTCTTCTCCCTCGATTACCCGCAGTCCCGCCTCGTCATCACCACCGCTGGCCCCACCCCGCTCCTCCCCGGCTCCCTCATCCCCTTCAACAACGAGCGCCGCACCCCCATCATCTCCCTCGCCCTCGGCGATAACACCTTCACCACCCTCATCGACTCCGGCAGCGACGGCTCCCTTATCCTCAATCCTTTCGGCCTGAATCCAGAATTCACCTACGGTCCCCGCCCCGGCGGCACCGTCGGCACCCTCACCGGCGACCGCCCCCAGCAGATCGGCCGCCTTCGCCAGCCCCTGACCATCGGCGCCTACACGCTCGAACAACCCCTCGTCGACCTCACCGATCAGCTCTCCTCCATCGGCGGCGATGTCCTCAAACACTTCTGCGTCACCTTCGATCCACCTCGCAACAACGTCACCTTCTTCCGCGACAGCACCGCCGTCATCGCCCCCGGCGCCCGCCGCAGCACCGGCCTCAGCTTCACCAAAACCCCCGCCTACTGGCGCGTCGCCGGCGTCGTCCCCGGCTCCCCCGCCGAAAAAGCCGGCATCCAGCGCGGCGACCTCGTCGCCCGCATCAACGGCGAACCCGTCTCCGCCTGGCCCCTCCAACGCCTCGACACCCTCACCCGCCGCTCCCCCGAAATCACCTTCACCTTCATCCACGGCTCCAAAGAAACTCCCATCATCATCCCCACGTTCGAGCTCGTCCCCTGAGCTCCGACACCTCAGACCAAGTCCGAACTTTACAACATATCCTCGAATCCAGATACGTTGATCAAAGAATGAAACCCGACCGCTCCATCTCCGCGCTGCTTTCCCAAAACCGCCCTCTCCGCTCCCTCGAATTCTTCCCACCCAAGGACGACGCCGGCGTCGCCGCCCTCCGCGCCACCGCCGAAGCTCTCCGCCGCATCTCCCCCGATTTCGTCTCCGTCACCTACGGGGCCGGCGGCAGCACCCGTGAACGCACCGCCCAAATCTGCGCCTTCCTCAAAGCCGACTACGGCTTCACCGTCATGCCCCACCTGACCTGTGTGGGCCACACCCGCGACGAACTCCACGCCCTCGCCGACCAGATCCACGACAACGGCTTCCGCAACATCATGACCCTCCGCGGCGATCCCCCCAAAGGCGCCGACACCTTCGTCCCCACCGCCGACGGCCTCCGCCACGCCAGCGAACTCGCCGCCCTCCTCAAAACCCGCCACCCCGACTTCTGTCTCGGCGTCGCCGGCTACCCCGAAAAACACCCCGAAGCCCCCTCGCTCGACGCCGACATCGACAACGTGAAACGCAAACTCGACGCCGGCGGCGACTTCGTCACCACCCAGCTCTTCTTCGACAACGCCGTCTACCTCCGCTTCGTCGACAAATGCCGCGCCCGCGGCATCACCGCGCCCATCGTCCCCGGCATCATGCCCGTCCTCTCCTTGAAGCAAATCCAACGCTTCACCCAAATGTGCGGCGCCACCCTCCCCGCCAAACTCATCACCCGCCTCGAAGCCGCCGGTGAAAACACCGACGCCGTCGAAGCCGTCGGCCTCGACTGGGCCCTCACCCAAATCCGCGAACTGCTCGCCCAAGGCGCCCCCGGCTACCATCTCTACATTCTCAACCGCGCCAAATCCGCCCTCGCCCTCGCCGCTGGCTTGGCCGCCTGATGCATAAATACCTTAGCAAGCGGATTTTTCATTTGCGGCAATCTGCCTCGAATTTCTGGCAAGAACTCGCCCCTGCCCGATCTTTCTGCATCTCCCGTGCATTTTGATCGGGAAAACCGGGGTGGCTGTTAGGGGTCTCCCTGATACCACAAAACCAATCATTGGCATAACCTGTGGTATCACTTCAGGGACACCTATGAAAACATCACGCACTGCACTGCTCTTCGGCCTCGCGCTTACCGCGTTGACCACACTCGCCCAGGCGCAGGTTTATCTTCACTCGCAAACCGTGACCGGGAGCTACGGTAGCGGCGTCACGACTCGCTTCGACTTCGCGCTCGATCTCGATAACAACAAACTCACCGTCGTCGTGAACAACACCGTCGCCATCGTTAACGGCAACGGCACCAAGGGCACCGTCGTCAGCTTCGGCTTCAACACCCCGTTCTCCGGCCTCTCGACCACCAATGTCACCACGAACCTCAAGTGGATCACCGGCCCGGGCCGCTCTTCTTCGTATTTCAACAACGACCTCATCAACGGAAACAGCAACGACCGTTGGGAAGAACACGCCCCCTACGTCATCAATCACGCACCCCAGTTCAACCAGGAGTTCGGCGTTTCCACCAAGGATACTCCTTCTCCCGACGCCGCCGGCTTGGACAACGTGAACTACGGCATCAAATACGGCGAAGTCGCCATCTTCGATTTCACCTTCACGAATAAAGATATCACCCAGGCCAACTATAAAAACTTCTTCGGCAATAACTTCGTCTCGGTGTACTGGCGCGACGTGACCGAAGTCACCACCACCGGTCAGTGGAAGTGGGTCAACGGCAAGAAAAAGTGGGTCGAAACAACCACCGAATGCTCCGTCAACGGCGGCTGGGACAAAGGCCATGGCGACTTCTTCCCGCCCTCCGATGGCGATCTCCCCGCCACGCCCGAGCCCTCCACCTATGGTCTGATGGGCGCCGCCGCTCTCCTCGGTCTCGTCGCTCATCGTCGCCGCAAGGCCGCGAAAGCCGCCAAGGCCGCCTGAGCCACCAGCCCAGTCTCTCAATCGCTTCGCCGCGCTCCTCACCGAGCGCGGCTTTTTTGCACCCGCCGCCAGTCAAGCTCCTCCCCGTCCCATCAATGAGCGCTTTCGCTCACACCCGGGTATAAACCACCGGATTCTGCGTGCCTAAACACATCACCGTCCCGCTCATCATCATCCCCTGAATCAACAACTGCGCCGTGTACGGAATCAGTAGCGAACTCCCCTGCATATAAACCTGCGCCCCATTCACCGTGATCGTCCCGCCCCCGATCTGCATCCCGAAGGCATTGTAATCGGTATATTGGTACACAGGCCCCTGACCGCTGACCAGAATGCGCCCATTCGGATTCTGCCACCAACCCGCCAGCGACGGCACGAACTGCGGCGGCATCGGTGGAAGCGGCGGCTGCACCGGAGCCACAAACTGCGCCCGCACATTCACCGTCGCGTCCCCCCCGTTGCTCTTGATGAAAATGCTCCCGATGCACGGCCCCGGCGGACGCTGCCCGCCCACACTCACTTTGATCGTGTTGGGCGCATCCCCATTCTGAACGCCGAAAAAATCCCCCTCCGTCCTGCACGACCACTCCAGATAATCGCTCCCACCATTTTCCACCTGAATCGTCAGTACCGCATACGCGTCCACTGGCACCTCGCCAAAATCCAACACCTTCCCCGGCTTCACCACCAGCAACGGCCCCGCCTCCGCCTCCCCTGACACCTTCACCACCGCCCTCCCTCCCGCGCTGGCGATCACGATTTCCCCCGCCAGCGACCCCGCCCGGCTCAAGTCCGGCTCCACCGCGATCGCATCGTCATTCGCCGTCACCTTCAGCGCCGGATTCGTGCTATGCGCGCGGATCGCCAGCTCGCCACTCCCGCGATTCGCAACCCGGATCACCTGCGGCGCACCACGCGCCCCCACCCGCAGTTTCCCAAATTCGAGCGCCTGCGTCTCCACCAGCAACACCGGCTTCGCCACCGGCTCCAGCACATCGAGAAACACGCTGATCCGCCTGCTCCCGCCGCGCCCCGCATCGCGCACATAAATATTCCCCCGATGCGCCCCCGCCTTCTTCGGCGTAAACGACACCTTGAAAAAGCGCTTCCCCGCCTCGATCGCGATCCAACCTTCTTCGCTCGTGGCTGTCCAATCCAGCTCCCCGCCGCCCTCGTTAAACACATCGATCGTCACCGGCGGCAGCTGCTCGCCCACATGCACATCGTGCAACTCGATCTTGCTGTCCGAAACCGCCAGCACCGGCCGCGCCGCCACCTCGCTCGCCCCCGCAACCATCCCCGTCCCGACGACCGTCGCCTCCGCTTTTTTCGCCACGACTTTCCCCAGCGGGGGATCGCCCACCGTCTTGTCGAAATGCAGCTGCGGGATCTGCTGCGTCGCGATCTTCAGCTTCGGCAGGATGTGATGATAAACCTCCGTCAGCGTCACGTAACCGTCCTCGTTCGCATCCACCTCACCCGCGATCAACGCTTGCACCAGGTGGCTCGTAAACGCGCTCGCCCCGCCCGTCTCCCCCGCATCCGTCGCCAGTTGCTGATCGCGGCAGCTCGTCAGCAAAAACCGCCCGCCCGCATTCGCCAGCGCCTCCGGCATCCCGCCTCCCTTGAAACTCCCGCTATGACAGCAATCCAGCACGATCACCGTCCGCGCCGCCCGCGAATTCCGGATCATCTGGCTGATCTCCGAATCCGCCACCGCCGACGAATTCAACCGGTCCGTCCGCGTGTCGCGAGCGCACAAATACAGATTGTTGTACGCGTCCTGCCGCCCATGACCCGAATAATAAAGCAGCAACTGGTCGCCCGCCCCCGCTGTCTGGAAAAAATCGTCGATCGCCTCGCTCAACTCCGGCTTCGTCCCATCCAGCAGCGTCTTCACATCCGCCGCCTCGTGAATGCCCGTCCCATCCGCCGTCAGCGCCCGCTCCAGAATCTTCAAATCCTCCGGCGGCCCCTTCAACGCCGGTAGATTGTGCGGGTCCTTCTCGAACCGCGCATTCCCGATCAACAGCGCCCTGTACCGCGTTTTTCCCATGGCGACGACACTCCCGCGCTCACTTCTTCAACGCCGCCTTCAACGACTCGCTCACCAGCTCCTTGCTCAGATTCGTCCCGTTGATCGTGATCTTCTTCTCCACGCCATCCACCACCGTCACGATCTCCAGCGTGCGCGTCACATCCCTGCCCAACCACGCGCGAAAAACCTCCACCGCCGCCGTCACCGCACCCGCCGATCCCAACGCCACGATGATGTCCACCCACCCGCCTTTCTGCCCCGCCACCGGCGTCACTTCCTTCCGCACCTCTCCCACATTCGCCTTCAAACTCCCCAGCAACGTCTCCACCTGCGCCACCCACCGCGCATCGCTCGCATCGTAGTCAGTGCTGGACGGCTTGATCGAAAACTCACCAGGGGCGGGCGCAGTGCTCATGCGCAAAAATTGCCCCGCGCCCTCCCGCACTGCAATCGCTTCGTGCGCACATCGCTGGCAGATACCCGCTCACGCGCCATTTTTCCGCTTCCCCCGGACCGCGCTCACCTCCCATCCTCGCCGCCATGCCCACCCGCTCCTGGTTCGCCACCCAGATCTACTGCGAAAAACTCCAGAAATCCGGCCTCCCCCGCCTCAACGACGAACTCGCCGACGAGTCCGCCCGCCTCCGCGAATTCGACGACGCCGGCCGCAAATGGTGCCTCACGAATTACCCCGGCGGATACACCAGCTACGCCACGATGAACACCCTTCATCGCTTTTCCTCCACTTTCGCCGACCTCGAGAAAAAACTCACCCGCCACGTCAAAACCTTCGCCAAGTCCCTCGACATGGACCTCCGCGGCCGCGAAATCCACATGACCGATTGCTGGGTCAACATCATGCCCCCCACCGCCGCCCACAGCCTCCACCTTCACCCCCTCGCCTTCATCAGCGGCACCTACTACGTGCGCACGCCCAAAGGCTGCCCCGGCCTCAAATTCGAAGACCCCCGCCTCGACCGCTTCATGGCCGCCCCGCCCAAAATCCCCGCCGTCCGCGACGAAAACCGCATCCACACCACCTACCCCGCCGAAGCCGGTAACGTCATCCTTTTCGAAAGCTGGCTCCGCCACGAAGTCGCCTCCAACCGTGTCGACGACGAGCGCATCAGCATCAGTTTTAACTATAACTGGGCTTGAGCCCGCGCCCCCGCGCCGCATCTCTTCGCCCACCCGCTTCCCCTCTCCCCCACGCAACCCTGACTCCCTCCGCCTCATGACCGTACGCCTCCTCGCCACCGCTCTCCTCGCCGCCGCACTCTTCACGACCGCCTGCACCAGCCAGCGCGTGGCCGACGAAGCGAGCATCGCCGAAGCGAAGAAAGTCATGGTCCCCACCATGGGCGCCGAAACCAACTTCTTCGACGGCGCCCTCCTCGTCGAAGCCAACCTCGGCCGAGGCTTCCGCCCCCGCATGGTCAAACCCGGCTTCAAATCCCGCGGCAACGAAAACGCCTTCGCCACCGTCATCTACGCCGACGAATCCGCCCGCGAAATCGCCGAGGAAGAAGAGGAAGGCATGTTCATCCCGCGCATGAGAAACAGCACGCTTCCCCCCGTCGCCCTCCGCCTGCGCGTCCACAACCTCACCGCCGCTCCCGCCGAAATCGAGTTCCTCGAGTGCAAATCCTACCTCGGCAACTTCGCCGTCCGCCCCGAAAAAATCACCATCGCCTCCGGCGAATCCGGCCAGCCCGATCCCATGGTCTCGCTCCTCGGCGTCAGCGGCACCGAAATCCCCGTCACCATCACCCTGCGTCTCGGCGACAAACGAGAAACCCACACCGTCGTCCTCGTCCCGCTCAAATCCGCGGCCAACCAGCCCGCCCCCGCCGCCCCTTGATCCGCGCGGGCCGCGCGCATCCCGCGGCATTGCCCCACCCACGCCCGCAAGCCGGTCTTCCCCGCCGGCCTGTCCCCTCGTGATTCTCGCCCGCGTGCTCGCGCCGAGCACCGCACCGTGTTTACTCGCGGCCCCATGATCGTCATCCGCCGTCTCGTCGACCGCGACCGCGCCTTCACCGCCATCTTTCTCCCTGGCGAACCTCCGCGCATCTTCCCCACCACCGATCACGAACACGGTCGCATCCTCCAGATCTACAAACAAGACCGCCGCTACCCCGATGTCTTGAACGACTTCACCGACCTCGATCTCGGTCCGCCGCACCGCACTCCCCAACGCTGAGCCACTCCACACGTGGAAACGCCACCCTCACCGTCCGCTCCGCCTCCGCCCGCCAGCCCGCATACCGCGCCCGTCAAACGCCGCGACTTCCGAAACTTCATCGCCTCCATCCGCTACTCCATCGACGGCTTCCGCGAAGCCCTCCGCCACGAGCCGTCCTTCCGCGAAGACCTCCTCTTCGCCGCCGCCCTCGTTCCCCTCGCCGTCATCCTCCCCGTCAACGCCGTCTCCACGGCCCTGATGATCGCCTCGCTCTTCCTGATCATCATCGTGGAGCTGCTCAACTCCGCCATCGAGTGGATCATCGACTACCTCCGCCCGGAACATCACCCGCTCGCCAAACGCATCAAAGACATGGCCAGCGCCGCCGTTTTCCTCAGCTACCTCAACTGCCTCGCCATCTGGGCCATCCTCCTCTGGCCCGGCACGGGCGCCTGGAAACGCCTCCTCGACTGGCTCGGCTTCTGACGCTTCCCGCACGCTCCCACACGGTGACTTTCACCGTTTTATCACGCCTTTCGGGCAATCGACGCTTCTCATGGTAAAGCCCGCCCCCAAACTTCCGATACACCCTGCGTGGTTCACGCACCCTTCCGAATACCTTCCATGAAACGCTGCATCGCCATCGCTTTACTTGCCTCGCTCGCACTCCTCTCCGGCTGCTCCACCGCCCCCACGCCCGCCGCGGCCCCAGCAAAACCCACCCGCCCCGCCACACCTCCGGCCACCACCGCGCCTGCTCGTCCCGTCGCCAAACCCCAGGCTTCAGCCAGCCCGGCCGCCCCCGCCGCACCGGCCTCTCCGTCACCAGCCTCCGTAGCCGCCCCCGCTTCCCCCCCCGCGCTCCCGCCTCCAAAACTCACCCCCGAGGCCGAAGCCGTCATCCGCCGCCTCACCCAAGCCGCCAGCGGCAACACCGCCCACGAACTCGCCGAAACCACCGGCTTCCCCTCCGCCCTCGCCTCGCTTCAGACCGGAGCCCCCGCCCCCAAGATCGAAAACCTCGGCAACGTAAACCTTCCCCCGCCCAAGGGCCTCACCGCCGACGGCAACTCCACTGAACTCGTCGAACGCGACTGGACCGGCCTCGTCCTCGTCCCCGTCAACGCCGCCCTCGCCAAAGCCTACACCTCCGAGGTCCGCCTCCTCCGCGTCGAGGCGCACCCGCTCCACGACGGACGCCTCCGCATCTGGGCCCGCGTCCGCAACATCAGCAACCGCCCACTCCCCGCCGAGATCGCCTGCTCCTTCCGTATGCGCGGCGAGACTACGCCCAACAGCCCCTATTTCTACCAACTCGAAGTCCCCTCCGGCGCCTACCGCGACGTCTTCTTCGTCTCCCCCGACGGCGAACTCTCCGCCTACACCGTCCTCGTCCGCAGCGAGGAAATGTGGAAACAGAGATAACTCAGCCCGCGTTCCGCCCTCTTTCTCTTTCTTCTTTCTCTTACTCTTTCTCCCTCCGAAATCCGCTCATCCGCCACCCTGACGAAAGAGTAAGAGGAAGAAGTAAGAGAAAGAGACCCGAGCCATCAAAGCCGCCCCACGCCTCGACTCCCCAATCGAGAATCGAAACTCCAAAATCGAAAATCCTCAGCGCATCCTCGCCGTAAACCACCCGCCCAGCGCCAGCATCGCCACGCTCGGCACGCACGCCGCCACCACCGGATCGAGCGTCCCGCGCACCCCCAGCGCATTCGCCACTTTCAGCAGCACGAAATACAGCAGGAAAAGCCCCAGCGACTTCGACACCCCCACCGCCGGATTCACCCGCACCCCCGCCACCGCAAACGGGATCGCCAGCGCGATCACGATCAACGGCGCGAGCGTGTCCGCGATCAGGCTGTAGTACCTCACCGCGTACACCGTCACCTTCGGGTTCTCCTCCACCGTGAAGTAGTCGATGATCCGCCTCAGCTGAAAAAACGACAGGTCTGTCGGCTTCACGTCGAACACCAGCATCAGCTCCGGCTCCTCCGTGAAATACGACACCGCCTTCTCCTCGAACGGCCTGCTCGAAATAATATCCCCCGTCGCCGGATCGAACCAGGTCTCCCGCCCCTTGTAGAACGTCCACCCGCCCTGCTCGCGTTCGAACTTCGCCTCCGCCGCGTAGAGCCGCACCTTCTCCCGACGCTGCGTATCCAGCTCCGACACCGTCACCCCGTACCCACGCTCCCGGATCGTGCTGTACCGGTTCATAAACCACATCCGCCCCTGCCGCTGATTGTCGAACGTCACCACCCGCGTCAGCCCCGAATCCGCGCTCGTCCCTCCCACGGCCACTTCGTGCTGATACTTCAATAACTCCATCATCGAGCGCGATTCCTCCACCGACCACGGCACCACGCTCGCATTCAGCGCCCACATCGCTCCGCACAGCGCCACGCCCGAAATCCAAATCGACCGCGTGATTCTAAAAATCCCCAGCCCCGCCGCCCGCAACGCCGTGATCTCGTTGCTCCGGTGCAGCTGCCCCAGCGCATACAACAGCGAGATGAGCAGGATCACCGGCAGAATCACCGCCAGGAAACTCGGCACCTTGATCGCGAAATACATCACGATGTCCGTCACCGGCGCCTGATAATTCAAGAGATCCTCGAAATCGTCATACATCGTCTGGATCAGCAGCAACCCGAGCGTCGCCATCAAGACGACCCCGAGGATTCCCAGCCATTCTTTCAAAATATGCCGGTCGATGAGATTCAACGCGCGCCACCTCAGCCACCACCCCGCCCCGTGGCAACCCCTTCGTTCCCCTCCGTCATCGTTCTCGTTCTCCTACTCGTTCTCGTTCCCCGCCTCTCCGCATCCCCTCTTTCTCTTTCCTCTTTCTCTTACTCTTTCTCCCTCCGCTGCCCTGGCTCATCTGACACTGTTGTCCTTCTTACTCCTCTCCCTCTCCCGACCAGCACACCTCCCCCGCAAAATCCCCGTTGCAGTTGGCAACGCGGTTGCTACCTCCGAGGCCCATGTCCGCCCCCAAAGAGGCCTGGTCCTCACGTCTTGGTGTCATCCTCGCCGTCGCCGGCAGCGCCGTCGGTCTTGGCAACTTCCTCCGCTTTCCCGGCCAGGCCGCCCAGTACGGCGGCGGCGCCTTCATGATCGCGTACTTCATCTCGCTGCTAATCATCGGCCTCCCCATCGCCTGGGCCGAATGGGCCCTCGGCCGCCAGGGCGGCTCCCTCGGCTTCCGCTCCTCCCCCGGTATCTTCCACGCCTTGCTGAAAAAGCCTTATGGGAAATACCTCGGCGTCATCGGCTTCATCATCCCCGTGATGATCTACATGTACTACGTGTACATCGAGGCCTGGTGCCTCGGCTACGCCCTCAACGCCGCCACCGGCAAACTCTCCGAGCCCGGCATGAACTACCGCGCTTTCTTCGATCGCTATACGGGCGCAGGTTCCGATGGCGTCGCCATCGACTTCGGCCTTCACGATGTGGGCCTCTTCGTCCTCATCGTCTACGCGCTCAACTTCCTCTTCATCTACCGCGGCATCTCCAAGGGCATCGAACTCGTCTGCAAATACGCGATGCCCGCCCTCATCGCCATCGCCCTCGTCGTCCTCGTCCGCGTCCTCACCCTCGGCACCCCCGATCCCGCCAAGCCCGACCAAAACGTCCTCACCGGCCTCGGCTTCATGTGGAATCCGGGCGACATCCTCACCGGACTCCAACGTCCGCAACTCTGGCTCGCCGCCGCCGGCCAGATCTTCTTCTCCCTCTCCGTCGGCTTCGGCGTCATCATCACGTATTCAAGTTACCTGACAAAAAAAGACGACGTCGTCCTCAGCGGCCTCACCGCCACCTCCGCCAACGAATTCTGCGAGGTCGGCCTCGGCGGCCTCATTACCGTCCCCGCCGCCTACATGTTCCTCGGCGCCGCCGGCATCGTCGGCCAGGGCACCTTCGGCCTCGGCTTCAACGTCCTCCCCGAGGTCTTCGCCCGCATGCCTGCCGGCCAGCTCTTCGCCACCATCTTCTTCATCCTCCTCTTCCTCGCCGCCATCACCAGCTCGCTCTCCATGCTCCAGCCCGGCATCGCGTTTCTTGAGGAAGGGCTCGGCCTCAAACGCAAAGCCTCCGTCGCCCTCCTCGGCGCCATCACCGCCATCGGCACCGTCTTCGTCTGGTACTTCTCCAAAGACCTGAAGGCACTCGACACCCTCGATTTCTGGGTCGGCACCTTTCTCATCTATATCCAAGCCACCATCCTCATCATCGTCTTCGGCTGGGTCGTCGGCGTCGACAAGGGCTGGGAACAAATGCACCAGGGCGCCGCCCTCCGCGCACCCTCCCTCTTCAAGCCCGTCATCAAATACCTCACGCCCGCGTTCCTTCTCACGATCCTCGTGATGTTTTTCATCAAAGACATCCTCGGCTGGAACTTCTCCTTCGGCGACGCCGCCCGCTTCGAACCTACCAGCTACATCCGCGATCTCTTCGGCGCCACGCCCGACAACGTCGCCCGCATGAGCGTCGCGTTCATCGGCCTCATGCTCATCCTCACCTGCGTCCTCACTCACCTCTCCGGCAAACGCTGGGCCGCCAACCCGCCCGCCCCTTCCCCGGACAACTCTTAAAACTCCCTCACCATGACACCTGGAGGCTGGCTCAATCTCATTCTCTCCGTCGGCTCCGTCACCATCCTCTTCGGCTGGTGCATCTGGCGCGTGCTCACCGCGAAGCCCGGCAAGTAACGCGGCGCGCTCCTTCACGTCGGCGTGCGTTGGCCCCATGTATCCGCGCCATCACTCACCGCTTGCTCGCCGGCCCCAGCGGCCGCACCGGCGGTTTCTCCGCCACCTCTTTCGCGCGTTCGCGTTCGTCCGCTTCTGTTTCCGCCGCGTCTCCTGCGCGCTTCGATTCCTCCTTCCCGCTGCCAGCCATCTTTCCGTCTTCATCCGGCTTCAGCACACCATCTTCGCTCGGCGCAAAAATATCCCCCTCCAGCCGCTCCGAAAGCGCCCTCCCGAAACCGTGGCGGATCAAATTCCCCACCGTCGCCAGCACGCCCACATCCGCCTCGCCAAACTCCCCCGAAAACGGAACCCGCGTCGCCACTTGATCGCGCGGCTTGTTTTTCAACAGCTTCGACAGCCCGCTCACCATCCGCTCCCAGAGCCGCTGAGTCACCGGCTTCGATTTGTCCTCCACGTTCTTAAAATCCAGATGATCGAAAAACGGCTTCACATAACCTTCGAACCGCCCATCCGCCGCCGCCACTTCGAGAAACAACTGAAACTCCCCGCTCGCCACATCCACATTTCCATACGCCAGCAGGAAATCGTTCAACGCCGGCAAATGCACGTTCACCAGTTCCAGGTTCAGTTTGAACCGCGGCTGCTCCGCCAGCACATCCAGCCCGCCGAAAATCCGCAGATCCCCGCCCCCGATCGTCTTCGCCCGCAACTCCACCTCCGCCGGCAACGGCCCGCGCTTTTCCGACGGACGATTCCGCAATCCCTTCGCCACCACTTCCAACCCCGCCAGCTCGATGTCCACCTTCGGCTCTGCCTCGTTGTCGATGAACTGCACCCGGCTCTCGTGAATTTCCAGCCGTGTGATCTCGATCGGAAAAATATCCTCGATCGCATCCTGCCACCGCTTGTCCACGACCTCCGTCTGGCTGCTCTCCTCAGTCGCCCCGTTCACCACGATCAACTCCCCGCGCTTCAACGCGAAATCCCCCACGAACCGCCCGCGAAACAGATCCCGCCACGCCAGCGAAAAATCGATTTTCTCCGCCTTGAAAAACGGCTCCCGCGTCTCGCCCACCGTCTTCACGATCTCCACCCCTTCGAGTTGATAAGCCCCGCGCCACACCGCTAGATCGATATCCTCCACCCGCCCCGCGTACTCCGGAATTTTTTCCAGACGCTGATTGATCAGCGCCTTGATCGTGTAAGGCAGCGCCAAGCGCACCGCCATCAGCACGAGCACGACAATCAAAACAAAATGCCAGCTCCGGCGAAACCACACGGCGGCACGACTCAAACGCGTTGAAGACTGGGAACTCATACGCAAAACAACGCCCTAGACCACGTCTACCCCTGGCAGTTGCTCCCAGTCCGCCCCTCCGGCGATTCCCCGTAGGGCTGCGCCCGCTCCGTGGTGGAGCGCGCACTCCGTGCGCGCTGAGCAACAACGCCCGCGTTCCTTCTAAAAATCACACCCACTGCTCCGCCCGGACCGACACTTATCAAGTGCCGTTCGCCTCAATCCCGCTTTCCAGCCAATCGAGCCAGCGCGCTGGTCACTGGTCACTGGTCACTGGTCACTGGTCACTGGTCACTGGTCACTGGTC
>CBINDC010000011.1:0-175649 GCA_966249325.1 uncultured Nibricoccus sp. | reverse complement strand
CCTCTCCCAACCAGCAACCTGCCCTGCCTGAACAAGACAGTTGCTACCTCGGAGGTCGGAGCCACGCGTGGCGGCGCGGCGCGAGCGCCGGCCCTACAGCTGGGCGAAGCGGGTGATGATGTGGGTTTGGTCTTCGGGCCAGGTGGACATTTCGGTGGCGATGGCTTTGGCGTCGACGCCGGTTTCGTCGATTTCGTCGGCGCAGGCTTCGACGTAGTCGATCATCACGGCGCGGCTGAATTCGGGGTGAAATTGGACGCCCCAGACGTTTTTCGCGAAGCGGACGGCTTGGTGCGGGTCGCGTTTGCCGAAGCCGAGGACGTGCGCGCCGGGCGGGAGGTGGAGGATCGTCTGCCAGTGGATGACGGCGACGCGTTGGTGTGGGGCGCAGGCGGAGAAGAGCGGATCGTCGGCGGCGTTGAGCGCGACGTCGGCGACGCCGATTTCGGGGCCGCCGGGGAGCGGGCCGACTTTTCCGCCGAGGACGTGGCCGAGCATCTGGTGACCATAGCAAAGGCCGAGCACGGGTTTGCCGGCGGCGAGGACGTCTTCGAGCCAGTTGAAGGCTTGGAGGTCGGTCGGCGAGGGATCGGTGACCATCGAGGACGAGCCGGTGATGATGAGCCGGTCGATGCTTTTCGGATCGGGCAGCGGGCCGGTGAGCGGGTCGATGACTTGGGCGGTGGCTTGCTGGTCGGGCGGGAGTTTGCAGCGCACCATGTCCACGTAGTCGCCGTATTTCGCGAGCAACTCTGGCTCGGCAAAGCCCATTTTCAGGATGGAGGTGGTGCGGGTGGCGACGTTGACGGACATGCGCGCGAATGTGCGCGGGAGCGCTGAGCGCGCAAGTGATCGATGTGGAGTGCGGCGACTCGGCGCCGCTTTGGGAGACGCGGCTTGACGCGTCGGTTGGAGATTGGGGGCGGGCGGGCCGTCGAGCCGGCCCGTTGAAAGCGGCGTCGAGCCGCCGCACTCCATAGCGGAGTCTCCGCTAAGCGAGTATCGACTAAGTGGCTGTTGCCGCCGTCGATGGGGTGGTTCGTTTGAGTTCTCTTTTTAACCACCACCTCGAACCTAGAAGACCGGCTCCGAGGAAAATCGCGATGGCGGCGGCTTCTACTAATAGAGTGGCGGTGTCTTGAGTGAGAACGGTCACTGGGTCGTACGCGAAGAAATAGGTGCTGATGACGACGATGACGGGCGGAGCCACTAGACTCACGAGCAGCAAACGGTGAACGGATAGGACGAACTTTTGCTTAAAAAGAAAAACGGCGATCGCTGTTGCCGCCCAAGAGCAGAGAAAAATCACAGGTATTCCAAAAACTAAAAAAAGAGCCGCTCCCTTTTGAGGTGCGTCGTCTAATGGATCGGTAGAAACCGCTCCTGAGATTGCGATGAGGCAAAAGAGGATGAACGGAGCGACTGCGATCATTGCCCCAATCAGGCTGGCCGAAAACTTCGCCTGCATAGAGAATTTCATGGGGTAAGTGTTTATTCGCCAATCTTCCGCACGAGGAGTTGGGAGCTGAGGCCGGGGAGGCGTTCGGAGAATTCGTCGGTTTCGGTGGACTGGCGGAGGGCGCGTTGGACCATGCCCATTTTGGCGTCGAGGTTGTCGACCATCGAGACGAAGACCGCTTCGGGTGTGGCGGCGTAGACGGCGGCGCCCCACTCGGGTTCGCCTTGGTGGCTGAGGACGATGTGTTCGAGGCGTTCGAGGCGGTCGGCGTCGAGGCGGGCTTTGAGGCCGTGTTTGCGGACGAGTTGATAGCCGAGGACGACGTGGCCCTGGAGGATGCCTTTACGGCTGCGTTTCGCGGCGAGGGCGCCTTCGTACTCGATGGTTTTGCCGGTGTCGTGGAGGAGGATGCCGGCGAGGGCGAGGGAGACGTCGACTTCGGGGTAGAGCGGGAGGAGGGCTTTCGCGGCGCGGGCCATGCGGAGGGTGTGTTCGAGGAGACCGTGGCGGTAGGCGTGGTGCATGGCGACGGCGGCGGGCGAGACGCGGAAGGTTTCGCCGATTTCTTCGAAGACGCCGCGGGTGGTCATGCGGAGTTCGTCGTGCGGGATGGCGTCGATTGTGGCGTTGAACTCGGTCCACATGGCCTCGGCGTCCTCGGGGGCGAGTTCGACGAGGTTTTCGACGGCACCGGGGACGGCGAGTTCGGCTTCGGTGAGCGGGGTGAGTTTGGCGATCTTCGGCGAGAGGCGTCCGTTGAAGTAGTCGAGTTTGCCTTCGACGCGGACGGCGGAGCCTTCGGGGAGGGATTTGGTGGCGTCGAATTGCGGGTGGTCGCCGAAGAGATTCGTGTTGAAGGTGCCGGTGCGGTCACCGAGTTCGAGGGAGAGGAAGGCGTTGCCGTTGGAGGCGGTCTTGGTGCCGACTTTGCGGAGGAGCAGGATGCTGGCGAAGGGGCGGCCGGTGCCGATCTCGACGGCTTTTAGATCGCGGACGGTGGCGAGGGGGAGATCGGGGGAAGGCATGGTTTGTGGAAAGGACGGAGCGTGAGTGGTGGGCGACGGTCAGGTTAAGCGCAAAGACGCGAAGGCGCTAAGTTTCCGGAGCGGAGGCGGAGTTCGGAAGAGGCGGAGGATTTTAATCTCGAACTCAGGGACTCTGGAAAGGAGCAGGAGGCGAAGTTTGATGTGGAAATCAGGAAGGCTGGAAACGGAGGGAGGAGACTTAGTTTGGGTCTTTCTCTTTTCTCTTTCGTCAGGGGATCGGAGTTTGGGACAGGATTAAGAGGATGAACAGGATTTCGGAGTCGGAGGAGGGGCGAGAGAAAGAGTAAGAGAAAGAGGAAAGATAAAGATTTTCGGAGGCCGACGGGGACGTCGGCGCTCCCAGGGTCAGTCGTATTTTTTGACGGCTTCGTTGAAGGTTTTGAAAGACGGGTGGTGGGCGCTGCCGAGGATGGAGTAGAAGACGGCTTCGGAGGGGAGGACGTAAGCTCCCGCGCGGATGAGGGAGTCGAGGCTGGGGGCGTGATCTTCGGGGCGGCGGCCGCCGGTGGCGTCGGTCAGGATCGTGACCTGGAAGTGGTTGTCGATGGCGTCGAGCGCGGTCTGGTAGATGCAGATCGAGGTTTCGATGCCGCAGAGGATGAGGTGCTCGACGTTGAGGGATTTGAGGGCGTCGCGGATGCCGTCGTCGGCGAGGGCGGAGAAGGTGCTTTTGCCGAATTGGTGGGATTTGGGGGAGAGCTTGAGCAGCGACGGGATGGTGGGGCCGAGTTTTTGCGGGACTTGCTCGGTGAATGCGACGTGGAGGCCGAGGATACGGGCGCACTCGATGGAGAAGGCGGCGCGGCGGGTGATGGCGTCGGCAGCGGCGATTTCGTCGAGGAAGATTTTCTGCATGTCGACACACAGGAGGAGGGCGCCGGCGAAGGGGGAGAAGGTGTCGGGCATGGGGGCGGAAGGAAGAGTGAAGGGTGAGGGGTGAAGGGTGAAATTCGGAAGGGGCAGAGGCGTGGCGGGTGTGGTGGGAGACGGTTAGGTTAAGCGCGAAGACGCTAAGACGCTAAGTTTCCGGAGGGAGGCGGAGTTGGGAAGAGCGACGGATTTTAATCTGGAACTCTGGAATCGGGGCTGAGGACGGATTTTGATGTGGAAATCAGGAAGGCTGGAAACGGAGGGGAGAGCCGGAGATTGGGTCTTTCTCTTTCTTCTTTCTCTTACTCTTTCGTCAGGGGATCGGGGGTTGATGCGGGATTGCGGGGTGGAGAGGAGCGGGAATCGGAGGGCGGGCGGGAGAAAGAGTAAGAGAAAGAGGAAAGAGAAAGATTTTCGGAGACCGGCGGGGGTTAGTTTTCGAGGTGGACGTGTTTGTAGGGGTGGTGGTCGAGGAGGGTGGGGTGCCAGCCTTTGACGGACGGGTGAATGAGGAAGACGTGGGTGTAGTGGTAGAGGGGGACGAAGGGGGCGGCGTCGAGGAGGAGGGCTTCGGCTTGCTGGAGGAGTTTGTCGCGGGCGGCGTTGTCGGAGGTACGGGCGGCGCGGAAGAGGAGTTGATCGTAGTCGGCGCTGGACCAGCCGGTGTAGTTGTCGGTCGAGGACGAGGTCCAGATGTTGAGGAAGGAGAGCGGGTCGAGGTAGTCGGGATTCCAGACGGAGCGGAGGATCTGGAAATCGCCGGCGCGGCGGGCGGACTGGAGGGTTTTCCATTCCTGGTTCACGAGGCGGACTTCGAGGCCGAGTTCGCGTTTCCAGAGTTCCTGGACGGTCTCTGCGACAGCGCGGTGGCTTTCGGAGGTGTTGTAGAGGAGCTCGATGGCGGGCGCGCCTTTGCCGCCGGGATAGCCGGCCTCGGCGAGGAGTTTGCGGGCGGCTTCGGGATCAGTGGGTATCCACGCGGCGGACGCGTAACCGGCGATGCCGGGGTGGGTGAAGGCGCGGGCGGGGGCCTGGCCGCCGCGGAGGATTTTTTCGACGATGAGCTGGCGGTCGATGGCGAGGGCGAGGGCGCGGCGGATGCGGCGGTCGTTGAGAAAGGGCCGGTTGACGTTGAGGCGGTAGAACTCGGTGCCGAGGTAGGGATCGGTGCGGAGTACGGACGGGTTGTCGCGGCGGTAGGCGTCGATTTTCGAGGGGGCGAGGGATTCGGTGAGGTGAAGTTGTCCGGCACGGAAGGCGCGTTCCTCGGCGTCGCGGCTTTCGATGGAGTGGAAGTGGATGGCGTTGAGGCGGACCTTGGCGGCGTCCCAGTAGGTGGGCGATTTTTCGACGACGATGCGTTGGGCGGCTTTCCACTCTTTGAAGACGAACGGGCCGTTGCCGATGAAGGTGCCGGGGCGGGCCCAGGGGTTGCCGCGTTCGTAGGCGGAGCCGGTTTTCTCGATGGAGGCGACGTGGACGGGGAGGAAGGCCACGTGGTTGAGCATCGAGAGGAAGTGGGCGACGGGGTGCTCGAGGGTGATGCGGAGCGTGCGAGGATCGAGGGCGGTGACGCCGACTTTGGCGAAGTCGGTGAGAGCGCCTTTGTGGAAGGGCTCGGCATTTTGGATGACGTAGAGGAAGGGCGCGCCCTGGGCTCCGAGCGAGGGCGTGAGGACGCGGCGGTAGGAGGCGACGAAATCGGCGGCGGTGACGGGGTCGCCGTTGGACCATTTGGCGTCGGCGCGGAAGTGGAATGTATAGGAGAGACCGTCAGCGGAAGGCGTCCATTTTTCGGCGACGCCGGGGACGGGGGCGAGGGTTTCGGGGTGTTCGGCGACGAGGCCTTCGAGGAGGGCGGTGAGGATGTTGTATTCGGTGAGTCCGGACGCGAGGTGCGGGTCGAGTTCGCCGATCTCGGGGCCGGTGCCGCGGTGGAGGATTTTTTCGCGGTTGCCGCGTTCGACGGGGGTTTCGCGTTTGCCGCAGGCAGTGAGAGCCAAGGCGAGGAGAAGGCCCACGAAAGGCACGAAAAGACACGAAAGGACGGAGCGGCGGGCGGCGTGGACGTTGAGTCGGCGGAGAGGGAAAGGCATTGAAAATTAAATCGCGGGTTTGGGGCGTTCAGCGCGCACGGAGTGCGCGCTCCACCTCGGAAGTTATTCAGAGGCGCTCTATGAGGCAGACGGCGTGGGCGGCGATGGCGAGGGAGCGGCCGATTTCGTCGACGCCTTCGTTGGTGGTGGCTTTGAGTCCGATGCAGTCGATGGGGAGGCCGGTGGCGGCGGCGAGGGCTGCCTTCATTTCGGCGAGGCGCGGGTAGATCTTCGGTTTTTCCGCGATGAGGGAGGCGTCGATGTTGACGGGTTTCCAGCCGCGTTCGCGGAGGGCGGCGATGACGCGCTGGAGGAGGATCTGCGAGTCGATGTTTTTGAAGGCGGGATCGGTATTCGGAAAGAAGTGACCGATGTCGGGGAGGCCGGCGGCACCGAGGAGGGCGTCGCAGATCGCGTGCGTGAGGGCGTCGGCGTCGGAGTGGCCGTCGAGGCCGTAGTCGGTGTCGAATTTAACGCCGCCGAGAATCATGGGGCGGCCGGGGACGAGGCGGTGGATGTCGTAGCCGTGGCCGATGCGGATGGTCATGAGATTTTCGATTTTGGATTATCGATTTTCGATTCCGGAGGATGCCTAAGAATGACGGTTAGATTTTGTCACGGAGGGCACGGAGCTCGGACACGGAGGGCACGGAGTTTCGGAAGAGTCGGAGTTTGGGACAGGATTAAGAGGATGAACAGGATTGGGCTTTTATCGTTCTCGTTCTCTTACTCGTACTCGTTCTCGAACGTCTTGCTGAGAGTTTTGAAGCAGGAGAACGAGTACGAGTAAGAGAACGAGAACGATGACGATAAATGCGCGTTACTCGGTGCGGAAGGGGTGGGCGGTGGGGAGCGGGGGGACGATTTGGTTGAGGAGGTACTCGAACCAAGGGAGGTCGGCGGGTGTCGTCAGCTTGGGGTTGGGGTGCGGGTTTTCGACGAGGGCGACGGGTTTTTTGAGGAGTTCCACGGCGGAGGCGTCGTCGGTGATGTGCAGGCCTTTCTCCACGACTTTGGCGTAGGCGGCGGTGATGAGGTCGCGGGAAAAAACTTGCGGGGTCTCCATGGCCCAGAGGCGGGAGCGGTCGAGGGACTTTAAGTGGCCGGTGTCGGCGTGTTGCTTGATGGTGTCGGTGACGCGGTGGGCGAGGACGACGGCGTGTTCTTTGCGGACGATTTTGAGGAGGCCGACGAGTTGTTCGGGGCGGACGAAGGGGCGGGCGCAGTCGTGGATGAAGACGTTCTCGATATCGGAAGGGAGGGCTTCGAGGGCGTTGGCGACGGAGTCCTGGCGCTCTTTGCCGCCGCGGACGAAGACGCAGGGGGTGGGCGCATAGGCGGAGAGTTCGGTGAGCTGGCGCTGGTCGCGGCAGACGATGACGTAGAAGTCGGCGACACCGCTGGCGAGGAAGGCGGCGACGGAGTGGGCGAAGAGCGGGCGGTTGCCGAGGGGGGCGAGGATCTTGTCGGAGACGACGCCGTCCATGCGTTTGCTGTTTCCGGCGGCGAGGAGGATGGCGGCGTTTCTCATGGTTGGGAAGAGACGAGGGGTGTGCGGTGTTTAGGTGAAGCGCGAAGACGCAAAGACGCTAAGGTCGGATGCGAATGCGAAGATTGGAGGCGAAGAGGTGCTAAAGCGGGTGGAGGCTAGGTTTTGTCACGGAGGGCACGGAGCGCGGACACAGAGTGCACGGAGTTCCGGAGGAGGCGCCAGAGGAGAACGAGTACGAGTAAGAGAACGAGAACGGAGAGTCGGAGATCGCGGCGTAAAGCCGCTCCTACAGTTAAGAAAGGTCGGCGAGGATGGCGCGGGCGGCGGCGGCGGGGTCCTTGGCTTTGAGTATCGGGCGGCCGACTACGATGTAGCTGGAGCCGGTGCGGGCGGCTTCGGCGGGGGTCATGATGCGTTTCTGGTCGTCGCCACCGGCTTCACCGGCGGGGCGGATGCCGGGGGTGACGAGCTGGATGTCGGCGGGGAGTTCTTTGCGCAGCATGGCGACTTCGAGGGGAGAGCAGACGAGGCCGCGGAGGCCGGCGTCGGAGGCGAGACGGCCGAGGCGGGAGACTTGGGCTTCGGGGGAGACGGCGAGGCCGAGTTCGGCAAGGCCGGAGGCGTCGGTCGAGGTGAGGACGGTGACGCCGAGGAGGAGGAGGTCGGGCTTGGTTTGTTGTTGGGCGGCGCGGGCGGCGGCCATCATCTCGCGTCCGCCGGAGGTGTGGATGGTCAACATGCCGATGGGGAGCGGGGCGAGGGATTCGACGGCTTTGGCGACGGTGTTGGGGATGTCGTGGAGCTTGAGATCGAGGAAGATGTTGAAGCCCTCGTCGGCGACGGCCTTCACGTAGTCGGGGCCGTAGGCGGTGAACATCTGGAGGCCGATTTTGACCCAGCGGAGGGAGCCGCGGAGCTGGCGGAGGATGGGGGCGGCTTGCTGGCGGTCGGGGACGTCGAGGGCGAGGATGAGGTCGCAGGGCATTTGTTTGGCGGAGATGAAGGATGACTAAGGGGTGGTGGGGCGAGGGGGGCACGGATGGGATTCTTGGATTTCCGCTTTTGGAGTTGCGATTTCCGATGGGGCGGACGGGGGGGGGGGGCGATGTCGGGTTTTGTTATGGAGGGCACGGACGGCTCGGGGACGGAAGAGTCGGAGTTGGGGACAGGATTAACAGGAGTGACAGGATGGGGGACGAAAGCTGGAGTGTGGGGCGTGAATGTTGTGAGCGTTTTTTCTCCTGCTAAGATCAATCTGTTTCTGGCCATCACGGGGCGGAGGGCGGATGGGTTTCATGAGTTGGTGTCGGTCGTGGCGCCGCTGGCGTTTGGGGATGAGCTGCGTGTGGAGGCGGATGAGAGCGGGCGTTTTTCGCTGACGTGCGATGTGACGGAGGTGCCGCTGGATGAGACGAATCTGGTGTTGCGGGCGGCGAAGGCGTTTCGCGAGGCGAGCGGGTGGACGGACGGGGCGACGTTTTCGCTGACGAAGCGCGTGCCAATGGGGGCGGGGCTGGGAGGCGGAAGCAGCAATGCGACGGCGGCGTTGCGGGCGTTGAATGCGCTGGCGGGGAAGCCGCTGGGCGAGGCGGCGCTGGCGGAGATCGCGGCGAGGCTGGGGTCGGACTGCGTGTTGTTTTTGCGCGAAGAGCCGCTGGTGATGCGCGGGCGCGGGGAGCGGATCGAGGCGTTGCCGGTGGAGGCGGCGGGGAGGTTGCGGGGGCGGAGGCTGCTGGTGTTCAAGCCGGCGTTCGGGATCGCGACGGCGTGGGCTTATGGGGAGATGGTGAAGGCGGCGCCGGGCGCGTATCTGCCGTCCGGCGACGCGGAGGGGCGGCTCGCGGCGTGGATTGCGAAAGCGGGAGCGCCTGCGGAGGAGTTGCTTTTCAATAACATGGAGGCGGCGGCGTTTAAGAAGTACGTCGCGTTGCCGGTGATGCTGGCGTGGTTGCGGGAGGAGTTTGGGGTGGCGGCGGGGATGAGCGGGAGTGGGAGCGCGTGTTATGCGTTGTTGCGGGATGATTCGCCGGTGGAGGCGATGGTGGCACGTATCCGCGAAGCGTGGGGCGAGGACGTTTTCGTGGTTGAGACGAGAATCGGGTAAAACCTTGTTGACCATGCGTCGGGCGCGGGCGTTTATCCTGCGACGCCGACGGTTTTTCCCACCCCTGTTGAACCGGCGGCAACCGCTCCGCGTTCATGGAAGCCCGTGCTAAAAACGAAGTCGTTGTTCAAGGCATCGCCGCCTCACAAGGCATCGCGTACGGGCAGGTCTTTCTCTACATCCAGAGCGATGTCGAGATTCCGACGTATCAGGTCGATGCGGACAAGCGGATCGAGGAGATCTCGCGGTTCGAGCATGCGTTGCTGGTGACGCGGCAGCAGATCCAGAAGATCCGCGACGAAGTGGAGAAAAATCTGGGATCGGACGAGGCGCGGATTTTCGATGCGCATCTGTTGGTGCTGGAAGATCAGGCGCTGATTGCGGAGACGATCCGGGAGTTCGAGACGACGTCGAAGAATGTGGAGACGTGCTTCAACAAAGTTTCGCAGCGGTACATCAAGGCGTTTTCCGAGATCGACGACGAGTATCTGCGCGAGCGTTCGGGAGACATCCGGGATGTGGCGCAGCGGGTGTTGCAGAATTTGCTGGGGCAGGCGGGGCAGAATTTGAGCAAGCTGGCGGACAAGCGGGCGGTGGTGGCGAACGATATTTCGCCGTCGGATGCGGCGAGCATCGACCGGAGTCAGGCGATCGCGTTGGTGACGGATTCGGGCAGCAAGACGAGTCACGCGGTGATCGTGGCGCGTTCGATGAAAATTCCGGCCGTGGTGGGCGTGCGCGATTTGACGAAGCGCATCCGCAACGGGGACTGGATTCTTGTCGATGGGTACGATGGCCTCGTGCTGATCAATCCGACGGAGCAGACGCTTTTCCGGTACGGGAAAATCCAGCTGCAGAAGAAAGGCTTCGAGCAGCGGTTGATGGATGCGAGCAAGCTGCCGGCGGAGACGCTGGACGGGGCGAAGGTGCTGTTGCGGGCGAACATCGAGAAGGTGGAGGAGATCCCGCTGGTGAAGGAAAATTCGGCGGCGGGCGTGGGCCTTTTCCGCACGGAGTTTTTGTATCTGAGCGACAACCGCGTGCCTTCGGAAGAGGAGCAGTATGCGGCGTACAAGGCGGTGGCGGAGGCGTTCGCGCCGGAGCCGGTGGTGATTCGCACGCTCGATCTGGGCGGGGACAAGCCGATGGCGGGGAATCCGGATTTGTTTCCGACGGAGTCGAATCCGTTTCTTGGATTCAGGGCGATCCGGTTCTGTCTGGAGCACCGGGAGATTTTTAAGGATCAGCTGCGGGCGATCCTGAGGGCGAGTGCGCACGGGAAAGTGCAGCTGATGTATCCGATGATCAGTGGATCGGAGGAATTGCAGCGGGCGAATGCGGTGCTCGAAGAATGCCGCGTGGAGCTCAAGAAGGCGGGCGTGGCGTTTGACGCGAAGATGGCGGTGGGGGCGATGATCGAGATTCCGAGCGCAGCGGCGACGGCCGACATTCTGGCGAAGCAGTGCGATTTTTTCAGCATCGGGACGAACGATCTCATCCAGTACCTGCTGGCGATCGACCGGGTGAATGACCGGATCGCGCATCTTTACGAGCCGACGCATCCGGCGGTGTTGCGCACGCTGAAGCAGATCGTCGACGAAGCTCACAAGCAGAAGATCAAGGTCAGCGTGTGCGGCGAGATGGCGGGCGATCCGGTTTATGTGCCGCTGCTGCTCGGGCTTGGCGTGGACGAATTGAGCATGACACCGCCGTTGCTGCCGGCGGTGAAGTATCTGGTGCGGGCGATGAAGATGTCGGAGGCGAAGGCGCTCGTGAAGGCGGCGTTGCAGCTGGAGTCGCCGAAGGAGATTTACGCGCTGGCGGACACGTTCTGCCGCGAGCGGGTGAAGTCGGAGTAGGCGGAAGAGGCGCGCGGGATCGCGGCGTAAAGCCGCTCTAACGAGCGTGCGGACGACACGGAGTTTGTCCCTCCAGCGGAGAGGCGATTATTTGATGAAGGCCTCGATGATGGCGTGGCGTTCGTCGGTCCACTCGATGGGCGTGACGTGGGCGCCGGTGGTGACTTCGTATTCGATCTGGTCGTTGAGCTGCATGGCGGCGCGAATCCAGTTTTCGAATTCGTCTTTGCGGGCGGGCGGATAGAAGACGGCGTAAACGGTGGCCGCGGCGTGGTCGTTTTCAGAATCGGCCGGGGCGGGCTTGGCGGAGATGGAGGCGATGTGCCAGTCGTGCTTGAGCGCTGAACCCGCCAGGACGGGCATGAGGTCGAAATAGCGGTTGGAGATGTGAATCACGAGGTAGCCGCCGGGGGTTTTGGCGAGGTACTCGCCGATGGCATCGGTGGTGAGAAGGTGCGCGGGGATGGAGTCGCCCGAGAAGGCATCGACAACGAGGATGTCGAAAAGCCCCTGATCGGCGCGAAGGCCGAGGCGGCCGTCCTGGAGACGCACCTCGGTGCGTCCGGCGCTGCCGGAAAGAAAGGTGAAGTTATCGCGGGCGACTTTTTCGGAGAGAGGGTTGATCTCCCAGAAAACGATTTCGTCCTGAGGGCGCGTGTAGGCGGCGAGCGTGCCGGCACCGAGGCCGATGGCGCCGATGCGGACAGGCTTGGGGTCGACCTGGACGCCGTCGATGACGATGCCGAGTGCGCTGTCGTGCGTGTAGTAGGCGGTGGGGCGTTGGGATTTTTCGCCTTTCATCTGGATGCCGTGAAGGGTGGTGTCGCTGCTGACGGATGTGGCGAAGATACTGTCGGCGACGGTCATGGTGCCGTAGTAGTTTCTCAAGTACGTGATGCGGGTGCCGGGGAGGCGTTCGCGCAGTCCGAATTCGTGGATCATCCAGGCGATGGGAATCAGCAGACTGGCGCCGACGGCGAGGCGGAGAGTCCAGCCGATGCGCGGGAGCTGGAGGAGAAAGCCGAAAAGCCAGAGCACGAGGGCGGTGGCGAGGAATTCGTAGCTGCGGGCGAGCAGGGCGGGGAAGATCGCGGTGGCGCAGAGTCCGGCGAAGGCGCCGCCAGAGGCCATGATGAGATAGAAAAACGGGAAGCGTTTTTCAGGACGCGACCGGTAGAGGAGCGAGTGTCCGCCGAGGCATGCGAGGGCGACGATGCCGAGGAGCCAGCCGAGCGGCCAGGTGGTGAGCTGGACGTTGGTGAAACCTTTGGTCGAAGCGTAACCGTAGATGCAGCCGCCGAGGGCGACGAAGCAGAGTGTGGTCAACCAGGACGGCCAGAGGCGGGTGAAGGTGAACGTGAAGCTGAGCAGGTAGAAGCCGAGCGGGAGCACCCAGGCGAAGGGATTGGAGCCGAGCTCGCCGCTGAGGAGACGGATCGAGGCGAGCATGATCGTGCAAGTGCTGAAGGAGAGGAGCACCCAGGAGGCGATCGTGCGGGCGGGGATTATCTCGGCGGAGACGTCGGCGGGAGAGTCGGATGGGGTGGTCGGCGAGGAGCTGGCGGCGGGAGGAGTTGTTCCGGTGGCGGGGAGCGTGTGGAGTTTTTTTGAATACAGCCAGGCGAGCAGGGCGGCGATCAGGCCGAGGAGGCCCAGCAGGATGCGGAGCGAGACGATTTGAGCGGAGAGCGTGACGTGCGGTTCGATCCAGAAAGGGTAGGCGATGAGGGCGATGGCGCTGCCGATGTTGGAGACGCCGTAGAGGTAATAGGGAACGGTGCCTTCGTCGCGGGCGACCCAGCCCTGGATGAGGATGCCGATGCCGGTGGTGAGGATGAGCATCGGCCCGAGCGAGAGGATGAGGCCGAAGAGGATCGCGGGAATTTCGGGGAGACTCGCGAAGTAAACGGGCGGGATGATCGTGATGAGGGGCGCGAGCACCGCCAGGCCGATCACGATGCGATAGGTGCGGTGGGAGGGTTTTCGCAGGAGCCAGAAAGCGGTCGCGTAGCCGAGGAACAGGGCGCTTTGGAAGAAGAGGGACGTGGTCATCCACGTGCCGGCGGAGCCGCCGTAGCGTGGCGTGAGGATTTTCCCGAGGATGGGCTGGGCGATGAAGGTGAGGAAGGCGGCGGAGGGGATTGCCAGGAAGATGAGCAGCTTCGTCAGGAATTTCATCGGGCGGGGCGGTGGGGATGAGACTGGGGAAATGCGGGCCGGAAGCGGGCGGATTTCAGGAAATAAAAAAGGGCGGATGGACCGCCCTTGTCGAAGGAGAAGCTTGAGGCGGATTTACGCCTTGTAGCCGTTTGGTCGCGACGAGTGCCATTTCCAGGCAGTGTCGACGATGGGCTGGATGGTGGGGAATTTGATTTTCCAGCCGAGCTCTGTTTTGGCCTTGGAGGAGTCGGCGTAGAGGGCGGGCGGATCGCCGGCGCGGCGGGGCGCCTCGATGTAGGGGACCTTGAGGCCGCTGGCTTTTTCGACGGCGGCGATGACTTCGCGGACGGAGGTCGGTGTGCCGGTGCCGAGATTGTAGAAGAGGCGGGCGCCAGGCACGGCGAGTTTTTCGAACACGGCGATGTGGGCGCGGGCGAGGTCGTCGACGTGAACGTAGTCGCGGAGGCAGGTGCCGTCGGGCGTGGCGTAGTCGGTTCCGAAGATCTGGAGCGCGGAGCCGCGGCCCTGGGCGGCGGCGATGGCGAGCGGGATGAGATGGGTCTCGGGATTGTGGTCTTCGCCGATGGAGCCGTCCTCGGAGGCGCCGGCGGCGTTGAAGTAGCGGAAGGCGGCGAAGCTCAGGCCGGTGGCGTGGGCGACGGATTTGAGGGCGTTCTCGATGTCGAGTTTGGTCTGGCCGTAGGGATTGATGGGGGCCTGGGGGAGGTTTTCGACGATGGGCATTTTCTCCGGGATGCCGTAGGTGGCGCAGGTGGAGGAGAAAACGAACTTCTTCACGCCCTTGGCCAGCATCACGTTGAGCAGGTGGAGCGTGGCGGAGACGTTGTTGAAATAGTATTTGAGCGGGGCGGTGACGGATTCGCCGACGTAGGCGTAGGCGGCGAAATGCATGACGACCTCGATTTTTTCTTTTTCGAGGATGGCACCGACGGCAGCTTCGTCGCCGAGGTTAGCGTCGTAGAAAGGGATCTCCTTCGCGACCGCGGCTCTGTGGCCGAAGACGAGATTGTCGAGGACCACCGGGCGATGGCCCGCGGCGATCAGTTGCCGAACACAGTGCGAGCCGATGTAACCGGCTCCTCCAACGACTAGGACGTTCATGCGGGCGAGGCTTGTATTGCTTTCGAGGCGTAGTTGGCTAGCCGTTTTCGTTCCAATCTTTCATGAAGCCCGCCCGCATCGTCATCACAGGTATCGGTCTCACTGCGCCGAACGGCAATTCACTGGCCGAATTCCGGCAGAATCTGCTCAACGGCGTGGCAGGCGTGGAGCAGTTTGACGTGCGGTATATGGGCAAACTGCTCGCGGGCGTGTGTCATTACGATCCGCTGCGTTATCAAAAGAAGAAGGAAGTGCGTGTGGGCACGCGGGCGGGGTCGATCTCGATCTACTGCGCGCGGGAAGCGCTGGCGGACAGTGGCGTGAATTTCGAAGCGATGCCGAAGGGTCGTGTGGGCATTTATATCGGCTGCACCGAGCACGGGAATGTGGAGACGGAGAATGAAATCTACAACGTCTCGAAGTTTAACTACGACACGAAGTTCTGGTCACACTATCACAACCCGCGCACGGTCGCTAATAACCCGGCGGGCGAGACGTCGCTGAATCTCGGCGTGACCGGGCCGGCGTACACGATCGGTGCGGCGTGCGCGGCGGGAAACATGGGTCTCATTCACGCGGCGCAGATGTTACGTTTGGGTGAAGTGGACTTCGCGATCTGCGGTGGTGTCAGTGAGAGCATTCATACGTTTGGCATTTTCGCCGGGTTCAAATCGCAGAATGCGCTGGCGACTCACGACGATCCGAAGAAGGCGTCGCGGCCGTTCGACAAGGCGCGCAATGGCATCGTGATTTCCGAGGGCGGCGCGCTTTATACGTTGGAGCGGCTTGAGGATGCTCAGGCGCGTGGGGCGAAGATTTACTGCGAGATCGCGGGCTATCATGTGAACTCGGATGCGTCGGACTATGTGCTGCCGAATCCGACGCGGCAGGCGGAGTGTGTGCGTCAGGCGATCGCGCGAGCGGGTATGAAGCCGAGCGACATTCACATCGTGAATACGCACGCGACGGCGACGCCGCTGGGCGATATCCAGGAGTGCGAGGCTATCCGTGCGGTGTTTGGCGAAGGATGCCCGGATACTTACATCAATAATACCAAGAGCTTCATCGGACACGCGATGGGGGCGGCGGGCGCGTTGGAGCTGGCGGGGAATCTTCCGTCGTTCGAGGATCTGACCGTTCACCCGACGATCAATGTGGACGATCTCGATCCGCAGTGCGCACTGCCGGGGCTGGTGTTGAACACGCCGGTGAAGGCAAAACGGGTTGACGCTATTTTGAACAATTCCTTCGGTATGCTCGGCATTAACTCGACGCTGATTGTGAAGCGTTTTGTTGCCTGAACCGAGTTCCCGACCAGCTTTCCACACATGACCAAAGACCAATGCAAACAGGTGGTGATCGATATCATCTCCGACATCGCACCCGACGAAGATCTTTCGAATCTGAAGTCTGACGTTCGCCTGCGCGACCAGCTCCAGCTCGATAGCATGGACTTTTTGGACATCGTGATGGAGCTGCGCAAACGCCACGGCATCGAAGTGCCCGAGGCGGATTATATCCAGCTCGCGTCGCTCGACAGCTGCGCCGAGTACCTGACGCCGAAGTTCACGGCAGCGGGGAAGTAAGCGAATGATCAAACGCGGGCTTGGCTCGCAGTTAGTTTTTAAGCCGGGAAGTTTTCCCGGCTTTTTGTTTTTGAACCGCAGAGATGGGGAGGACGCAGAGAGTAAGCATGAGGGAGTGCGGGCTTGTTCTCTGTGCCCTCTGTGTCTCTGTGGTTAAATTTTCCGACGATAGAACATGAACACGCAAACGCACTATGACGTCGCCATCATTGGCGCGGGGATGTCCGGGCTCGCGGCGGGCATCCGTCTCGCGCACTTCGGGAAGCGCGTGTGCATCTTCGAGCGGCATAACGCGGTCGGCGGGCTGAATGGGTTTTATAGCATCGCGGGTCGGAAGTTCGACGTGGGGTTGCACGCGTTGACGAACTTCGTGAAGCCGGGCGTGAAAGGGACGCCTTTGGGGAAATTGTTGCGGCAGCTGCGGATCGAGCGGGAGGAATTTGCGCTGTGCGAACAGAAGCGGTCGCGGGTGGCGTTTGGACCGCGCGGGGAAACGTCGCTGACGTTCACGAATGATTTCGCGGTGTTCGAGAGTGAGGTGGCGCGGGTGTTTCCGAAGCAGATCGACGGGTTTCGTAAACTCGTCGAAGCGGTGCGCACCTATGACGACGTGGCGCTGGATGCGAAGGCGGTGTCGGCACGGGAAGTTGTGCGCAGGCATGTGAGTGATGCGCTGCTGGAGGACATGTTGTTTTGTCCGCTCATGTACTACGGCAGCGCGAACGAGCACGACATGGAATTCGGGCAGTTCGTGATCATGTTTAAGGCGCTTTTTTTGGAAGGCTTCGCGCGTCCGCTGGATGGTGTGCGGGTGATCTTGCGCGTGCTCGTGGAAAAATATCGCGAGGCGGGCGGCGAGCGGCGGATGAAGTGCGGGGTGCGGCAGATTTTATCGGATGCGAGCGGTCGCGCGACGGGCCTTGTGCTGGACGACGGTAGTGAAATCACGGCGACGCATGTGATCAGCTCGGCGGGTGGGCCGGAGACGGCGTCGCTGATCGATACGAATACGCGTTTCCAGATCTATCCGCCGTTGCGCAGCGGCGCGGAAGTGCCGGTGCAACCGGCGGGTCGGCTCAGCTATACGGAGACGATAAGCGTGCTGAACTGCCAGCCGGCGGCGTTGGGATGGGGCGACGACACGATCGTGTTTTTCAACGATTCGGAAAGGTTCACGTACGAGCGGCCGCAGACGCAGGTGGATGTGCGGAGCGGCGTGATTTGTTTCCCGAACAATTTTGCGTATCCGGACGGCCAGAACCTGGGCGAAGGTTTTTTCCGCTGCACGTGTCTGGCGAACTATGACCGCTGGGCGCATTTGCCGGAGGCTGAGTATCGAGCGGACAAGGCGCGCTGGTACGCGGCGATCACGGCGAGTGCGAAGCGGTTTTTGCCGGCGTTGCCGACGGCGGATGCACTGGAGCGGGCGACGGTGGCGACGGATATGTTCACGCCGCGAACGATCACGAAGTTCACCGGGCATGCTGCGGGCGCGATTTACGGTTCACCGGTGAAGAACCGGCAGGGGCGGACGGCCTTGGAGAATGTTTATCTGTGCGGGACGGATCAGGGATTTTTGGGAATCATCGGTGCGATGCTGAGCGGCATCTCGATGGCGAATTATCACATCTTGCAGGCGAATCGATAACGCTTCGCCCGGTGGCGGAGATTCGTTTTGGGAGATAGAGGCAGTCAGCTACGAGCACTCAAATGTCGTAGTAGCGCAGCCAGCTCAGGTTTCGCTATTTCACGTTTAGAGATTTGGATCATCGCCTCGTGGAGTGGCTCTGTTGCCTGCCCGACCGCGACACCGTTTATCTTCAAAAATACGAGCGCAGCGGCCATCCCCGTGCGTTTATTCCCGTCAATAAATGCCTGCGATTCGGCGAGGTGAAATGCGTAGGCTGCGGCGACATCGAACAGATCTCCGTGGGCATAGTGCCAAGTGTTGTGAGGTTGAGCGGCGGCACTGGCAAAAGCCGCCTGATCACGAAGCCCATCCTGTCCTCCATGCGCTTCGAGCGAGAGCCGATGCAGATATTGAATCTGCTCCAACGTGAGAAAAACAGGTTCGCTCATTGGCTGAGCTTTCGCATCAGCTCTCGATGTTCTTCAAAAACCCAATTGGCGGCGGTTTCAAAAGCGGCATTGCCGACGGAGGGTTCACTCGTCGTGGCGGCATGAACGAACTCAATCACCTTGGCGCGCTCCTCGGGTGGAAGGGCTTTGATTTGGTCAATCACTTCGAGCGCGGTCATGGGCCTATTGGTAGCTGGCTTCCACGTGCAGGCAAGCCGGGGCTATCTGCCTAAAACCGCCCTTGCGCTGGACGGGCGCGGGCGTTGACTCAGTTGTTTTTTCCATGGCTTACGACTGGTTGAAAGGTGTCGCCGATGAGTACGATGTCATCGTGATCGGCAGCGGTCTCGGTGGTCTCACCGGGGCCAACGTCCTCGCTAAAGCGGGGCATCGCGTGCTGCTGCTTGAGCACCATTACCAGTTCGGCGGGCTGGCGACGTGGTTCACGCGCAAAGGCGGGCACATCTTCGACATTTCGCTGCACGGGTTTCCGAGCGGGATGCTGAAGTCGTGCCGCAAGTATTGGACTAAGGAGATCGCGGACTCGATCGTGCAGCTGAAGGACATCCGTTTCGTGAATCCGCAGATGGACGTGTGGACGACGTTCACGCGCGAGGATTACACGCGGGTGCTGGTCGAGCAGTTCAAGCTGCCGCGCGAGCAGGTCGAGGCGTTCTACGATCACCTGCGGGCGATGAATTACTACGACAATAATCCCGAGACGACCGGGCAGATGTTCGCGCGGTTCTTCCCTGGACGCGAAGACGTTCACCGCCTGCTGATGGAGCCGATCTCGTACGCGAACGGTTCGAACTTCGATGATCCGGCGATCACGTTTGGCATCGTGTTCAGTAATTTCATGGGCGCGGGCGTGTACACGTTCCGCGGCGGGTCGGATCTGCTCATCGAAAAGATGACGGACGAGCTGAAGAAGAACGGTGTGGAGCTGCGCAAGAAGGTGCTCGTGGAGCGAGTGCTCGTTGAAGAACGCGATGGTCGGAAGGTTGCGTGCGGCATTGTTGCGGGCAACGGGCGCGTGATTCGCGCGAAGGCGGTGCTCTCGAACGCGAATATCAAGAACACGATTTTCCGTCTGGCCGGCGAAGAAAATTTCCCGGCGGAGTTTGTGGAGCAGGCGAAGGCGGTGCGGATCAATACGAGTTCCTGCCAGGTGTATCTCGGCATCAAGAAGGGCGAGACGATCCCGCACATCGGCGATCTGGTGTTCACGTCGGAAGCGCCGCAGTATAGCAATCATGAGCTGACGGATCTGCATACGACGAGCCGGACGTTCTCGGTTTATTATCCCGACACGCGGCCGGGCTCGGATCGCTACACGGTGGTGGCTTCGCTCAACGGGCGTTATCCGGATTGGAAGGCGCTTTCGGATGAAGAGTACGAGAAGCACAAGGAGCGGCTGATCGAGGAGTCGCTCGTGTCGTTGGAGAAATTTATTCCCGGCGTGCGTGCGAAGATCGATTGGAAAGAAGCGGCCACGCCGCGGACGATCGAGCGCTACACGACGCACATGGCGGGGACCTCGTTCGGCACGAAGTTTGAAGGACTGCCGGTTTCAATGACGCTCTCGGAAAAACTGCCGGGACTTTATCACGCGGGCAGCGTCGGAATCATCATGTCGGGCTGGCTGGGGACGATTAACTACGGTGTCATCACGGCCAACAAGATCGACCAGTACGTGCGCGCGCAGAAGCAGGAGTTACACAGAGCGCACGGAGGTGGCACAGAGGCCACAGAGTCGAAAAAAGACGTTTCTACCGCTCTGTGATCTCTGTGCGTTCTCTTGTGTTCTCTGTGTAATTCTCCGATTTGAAATTCATGAGCTTTCCTGCCGTCACTGATCTCATTCCGCATCGTCCGCCGTTTCTTTTCGTGGACGAAATCGTTTCCGAAACGGCTGACAGCTTGACGGCGAAGCGCGCGTGGCGTGTGGAAGAAAATTTCTACAAGGGGCATTATCCGGGCGCGCCGATCACGCCGGGTGTGTTGCTGTGCGAAGCGGTGTTTCAGACGGGCGCGCTTTATATGGCGCGTCAGGCGCAGGCGGCGGGTGCGAAACCCGGCGAAGGTGTGCCGCTGATGGCGAAGATCAGCGATGTGCGTTTCCGTAATCCGGTTTATCCTGGCGATCAGATCGTGATCGAGGTGAAGAAAAAGGATGTCGCGGCTGGGTTCACGATGATGAGCGGCGCGATCAAGAAAGCGGATGGTACGCGTGTGCTGAGCGTGGATTTCACGGTCGCGTGGAAGACGCCTGAGGGCGGTGCGGCGGCTGCGGCAGCGGTGCAGTCACAACAGCAGCAGCAAGCGCAGCAGTGACGCCGAGAAACGCGAACCATGCCTGATTTTCTCCAAGTCTCGGGAAAGACATTTGTCGTTTTCGGTGTCGCGAATCGGAAGAGCGTGGCGTGGCACATCGCGAAGACGCTCGAAGAGCAGGGCGCGAAAGTGATCTACAGCGTTCGCTCGGAAGCGCGGAAGAAGTCGCTGGAGACGTTGCTCGCGGGGAAACCGGTTTTTATCTGCGACGTGGAGCACGAAGGCGCGGCAGAGCGGTTGGCGAGTGAGATCGCGGCGGCGGGGCATGCGCCGGTGCATGGACTCGTGCACTCGATCGCGTTCGCGAATTACGCGGAGGGTTTCAAGGCGTTCTACGAAACGAAACGCGCGGACTTTTTGCAGGCGACGGCGATCTCGGCGTTCTCGCTGGTGGAGCTGGCGAAGGCGCTCAAACCGCATCTGGCGAAGGAGGCGTCGGTCGTGACGATCGGCATTTCGTCGCTGCTGGTGACGCCGGATAACTACGGTTACATGGGGCCGATCAAAGCCGCGCTGGAGTCGGCGACGCGGTTTCTAGCGAAGTCGTTCAGCGCGCACAGCGAGGTGCGGTTCAATGTGGTCGGTGCGGGGCCGCTAAAGACGAGCGCGTCGGCAGGGATTCCTGGATACATCGAAAGCTACCTGTACGCGGAGAAGATGACGTTTCGTAAGCGCAACTTGAGCACTCAGGAAGTCGCGGACTCGGCGGTGTTTCTTTTGAGCCCGCGCAGTAGTGGAGTGAATGGAACGACGCTTACGGTGGATGCGGGGCTGGGCTCGAATTATTTTGATCAGGAAATTATCCGGCTGGCGATGCGGCCCGAGGCGAAGCCGGTTTAACGGCGTTTTTGAACCATGCGCTTTCAAAACGTCTGTCTCGAATCGCTCGCGGTGGCGCTGCCGGAAGAGGTGATGACCTCGACGGCAATCGAGGAGCGGCTGCGTCCCATGTATGAGCGGCTGAAGCTGCCGTTTGGACGGCTGGAGTTGATGACGGGGATTCGCGAGCGGCGTCATTGGGCGCTGGGTACGCGTCCGTCGGATGCTAGCGCGGCGGCGGGCAAGGCGGTGCTGGCGAAGTCGGCGCTGCGGGCGGAGCAGATTCAGATGTTCATGCACGGAGCGGTTTGCCGAGACATGCTGGAGCCGGCGACGGCCTCGTTTGCGCATCGCAAGATCGGGCTGCCGCCGACGGCACAGATTTTCGACGTGTCGAATGCGTGCCTCGGTTTCTTAAACTCGATGGTGGTGCTCGCGGGCATGATCGAGTCGGGGCAGATTTTGGCGGGGATGGTGGTGTCGGGTGAAAACGGGCGTCCGCTGATCGAGCAGACGCTGCATCATCTCACCTCGGCGCAGCTGACGCGGAATGAGATCAAACCGTTCTTCGCAAATCTCACGATTGGTTCAGGGGCGGTGGGTGCGATTTTGTGTCATCGCTCGCTGGTGAAGGGACGCGCGCATCGGTTGCTCGGTGGCGCAGGGCGGGCGGCAACGCAGCATAGCGAACTCTGCCAAGGCGACAGCCATGGTGCGGAGGCGCTGGCGATGCAGACGGATTCGGAGCAATTGCTCATCGCTGGCGTGCAGCTCGCTCGTGAAACGTGGACTGACTTTGCGGCGCAGACGGGTTTCACGGCGGACGGAGCCAACCGGTTCATCTGTCATCAGGTGGGCTCGGTGCATCGCAGGAAACTTTACGAGACGCTCGGGTTGGATCTGGCGAAGGATTTTTCGACGTTTGAAACGCTTGGCAACATGGGCTCGGTGTCGCTGCCGGCGACGCTTGCGTTGGCGCTCGATGCGGGCGCGGTGAAAGACGGCGATCAGGTGGGGTTGCTGGGAATAGGAAGCGGGCTGAACTGTCTGATGCTCGCGCTGGAATGGTGATGAACTCCGCTGCACCGAAAATTCCCGAGTGGTTGCGCGCGCTTTATCCGTTCGAACCGAAATCGTTTCAGACACCGCATGGGGCGCGGATGAGTTATCTGGACGAAGGTCCGCGTAGCGACGAAGCGGTGCTGATGCTGCACGGAAATCCGACGTGGTCGTTTTTCTATCGTGATCTGGTGAAGCTGGTCGCGCCGACGATGCGGTGCGTGGTGCCGGATCACATCGGGATGGGGTTTTCGGAGAAGCCGCAGGATTATTCGTATCGGCTGGCGACGCGGATCGCGGATGTGGAGGCGTTGGTGGCGTCGCTTGGACTGACGAAGGTGCATCTGGTGGTGCATGACTGGGGTGGGGCGATCGGGTTTGGGTTTGCGACGCGACATCCGGAGATGGTCGGGCGGATCACGATCTTGAATACGGCGGCGTTTGTGTCGGATCGCATCCCGGGACGGATCGCGATCTGTCGAGCGGGAGGGTTTGGCGCGTTTTTGGTGCGGGCTTTTAATGCCTTCGCCTGGCCGGCGACGTGGATGTCGATGCATACGCGAAAGCTCAAAGAAGACGAAGCGCGTGGATTTCTTTTTCCGTACGACTCGTGGGCGAACCGAATCGCGGTGCATCGCTTCGTGGCGGACATCCCGCTGGAGAAAAATCATGCGAGCCGGGCGACGCTGGAGGAAGTCGAGCGGAAGCTGCCGTTGCTCGCGGACAAGGCGAAGCTCATTGTGTGGGGCGCATGGGATTTTTGTTTCAACGACGCGTTTTTGGATCGCTGGCGGGAGATTTATCCCGATGCGGAGATCTGCCGTTTGCGCGAGGCGGGGCATTATGTGCTCGAAGACGGCGGCGCGGTGGCGCGTGAAAAGGTCCGCGATTTTTTGCTGAACCTGAAACCCGATCCCTCGTAAGCCTCATGAAATTCGAACACTTCGCCATCAATGTTCCCGACGCGCGCGCGCAAGCCGCGTGGTGGGTGCAGAACCTAGGTCTGACGGTCGCCCGCAAGCGCGAGGACGCGCCGTACACACACTTTCTCTCGGACGAGACGGGGCGCGTGATCGTGGAGCTCTATTCCAATCCGACGGCGGCGTATCCCGACTACGCTAAGCAGCACCAACTGGTGTTTCACGTGGCGTTTGTCTCGACCGATACAAAGGCGGATCGCTCGCGGCTGGAGAAGGCGGGGGCGACGTTTATCATCGAGGAGACACCGGATGGATCGTCGCTGTTGATGATGCGCGATCCGTGGGGCGTGGCGTTGCAGTTCTGCCAGCGGTCGAAGCCGTTTTGATTTGGGAGCGAAGTGCCTGCGTGCTCGCACGTGGCGCAAAAAAGCGCGCGTGAAATAAATCACGCGCGCTGAGAAGGATGAAGCTTTTGGCCGCTGGGGTTACTTCTCGTCGTCCTCGCCTTCGACTGGGCGTTCGAGTTCTTCGCGGCACTCATTCATGACGCGGAGGTAGATCTCGCGCAGATCGAAGAGGCGGTTGAGGGCATCTTCGCGGAAGCTGAGCAGTGTGCGAGAATAGGCGCAGGCCGTTTCATCGAGAAGCGCGAGCGAGCGGTTGAGATCGCTAAGTGCCCGCTTGAAGAGGCTGATCGCCATCGCGTAGTCGCCGAAGTCGAGCGCCTGGATGGCGAGCATGGCGTTTTCGTCGCTGCGATGGAGCGAAGTCTGGAAGGTGAGGGCGAGGGCCTGCGGGACCTTTTGCGGATCGTGGGCGATGCGTTCCCAGCCGCGTTTGAGGCCGAGCTGGATGGCTTTGATCGCGATGAAAATCGGGTTCTTGTGCAGCGTGTAGGGATCGGCGTCGATCTCGGCGGGCTCTTCACTGTCGCGAGATTCCTGCTCTTCCTCGGACTCGATGTCTTCTCCGAGCGTGGTGCCTTCGGAGCTCCAGTCTTCTTTATCCCAGCCCATGAAGTGGGCGACCTCGTCGAGGCGGTCGGGATGATCCTTCAACTGCTCGTAGAACGCGAGGTAGCGGATGACGACTTCGTCTTGGTGGCGGAGGTACTGCTCCCAATCGAATTCGTTCCAGGCCAGGTCACCGCGTTCATCCCACTCGTTTTCAGAGGGGCCGTCAGGGTTGAAGTTGCTCATTCTTGTTGGTTGAACCTACGGGCGGCACCGTGCTGCCCGGCTGTGGATAATGCAATTCAAAAGCCGGTTTCGCGCCAGCGTGGGGGAAAGGTTTTTTGCGGGTTGAATCTCCAAGGTTCGGACAACTAGGGTAACCGCTCCAACTCTATGTCCGATGTCCATCATGAGACGGTGTTTTTCACGGGGCGCGTTCAGGGCGTCGGCTTTCGTTACAGCACGGTGCAGGTCGCGAAGGAATTTGAGGTGACCGGGCTCGTGAAGAACCTAGCGGACGGCCGTGTGCAACTGGAGGCGCAAGGAACCAAGGTGGAGGTTGATGCGTTTGTGAAGGCGGTGGAGGAGCGGATGCACGGATTCATCCGAAAAACGGAGCGTTCGGCGCGGAAGAGCGCGGAGCATTTCCTAGGGTTTCAGATTCAGTAGGTGTCATGCAAATGGTGGGACTGATTAAATATCAGAAGGTTGGCGGTTCAGTGGTAATTTCACTTGCTGGATAATCTTAAGTTTCTTTAGGTCATAAACTCACTCAAGATAATGGCCTCCGCCGATAACATTCACCCGATCTTTGACCGTGTTTTGGGGCGCACTGAAAAGGAAGCGCGATTGAAGCAGCGGGCGCGGGTGATCTGGCTGTACGGGCTTTCGGGTTCGGGAAAGAGCACCTTGGCGGTGGCGCTGGAGCGGAGGCTTTTCGCGGAGGGTTTTACGACGCATCTGCTCGATGGGGACAATGTCCGGACCGGCCTGAATCGCGGTCTGGGTTTTACGGAGGCCGATCGCGCGGAAAACATCCGGCGCGTGGCAGAAGTGGCGAAGTTGTTCGCGCAAGCGGGTGTTGTCACGATCTGCTCGTTTATCACGCCGCTGAAGGCGCTGCGGCAGTCGGCGCGCGAGATCGTCGGCGCGGAGGATTTTTTCGACGTGTATGTGAAAGCGTCGTTTGAAACGTGTGCGCGTCGCGATCCGAAAGGTCTCTACGCGAAAGCGGGCGCGGGCGGCGTGAAGCAGTTTACCGGAAAAGATTCCGCGTTCGAAGAACCGGCGGCGGGCGAGGTTTCGCTGGTGATCGATACCGAGGTGGAATCGCCCGAGGCGTCGCTCGATCGTCTGCACGCGGCGGTGCGGCCAAAAATTTCTCTGACATGAGTTCGTACAACCTGACCCATCTCGCGCAACTGGAGCACGAGGCCATTTTCATCATGCGCGAAGTCGCGGCGCAGTTCGAGCGTCCGGCGCTGCTGTTTTCCGGCGGCAAGGACTCCATTGTGATGGTGCGCCTGGCGCAGAAGGCGTTCGCGCCGTCGAAGATCCCGTTCCCGCTCGTGCACATCGACACCGGGCACAATTTCTCCGAGGCGATCGAGTTTCGCGACTGGCTCGCGAAGGATCTCGGTGCGCGGTTGATCGTTCGCTACGTCGAAGACTCGATCAAAGCCGGACGTGCGACCGAGGAGAAGGGGCCGAACCCCTCGCGCAACGGTCTCCAGACGGTGACGTTGCTCGATGCGATCGAAGAGCTGAAGTTTGACGCGTGCCTCGGTGGTGCGCGCCGCGACGAAGAGAAGGCCCGCGCGAAAGAGCGCTTCTTCTCGCATCGCGACGAGTTCGGTCAGTGGGACCCGAAGAACCAGCGCCCTGAGCTCTGGAATCTGTTCAACGGTCGCAAAAACCACGGCGAACACTTCCGGGTTTTCCCACTCTCCAACTGGACCGAGATGGATGTGTGGCAGTACATCGCGCGCGAAAACATTCCGCTCCCGCCCCTCTATTTCTCGCACGAGCGAGAAATTGTGAATCGCAACGGCACGCTGCTCGCGAACACGCCGTTCATCACGGTGATGCCAGGCGAAAAGGTGGAGAAGCGGATCATCCGCTTCCGCACCGTTGGCGACGCGACCTGCACGGGCGCGGTCGAATCCACGGCATCGACTCTCGGCGATATCATCCAGGAAGTCGCCTCCGCTCGTCAGACCGAGCGTGGCACGCGCGCCGACGACAAACGCTCCGAGACCGCGATGGAAGACCGCAAGAAGGCGGGTTATTTCTAAAAAATGATCAATGACCGAGTGACCAATGACCAATGGCTGCGCTTTGGCGGGCCGGGTCCTTCATTGGTCAATGGTCATTGGGTAACTGATCATTAAATTTCAAAATCATGTCTCACTCCGACGCCCACTATCTTTCCATGGACCTGCTCCGTTTCACGACGGCGGGCAGTGTCGACGACGGCAAATCCACGCTCATCGGCCGGCTCCTCTATGACTCGAAGGCGATCTTCGAAGACCAGCTCGACGCCATCGAGCGCGCCACCGAGCAGCGCGGTGAAGAGCATCTAAATCTCTCGCTCCTCACCGACGGCCTTCGCGCCGAGCGTGAGCAGGGCATCACGATCGATGTCGCTTACCGCTACTTCGCGACGCCGAAGCGCAAGTTCATCATCGCCGACACGCCTGGTCACATCCAGTACACGCGCAACATGGTGACGGGCGCCTCGACCGCCAACCTCGCGATCATCCTGATCGACGCGCGCAAAGGCGTGATCGAGCAGACCTGCCGTCACTCGTTCATCGCGTCGCTCCTGCGCATCCCGCACATCGTCGTTTGCGTGAACAAAATGGACCTCGTGGATTTTAAGGAGGAGGTCTTCAACAACATCGTCGCGCAGTACACCGAGTTCGCGTCGCGTCTCGAAGTGGCCGACATCAAATTCATCCCGATCAGCGCGCTGCACGGCGACAATGTCGTCGAGAAGTCCGAGAAGATGCCTTGGTACAAGGGCTCGCCGCTGCTCTACACCCTCGAGACAGTTTACATCGGCAGCGATGCGAACCACATCGATCCGCGTTTCCCGGTGCAGACGGTGATCCGCCCGAACAGCGACGAGCATCACGATTTCCGCGGTTTCGCCGGACGCGTGGCGGGCGGCGTGTTCAAGGTTGGCGACGAAGTGCTGGCGCTGCCGTCGGGATTCACCTCGAAGATCAAGTCGCTGCACGCGCCGCAGGGCGAGGTGTCGGAGGTTTTCTCGCCGATGTCCGTGGCGATGACGCTGACCGACGAGATCGATATTTCGCGCGGCGGGATGATCGTGAAGCCGAACAATCAGCCGCAGATCAGCCAGGATGTGGAAGCGATGGTGTGCTGGTTCTCGCCCCATAAACTTAATCCAAACGGCAAATACATCCTCCGCCACACGACGCGCGAGGTGAAGTGCGCGATCAAAGGGGTCCGCTACAAGATGAACATCAACACGCTTCACAAGGTCGAGGGCGACGCGGAGATCGGCATGAACGACATCGGCCGCGTGCAGATCCGCACGGCGTCGCCGCTGTTCTTCGATGCGTACAAGCGCAACCGCAACACGGGCAGCCTCATCCTGGTGGACGAGCAGACGAATGCGACGGTCGGTGCGGGTATGATTATCTGAGGAGCAGCTGACCCTCGCCTGTAGTTTTCGCCGCGTCCCGATTGGGGCGCGGCTTTTTGCGGGCGTGTGTCACCACTCGCTGGCGCTCGTGGCTACGGGACGGACACGGCCAGATTGCCAAAGGGGAAAAAGTCCCGTGGGCTGAGTTTCGAATGAGTTCAACGCCTTCACCTTTCATGATCTGGCTGGCTGCTACTCGTCCACGCACGTTGCCTGCGGCGATTGCGCCGGTGCTGGTCGGATCCGCGTTTGCGTGGAGTGACCGGGCGTTTGTCTGGCAGGCGGCGGTGGCGTGTCTGGGGTTCGCGTTGCTGATCCAGATCGGGACGAACTTCGCGAACGATTACTACGACTTCATCAAGGGTGCGGACACGGCGGAGCGTGTCGGGCCGAGGCGGGCGGTGGCGTCGGGGTTGGTGACGCCGGTGGCGATGAAGGCGGCGATGACGGGTGTGTTTGTCGCGGCGTTTCTGGTGGGGCTCACGCTGCTCAACTACGGTGGGTGGCCGTTGCTGGCGATCGGTGTGGCGAGCATCGTGTGCGGCATCGCGTACACGGGTGGGCCGTATCCGCTTGGGTACAACGGGCTGGGCGATCTCTTCGTTTTTATCTTTTTCGGACTCGTGGCGGTGTGTGCGACTTACTTTGTGCAGACCGGGGAAGTGACGCGGGATGTGTTCCTCGCATCGACAGGCGTGGGATTGCTGGCGGCGAATATTCTGGTCGTGAATAATTATCGCGACGTGGAGACGGATGCGAAAGCGGGGAAGCGGACGCTGGTGGTGCGATTCGGACGGCGGGCGGCGAGGATGCAGTTCGGTGTTTCGCTCGTGGTGGCGCTGACGATTCCGGCGCATCTCTATCTCGGTGGCGGTTACGAGCCGGTGGTGTTGCTGCCACTGGCGATCGCGCCGATGGCGCTCAGGCAGATCAGGCGGCTGGAGGCGTCGGAGACACCGGCGGAGTTGATCGTGTTGCTGGGCGACACGGGAAAGCTGCTGGCGTTGTACGCGGTGCTGTTGAGCGTGGGTGTGGTGTTTGGGTGAGTCGTAAGGGATGGGACGACGTGAAGGCGGGCGGTGTCTAACCGGTGCGTTAGGGACAACGCGCCCTACCTCGGAGCCACGCGCGATGGCGCGTGGCGGCGCGAGCGAGCTCGGGCCCTATGGGGAGGCGGAAGGCGCTGCGCGAGCGCAGGCCCTACGATTATTCGCCGATGAAGCGGCGGAAGAATTCGTCGAAACGGAGGAGGCGGTCGATGCGCTGGGCGGGGTCGCCGGTGCGGCTGAGTTCGTGGGTGGCGTTGGGGTAGCGCACGTACTCGACGGGGCGGTTGAGGACTTTGAGGGCGCGGAAGAGCATTTCGCTCTGGGCGGTGCCGGTGCGGCGGTCGTTGTCGCCGTGTTCGATCAGGAGCGGGGTGACGATGTGCTCGGCGTGGGAAAGAGGTGACTGCGAATCGAGGAGGCGGCGAACGAAAGGCTGCCACGGGTAGCCGCCGAAATGATACGGGACGAGGCGCCAGGCGCTGCCTTCGCCGAAGAAGGTGGCGAGGTCGTAGATGCCGCGCTGGGCGACGGCGGCTTTGAAGCGTTTGTCGTGGCCGACGATCCAGGCGGCGAGGTAGCCGCCGTAGCTGCCGCCGGAGAGGACGAGTTTGTCTTTGTCCACCCAAGACTCGGTGCAGGCCTGGTCGGTGGCGGCGAGAACGTCGGAGGCGGGGCCGGGGCCCCAGTTTTGGAAGCTGCCGCGCTGGAATTCCTGGCCGTAGCCGGAGGAGCCGCGCGGGTTGCAGTAGAGAATGCCGTAGCCGCGGGAGGCGAAGAATTGGAATTCGTGCCACATGCCGGCGTCGGTCGGGCCCCACATGGCGTGAGGGCCGCCGTGGATGGCGACGAGAAGCGGATATTTTTTCCCCGGTTCGAGATGGGTGGGCTTGATGAGCCAGCTGTCGATTTTGGTGTCGTCGGAGAGCGTGAGCTGGCGGCGGACGGGGACGGAGATGGATTTGGTGCGGAGCCACTCGCTGTTGTGCGACGTGATGAGGCGGTACTCCTTGGTCGCGAGGGTGAGGCGGTGGAGTTCGTACGGGTTGGCCGCTTGAGAGAGGACGACGATGCCGTGGGTGGCGCCGATGTCGTAGGCGCGGATGGCGTTGGTGACGCCGGTGAGGACTTCGGGATCGGCGGTGCCGTCGGCACGGACACGGAAGAGCGGGTGGCCGCCGTTGGCGGTGGCGGTGAAGTAGACCTGCGTGCCGTCAGCGGACCACTTGGGGCGGGAGACGTTGCGGTCGATTTTCGCGGTGAGAATTTTGCGGTTGGTGCCATCGCCGGCGATGACGCCGAGTTGGGTTTGACCGTAGGAGTCGAGCGAGAGGTCGTCGGCGAGGAAGGCGATGGTGCGCGCGTCGGGCGAGGCGGTGGGGCGGGTGTAGGCAAAGTTGGGCGTGTAGAGGATCGTGCGTGGGGCGGCTCCGTCGAGGCCAACGCTCCAGAGGGCGCGGTCGAGGACGCGGTCGGGGTGGATTTCGCCGGGGGATTCGGCGCTGAAAACAACGCGGGGGCCGTCAGGGAGGTTGACCCATTCGGCGCCGTCGGCGCTGAGGAAGCCGGGAGTGAGGAGCTGGGCGGCGGCGTTTTCTTCGGCGGGGGCGACGTAGAGGTGGGTGAACTCTTCCTCGGGAGCGAGGTCGCTGTCGCCGATGAATTCGAGGCGGGTGAGGACGCGGGGATTGCCGGCGGATTCACGGCGGGCGAGCCAGCGGCGTTCGGCGTCGCGCGTGCCGTTGAGGCGGGTGGATTCGTTTTTGACGGAGTCGTGCGCGGTGTTATCGCGCGAGGTTTTTGGGCGACCGGGGCGTTCGTCGGGCCAGGTGGGGAGGGATTGGGCGTTGGGAGAGCGGGCGGATTCTTCGCGGACTTCGGAGAGTGTGAGGGTTGAAGAGAAGAGGAGTTTGGTGCCGTCGGGGGACCAGCGGGGATGGGTGGCGCCGTTGGGAAGATCGGTGATGCGGAAGGCTTCGCCGCCGGGACCGAGCGGAAGTACCCAGATTTGGGGTACGGATTTTTCGAAGCGGACGAAGGCGATGCGGTCGCCGCTGGGATGCCAGACGGGGAAGGAGGCGCTGCCGTCGCCGCGGGTGAGCTGGCGGGGGCCGCCGATGCCATCGAGCGGGATCATCCAGATGCGGATGCGGTACGCGTACTCGCCGGGATTGGCGGCGGATTCCTCGATGCTGCGGACCGTGTAAACAACGCGGGTGCCGTCGGGGGAAATCGCGGGGGCGCCGAGTTGTTTCAGGTGCAGGAGATCTTTCGCGCTGATGAGGCTGTCGGGCGATTGGGCGGTCAGCGCGGTGGTGAAGAACGCGAGAAGCAGGAGGGCGGGAAATGCGCGGAGCAGGCGAATCATGGGGATTGGCATTCGGCGGAGGCGGGACATGGTGTCGGAAAATTTTCCGATGACGGCGAACCGATTCTATTCTGACTTCGACACGCAGACGCTCGATGGAGCCCGCAAGCCCGATTATCGCACGGCGTTTCAGGTGGATCGCGACCGGCTGATCCACTCGCATGCGTTTCGGAAGCTGCAGTCGAAGACGCAGGTTTTTCTCTCGGGAGAGTACGATTTCTACCGGACGCGACTGACACATTCGATGGAGGTGGCGCAGATCGGGCGGTCGATTTGCCAGTATTTGAAATCCCGTGGCGGACCGCTGGCGGAGGATTTTTTTATCGATGGCGATTTGGTGGAGGCGGTGTGTCTCGCGCACGATCTGGGGCATCCGCCGTTTGGGCATTCGGGGGAGCGGACGTTGCAGGAGCTGATGAAGGCGCACGGCGGATTCGAGGGAAATGCGCAGACGCTGCATCTGTTGACGGAGACGATTTATCAGAATGAGACGCAGGTGCGGGGGATGCAGCCGACGCGGGCGCTGCTCGATGGCGTGCTGAAGTACAAAAAGCTCTATCGCGAGTACGCGGCGGTGCCGGAAAAACATTTTCTCTACGATCCGCAGGTGCGTTACCGGGATTTCGTTTTCGACGGGGCGGAGATTCCGGCGGCGCTGCACGAGGGGAAGGCGTTCAATAAATTCAAGGCGGTGGAGTGTCAGATCATGGACTGGGCGGACGACGCGGCGTACTCGCTCAACGATATCGTGGACGGCGTGAAAGCGGGGTTCCTGACGATCGACCGGATCGAGGCGTGGGCGGCGGCGGAGGGAATCGACGCGGAGCAGGAGCAGCATTTGCAGACGCTGGTGGGAGCTATCCGGCTAGACCGACTGGAGTCGGTTTTTGCGGGGAAGATCGGGGCGTTCATCACGTCGTGCCGGTTGCGCGAGCGGGAGAACTTTATGTCGGCGAAGACGAATCGTTATCGGTTCGAACTCGTGGTGGCGCCGGAGGCGGAGCGTGAGGCGAAGTTTTTCAAGCGGATGGCGAACGATATTATTTTCGAGAGTCCGCAGTTGCAGCAGATCGAGTATAAGGCGCGGCGGGTGTTGCTGAGTCTTTGGCAGGCGGCGTGGGAAAACTATGTGGAGAAAGGCGAGCGCGTGATCGGGATTTTGCCGCCGCGCGTGGGAAAACTTATCGAGGCGGAGGCGACGAAGGAAGGGAAGGCGCGGCGGATCTGCGACTGGCTGGCGGGGCTGACGGACGGGACGATCGTGCGGACTTACCGGCGGTTATTCGACCCGGAGTTTGGGAGCATCCGGGATTTGAGCTGAGTCCAGTTTATACAGGAGGGACTCGCTGCGCGCTCGTCTCTCTACTGAGGCTGCACTTCGAGGATGACGGCGAGCCAGAGGTTTTTGCAGAGGAATTCGTACGTGGCGCTTCCGTAGCCGTCGATGCCCCAGCGGACGCCCCAGGAGTTTTTGAAGGTGAAGACGGCATCTTCAATGCGGCCGGTGTCGGACTTGTAGCCGACGAAGGTGATGGCGTGGCCGTCGCCTTCCGCAACGGGCTGTTTGTCGAGGAAGCCGGTGCGCCAGTTGTATTCACGCGGCCATGCCATGCCGGCGGGGACGGGGAGGCCGGCGTTCAAAGCGTGGATGAGGCTGTCCACGCGCGCGGGGCCATCGCGGCCGGGAAGCAGGTGAACGGAGACACGGCGGGTTTTGCGCGCCTGATCGACGATCTCGGCGGGAGGATCGCCGGCGGTGGTGTCGGTGAAACGGTTGGGCATCGTTTCGCGCGGGGGAATGCCGTAGGTGCGAAGGGCGGTGACGACCTCGGGGAGGGAAAAGCCCTCGTCAGTGTTTTTGAGATCGTCGGGTGATTCGCTTTCGGCGATGCGGGCGCGCGGGGAGCGGTTGAGGGTTTTGCGGGTGGCCCAGAGGAGATATTCCTCGGAGAAGCGCGTGGCATCGCCGGTGATTTCGGCGGATTGAAATTCGAGGGCGCTGACGATGGCGAAGACAGAGCAACTGGGGCGGGCGCCCTGATGTTTGATCCACAAGCCGAGTTCGTTGAACCGGGAACGCAGATCGACCTTGGATTGTATTTCCGGAGGCTGGCCGAAACGGGCCAGGACAGCATCCACCGATGATTCCGGGGCGGGAACGGTGGCGCGTGCCGGGGGGGCGGGGCGTGCTTTGATGGCGGCGGCTTCTTGCAGACGGCGCTCCCGGGCGGCGACTTCGGCGGCCTTTTGTTTTTCGGCTTCGGCTGCGGCGGCCTGTGGGGTGTAGCCGAAGCGTTGCTGGAGGTCCGGAGGAAGGTCGGCGAGGCGAAGGGAAACGATGCCGCCGGCGTGCTGGAGCATCGCGGTTTGCGCGGAGACGGTGCGGATGCGGACCTGGGTGTAAGTGATTTTGCCGACGGTGAGGGAATCGAGGGAGGTGCCGGCGACGAGCGGGGCGCGTGCTGGCGTATCCGGGGGCTGGGCACGCAAGGAGACGGCGATGGCGCCGAGGGCGATGGCGCCGATGACGGCGAGGGGGATCAGTGGATGCGTGCGTGCCGGGCTCGACATAAGAAACGTCCTGACGATGGACGCAGCGGGAAGATCGGCACAATCCGCTGAGTGTTAAGGCGGTGTGAAACGCGGTGGTGCAGGCGATGTGCGGGAGGGCTGAACGGCGTGAGTGGAGAAGGAGGTTTTCTTACCACGGATCTCGCGGATGGCGCGGATAGGTGGCGGGATGATGCGGCGGAGGAAGGGGCTGCAAAGAGTCAGACAAGGAGTAATGGGTGCGGTGGTTTTTTGGAGGGGAGGTGTAGCTGCGCAGGCGATATCGCTCCGGCGCGTTAGGGACAACGCGCCCTACCTCGGAGCATGAAAAAGGCGCGATTCCCGGAGGGGAATCGCGCCTTGGAATTAAGAGGCGGGGTGGAGGTGCCGCAGCTTTTGGGCTTATTTGCCGAGGCTCTTGCGGAGGTCGTCGAGCTGGCCGGCGGAGCCGAGGAGCTGGTTGCGCGAGGCGATGAACTTCGCGTACTCGGCGATGAAGATCTTGCCGGGCGGGCGGAAGTCGAAGTCGGAGGGCTTGTCGCGGAAGAATTCGCGGTGGACGCGGGTCCAGACGAGGCGGCCGTCGGTATCGATGTTGATCTTGGTGACGCCGAGTTTGGCGGCGGGGAGGTATTCGTTCACGTCGACGCCGGAGGAGTCGGCGATCTTGCCGCCGGCGGCGTTGATGCGGGCGACTTCATCCTGAGGAACGGAAGAGGAGCCGTGCATGACCAGCGGGAAGCCGGGGACGCGGGCTTTGATTTTTTCGAGGACGTCGAAGTGGAGCGATTGCTTGCCCTTGAATTTGAAGGCGCCGTGGGAGGTACCGATGGCGCAGGCGAGGGAGTCGCAGCCGGTGAGTTTGATGAATTGTTCGGCTTCGGCGGGATCGGTGAGGGTGGCGTGGCCGTCTTCGACTTTGATGTCTTCCTCGACGCCGCCGAGCATGCCGAGTTCGGCTTCGACGGAGATGCCTTTGGCGTGGGCGCGCTCGACGACGCGCTTGGTGATCTCGACGTTTTTCTCGAAGGGATCGTGGGAGGCGTCGATCATCACGGAGCTGAAAAAGCCGGAGTCAATGCAGTCGTAGCAGGTGGCTTCGTCACCGTGGTCGAGGTGGACGGCGAAGATAGCCTCGGGGAAGATCTCGCCGGCAGAGCGGATGATGGCCTCGAGCATGCGCTTGTCCGTATAGGAGCGCGCGCCTTTGGAAATCTGGATGATGAACGGAGCCTTGGAATCGATGCAGCCGCGGAAGAGGCCCATCGCCTGCTCGGCGTTGTTGATGTTGTAGGCGCCGATGGCGTATTTGCCGTAGGCGTGTTTGAAGAGCTGAGCGGTGGTAACGATCATAGGCGAATGTGGTTGCGAGGGCGCACCGTAGCGACCGGCCGGGAGCGCGGACAAGGGTTAATTCGCGGACAGCTGAATGAAGAAAATTCAAACAGTAGGGGCATCAGCGGGGGAGATAGCGTGGCGGAGGGACAGCGGATGGCGCGGGGTGGACAGGATGTGCGGAGCGGCGGGCGATGGGCGGCGGTAGATTGGGGCGGGGCGGTGTGCGGGTTGCGGAGGGGCGCAAAAAAGCCGCGCGGGTGAGGCGCGGCTGAGAGCGACGGAAATTTTTTAGACAGGATTAAGAGGATGAGCAGGATTTTGGAGCGGGGAGCGGACGGCTCGCTGGCGCTCGCCGCTACTAGTCGGCGCGGCGGGCTTGGGGGCGCATGAGTTCGCGGAGTTTTTGTTCGTTCTGCTGGGTGGCTTGCTGGTCCTGGAGGACTTTGATCTGGGCGGGCGAGAGGACGGACTGGGCCTGAGCGATCATGGCGTCGGTGATGGTGACGCGTCCGCCGCCACCGAAGTTGCCGGCGACGAAGGCGCGTGGGCCGCCGTTGTTGTTACCGCCATCATTTCCGGAGTTGGCGCCTTGGGCCATGATTTGGACGAGGGCCTGGCTCTGGGATTCGGACAGGGGGGCGGCGGCGTAGCTCATGACGTTGTCGAGTTGTTCGACGGCGGCGCGCTGGCGGCTGGTGGCGTTGTAGTTTTGATACTGGTTGAATTTATCCTGTCCGATGGCGGCGATGATTTGCGCGTCTGTCTCGGCGTTGGCGTCCTGGACGAGTTTGCGAAGTTCGTCGCGGCTCTCGCGGGGATTGAGGCCGCTGTCGCGGGCGGCCATCATGACGTCGCGCTGGGCGTTTTGTTTTTCGAGGAGGAGATTTTTGAAGGCTTCGAGCTGGGCGGGGGAGAGATTGAGTTGTTTGAAGAGGGCGGCGTAGCGGTTATCGAGGCCGGCCTTTTGTTGCTCGTTCATGAGTCGGATGACCTCGGGGTTGTTCATGAGGGCCTGCATCTCGGCGCGGCGGGCGTTGTTGGGGCCGTCGTCGCGGCCGGGGGCGCCGCGGCGTTCGGCGATGACGGCGCCTTCGGGGGGAGTGGGAGGGGTTTCCGGTCCGGGGGCGGACATGAGGGCGGCGATGCGGGCTTCGAGGTCGGCGGCGTGGCGTTCGGAGGCGGCGAGTTTTTTGGCGAGGTCGTCGTTATTGGCGGTGACGACGACGGTGTTTTGGGCGCGGCGATATTGCTGCCAGCCGAAAACGCCCGAGGCGGCGAGGGCAATGGCGAGGGCGGCGATGAGGAGATTTTTGGAGGAGTTCACGGTGCGTTGCCGGGAATGACGGCAGCGGGACGTGAAGGTTTCATCGGACGTGCGAGGCGGCTCGCTGTAAGACGGCTCGCTGGCGCTCGCCGCTACAGTGGCGCTCGAGGTTACTCAGGCGGAGCCGGTGATGCGGCGGGCGATTTTCAAGACGAGCAGCGACCAGAAGAAAGGGGGGTTGCGGCGGGCGAAGCGGACTTTCTGGGGAGGGTCGCCGGCGTGAGGAGCGAGTTTTTCGCGGAGCTCGGCGGCGTGTTTTTTTCGCCAGCTGGTGAGGTGGATCGCGAAGGTGGACGGCGAAGGGTTGAAGGCTTCGAGCGGCTCTTTGGGGCGGGGGATGTAGATGGAGTCGAGGGTGACGTACTCGAGAGGGGCGGGGGCTTTGGCGACGGACCAGATGAGCTGCTCGACGACGTTGCTTTTGGTGTCGCGCCAGAGGCGGATCGTGCGTTCGCCGTCGGCGAGAGAGGGGAAGGTGGCGTCGATGAAGCCGCAGTTGAGATAGCCGTGGAGGCGTCCTTTGAAGGTGAGGAGGTCGCGGATGCCGGGGGTGACGCTGCGGTCTTCGGCGATGCGGTCGTGTTGAGGGCGCGGTTCGAAGAGGCCGCCGATCGGGCGGAAGAAAAGGATGTCGGAATCGATGAAGCAGCAGGACTGTCCGGCGAGGACGGGAATATCGACGAGTTTTTTGAGGTAGATGTTTTTCGCGTAGGTATCGCGAAGGAGCGGGTACGCGGCGAGGCGGTTGGCGACCTCCTGCTGGAGGTCGCGGTCATCGGCCATGCGGGTGTGGGGCAGGCGGGTGAGTTGCTGCTGCTGTTCCGGTGTGAGTGTGCCGTCAGAGAGAACGGTGAGATCGATCGGATCGCTGCAAAACCGGTGAAGGCTGCCGAGGCAGACGAGGGCCGCCTCGAAGGTGCTGGCCCCGACCATAGTCCAGACTGCTTTGGACATGGATCAGTTTCTCAAAGGGCCGCGCAGGCGAGCGGCGGTGCCGGCTTGGAAAGCCGGAGCGTTTAACGGGAGTTGCGGGTGGCGCATGGCAGGAGCGTGAACAAACACGGAATAGAGCAGATGAACAGGAACCCACTCTGGCGCCATCCGAAAACCGTGGGCGGACGATTTTCCGTGGTTTTACCGTAGCACCGACAGGGAATGAGGCCGCGGCAGCCAGAGGTGTCTGGTGCAGAGTGCAGGGCGCGCGATTCCCTGACTCTTGAATCAGCGGGTGAGGCGAACGTCGTTTTGACGACGCCAGTCATTGTGGCCGCCGAGCATGGTGTGGAGCCTGGCGCCGGGGAGGGCGGCGGCGAGGGCTTGGGCGCGTTCGTAGGGGACGACGGTGTCTTCGAGGGCGGCGTAGATTTCGACGGGGCCGCGGTAGTCGCGGAGGGAGGCGATGTTATCCCAGTGGTCGCGAAGCAGGTAGCGGAGGGGCAGGATGCGGAAGTGACCGGCGGCGGCGTTGGCGAGGGTGTCGAACGGCGTGAAGAGGACGATCTTGTCGGGCGGGGTCGATTCGCGGGCGAGTTCGCAGGCGGGGCCGGAGCCGATGGATTCGCCGATGACGCAGACGGGTGTGTCCGGATTTTGGGTACGCAGGAGGCGGTAGGCCTCGATGGCGGCGGCGTTGAGGGATTCGCGGGAGGGTTTGCCGGCCCGGAGGCCGAAGCCGGGGTACTCGAGGACGTAGAGGGAGTCGGTGTCGTCGAGGAGAGGAAGGATGTAATCGCGGTGCTCGGCCTGGCCGGCATTGCCGTGGAGCATGAGCCAGATCGTGCGCGGCCGGGGGACTTCGCGGGCGTAGCCGATCATGCGACCGCCGGAGGTCCAGGAGCGCAGCGAGGATTTGACAGCGGGATCGGACGAAGGCGCGTAGAGGATCGAGCTCTGCTTGATGTAGACGTTGAGGACGAGGAGTCCGTAGGCGAAGAGGAAGAGCGCGAGGAGGGCGTAGACGATTTTCACTTCGGGGATGCTGTGGCGGCGCTCCCGAAGTGAGAACCTTTTATTGTGCAGAGCGCGCGTGTGCTGACATCACGGACGCGCTTCGAGGATGAGGTTGAACGGGTTTTCCTGGGCGACGCGGAAGTGGGTGAAGCCGGCGCGGTGGAAAACGTGGGCGAGTTTCGCGGGGCCTGCCTGAGCGCCTAGCGCGAGACCGACTTCCTCGGAGCGGGAGTGTGGACAGCACAGTGTGGCGGATGCGCTGTAGTACATGCGGGCGACGGGGCCGGTGTTTTTTTCGGTTCGGTCGTGCGCGAAAGGCTCGATGACCATGAGGAGGCCGTCGGGTGCGATGCAGGCGCGGGCGTGGGCGGCGGCGCCGACCGGATCACCCATGTCGTGGAGGCAGTCGAAGAAGCAGATAAGATCATAGGGAGCGGCGGGATAATTTTTGGCGGTGTGGAGCGAGAAGGTGACGCGGTCGGCGACGCCGGCGGCCTCGGCGTTTTTGCGGGCGGACTCGATGGAGGCGGCGTGGTTGTCGAAGCCGTGGAAGCGGGAATTCGGATACGCTTCGGCCATGAGGATCGTCGAGTGGCCGTGGCCGCAGCCGACGTCGGCGACGACTGCGCCCGCGCGGAGTTTTTCGACGGCGCCGTTGAGCGCGGGGAGCCAGGCGGGGACGAGCTGGGCCTTGTAGGCGTTGCGATAAAAGGCGGCGACGCCGCAGTAGAGACGCTCGTGGTGAGCGCCCCACGGAATGCCTTCGCCGGTGCGGAAGACTTCGAGCGTGCGCTCCTGATCGAGCCACATCGAGGCGGGGACTTCCCACGCGGGCGTGAGACAGACCGGGCTGGATTCGTCGGCGAGGATGGGGACGTGCTCGGGGGGAAGTTCGTAGGTTTCGCTGACCGGATGAAACGTGAGGTAGGCGGAGGCGACCTGGCTGTTTAGCCATTCGCGGACGTAGCGCTCGTGGCAGCCGGTGCGGCTGGCGAGTTCGTGGGAGCTGAGCGGCCCGGCGCCGGCGAGAGCGCGGTAGAAACCGAGGCGGCGGCCGAGGCTGATCATCACGCCACCGTAACCGGCGGCGAGGTCGTGGAGGGCGCGGTCGAGAAAGGCGTTCATGCGCGATTCGTCGAAGGCGGGTTTGGTGGAGGTTTGGGCGGGAGTCGTTGAGGACATGCCCGCGAGAATACCGTTTGCGGCGGCGCGCGGTGAGAGCCATACCGGCCAAAACAGGTCCTTTTATGTCACGTGCTTCAGAAAAATCTTCGACCACACAGCGGCCGTTGCACGTGAGCATTGTCGTGTTGCCTGAGTCGATGATGTCGCCGGTGAGCGGAATCTTCGAGGTGCTGGCAGCACTGCATCATTTCGCGCGCTACGATCCGGCGATTCCGTCGGAGGCGAGGTTTCGTCCTGAGCTGGTGGCCCCGCAGCGCGACCTGCCGTCGATAGCGAGCGAGTTGTCGCTGCGCGCGCATCGAACGACGGCGGAGATCGAGCGGACGGACATCGTGATCGTGCCGTCGATGCTGGTGATCGACGACGTGTGGGTGCGAGGGCGTTATCCGGAACTCGTGGCGTGGCTGGCGCGGATGCACGCGCAGGGAGCGGAGTTGTGCTCGGCGTGCTCGGGGATTTTTTTGCTGGCGGAAACGGGGATCTGGAAACGGCGCGAGGCGACGGTGCATTGGGGCTATGCGGCGGCGTTCGAGCAGGCGCATCCGGAAGTGGAGCTGCGGCTGAATGAAGCGCTGGTCATCGCGGGCGAGCGCGGGGAGTTGATCTCTTCGGGGGCATCGACGGCGTGGCATGACCTGATTCTTTTTCTCATCGCGCGACATGCGGGACCGACGGCGGCGCAGGCGATCGCGCGTTTCCTTCTGATGCAGTGGCACGCGGAAGGGCAGGGGCCGTATGTGGTTTTTTCGCCGCCGATGAATCACGGCGACGCGCTGGTGCAGGAGCTGCAGCAGTGGTTGGAAGACAACTACTCGGCGGGCTCGGCGGTCGATGCGCTGGTGAAGCGGTCTGGGTTGCCGGAGCGGACGTTGAAGCGGCGTTTCACGAAGGCGACCGGGCTGGCGCCGATCGCGTATATCCAGCGGTTGCGAATCGAAGAGGCGAAGCGGCGGCTGGAGAGGACCGATCTACCGGTTGATGAGATCAGCTGGGCGGTAGGCTATGAAGAGCCGGCGTTTTTCCGGCGGCTTTTCAAACGCGTGACGACAGTCACGCCTGGCGAATATCGGCGGAAGTTTCGTGTGCCGGATTTCGCGCGGGCGGGACGTTGAGGGCGGAAGAGCGTCGGGGGGATTTTCCCGGGAAAGGCCACGCTGCGGACAGCGCGGCTACGGCGAAGTGGCTATGTCGATGCGGGCGCGGCGGCGACGGAGCGCCGCCCTCCAGGGAAATATTTCCGGCGGGTCCGCGTTAAGGGAAATGCTCAATCGCGTTTCTGGCCGGGCTCGAAGAGGCGGTCGGTGCCGTCGATGAGGCGGTGGTTTTTCCAGGTGGATTCGGAGCGGAGGGAGCCGTCGCTGTGCCACGTGCGCCAGAGGCTGGTGCCGTCGTCGCGGTGATCCCACTCGGACTCTTTGGTGCCGGTGAGCGACCAGTGAGTTTCGCGGCCGGTTTTGACGCCGAGCTTGTAAGTGACTTCGCGTTGTTTCGAGCCGTCGGTGTAGAACCAGGTTTCGGGGCCGTGGAGGAGGACGCGGCCGTCGTTTGCGCGGCCGGTGCTCCAAGTGATGCGTGGTTTTCCGTCGGGGAAGTTTTCGCGGTGTTCGCGGACGTCGGAGATGGAGGTGGCGCGGCTTTGGTTCATTGCGTCGTCATTGTCCGCGAAGGTTTCGTCGCTGAGAATCCATGCCTCGTTGAACTCGTAATGGAGGCCGGGGTGGTTGCTGGAGGTGACGACGTGGATGAGGCCGTTGGGGCCCTGACGAGCGACGGAGTAGCCGAGGCTGGGTTTGCCGCGTTTGACGGAGAAGTTTCCGGGGAGGCGTTTGATCCGCCAGGTTTCGCCATCGTCGTCGGAGAGGGCGACGTAGGAGCCGTTTTCTTTGATTGAAGGGGCTTTTTCGATACGCTTCGACGGATAGAAATCGCCGGCCATGAAAAGGCGTCCGCTGGCGAGGCGGAGGATGGACGGGCGCTGACCGCTGCTGACTGCGGAGAAGGGCGTTTTGCTCAGTTCGTAGGTGCGACCGCCGTCGGCGCTGATGCCCTTGGGCATGAAGCCGTCGATGTGGGAGTTTTTTCCGCCCATGGCGAGGATGTTGCCATTTTTGAGCAGCGCGAAAGTCGTGTGGCGGCCGAAGGTGCGGCCTAGCGTGTCGCGCCAGGTGACGCCGTTGTCGTCGGTGGCCCAGAGCATGGATTGCGAGTTGAGTGGGCCGCCGTCGGCGGCGTCGACGGCGAGATAGAGCGTACCTTTGCGGTCGCGGAGGGCGGTGTTGATGGGCTGCGGGAATTCGAGGTCGGGGCCGAGCGGGCCGGTGATCTTTGGGTAGGTGACGGGAGACCAGGTGGCGCCGTTGTCGGTCGAGGTCATGGACTGGAACGGGAAGTGGCCTTCCATCCACGGATTTCCCCAGAAGAGGCGCAGGGTGTTGCCCTCGGAAGAGAGGAGTGGGGCGTGGTCGTTGGAGCCGGGGGTGTCGGTGAACGGGCTGGGCATGTCCCACTGATCGGCGCCGAAGCGCAGGCGCGCGCCGATGAGCGTGACCTCGGGTTCGTATTCCCAATTGGAGGAGTAGATGACGAGGAGCGTGTCGCCGTTGGGGAGGACTTCGAAACCGGGGCTGTGGTTGTGATGGCGGAAGGATTCGTGGAGGCCGGCGCGGTGTTCGCGGACGTATTCGAGCGGGCCTTCGAGCGGCATGGGGAGATGCGGGCGGCGGCGGAAGTAGGGCTTGGCGGAATCGGGGCCGAGGGCGGCTTCCGACGACGAGGTTTGTTTGATGCCCTGCATCGCGTAGGGGGCGACGTAGGGTTTGAGCGCGGTGGCGATGGGTGGCGCTTGGACGACGCGGAAGCCGATGCGGTGGAGGCCGTAGTTTTGAGAGTTGGGATTTTTGCCGGAGTTGGGACCAAATGAGGCGGGGGCGGCGGCGCGGTTGGAGGGCCGGCGGTAGTCGTCGGGTTTGAATTTTTCGGCTTTGTCGAGGTAGCCGCCGCGGACGACTTTGGTGTGGCCTGCAGCGTAACCGGCGGGATCGCGTTCGGCGGAGAGACCGTATTCACCGAACCAATCCGAGCACCACTCGGTCGGGCCGGTGAGGAGGCCGCGCAGACCCCAGGGATTTGGCTGATCGTCGAGCTCCCACTTGGCGCCGTCGGTGCGGCCGGCGCGGGCGGCGTATTCCCATTCGGCTTCGGTGGGGAGGCGGTAGGGGCGGCCTTCTTTCTGACTGAGCCAGGCGCAGAAGGCGACGGCATCGTCCCAACTCATGCCGGCGGCGTAGGGGGCGTATTTGGAGTTAAGCGACGCGTCGGCTTTGAACTGGCGGAATTGTTCAGCGGTGATCTCGGTTTCGCTGATGAGGAATGGCTGGGAGATCGTAACGCGGTGGCGCGGTGCCTCGTCCCAGTTGGCGGGCTTCGTGCTTGAGCCCATCGTGAATTCACCGGCGGGGATGGAGACGAGTTTGAGGCCGAGGGAGTTGGTTACGGGTGCTGGCGCGGGTGTTTCTGCGAAAAGGGTGGGGATGAGAAAGGCGAGTGGGAGCAGAAGCGCCGGGGATAATTTTTTCATCGGAGAACGAGGAGTTGAGAGCGCCGGAGAGTTGTCCTGTTTCCGGAGGTGCTGGTGAAGCGCGGCGGGTGCGGACGATACGGTTTCCGGCAGGTAGAAACGATAGGATGGCAGGCGAGGGCGGGCGCGTCATGTCCCGTGAATCCGGGCGACTTCATGCGCGGTGTTGGCGGGGCGAGGCGTCAGGGCGTCTTCACGGTGCCGCTCATGTCGTAGACGTCGGGGATCAGTTTTTGCACGTCAGAGGCCGGGCCTTTGACGAAGAACATGACATAACCGCCAGGACCGAGGATGCGGGTGAAATACTCGGCGTGGACTTCGCCGTTTCGCGAAATGTAGGTGGCGGAGTAACTGAGACTGGGGTGGCCGCCGACCTCGCGGTAGACGTAGCTGCCGGGATCGTTTTGATACTCGGGGAAGCCATCTTTCTGGCGTGAGGCTTCTTTTTTGACGGCGAGATCGCGCAGGTAAGCTTCAGGAGAAACGCCGGTGGGAGCGCCGTTCGGGTACTTTTGGTAGTACATCGAGGGGATGGCGCGGGAATCGCCGGGGGCCTGGAAGAAGACGGTGTTTTCGCGGTTGTTGAGTCCCCAGCGGAGGGCGTGTTTGACGGACCAGCCTTCGGGGAAATTTGCGGAGACGCCGAAGTGATCGTCGCGGAAAATGTTTCCGGGCTTCACGACCTGAGACAGCGTCATCTGCGGGTAAGTGAGCGATTGCGGAGCGGCTGGCTGCGGGAGAGTTCCGGCGTCGGTGGAGACGGGTGAGGCGGGGACGGCTGGCGAGATGCCGGGTTGTCCGGACGATTTTTCAGAGGAGGCGGAAGCCTTGGCTTTCTCCGAAGAAGCAGCGACGGCAGAAGCGGCCGGTGGAGTGGATTGGGGTGAGCTTTTCGAACGAAGCTTTTCCGTCGCGATCCACGCCGCGACGAGGAGCAGTGTGGCGATTATCGCGACGGTCTTTTTCATGGCGGAAACGGAGAAACTATTTTTTCTCGAGCAGGCTGACGTAGATTTCGGTTTTTTCGGGGGAGACGTCGCCGAGGACGAGTTGAGCAGTCCGGGACTCTTTCGTCCAGTTGCTGGTGATGGCGTAGGTTTTTCCCGGGCCGCTGTTGTCTTCCTGGCGGGATGTTTCCTTCCAGCCGGCGGAGGTGAGGGATTTTTCGTAGAAGACGATCAAGGAGTCGGCCTTGGTTTTCGCGGTGTAGTAGGCGATTTCGCGGACGCTGGAGGTGTCGCGCTTGGAGGAAAACGAGGTGCGCACAACGTCGGGCGGGCGGGGGAAATCGGCGGGATCGCGGACGCCCTTGTCGTCGGGTGATGCGGCGCCTGCTGCGGGAGCAGGGGTGGCGGCGGGCGCGGTCCTGGCGGGGAGTTCGCGGGTGGCGAGCGGTTCGCGGGTGATGAGTTTGGCGGGTGTGACGGTGGCGGGTTGCGCGGTGACCGGGGCGGGAGCGGCGACGGACATGGCTTCGCAGAAGACCTCGGCGCGGAGTTGGAGAAGCGTGTTTGCGCCGGGCTCGAGGGGAGGCGTGCTGAGGCGGATGGGGGCGATGCCTGAGAGTTGCAGCGAGAAGAGCGGGGTGGCCATGTCGGCGGAGAGCAGTTGAAGAGAGCCGTTCTTTTTCTGCGGAGCGGAGAGTGTGGTGGGGGCGCCCGATTGCGGGATGAAACTGGCGCGCCAGGTTTTCCATGAGTCGCTGTCGCCGCTGCCTACGGAGAGCACGAGGTTGGGCACGGTGAGTTCGCCGATGCTGAGCGAGGTGAGGGAGCCGCCGCTGGAGTGGGTGCCGACTTCGCGGCGGAGGGTGAAGGCATCGATTTTGCTGATACGGCTGGTGCCGATGCCGTCGATGGCGAGGGTGAAGTTGGAGGCGAGGGCGTTGGTGTTGCGGGTGTTTCCGCCGGAGGCGGCGGGGATCGCGGCGGTGACGGGGATGGTGGAGTCGGCGCGGAAAATGAATTTCACGACGAGTGGAGTGCGGGCGGAGGCGTCGAACGCGGGGAACTGAATTTCGGAGAGGAAGGCGCCGGTGGCTTGGAGCGTTTCGCCGACGGGCTGGTTGCTGGCGTCGAGCTGTGCGAGGAGCAGGGTTTTCTTTGTGGGTGTGAGCGTGGCGGTTTCGTTTCCGCCGAGAAACTGGGCGATGGTCGCTTGAAGTGCGGGGGAGAAGGGCGGTGAGGCTTCGATGACGATGGGCGCGTAGGTGAGACGGCCCAGGCTCTTGGCGACCTTGTTGCTACCGCCAGAGCGGATGAGGGTGACTTCGGAAACCGCTTCGCCGCCGGACCAGGATTTCACCTCGGGGATGGCGTTGCCGTCGATGGAGACCGCTTGACGAGCAATGGTGGCGGTGCGGACGTCGAGGGCGGCGTGGGCGAGTGCGGTGAATGCGAGGAGGGCGGAGGCGAAGAAGGGGAGAGATTTCATGCGCGTGGCGGTGGGCGGCAGCGTGTGACGATCCCGATAAAAGACACGTCGATTTCCTGGGAATCGTGCGTGGCGTTAATCTCAGGACCAAGGATCGCGAAGGCAGAATTGGCCGTGGCGAGAGGTGGGGAGATTTTTCTCAAGAAAGCGCCGGGAGGGCCGATGGTGCGAGGTTAGCTGTTCGCTTCACGCGACGGTGTCCCCATCCCCACTCTCCGCGATGAAAGCCCTCGTCATCGACGACGATCCGTCGACGCAGAAAATCATGAAGCTCCTGCTGGAGAAATCCGGTTACGAGCCGGTGATTTATTCCGACGGACAAAAAGGCTGCGAGGCAGCGATGGCGGATGGCGCGCCATCGCTGGTGATTCTCGACTGGATGCTGCCGGATATCGATGGGCTCGCGATCTGCAAAAAGCTGCGCGCGGCGAGTTTGAAAGTGCGGCCGTACATTCTCTTTCTCACCTCGAAAAAGGAAAAGACGGATGCGGCGTCGGGACTGGATAACGGAGCAGACGATTTTATTTCGAAGCCGTTTAATGTCGCTGAGCTGCAGGCGCGTCTGCGCGTGGCGCAACGGACGCTCGAGTATCAAAGCGAGCTGCAGAAGAAGGCCGAGGCTTTCGAGAGTCACGCGCAACGCAGTCAGCTCTTGGGCGAGATCAGCGTGAAGCAGCAGAAGGGTGTGGATGCGCCGGTCGCGGCCGCGAATGCGGTGCAGGGGGCGACGGGGAAACGGGAGATCAAGCCGACGGATTTTTCGAATCAGGAAATCCGCTTTTTGCTTTCGGCGACGTTGATGGAGATGCGGCTGGTGCTGGAGGCGGCGAAGGTGCGGACGGGAGCGGAGCCGTTGAGCATCAAGTCGTGCGATTATTGCGCGTGGGGCGGGCTGCTGCTGGGCAACGACAACGCGTGGCTCGATATCATGGTGGCCACGAAGTCGGCGACGCTGACCGCGCTCTTCGAGAAGGCGCTCGATCGCAAAGCGACCAGCGAAGTGGAGCACCGGTATTTTTTGGCGGAGATCGCGCGCGCGATCATGATGGGCTTCATGCGCACGCTGGAGCGGCGAAGCGGAGGCGTGCAGCATCCGTTGATGTCGCGTACGGTGAAAGTGGAGACGAGCAGCGCGTTTCCGCCCATGCCGCCCGACAGCAAGTCGTACGACTTGGTGATTGAGGGCGAGGCGGTGCAGCTGGTGCTGGCGATGCATGAGTGTCCCTCGCTCGAACTCGCGCCGGGATCGTTGCGCGAACTCGATGTGCTGGCGGATCAGTTTCCGTCCAGGGCGGTGAGTGAAGTCCCGATGTTTATGAACGGCGTGGTGCTGACGCCGCGATTCATCGAGAAACTGGCGTTTCACGTGGAGACATCGCAGGTCGGGGAGCTGGTGCGGGTGAGGCGTCCGTCGGGCATGGCGCAGTATTTTAATTACGCGGACTGACGGCGGCGGGTTCGTGCGGAGTGCAGGCTGGCGGGATGGTTTTGCGGATCGGTTTTGCGGCTTGGGGAAAGGGAGTACTGTCTCGCATGAGCAAACAAGCCACGGTCGTTCGCATGGTGACGCCGCATCATCTCTGTCCTTGGGGAGTGAAGGCGAAGGATCTTCTCAAGCGCGGCGGGTTCGCGGTGGAGGATCGCCATCTCACGAGCAAGGACGCGAACGAAGCGTACAAAAAGGAGCACGGTTACGACGAGACGCCGCAGATCTTCGTGGAGGGGAAACGGGTCGGCGGCTATGACGCGTTGCGGGAATTTTTGGGGAAGCGTCCGGACCCGGATGAGCGCGATAGTTACCAGCCGATCATCGCGGTGTTTTCGGTCGCGCTCGGGATGGCGGCGATGACGACGCTGGCGGCTCAGGGAAGATTCGAGTGGTTGCGAATCGCGGAGCTGTTCGTGGCGTTCAGCATGTGCGTGCTCGGCATCTTGAAGCTGCAGAATCTGCAGAGCTTCGCGACCGGCTTTGTGCAGTACGATCTGATCGCGCGGCGTTATGTGCCGTATGCGTCGGTGTATGCGTTTATCGAGGCGGTCGGGGGCGTGTTGATGATCGCGGATGTGGCGACAGTGGTGGTTGCGCCGGTCGTGCTGGCGGTGTCGACGCTGGGGGCGGTCTCGGTGTTCAAGGCGGTCTATCTCGAAAAGCGCGACGTGAACTGTGCGTGTGTGGGAGGCGGGAGCCGCGTGCCGCTGGGATTTGTTTCGCTGTCGGAGAATCTGCTGATGATGGCGATGGCGGTGTGGATGCTGGTGCGACCGCTGATGGGCTGAGCGTTATCGTGATTTGCCGAAGGCGTGTTCGTTGAAGTCGAGCGCCTGTTTGAGCCAGGCTTTGAGCGGGCGGGCGGTTTTGACGGAATCGGCGTCGACGAAGACGTAGCCGCGGTATTCGCGGCCTTTCATGATCACGGCGGTGCAGCCTTCGCGTTTGATCGCGGCGGCGTGGTCGGCGGGATCGATGCGGAGCATGAGACGCGATTCGCGGGCGGTGATGCAGAGTTTGCCGCGAACCAGAAAACCGGTGCTGCCGAACATGCGTTTCTCGGTGACGCGGGGAACGTCGGAGAGTGCGACGCGGACGCGTGAGGAGAGGGCGTCGTCTACGATGGCCGCAGAAGATTTGGCGCGCGGTTTGTTTTTCGGAGTGGAGCGTTTGGGGGCGGGCATGGCTCGGGATAGCTCGATCACGCCTGCCAGTCTTCGATTTTGAGGCCTGGAACTCGTGAAAATTCGCGCCCGTTGTTCGTCACGAGTGTGGCGCCAAGTGCGCGTGCGTGGCCGGCAAGGAGAATGTCGTAGGGGCCGATTGGCTGGGCGTTGGGTTTCAGATTTGCGAGCCAGGCACGGACGAACCCGGCTTCAGAGGCGCAGGCCGCATCAAAGGCATCCACCCCGCCGAAAATTTCGCGGAGAGAATCCACACGCGAACGCAGGTGGGGCAGGTCGGGTCGTTTTTCGACGCCGTATTCGAGTTCCATCAGGACGATGGCGGAAAAACGGCAGCGGATCAGTTCGGATTCAAGGCGGTCGCAGAGTACCTTATCCTCCCGGCGGTTTCTCAGATAACGGGAGAAGACATTCGTGTCGGGCAGATAGATCATTTTGAAACGTCGGGAAAGTCGGGGGCGGAACCGCGCAGGGCGCGAAGTGCTTTTATGCGTTTTGCCTCGGCGGCCGGGTCGGTGAGGAGGAAACCGGCCGGGGTGGGTGTGACGATGAAGGATCGCGCTTTCACGCCGAGGCCGCGGGGAAGCCGGAGCGCCTTGGAGTTACCTGCTTTGAAGACTTTTGCCGTGATTGAACTCATGTAGATACGCTGTGATTACGTGAGGTGAAGGTCAAGCGGCGGTTGTGGAGCGTCGGGCGAATGGCGGCTGGGGCGGGCGGATTGGGTGGCGTTCGCCGAAGCGCCAACGGCGCGATTTTATCGCAGCATGGGGCAACGCCCCATGGTTGAGAATTGGATGAGCCGAGGGCTGAAGGCCCGGGCTAGTTTGAGATCGGACGTGGGGCGGGCTTTCAGCCCTTGGAATCGATTGTCCCGAAACATGGGGCGTTGCCCCATGCTGGAATTGTTTCGGGCCGTTGGCCCTTTGCTGAAATGATCGCGGAAGGCGGCGTTTGCCGAGGTGGAGCGGGCGCTCCGCGCACGCTGGGTGGCGTCGGGTGGTCTTTGTGCGTGAAGGCGAGTGGGGACGAAAGCGGGCGGGCGTGAACAACGCGCTCGGAGTGCGCGTTCCACCTAGAAGACCGCAAACATTAAGGTCGGACCCCCTTCCCCCGGGACCCCCTTCCCCCGTCGGGCTAGTTTGAGATCGGACGTGGGGCGGGCTTTCAGCCCTTGGAATCAATTTTTCCAAAATATGGGGCGTTGCCCCATGCTGGAATTGTTTAGGGCCGTTGGCCCTCTGCTGAAACGATCACGCATGGCGGCGTTTGCCGAGGTGGGGCGGGCGCTCCGCGCACGCTGTGCGAGGTCGGGTGTTCTTTGCGCGTGAAGGCGAGTGGGGACGAAAGCGGGCAGGCGTAAACAACGCGCTCGGAGTGCGCGTTCCACCTCAGTCTCGCAAACGCCTACGCGCGTTTCTTTAAGTCGCCGCCGAATGAGATTCATGCTTCAAATGCGGAATGAAGGAGCGACCATGTGCAGGATGGCTGGTGACTCGAAGGGAAATCGCGACCGACGTGGAGATCATCGCGATTCTGCCGTCGCGAATATCCGAGAAGATGATGGAAACTATTCTCCACGCGATTTTCTCAGTTCGGTTTGGCTCTGGAATTCCTGATAAATTCTACTTCGGACTTCGCCCTCTCAAATCCAGAGATCCCCTCCGCAAAGACGTCAATGGACGATTCACCTATCAGATAGGGGTTCATGAGTTGCTTGCTCGAAAGGTGAAAGGACTCAAACGAATCGAACTCAATACTGGTGGATGGCGACTCGAGTGGACCGAGCCGCCGTTATTCGCTGTGGATTCTAAATCAGGCGAACTCACCCGAGGCGTTGAGGAAAGCAGTCGATCTTTTGAAGAGCCTGAGCCCGAAACATGACCTGCTGCTCGGGCTAACGGCCTAGATCCTAGTTTGTCCGGACTGAACGAGCCTCTCGATAATCTTCAATGAACTTACTGAGGAGCATATTTATCGACTGCGAAAACTCGGCGAGGCTGCGAAGTTGAGAGGACGCTGTGTATACGTTTACGTCGTAGCTTCCTCGCGGCGCAGACTGCGCTTTAATTCTCCCGCTTACCTGAATAGTTAAAAACAAAGCCGGGCTCTCTGCTCCACGAACAACTCCAACCTCTAGCTTAAATTGGATGAGGGCGGAGATACCTTTATCGTACGACCCCGTTTTTAACGCCTCACCAGAGTCGATCTCCCGAAACTGCTGCTCAGCATTTGAAAGGAACGACGCGATGTCATCCTTGATGGCGCGATGAACTTCGCCAACCAATCGTCCTTCGGCTAATCCATCGTCGAGGTCTTGGCGTGTAAGAAGAGGTGATCTTCGGGCAGTGGTGACCAACACCAAAGGATTCAGACTAAAGCTTGAGAACGCAGCACATGGGTTCCGCAGGAGATTTTCTTTGGCGATGGCTTTAGCGTCGATTTCTGGGAAAGCCTGCCCGGACATAGCGGACGTTAGGCAAAGGAGCGCTATCAAAATGCTGAGTAGTTTGATCATGCGAAATCCTTTCCTGACGTCTCACCGCGGTGGGAATTCGAAGTCGGCTTTCTTTTTGTCTTTGGAGAGGACGAGGTAGGCGCTGAAGTTGGAGCCGCGTTTCGAGACGAAGCCTTCGATCAGGTTGGTTTTTCCTTCTTCGCCGAGGAGTTGTTGGACTTCGCTCGCGGGGATTTCTTTTCCGAGGAGCGTTTTCTTGAGTTCGAAGACGGCGCGCGGGGCGTTGTCGGCGCCGCTGGGTTTCGCGACGACGTAGGATTCGTCGGTTTCGTAGAGGTCGGCGTCGTGCGCTTTGCTCAGGCCGATCTTCCTGGCCTTCGAAAGGTCGAGCGGGGCCTTGGCTTTGCGGGCGATGGGTTTGCCGTCTTTGCCGACTTTCGGAGCGCGGGGCGGGAATTCCCAGTTGATCTTGGCGCCGTTGCGCAGGAGGTAGGCGTCGAAGGGGCGGCCGCGTTTCGAGATGAAGCCCTGGATGAGGTCGGACTTTCCTTCGGTGATCATCTTGATCGCGTTTTCGGGCGTGATGGCTTTCTGGCACATCAGGCGGCCGACGCTGAAGGTTTGCTTCCAGCCGTTTTCGGCGGAGGCGTCGCGTTCGCGAAGGACGTAGCTCGTGGGAGCTTCACAGAGTTCGGCGCCGGTCTTCGGGTCGGTCCAGAAGGGCGTGAGTTCGTGGAGCTCGAACTTGTTTCCGAAATCGAGTTCGACCTTGCGCTTGCCCTCGTTCTTCGGGTCGTCGACGAGGCGGAGTTTGGCGGGGAAACGGTTGCCGGTGCGCGGGGAGACGAAGCCGTCGAGCGGGCCGATTTCGCCGGTGGCGACGAGCTGGCGGATTTCGGTTTCCTCGAGTTTGCGGCCGGTGACGACTTTGTAGATGGCGAGGACGCCGTCCTGCGATTTGTAGGCGCGGAGCGTTTCGAGCATCGGTTTGCCGTCGGTCGGCGAGACGATGTCGGTGACGCGGGAGTTGGATTCGTCTTCCTCGAAATTTTTGGTGCGGTCGACGATGCCTTTGGTGACCTCGACGATCTCGTCCATGAATTTGGGACGTGGATACTTGTTATGCTCCATCAGGCGGAGCTTGTGCTCCCACTGGCCGGTCATGTCGGGCTTGGTGAGGGCCTCGGCTTTGACGGCGACGAGGAACTCGAGGAGCGACTCGGCCTTGGGCGTGGGCGCGAGTTCGCGCTGCACGCGCTCCATGTACTTTTGGTTGATGAGGCCGTCGATCGTGTCGGCGCGGGTGGCGGGCGTGCCTAGACCGCGTTCCTTCATGGCCTCGGCCATTTCCTCGTCGTCGACGAGTTTGCCGGCGCCTTCCATGGCGGAGAGGAGCGTGGCTTCGGTGTAGCGTGGTGGCGGCTTGGTGGACTCGTTGTGGAGTTCGGCGGAAACGGTTTTGGCTTTCGGTGGCTGGCCGTCGGCGATGTCGACCGCGGGAAGGGTTTTGCCATCGGAGGCGGCGGCGCCGGATTCTTCTTCGACGACGGATTTGCCGTAGACGGCGAGCCAGCCGGGAGCGGTGAGGACTTTGCCCTCGGTCTTGAACTGGTGAACGGCCGCGACGGTGCTGATGCGCGTGGTGATATCGAACTCGGCGGCGGGGTAGAACGCGGCGACGAAACGGCGGGCGATCATGTCGTAGACCTTGGCCTCCATCTCATCGAGGTTCTTCATTTCGGAACCGGTCGGGATGATCGCAAAGTGATCGGAGATCTGGGCGTTGTTGAAGATGCGCTTGTTGGGGCGCAGCCAGCCTTCGGCCAGGACCTTTTGTCCGTGGGCGGCGAGATCGCCGTCGAGCGAGCCGAGGGTGGCGCGGCACGTTGGGATGTAATCCTCCGGGAGCGCGCGCGAATCGGTACGCGGGTAGGTGATCATCTTGTGGCGCTCGTAGAGCGCTTGCGCGATCTGGAGCGTGCGGCGGGCGGAGAGGCCGAAGCGGTTGTTGGCCTCGCGCTGGAGCGTCGTGAGATCGTAGAGACGCGGGGAGGCCTGCGTGGATGACTTCTTTTCTTCGGTGATGACGGCGGGCGGTTGTCCCTGGCAGGCGGCGAGGACGGCGTCGGCGGTGGCTTTTTCCCAGATGCGGTCGATGCGGTCGTGGTCGTCGCCCTCGGCTTTTTTGAAGTTGGGGCGCTGATAGACGCCTTCGTAGTTACCCTTGGTGACGGCGAAGTTGGCCGTGATGCGCCAGTAGGCGCGGGGCTTGAAGTTGCGGATCTCGAGCTCGCGAGCGACGACGATGGCGAGCGTGGGCGTTTGCACGCGGCCGACGGAGGCGACGTTGCCGGCGCGGGAGCCGAACATGCGCTTGGTGAGGGCGCGGGTGCCGTTGATGCCGATGAGCCAGTCGGACTCGGAGCGGCAGCGGGCGGCGTCGCCGAGACCGGCCATTTCTTCGGAGGTGCGGAGTTTTTGGAAGGCGGTGCGGATGCCCTCGGCGGTCATGGTCTGCATCCAGGCGCGTTTCACCGGGAGCTTGGATTTGGAGAGGAGATAGAGATTGGCGAAGATGAGCTCGCCCTCGCGCCCGGCGTCGCAGGCGTTGATGACCTGGTCGATGTCTTTCCGGAGGAGAAGTTTTTTAAGGGCGGTGAAGCGCTCCTTGGAGTCCTCGATGGGTTTCAGCTCAAATTTTTCCGGGATGATCGGGAGGGTTTCGAGGCGCCAGAAGCCGTATTTCTTCTTGTCGATGTCCTCGGGCATCAGGAGTTCCACGACGTGGCCGACGGCGGACGAGATGACGTATTCGTCGTTTTCGTAGTGGTCGCCTTTTTTAGGAACTTTGCCGAGGGCGCGGGCCAGATCGGCCGCCACCGATGGCTTTTCCGCGATGATGAGAGACTTCATGTGTGCGCAGCGGTTAGGGAGCGCGGGAGATCATTTCAAGGATTAGTTTCGGCGGACGCGGCAGGCGGCGGGCGAAACGCGAACGGGCGGCGGGTGGGGAAAGGCCGTGAGTTTTCGCTGGAAAAAAGAGCGAAGGGTTTTGTTGATGTCGGGTTGAAACGCGCCGCTACTGATCGCGACGCTGCAATCACTTCCCCCACGCGATGGCCACCGTACTCGTCGTTGAAGACGACAAACTCTCACAACGCATCCTCGGAAAAATCCTGGGCGGCGCGGGCCATGAGATCTTGGTGGCGGAAAGTGTGGCGAAGGCGTGGGAGACGCTGCGGGCGCACCCGCTGGTCGATCTCGTGATCCTGGATAACCAGCTCGGCAAGGAATGGGGCTGGGAGTTTTTGCAGGGGCTGCGGGCGGATGCGATTTTCACGGGGCTGCCGGTGGCGGTGTACACGGCGCACACGGAGCGCAGCTCGATCATGAAGTACGTGGAGCTCGGCGTGCAGGCGATGCTCGTGAAGCCGTACAAGGGCGAAGTGCTTTTCGAGGAGCTGAAGAAGGCGACGGCGGTGGACTGGACGGGGCGGATTCTGGAGCGGCCGGCGGCGGCGTGTGCCCGGCTGACGATTTCGGAGAGCGACTATTATAGTACTCTGAGCGCGGCGGCGACGGAGCTGGAGAAAAACATCGCGGGACTGCGCGAGGCGATCGCGGCAAAACGGGAAGACCAAGCGCTGCGCGAACCGGTACAGAGGATTTTTAATCAGAGCGCGGCGCTGGGCATGCCGGTGTTGAAGAGCGTGACCGAAGGGCTCGTGCGCGGGATCGGTTCGAAGCATAACGCGGCGATCCAGGCGGGACTGCGGTCGATCGAATCGCTGCATACGCTGCTGCGGCAGCGTTCGCTGGAGTACATGGGCGTGAAGGCGATGGCGGGATCGGAGGCATCGTCCGCCGCGGCGGCGGTGAAGCGACCGCTGGCGGCGTATGACACGGTGGTGCCGGCGGCGGCTTCGCAGGCGGCGGCGTTTTGCCGGAGGACGGCGGCGTCGCCAGTCTGGGCATACGGGAAAGGCTTTATGCGGCTGGAGGGCCGGGAGCTTTTTGCGAAGGGAGAGCTCGGGAAGATCGCGGCCGGGCTGGTGGAGAAGTCGCCGCTCAAGGAAATGGTGGAGGCGCATCGGTTCATCGCGGGGGCGCCGAATGCGTCTCTGGAGGATGTGATTGGCGCGGTGGACGAGCTGCCGAAGTTCCGGGAGCTTTATTTGAAGGTGTCCGCGCGGCTCGGTGGCGGAACGGTGGATACGACTCCGGCGGTGGAGCTCGATCCGGATGCCGAGGCTGAGGCGAAGGCGCAGGCGGTGCGGCTGGCGCTGGACCGGCTGGGGGTTTTTCGGACGATGGTGCTCGTGGCGGCGGCACGGGTGGCCAAGGCGGCGCGGGTGAAGTCACCGCTCGATCTGTCGATGCTGCTGGAGCACACGCTCGCGGTGGGGATTTTGTCGTACGAAGTCGGCCGCATGCTGCGGCTGCCGGATGAGCATCTGCCGGCGGCGGCGGGGCTGGTACATGACGCGGGGAAATGGGTTTTCGCGCTGTCGGAACCGGGGCTGTACGCGCTGGTGCTGACGCTGGCGCATGAAGGCGGGCAGGGCGCGGCGCGCGCGGAGCAGGGGATTTTTGGAGCGACGCACGAGGAGGCGGGACGGCTCGCGCTCGAGGCGGCGCATGCGCCGGTGTTGTTACTCGATGCGGCAGTGGCGCACGAAGATCTGGCGCGTGTGACGAAGGCGGAGTCGTCGGCGGTGGTGGCGAGCGTGTTTCTGGCGAATCACCTGGCGTGGGCGGCGGTGGCGGCGGAGGACGCGCACGCGAAGGCGATTTGCGAAGAGTTGTTGAAGCCGACGAATCCGGTGTGGCTCGCCCTGCGCCATGCGGGGGTGCCGCTGCCGATGGATATTCCGGAGCTGATCGAGGCGATGGTGCGTGTCTCGAAGAACGCGGCGTGGATCAGCGGGGAGTTGGTGGAGTGGGCGGGGAGCGCGCGGGGCGCGCAATAACCAATGACCAGTGGCGGTGGTGAGTGGCGAAGCGAGTGGGCGCGTGGTGCGAGGCGCGTGTGGGTGCTGAGAGAGAGCGGAGGCGGCACTTGCTAAGTGCCGGTCCGTTGGGCGGTCAGCGGTGGAAGGCGAGGATGATGGGGTCGGCTTCCGGGGAGTTTTGGACGACGAGGAGCGGGCGGTCGGTGACGAGGGCGAGGAGCTGGGTGTCGGAGATGATTTCGTAGGCGGGGGCCGGTTGTATGGGGCGAGCGGTGACAGCGGAAGCTGAGGCCGAGGAGGGGGATGGCGAGGGCGCGGTGCGATGCGTGAAGAACGCGATGGCGGTGATGACGCAGGCGGCTGCGGTGGCGGGCACGATTCGTTTCAGACGGTGGCGGCGGCGCGCGGAGCGGGCGGCGGCGCGGGCGAATTGCGCGGTGGGGCCGGAGGTCCAGTCGCCGAGGGACGTTTCGGCGAGGAGGCGGTCGTGGTCAGGCGTGTGGCTGGACATGGCGGAGGGCGTTTTCGATTTGAAGGCGCAAGGCGGAGCGGGCGCGGGTGAGGCGGGATTCGACGGCTTTGGGCGTGACGCCCAGCTGTTCCGCGAGGGAGCGGACGTCGGAGCCGCGGAGATATTTGGCTTCGAGGAGATCGCGGTCGTCTGGAGAAAGCGAGGCGAGCGCGAGGTCGAGGGTGGCGAGTAGTTGGGACTCGGATGCGGAGTCGTCTTTGTCGGAAGGATCGGTGTGGCGGCGCTGGAGGAGATCGCGGAAGCGGCGGTTTTTGCGCCAGCAGTCGTGGAGGACGGAGCGGGCGACGGTGCGCAGCCAGGAGGCGAACTGGGTTTCAGAGTCGCAGGGGCGGATGTGGCGGGCGACGCGGAGGTAGGTCTGCTGGAGGGCTTCGGAGGCGAGGTCGTGATCGCCGCGCGTGGCGGCGAGGAGCTGGCGGAAGAGGCGGGGGCCGTGGTCGCGATGAAAATCGCTCCAGGCGCGGTCGTCTCCACGGGCGAGCGCGGAGGTGAAGGCGCGCAGAGGCGAGGACTCCGACTGCGAAGCGGGCAGCGGGAACACGTGGGGTGATGTCGCAGCGGTTTGGGCCGGGGTCACTTGGTGGCGGCGGGAGCGGGCGGAGGCGTTGGCGGTGGCGTTGTTTTTTCGACGGGAGGACGTGAGGAACGGAGGCGCTCGGTTTCGGCGCGGAGTTCTTCCATGCGTTTCTCAAGATCGGCGGCGGTGGCTTCGCGGGCGGCGCGACGCTGGCGGATTTCTTCGGAGACGGTGTTGAGGCGGGCGGCGTTTTCGGCGGGGGATGCGTTGGGATCTGGGGCCGGAGTCGTGAGGGCTGAAGGTTGGGCACTGGATTCGACGGGGAGGCCGGACATGCGGGCTTCGCGGCGGCGGCGGACTTCGGCGGCGACTTGTTCGAGGCGGGCAGCGTCAGCGGCGATGCGGTTGGCAGGTGAGAGGCTGGCGAGGACGGTTTCGGTGGTTTTGATCGCGGACTCGGGGCCGGTGACGAGGAGCAGCGAGGTGCCGGGATGGTATTTGAGGACGAGTTGGTCGGGTTTGGCACCTGGGGTGATTTCCCAAGCTGCGCGGATGGCGCCGGTGATTTCGTCGATCGTTTGTTTGCCGGTCAGGTGGTCGCCGAGGTGATAGGAGCGGAAGCGGGGTTCGGAAGCGGGTTTGCCGGCGTCGGGATCGACGATGCGTTTGAGAACGAAGATCGAGCGGCTGCTGTAGGCGTCGCTCGCGCCGGAACTGGGGGTGATGACAAGGCCGCGTGTATTGAGAATCTGGTTAAGTGCGTGGGCGAGGGCGTCGGGGCTGGTGAGTTTGAGCGAGAGCGGCGGGAGCTCGGTGGCCATGTCGGCTTTTTCGCCGACGAGGTTGAAGGGAATGCGGTTTTCTTTCGGGAGCGTTTTGAGCAGATCGGTGAGCGGACCGCCGGGGTAGTCGATGGTGAGAAAGGTTGGTTCCGAGATCGCGGGTGTGAGCTCGAGCAGGTAGCCGCCGAGACGGAGAATGGCGGTTTCGCCAATGGGAACAGTGATCGAACCCGCTTCGTGGCGGCGGGTAAGGCCGTCGGGGAGTTTTTCGGTGAGGCGCGGGATGATGCGGACGGTTTTGGCGTCCACCTCCGAAGTGAGCAGGGAGACGGTGACGTTATTGAAGGTTGCCGTGGCAGGAGTGCTCATGGCCATGAGGGGCCGCGAGCCGACCAGTTCGGTCTTGTCCGCTTCGACATAACGGCTGACTACGGTCTGAACGCGGACAATTTGGGCGGCGAGAGGAGTGGAGAGTGCGAGGGCGAACGTCGCGAGGAGGGCGCAAAGGTTTTTCATGGGCTGGAAGGTGGCTGTGGGAACAGCGGACACTGCTAGATACGACTCTCGATGCGGAATCCTTCGCGGGTGTGCGGCGCGAGGGAAGTCTGGATGCGTATCAAGCAAGAGGCCGGACTCGTGATGAGTCCGGCCTCGGGAAACTGTGCTGACTTCGTGGAGCCGAAGGCGTTCTACAGGCTCGGCTGGCGGGGCCAGCGAACCGGAAGATCGCCTTCCGGATCACTTACCGCTGGCGGGTTGTTCTTTGATTTTGCCGGCGAACTGGGCGGTGAAGGGAATCTCGGACCAGATCTGGGCGGCGGAGGGCAGGCTGATGGCCGGGGCGCGGAAGATCGGGCGGTTCCATTGCACGTCGTATTGAGGAACCACGAGAACGGTGGTGGGTTCGTTGGAAGGTGGCAGGGTGTTTTCTGGAATGAAGAGCGGCATGTTCTACAAGGGGGTTAGGTGGTTGATAAAACGTCACGCCGACGACGTGGCTTTAACGTTTTTGTTGAAAAACAAATCCCGGAACTGTTCCGCAAATCACAGAAAAAAATGCCCGGTCCGCGAGATTGTCACAGACGACCGTTGTAGGGCCGGGACTGCGACAAACGCGACGGACCGGGAGAGTGTTTTTCAGAAGGTCCTGAGGTCAGGCGGCGCGGCGGCGGGTGAGGGAGCCGGTGGCCTTGCGCGGGAGCGTGATGGTGAGGACGCCGTCGGCGATCTCGGCGCTCATGGCGTCGTGGTCGAGGCCGTTGCCGACGCGGAGGGAGAGCTGGTAGTCGCGCTGGGCGCTTTCGAGGTGTAGGGCGGACCAGTTGACGCGGACGAAGTGAGATTTCCGGGCGGTGACAACGAGGTCGGGGCCGCGAAGGGTGATCTCAACGCCCGAGGCTTCGACGCCGGGGACATAGACGACGACCTTCATGGCATCCGCCTGCTGCGCGCAGTCGTAGTGAGGATTCCGAAAGTCATCGGAAGCGACATTAACGCGGCTGTGAGCAGTGGCTTTGAACGGATGGATGATCGTGTGCATATACGTGGTTACGTGGGCTCCTCTCTTCGAGAAGGCCGGGCTTTTTTCAGGAGGTGAACTGGGTCCGATTAGTCGGAGGTTCAGGCCTGGAAGCCCGCGCCGGTGGTTTGTTGTTTGGTCCAATTCTGACGGGCCTGTCGCACCACGGCGCAGCAGTACGCGGAGGCCTTCGTGATCGAAGCGCCTGCGTGGCAGCGGTGGTGTTTGGAGGACAGTGTCATGAGTGGACGTTTACAGCTATCGGCTTTAGCAGCCCTTGGGCCAAGCACTATTTCTTGTCGAAAAAAGTTTTCACGCGGCTGTAACGTACGGTGCATGAAAACGCTGACGGATGCAGACACGACGGTCGCCGAGATCAAAACGCGGGTGCTCGCGTTCGCGAAGGAGCGGGATTGGGAGCAGTTTCACGCGCCGAAGAATCTGAGCATGGCGCTCGCGGCGGAGGCCGGAGAGCTGATGGAGCATTTCCTCTGGGCGGAGACGGGGGCGTCGCGCGAGATCGTGCGCGAGCCGGCGAAGCGGGCTAAGATCGAGGAGGAGCTGGCGGACGTGGTGATCTACGCGTTGGAGTTTGCGAATATCGCGGGGATCGATGTGGCGGCGGCGATCGAGCGGAAGATGACGGCGAACGCGAAGAAGTATCCGGTCGAGAAGGCGCGCGGGCGGTCGGATAAGTACACGGAGTTGTGAGTTGCAGCCGGCGAGGGGCGGATGGCTGCGTATTGCGATGGCGGATGCCGCGGGAGGCCGGATTTTTGAGCGACTGGTTTGGGAATTGTGTCGCCGGTGTGCGCGAGTCGCTCCGGCGCGTTAGGGATAACGCGCCCTAACTTGGGATCAGTCGCCGAGTTTTTTGGCGGGGACCAGGTAGTTTTGGACGTAGTCGCGGACGGCTTCGGCGAGGGGCGTCATCGGGCGGTCGTAGCCGGTGGCGCGGATCTTGGAGATGTCGGCCTTCGTGTAGTATTGGTATTTGCCGCGAAGGATTTCGGGCATGTCGATGAACTCGATAGCCGGTTCGCGGCCGAGGGCGGCGAAGATGGCGCGGGCGAGGGTGAGCCAGGTGTTGGCTTCGCCGGAGCCGAGATTGTAGAGGCCGCCTGCGGAAGTGGCCTTGTCGGCGAAGTGGATGGTCATATCGACGGCGTCTTTCACGTAGAGGAAGTCGCGCATTTGTTCGCCGTCTTTGTACTCGGGTTTGTGGCTCTTGAAGAGCTGCACGCGGCCGGTGGCGAGGATCTGCTGGTAAGCCTTGTTCACGAGGCTGCGCATCTCGGCTTTGTGGTCCTCGTTCGGGCCGAAGACGTTGAAGTATTTCACGCCGACGATCTGGTCGAGGAAGCTGTGGCGCTGGGCGTAGAGGTCGAAGAGGTGCTTCGAGTACCCGTACATGTTCAGCGGGCGGAGGGCGTGGAGGGCGGGGCTTTTGTCGTCCATGCCCTGCGCGCCGTCGCCGTAGGTGGCGGCGGAGGACGCGTAGATGAAACGGCCATGCTGGGCGAGGGTCCAGGCGGCGAGCTCCTTGGTGAACTCGTAGTTGTTATCGGCGAGGTAGGAGGCGTTCTTCTCGGTGGTGGCGGAGCAGGCGCCGAGGTGGAAGACGGCGGAGAATTTGCCGAAGTGGCCGTGCTGGGTGGCGAGGCGCTGGCGGAAGGAGGGGGCCTCGATGTAGTCGGCGAATTTGAGCGGGACGAGGTTCTTCCACTTCTCGTCCTGACCCGCGATGTCGGTGACCAGGATGTCGGTGACGCCGCGCTGGTTGAGGGCGTGGATCAAGGCACTGCCGATGAAGCCAGCGCCGCCGGTGACGAGAATGCGACCGTTCAGATTGCTCATAAAACCCGCAGGCTAGAGCGGGCGACGCGGGGATGACACGGACTTTATTTGTCGAAAATGGCCTCGGGCAGATAGCCGGTGACAGTGGTCGTGGGGACGTTCACGAGCTGGCTGATGCGGAGGTCGAGGACGACGCTGCAGAGCGTGTAGGCCAGCTGGGGCGTGAGGCCGAGGCGGGCGACGAGGTATTCGATGGCGCGGCGGACGACGCGTTTGCAGGCCTCTCGGGGATTTTCGTCGGACTCGATGAAGAGGTGCCAGGGCTTGGTCTGGTAGCGTGGCGGGACGAGCGGATTAGGGCAGATGGCGTAGGGCGCGGCGAGCGGGGCGTTTTTGATGAGGTTGATCTGGAGCGTGACGCTCATCGGCGCCTCCATGCCGTTGATACAGACCTCGCCGTCGCCTTGGGCGGCGTGGCAATCGCCGGCGAGCAGGTTCGCGCCGGGTGTGAAGACGGGGAGATAGAGCGTGGTGCCGGCGGTGAGGTGGCGGACGTCCATGTTGCCACCGAAAGGGCCGGGGGCGCGGGTGCGGAATTCGCCGGGCTCGGCGCGCTGCACACCAATGATTCCGGCGAACGGGTGGAGATCGAGGGTGACGCCGGGGATGGAGCGGGTCTGGTGGCGTTCGAGTTCCCAGATAAAGAGATGGTTTTCAGGGAAGTCGTCGGAGAGTAAACCGAGGCCGGGGATGAGGCTGGTCCAGGCCCAACCGCGATGTTCGTAAGACTCTATTTCAATTTCGAGTCGGTCGCCGGGTTCGGCTCCGGCGATGGCGACGGGGCCGGTGAGGGCGTGGACTTTGAGCGGATCGAAACGGGCTTTGAAGTCGGCGGCGGTCCATGAGGGACTCACCTGGTAGCCGCTGGAGTCTGCCATGTGCAGGGTGATGCGATCGCCGGAGTTGATCGTGATGCGCGGGGGCGTGGCGTTGTTCCAGCGATGTATCAAGACTGAGTCGTCCAGCGTGTGGTGCATGTGGGGTTTATAGAAATTGTTTTAACCGTAGCTAAGCGTGAAGCATGCCCGGGTGGCGGATAGTATAGAGTCACTATAGGGCTTGCTAGAAAGCTGTATTGAGCACTGTTTGAGAACCTATGGTAATCGAAGTCGTGAAAGAATTGGAAGCAGCCAAAGCAAAAGTCGCGGAGCTTGAGCTCTCGCTTGAGAAGGAGCTCACTCAAAAGCTCTCCCGCCTGCCTTACGAGTTTGGGTTCGACGATTTGAAGTCCTTTATTAAGGCCCTGAAGGAAGCGGCTGGCGCACGCCGCGGACGCGGCAAGGCCGCAAAAGCACCGAAGGATGGCAAAAAGGGAAAGCGCGCGAAAATCACTCCCGAGGTCAAAGCGAAGGTGAAGGAACTTGTGAATGACGATAAGACCGGCGCCCAGATCGCCAAGGCGCTCGGGATTTCTCTGCCGAGCGTGCAAAATATCAAGAAGGAGCTGGGGTTGGTGAAAGCCCGTAAGAAGTAATCATAAGGGATCTTTGTTTTTCGAAAGCCCCCGTTTCCCGGGGGCTTTTTTGCGCCAGCGTTGTGGGGTGACTGGGATGCGTGGCTCAGGCAGACAGCATGAGCCGTTGTATCAATAGCGGCGTAGCGTCGGGTCGATTTGGAGTGACCAGGCGTCGATGCCGCCGGCGACGTTGGTGACGGCGGGGAAGCCGCGGCTGCGGAGGAACTCGGTGACCCGCATGCTGCGGCCGCCGTGGTGGCACTGGATGAGGAGGTGTTTATCTTGCGGGAGATCGCCGAGGTGTTCGGGGATCTGGCGCATGGGGATGTGTTGAGAACCGGCGATGCGGCAGATTTCGACCTCGTGGGCTTCGCGCACGTCGATGAGCACGGTGCCGGTGGGATTGGTTTCGAGGAGGCGTTTGGTTTCCTCGACGGAGATTTCGAGCGGGTGGGTTTCGTTGCTCATGGATGAAGTAGATGATGCGGCGGACGCGGGTGTTTCGCAGGTGGCGTGGTAATTTTCGGCGTGAAGTGCGGTGATTTTCGGGGTGCGTCCGCAGAGTGGGCAACCGGGGTCGCGGGGTAGGGTGAGGGTGTTGAACTGCTGGCGGAGCGAATCGTAGGTCAGCATGCGACCGATGAGCGGTTCGCCGAAGCCGGCGATGAGCTTGATCGTCTCCAAAGCCTGGAGACTGCCGATCACGCCGCAGAGGGCGCCAATGACGCCGGCCTCGCCGCAGTTGGGGACGGAGCCGGCAGGTGGAGGCTCTGGGAAGAGACAGCGGTAGCACGGGCCGCCGTGCGCGGGGTCGAAGACGGCGACCTGGCCCTCGAACTTGAAGATGCTGCCGTAGACGAGCGGCTTTTTCGCGAGGAAAGCGGCGTCGTTGTTGAGGTAGCGGGTGGCGAAGTTGTCGCTGCCGTCGACGATGACGTCGTATTGGGCAAACAACTCCAGGGCGTTTTCAACAGTGACGCCGTCGGTGTGCGGTTGCACGCGGACGAAGGGATTCGCGTCGGCGATGCGGGCGGCGGCGGATTCGAGTTTGGGTTTTCCGATGGAAGAGGTGCCGTGGAGGAGCTGGCGCTGGAGGTTGTGTTCCTCGACGCGATCGAAGTCGGCGATGCCGAGCGTGCCGATACCGGCGGCGGCGAGGTAGAGCGCGGCGGGACTGCCGAGACCGCCTGCGCCGACGATGAGCACTTTCGATGCGGCGAGGCGGCGCTGACCGTCGACGCCGATCTCATCCAGTAAGATGTGGCGGCTGTAGCGGGCGAGTTCGGCGGGAGAGAGCTTGGGCAGCGACGCGACGGACATGGATGCGCGTAACACACGCGTTTCGTGCGGAGCCGCAAATGAAATTGCGCCTCGTGAGCGGGCTGCCAATACGTCGCGGGACACTCTCAAATTTATGCCGCAACAATTCGTCGTCATCATCGCAGGGGGAAAAGGCGAGCGCTTCTGGCCAGCGAGCCGGGCGCAGCGTCCGAAACATTTGCTGCCGATCGTCGGGACCAAACCGATGCTGGCCCAGACGCTGGATCGGGTGCGTCCGATCGTGCCCGCTAAAAATACTTACGTGATTACAAGCGCCGTGCAGGAGAAGGCCGTGCGCGAGGTGTGCTCGAAACTGCCGAAGGCGAATATCATCGCAGAGCCGGTCGGTCGCGACACGGCGGCGGCGGTGGCGCTGGCGGCGGCAATCGTCGCGGCGCGCGATCCGAAGGGCGTTTTTGCGGTGCTGCCGGCGGATCATATTATTCATGACGCGAAGTCGTATCAGCGGGATTTGAAGGCGGCCTTTGCCGCGGCGACCGAAGCCGAAGTGATGGTGACGATCGGCATCCCGCCGACCGAGCCTGCGACGGGTTTCGGTTACATCCAGCAAGGCGAGAAGTGGAAGAGCTTTGAGCGCCGGCCGGTTTTCAAAGTGAAGCGTTTCGTCGAAAAGCCGTCGCTCGATGTGGCGAAGGGTTATCTCGCTTCGGGCGATTACGTTTGGAACGCGGGCATGTTCGTGTGGCAGGCGTCGGTTGTTTTTGCGGCGCTGGCCGCGCACACGCCGGAGCTGAACGCGGGTGTCGCGCCGATTCGCGCGGCGCTGGCGAAGAAGAAGCCGCTCACGCCGGTGTTGAAGAAGATTTATCCGAAGCTCGTGAAGATCTCGGTCGACTACGCGCTGCTCGAAAAATCCCAGAATGTCGTGGTGCTGCCGTCGTCGTTTGACTGGGGTGATGTGGGGTCGTGGCCGGCGGTGCCGGATCACTATCCCAAGGACGAGGCGGGCAATGTTTCGAAGGGTCTCGCGATCATCGAACAGGGGAAAAACAACATCGTGTTTTCGTCTGACGGACATCTCACGGCGGTGCTGGGTGCGGATGATTTAATTGTCGTGAACACGCCGGATGCGACGCTCGTGGCGCCGAAGGCCAAGGCGCAGGAGATCAAACTGCTGCTCAAGCGCATCGAAGCGGTGAAGAACGGGCAGAAGTGGCTGTGAGCGAATGAATGCTGAAGCGGTGAAATCGAGTGGCTTGAGCGTGATCAACGCGGGGTGGGGGCACCCCGCCTACATCGCTGAGTCATGAAGTGCCTGGGCATTGATTGGGGTGAGCGCCGGATTGGGCTCAGTTTTGGAGACGAGATCGGCGTCGCCACCCCGCTGCCCGCACTCATCGATGCCGATCCGGACAAGCGCTGGGCAGAGCTGGGAAAGATCATCCGCCAGCGGAGGATCACGGACATTGTCGTAGGGTTTCCGCTGAACATGGACGATTCGGAAGGGTTCAAGGCGAAGGAGGTCGAGAAGTTTGCAAGGAAGCTGGATGCTGAATTCAAGCTGCCGATACATCTTGTGGACGAGCGGCTGACTTCGTACGAGGCGGAGTCGTCGATTCCGAAGTCGAAGCGGCGCGATCTGCGGGCGAGCGGACTGATCGATTCGCGGGCGGCGACGATTATCTTGCAGGATTTTCTGGAGGAGAATCTGTCGCTGCCGCCTCCGCCGGAGGATTTGCCGTGAAGGGCTGCGACGCGCGCAAAACTCGAACCGGCGCGGACCAGAGGTCCGGCCCTACAGGGCAAGTGTGGATGACGGCGGCGGGCGATAGAGAAGCGAACGCGGATGTGAATCGAACAACGCGCACGGAGTGCGCGTTCCACCTATGACTCGGAAGCCGCATGTGCCGGAGGCGTTGCCGGCGGGGGTGACGCGGTGGAAGTGCGTGTGTGCGTACGATGGGACGAATTTTGCGGGCTGGCAGAGCCAGCCGGGCGGGACGGCGATTCAGGATGTGATCGAGGCGCGGATCGCGCAGATTTTTGGCGGGCTCATTCGCATCAACGCGAGTGGGCGGACGGATGCGGGGGTTCATGCGCACGGGCAGGTTTTTCACTTTGATGCGCCGTGGAAACACGGACCGCAGAAGCTGCACGCGGCGTTGCGCGTGGGATTGCCGCCGGGGATTCAGATCAAGTCGGTGCGCGCGGTGACGGCAGAGTTTCACTCGCGGTTTTCGGCGACGGGTAAGACGTACGTTTATCACCTCCATCTCGGAGATGCCGATCCGTTTACGCGGCCATTTTCGTGGGTGATCGAGCGGCCGATCGATCTGGCGGCGATGGCGAAGGGGGCGGCGGTGTTGAACGGGAAGAACGATTTCCGGGCGTTCTCGGCGTTGAATGGGCCGCCGAAGGAAGACACGGTGCGCGATCTGCGGCGTTTCGATTTGGTGAAGCGCGGGAAGCACGTGCACATCACGGCGACGGCGGATGGCTTCATGTACAAGATGGTGCGCAGCCTGGTCGGCGCGTTGGTGTCGGTGGGCTATGGGAATCTTTCGCCGGAGCAGTTGGCGGATTTGTTGAAGACGGGGAAGCGTGTGGCGCGGGTGGAAACGGCGCCGCCGCAGGGCTTGTTTTTGATGAAGGTGTTTTATTGAGTTGCCGCATGGCGAATCCGGGAGGCGAGGGGGGCGCGCGGAACTGGCGTGCGAATTTACGTGAGCGGGGCGGCGTGTTGCGTCCCTTCGTGGACCTGGCGTTTCCGCCGGGGTGTGTGTGTTGCGGGCAGCTCGTGGAGGAGTCGGGTTACCGGCATCTGTGTGTGGTGTGCGCGGCGAAGATCGATTTTGTGGAGGAGCCGGCGTGCGTGACGTGCGGGCATCCGTTTTATGGAGACGTGGAGGGGGAGCGGATGTGTCCGCATTGCGAAGGAATGCATCCGGCGTATCGCGAAGGGCGGACGGCGGTGTTGTTCAAAGGAGCGGCGCGGGCGCTGGTGCACGAATTGAAATACCATCGAGGGCTGCACGTGGTGGAGGACATCGCGGAAGTTTTCCGGCGGGCGGAGCGGGTGATGAAGCTGATCGATGGGGCTGTGCTCGTGCCGGTGCCGTTGCATCCGCGGAAGGCGCGGGAGCGTGGATACAATCAGAGCGAATTGCTCGCGGAGGCGTTGGTGAAGGCGGCGGTCGGGCGGGCGCGGAGCGAGGCGTTGTTGAGGCGAGTGGTGGACACGGCATCGCAAACTGCATTCGACCGGAAAACGCGGCGGGCGAACCTGAAAAATGCCTTTGCACTGACTCCCGGCGCCCTCATAACGCCGGGACACCACTACATTCTTGTCGATGATGTCTTCACAACAGGTTCAACGCTTAACAGCTGCGCAGGCGTGCTTCGCCGTGCTGGCTGCCTGAACCTCGACGTCGTCACGTTTGGACACGGTTAACCCTCCTCCCGCTATGTCGATGTTCAGCAAGCCGAAGTATTCGACCGCCGTCGTCAAAAAGAAGGACATCCCCAAGGGTCTTTACACCAAAGACCCGATCTCCGGGGAAATCGTCTTCAACAAAGAGCTCGAGGATAACCTGATGGTTGTCCCGAAGTCCGGTTACCATTTCCCGATCGGGGCGCGTGCGCGTATCGCGTCGTTGTTCGACGAAGGCACGTTCAAGGAAATGGACGCGGCGCTGAAGTCGGCCGATCCGCTGAAGTTCGTGGACTCGGCGCGTTATCCGGACCGCATCAAGAAGTACGAAAAAGAGAGCGGGCTCAAAGAGGCCGTGATCTGCGGAACGGGCGAGATTCATGAGATACCGGTATCGGTTGCGGTGATGGATTTCCGTTTTTGCGGCGGGGCGATGGGTTCGGCGGTCGGTGAGAAAATCACCCGCGCGATCGAAGTCGCGCTGAAGAAAAAAATCCCGTGCCTGATTTTCTCGGCGTCGGGCGGCGCGCGCATGCAGGAAGGTATTTTTTCGCTCATGCAGATGGCGAAGACGAGTGCGGCGCTCGGACGTCTCGCGGAGGCGAAGCTGCCATTTATCTCGATCCTCACGCATCCGACGATGGGTGGCGTGACGGCGAGTTTCGCGACGCTGGGCGATGTGATCATCGCGGAGCCGGGCGCGCTGGTGGGTTTTGCCGGAGCGCGTGTGATCAAAGACACGGTGAAGCAGACGCTGCCCGCTGGTTTCCAGACGGCGGAGTTTTTGCAGAAGCACGGGCTCGTGGACCAGATCGTGCCGCGGCATGAAATGCGCGAGCGCATCGCGGATCTGCTCAGCGCGCTTTATCTGAAGAAGCCGGTGGTCGCGAAGGCTGAACCCGCCAAGGCGGGCGCGTGATGCACGGGCGGTGGCCGATGGGCCGCCGCGTTTTTCGACCCTGCCGGCGAGCCGCCGGCGCTCCCAGCGATGACATCCGCGTTTACCGATTATACGGCGGTGCAGGATTATCTCTTCGGCCTGAAGGCGAAGGGCGTGAAGTTTGGCATCGACCGGATGCGCTCGTGGGTGGGCGCGCTGGATCATCCGGAGCGGAAGACGCCGGTGATTCATATCGCGGGGACGAACGGCAAGGGCTCGGTGGCGGCGATGCTGGAGGCGATTTTCAGCGAAGCGGGCTGGAAGACGGGGCTCTACACATCGCCGCATCTCGTGCGGCTGGGCGAGCGCGTGCAGGTAGGGCGGAGGATTTTGAGCGAAGGGGAAATCGTCGCGTACACGAATGAGCTTCGGGGGGTGGCGGAGAATGTTTCGCGGGAGAATCCGGACGATCATCCGAGTTTTTTCGAGTTCATGACGGCGATGGCGTTTCTCCAGTTCGCCCGGGAGAAGTGCGATGTGGCGATTGTCGAAGTCGGGATGGGCGGGCGGCTGGATGCGACGAATGTCGTGGAGCCGGAAGTCGCGGTGATCACGAGCATCGGGCTCGATCACACGGAGTTTTTGGGGGACACGATCGAGAAGATCGCCGAGGAAAAGGCGGGGATCATCAAGCCGGGGCGGCCGGTGGTGATCGGGATTTTGCCGGAGGCGGCGGACCGGGCGATCCGGTTGATCGCGGCGCAGCGGAAGGCGCCGCTCTACAGCGTGCGCGAGGCGCTCGGGGATTTTTCGGAGGCGTTTCCGACGACGAATCTGGAAGGTGAATACCAGCGGGTGAATGCGGCGACGGCTGCGCTGGTGGCGCAGTTGATGGCGTCGAAATGGAGGCTGACGAAGGAGATCGTGGACCTCGCGCTGATGAAGGTCCGCTGGCCGGGGCGGTGGCAGCGGATGACGCTGGGCGGGCGTAACCTAATTCTGGATGCGTCGCACAATCCGGAGGGCGCGGGGACGCTGGACGCGAATCTCGCGCGGCTCGTGACGGAGACGGGGCGCGCGCCGGTGGTGGTGACGGGTGTGCTGGGGGCGGCGCGGGCGAGGCCGCTCTTGGAGACGATCAGCCGGTATGCGAAGGAGATCCACCTCGTGATTCCGCAGCAGGCGCGGGCGTGTTCGTTTGAGGAGTTGGAGGCGCTGGTGCCGAAAACGTTTTCGTGCGCGGTGAAGCGGGCGACGGTGGCGGAGGTTTTTCCCGGGCCGGGCGTGGCGTGCGCGGTGGGCGGCGCGGACGATACAGTCGTGGTGACGGGATCGATTTATTTGCTCGGGGAAATCCTGGCGCGGATCGAGCCGGAGCGAGGGGCGGGCGAGGGGCGGTTGCAGGATTTTTGAAGGATAGCCGGGGAGTCAGTTCTTTGGAGTGGAGGCGGGACGCTCCCTGTCGGCTTTCCTCGCGGCGGAGATGGCTGCGTTTAGTTTGGAAAAGAAGCGGCCGCCGTTTCCTTCGAAGGTGGTGAAGGCCTCAAATTGTTTTGGTGTGAGGAATGTCTGCGCCTGCGCGTCGACGATGTCCCAGTCGATGTCCTCGGCCCAGCCGCCTTGAGCGTAGCGGGTGGAGGTTCCGGTGATGATTCCGACGAGGCGTTCCGTCTGGTCGGGTGTTAGCGCTGCGTCGGCCAGTGTGGCGGTACCGGCGATCTGGCTGACCATCTGCCGGACTGAGGCGGAGCGTTCGTACTCCACAAATTTCAGATAGGACGTGTCGCCGAGGAGTTTTCGCATCTGTGTGTGAAAGTCTGCGTTCGTGTCGTTGATGAACTTGCGGATGGCGGGATCGTCGAGTTTGAGGCCGAGGTTTTTGGCGACGGGCAGGATGTCCTGCAGGCGTTCGTCCCGTTGGGCGATAATCTCTTCGAAGGAGGCGGTCTGCGAGGTCGTCAGCTGTAGCTGGCGGTAGAGCGGGGGAAAGCTGGTCCGAGTTTTGGCGCGGTGGGACTTAAGGTAGAGCGCCTGAAGCTTGGGGTCTTTTTCCTGGGCACCGACTTGGGTGAGGAATGTTTGGAGGATTTCTTTTTCGGTATCGGCGGAGGTTTTCTGAGGAACGGCGGCTGGCAGGGGAGGCGCGGTTGGAGTTTCTGGAGTGGCGATGCGGGATTTCAGTTTCGTGAAGGCTGTTTCAAGGGCGGCGTGCTTTTGTTGGAGTTCAGTGCGCTCAAGGCGAACTTGCGCAGCCTGGCGCGCGTGGTGCCAGGCGAGGAGGAGGGCGCACGTGGCGATGACGGAGGCGGCGGAGATGATCAGGTGTCTGGCGTTCATGATCAGGGAGCGGTGGCGGCGGGTTTGTTGCTCAGGGACTCGCGCACTTGTTTCGAAATCTTGGAGGCTTCCCATCGGTACTCGTCTTGCGCGCGCATGCCTTCGAGGGCGGCGAGTTGGGTGGGGGTGAGCAGGTCTTGGGATTTGGCGATGATGGCGTCCCAGTCGAAGTTGGTCGCGCGGCTGGCGCTCTTAGGCGCTTTGCTGGCGGCGATGATCGGGGTGAGGCTGGCGGCTTGTTGCGAGGTGAGTGGCTCGTCTGAAAAGGCGAGGGCGCTCGCAATGCTGAGGGTGAAGTTGCGCGATGGATTTGTCCGGGCGAACTCGACGCGTTTTTGGTACAGCTCTTCTCCGAGGATTTCACGCAGGCGCTTTTCTCCCTCGTTGGGGTCGAGGGTATTTCCCACAGGAAGGATCATGGGTTTTTCGCCTGGGAGGGCGCCGGGTCCGTACCAGCTCCATTCTCCCATGATCTGGATGAATTGCTCGATTTGATCGGGCGTGAGGCCGGCGCTTTTGAAGAAAGGATCCCAGGTGAATTTGATGGTGGCGCGGGAGCGTTCGAGGAGCCCTTGTTTCACGCCGGGGTGACGCGAGAGAAACTCCAGGCCGTTGGCGCGGGGGTCATCCGGCGGGGTTGCAGCGGGTGCGGGTGACGGTGTTTGGGGAGACGGAGCTGCGACCGGCGGAGCGCTGAGAGCTTTCGCGCGAGCGGCGATTTCGTTTTCGAGGGCTTGGTGGTTCGCGAGGAGGACGGCGTGGCGATTTTTTTCTTTGGCGAGTGCGGTTTGCTGCTCGTGGTTTTTATCGATCTGATGGATGGCGAGACCTCCGGCGAGCATGCAGGCGAGTGCGGCGAGGGTGAGCGTGGCTTTGGTAGTGCTCATAAAGGTGACGATGGAAGCGGCGGCGGAGAGGGCGGGTGTGGCAATCGCTGCGGCAGTGACGCCGCTCACAACTGCGGCGGGGGCGGAGGCGATGGCATGGTTGTTGAGAACAACGGCGAGGGCGGCGCTGGTGGAGGTGAGGCCGCGGCGGGCGAGGTGGGTGCGGAGTTTGTCGAGGGCGCGGTCGACCCTCATGCGGGCGGCGTCTTCGGTGAGGCGGAGTTGGGCGCCGATTTCGGCGAAGGGTTTTTGCGCGATGAAGCGGAGGAGGATGGCGGTGCGGTCGGGCTCGGAGAGCTGGTCGATGGTGTCGTCAAGAATTGGAGACAGGCGGGTCCAATCGGCGGCGGATTGGGCGGACGGGGAGTTATCGGTTTCGTTCATGGCGGAGGCGACGGCTTCGCGGGTTTTGCGGCGGCGCTCGCGGCGGACGGTTGAGGCGGCTTCGTTGCGGGTGGTGGTGTAGAGCCATGCGGTCAGAAACGGGTGATCGACGAGGGCGCGGGACTGGCGGGCGAGGGCGATGAAGACGGCCTGGGCGATGTCCTTGGCGAGGTGGGCGTCGCCGCCGACGCGGCGGAGGGCGGAGGAGTAGACGCCGTCGAGGTGGCGGCGGACGATTTCGGCGAAGGCGGCTTCGGAGCGGGCGTCGGCGTACTGGCGCAGGAGATCGGCGTCGGTGGTCATTTATTAGCTGCCTGTAGGTAGCCGCGGGGCGGGAAACCGAACAAAGAATTTTTCATACGAAGGGCGGCGGCGATTCGCCTCGGGACGCGAATTGAGACGAGGGGAGCGTCGGAAGTCGTTGATCAGGGAAGGTGGGCGGTTTTGGCCAGATGAATGGCTGGCATGGCGGAAGCTAAATTCCCGGGAGCATCACCCGCACCGCTTTGTCCCGCAGCCACGCGGGCATTTCTGCCGCATGAACTACACCCGACAACAGCTCGATGAGATCGCCCGGCAATTGGTCCGCGATGGCTATTTTTTCTACCGCCATGACTTCGTCTGGGGTTTCACACCTGCGTTTCGGAACGCGAAGGGGACGCATTTCTACTTTATCGCGAAGGATCAGATTTTAACGCCGCGGCAGATGTACACGCATCTGGTGAAGACGTGGTGTCCGGAGACGCCGGAGGAGCGGATGTTTTTCCAGAACCGGCTGACGGCGCATTTCGCGGCGTTGCCGGGGAGCGTGCCGCCGTGGAGTGGATTGACGCCGGCGGAGATGTTGTCGGTGGAGGTTTTCCAGCAGGCGGGGGAGCTGGATGGGCAGCACGCGGGGGCGTATGCGGTGTGAGCGTGGGGGGCGCGCTTGGAGTGGGTTTGAGCCGCCCCTTCAGGGCTCTGGATTTTGCGGGAAGATCCCAGGACGTTGCCTTGGGCTGGGTGTGATGCGCGCCGTTGGCGCTGACGGGCAGTAGCTTCGGCGAGGATCTAGCGGGGGGAGGGCACCCCGCCTGCATCCAAACGGCGGAGACTCAGGCGTGTTTTGAAGCTGGTGCTGATTTTTGAAAGCGGGCGCGGCGGGCGGCGTGTTCTCTGCGGGCGAGTTCGAGGTCGAGACAGAGGATGGTGCTTTCCTCGCCGGAGAGGTAGGTGAAGCCGCGGCTCTTGTAGAAGCTGATGGTTTGGACGCGTTCGAGACGGGAGGCGCGGTTGGGGCGGGTGCTGCGGCGGTGTGTCGCGGTATCGTCTTCGTAGTCGATGTTCACGCGGATGCCGGTGAGGTGTGGCGTGTTGTCGCGGAAGTAGTCGATGGTGCTTTCGAGGAAGCGGGCGGAGATGCCGGCGCCGTTGAGCGCGTGGGGGACGAACATTTCGCGGCAGTTCCACGTGGCGCAGAGCGCGCCTTCGTGGCCGGGGGTTTCTCTATACAGGAGGAAGCCGACATCGATGGGGTCGCCGGCGGGGATGGTTCCTGAGGCTTCGAGCGTGAGCGCGAAGGCGAGGGCTTTTTTACCGGCGAGCGACGGCGTGCCGAAGCGGAGCTGCCACTGGCGCCAGGCGTGGGAGGTCGGAAATGTGTCGAGGGTGTCGAGGACTTTGAGATCGAGGCGGGCGGAGGGTTTGTCGTAGTCGCCGCGGGGGAGGCGGAGGTCGAAGCGTTCTTTGACGAAGTTGCGGAAACCGGCGCTGTAAACGGAGCGGAGGACGGGCCACCAGTGGCGGAAGGACGGGGTCGAGGCCCAGCGCTGGAAATAACTCATCCAGCCGGCGTTGAGCGGGTGCGACCAGTACTCGTTGAGTTCGGCGCCGGTGTAGGCGTCTTCCATGATCTGGAGGACGCGCATGAGATAGAAGAGGGTCTGGATGTTTTCGTTGCTGTCGGAAGCGGGCTCTGGATCGGAAGAGGGAGTTGGTAGTTTGTAGTTGGTATTTGGTGATGCCGGAGGAGGCGTTGTGGCCGTTCTCGCGGAGGCTTCGGGAAAGAGTTCGGCGAGGAGGGCGGCGGGGGCGTTTGCGCGGAGTTCGTTTTCGAGTTCGTCGCAGCGGGCGGCGAGATCGAGGAAGACCTGCTGGTGCTGGGTTTTGTTAGGATGCCACTGGTTGCCGACCTCGAGGAACATGTTGTCGACGAAGCTGGAGGGCTTGGTGTTTTCGACCTCGAAGCGGAGGACAGAGATGGCGGCGTGTTCGCCGAGGCGGCGGTAGGATTCCCACTGGGCCTCGTCGTAGAACTGGTCGCCGGTGCCCTCGTGCGGGAAAGCGATGTTGCGCGTCTGATACTGGAGGACGTCGGCAGGTTCGTCGCCGGTGAGGGTGGGCTTAAAGTAGATGACGGTGCCTTTGTCGGTGCCGGCCATCCCATCATAGTGGATACAGCCAATGACGGCGTGCTGGGCGGAGCGACCGTTTTCGCCGGGGCGGAGGGGATCGACGTCGAGCTCGATCTCGACGCCGAAGTCCTCGCGGATGCGGCGGAGGGTGTTGGCGAGATCGTCGAAGGCGACTTCGGGGTCGGCGCTGGAATCGGTGACGATGATGTAGCGGCAGTGGCGGCGGACGAGTTCGTAGAGGCCGAGGTTTTCGAAGTGGGAGCCGTCGGAGAGGTGGAGGTAGCTAATCTTTTTCTTCACGGCGTCCTCGGCAGCGTGGAGGGACTGGGTAACGTTGGCGGCGGCGCGGTTGAGGGCGGTGTTGGCGACGGGGCGGACGTTGTTGGCGTTCGCGGCGATGTTGCTGGAACCGAGCGCGGGGTCGAAGGGTGGAGGCGTGTTGACGACGGGCTCGTCGAGCGACGGGCATTTGGAGCGGCCGAACATCTCGAAGAAGAACGGCAGGCCGACCATCCATTTGATGCGACTTGTGGGATTTCCCGGGTGGGCGACCCAGAGGCCGAGGCGGAGGTTGAGCGCGCTCATCACGAAGGCGACGGCGAAGCCGAGGTCCATCGAGACGCGGCCCATCTGGGAATTGAAGGCGGCGGCGGAGGCGGTGACGGCGGAGGAGAGGCGGAGATGGGGGACGGCGGCGTATTCGTTGCCCAGCGACAGACCCATGGGAGAAATGGCGACGCTGCGGGCTCCGCGGTAGAGGCTGGAGAGCGGATCGCCGGCGAGGTTGTTGGCGGCGCAGCAGACGAGGTGGATCGGGCCGGGGGCGACGGTGTCGCCGCGTAGTTCGCCGAAGGTGAGATCGTCGGTGTGTTGTTCGGCGGTGGCGCGGATGGGATTACTGCCGCGTTTGGGAGCGGCGCCGAGGTAGCAGCGGGCGAGACGCGAGCGGTAAAAGTCGTGGAGGCCGATGCGGGCGGGATCGAAGCAGAAGAGCGTGAGCGCCATCACGCCGAGGCAGGCGGCGAGGCCGTAGAGGAGGCGGTCGCCGTTGCCGAAGCGCTGGATGAGGAGCGCGGCGGTAAGTGTCATGCACAGCATGGCGCCGATGGCGGCGGCTTGGGGGAGGAGCGGTTTGATTTTCTCGGCGTATTTTTCCCAGAGATTGGTGGCGCGGGTTTCTTCGCTGGGTTTGGTGAGCCAGTCGCGCAGCCAGAAGAAAATGCCGCCGAAGAGGGTGCCGGTGGTGGCGGAGCCGCCGAGGCTGAGGGAGCCGCTGCGGAGCATGAGCCAGTGGCTGCCCATCCAGAGAAAGGCGAGACCGGCGCAGATGACGCCGCACGCGAGGCAGCGGGCGGTGGAGCGGTCGAGCGCGCCGTTCCAGGTGATGGCGTCTTTATCGGAGGCGACGCGGGCGGCGAAACCGCGACCGCCGAGCATCACGAGTGCGGCGACGCCCCAGGCGGCGGAGGGCAGGAGGAGCGAGAGATGGAAACTGCGGTCGCCGAAGAACTCGGGGTGGCTGACGATTTCCCAGTAGCTCATGGGCCAGACCCAGCAGTTGTCATTGAGGTTGGTGAACCAGAGTTCCCGCAGGATGAACCAGGCGACGGCGGCGACGAGTGCGGTGACGCAGGTGACGGGGATGTTTTTCCAGAAATTGGTTTCGGTCGTGCCGTTTTTGCCGGTGCGGCGCCAGGCCCACTCGGCGGAGAGGTGGAAGGCGAGCGTGAGGGCGCCGAAGGCGATCATGCTGCACCACGGGTTCCAGCGAAGGACGAGCGCGCTGAGGAGGAACCATCCGTAGAGACCGGCGGCGAGGGTCGCGAGGGCGGCGACCATCGAGGGGATCATGCCGCCGAGGATGGCGACGATCGCGCCCCAGGTTTCGTAATGCCAGAAGCCGAGGCGCGGCATGAGGAAGCGGCTGAACTCGCGGAGGTGACGGATCTCGGCGCTCTCGCGTTCATCCTTCGAGTGGAGATCGGTTTCGGAAGCGGAGGGGAAGAAGGAGCGGGGATTGGTGCGGCGGCGGCGCAGCCAGGCGGTCCAGAAACTGCCGATGTAGCCGCCGCCGGATACGGTGGAGAGGTAGTTGACGTGGCGGAGGACGCCGAGGCGTTCGAGGGCTTGGAGGATGCCGAGGTTGAACGTGGCGCTGCGGATGCCACCGCCGGAGAAGGCGAGGCCGAAGAGGTCGCGTTTCGTGAAGCGGACCCACGGCTCTTGAGTGAGGTTGGATTCGGCGATGTCGAATTCCTCGGGATCGATCCACGGCGGCGTGGTGCCGGGAGGAGGCTGGGGCTGGCCGGGGTTTTCGCGGAGTTTGAGCTGCGCGTACTCTTCTTTGATGAGGTCCGAGAAGGAGCCTGAGGTTTTTGGGGCCGGGGTATTCGCCGAGGACATAAGTGTTTCCTAGAGAGAACTACTTAGCGAAGGCGACGCGGATGTTTCAGGGATGAAGCGGACGCGTTTCGAGCGGAGGATCGGGAATTGGGCAGGACGCACCGGACCGTCCTTTCGGCGGGGCTTGGATTTTGTGAGAAGGCTGCTCTCCCTATCGGTCCGAATTGCCGGGCGCGTATCGCTGGCTCCGTCGAGCCAGGCGCCTCGGTCCGAGTGAAGCCAATCCATCAAACATAACGCTTATGAAAAAAATCCTCACCGCTCTTTTCACCGCCAGCCTTCTCGCCTTCAGCGCGGCCACCGCTTCGGCGCAGTCTGAGGCGACGCCGACGTCGGTCATTCACGTTGTCACAGTCTCGTGGAAAAAGGATACAACGCCCGAGCAGATCCAGGCCGCGCTGGACGGAGCGAAAAAGCTTCCGGGTGCCTACAAGGGAATCACCCGCGTGTGGGCCAAGACGATCAAGGCGCAGGGAGAGCGGTCGCACGCGATCGTCATGGAGTTCGCCAGCGAGCAGGCGCTCAAGGATTACTCCGGCAGCGATGCGCAGAAAGAGTGGTACAAGGTGTACACGCCGATCCGTGAGCGGAGCACGACGTTCGATATTACGAACTGAGTTGGCGCTGATGACGCGTCATCTGTTCTCGACGAAGCCGCCGATGAGGCGGCTTTTTCGTGTCTGGGGTCGAAGATGATGAGGGCTGGACGAGAGCGCGCAGGGGGCGCTCTATCTCAATCGTTTTGGGCTGACCCTTTTTCTATTCGTCACTCTTTGCCCGGGTTAACGTCTTTCTGTTTTCCATGAAGCCCTGTTTCCCTTCCGCCGCTCTGTTCATTTTTTCAGCCATGATTCCCTTGCGGGCATTGGCGAAACTGACGCTGACGGATGTCTCGGCCGAACATGCGAGGGTGAATCTGGATTCTCCGGACGGGGACATCCCTCCGCTGGTCGGCGTGCATAGCATGGAGATTTATCATGCGACGCATGAGCTCGCGTTCGATCCGCTCGGGACGGGTTACACCTATAATCACCATGTGGACATGGCGATCTGGAAAGGGCGTTTCTATGTCGCGTGGACCAATGGAAAACGGGACGAGGATGTGGCGCCGGATAAACAGGTTTATGTGACTTCGCCGGATGGAGCGAACTGGTCGAAGCCTGCGGAGCTTTTTGGTGAAGGTGCCGCGACCGCGATGCGTATGTATTTTTTCCATGCGCCGAATGGCCGGATGCTCGCGACGGCGGGTGTGCGGATTCAAAACGAGCGCAAACTCGAGAAGGACAAAGGCGGGTTGCTGGTCCGTGAGATCAGGGCTGATCACACGCTGGGGCCGATGTATACGTTGATCCAACCGCCGGCCGGAGGCGCGGCGCTGGTAGCGCGTCCGGAGTTTACGACTTCGGAGGATAACGGATTTATCGAAGCCTGCCGGCAGTTACTGGCGAACAACGCTTATCTGGAGCAGCAGGATCTCGGAGTGTTGCTTGGGAAAGAGCGGCGGATGGCGGCGTACGACAGCATGAAAACCGAGGAAGAGATGAAGGATTTCGGGCGGGCGCCGGTTTTCTACCATCGCAAAGAGGGGGCGATGATCGGCGTCGGTAAACTTGGATACGCGATGATCTCGCGCGACAACGGCAAGACCTTCGCCGCGCTGCCGAGGGCTACTTCGCTGGCGACGGGCGATGCGAAGATCTGGGTACAGGGGACTTCGGACGGGCGGTACGCGATGGTGCACAATCCCAAGCCGGACGGAAAAATGCGTTTCCCGCTGGTGGTGCTGTCGAGCGAGGACGGAATGGTTTTTAAGGACATGCGCCTGGTCAGCGGCGAGATCCCGTTTCAGCGGTACGCCGGTGCGATGCGCGCGCCGGGGCTGCAGTACACGCGGGGCGTTTCGATTTTCGCTAACGACGGATCGCTCGATGCGATCGAGGACATGTTCGTGGCCTACAGCGTCAACAAAGAGGACGTTGTTGTTGCCCGGATACCGGTGCCGCTCAAGACGAGCGAGACGCGGGCGGTGAACGACACGTTTGAGAACGCACGCGACGGTGGCCGGACCATTCCTGAGTGGAATACGTATAGTCTTCTCTGGGCTCCGGTGAGTGTGGTCGATCAGAGCGCCGGCGGCGGTGGCGGAAAAGCACTGCGGTTGCTGGATGCGTCGCCGTATGATTTTGCACGTGCGGAGCGGGTGTTTCCGGAGTCGAGCACGCCGAACGTTTCCTTCACGCTTACGCCGCAGAAGCATGGGGAGTTGGAGGTCGAATTGCGGCCTGCGTTTGGGTCGGCCCGGCCGGTGAAACTGATGCTGTCGCCGGACGGCAAGCTGGTGGCGTTCGATAAAGGATCGCGGGTCGATCTTGGAACGCAGCCGGAGGGCAAACCGATCGCCATCAGCGTGGCGACCGATTGCAAAGCGCGCAGCTACACCGTGACGGTGAATGGCAAGACGCGCGCAGGTCTGGGATTTTCGGCGGCCGCGGACTCGATTTGCCGGATCGAATTTCGCACCGGATCGCTGCCCCCGGCACCCGCGCGCAATTCGGGCACTGACGCGACGGGCGACAAGCCGTTGGAGAAGCCCGCGGAGTTTCTGATCTCGAACGTGGTGGTGCGGTAACTTTGGTGCTATCGAGAGGGGGCTCTGCGCATGCTGAGTAGCTGCGAGAATGAGGAGGCAGCTCCGTGAATGACCGCAACATTCAGGTTTGCCCCCTTCTGGCTGGCCCGACCTCGCTATTGGGCGGACATCCGGTTGTTTGCTCATATCGCAAACATTGCGGTTGAACCCTAGCTCACACCCTTCCTATGGCCGGAGATAATCAGCACTTTATTCCCCAGTTTCTTCAACGAGGCTTTGCTAGTCAGAAAATTGGGAAGACGGCGTACACTTGGAAATTCAGAGCCAATGATGCTCCTGAAGAGCGGAAAATTAAGGAGGTCGGTGCGGATCTGCATTTCTATACCGAACCCAACGATACTGTCGTCGATGATACGATAACTACCGCCGAGAACCATTTCGGAAACTTGGCTAATCGACTTAGGGCCTGTCCGGTCGGTCCGGTTTTTGACGGTGAGATTGCTCCGTTCATCAGTCATCTCGAAATCCGGACTCGGCATGTCCGAGAATCTTTTCTCAAGAGTGCAGATTTTCTGATCCGCAGAATTCTGTCGTTTTTGGAAGATCCAGACGCCGTTGTGCGTTTGGTTAGCTCTCATATCGCGGCGAATCCCGATCTGATCAAAAATCAGTTCATCGAAGAAATGGACAAAGCTGAAGTCCCGAAAAGTGTCCAAAACGAGCAGCTTCCTACCTTGTTGAAGCTCGCTGAGGAAAATCGGGAGCAATTGCTGGAAATGCAAAAGCCACTGTTTTCTCTAGCAGTTCAATCTATGAAGAATCTTCCTTCCGCTAGATTGGAGACGGCTATTAAGGATGGACATCTGCGTGCGTTGAAAAAGGACATCCACCCTCAAATCCGCGTTGAGGCTCTATCTGCTTTGAAATTTCGTGTGATCAATGTCCCTCGCGCCAATATGATTCTTGGAGACTCTGCTGTTTTGTTTCAGACGGCGAGCGTGCGCGAATTCCGACCATTTACGGACAAGAACGAAGTCATTCGTTCTGTTTTTCTACCGCTAACGCCTACTCGCGTGCTTATTGGCGAAATTGATGAAACGGAGTGGGATTGTGAGGTGATCCGATCTCAAGTAGCTCAGTGCTCACTCGAATATTTTATCAGTCATCAGAATTCTCCGGAAAACGTCCAATTGAGTAAAGAGATCGGAAGGAGCGCGAATATGCTGACATCGCAGGAGCTAGATGAAATTGCGCTCAAAACTTTCCGAGAACTAGAAGACCCGAAAAGTCTTAAGATGAATTGAGGGAATGCACTCGCTCACTAGTCGGCTCAGAGGCGCGGACCAGAGGTCCGGCCCTACAGGGAGAAAGTGGGCGCTTTCCAGAGTTCGCGGCCGGTGCGGTAGGTGGCGAGGATGTCGGCGGGGGTGACTCGTCCGACAATACTTGCGGTGATGTGGCGGGTGGCGCGGAGGTGGGGGGCGTTGAAGTCGAGGACGACAAAAGTGGCGGGGAGGCCGTGGGCTAGGTGGCCGAAGTGGTCGCCGCCGAGGGCGGGGCGGATGTTGCTCGTGGCCATCTTCAGGATCGCGGCGGGATCGGGGCGGAGGGCGTCGGCGGCTTGGGATTTGGCGAGTTTGTAGGTGAAATCCAACTCCGCGAGGATCGAGGGGCTGTTGAGCATGCCGTTGTCGGTGCCGAGGAGGAGATTGGCGCCGGCGTCGAGGAGCGCGGCGACGGGTGGGAGGGAGAGGCCGAGGGCGGCGTTGGCGCGGGGGTTGAGGACGGCGGTTTTGCCGGAGCGGGCGAGGAGAGCGATTTCGTCGGCGTTGGCGGACGTCATGTGCACGACGAGGTGCGGGTCGTAGAGGTCGAGCGCGCGGGCGAGGTCGCCGCGTCCGGTCGTCGCGACGGAGAGGTCGCGGTAGCCGGGGTTTTCGAGGCAGTGGATGGCGCGGAGTTTCCGGCGGGCGGAGGTGATTTCGCGGATGGTGCTCCAGGCGGAATCCGTGAGGTCGTTCATCGTGCTTTCGGAGAAGCCGTCGGCGACGGTGAGGATTTGCTCGAGTTCGAGGCGGGCGGATTCGGGGAGCGGCGAGAGGTTGGCGCGGAGCTGGTCTTCGGGGATGGGCGATTCGTTGAACTGGCTGAGGATGACGGATTGGACGCCGGTTTGCTCGGAGGCTTTGCGGAGGAGGCGGGCGCCGTGAAGGCCTTGTTCGCGGAAGTCGAGGTGGCAGACGACGCCGCAGCGGGCCATGTATCCAAGATGGGCTACAAGGTGCGGGAGGTGGGTTTCCTCGGAGAGTTTGGCGAGTTCGCGGTACTTGTAGCCGGCGGGGCGGAAGAAGGCTTGTTCGAGGGTGAGGCCGGTGGCGCCGTCGGGGAGGGCGCTGTCGCCCATGTGCGTGTGGCTGTTGTAGAGGCCGGGGATGATGACGAGGGCGCCGGTGTCGAGCTGCGTGACGGGGGCGTCGAGTTTGATCGCGGTGATGGTGTCGTGGACCCAAGCGAAGCGACGGACGCGGTGCGGCACGAGGTCGGGGCCGTGGAGGACAATGCAGTCGCGGAGTTCGGGCATGGAGGGAAATGACCAGTTAACCAGTGACCAATGACCAGTGTCGGAAGCGGAGGATGAAAGTGGCTAGGTGGACGGAGACTGACTGCGAAAGAGAGCAGGGCGCGGGCCGGGAAAGTGGTTTTATCTCTGATGACAACGTCTGTTATCTAGTTTTATAGCGCCTGGCCTCAAAAGGCTGAGGCGCATTTTTATGCCCAGTCTTTAGAGCTGTTGATTTAGCAGAAATGCCTGAAGCACGTTCCGCGAGTCCCGCTGCGGTCAGTGATTCGGCATAGTCGTCCAAAAGCGCAGCGTAACCCAGCGGATCTATGGACTCGGTGCCGACCTTTTCCAGCGCGGCCGCTGCTTGCTCGAAGATGGGCACGGCTTTTTCGTGCTGGCCGGTGTCGTGCAGAAGGCGTGCGTATTCCGCCAGAGCAGGCGGGCGCAGTTTATCGGCTTCGCCTTTTACTTTATCGATAAGCGCGAGAACCTCTGTGAATGCTTGGGAGGACTCGGCGTACTCGCCTGCATATCCGGTGACGCGAGCGTACTCATACAAGTAGGAAGCCTCGGCGTAAGGCCCAAGGTTTCCCATTTTGGCATTTCCGTAGGCACGGGAATAATTCTGGCGTGCGAGTGAGAGTTCGTTCGCGCGTTCGGCTTCGACTCCGAATTCGTAGTAGCGCTTTGCGGTGTGCGCGTTGATGGGATTTGCGCATCCGCTGAGGGCTGCCAAGGCGGCGCAAATGACGATGGGGACGAGAAGCCTGAGAGGCATTTGGGGGAGTGGGTATGCTTATTTTTCCTGATGAGCGGTGGTAACGACTTCGTCGACGGTGAGGTCTTTTTTGAGGATCGCGAGGTCGCGGAGTTGGGTGAGTTGGATTTGGAAGCGGTCGGGGCTGAGGCGGCCGATTTGGGAGGTGTCGGTGGACGTGCGGCCGGTGACGAGTTTTTCGTCGATGATCATCTGGCGGGAGAAGGCGAGGTAGTCGTCGGTCGCGGCGGGGTTGGCTTTCTTCATGAGGTCGTGGGCGGGCGCGGGATCGCCTTCGAGGTAGTCTTTCCAGCCGCGGACGTAGGCGCGGTAGAAGGCGCGGGCGGCGTCGGGATTTTTTCCGAGCCAGGGTTTGTTCGCGATGACCACGACGTAGGCGTCGAAGCCGGCGTCCCACGGGTAGAGGTATTTGGTTTTGACGGTGTCTTTGCTCTCGCGAGCGACGTGGTAGGGCTCGGCGATGTAGAAGGCTTGCTGGATGAAATTTTTGTCGGCGATGAAGTTGGCGAGCTGGAAGTTTTGCGGGATGAGGCCGAACTCGATGCCGTATTTTTTCTTCACGTACGGGATGAAGGCCCATTCGGGGCGGGCCATGATGGTCTTGCCGGCGAGGTCTTCGAAGCGGGTGACCGGGCTGTCGGCGTGGAGCATCAGGACGGACGGGTCGTTCTGGAAGACGGCGGCGAAGTTGGTGACGGGGATGCCTTGGGCGATGGCGAGGATGGTGTTGGTGGAGTCGGCCTGGGCGAACTGGGCCTGGCCGGAGGCGACTTTTTGCGTGGCGAAGGCGTTGGGGCCGCCGGGGATCAGGGTGACGTCGAGGCCTTCTTCGACGAAGAAGCCGCGGGCGAGGGCTTGGTAGAAACCGCCGTGCTCGGGTTCGGCGACCCAGTCGAGTTGGACGGTGATTTTAGTGGGCTCGCTATAGGTGTATTCAGCGAGCACCTGCCTCTTGCTTCTGTCACAGGCAGCGAGGGCGAAGGCGGCAAGGAGGATGATGCTGAGGGTCGAGAGGCGGATCATGGGCGCAGAGAATTTTTTGAGCGGAGTTAAGCGCAAAGAGGCGAAGACGCAAAGGTGCGGAGGCGGAGTTTGAGACAGGATGATTGGATTAACAGGATGGAGTTTGGGGACGGAGGATCGCGGAAGCACGGACGAGCGGAGGTGCGGAATAGGAAGGTGTCTCGCGATGGAATGGAAGGAGGCGAAGGAGTCGGGCAAGGAAGCCGATGAGGAGGTCGGCGGTTGCGGAAGCGGCGAGCGAGCTCGCCGCCATACACGGAAGTTTCGCGTCTTTGCGCTTCAAAAAAGCGGGGAAGGAGTTGTGTTGGGTGGCGTGAACAAGAACGAGATCGCGGATGTGCTGAATGATATCGCTGTGCTGCTGGAGTTGAAGGGGGAGAATCCTTTCAAGACGCGGGCGTATCAGACGGGGGCGCGGACGCTCGAAGCGCTCGAAGAAGATCTCGCGACGGTGATCGCCGAGGGGCGGCTCGGGAAGATCAAGGGCTTCGGTGAGGCGCTGGTGCAGAAGATCACGGAGCTGCACACGACGGGATCGCTGAAGTTTTATGAGGATCTGAAGGCGACGGTGGCGCCGGGGTTGATCGAGATGCTGGAAATTCCCGGGCTGGGCGCGAAGAAGATCAAGGCGCTCAATGAGCAACTCGGCATCGACACGATTGACGGGCTCACGAAGGCGTGTGCGGAGGGAAAGGTCGCGGCGCTGGCGGGGTTTGGGGAGAAATCGCAGGAGAAGATTCTGGCGGGTATCCGGAATCGGGAGACTTACTCGAAGCGGCATTTGCGGGCGGTGGCGTTCGATGTGGCGGAGCCGATTCTGGCGGGGCTGCGCGCGTTGCCGGAAGTGCAGCGGGCGGAGCATGCGGGGAGTTTGCGGCGCGGGATGGAGACGGTGGGCGATCTGGATTTCATCGTGGCGGCGTCGCAGGTGGAGCCGGTGGTGGAGTGGTTTGTGTCGCGGCCGGGCGTGAAGGAGGTGACGGCGAAGGGCGAGACGAAGGCGAGTGTGCGCTATGAGAGCGGACTGCAGGCGGATTTGCGGATCGTACCGGCGGAGCAATTTGTTTTTGCGCTGCATCACTTCACGGGATCGAAGGATCACAATGTGCAGATGCGGCAGCGGGCGCTGGCGCGCGGGCTGAGTTTGAGCGAGTGGGGACTGGTGCCGTCGGAAGGCGAAGGGACCGTGAAGGCGAAGGCGGCGGGTGGGCCGGGGGTGAGTTTGAAGATCGCGGATGAGGCGGAGTTATTCGGGCATCTCGGATTGAAGTTTATTCCGCCGGAGTTGCGCGAGGGGTTGGGCGAGATCGAGGCGGCGGAGAAAGGGGAGTTGCCGCAGTTGATCGAGGAAGCGGATTTGCGCGGGGCGTTTCATAACCACACGACGGCGTCGGACGGGCGGAATACGCTGAACGAGATGGCGGCGGCGGCGGATGCGCTGGGCTGGGATTATCTCGGGATCGCGGATCACTCGAAGGCGAGTTTTCAGGCGAAGGGGCTTGATGAGGCGCGATTGCTGGAGCAGTGCGCGGCGATCGATGCGTTGAACGCGTCAGGGCGTTTTCGCGTGCGCGTGTTGAAGGGGAGCGAGTGCGATATTCTGGCGGACGGGCGGATGGATTTCGACGACGCGACGCTGGCGCAACTGGATTACGTGGTGGCGTCGGTGCACAACGCGTTTGCGCAGAGCGAGGAGACGATGACGGCGCGGATCATCCAGGCGATCGAGTCGTCGCATGTGTCGATGCTCGGGCATTTGACGGGGCGGCTGTTGTTGCAGCGCGAGGCGTACGCGGTGAATGCGGCGAAGGTGATCGATGCGGCGATCGCGAACAATGTGGTCATCGAGTTGAACGCGAATCCGTGGCGGCTGGACATGGACTGGCGGCTGTGGCGGCGCGGGGCGGAACGCGGGTTAATGTGTGCGATCAATCCGGATGCGCACGACACGGGCGGGCTGACGTATGTGAGATTTGGAGTCGTGGCGGCGCGCAAGGGGTGGCTGACGAAGGAAAACGTGCTCAACACGCGGCCGCTGGCGGAGGTGCTGGCGTGGTTGAAAGGGCGTCGCAAGCGATGAGTGGGCGGGGACGGGTGGGGATGCGTGCGTGCGATGTGTTGGCAGAGGTGAGTCGCGGCTGCGGCGTGTGGGCGTGCGGATGATTCACGGCCGGATCTTATCACCCGCAGGCCCAAGGCAAGGACGAGGGGGGCACCGCCGGACTGATCGACATCACGGCCACAGCCGACCTGCCCAGAGGCAACTACCATCCTCTCCAACCTCCCCAGGAAAACTGTCACCTCTAAAGCGGGCCAGCTGTCACTCTTGATCCCGGTCTATACAGGGACAACGCGCTCTACCGCGGAGGCGGAGCCGTGCGCGATGGCCCGCGGCGGCGCGGACCAGAGGTCCGGTCCTACAGGGGCGTTAGTAGCCCTGGCGTTGGAGGGCGGCGCTGAGTTCTTGCATGAAGGCCTGGCCGTCTTGGGGAGTGGGGCGGTAGCCGGGCTGGCTGACTTTGGTGAAGCCGGGGCGGCCTTGGTTATCGACGATCCAGTCGGCGGTGACGCCGTCGCTGAAGGTGACCGTGCCGCTGGCGAGAGCGCCGGGGATGAGGTTCACTTTGTTTACTTCGACGGTGACGTTGCCGGGAATCGGCTCTTCGGGGAAGGCGTTGGGGTCTTCGGCGAGTTCGCCGTCTTCGAGATCGGCGGGAAGATCCTGGTCGGAAACGGCGGGGCCATTGGCTCCGGCGGAAGGCGATTGGGCGGAGGGGGATTTGGGTTTTGCGGGTTGGGCTTTGGAGACGTCGGAGGTGTCGACTTTGGGCGCGGGGTCTTTGAGGGCGAGGTCGAGGTCGTCGACGAGGAAACGGACGTCCATGTACGTCATGGAAATTTTGAGCTGCTCGGAGAGTTTTTTCTGGATCGCGGAGAGGTTGTCGCCGGCGGCGACCCAGGAGGCGACGGTCTGTTTTTGCTCGGGTGTGAGGCTCATGGTGGAAAGACGGAAGGGTGAAGAGTGAAGGGTGAAAGTTGAGAGAGGGAAATGCTAGGAGATCATTAAGTCGAAGGTATGCTGTGGTGAGTTAAGCGCGAAGACGCAAAGACGCTAAGGTTGGAGCGAAAAAGTGGAGTTTGGGATTTTTATTTTAATCGCGGAAGCACGGAAGTGCGGAGGCGCTGAAGTCGGACGGAATTTCTGAGTTCGGACTTGTGCGGTTTGGCGTTTTGGCGAGGCACAAAAAAAGCGCCGGGGGTTTTTCCGGCGCTTGGGATTATTTGAGGACTTCGGGGAGTTTGGCGGTGTCTTTGCCGCCGCCCATGGCGAAGTCGGGTTTGCCGCCGCCTTTGCCGCCGAGTTTTCCGGACAGGTCGGCGATGATTTTGCCGGCTTGGTGGCCGGCTTTGATCGCGGCGGGTGACGCGAACGCGGCGAGCGAGAGTTTGTCGGGGCCGAAGGCGGCGCCGAGCTGGACCACACCTTCGCCGAGTTTGGCGAGGACCTGGCTGCCGAGGCTGCGGAGCGTTTCGGGGGCGTCGACGGTGACGACGGCGCTGACGAATTTAAGACCGTCGCGGTCGGTCGCTTTCGACGCGAGATCGGTCGCGAGTTCGTTGATGGCTTTTTGCTGGAAGACCTTTAGCTGGCGCTCGGTTTCTTTTTGTTGAGCGAGGAGCGTCTCGAGTTTTTTCGCGGCCTCCTGCGGCGTGGCGGAGAGTTGAGTGCTGAGGGCGGTGAGGGCGGCTTCGCGCTGGTTGACGTAGTCGAGCGCGGCCTGGCCGGCGACGGCTTCGATGCGGCGGGTGCCGGCGGCGATGGCGGCTTCGCTGACGATTTTGATGAGGCCGATTTCGCCGGTGGTGGAGACGTGCGTGCCGCCGCAGAGTTCGCGGCTGTAGCCGCCGATGTCGACGACGCGGACGAGCTTGCCGTATTTCTCGCCGAAGAAGGCGAGGGTGCCTTCGGGCTTTTTGTCGAACTCGGTTTCGTAGGTTTCGACTTTGGCATTATCGAGGACCTTCTCATTGACGAGTTGCTCGACCTCGCGGAGTTGCGCGGGGGTCATGGCTTCGAAGTGGGAGAAGTCGAAGCGCATGCGGTCGGGCGTCTTCGAAGTACCGGCCTGGCGCACATGTGTTCCGAGCACTTTGCGTAGAGCCCAGTGGATAAGATGCGCTGCGGAGTGATGACGACTGATTGCCCGGCGACGTGAGTTGCCGACGGTGAGGTGGGCGGTGGTGCCGGCGGCGGGAAGCTGCGCGGGAGCGGAGGCGAGCTTGTGGAGGTGGCGGCCGGATTTGTCTTTGATCGTGTCGGTGATCTGGACGGTTTGTCCGCCGATGATGGCGGTGCCGGTGTCGCCTGCCTGGCCGCCCATCTCGGCGTAGAAGGGTGTGCGGTCGAAGACGACGAAGGTGTCTTTGCCGTTTTTGACGATGTCGGTGAGGATGGCGTCGACGGGTTTGGTGGTGTCGATGGTGTAGCCGGTGAAGAGCGAGGCTTCGTAGGCGGCGGATTCAGCGCCTTCAGTGGCGGCAACGACGATTTCTTTTTTCGTCGAGGCGCGGCCGCGTTCGCGCTGACCTTCCATCAATCGTTCGAACTCTGCTGTGTCCACAGTCAGACCGCGCTCGGTCGCGAGCAGCTGGGTCATGTCGAGGGGAAACCCGAAAGTGTCGTAGAGTTGGAAGGCGCGGGATCCTTTGAATACTGTCGAAGCTTTACGCTCTGAGTCCCATTTGAACTTCTCGACTTCTGGAGTTCCTGCGTCTGTGCCGAACGCTTTCAATTCTGCCACCGCTTCCTCGAAGTAAGTCAGCCCGCGATCGAGTGTGCGGCCGAAGGATTCTTCTTCGGATTTGATGACGCGGCGGACGAGGTCTTGTTGCTGCTTCAACTCAGGGAAGACGTTGCCGAGGGACTCGACGACGGGGGCGACGAGTTGTTCGAAGAAACCGACTTTGAGGCCGAGTTTTTTGCCGTACAGAATGCCGCGGCGGAGGATGCGGCGGATGACGTAGTTGCGGCCTTCGTTGCCGGGGAGGATGCCGTCGGCGATGGAGCAGCTGATGGTGCGGGCGTGGTCGGCGAGGACGCGGAAGGCGATGTCGATGTTCTCTTGTTCGCTGAGGCCTTCGCGTTTCGAGGGGACGGTGCCTTTGAAGGTTTTGCCGGAGAGTTCGGTGACTTTGGCGAAGAGGGGGGCGAAGACGTCGGCGTTGTAGTTGGAGGGCTCGGCGGAGAAGTCGGTGAACTTTTTCGTCGTGGCCATGATGCCCGCGACGCGTTCAAAGCCCATGCCGGTGTCGACGTGTTTGGCGGCGAGGGGGGAGAAGGTGCCGTCGGCGTTGGCGTTGAACTGGATGAAGACGTGGTTCCAGATTTCGATGCAGCGGGGGCTGGACGAATTGACGAGGGCGCGGCCGGCGGCTTCGTCGTCTTTTTCGAGGAGGTTGAAATGGATTTCGGAGCAGGGGCCGCAGGGGCCGGTGTCGCCCATCTGCCAGAAGTTGTCCTTGCGGTTGCCGTGGACGATGTGGATGGCGGGATCGAGGCCTTCTTTTTTGAAGAGTTCGGTCCAGATGGCGGCGGCTTCGTGGTCGAATTCGGAGGGGTCGCCGGGCTTGGGGGCGTAGACGGTGGCGAAGAGGCGTTTGGCGGGGATGCCCCAGACTTTGGTGAGGAGTTCCCAGCCCCAGGTGAGCGACTCTTTTTTGAAGTAGTCGCCGAAGGACCAGTTGCCGAGCATCTCGAAGAGAGTGTGGTGATAGGTATCGTAGCCGACGTCTTCGAGGTCGTTGTGTTTGCCGCCGGCGCGGATGCATTTCTGGGTGTCGGCGGCGCGGGTGTCTTTCGAGGGGCGGGCGCCGGCCCATTTGGAGACGTCGGGGGCGCGGTCACCGAGGAAGATGGGCACGAACTGGTTCATGCCGGCGTTGGTAAAGAGGAGTCCGGGCGAGTCCGGGAGCAGGGACGACGAGGGGACGATCGTGTGGCCTTTTGAGGCGAAGAAATCGAGGAAGCTCTGGCGGATCTCGGCGGAGGTCATGTCGGAAGAGTGAAGGGTGAAGAGGGAAGAGTGAAAGTCGGAGGCGGAGTGGGCGGAGTCGGAATCAGGAATCGGAGTTGTTACACAGAGAGCACGAGAGGAGTCACGGAGGGCACGGAGGCGGGCGGAGGCGGAAGAAGATAGAGAATAGAGGATGGAAGGTAGGGCGGAGAGCGTAGCGCGCTGTGTGACGGAGTTAGCTGAAAAGATTAGTAACCTATCAAAAGGAACGGGGAGCAAAGAGGGCGGGGAGGCGGGGGGGAAGGAGATTTTGGGTGGGGGAGAGGGGGGCTCGCGAGGGGGGCGATGGGAGCGAAGGAATGGGGGCGGGGGAGAGGTGTGAGTGGGGCTCGCGTTTGTTGGAGGCGGAGACGCTGCGGGCGGGTGGGGTTGGGCAAAAGCCGGATGAGCGAAGCGGGGGATGCGGAGGCAACGCGTTCTTGCGCGGGAGGGATGGGACTGTCTGGTTTGGCGGGACGACGCGGACTGACCTGGTGCCCGGAGTGTCGTTTGTTTTCTTGTGATCACCCCGAAAAAAGCAGCGCGGATGGCGTTTCAAATTGCGGCGACGTATGTGGTCGTGGCGGGGGCGTGGATATTGTTGTCGGACCAGTTGGTCAGGGCGTTGTGGGCGGAGTCGGAGGCGCTGACGGTGGTGCAGACGTACAAGGGGTGGTTTTTCGTGGGGGTGACGGGGGCGATTTTGTTTTGGTGGATCAGGCGGGTGGCGGCGGGAGAAGCGCAGGAGGACGGGAAAGCAAGGGAGGCGATAAAAAGCGGGGTGGAGGCGAAGCGGCTGGAGACGATGCTGGCGGGGAGCAGCGAGGCGTTTTTCATGTTCGATCCTGCGTGGCGGTACACGCACATGAACCGGCAGGCGGAGGCGATGGTGGGGCGGCGGGCGGCGGAATTGATGGGGCGGGTGATCTGGGAGGCGGTGCCGGAGACGGCGGGGAGCGAGTATCAGAAGGCTTGTCTGAAAGTGTCAGAGACGCGGAAGGCGGAGACGTTCGAGGCGTACTTCGCGCCGTGGAAGCGGTGGTTCGAAGGGCGCATTTATCCGTTGGAGGAGGGGGCGGCAGTGTTTGTGCGCGATGTGACGGAAAGGCATGAAGCGGAGAGACAGCTGCGCGAGACGACGTGGCGTTTGCGACAGAGCGAGGAGCGGCTGAAGGCGGCTCAGGCGCGGGCGAAGATGGGGAGCTGGGAGTCGGACATGACGACCAAGGAGAACTGGTGGTCGGAGCAGCTGTGCCGGATGTTCGGCCGCGATCCGGCGCTAGGGGCGGCGCCGCTGCCGGAGTTTTTAGAGATGCTGCATCCGGAGGATCGTCCGGTGATTTTGAATACGGCGTCGGAGATGCCGGTGCTGCGGGAATTGAAGACGGAGACGTTTCGCTCGAATCCGGCGCACGGGCCGGTGCGGTACTTCGACGCGATCGTGGAGGCGATTTTCGACGAGAAGGGCAATCGAGTGAAGGCTGGCGGCACGATCATGGATGTGACGGAGCAGCGGCGGGCGGAGATCGCGTTGCGCGAGAGCGAGGCGAAGTACCGGTTGATCGTGGAGACGGCGCACGAGGGCATCTGGCTGATCGACGCGGAGGACCGCACGACGTTCGTGAATCAGCGGATGATCGAGATGCTGGGGTATTCGGCGGCGGATGAGATGCTGGGGCGGAGTGTCGGCGATTTCACCGCGCTGGACGCGCAGGCAGAGGTGGATCAGGCGCTGGTCCGGAGGCGGCTGGGTATGCGTGAAAGCCGGGACTCCCGCTTGCGATGCAAAGATGGGACCGACTTGTGGGTGTCGCTCAGCACGACGCCGATCTACGATTCGCAAGGGCGGTACACGGGAGCGCTGGCGATGGTGATGGATATGACGGAGCGCAAGCGGCTCGAGGAGCAATTGCGGCAGGTGCAAAAGATGGAGGCGATCGGGCAGCTCTCGGGCGGGGTGGCGCACGATTTCAATAACTTGCTCACGGTGATCAAGGGGCAGATCTCGCTGCTGCAGGTGGCTGGGCCGCGCGATCCGGAGACCGACCAGTCGCTGGCGGATATTTCGCTGGCGGCGGACCGGGCGGCCAATCTGACGCGGCAGTTGCTGGCCTTCAGCCGACGCCAGGTGCTGCAGTTGCGCGATCTGAACATCAATGACGTGGTTGAAGGCATGGGCAGCATGGTGCGGCGCATCGTGGGGGAGGATGTGACGGTGGAACTCGCGTGCGCGCCGACGCCGCTGGGTGTGCAGGCGGACACGGGGATGATGGAGCAGGTGATTTTGAATCTGGTGGTGAACGCGCGCGATGCGATGCCGCAGGGCGGACGGTTGCGCATCGAAACCGCGCGGGTGGAGATCGATGGAGACGGGGCGCGGCGGCGGCCGGAGACGAGGAAAGGCTGTTTTGTGCGTCTGACCGTGGCGGATACGGGGACGGGGATTTCAGCGGAGACGTTGCCGAAGATCTTCGAGCCGTTTTTCACGACGAAGGAATTTGGCAAGGGGACCGGCCTTGGGCTGGCGACGGTGTATGGCATCGTGCAGCAGCATAAGGGGTGGATATCGGTCGAGAGTGAAGTGGGTGTGGGTACGCAGTTCCATATGCACCTGCCGGCGCTTGAAGGCATGCCGTTGCCTGTGGCGGTTGGATTGGGGGAGCCGGAGAAGTCGGTCGGCGGAGGAGAGACGATTTTATTGGTTGAGGATGAGGCGGAGGTGCGGGCGGTGGCGCGGTTTGCGCTCGTGCGGCAGGGGTATCAGGTGATCGAGGCGGAGCATGGCGCGAAGGCGCTGGAGGCGTGGGCCCAGCATGCGGGAAAGATCAAACTGCTGCTGACGGATGTGGTGATGCCGGGCGGGATCAGCGGCGTGGATCTGGCGCTGCGGCTGCGTCAGGAGCAGCCGGGGCTGCGCGTGATCTATATGAGCGGGTACAGCCCGGAGATGGCGGGGAAGAGTTTCGCGCTCAGGGAGGGCGTGAACTTTTTGCCGAAACCGTTCGACATGGCGACGCTCACGCGGGTGGTGCGGAGCAGTCTGGACCGGGCGGGGTCGGCGACGCCTTTCTAGAAGAGTGAAGGGTGAACGGTGAAGGGTGAAAGCGGAGTTGGCGTCAGGTGGGGCGACGGCACTTTTTCACTATCGCGGTCAGGATAGCGATGAGCTGGTTCGCTTCGTCGGTGAGGTCGTGGAGGCGAGACGCAGGCAGTAGTTCGGCGGTGGCGATTAAACGAAGCCAGTAATGGGTTTCGCGGGCTTCTTTGCAGGCGATGGCGAGCTTTGCCGTGAAATCGGCTTTGCTTTGGCTGCCGTGTGCCTCCTCGACGTTGGCGCCGATAGAGGTGGCGGAACGAAGCAACTGTTTGCTTAGAGTGCGTTGGACGCCGGAAGTCCCCTCCAAGGTCTGACACAATTTGATGACGCGAAGAGCGAAGGTGAATGTTCGCTCGCGAATGTCCGCGGGGTGTCCCGCATCAGATTTTTCACCCTTCACTCTTCGCTCCTCCTCATTTCGCGAATCTCGTCAGAGATTCGCGATGATCGCGTCGGCCATGGCTTTGGTGCCGACGGAGGGTTTGCCGAAGGCGATGTCGCCGGTGCGTATCAGGTCGATGGTGACGGTCTTGCGGACGGCGGCTTCGATCTTCGCGGCGATGGCGTCGAGGCCGAAGCTGTATCGGAACATGAGCGCGGCGGAGAGGATTTGCGCGCAGGGATTGGCGACGCCTTTGCCTGCGATGTCGGGGGCGGTGCCGCCGGCGGGTTCGAAGAGGCCGAAGGGTTTGCCGTGGGAGTTTTTGATCGTGCCGAGGGAGGCGGAGCTCATCATGCCGAGGGAGCCGCAGATGACGGCCATCTCGTCGGAGAGGATGTCGCCGAACATGTTTTCGGTGAAGAGCACGTCGAACTGGTTGGGGTCGCGCGCGAGCTGCATGGCGGCGTTGTCGACGTACATGTGCGAGAGCTGGAGATCGGGGTGATGCTTGGCGAAGTAGGCGGTGACGGTCTTGCGCCAGAGGACGGAGGTTTCAAGGACATTGGCCTTGTCGACGGAGCAGATTTTTTTGCTGCGGGTGCGGGCGGTTTGCGCGGCGGCCTCGGCGATGCGTTCGATCTCGGAGGTTTTGTAGACCATGGTGTCGATGGCCTGCTGCTCGCCGTTTTCCAAAGTGGTCGTGCGCTTTTCGCCGAAGTAGATGCCGCCGGTGAGCTCGCGGATGCAGACGATGTCGATGCCGTTGGGGATGCGCTCGGACTTGAGCGGGGAGGCGTCGGCGAGGTCTTTGTAGAGAAGGCCAGGGCGGATGTTGGCGAAGAGATTGAATGCCTTGCGGAGCGGGAGGAGGGCGGCGCGCTCGGGCTGTTCTTTGGGCGGAAGTTTTTCCCATTTCGGGCCGCCGACGGAGCCGAAGAGGATGGCGTCGGCCTGCTGGCAGGTCGCGAGGGTAGAGTCGGGGAGGGCCTTGCCATGGTTGTCGATGCCGGCGCCGCCGACGTCGGCGTGCTGGTAGGAGAGGGTGAGGTTTTCTTTTTTCGCGACGTGCTCCAGCACGCGCAGGGCTTCGGTCATGACCTCGGGCCCGATGTAGTCTCCAGGAAGAACGGCGAATTTAAGAGTCGGCATAAAGGGGCGGACGTTAGCGAGCGGGGCGCGGGGGAGGGAAGGAGGAAGTGGGGCGGAAAGTAAGTAGCGAGTAGCGGGTAGACGGAGGGGAAACTGAGTGGGCCACAGAGAGCACGGAGCGCGGACACAGAGGGCACGGAGGACGGAGGGGGAGAAGGCGAACGCTCAACGTTCAATGCTGAACGCTTAACGTTCAATGCCGAACGCTTAACTTTTTAATGGCGGAGAGGTTTCGCGTTGCGCGGTGGGGGAAAGGGTTTGGATTGGGCGCGAGAAATGAAGATTCACGTAATGACTGCCGGAATGGTGCAGACGAATGCGTACCTGCTGACGCCGGAAGGCGGTGGGGAGGCGGTCTTGATCGATGCGCCGCAAGGGGTGTGGCCGGCGGTGGCGACGATTTTGGAGAAGGAGAGATCGACGTTGACGGAGGTGTGGCTGACGCACGGTCACTTCGATCATATCCAGGGTGTGGAGGAGATCGTGGCGGCGACGGGGGCGAAGGTTTTCGCGCATGAGGACGACCGGGAGATGATGCTGGTGCCGGAGGTGGTCGAGGCGCGGCTGGGAATTCCGCTGGGGCTGAAGCAGGTGAAGCCGGATGGCTGGTTCGTGGCGGGCGAGAAGCGGATGGCGGCGGGCGCGGAGGCAGAGGTGCGGCATGTGCCGGGGCATTGTCCGGGGAATGTGTTGTTTTATTTCGCGAAGGAGGGCGTGGCGTTTGTGGGCGACGCGATTTTTGCGGGAAGCGTGGGGCGGACGGACTTTGAGGGCGGGAGTTTTCCCGTATTGGAGAAGTCGATTCGCGAGCAGATTTATACGCTGCCGGAGGCGACGGTGCTGTTGTCGGGTCATGGGCCGCGGACGACGGTGGCGGCGGAGATGCGTGGGAATCCGTACGTGAAGGCGTGAGACTTGCGATGAACATCCAACATCCAACATCGAACGTTCAACGCCCAAGGGCGGAAGGGAACGCTCAACGCTTAACGCTCAACGCTGAACGCTTAAATGGCGGAGGTGCGGCGTGAACTCGGCGACTAATGTGGGCGCGAATGCGGCTGCGCAGGATGAGCGGTTCATGCGGCGGGCGGTGGAGCTGGCGCGGAATGCCTGGGGGGAGACGCATCCGAATCCGATGGTGGGGGCGGTGATCGTCGAGGACGGGGAGATCGTGGCGGAGGGATTTCACGCGAAGGATGGGGGGCCGCATGCGGAGCGGGTGGCGCTGAGCGCGCTTGGAAGAAAGCCGAAACCGGGGGCGGTGCTTTATGTGACGCTGGAGCCGTGTTCGACGCATGGGCGGACGGGGGCTTGTTGCGAGGCGATCAGGGCGGCGGGGATTTCGCGGGTGGTGGTTGGCGCGACAGATCCGTACTCGGAGCACGCGGGGAAAGGTTTTGGGGTGTTGAGGGAGGCGGGCGTGGAGGTTGTCAGCGGTGTGCTTGAGCGGGAGTGCGCGGATCTGAATTTGATTTTTAATCACTGGATCGCGCGGCGGACGCCGCTCATCGCGGGGAAGTCGGCGGTGACGCTGGACGGGAAAATCGCGACGCGGACGGGGGAATCGAAGTGGATCACGGGGGAGCTGGCGCGGGCGGATGTGATGAAGTGGCGGCGGCTTTTCCCGGCGATCGCGGTGGGCGCGGGGACGCTGATGAAGGACAACCCGAAACTGACGGCGCGCGTGCCGGGGGCGGAGGAGTGGTGTCCGTGGCGGTTCGTTTTCGACGGGTTGCTGCGGTCGGTTTCGGACCGGGTGATGCCGCAGGTTTATACGGATGGGTTTCGGGAGCGGACGATCGTGGTGACGACGGCGCATGCGGGACTCGGATACGTGCGAAAGCTGCGCGATCAGGGCGTGCAGGTGTGGGCGTTGCCGTCGGCGACGCAGCGGGTGCCGATCGGGGAGTTTCGGAAGAAGTGCGTTGAGGAGAAAATTTCCGGTGTGTATCTGGAGGGTGGGGCGCAGCTGGTGAGCGAGTTTTTGCAGGAGCGGGAACTGGATTATTATTTCCTGTATCGCGCGCCGGTGCTGCTGGGTGATGAGCGGGCGAAGGCGGGGTTTTCGGGGTTGAGGACCGAGAAGCTGGAGCAGGCGGTGCGGCTGGCGGAGGTGCGGCACGAGGCGTTTGGGGATGATCAGTTGATGCGGGGGCGGGTGGTTTATCCGGCGAAGTTGACGGTGGATGAGGCGGGAGGGCGGGCGTGAGTGTCGTGTCTCGCGAAGAAGCGAAGGCGGCGAAGGCGGGAAATTTTTAAGCATGAAAATCTATCTGGCTTCGGGGAATGCGCACAAGGTGCAGGAGTTTCAGGGGATCGCGGATCGGGCGCGGGCGGCGGGCGGCGTGGCGGTGGAGTTTGTTTCGGCGAAGGCCGCGGGCGGGATGCCGCACGTGGAGGAGGACACAGGGACGTTTACCGGGAATGCGCGGAAGAAGGCGGCGGCGTTGCGTGAAAAATTGCTGGCGGCGTATCCGGGAGACGGTGACTCGATCTGGGTGCTGGCGGATGACAGCGGGATTTGCGTGGATGCACTGGGCGGGGGGCCGGGCGTGGAGTCGGCTTATTTTGCGGGGCCGGCGGGCGATCCGGCGGCGAATTTAAGGAAGCTGGTCGAGGTGATGCGGGCGGTGCCGGAGGCCGGCACCGAACGTCGAACATCGAACGTCGAATATCGAACACCCAAGGATGGAGGAGCGGTGGGGAGCTGTGGGGCTGAGGAAAACGCTCAACGCTCAACGTTTAACGCTGAACGTTTAAGTGGCGGAGAATCGATGCGTGCCGGCGGGCCGCGGGCGCTCCCGGCGAAGGTGGGGCGCGGGGCGCAGTTTGTGTGCGTGCTGGTGTTGCTGGGGCCGGGCGGGGTGGAGCAGGTGGTGGAGGAGCGCGTGCATGGGGCGCTGCTGGTGGAGCCGCGGGGCGGGGAGGGGTTTGGGTACGATCCGTTGTTCGTGCCGGAGGGGTTTGACCGGAGTTACGCGGAGCTGGGCGAGGTGGAGAAGAATGCGATCAGTCACCGGGCGCGGGCGGCGGGGCGGTTGATGGCGTGGGTGCGAGAGAATGGGAACGGCTGGCGGGACGGACGCGGGGGTTGAGGCGGATGCGAGGGGCCTGGCGGAAATGCGGGCGGGCAGGATAAGTCGCTTTATGAAATAAAAAACCCAGGCCGAGGGCCTGGGTTTTTTGCTGGAAGATGCCGACGAGACGCCGGCGCTCCCAGCGGGTCAGGGGGCGATGAAGCCGGCCTTGATGAGGACGGTGTTATCCTCAGTCTCGCCATGGCGTAGGAGGCGGAATTCGCGGGGCGCGGTGACGTAGGCCATCGGGGTGCCGGGGGGGAAATCGCCATTGTACAACATGCGGTGATAACGGGAGGAGACGAAGGCGTGGGCACCGTGGTGCTGCCAGTAGTACTGGATGTCGCGGGTTCGCTCGCGACCGTAGGCTTGTTTGATGTGCTGGATCTCGGAGTGATACATGCCGACCATCGATCCTTTAATGATGATGGGAGTTTTAGTCCCTGTGATCGATGCATCTCCATGCCATGTCTCAAGGGCGTGAGTGAAGAATTCGAAGATGGGGTATTCTCCCGTGGCGATGCAGGCGGAGATCTCGACGTAGGGTTTTGTCGCCGGATAGGTCAGAGCCGGGACGGTCAGATCGCCTGCGACGAAGGTTTTTTGGGCTCGAACACGCGCTGGACGGGTAGGCGGAGTGCCGACGTTTCCAGGGCCGTTACGAATGGTTTGATCGGAGGGGAGATTTTTCCCGTAGAAGCTTTTTTCGCGGTTGCTCATGTTACCTGCGGGATGTTCGCCCCAGCCGTTGGAAAGGATTGTGAAGGTGTCGCAGAAAAGACCGGCGGGAATTTCGGTGATGGCGGTATCGGCCACCGAGTAGGCCTCGGGAGAGATATCGGAGATTTTTGTTCCTGTGGCATGGTCGCCGTCGGAGTTGTAGTTGCCGACGAGGTAGAGCGGGGCGTTGGTGGCGACCGTAAAACCAATGATCGGATCTTTGTCGGAGGCTCTTACTATGGGATACGGAAGCTGGCGTCCGTTGATCAACTGGAGTGCGGGGATAGCGTAGCGCTCGTTAAGGATGGTCGCGTTGGTGCCGTAGTTGGAGATTTTTGCTCCACCCGTGCTGGTTTGGTGGCTCGTGTCGGGGTAGTCCCGAAGCTGAGGCGCAAGCGGCACGATGCCTTTGGAGAGGCTGTCGGCGCGCTCTTTGCGGCTATCGTGATCGTAATCAAACCAGCGGTCGGGGTGGCGTTTTTCTTTTTCGCCGTAATCAAAGCGGCGGGATTTGCCGGCGGGGCCCGCCGAGCCGAGGGGAATATCATTACCCGCAGCGGTTGCGTCTTTGAGTTTGAGCGAGGTGGGGAACTCGACGTACACGAGGCCGTTCCAGCGTTTGACGGGAGCTGAGGCGGTGCCGACATTTTCGGTAGGATCGAAGGCGTCGCGAAAAGCGCGATCGGGAGTGCCAGCCGCGAGGGAGGCGAGGGGAGCTTCCAGGACGTATTTCAGTTTTGCGATGTCGATGGTGAGAGGTACGACCGGTCGGCCCATACGGGCGTCAAAGAGGCCGGAAGTCACTTTCACCTGCTGGTCGTTATGGTTGAGCTTTCCGAGCTGGGTATTGTCCGAGGAGATGACGGGAATGCGGCTGATGTGGGTGAGTGCGGCAGGTGAACCGTAATCTGCCGGACGCCAGGCATTGTTGGAGGTGCCGCTGAGTTCGATGGTGAAGTCTTCGAAGACGCCGTCGCGGGTGATTTTGGTGATGTCCACGCCCTGCCAAGCAGCGCCGTTGTGCCAGGTTGTGGCACCGATGACGCCCGAGGGCAGGGGGACGGCTTCCAGGTATTTGAAGGTACCGTCGGAGTTGAGTTGGTGGATGTCGGTACCGAGGCTGCGGTCCCAGCTGGATTTAACCTTATAAGCACGGACGACGAAGGTTTTCCATGGGTTGGCGATGCGAGGTTCCGAGCCGTTGATGACGGCGGTGGTGGTAGTGGAGCTGATGACGTTGTCGTTGTCGGGATCGACGAGATAGTTGGGGCGGGCGCTGGCGTTGCCGACGGGGAGGGGGAGGTGGGTGCTTGTGATCGCAGAGCCATCGGTGGTGCGCAGCGATGCAGCGGTGATCTGATCGTTGTATTCGACGATGAAAATCAGGCAGGCCTTGGCTTGGAGGGAATTTTCAAGGGAGGTTTTGTGCGATGGGTGCTTATCCGTCGCGTCTTTGTAGGGAAGGTTGGGCTCGATGAGCGAATAGGGGGCGTTGTTGAACTCGTTTGCGTCGGTCGTGGCTTTGACGTCCTGACGGTAGCCTTCGGAGCCGACGGGGGTGAGTTCTCGGACGAGATGGGACTGATCCTGGAGCTGGCCTTTGAAGATCCGGGTGGCGTCTTCTTTCCATGTGGTCTTGCGGCTGTCCAAGGTGGTTTCGAGGTTAACGTAGGTGTAGGTGGGCGGAGAGCCGGGGACGGTGTGGGTGTAGATTTTCAGCTGGCCGGAACCGCCGGTGGCGGAGGGGCTCACGCCGCCGAGGGAGAAGTCGAGTTTACCGTTGGAAGCGACGGGCGTGTAGCCGAAGGGGTCGGCGCCAGTGCCGCTCTGGTCGAAGGTGGAGCCGCGGTAGAAATAGGAGGCGGTGGTGACGGCGCCGTTGTAGACGGCGGAGTCGCCTGGGTGGGCGTTGAGGAAGAGGTTGCCGTTGGCGTGGACGCCGCCCATGGGCTGGAAGCCGCGGTGGAGGTGGAGCTGGCCTTGGAAGAAGATGGAGTACTGGAAGAGGGCGATTTCGCGGGTGGAGATGCCTTTCTGGACGTAGGCGGTGTATTTTTGACCGCCCTGGCGCGCGGTGACTCTGGCGACGATGGGGAGGAGGGTTTCGTTGACCCACTGGTCCTTGTTGGGGTCGCTGGCGTTGGCGGGATCGTTGCCGTCGACGCGGTAGCGTTTGCTGGGGGTGGGTGCGAGGACGCGGATTTCGAGGTCTTCCAGTGTGATGATGCCGGGAGTGGTGTCGGCACCGGTAGGAGAGACGACGTTGCCGAGGAGGAATTTTTCGACGTCGGGTTTATCGGAAAGGGTGAAGACCTTGTAGGTTTCGCCCGAGGCGGGGCGGAAGCTGGTGTTGGCGAGGGTCTTTCGCTCGATGTCGTTAATGATATAGGAGTAGGCGTAATCGAGGGCGGTCTCGGCGGCGGCGTTGGCCTGGAGCTGGAGTTCGCGATGGATGTTCACGCGACGCTGAGTGTTGAGCAGGCTCATCACGGAAGCGGCGACGATGGCGACGAGGAGTGTGGCGATGAGCACACCCGAGAGGGCGGAACCTTGGGAGTTCGTTTTCATGAAAGTGGAGAGGGATTGGCTTAGCCGCGGATGAAGAAGGAGGCGTCGATGAGTTTTTTGCTTACGGCGTTTTGAGTGCCCGCGCCCTGGATGGACTCGACGGTGAGGATGCCGGACTGGCCGCGTTCGCGGACGAGGAAGACGCCGACGCCGGTGCTGGTGGGGCGGAGTTCGTCGGCGATGGAGCGAAGGGCGAAGGTCTCGAAGTTATCGATGAGGATTTGCTCCAAGGTCTTCGGCTCGATGTTGAAGTCGGCATTGCCCTGTTCAGAGGCGGGGACGTCGTACACGAACTTGCGGAGGTTTTTGGAGGTGGGGCTGTAGACGTAGCCGGTGATCTGGGTGTAGCTCGTTTTCTTGGCTTTTTCCTGCTGAACGCCGCGGGTGAGGATGAGGACGTTGCCGCGCTCGGAATTATTGAGGCGGAGCGAGATGTCCTTCAGGTCGTCCTTGGTGAAGTGTTTGTAGACGGCCATGCCGTTGGCGATTTTGGAGTCGACGGAGATGGCGGTGAAGATGCTCCACTGGGAGATGTCGTTGATGCTGGTGTTGGTGGCTTTCAGGGAGGACTTGGTGCCTTCCATGAGAAACCACATGGCGGCTGAGCCGAGGGCGACGCTGAGGCCGGTGGCGATGAGGACTTCGGTGAGGGTGAGACCGCGTTTGCGGGAGGAGAAAAGGCGTTTCGAGTTCATGATCCGGTGGCGGGAATTTTGTGGGCTTGCGGGTTTATGACGGAGAGACGGATGGTCCCCTCCTGCCATTCAGTGCGCCGGGGCATGCGCCATTTATAAACGAGGGCGACCTCCATGGACTGGACGATGCCGCCGAACTGGGGGTCGGGGTTGAGTTGGTCGTTGAATTTGAGCGTGAGCCAGTAGCGGGCGGGGAGCCGGGTGGCATTGGCGGCGCTGGCGCTCTCCATGGGAATTTCGACCTCGGTGTAGGTGTTTTTAATGACGTCGGCATCGACGACGTTGAGTTTGAGCTCAACGGGGCGGAGGCCGGCCGGGAGGTTGAGCGAGGCGTAAGGGTCGGGTGATGGCGGGGTGTAGGCAGGGTCGGCGATGAGAACCATCGTCGTGTGGGTGGCGGTTCTGTTGGCGAGGGCGGTCTCGCGCAGAGTGCGGAGGTCGACGAAGTTTTTCAGGCGGAGCTGCTCGAGGATGTTGAGCGCGGTATTGGTGACCTGGGTACGGTAGCGGAGGGAGTGGGCGGCGCGCTGGTTCTGGAGAAAGAGGGCGGTACCGGACATCGCGAGGACGGTGAAGATCGTGGTGGCGACCATGACTTCAACGAGGGAGAGGCCGCGGCGGCGGGTGCCTGCGCGGGCGAAGAGCGGGCGCCTGGCGCGAGGGAGGGGAGATGTGCTTTCCGTGGTTTTCACGGCAGCAGTCTAGCGGAGGCGCCTGGCGAGCGGTAGAGGCGATGGCGGCGCAGAAGGCTCTGGTTGGATAGGGCCGTTTGGCCCTGCTCGCACTGTGGCGGTGCGAGGACGCTCAACGCTGAACTATCAATGTCCAACGCACGAGGAGGACGAGCGGGGTGAGTGCGTGGACGACTCGCTGCCGCTCGTCGCTACGGGGCGGGGAGCGCGGCGGGTCAGCGTTTGCTCCAGTCCAACATGCGTTGGAGCGGGATCAAGGCGGCGGAGCGGATCGACTCGGGGAGCTCGATTTGCGGGCTCATGGTCTTCAGCGCGTCGCGGACTTTCTCGATCGTATTCATTTTCATGAAACGGCAGTCGTTGCAGGCACAGGTGTCGGTCGGGCCGGCGATGAAGGTTTTGTCGGGCACTTCGCGTTGGAGGCGATGGAGCATTCCCGATTCGGTGATGACGATGATTTCTTTCGCGGTCTGTTCCTTGGCAAATTTCACCATGAGCTCGGTGGAGCAGACTTCGTCGGCGAGGTCGCGGACGGCTTGGACGCACTCAGGGTGAGCGACGACGGGGGCGTGGGGAAATCTGGCGCGGACTTTTTCCAGTGCCTTCACGGTGAACTGGACGTGGGCGTAACAGGAGCCGGGCCAGAGGCGCATCTTGCGGCCGGTTTTTTGGGCGACCCACTGGCCGAGGTTTTGGTCGGGGACGAAGAGGATTTCGCGGTCGGCGGGGATTTGGTTAACAATTTTGACGGCGTTGCCACTGGTGCAGATGACGTCGCAGAGAGCTTTCACTGCGGCGGAGCAGTTGATGTACGCGACGACGTAGACGTTGGGATTCGCGGCTTTGTAGGCGGCGAGGCGCTCGGCGGGGCAGGAGTCGGAGAGTGAGCAGCCAGCTTCGAGGTCGGGGAGGAGAACGGTGCGGGTGGGGTTAACGATCTTCGCGGTCTCGGCCATGAAGTGGACGCCGCAGAAGAGGATGGCGTCGGCTTTCGAGGCTTGGGCCTGGTAGGCGAGGCCGAGGGAATCGCCGACGTAATCGGCGACCTGCTGGATGGCCTCGATCTGGTAATTGTGCGCGAGGATGACGGCGTTGCGTTCGCGTTTGAGTGCGAGGATTTCCTGCTGGATGGGCGTCAGCGCGGGCGCGGCGGTGCGGGGGGCGAGGACGTGCGGCTCGTAGTCGAGGACGGGCATTTTTAGAAATGGAGGGAAATGACCAGTGACCAATGACCAGTGATCCGGAGCTGGCAACTCTGGGGTGGGGATCGCGGCGGGTAGTTGGAACGCTCAACGTTCAACGCTGAACGCTTAACGCTCAAGTGAGGCGAGCCAGTTAAAGCGGTGCCTAGGCAAGGCTGGCCCAAAAATCGGAGCCGGGCGCGATGGCGCGCGGTGGCGCGGAGCAAGCTCCGGCCCTACAGGGCGGATCAGCTTTGGGGTTTGAGCTGAGCGATGAGTTTTTTGAAGACGGGGTCGGCTTTCAGGATCTCGAGGTCGGGGTCTTGGGACATCCAGTCGAGGTCGTCGTAGCCGAGGGCGATGGCGTCTTTGAGGGAGCGGAGGGCGTCAGTCTTGCGTTTGCAGAGGGCGAGGCTGCACGCGAGGTTGTAGTGGGCGGTCGCGTTTTTCGGGAGGAGGCGGACGAGTTTGCGGTCCATCTTCAGGCCGTCCTCGATGCGGCCGGTTTTGGTGTAGAGCCCGCCGAGTATTTCGATGACGTCGGAGTAAGTCGGGTCGCGGCGGAGGACCGATTCGAAGAAGGCGATTTCGAAGGCGGGATCGGATTTTTTTCCCATCGAGAGGCGGAGCGGGTGGAGAGGTCAGCTGCGGTTTTTGCAGACGCCGGTTTGTTTGAGGGCGTTGCAGTGGGCGTTGACCTGGAGGCGTTGCGTGACGGGCGTGAGGCCGAGTTTGGTGGAGACGGAGTTGCCGTACCATTCCATGAAGGGGGCGGCGATTTCGAAGATCTTGTCGCAATCCATGCAGATGACCTGGGCGACCTGGGGATTGTTGTCGGCGTTGGGGAGGTAGTACTTCAGGTTTTTGCCGATATCGACTTCGCGGACGAGCGAGGCCTCGGTCATGATCGGGAGCGTGCGGTAGACGGTGGCGCGGGAGACGGAGTCGTCGATGGCGCGGGCGTGATCGAGGAGTTCTTCGGCGGTGAAGTGCTCTTTCTGGCCGAAGGCGGCTTCGAAGATCGCGAGGCGTTGCTCAGTGACGCGAAGGCCTTTTTTGGCGAGGTAGGTTTGGAATTTTTCGCGGGCGGCTTCGTTGCTCACGTGAGAGACGTTCGAGTTGGCGGTGGTTGCTGTCAAGAATCGGGGCGGGGTGGAGAGAAGGGCTGAGGTGCAAGTAGCCAGTGACGAGATGAAGACGAGTAGGCGTGCTTGCATCGGGTGGGTGGGCGCGGCGTCATGGCGAGCTTTCGTTTTTATGTACGTCGGTGTTCATCCGCTCGCCGGGTTCGACAAGGTCCTGCACTATCGTGTGCCGGAGTCGCTTGGCGCGGCGGTGGTGGTGGGATCGCTGGTGCGCGTGCCGATCGTGAACCGGCTGCACCTCGGGATCGTGGGAGAGATCGGGGCGCCGAAGGATTTTCCGGTGGAGAAGTTGAAGAACGTGGCGCAGCTGGTGCAGCCGTTTCCGGCGCTGACGCCGGATTTGCTGAGTCTGGCGAAGTGGATGGCGGCTTACTACGCGTGCGGGATCGACACGATCATCGAGACGATGCTGCCGGCGGCTGTGCGCAATGAGGCGGGGCTGAAGCAGGAGAAGTCGCTCGTGATGGCGGCGAAGTTGACGGCGGAGGAGCTGGAGAAATTGGCTAAGCGGGCGCCGCAGCAGGCGAAGTTGTACCAGTTCATGGTGCAGCAGTTTAAGCCGGTGAAGAAGTCGCTCGTGTTGACGCGGCTCGATGTGACGGCGGCGGTGGCGGCGGCGCTGGTGAAGCGCGGCGTGCTCCGCGAAATGACGCAGCGGGTGGAGCGCGTGGCGTATGCGGACGAGTGGGGGAGTGGCGAAGTGGTGGCGGCGATGCCGCCGTTGCTCAACGCGCAGCAACGCGCGGCGGGCGACGATCTCGGGGCGAGCCTGAAGGCGGAGAAGTTTGGGGTGACGTTGCTGCATGGCGTGACGGGCTCGGGGAAAACGGAGGTGTATTTGCATGCGGTGCACGATGCGCTGGCGGCGGGTGGCGGGGTGATTTTTTTGGTGCCGGAAGTGGCGCTGACGCCGCAGACGGTGGCGCGGTTGCGGGGGCGATTGGAGGCGATCGCGCCGGGGCAGAAGACGGTCGTGTGGCACAGCCATCTGAGCGAAGGCGAACGCATCGACGGGTGGCATGCGCTGGCGTCGGGCGAGGCGCGCGTGGTGGTGGGCGCGAGGTCGGCGATCTTCGCGCCGGTGCAGAATCTGCGGCTCATCGTGGTCGATGAAGAGCACGAGCCGGCGTACAAGCAGGACGAGACGCCGCGTTATCATGGACGCGATGTGGCGGTGATGCGCGCGAAGCTGGCGGGGGCGTTGTGCGTGTTGGGATCGGCGACGCCGTCGCTGGAGTCGTTCGCGAATGCGGAGGCGGGGAAGTACCGGCTGCTGCAGCTCACGCAGCGCGTGGACGACCGGAAGCTGCCGCACATCAATGTCGTCGATATGCGTATCGAGATTATGAACTCGCGCGGGATGACGACGCTGTCGCGCAAGCTCGTGAACGCGATGCAAGCGCGGTTCGAGAAGCGTGAGCAGACGATTTTGTTTATCAACCGGCGTGGGTACTCGTCGTCGATGATGTGCACGGATTGCGGGCACGTGGAGGAGTGCGAGCATTGCAGCATCACGATGACGTACCATCGGAGCGACGAACGGCTGCGGTGTCATTTGTGCGGAGCGGAGAGGCCGGCGCCGATGTCGTGCCCGAAGTGTCGGTCGGTTAAGATCCGCTGGCGAGGGTTGGGGACGCAGCGCGTGGAGGAAGCGGTACGGCGCGTGGTGCCGCGTGCGCGGATCGAGCGCATGGATGCCGACACGATGTCGAAGAAGCATCTGTTCCGGCAGGTGCTCGGGGATTTTCGCGCGGGGAAAATCGATGTGCTGGTGGGCACGCAGATGATCGGGAAAGGACTGGATTTTCCGAATGTGACGCTGGTCGGGTTGATCGATGCGGACATCTCGATGCACATCCCGGATTTTCGCGCGAACGAGCGGACCTTTCAGTTGCTTGTGCAGGTCGCGGGACGTGCGGGGCGCGGAGATCGCGCAGGCGAAGTGATCGTGCAGACGTTCACGCCGCAGGCGGAGGCGATCCAGTTTTCGAGGCAGGCGGACTTCGCGGGGTTCGCAGCGAGCGAGCTCAAGATGAGAAAGGATTTTCGGTATCCGCCTTACCGGCACCTGATTCATCACGGATTTCGCGGGCCGAATCCGGAGAAGTTGCAATTTTTCGCGGAGCAGTGGGCGAAGCGCGTGGAGGCGGCGCTAGGCGACAAGGTGGAGTTGCGCGGACCGTCGCCGTCGCCGATCGAGAAAATCAAAGACGAGTATCGCTGGCAGCTTTGGTACTTCACGGCGCAGGTGACGAAGGTGGTGGCGGAGCTGACGAAGCTGCGCGCGGATTTCACGTGGCCGGACGACGTGACGCAGGTGCTCGATGTCGATCCGATGAACATGACGTGAGGCGGCGGTGATTGGGGTGAAGGCGTTTTGCAGGCTTTGCTAGCACCGGCGGAGTGCAACGTGCATTGATATGTTTTTGGGATTTCTTGAAGAGTTGAACGGTGTTTAATTTTTTTGAAATTACCCGGTTTTATAAGATAATGGTTTTAAGGGCAATGGGGTGGGGTTTTCTCCCGTGACGAGTTGCGCCAACTGCAAATTGCCGTGAGTTTTTGAGGCAGGCACGAACTTCGCGTTATGCGGGGGACAACATTCAAAACTCCATGAACATCCTCATCGTCGATGACCAAGTAAGCGTCCAAAAATCCACCTCATATGCGCTGCGTGCGATGGGGCATGAGACGTTCATTGCCAACAACACCAAGCAGGCTGAGCGCATCCTTGAAGAGGAGCCGATCCACGCGATGTTTCTCGATGTGATGCTTGGGCCTGAAAGTGGGCTGGATTTTCTACCGAAACTGCCCGAGCTGGGCGTGGACATACCGGTGATCGTCTTTACGGCGCAGACATCGGTCGAGGCGGCGGTCGAGGCGATGCGGCGCGGCGCTCACGACTATATCCAGAAGCCATTTATTCCGGAGGACATTAAGCAGAAGCTGGCGAAGCTTGAGCAGCAACGGAAGATGACGACGAAGATGCGCGAGCTCGAAGGGCGCGTGGCTTCGAATCAGCCCTTGCTGTTGTTGGAATCGAACGAGCCTGCGATGAAGAAGGCCTTCGACATGGCGTTTCGCGCGGCACCGTCGGAGGCGACAGTTTTGATTCTTGGGCCGAGCGGTACGGGCAAGACGGTGCTGGCGCGCTCTATTCACGAACGCAGCAACCGCGCGGAAAAGCCGTTCGTGACCATCAACTGTCCGAGTCTTTCGAAGGAACTGCTGGAGAGCGAGCTGTTCGGCCATGTGAAGGGATCGTTCACCGGGGCGCTTAAGGATACCTGGGGCAAGGTCGCGGCCGCGGATGGCGGCACGCTTTTTCTCGATGAAATCGGCGAGGTGCCGATGGAGATCCAGCCGAAGCTGCTGCGCTTGTTGCAAGATCGTGAATACGAGCGCGTGGGCGACACGCGCACGCGAAAGGCCAACGTGAGACTGATCGCGGCGACGAATCGCGATCTGGCGAAGGAAGTCGCTGAAGGGCGTTTCCGCGAAGATCTATTTTATCGTTTGAAAGTCATCGGGGTGGAGATGCCCGCGCTCGTCGATCGTCCTGGGGATCTTCCGGTGTTGATCGATAACTACCTGAAATTTTTTGCAGCGACGAAGGGACAACCGAAACTGAAGTTTTCGCGCGAAGCCTCGCTGGCGCTGGCGGATTATCCCTGGCCGGGAAATCTTCGTGAACTGCGCAATGTGGTGGAGCGCGCGGTGATTCTCGCGTCGGGCGAAGAGATCCAGCCCAGCGACTTGCCGGAGGAGTTCACAGCCGATGGCGAAGACTCTGCGGTGCGTCCGGGGCATTTTGTGACCATCGACAGACTTGAGGAGGAGCATATCCGGCGCGTGGTTGCGAAAGTGGATAGCCTCGATCAGGCGGCGCGTATCCTGGGCATCGATATCGCGACGCTTTACCGTAAGCGTAAACGTCTGGGCATGGTGACGGTGACGATCGATCCGTCGAAGCGTGTAGAAGCTGCGCGCTCGGAGGAGTAATTGATCTGGTTGTCATTCTGCTCATCTCAAAACGATACTACCCGCGAGCAGGTCTCGCGGGTTTTTTTGCGCCGTCAAGGAGTGGAATGATGATGTCGTCCTAGAAATTGAGTTTAGAGCGTTGGCAAGTAACGAGATCGATTTTGTAGAGCATCTCAAAAAGCGGTCAGATGTTTTTCAGTCAGAGCTTCTATTTTTAGAAAGTCAGGGCTGGTGAAGAGCATTCGGTTTTTCTCGTCTGGTTGTTATGGGGCCAGCGAGTAAGAATGGGGAGAAGTGTTAGTCGTTTATATCACCTTCTGCCCCGTGGCTGCTCGTTCTGTGAGGTATGATAAAGCGGAGATTTTATGCTCGTTCGACCGGCGGAGTTGTCTCTGACCAGAGCGATGATTGCTTTGGGGCTTTTGCGGCGCGGGCGGCAGCTTCTTCTTCTGGGGTGGCGTTCAAGTGGCGCGGGGGGCGGGAGACGCGGCTGGCGACGGCGGCTTCGCGGTCCGCCACAATGCGGTCGCACATGGACTGGATGTGCAGCTTGAGCCATTGAGCGGTGCTGCTTGTTTCCGTGTAGTCGGCGGGGCCGTAGTGGTCGATGCGGCCGACCTGGCGGAGGCGGTCGTTTTGGGCGAATTCGTCGGAGCGGGCGGGGTTGTAGACGCCGTAGGCTTTGCCGCCGCCTTTTTTCACCACTGAGAAGCTCGGGATGTCGCTTGGACCATCCGCGATGTAGATCATGTTCTGAAACGGGATGCGGCGGTCTTCTGGCGTGATGTTGGCGTTCACGTCGATCGCGGCGTTTTTGTTGGTGCCCTTGTTGATCTCGAAGAGGGCTTTGGTCTTGGTCGTGTTGTCGATGACCATGCCGATCTGGGCGATGACGGCGTCGGCGTTGAGATCGTCGAATTCCTTTTGTTTGAGGAAGCCGGGCTGGAGCGGGTTCTCGATGAATTCGCAGCCCCAGATGCCGTCGACGTGTTTGGCAATCGCGGAGCCGCGGACCATTTCGGCGAGGCCGGTGGAGACGATGTAGTGCTCGAGCTGGATCTCGTGTTTGCGATAGCTCTCGCGCTCGGTGACGAATTTTTTGGCGCGGCCGAAGAATTCGGGGAGGCCGGGGTAGAATTTAATGTCGGCGCCGCACTCGCGGAGGATTTTGTTGCTCAGCTTCGGCATGGCGCCGGCGAGGACGTAGGTGAGCAGGTGGTTGAGGTACGCGATCTCGCCGGAGATGAGATAACCGCGGCGGCGGTACTGCTCCATGAGGTTGTTGGTCTCGGTCCAAAAGTTGGCCTCGTTTACCCCGTAGCGGCGGAAGAGCGGAGACTGCATGTACTCCGGGATTAGGGTCTTGTCGAAGTCCCAGATGCAGGCGATGATGTTCTGAGTGAAAAGCGTCGTAGCCATGTTTGATCGGCACCTGTAGCGGGCCGTTCCTTTGTTAGGGTCGAAGCAAGCCCGCGTGCACGGGTCTGCGCAATTCGCAAATGGGCGAGCGACGGCGCCGATGACCGTCGAAGGCAGCGTTAGTTATCGTTGGTTTTCACTCTCAGGACATGGATAAACTTCCGGACATTTTTCCGTTTCAGCGGCGTCTCGACGAACTCGATGCGCAGATGGCGGACCCTAGTTTCTACAACAATCCGCGCAAGGCGGCGGAGGTGTCGCGCGAGCAGCAGAAAACGCAGCAACTCGTGGCGGATTATCACGCGCACGAAAAGGCGGTGAAGGAGATCGGGGAGGCGCAGGCGTTGATCAAAGATCCGGCGGGCGATGCGGATTTGAAGGAGCTGGCGGGGATGGAACTGCCGGAGCTCGTGAAGAGGCGCGATGAGTTGAAGGAGATCGTGCTGCGCGGGATGATCCCGCCGGAGCCGAGCGATTCGCGCAACACAGTGATGGAAATCCGGGCGGGCACGGGCGGCGAGGAGGCGAGCCTGTTTGCGGCGGAGCTTTGCCGGATGTACACGCGCTATGCGGAAGGGCGCGGGTGGAAGATCCAGCCGATGAGTTCGAGCTTGTCGGAGCGCGGGGGGTTTAAGGAGGTGATTTTTCTGATCACGGGGCAAGACGTGTACAAGCAGCTCAAGTTTGAGAGCGGCGTGCAGCGTGTGCAGCGCGTGCCGATGACGGAAGCGAACGGGCGCATTCACACCTCGACGGTGACGGTGGCGGTGCTGCCGGAGGCGGAGGAAGTGGATGTGCAGATCGATCCGCAGGATCTGGACATCATGGTGTGCCGGGCGAGCGGGCCCGGTGGCCAGGGTGTGAATACGACGGACTCGGCGGTGCAGATTTTTCACAAGCCGTCGGGCTTGATGGTGCAGTGCGCGGACGAGCGCTCGCAGCTCAAAAATAAGGCGAAGGCGATGACGGTGCTGAGGTCGCGGTTGTTGAAACTGAAGGAAGATGAGGAGCACGCGAAGTACGCGGCGCATCGGAAGAGCCAGATCGGTTCGGGGGGGCGCAGTGAGCGCATTCGCACGTACAATTTTCCGCAGAACCGGCTGACGGATCACCGCATCGGGCTGACGTTGTACAGTCTGCCGCAGGTGATGGAAGGGAAGATCGACGAGATCGTGGAGTCGCTGCAGCGGGCGGATTTCGAGGAGAAGCTGGCGGCGTTGACGGGCGTGGAGTTCGCGGGCTTCTCGGGACGCAAGAGCGGTGCGGAGGATGACGAATGAAATTCGGAACGGAGGACGAGCGATGCTGAGCGTTTTGGAGATCATCAAGAAGACGACGGACTTCTTTGCGTCGAAGGGTGTGGAGAGCGCGCGGCTCAATGCGGAGCTGCTGATCGGGCACGCGCTTGGGCTGAAGCGGATGCAGCTTTATTTGCAGTTCGAGCGCCTGCTGGCGGAGCCGGAGCTGGAGAAGATTCGTCCGTTGGTTCGGCGGCGGGCGCAGCGCGAGCCGTTGCAGTACATCATGGGTGAGACGGAGTGGAGCGGGCTGAAGCTCAAGACGGACAAACGGGCGTTGATCCCGCGGCCGGAGACGGAGTTGTTGATGGAGTTTGCGGTGAAGGAAGCGAAGGAGCTGCCGGTGGCGCTGACGCGTATTCTCGATTTGGGCACGGGGACGGGAGCGATCGCGTTGGCTCTGGCGAAGGAGTTTCCGGAGGCGAAGGTCGTGGCGGTGGATGCGAGCGACGATGCGCTGGCGCTGGCGAAAGAGAATGGGACGGCACTGGGGTTGAGTGAGCGGGTGATGTTTTTGAAGTCGGACTGGTTTTCGGCGGTGCCGGAGCCGAAGAGCGCGGAGGAACGGTTCGGACTGATTGTGAGCAATCCGCCTTATCTGACGGAGGCGGAGGTGAAGGAGGCGGAGCCGGAGGTGAAGGATTTCGAGCCGGTGAGCGCGTTGATGGCGCCGGATGCGGGTGCGGCGGATTTGCGGAGGATCATCGCGGGTGCGCCGAGGTTTATCGCGGACGGTGGCGTGCTGGCGCTGGAGACGGGGATCGCGCAGCACGCGGAGTTGTTGAGCGCGTGTGAGGCGGCGGGGTTTGCGCGGAGCGAGTCGCGGCAGGATTTGACCGGGCGAGACCGGTTTGTGATGGCGTGGAGGTGAAGGGCGCCGGGCTGAGATTGGATAAGAGAAAGGCGAGCCGAGAAGGCTCGCCTTGGTGAGTTGAGGCCGCGTTCTGGCGAACGCGGCTATGTGCTCAGCTGCGCTTGACGGCTTGGGCGGTGAGGGGCGGGGCGTCGGTGAAGACGCGGGCGGAGTTGATGGCCATGTCGATGGCGTCATTCACGACGCGGAGAGCCTCGCGGAGGTGGATGTCCATCTTCTTGGCCTCTTCCTCGGTCTCCTGGCCTTCGGCGATTTCCTCTGGTGTGAGCTCGGGTTTGACGTTGGCGGTTTTGGGCGGGCCGAGGGTGAATTCGCGGGAGACGTATTCTCCTTTGGCGAGGCGGGCTTTTTCGTCACGCATGAGTTTGCGGAAGGCGGTGTCGGCTTCGCGCTGGCGGCGGCGTTCGTCGAGATTGATGGAGAGTTCCTTCTGGTCCTGCTTGGTTTTGAACCAGTCGATGTTCTTTTGCTGGAAGGCGAATTCTTCGAGGGTCTGCTGGCGCTGTGTGCTGGCGGCGAGGAGTGGCGCGACGACCTGTTTGCTGAGCGGCTGGCCTTCGAAGGTGCTGGTGGGAATCTCGTCCCAGACGAGCGCGCGGGTGAGGTCTTTCTCACCGACGGGAAGGAGGTCGTCGATCGAGGGGAGGACGATGTCGGGGACGACGCCTTTGAGCTGGGTGGAGTGGCCGTCGGGGAGGTAGAATTTCTGGATGGTGAGTTTGGCGGCGCCGGCGCGGGCGGTGGAGCGGGAGAGCATGAGGGGCGAGGAGGCGTTCTTCATCTCGATGAGTTGCTGGACGCTGCCTTTGCCGTGGGTGGAGCTGTCGCCGATGATGATGGCGCGGCCGTAATTCTGGAGGGCTCCTGCGACGATCTCTGACGCGGATGCCGAGAATTTGGATACGAGGACGGCGAGAGGCCCGGAGTAGGCGATGGAGGAGTCCTCGTCGTTATCGATTTTCACCTCGCCGTAGTAGTTTTTCACCTGGACGACGGGGCCCTGCTTGATGAAGAGGCCGGTGAGGTCGATGGCTTCGGAGAGGAGGCCGCCGCCGTTCTGGCGGAGATCGAGGACGAGGCCCTGGATGTTTTGTTTTTTGAGTTGGGAGATGAGTTCGGCGACATCGCGGGTGGCGCTGGCTTTGTCGCCGCCATCGCTGCCGGAGTCGGGGCCGTAGAAGGCGGGGAGCGTGATAACGCCGAGGGTGGTGGTTTTGCCGGAGGCGCCGGGGACTTCGTAGATGGAGGCGCGGGCGCGGGCGGAGTTGAGGTTGACGACGTCGCGGACGATATGGACCTGCGTGCGAACGGAGGGATCGGTGGCGGTGGCGGGCTTGATGGTGAGGGTGACTTTGGTGCCTTTTTTGCCGCGGATCATATCGACGATCTTGCGGAGTTTCATGCCGGTGACTTCGACGGGCTCGCCGTTGTCCTGGGCGACGGCCATGATCTTGTCGTTGGGACGGAGTTGTTTTCCAAGGTCGGCGGGGCCGCCGGTGATGAGTTCCTTGATGACGCAGACATCGTCTTCGACGCCGAGGAGGGCGCCGATGCCGACGAGCTGGAGGCGCATCTGGATCGCGAAGTCTTCGAACGTGGCGGCGGAGAAGTAGGTGGAGTGGGGGTCGTAGAGACGGGTGATGGACGAGAGGAAAATTTCGCTGATCTCGTGGTTTTCGAAGTCCGTCATGGTCTTGAGACGGCGCTCGTAGCGTTTGCGGATGTTTTGCTTGGCCTCGTCGATGGTGATTGTGGACGAGGTGGTTTCAGCTGTGGCGGCGGCGGGCGATGTGGCCTCCGGCGCTGGTGTGGGAGGCGTCGCGGTGGTGTCCGGGGAGGTCGGGGCGTTGTTAGATGCAACGGCGGAGACGGGCTTTTTTTCGAGGAGTTCTTGAATGAGTTCGAAAGTGAGGCGCTTGCGCCAGAGGACGTCGGCTTCTTCGGGGGTGGCGGGCCAGGCGCTCTTGGAGCGGTCGACGAGGTAGGTCTCGCGGGAGTTGAGATCGAAGTCTTTTTTTAGTTCTTCGAGAATCCAGTGGATGCGGGCGGTGGTGCGCTCTTCGTAAACGCGGAAAATCTCAAAGGCGGGCTCGATGCGGCCGAGGTTGGAGATGTTGTTGTAGAGCCAGGGGGCGGGCCAGCGTTTCTGGAAATCCTGTTTGTCGGTCTCCAGGAAGAAGAGGCGGAGGCCGTCGAACTCGGCCATGAAGTCGGGGATGATTTGCGCGTAGTCGGCGGACTTCACGCCGTCGCGGTTATAGTGAATTTCCTCGAGGAGGCGGATGAGCTGGGTGACCTCGCGCTCGAAGTAGGCGTCGGGCTTGTAGGTGCGTTCGACAGCGGGGAGCGCGGGAACTGTGAGGAGGAGGGTGAGGAGCCAGACGGGCAGGGAGCGGAGGAACAACTTCATCGCGATAAGAGACGTGGAGAGAGGGAAAATGTTTCGGGTGAAGAAAGCGGCGGGTAAGGCGATGGCGACGGATGCGCCAGGAGGGAAGAATGGCTCAGTCACACAGCGTGATTTCGACTCGTTTGGGGCATATTTTAAGCGCCGTGTGCGCGGCGGCGGGCGGAATCGCGCGTGAAGGTTTCAAGCGGTTGTCCCTCAACGGCGGGTGATCTGGTTGCGCGCCTGGTCGAGCAGCTTTTTTTCCTCGGGCGTCAGGGCGGCGAAGCCCTCGGAGTTGATTTTATCGAGGATGCGGTCGACCTCGGCTTTGAGGTTTTCGCGGGAAGGAGCGGAGGTGACGGTGCTGATGTTGACCGTGTATTTCGCAGGCTCGGCGGCGGAGGTGGTGGACGCCTTGGGTGTTTTGGAAAGCCAGCGGGGAAGTTCGATGTCGGCGCGGCCGTCGGGAGTGCGCCATTCGCGAAGGTGCACGAAGTAATAGTAGAAAAGTGCCGCAGCCATGCCGCCGAGGTGTGCGGAGTGGGCGATATTCAGGTTGAGGCGGTCGCCCGGGATTTCGCTGAAAGCGAGTCCAACGGCGGATAGGCCGGCCATGGCCCAAGCGAGATATTTAGGTTTGAAGGTGACGGGCAGGAAGAAGAACAGAAACGGCATGGGGCGGTTCGGGTGCAGGCAGGCGAACAACATTAAGAGCGAGCAGACGATCGGGGTGGCACCCATGAGGTGGCCGTCACCGCGATTGTAGTGAACAAGCAGCCAGACGAGTCCGCCACAGACGGCGGAGAAGGCGCAGAACCAGGCGAAGCGGCGTTCGCCGAGTAGTGGGAGCAGTTCGCGCCCGAGGAAAAAAAGCGTCACGAGACTGGCGAGCCAGTGGAGGACGTTGGAGTGAAGAATCGGGTACGAGACGAGGGTCCAGAGCCAGAAACGCTGGAGGCTGCCGGTGGAAAGGGCGGTGAAGCTTTCGAAATGCTGCGAGCCGAGAGCGCGTTCGAAGACAGTCTGGATGAGGAAACCGGCGGTCAGCGCGCAAAGCATCCAGGTGAGGGTGGATGTGGTGGTGCGCCCATAGCTGTCGCGCATGTAGGACCGGTCTGAAAGCATCTCGGCGGCAAGCTAGGTATCCGCGGTGGCAAACACAAGCAGTGTCCCGGGAATTTGATCGGTTTGAGCAGAGAGACGCGGGTGGGCGGAACGATTCACGTTTTTTCTGCAAGCGTGGCAGGAAAGCGAAGCGTTTCCCGATTAGGAAAACGGTGCATACCTGATGCGCGATGTTAGCGAAGGCGCTGAGCGTCGAGGCCCGGGGCTGACCGCTTGACAGCACTTTCATTTCCATTTTGTTGCCGGGCACCATGGCAAACAAAGCAGACAAGTGGGAACCGAACGTTCCTGGTAAGTTTTATGTCGATCAGCAGTGCATCGACTGTGACCTGTGCCGCGAGACGGCACCGGCATTCTTCACCCGGCATGACGAAGGTGGCTATTCCTTCGTGCACAAGCAGCCGACGACGGAAGACGAAGTCTCGCTGTGCATGGAAGCTCTCGAAGGCTGCCCGGTCGAAGCGATCGGCAATGACGGCGACGAGTAAGCCGGACGATAAAGTCTCCACGATTTTGAAAACCTCCCGGATGAGTCCGGGAGGTTTTTTTGTGCGAATGAGGCACGGGAGTGGATGGACTGTCCTGTTAACAATAAGTGCTGAGTAGCGTTAACTGGAGCTTGTTTTGCGAAGTGCCGGTGGTAGCGGTTGCAGCGATCATGAAAGTTTCCGCCCTTGGTTTTGTTTCCCTGATGTCTGCCGCTGCGACGCCGGTGCTGGTGGCGCAAAGCACGCCGGTCGAGCAGTTGCCGGTGCTTTCGGTTTATTCGCCGCGCGTGGCGTTGCAGGAACCCTTGGGGACGTTCGCGATGCCGGTGTCGGCGCTGCGGTTCGAGCCATTGGTGGATGTGCAGTCGCGCAACATGGCCGAAGGGCAGGCGGACATCGCGATCCGCGGCGGGATTTTCGAGAACACGGGTTTCAAAGTTGGCGCGCTGTCGCTGTACGATCCGCAAACGGGGCACTATTTCGCGGAGATTCCGGTGACGCCGGCGATGTTGTCGGCTCCGGAGATTTTAGTCGGCGCGGAGAACGCGGTGCGCGGGTGGAACGCGAATGCGGGCACGGTGGCTTATCAGTGGAAGCCGGTGCGGACGGCGGGGCAGGTGACGGCGGCGGCGGGCGAATTCGCGACGCGGCGCGGTGAGCTTTATCAAGGTTGGAAGAGCGGTGTGGCGCTCGCGGGGCGGACGCTGGCGGTGGACGGAGCGTTTGCGCATTCGCGTTCGGACGGGGCGCTGCGCTTCAGCGAGCATGAGTTCACGCGGTATAACGCTCGCGTGCAGCTGGCGGGCGAGCAGGGGCAGACGGATTTGTTTTACGGATACCAGTCGAAGTTCTTCGGATGGCCGAATCTGTACACGCCGTTCGCGAATGTTTTCGAGACGGAGAACATCCAGACGAATCTCGTGGTGGTGAATCACCGCGAGGAGCTGGGCGACGGGGATTTTGTTTCGGTGGGCGGGTATTACCGCCGCAACAAGGATAACTATGTTTTCAACCGGGCGACTCCGGGTGCGTTCAATCCGGCGTTCGCGACGGGACCGGCGCAGCATGAGACGTGGGTTTATGCGGCGGGCGCGGAGGCGCGGATCACGACGGGGGAAATCCACTGGAACTCGGTGGCGACGTTCGTGAATGACGAGATGAAGTCGTCGTCGCTCACATTTGGGAATTATCGCTGGCGCCAGCATGTGAAGCTGTCGGTGGTGCCGGAGCGCTCGTGGGCGCTGGCTGAGGGGCGCGTTTTGAATGTGCAGGCGGGTGCGGCTTACGATGACACGGATCGCAACAGCGCGGAGGTTTCGCCGGTGGCGCAGGTGACGCTGGACCGGCTGGCGCCGTCGGCGGGGATCGATGCGGTGTATGTGTCGTTTGCGAAGAGCTCGCAGACGCCGACGTACTTCGCACTGAACTCGCGGGCGTCGGCCGGGTTGTTTCGTGGGAATCCGAATCTGGATCGCGAGACGGCGAAGAATTTCGAGATCGGTGCGCGCGGGACGATGGGCGGCTGGGCGGTGACGGCGGCGGTGTTTCACCGGCAGGACGATGCGCTGGTGGATTGGATCTACAGCACGAGTCTGTCGAATGCGCGTGCGGCGAGCGCGGTGGATATTGAGACGACGGGATTCGAAGCGGTGGCGCGTTATTCGACGAAGGCGGTGGATCTGGTCTTCGGATACACGGGGCTGAAGAAGGACGCCGATTATGGATCGACGGCGGTGAATGCCAGTTTCTACGCGCTCAATTTCCCGAAGCATCGTCTGACGGCGGCGGCGGTCGTGCGACTGGGCGCGGGTTGGGAAGTGCGCATGGATAATGAGGCGCGCATCCAAGAAGAGAACGCGTTGCGCAAGTCGGACGACGAGACCGTGATCAGCTCGGCGGGCGTATATTACTCGCCGGCGCGGGTGAAGGGGCTGCGGTTCTCGGTCGAAGTGGAGAATCTGTGGGATTCGGAGTTTCAGGAAGTGCCGGCGGTGCCGGCTTCGCCGCGACAGGTTTCCGGTGGGGTGAGCTACGCGTGGTGAGTGAGGCGGGAGGACGCGCGATGGCTACTGACGCTGTTATCGAAGCCGGGGTCGTTTCCTGGGATTTGGAAGCGATCCGGGCGGTTTATGAGCTGCCGTTTACGACGCTGTTGTTTCGGGCGCAGGAAGTGCATCGGCGTTTTCACGATCCGGAGCGCGTGCAGTTGAGCACGTTGATCTCAATCAAGACGGGGCGGTGTCCGGAGGATTGCAAATACTGTCCGCAGTCGGCGCACAACGACACGGGGTTGAAGGCGGAGCCGCTGATGTCGCCGGGGATCATCGAGCTGCAGGCGCGGGCGGCGAAGGCGGCGGGGGCGACGCGGTTTTGCATGGGCGCGGCGTGGCGCGAGGTGCCGGACGGGGCGGCGTTCGAGTCGGTGCTCCAGTCCGTTCGCGCGGTGGCGGGGCTGGAGATGGAGGTGTGTTGCACGCTTGGGATGATGCGGCCGGATCAGGCGGAGCGGCTGCGGGAGGCGGGGTGCGATTACTATAACCACAATCTCGATACGTCGCGGGAGCACTATGCGGAGATCATCTCGACGCGGACGTATGATGACCGGTTGAGGACGCTTTCGAATGCGCGCGGCGCGGGGTTGAAGCTTTGTTGTGGCGGTATCATCGGGATGGGGGAGCGGCTGGAGGATCGGCTGAAGTTGTTGCGTGAGTTGTCGCGGATCGAACCGGCACCGGAGTCGGTGCCGATGGCACCGGAGTCGGTGCCGATCAATGCGTATGTGGCGGTTGAAGGAGCGCCGCTGGCGGATCAGCCTCCGGTGGATCCGATCGAGTTTGTGCGGATGATCGCGACGGCGCGGGTGGTGCTACCGCGGTCGATGCTGCGGCTTTCGGCGGGGCGGATGACGATGAGCGAGGAGACGCAGGCGCTGTGCTTTCTGGCGGGGGCGAACAGTATTTTCTTTGGCGAGAAGCTGCTCACGACGGCGAATCCGGGCGGCGATGCGGACAAGGCGCTTTTGAAGAAACTCGGATTGAAGGCGGCGGAGCGGTGCGAAGCGGTTGGTTGACAACTGACCGGCGGGGCGGGTCGGTTGGGGCATGGTTGAAAATCCGTTTCTCGATCGTTCGTTCGAAATCCGCTGGTCGCTGCTGACGCCTGAGCATGTGGTGCCGGCGATCGAGCGAGCGCTGATAGAGGCGCAGGCGGCGGTGGATGAAATCGCGGGGCGCGATGTAAAGACGGTGACGTTTGAGAATACGTTTCTCGCGTTGGAGCGGGCGACTGAGGCGTTGAATCTGGCGTGGGGGAAGGTGACGCACTTGCAGTCGGTGGCGGATTCGCCGGCGCTGCGTGAGGCGCACAATGCGATGTTGCCGAAGGTGTCGGCTTTCTTCGCGCGCATTCCGCTGAACGCGGCGTTGTGGGAGCGGTTGCGGGCGTTTTGGAATATGCCGGCGGCGGATGAGCTGAATCCGGTGCGGCGGCGTTATCTGGAGGAGACGGTGGCGGATTTCCGGCAGCAGGGCGCGGATCTGGCGCAGGAGAGGCGGGCGCGATTTGAGGCGTTGCAGAGCGAGCTGGCGCAGGTGACGCAGAAGTATTCGGAGAACGTGCTCGATGCGACAAATGCATGGGAGCTCATCGTCGAGGACGAGACGGCGCTGGCGGGATTGCCTGAGCATGCGAAGGCGGCGGCCAGGCGGAGCGCGGAGTCGAAGGGCAAGGCGTCTCTGGAGAAGGCGGCGTGGCGGTTTACGCTGCACATGCCTTCGCAGGAGCCGTTCATGACGTATCTGGAAAACGGCGACTTGCGCCGTCAGATGTGGGAGGCGGCGGTGGCGGTGGGTGGAAAGGAGCCGCACGATAATTCGCCGCTGGTGCCGCGTATATTGGCGTTGCGGGCGGAGAAGGCGGCGCTGCTGGGGAAGGCGAACTTTGCGGATCTCACGTTGGAGCGGCGCATGGCGAAGAACGCGGCGACGGCGCTGGCGTTTGTCGAGGACATGGGCGTGCGGGCGCGGACGGCGTTTGCGCACGAGTGCCAGGAGCTGGAGGAGTTCAAGGCGCGGAGCTTGGGGGCGTCGGTCGGGAGATTGGCGCCGTGGGAAATCGGATACTGGGCGGAGAAGCTGCGGAAAGTGCGGTACGATTTCGACGAGGAGGCGCTGCGGCCGTTTTTCCCGATGGATCGGGTGATTGCGGGGATGTTCGAGCTGGCGAAGCGGGTGTTTGGGCTGGCGATTGTCGAGCGGACGGATGGCTCGGCGGAGGTGTGGCATCCAGAGGTGAAGTTTTATGACATGCGGGATGAAGGCGGGCGGCATGTCGGATCGTTTTATGCCGACTGGCATCCGCGGGAGTCGAAGCGCGGCGGGGCGTGGATGAATTATCTGATCACGGGCGGGCCGAAGCCGGATGGGACGCGGGCGCCGCATCTTGGATTGATCTGTGGAAACATGACGCCGCCGGTGGATGGGAAACCGGCGCTGCTGACGCATCGGGAAGTGGAGACGATTTTCCACGAGTTCGGGCATCTGCTGCATCACCTGCTCGGCGAGGTGGAGATCAAGTCGCTGAACGGTGTGAACGTGGCGTGGGACTTTGTGGAGCTGCCGTCGCAGATTATGGAGAACTGGACGTGGGAACGGGAGAGTCTGGATTTGTTTGCGCGGCATCATGAGACGGGCGCGGCGATTCCGGAGGAGATGTTCAAGAAGATGGTGGCGGCGCGGAATTTCCGATCGGCATGCGCGGTGATGCGGCAGACGGCGTTTGCGAAGATGGATTTGCTCCTGCACGCGAAGCCGGAGCTGACGGCGGGGCTGACGGGCGATGTGGAGAGCGTGGCGCGGGCGGCGATTGCGGAGCATTTGATCCCGACGGAGCCGCCGGCGCCGACGATTGTGAAGCGGTTCACGCATTTGTTTTCCGATCCGGTGGGCTATGCGGCGGGTTATTATTCGTACAAGTGGGCGGAGGTGCTGGATGCGGATGCGTTCACGCGGTTTCAGAAGGAGGGCGTGTTTAGCCGGAAAGTGGGCGCGGCGTTTGTGGAGTGCATTTTGAGCCGGGGGAACTCGGCGGACCCGGCGGAGTTGTTCCGGGCGTTCATGGGGCGCGAGCCGGAGCTGGCGGCGTTGTTGAAACGCTGCGGGTTGCTGGCGGCGTGACAGTCAGCAGCGGTTTCTAAAATCGGACCCGATTTCCAAACTTGCTCCGGCGGCTTGCGAAATTTCGTTTTTAGAAGATTCAAGAGCCCAATATTCAGCCAAAACTATGAACCTAGACTTCATTCCCACTGGTTTTCTTCCAACACCTGTCATCCTCGTGCTGCTGCTGTTGTCGTTCGTGCTGGCGTTGTATGCGCAGATGAGGGTCTCGAGCGTCTATAACAAGAATGCCCAGATTCCCTCTCGCGGTCGCATCACTGGACGTGAGGCGGCAGAAGCGGTCATGTCGCGGGCGGGCATCACGGACGTTTCCATCGAGGAAACGGGCGGGCATTTGACCGACCACTACGATCCGATGAACAAGCGGCTGGTGCTTTCGTCGGAGAATTATCGCGGGACGAGTCTGGCGGCGCTTGGTGTGGCGGCGCACGAGGCGGGTCATGCGATCCAGCACAAGGTGGGTTACTCGATGTTGAAAACGCGGATGGCGTTGGTGCCGATCACGCAGATCACGTCGCAGATTCTGCCGTTTGTGATGATCGGCGGTTTTATTTTCGGCGGCATCGGCGGTGTGATGCTGGATATTGGCATCCTGTGCTACGCGGTGCTGACGCTTTTCCATCTAGTGACGCTGCCGGTGGAGTTCGACGCGAGCCGTCGCGCGAATGTGGAGCTGGCCGGTCTTGGAATCATCGAGCGCGATGAGGCGCCCGGTGTGAAAGAGACATTGAATGCGGCGGCTCTGACATATGTGGCGGCGTTTCTGTCGTCGCTGTTGCACCTGCTGTATTTGCTGTCGATGCGCCGCAGCGACGATTGAGCGGGCGCGAGCCGCTGATGGCTGCGTAGATTTTTCGGATCATGCGAAGCCGTCCCATGGGGGACGGCTTTTTTCTTGGGAAGGAGCGATGAGGTTGCGCGGGTGAGAGGGGCGGGCATGGTGCGGGCGTATGAAAGCTGTCGTCTTGTCCGCGGTGAATCAGTTGAGCGTATCCGAAGTCCCGGCACCGGTGCCCAATGCGGGCGAGGTGGTGGTGGCGATAAAGGCGGCGGCGTTGAATCACCGGGATGTGTGGATCAAGGCGGGGCAGTATGCGGGGCTGAAGTTTCCGTGCATCCCGGGATCGGATGGGGCTGGGGTGGTGACGACGGTGGGCGATGGCGTGGATACGGCCTGGGTGGGGCGCGAGGTGATCATCAATCCGAGTTTTGGGTGGGGGGCTTCGGCGGCGGCGCAGGGAGCGGAGTTTTCGATTCTCGGGCTGCCGCGTGACGGGACTTTAGCGCAGGGCGTGGTGGTACCGGTGGGACAGCTGGCGGCGAAACCGGAGCATCTGGCGTGGAAGGAGGCGGCGGCGCTGCCGCTGGCGGGGCTGACGGCCTACCGGGCGGTGTTCACGCGGGCGGGAGTGAAGGCGGGCGAGCGCGTGTTGATCACAGGGATCGGCGGGGGCGTGGCGTTGTTTGCGCTACAATTCGCGGTGGCGGCGGGGGCGGACGTGTGGGTGACGTCGAGTTCAGCGGAGAAAATTGCGCAGGCGGTGAAGCTCGGGGCGAAGGGAGGATTCAACTACACGGAGAAGGCCTGGGCGGCGGAGGCATCGAAGACGGCGGGGGCGTTTGACGTGATCGTGGACAGCGCGGGCGGAGATGGATTCGACGCGGTGCTCGATGTGGCGGCGCCGGGCGGACGGATTGTTTTCTTCGGAGCGACGCGGGGGAATCCGCAGTTGCTGGCGATGCGGAAGGTTTTCTGGCGTCAGCTGACGTTGCTCGGGACGACGATGGGGAGTCCCGAGGATTGGGTGGCGATGGTGGCGTTTGTGAACGCAAAGAAGATCCGGCCGGTCGTGAGCGCGTTGCTGCCGATCGAGCACGCGGAGGAGGCGTTTGGGCTGATGGAGCGGGGCGCGCAGTTTGGGAAGATTGTGGTGTCGGTGTCGGCGTGAGGTGTGAACGCGGGCGGAGATCAGGAATCGGAGTGAGTTCACAGAGGGCACGGAGCTCGGACACAGAGGCGGCGGGAGGGCGGAAAGCGGATGATGGGCGCGCGGCGAATTAGAGCCGGGGTTTTGGGGGAAAGCTCAAACAGGGCGGGGTTTGGTTTCGGCGACGGCGACGGCTGCGATGAGGAGGGCGCCACCGACGGCGAGGCGGGGGAGGTCGGCGGTTTCGCCGAAGAAGAGGAGCGAGCAGGCGACGCCAAGGGGGACTTTGGCGTTGTTGAAGACGGCGAGGGTGCCGGCGTTGACGCGGGTGGCGCCGAGATTCCACCAGAAGAAGCAGAGGCCGGAGGCGAGGATGCCGAGGTAGAGGAGCGTGGTGATTTGCGTGGTGGTCAGCTCGGGGAAAACGAAGCCGGTGCGGAAGAGCATGACGGGCAGCGTGACGAGGAAGGCGCCGATGTAGAGGAAGCCGAAGATTTCGCGGTCGCGGGCGGCGGGGTGTTGCGTGCGGAAGCGGCGGTAGAGGATCTGACCGAGGGCGAAAGCGAGGTTGGCGAGTTGAACGAGGCCGAGGCCGGTGAGGGTGGTTCTGAGTGTGGTGCTTTGGAGGACGATGAAGGCCGCGGAGACGGTGGCGAGGAGTGCGGCAGTGAGCGCGCGGGGGCGAAGCGTGCGGTCGAAGGCGTCGGCGAGGAGTGTGACGAGAATGGGCGTGGTGAGTGTGAAGAGGACGACCTCGTGCGCGGCGAGGTGGCGGTAGCTTTCGTTGAGCGCGAGATACATCAGGCCGAATTGAAGGGCGCCGATGCCGATGAGCGAGACGATGGCGCGCGGGGAAAGATCGCGCGGGCGCAGGAAGGGCAGGAAGACGAGCAGCGCGAGGCCGAGGCGGGCGGCGGAGATGAAGGCGCTGTCGAGTCCGGCGAGTTTTCCTTTGGTGAGGCCGAAGGAGAACGCCCAGACGATGGAGACGACGAGGAGGTAGAGCACGAACGGGGAGAACTAGGGGAAGGCGAACGCGGGGAGGCGCGGTCGTTGAATCGCAAAGAAGCGCCGAGGCAAAGCCTGGAAAACGAGCGGGCGGTGATTTGGCGTTATACCCGGAAGATGGCGCCGAGTTTTTTGCCGAGGAGGAGGCTGAGGCCGACGATGGTGACGGCGAGGAAGGCCATGGCCCAGACGCCGAGGGCGGAGGCGATGAATTTGCCGTCACCGAGGAGTTGGAAGAGTTCCAGGATGGCTTTGGTGATGGGGTAGAAGATCTGTTTTTGCGCGAGGATGAGGGAGTCGCTGACCTCAAGCATGGCGAAGGCGAAGGCGAGGAGACCGCCGGCGATGAGGTTGGCGGTGATCAGCGGGAGGGTGATCTTAAAGGTGGCTTTGAGCGGGGGGCAGCCGAGGTTTTGCGCGGCTTCTTCGAGGGTTTCGCTGGTTTGCTCGAAGCCGGCGGAGGCGGAGCGCACGACGTAGGGGAGGCGGCGGACGGAGTAGGCCATGATGAGGAGGATGGTCGGGTCTTTCGTCGGGTTGATGAACTCGAAGAATTTTCCCTCCTGGCTCATCGCGAGGTAGCCGAAGGCGAGGACGAGGCCGGGGACGGCGAGTGGGAGCATCGCAAGGAAGTCGAGGATCTGGCGTCCGGCGATTTTCGTGCGGACGACGACGTAGGCGATGGCGATGCCGAGGATGACGTCGATAATCGTGGAGATGCTCGCGAACTTGAGGCTGTTGGCGATGGCCGGGACGGTGAGGTCGTGGCCGAGAGCGATCTGGAAATTTTCCAGTGTGTAGCTCTTTGGGAGAACGCTGGCGTACCAGTCGTCGGAGAAGGCGACTAGGATGACGCCGATGTGGGGGAGCACGGCCATGAAGATGGTGCCCGCGAAAAGGACGGTGCAGAGCCAGGCGCGGCGGCCGGGGAGTTTGCGCGGGCCGCCGGAGCTCGTGGCCTTGGCCATCATGGCGTGGCCCTGACGTCCGAAGAGGCCTTTGCCGAGTGCGTAGAGCAGTGTGGTGCTGGCGAGCATGACAGCGACGAGCGCGTAAGGGAACGGGCTGCCGCCGATGTCTTTCAGACCGTAGAAAATCTGGACGGAAGTGACGTGTGGATAGTCGAAGATCAGCGGGACGCCGAGTTCGGTGAAGGACCAGATGAAGACAATGGTGCCTCCAGCGAAGAGGCCGGGGCGCATGAGGGGGAGGGTTATTTTGAAGAAGCGACGGAAGCCGGTGCAGCCGAGGTTTTGCGCGGCCTCCTCCATCGCGGGGTCGATGTTGGCGAGGGCGGCGGTGGCGTTGAGGTAGATAATTGGATACAGCGAGAGGGCCTGGACGACGGCGATGCCCCAGAACTGATTCGCGGCGAACCAGTCGTAGGTCCAACCCTCGGGCTGGATGCCGAGGTTGATGAGGAGGGCGTTGAGCGCGCCGTACTGGCCGAAGATTTGTTTGATGCCGATGGCGCCGACGAAGGGCGGCAGGATCATCGGGATCAGGACGAGCGAGCTGAGAAGGCTTTTGCCGGGGAAAAGGAAGCGGTCGGAGACGAAAGCGAGCGGGAGCGAGATGAGTAGCGAGAGCGTGATGGTGGCGCACGCAAGGAGGAAGGCGTTGCCGAGTCCGCCGAGATAAGTCGGATCGCTGAGGAGGAGGCCGAGGTACTCGAAGGTGAGTTTGCCGTCGGCGTCGATGAAACCGCCTTTGAGGATCTGGAAGATGGGCCAGATGAAGAACGCGGCGAAGAAGGCGGCCGTGAGCGCGAAAACGATGCGGGCGAAGGTCTGCGACATCGGGCGCGAAGTAAGGGGAGAAGGTGCGGCGGTGGGAAGCGGGAAAGCGGATTCGGAAAGAGGATAGAGGGTAGTGAAGCGGACAGGTCGGAGTTTTTTAGACAGGATGAACAGGATTCACAGGATTGGAGGAAGGCGTGTGGGCGGAGCGGGCGGTGAAGGTGAGTTGGGCGGGCATGAAAAAGCCGCCGGCGTGAACCGGCGGCTTGAGAGGATGTGCGAGCGAGTTGGCGAACGCGGTCTGGCGGGAGATCAGCCGTGAGGTTGCTGGCGGGAGGCTGACTTTGACTCGATGAATTCGCGGATGACTTGCATGCGTTTGCGTTCGCGGTCTTCGAGTTCGATGTCCTCGACGGTGCGCTGGGTTTCGTTAGCGGCGATGGCCTTGCGCATTTTGGAGAGCGCGAGGTTTTGCAGCTGACGGACGCGTTCGCGGGTCACTTTGAATTTCTTGCCGACTTCCTCGAGTGTGAGCTCGCTGGAGCCGTCGAGACCGAAACGCAGCTTGATGATCTCGGCTTCGCGCGGGTCGAGCGAGGCGACCATCGCGTGGAGATCGGAGTTGCGGTTGCGTTCCTTGAGGCTGTCGAGCGGGCTGACGGCATTTTCGTCGCCGACGATTTCACCGAAGGTGGACGAGTCACCGTCTTCGCCGATGGGTGCATCGAGCGAGGTCGGGCGGACGGAGACGGACTTCAGATGCGCGACCTTGTTGGTCGGGATCTGGAGCTCCATGGCCAATTCTTCGTCGGTGGGTTCGCGGCCGAGTTCCTCGGTGAGAGCCATCGCGGTGCGGCGCATCTTGGAGATTTTGTCCACAAGGTGCACGGGCAGACGGATGGTTTTGCTCTGGTTGGCGAGGGCGCGCTTGATGGATTGTTTGATCCACCACGCGGCGTAGGTGGAGAGTTTGCCGCCCTTGCGCGGATCGAAGCGTTCCACGGCCTTGATGAGGCCGATGTTGCCCTCGCTGATGAGGTCGAGAAGCGGGAGGCCGAAGTCCTTATAGTCGTGGGCGATTTTCACGACGAGGCGGAGGTTTGCCGAGATCATGTGATCGCGGGCGGCCTTATCGCCTTTTCGGATACGGCGGGCGAGGGAGACTTCCTCTTTGATGGTGAGGAGGGGCGTCTTCCCTATCTCTTGAAGATAGAGTTGGAGGTTGCTGCGCTCGGAAGGACCGGAATTTTTGGCGGGTGCTTCAGGAGCGGAGCGTTCGTTTTTCTCCAGGAAGGAGGGCGGTGCATCCAGAGGAGCTGGTTGCAGGGCGGTGGTGGAGGCGTGGTTCGTCTCTACTTCGTCGGCCTCGGCGTACTTGCGGGTTTTAATCTGTTGCTGAGCCATGACAGGTTTCCTCGATTGAGTTTCGATGCACACGGTCGGTCAGAACGGCAGAACAGCGTGCGGTATGATTTTGTGACGACCATACCTCAGCCGGAATCGTTCCATGGAGTTATACGCACGATCTCCCCTGAACGATGCAAAAATTTATAATCCGGCTGTGACTTTCCTGCGACAGCGTGGCCGGAGAGTGAGCGGGTGTGGCTCAGATGAAGAAATTTATCAGCAGGAACGTAGCACGGGCTTGAGGCGGCGCAACTGGGGCAAAGTGAAGGCAAGGGAGGGCCGGATCAGGGATAAATGCAGTGGTGCAGACATAAAAAAACCGTGTCGCAAGGACGCGGCTTGAAGGACGATGCAGATAAAGGAGCGTCGCGCGGCGGTTAAAAGCGCTCGGCGATGGCGACGGCTTTGAAGAGGGCGGAGGCCTTATTCACGGTCTCTTGATACTCGGCCTCGGGGACGCTGTCGGCGACGACGCCAGCACCGGATTGAATGTGAATCTGGCCGTCTTTGATGAGGGCGGTGCGGAGCATGATGCAGGTGTCGCTGTTGCCGTCGTAGCCGAAGTAGCCGAGCGCGCCGGCGTAGAAACCGCGCTGGGAGGGCTCGTTTTCGGCGATGATCTGCATGGCGCGGATTTTTGGCGCGCCGCTGACAGTACCGGCGGGGAAGGTGGCGCGCATGAGATCGTAGGCGTTTTTGTCGGGGGAGATTTTTCCCTCCACCTGCGAGACGATGTGCATGACGTGCGAGTAGCGCTCGATGACCATCATCTCGGGGACGGTGACGGAGCCAAACTGGCAGACGCGGCCGATGTCGTTGCGGGCGAGATCGACGAGCATGAGGTGTTCGGCGAGTTCCTTGGCGTCGGCGAGGAGATCTTTTTCGAGGGCGAGATCGTCGGCGTGGGTGAGGCCGCGTTTGCGGGTGCCGGCGATGGGGCGGATCTCGACGAGGCCGTCAGTGAGGCGTACGTGGACCTCGGGCGAGGCGCCAACGATGGCGAAGTCACCCGTATCCAGGACGAACATATACGGCGACGGGTTGACGGTGCGGAGGGCACGGTAGAGATCGAGCGGAGATTTGGCGAAGGGCTTGGTGAAGCGTTGCGAAGGGACGACCTGGATGATGTCGCCGGAGCGGATGAATTCTTTGACGCCTTCGACGACGCCTTCGAAGACGGGCTGGGTGAAATTGCCGGGAGGTACGGTGACCTTGCCGGGATCGACGAGGGGCGCGGGGGCGAGCGAGCTGGGGCGGCGGAGTAGATCGTAGAGGTAATTGAGCTCGGTGACGGCGGCGTCGTAGGAGGCGGCGGGGTCGGCGGCGATGTGGGCGTTGACGCAGAGGCGGAGGGTTTGTTTCGCGCGGTCGAAGGTGAGGAGCGAATCCGTGAGCATGAAGTAGATCACGGGGAGGCTGAGGACGTCGGATTTGGCGGTCGGGACGGAAGGTTCGATGCGGGAGATGTACTCGTAGCTGATGAAGCCGACGGCTCCGCCGGTGAAGCGGGGGAGGCCCGGGAGGCTGACGGGCTTATGCTGCGCCATCTCGGCTTGGATGAGGGTGAGCGGGTCTTGCGGAGTGGGGATGGTCTGTATCGGTTTCCCGGGCACGCGGATCTCGGTGGTCTGGGGGCCGCAGGCAAAGATCTTGCGGGGGCGGCAGCCGATGAAGCTGTAGCGGGAGAGGTTTTCGCCGCCCTCGACGGATTCGAGCAGGTAGGACGGGCCGGTTTCCTTGAGCTTGGCGTAGGCGGAGACGGGGGTCTCGAAGTCGGCCATCAAGTCGGTGTAGACGGGGATGACGTTGCCTTGGGCGGCGAGCTGGATGAAGGCGTCGCGGGTTGGGAAGATGTTCATGAGAGCGTGGCGAGTGCGGCGAGGAAGCGGGCGTCGCGCGCGGCGAAGCGGGCGGGCGAGTTATTCGACGGTGACGGATTTTGCCAGGTTGCGGGGCTTGTCCACGTCGCAACCGCGTTCGCAGGCAATGTAGTAGCTGAGAAGTTGAACCGGCACAGTGGCGACGATGGGGAGGACGGCTTCGTGGCAGTCGGGGATGTAGATGACATCGTCGGCGACGCCGGCGGGGAATTCGCAGCCCTCGGTGGTGATGACGATGGTTTTGCCGTTGCGGGCTTTGATCTCCTGGATGGAGGAGACGATCTTGTTGAAGATCTCGCTCTTGGGCGCGAAGAAGACCGACGGGCAGTCCTTGCTGATGAGCGCGATGGGGCCGTGCTTCATCTCGGCGGCGGGATAGCCCTCGGCGTGGATGTAGGAGATTTCTTTGAGTTTGAGCGCGCCCTCGAGCGCGATGGGGAAAAGCGAGAGGCGGCCGAGGAAAAGCATGTCGGCGTACTGCGCGTAGCGTTTGGCGATTTCCTTGATGCGCGGGGCTTGTTCGAGGGTTTTGCGGACGAGATCAGGTACGGACTTGAGGGCTTTCACGTACTCGACGCCGTCGCTGAAGCTCATGTCGCGCATGCGTGCGACGTAGAGGGCGAACATGGCGCCGATCAGTAGTTGAGAAGTGAATGCCTTGGTGGAGGCGACGCCGATCTCAGGGCCGACGTGCTGATAGATGCCGCCATCGGCCTCGCGGGCGATGGAGGAGCCGACGGTATTGTTGATGGAAAGAACCTTGTAGCCTTTGCGTTTGGCTTCGCGAAGGGCCCCGAGGGTGTCGATGGTTTCGCCGGACTGGCTGACGACGAAGAAGAGGGTGTTTCGGTCGAGGGGGGAGTTACGGTAGCGGAACTCGGAGGCGTATTCGACTTCGACGGGAACGCGGGCGAAGCGTTCGATGAGTTGCTCGGCGACGAGGCAGGCATGCCAGGCGGTGCCGCAGCCGCAGAAGACGAAGCGGTCGATTTGGCGGAGCTCGATGGGGGTGAGGTTGAGGCCGCCGAACTGGGCGGTGGAGCCGTCGGCGGAGAAGCGGCCTCGCATGGCGTTTTCGAGCGCGATGGGCTGCTCGAAAATTTCCTTCTCCATATAGTGCGCGTAGGAGCCGATCTCGGCGGCTTCGGCTGTCCAGGTGACTTTATTGACGACGGGGGAGACGTCTTCCTCGGACTGCGTGATGATGGAGAAGTTTTTCCCGGTGAGGTGGACGAGTTCGCCGTCTTTTAAGTAGACGACGTTTTGCGTGCGGCTGATGAGGGCGGAGACGTCGGAGGCGATGATGAACTCGGCGTCGCCTACGCCGAGGATAAGGGGGGATGCTTTGCGGGCGGCAACGAGTTCGCCGGGAGAGTCGGTGCAGATGACAGCGATGCCGTAGGTGCCCTCGACGTGCATGAGACTGCGACGGACGCTTTCGAGGAAGCGGCTTTTGTCCTCGGCGGAGGGCTCCTTCTGATAGTGATAGGCGATGAGGTTGACGAGGGCCTCGGTGTCGGTCTCGGAGGAGAACGTGTAGCCTTTGGAGAGGAGGAATTTTTTAATCGAGGAATAGTTCTCGATGACGCCGTTGTGGATGAGGGCGAATTTTCCGTCGCTGGAGACGTGGGGGTGGGCGTTGGCGTCCGTGACGCCGCCATGCGTGGCCCAACGCGTGTGGCCGATGCCGGTGGTGCCGGTGAAGCGATGCTTGGCGGCTTCTTTGGCGAGGACTTCGACGCGGCCGGCTTTTTTGGCGATGTCGATGCGGTCGTCTTGAAGGACCGCGACACCGGCGGAGTCGTAGCCGCGGTATTCGAGGCGCTTCAAGCCTTCGATGATGATTGATGCTGCTTTCTGCTTACCGACGTAACCAACGATTCCACACATAGATTTTTTGCTTTTGGCTGGCGAAACTACCGACCGCGATAAACGTGGAGCAAGGCTTTAAGCCCCACAAATATGGCAACACCCAAAGTCATTTCGGTCATCATGGGCGGCGGTCGTGGCACGCGTCTTTATCCGCTCACGATGGAGCGCTGCAAACCCGCGGTCCCTCTCGCCGGCAAATACCGGCTGGTCGATATTCCGATCAGCAACTGCATCAACTCGGGATTGAACCGCATCTTTTTGCTGACGCAGTTTCACACGGCTTCGCTGCATCGTCACGTCCAGGCGACATATCACTTCGATCCTTTTGGCGGAGGGTTTGTGGATATTCTCTCGGCGGAGCAGACCGAGAAGAGCGTCGATTGGTATCAAGGGACGGCCGATGCGGTGCGGCGTAATCTCCAGCACTTCCGCACGTTTCCGCACGATCTGGTGCTGATTCTTTCGGGCGACCAGTTGTACCGGATGGATTTTCGGAAGATCATCGAGCAGCACGTTTCGACCGGTGCGGACGTGACGATCGCGGCGATTCCTTTTCCTGTGTCGAAGGTCGAGGGACTCGGTCTGACTCGTGTTAACGATGACCTCTCCATCGCGGAGTTTGTGGAGAAGCCTAAAGATCCGGCGGTCATCAATGGTCTAACACTGAGTCCGGCATTGGAGGCTAAGTTGCAGCAAGCTCCGGCGGGCGAGAAGCAGTGTCTCGCGTCCATGGGTATCTATGTGTTCAATCGCACGGCGCTGGCCGAGGCGTTGGACAACAACATGACCGATTTCGGCAAGGAGATCATTCCAGGGCTGCTCGGGAAGAAGAAGCTCTTTGCCCACATCTTTGAGGGATATTGGGAAGACATCGGAACGGTGAAGGCGTTTTTCGATGCGAACCTCGCGCTCGCGCAACCGTTGCCGCCGTTTAATTTCTTCGATGCGAAAGATCCGATCTACACCAAGGACAACTATCTGCCCGCGTCGAAAATCAATAACTGCACGATCGATTATGTTGTTATCGGCGACGGGTCCATCGTGGAGGACTCATCGCTCAAACATTGCGTCCTGGGTATACGGTCATTTGTGAGGCAGGGCACAACCTTGCAGGATGTGGTGATGATGGGGTCGGATTTTTATGAGACCCCGGAGCAACTGGACGCAAATGTTGCCCAAGGCCGCCCTCACCTCGGACTAGGCCGGAATTGCAAGATCCGTGGAGCAATCATCGACAAAAATTCGCGTATCGGCGATGATGTGACGCTTACGGCGGAAGGGAAGGCGGACGGTACTTACGCTCATGGCGTTATCGTACGCGATGGGGTGCTTCTCGTGCCGAAGGGCGGCGTGGTGCCGGGTGGCACGGTGATTTGATATGACACGAAAAAGGCGGCCTTTCTGGCCGCCTTTTTTGTGTGTCGCCTGAGTATTTTCAGGCAAGCCGGTCCGCTTTAAGAGCTGGCGGTGCCGGCAGTGGCGACGCGTTTGGCTTCGTTTCGAGCGCGGATGAATTCGATGATTATAGGTAGCACGGAGAGTAAGATGATGGCGAGAATCACCATCTTGAAATTGTCCTGAACGTAAGGAAGCGTCCCGAAGAAATAACCCGCGTAGGTAAAAAAGTAGATCCAAATAAAGCCCCCGAGGATGTTGTAGACGATGAAACGGCTGTAAGTCATGTTACCGATGCCGGCGACGAAGGGGACAAAAGTGCGGACGATCGGTACGAAGCGGGCGAGAATGATGGCGCGACCGCCATATTTTTCGAAGAAGGCGTGGGCGCGCTCGAGGTGTTTTTTGCGGAGAAAGAAGGAATCCTCGCGGGAAAAAACTTTGGGGCCGAATTTTGAGCCGATCCAGTAGTTCAAGGTATCGCCGATAACAGCGGCGATGAACAGAAGCACGGCCATCAGGTGGACGTTCAGGCCGGTGTCGGGCATGGCGCAAAACGTCCCGGCGGCAAACAGCAGAGAGTCACCGGGGAGGAATGGCGTCACGACCAGGCCGGTTTCGGCGAAGATGATGGCGAACAGGATGGCATAGGTCCAAACGCCGTACTGGCTGATGATCTCCGCAAGGTGGGCGTCGATGTGGATGATGAAGTCGATGAGCTTTTTGATGAGATCGATCATAGCGTAATGCCGTGACTAGCAGTTTCCGGACACGAAAAAGGCAGGCGTGAAAAACACGGCCTGCCTTCGATTGAAAAGGTTTAATTCCGAAACGATTAGACGTCGGGTTTGGTCTTGCGGAGACCCTGGACGCGGTCGCCCGCTTTCCACTGGCCGCGCTTCTTGAGGAGATCGACGCGCTCGAAACGCTTCAGGACGTTGCGCTTAATGACGATGCCGCTGGAACCTTGGAGACTCTTGTGTTGTGACATGGCGGTTTGAAAGGGTGAGTTTCTAGTTGATGAAAGGGTCAGTTGGTAGGGTTCGACCTCACCCATGACAAGTATTTTTCCGAAACGTTTTCAGCCCGAACGGTGATCCATTCGGGCGTTTCATACGGGTGATGGCTTAAGATCCATTTTGAGAGCACGGATTCGCGTTCAGCTAGGAACTTGAGGCAGAGGCGGAATTCGAGGGTTTCCTCCTGTTTGCCGTTCCAGCAATAGTGAGAAGTGATGGGGCCTTCGATTTGCACGCAGGCGGCCAGGCCTTGGGCAATGATGTCGCGGGCAAGCGAGTCTGCTTGTTCACGAGTTTCTACGGTGGTCCAGCCGATCATCAGCATGAGGGCAAAATCGGGGCGCTTTTCAGAGGGGCAAGCCGGTAAAAATGCCCTTGACGGTCCCGGGGTTTGAGCGTGCTCTACGCGGTTTCACCGCAGCCATCCACCCAGTTATTCATGAGAGACGACTATCTTAAGGAAGCCCAGAAGGTCATCAATGATCCCAACGTTTTGATCAACGTGGTGTCCCGTCGCGTGAAACAGCTCAAGCGTGGCAGCCGTCCGCTGGTGGAATCGCTTGAAAAACTTTCCTCCGAAGACGTTGCTTTGCGCGAAGTGATCGAAGGCAAAATCAGCTACGAACTCGCGGTTGGCGCCACCAACAACTAAGTAGTGCGCGTAATCGCGCTGAGGCCGACAGGCGGCTGAGCCCACGCCCGGCGTCGATCGAGCCTCCATGTCCGCCCAGAAAAAAGATCCGGCCCGTTACACGGAAATCCGCAACGCCAAGGCGCTGCGTGATTACTCCGTGGACGAAAAGTTCGAGGCGGGACTGGCCTTGAAAGGGACTGAGGTGAAATCAATCCGTGCGGGACGGGCGCAGATCAGTGACTCGTTTGGGCGTTTTGAGAAAGGCGAACTCTGGATGATGAATGCGCACATCGAAGAGTACGCTTTCGGGAATATTTCCAACCACGATACCCGGCGCACGCGGAAGCTGCTTCTGCACAAACATCAGATCCGGAAAATCGCACAGGCGATGCAGGTGAGCGGCAAGGCGTTGATCCCGCTCCGCATGTATTTCAAAGAAGCGATCGTGAAGGTGGAGATCGCGCTCTGCACCGGCAAAAAGACCTACGACAAGCGAGAGGATCTGAAGAAAAAAGCTGAGATGGATGAGGTGAGAAAACAAATGAAAGCCCGTCGCGTATGAGCCAGCCGTCTCTGCCAGCGTCGGTCACGGCCCGTGTTCCAGGAAGCACCTCCAACTGCGGCGCTGGCTTCGATACTCTTGGGCTCGCGCTTCAGATTTATAATCGCGTCACGCTGAAGCGGGCTCCGTCGGGATTGGAAATCACCGCTGTTCGCGCGGAAGATGGGCGTGGACTGAAGATGGTTGAGACGACGGCGAAAGCATTTTTTGCGGCGGCGGAGGTTGAGCGTTTCGGTTTTTCTTTCGCGATAAACGGTGATGTGCCGCCCGCGCGTGGACTCGGTTCGAGCATGACGGTGATCGGCGGGGTGCTGGCGGGATTGAACGAGCTTTCGGGCACCGGGTTTTCTCGCCATCAGCTCGTGGAGATCGCAAACGAACTCGAAGGGCATCCGGACAATGCGTCGGCGGCGATCCTCGGCGGGTTTTGTGTGGCGCGGTGCGATCCGAAGACGAATCGGTATCTCGGTGTCGTACGTGTTTCGATTCCGGACGAACTCGTTTTCGTCGTGGCGTCGCCGAGCGTGGAAATGCTGACGAAGGAGTCGCGCGGTGTTTTGCCGGAGAAGCTTTCGTATTTTGACGCGGTGAAAAGCATCAACAGCGCCGCGTTTTTCGCAGCGGCGCTGGCTACCCGGGATTATGGGCAGCTCAGATATGCGGTCTCGGACTTCATGCATGAGCCCTATCGGTTGCCGCGCATTCCCAATGGGCGGATGGCGATCGATGCGGGTATCGTGGCGGGGGCGCTCACGGGCTGGCTGAGCGGCAGCGGGTCGAGCGTGTTGTGTCTGGCGCTGCGCGGTGACGAGGCGGCGGTTGGGCAGGCGATGCGGTCGGCGTTTGCCGAGGTGAAGATCGCTTGTGAGGTGCGGACGTTGATCGCGGACAATGATGGGGTGAAGGTTGAGTGAGCCCGAGCTGCTCATGCTGCACATCGTCCTTTTTCAGCCGGAGATCCCGCAGAACACGGGAAACATCGGGCGTATGTGCGCGCTGACGAAGTCGCGGCTGCACCTGATTCATCCGCTCGGATACACGATCACGGACCGGCATTTGAAGCGGGCGGGGATGGATTACTGGCACTCGCTGGACGTGCATCATCACGACGACTGGAAGGCGTTTCGGGCGAGCGCAGTGGGGCCGAAGCGGTTGTGGTTGTTCACGACGAAGACGACGCAGTCGTTTTGGAGCGTGAAGTATGAGAGCGGGGATGGGCTCGTGTTTGGAAACGAAGGGCACGGAGCGCCGGAGTGGTTGCATCAGGAGTTTGGTGACGCGATGCGCGTGACGATTCCTCATGCCGATCCGACGTTGAGGTCGCTCAATCTGAGCACGGCCGCGGGGATCGCGTGTTATGAGGCGGTGCGGCAGGTGGGGTTTGGGGCGCCGTGAGATGCGGCGCGTGGGGATCGCGGCGTAAAGCCGCTTCTACAGTTTCGGAGCTAGGGGGCGGCACTTGCTAAGTGCCGGTCCGTCGGACCACTCGCTGGTGCTCGTGGCTACGTGAAACTCGCGGCTACTTGGCGATGGTGCGCAGGTAGAGTTCTTCGACTTTGGCGCGGGCCCACGGAGTGCGGCGGAGGAACTGGAGGCTGGATTTCACGCTGGGGTCGAAGTTGAAACAGCGGATGTCGATGCGGCGGCCGAGTTCGGCCCAGCCGTGTTTTTCGACGAGCTGAGTGACGATCATTTCCAAGGTGATGCCGTGGAGAGGGTCTTTGGGTTTTTGCGGCGGCTGATCCATGGGGAATGCGTGGAGCTGATTAGATTTCGCCGAGGCGGATGCAGGCGACTTCGCGGGCGCTGTTGTCGGCGGGGAGGAGCGGAGGGACGGCGGCTCGGCATTTTTCCACGGCGAAGGGGCAGCGGGGGTGGAAGGCGCAGCCGGCGGGTGGATTGATGGGCGAAGGCGGATCACCGGCGAGGACGAGGCGTTTGCGGGAGCGTTCGACGTCGGGGTTGGGCGTGGGAATCGCGCTGACGAGGGCGCGCGTGTAAGGATGGGCGGGGCGCTCGATGACGTCGGCGGCGCGGCCGAGCTCGACGATTTTGCCGAGGTACATCACGGCGACGCGGTCGGAGATGTGTTTCACGACGGAGAGATCGTGCGCGATGAAGATGAGGCTGAGGTTCATCTTGCGCACGAGACCGGCGAGTAGGTTCAGGATTTGCGCCTGGATGGAGACGTCGAGGGCGGAGACGGGTTCGTCGGCGATGATGACCTTCGGGTTGAGCGCGAGGGCGCGGGCGATGGCGATGCGCTGGCGCTGGCCGCCGGAGAATTCATGCGGGTATTTTTGCATGAAGCGCGGGGCGAGGCCGACGTGTGTCATGATTTCGGCTACGCGGGCGGGGACATCGGCGGGCGGGCAGACTTTGTGGACGAGGAGCGGTTCGGCGATGGTGGCGAAGACGGTCATGCGCGGGTTGAGCGACGCGTAGGGATCTTGAAAAACCATTTGAAGGTCGCGGCGTGCGGCGAGGAGCGAGTCGTCGGTGCCTGTCGTGAGATTTTTTCCTTCCAGGATGACGGTGCCGCCGGTGGTCGGGACGAGTTGGAGAATGGTGCGAGCGAGGGTGGATTTACCGCAGCCGGATTCGCCGACGAGACCGAGGACTTCACCGCGTTGGATCGAGAGCGAGACGCCATCGACGGCTTTGACCGTGCCGACCTGACGCTTGAGAAAACCCTGATGAATCGGGAAGTGGGTTTTGACGTCGTGGAGTTCGAGAATGGGCGCGGACATGGGCGGATTTTTTTAACCACGGATTTCGCGGATGGGCACGGATGGAAATCAGCGCACGACACGTTTCCAGCGAAGACTGGCGTGTTTGAAATTGATGAGTAGGGCGAGGCGGAGATGGGTGATGCTCAGATAGCCGATCATTTGTGCGAGGTGAGTATCGGTGAAGTCCTCGGGGACTTTGGGGTCAACAATCACGAGATCGTCCACGATGAGGTCGGGCACGAGGGTGTCTACGACCTGGCCTTCGTAGAGAACGTTGAAACGTTTTTGCTGCTCTATGCGGTGACCGCGTTTGATCAGCTCGATAGCCATGGCGTTCTCGTAAGCTTTTTCATTCAGCCCGGGTTTCAGTGTGTTGAGCACTTTCATAGCTGAACCGATGATCGATTCGCTGAGTTCGGGATGAAGCAGTTTATCTGTGCCCATTCGTGCTATCCGTGGTTACTGAATTTCTCCGGCTTGGACGCGGAGGCAGGCGTGGCGGTGGCCGGGTTTTTCCTCGGCGAGTTCGGGCGTTTCGGCGCGGCAGCGGTCGGCGGCGAACTCGCAGCGGGGGGCGAAGGCGCAGCCGGGCGGGAGTTTCGAGACGTCGGGCGGCAGGCCTTGGATGGTGTAGAGCTCGGAGCCTTTCGGCTGGAGAGCGGGGATGGAGCGCTGGAGGCCTCGCGTGTAGGGATGCTTCGGGTCGTAGAAGAGTGTGCGGACGTCGGCGGTTTCGACGATGCGGCCGGCATACATGACCATGACGCGGTCGCAGAGGCCGGAGACGACGCCGAGGTCGTGGGTGATGAAGATCACGGCCATGCCGAGCTCGCGCTGCATTTTTTTGATGAGCTCGAGGATCTGGGCCTGAACGGTGACATCGAGGGCGGTGGTGGGCTCGTCGGCGATGAGGAGTTCGGGCTTGGTGATGAGCGCCATGGCGATCATGACGCGCTGGCGCATGCCGCCGGAGAACTCGTGCGGGTAATAGTGGATACGCTTGGCGGCGTCGTTGATGCCGACGGCCTGAAGCATTTCGAGTCCGCGGGCGAGGGCGTCGGCGCGGGAGATTTTTTCGTGGATGAGGAGCGGTTCGATGAGTTGCTCGGAGATCCGCATGTAGGGATTGAGCGAGGTCATCGGGTCCTGGAAAATCATGGCGACGCGTTTGCCGCGGATGGCGCGCGCCTGGGCGGGCGTGCAGTGGAGGAGATCGACGCTGTCGAACATGGCGCGGCCGCTGGCGATGCGGCCGGGGGGCTGCGGGATGAGGCCCATCAGCGAGTAGCAGGTGACGGATTTGCCGGAGCCGGATTCGCCGACGAGGCCGAGGGTTTCGCCGCGTTCGAGATCGAAGCTGACGCCGTCGACTGCGCGGTACACGCCGCTGCGCGTGTGGAAGTGGGTGCGGAGATCTTGGACGGAAAGGAGCGGCACGAGGGGCGGAAGGAAGAAGGTGAGAACGTGAGAGGGGGAGAAGGTGAGAAGAAGACGGAGTGTTGCTCTAGTTCTTGGGTGAAGCGGCGGGTTTGCGCAGGGAGTCTTCGAGGGTGGAGAAAACGATTTCGGGAGAAAGATCCTTCAGGGCGCCGCCACCGGTGGGCGGGGAGCCGGGCGGTTGGAGGATGGTGTGTGGACCCGAGAAAACCGGGCCGGTGCGGATGGGGTTGGTGGGGCCGAAGAGGGCGATGAGGGGCACGCCGAGGAGGTTAGCGAGATGCATGCCGCCGGTGTCGTTGGTGACGAGGGCGGTGCAGCTGCGGAGTTTTTCCATGTAGGCGGGGAGATCGGTGCGGCCAGCGAGGTTCTGAACTTGTGATTCGGGGTGGCCGGAGGCGATGGCGTCGGTGATGGGACGGTCGTTGGCGGTGCCGAGCAGGAGAATGGTGGCGGTCGGATGAGCGCGGAGGATCGAGTCGGTGAGTGTGCGCCAGTGGGGGACGGGCCAGCGTTTTTCGGGGGTGTTTTCGGAGCCGGGGATGAAGCCGATGGTGGGAGAAGGGCGAGGCGTGAGGGGCGAAAGGGGGAGGGGCGAGCGGTCGATGGGGAGGTCGAGGCCGAAGTGGCGGAAGAGGTTTTCCCAGAGTTCGAGCTGGTGGTGGTGCTTTTCGTCGAAGGTGGCGGGGACTTCGTAGCGGTGGGTGAGCAGGGGGCGGCGGCGTCCGTGTTTGACGAGGCCGAAGCGTTGGCGGCAGCCGGTGAGGCGAGCTTCGAGGTCGCCGCGCACGGAGTGCGTGAGAAGCAAATACGCGTCGGGGTAGCTGCGGCGAAGGGCGCGGAAGAAGAGGAAATATTTCCAGTCGCGTTTGGGCAGCGCGATGAGTTTGTCGGCGAGGGCGGTTTGGGCGAGGAGCGGGAGGAAGGCGGCTTTGGCGATGAAGGTGATCTCGGCGTCGGGGCGCGAGGCGCGGAGAGCGCGCAGTAGTGGGATCGCCATGACGACATCGCCGAGCCAGTTGGGGAGGCGGATGAAGAGGCGGGTTTTGCGCGGAGGCGTGGCGAGGCCGCGGGCGGCGAGGTCGGGGGTGAGGAGGTTGCGCTTGGATTCGAGGCGAAAGCGTTTTTGCGGGATGTCTTGATGGCGCCAGCGGTCGTGGGACCAGAGCCAGGAGGCGCAGAGGTTTTCGTCGTGCGTGAGCGTGTTTTCGAGCCAGCGGTTGAGGGCGATGACGGCGCTTGTGGCGGTGCCGTCGTAAGCGATTTCGGTGAGCTCGAATTGGACGCGCCAGAAATCGAGGCGGCGCGGGTAGAAGGTGATGATTTTGGCGCCGGAGCGTTCGGCGAGAAGACCGGGGAGTTCAGTGGTGGAGCAGACGCGGCCGAGGAGGGTGGTGAGCGCGCCCTGGGTGCCGGCGTTTTGGTCGAAGAGGATGCCGACGGTGCCGTTGCGTTTCAGGATGCGGAAGGATTCGGTGAGGCCCTCTTTGCGCGAGAGGAGTTTCATACCGTGACGCTCGCGAGTGGATTTTACCCAGGCGTCGGCGGTGGGATTGTCGAGCGGGCGGAAGATGACGCCGAATTCGCGCATCGGCACGGGAAGGAAGAGCGAGAGCCACGTGAGGCTTTCCCAGTAGGCGATGTGCGGGGTGGCGACGATGAGCGGGTGGGGTGCGGCGTGGTGGTGGCGGAAACACTCGATGACGGGCGCGGTGACGTGGGCGATGCGGCGGAGGCGGTCTTCGGAAAGATAGGGACCGGCGAGGGAGAGCAGGGCGGTCTCGAAGATGCGGCGACTGCTTTTGCGAGCGAGGCGGCGGTGCCAGGCGGCGGGTTTTTCGGGGAACGCGTGGTGGAGATTGGAGAAAACCAGGCGGCGGCGGCGCGGCGAGAGCAGGATGAGGAGGTCGCCGCAGAAGGCGGTGAAGGCGCGCAGCAGCGGCTCGGGAGTGTGGGCGATGAGCCAGCCGGAGATTTGTAGTAGAAGTTTAAGCACGCGAACGGGACGACGGCGGGCGGTGATCGCGGGTGAGGCGATTAGCGTTTGATTTTGCCGAGGGAAACTTCATCAAACGGAGCGTCACCGCGGTTAAAAGCAGATTCTGCGGCGCGCGTTTTTTCATGGTCGAACTTCTTATCATCAAACCGTCCTCTTTGGGGGACATCGTGCATGGGTTGCAGGTGGCGGCGTCGATCAAGGCGCAGCGGCCGGATGTGCGCATCTCGTGGATCGTGCGGGATATTTTCGCGGCGCTCGTGAAACAGTGTGAAGCGGTGGACCGCGTGTACGTTTTCAAGCGGAGCGGCGGGGTGCTGGGCTTTCACAAGCTGATGAAGGAAGTGCGGGAGACGCATTTCGATTTTGTCTTCGATATGCAGGGGTTGCTGCGCACGGGGCTCATGACGTGGCGGGCGCACGGTAAGAAGAAAGTCGGGCGGGCGGATGCGCGGGAAGGCGCGGGGATTTTTTATCAGGAAAAAGTGGCGCTGCCTGAGGCGGGGAAGGCGAGCCATGCGCTGGAGATTTTGCTCCAGTTTCTGCCAGTGCTGGGGCTCAAGCCGGAGTTGGTGGGGACGGTGAAGTTTCGCGAGGTGGAGGGGTTGAATCTGAGTCACATCGAAGGACGTGGTGGGGCGCAGCCGGTGATCATGTTTCCCGACAGCAGGCGGGCGGAGAAGAAGTGGCACGGCTTTAAGGAACTCACGGAGTTTATCGCGCGCGATGGCTCGGGGCGAAAAGTCGTGTGGGCGGGCAACAACTATATCGATTACAAGGACGCGCTGACGGAGACGCAGTTTCTGAATCTCACGGGCAACACGAGCCTGATGGCGCTGCCGTCGTTGATCAAACGCGCGGGCTGGGTGATCTCGAATGACAGCGGGCCGATGCATCTGGCGGCGGCGATGGGCGTGCCGACGCTGGGGATTTTCGGGCCGACGGACCCGCGGTTGTACGGGCCGTTTCCGCTGACGGCGCCGACGAATCACGTGGCGCAGGCGCCGGTGGGGAGCTTGAAGCTGTTGTCGGCGCGCGAGGTTTATGCGCGTTTCAAGCGGCTGGACGGGACGCGCGTGCGGACGGCGCATCCGTTTCCGTTTACGCAGCGGGGGTTTTGAGCGTTGGCGCTCCCTGCGGAAGAATGATCGGCGGGCGGGTGCGCGAAAATTTGGCGTGAGTCGGGGCGGGTTGTTGGTTTCGCTGCGGGTTTCCCATGCTCGATCCCAAACTCCTTCGTGAATCGCCTGAGCTCGTCCGTGCGGCGATTGCCAAGAAACATCTCGATGTCGATCTCGACGCCGTGCTGGCGCTGGATGCGTCGTGGCGCGCGTTGCTTCAAGAGACGGAGCAGTTGCGCGGAGTGCAGAAGGCGGCGAATAACGACATGGCGAAACTGCCGAAAGGCTCGCCGGAGTTCATCGCGAAAGTGCAGGAGATGAAGGCGGTGTCGGCGCAGGTAAAAGAGCGCGAGATGCAGCTCAAGGAGATCGAGGAAAAGTGGAAGCAGGCGGTGCTGGCGCTGCCGAATATCCCGCACAGCAGCGTGCCGGAAGGGCGCACGCCGGAGCAGAACGTGGTGTTCGCGACGCATGGCGACGTGAACGCGGTGTCGGCTCATGCGAAGGCGCATTGGGAGATCGCGGGGTTTGACCGGTTGTTCGATTTTGCGCGCGGCTCGAAAGTCACGGGCGCGGGGTTTCCGTTTTATGTCGGCGACGGCGCGCGGATCGTGCGGGCACTGCTGCAATTTTTCTTAGATGAAAATGGGCGTGCGGGTTACACGGAGGTGAATCCACCGATCTTCGTGAATGCGGCGAGCGCCACGGCGGTCGGGCAGCTGCCGGACAAGGAAGGGCAGATGTATCAGACGGTTGAGGACTCGCTGTACGCGGTGCCGACGGCGGAGACGCCGCTGACGAATTTCTTCCGCGACGAGATTTTAGATGAGAGCGTACTGCCGGTTTATCGTTGCGGTTACACCCCGTGTTTCCGGCGCGAGGCGGGCAGCTATGGCAAGGATGTGCGCGGACTGAACCGATTGCACCAGTTCGACAAGGTAGAGCTGCTCAAGTGGGTGCATCCGGCTTCCAGCTACGATGAGTTGGATAAGCTGCGCGTGGATGTGGAAAACCTGCTGAAGAAACTGGAGCTGCCATATCGCGTGCTGCTGATGTGCGGCGGGGACATGGGTTTTGCGCAGAGCAAGAAGTACGATCTCGAAGTGTGGTCGGCGGGGCAGAAGCGCTGGCTGGAAGTCTCGAGCTGCTCGAACTTCGAGGCATTTCAGGCGCGTCGGGCGCAGATCCGTTTTCGTGCGAAAGGCGCGGAGAAACCGGAGTTGGTTCACACGCTGAACGGTTCGGGGCTTGCGGTGCCGCGCGTGCTGGCGGCGATCCTGGAGAACAATCTTCAGGAAGATGGACGCGTGAAAATTCCGGCGGCGCTGGTGCCGTATTTCGGCAAGGAGTTTTTGAGTTTCGCGTGAAGCGAGGCCGAGGACTGACGACGGATATGCGGCGTTTTTCGAGTTAAGGGAAAGCGCCGCGTCATGCCGATCTTGCCGACCGATTGGAAGCAACTCCCGGTGTTGTTTGCACGGGAGCGGCTGCATCCGGCGGCGGTGGCGCGGGCGGAGCGGGTGAGTGCGGATGGAGACGATGCGGCGGGCGGGACGTGGTGCGTGGCGTTTTCGGGCGGGGCGGATTCGCTGGCGTTGTTGCTGACGGTGTGGGGGCTGTGGCCGGAGCGACGCGAGCGGCTAGTCGTGCTGCATTTTAATCACCGGGTGCGCGGGGCGGAGAGCGATGCGGATGCGGCGTTTTGCGAGGAGGTGTGTCGGCAGTTGGGCGTGCGTTTTCGTGCGGGCGAGTGGAGCGATGCAAGGGCTGATGCGAGCGAGGCGGAGGCGCGGGAGGCGCGGCTGGGTTTTTTTGAGCGCGAGATGGCGGCGGCCGGAGCGATGGTGCTTTGGACGGGGCATCAGAAGGAGGATGTGGCGGAGACGTTGTTGATGCGGATCGCGCGCGGGAGCGGGGCGGCGGGGCTGGCGGCGCCGAGACCGGTACAGGCACTGGCGGACGGGCGTGTTTTTTTGAGGCCGCTGCTCACGCTGACGAAGGGGGAGATCGTCGGAGCGCTGGAAAAGGCGGGCGCGACGTGGCGCGAGGACGCGAGCAATGCGGCGGGGGATTTTTTTCGGAACCGGGTGCGGAGCGAGGTCGTTCCCAACTGGCGGGCGGCGGCGGGGAACGATGCGCTGGGCGGGGCGGCGTTGACGCGGGAGTTGCTCGACGAGGATGACGCGGCGTTGAACGCGTGGCTGGCGGAGTTGTTACCGGAAGGCGGATACGGCGGCGAGGTGCTGGATGTGCGTGCGCTGGCCGGGAAGCCGCGGGCGCTGTGGCGGAGAGCGTTGAGGCGGTGGAAGCCGCTGACGGAGCTGGGGCGGGCGGGATTTGAGGCGGTGATGGCGCTATGCGAGCGCGGGTCGGGTCGGGTGAGCGCGGGGGACGGTGTTGTGGAGATCGAGGCGGGGCGGTTGCGCAATTTTGCGAAGTCCGGAAAAGACGCGCAGGCAGTGACAGCGTGGCCGGAAATGCGGCTGAGCGAAGCGGAGGGAGGATTATTGGTTTTGCCTGACGGCGGTGTGCTCCGGATGCGGGCAGTGGAGTTTACTCACGCGTTGCGTGGGCGGATTTTTGCCGGGGATTTCGATCCGGCGCGCGAGGTTTTTCTAGGGTGCGGGCACGATGCCTATTGCGTCAGAGCTTGGCGGTCGGGAGATCGGTATCGGCCTTTGGGAGCGCCTGGCTCAGCGACTCTTCAGGACCTGTTTGTTAATCGTAAGATTCCTGCGGAGCGGCGCGGCCAATTACCCGTGGTTACACGTTCAGATGGAGAAATTCTGTGGGTTCCGGGGCTGCCGCCGGCGGAAAAATCGAAAATCACCCCCGAATCTGTAACGGGGGTTCATTTGACTTATGAAACCGGAACCTACACGGTCCGCCCCTAGTCCTTACGAGTAAATGTCCGACCTCAAAAACGAAAAGAAACGCCGCCCGCTGAAGAGTCTGCCTCCCGAACGTTTTCAGCCCAAGGTGCTGCTCATCTGGCTGTCGATCGCGGCGGCTGTCATGGCCCTGTTTTTCCTGCCCGGTCGCAAGAGCGCGCCAGCGGTGATTAAGATCCATGAGGTCGTGCAGCTCTCGGAGGAGAATAAAATCAAGAATGGCACGATCCGGCCGGAGCAGTCGGGTGCGCGTGACCAGTATGTGGTTACCGGTGAAGCGAACGAAGCGATTTTTAGCGATGGCACCCCCGGTGGTAAGACCGCTTTTTTCGTCGCATCTGGCCGTCTGACGGAGGCAAGCCATGAGAAGCTGCAAGCATCGGCGGTTTTTGACGAGAAGCAGCAGTCCAGCTGGATCTCGGCTCTGGCATCGCAGCTGATCCCGTTCATTTTGATTATCGGCCTGCTGTATTTCCTGTTTGTGCGTCAGCTCCGCAATGCTGGGCGCGGTGCGCTTAGCTTCGGCAAGAGCCGCGCGAAGCTGCTGACGCGTGATCGCGACAAGGTGACGTTTGCCGATGTCGCTGGCTGCGACGAAGCGAAGGAAGAAGTCGGCGAGGTCGTCGAGTTTTTGAAGGAGCCGAAGAAGTTCACCAAGATGGGCGGCAAGATCCCGAAGGGCATCTTGATGGTCGGACCTCCGGGAACTGGTAAAACGTTGCTCGCGAAAGCGGTGGCGGGTGAGGCGGACGTGCCGTTTTTCTCGATCAGCGGTTCTGACTTCGTGGAGATGTTTGTCGGTGTCGGTGCGAGCCGCGTGCGCGACATGTTCGAGCAGGGCCGCAAGAGCGCGCCATGTCTGATTTTCATCGACGAAATCGACGCGGTCGGCCGCCAGCGTGGTGCCGGTCTCGGCGGCGGAAACGATGAACGCGAACAGACGCTGAACTCGCTGCTCGTGGAGATGGATGGCTTCGACACGAATGACGGCGTGATCATCATCGCGGCGACGAATCGCCCCGATGTGCTGGATAATGCGCTGCTGCGTCCGGGGCGTTTTGACCGGCAGGTGTATGTTGATCTTCCCGATATCGTCGGTCGCGAACAGATCCTGCGCGTCCATGCCCGCAAGATTTCTCTATCCGATGAAGTCGATCTCAGCGTGGTTGCGCGCGGCACGCCCGGGCTTTCGGGCGCGGAGCTGGCGAATTTGCTCAACGAAGGCGCGCTGCTCGCGGCCCGTCGTAACAAAAAGAAGGTCGAGATGATCGATATCGAGGATGCGCGCGACAAGGTGCTCTTCGGTCGCGAACGACGCCGTGTCATGGACGACAACGAGAAGAAGATGACCGCCTGGCACGAGGCCGGTCACGCGGTTGTCCAGGCTGTGCTCGATGACGGGACGATGCCTGTTCATAAAGTGACGATCATCCCGCGCGGACAGAGTCTGGGCAGCACGACGTTCATTCCGAGCAAGGACATCCTTTCCCGCGGTAAAAAGAAGCTGCTCGACCAAGTCGCTATGGCGATGGGCGGGCGTATCGCGGAAGAGCTCGTCACGGGCGATTTCACGAATGGCGCGTATGGCGACATCAAGCAGGCGACCAAGATCGCCCGCGCGATGGTTTGCGATTATGGCATGAGCGATCTCGGCCCGATCGCGATGGGCGAGAATCAAGACACGGTTTTCCTCGGTCGCGATATCACCCGCTCGCAGCACATCAGCGAGGATACCGCCCGCAGAGTGGACGCAGCGGTCTCCGAGATCATCAATGGGCAGTATCAACGCGCCCAGCAGATCATCTCCGAGCATCGCACGGCGCTCGATAAGATCGCGCAGGCGCTGATCGAGCACGAGACGATCGAGGGCAAGCATGTCATGGAAATCATGAAGCAAGGCGGGATCGTATCTCCGATCCTCCGCGAGTCTCTTTCGTCCAAGGCGTCTTCCGGTAAAACGCCTGACAAAAAGACAGCTGAGAAAACCGAGCCGCACGATTTCGGTGGCACGGCTCCGGCACCGAACCCGGCCTGAGTCTGGAAAACACTGTCGCTCCGATTACGAGGCGTGGGATATTCCCCGCGCCTTTCTCGTTTTTAGAAGCCAGGAGCGGGCGACTTGATGCGGGACTCGCTCCGTTTGCCGAGGGGATTTGCTGAAATCAGGCACTTGCTGCCGCAGTGCTTGCGCCGTGTTTACAGGACACCCTAGGTTTCCAAGCGCATGAAAAAAGCGCTTATTACGGGTATCACCGGACAGGACGGCAGTTATCTAGCCGAGCTCCTGCTGGAAAAAGGCTACGAGGTGCATGGCGTGATCCGCCGTGCGTCGACGTTCAACACGAGCCGCATCGATCATCTGTACGCTGACCCGACGATTCAGGGTAAGCGTTTTTTCCTGCATTTCGGCGATCTCGCAGACTCGGTGCAGATGGTGAAGCTGCTCTACCTGCTTCAGCCGGATGAAGTCTACAACCTCGGCGCGCAGTCGCATGTTCGCGTCTCGTTCGATATTCCCGAGTACACCGGCGATGTGGTCGGTGTCGGGGCGGTGCGTATCTTGGAGGCGATTCGCGAGGCAGGTCTCGTGAAAAAGTGCCGGTTCTATCAGGCTTCGTCGTCCGAAATGTTCGGCAAAGTGCAGGAAGTGCCGCAGACGGAGAAAACGCCGTTCTGGCCGCGCTCTCCCTATGGCTGCGCCAAGATGTACGCGTATTGGCTGACTGTGAATTATCGCGAGTCGTACAACCTCCATGCATCGAACGGCATTCTCTTTAATCACGAGTCGCCGCGACGCGGTGAAACCTTCGTCACGCGCAAGATCACGCGCGCGGTAGGTCGCATCAAAGCGGGCATTCAGGACAAGCTTGTACTCGGTAATCTCGATGCGAAGCGCGACTGGGGTTATGCGAAGGAATACGTAGAGATGATGTGGATGATGCTACAGCAGGATCAGCCCGATGATTACGTTGTTGGCACGAACGAGACACACAGCGTCCGGGAATTTTGTGAGGTGGCTTTCGCGCGCGTGGGCTTGGACTGGCAGAAATACGTGAGTTATGACGCCCGCTACGAGCGCCCTGCCGAGGTCGAGCTGCTTATTGGAGATCCGGCCAAGGCCAAGAAGCAGCTGGGCTGGGAGCCGAAGGTGCGTTTCAAGGAGCTCGTGGAGATCATGGTCGATCACGATCTGGAACTTGCGAAGCGCGAGGCGCAGATAGCAAAACTGCCAGTCATCTAATCCCGCGGTGTTTGCGCGTGCATGAATTGCTCGCGTCGCTTTCGGCGTCGCGAGCCTGGCATGGCGGACATCCCAAGTATCGTAATCTCATGAAGCTTTTCATCGCGGGTCATAACGGAATGGTGGGCGGTGCATTGGTGCGCCGCTTTCAACGCGAAGCGGGTGTAACGCTGGTGCTTCGCACGCGACACGAACTCGATCTCACGTCGCAGGCGGCGGTGGAGGCGTTTTACGCCGTTGAGAAACCCGATGCGGTCATCATGGCGGCGGCCAAGGTCGGTGGCATCCACGCCAACAATACCTACCCGGGCGATTTCATTTACGACAACCTGATCGTCGCGGCGAACACGATCCACAGCGCGTACCGCAATGGCGTGAAGCGATTCCTGTTTCTCGGCAGTTCGTGCATCTATCCGAAGCACGCGCCGCAGCCGATGCCGGAGGATTGTTTGCTGACCAGTCCGCTGGAGCCGACGAACGAGGCTTACGCGATCGCGAAGATTACCGGCCTGAAACTCTGCCAATACTACCGCAAGCAGTATGGTGTTTTGTTTCACTCCGGCATGCCGACTAATCTTTACGGCCCGGGCGATAATTACCACGCGCAGAATTCGCATGTGTTGCCCGCACTCATCCGCCGTTTCCATGAGGCAAAACTGGCCGGGCTGCCCGAGGTTGTTGCGTGGGGCACGGGCAAACCCATGCGGGAGTTTTTGCACGTCGACGATCTGGCCGATGCGTGTGCGTTCATCCTCAAACTCGAAAATCCGCCGGACTGGGTGAACATGGGATCGGGGACCGATGTGACCATCAAGGAGCTGACGGAGACGGTCGCGGCGGTGGTTGGCTTCCAAGGGCGCATCACGTGGGACGCGTCGAAGCCCGACGGGACGCCGCGCAAGCTCATGGATGTTTCGCGGCTGTCGGGGCTCGGCTGGAAAGCGAAGATCGGGCTGCGCGAAGGCGTTGAAAAGACGTACGCCTCGTTTCTCGCGGAGCAGGCGACGGGAACGCTAAGGACCTGAGAAGCGCCGCAGGGATTGTTGATTCACTGACTTTCAGGGCGGCTGTGCATCTGCGAGGCCGCCTTTTGTTTTGGAAAAAGAGACGTGCGGTTAGTTAACTGTCCGGAGGCCAGGCGCTTGGCGGATATTTTTATCGCTCAAGCCCGGCGGGTTTGGAGCCGTTGAAGGTGTTAGAAAATTGTCACGCACCCTTAACGTCCATGCACACTGAAACCGATGACGCCGGGGGGGCTGCTGCTTCCAGCGATACGGTCGGTGAGACCAGCGCCAGCCCCGCCGCCAGTCCTACTTCCGGTTCGCCGATTGCGTCCGGACAGCGGTGGCATGCCTACCAGATTGGCGATGCTATCCCGTGCGCGGATGGCTGGGCGTTTCACGCGGTCAATGTGGGCGCTCTCGAAGACGTATGCATTCATGTCCGCCCGATCGATGAGGGCCGGGCGGCGCGTGCAGAGGCATGGTCAAAACTGGAGAAGGGGAAGTATCCCGGCTTGATCGAGGTCAACGAGGCGGTGGAGGAAAACGGGTTTCGATTCGAGACGACCCAGGTGCCGCCTGTCACGACGCTGCGAGAGTGGGCGAACACGCACCAGGCCAGCCTCGACGATGTGGAGGCGCTGATCAAACAGCTGGCGGCGGCGGTGCAGGCGATCCATTCTGTCGGAGTCGCCCACTGTAACTTGAGTCTGGATACGATTCACTTACTGCCCGGGGATGCCGGGTTGAAGGTGTCGATCGGCGGGCTGGACCGGGTGACGTTGTACGACCAATCCGGGCTGATCCCGCTGCCGGTCAATCCGCTCTATGCCCCGCCAGAGGCGGCCGGGCTGACGAAGCATCGGGCCGGGCCCGGGCTGCGCGCCTGGGATTGGTGGTCGCTCGGGCGCATTATGCAGGAATTGGTACTCGGGCAGCCGGTGCTGGGCCTCGTGCTTGACCGCGATGTCTCGAGGATGACGCCCGAGCTCAAGGCCAGGGCGGAGGAGCTTTTGCTTGAGCGCGACAGCGCGGGACCGAAGGCGGGTGCGGTGGAGAAAATGACGGCTATAAGCGACGATCTCGCGAGTTTGTTGCGAGGCCTGCTTTCCAGTTCCCGAGATGGACGCTGGGGATGGCGCGAGGTGCAGTGCTGGCTGAAGCGCGAAACGGTTCCGGATCGCTACGATCTCACGCGCAACGACCGGTTGTTTTTGTGGAAGGACCGCGCGTTCACGGTGACGGAGGCGGCGGCATTTTTCAGGACTGAGGAGCATTGGGCGGCGGGCGTGGACGAGATTTTCGATGTCAAGAATCCGGCGAGTTTCGTCGGGTTCGCGGGGCACGAACCGGAGTTGAGCGGTGTGCGCGAGCAGCTCGATGGGTTGAGGGATTTCGTGCAGTTGCCGGCCTGGCGCGAATGTCCGGTCGAGGTGGTGCGAACGGTTGTCGCCGCCGTATCCTGGCTTCAGATCGGGGGAGAACGGGAGCCGTTGATGCTGCGCGGCAAGCGGGTGGATTCGGCTCATTTGAGGTTGTTGTTGAAGTCGGAGCCACTTGCGGAGGGGCTGGCGTTTGTGCGGGCGATGATTGCGCAGCCTTTTGTGCAACTGGTCGCGACGAAAGATCCGGATACGGCGCGGCTGTTGTCGGTCGTTGCGGCTGCGGCGACGGAGACGATCGCGACGGCGGAGAAAAACGAGTGGCTTTCGCCGGGGGACCAGCCGGCGCTGGCGCGGTTGTTGTCGTGTGTGCTCGAGGGCGAGGCGGAGCTGGTGCGGCATCGCGAGGAGTTGAAGAAGCGTTTTGCGCTGGCGCGGCATCCGCAGCTGGAGGCGATTTTCAAGGCGCCCAAGGCGAAGCACCGGGAGCTCATCCTGCTCGCGTTTGCGGCGGGCGATCCGGAGCGAACGGGGTTTGTCACGCATCTGGACTGGAGCCGTGAGCGGTACATGGTGCTGCGGGAACGTGGCGAGCGGCTGGCGGCGAAGTTATTCTGGCTGAGGCTCGGATCGCTGATGAAGGCAGGGCCGCTGATTTTTCTGGGCTGGCCGTGGGTGACAGGCGTGTGGGTGGCGCTGGCCGCGGCGGTCGCCGTGGTGGCCCCGGCGCCGTTGGGCGCGATCGGAGGAGCAGGACTCGCGCTGGTGTTGTTTGGGCTTCGCGTGCTCCTGTGCGCTTCGCAGCGCAGGCATGTGAAACGTTATGCGCACGATCCGCAGGAGGCCTGGACGTTGCGGTCGCGTGCGAGCCGGTGCGCTAAAGAAGCGGAGGATGCGCTGCCGGGAGATCCGTTGCGGAAGCCGGGGCAGGTGGCTGCCGAGCTCGCGTCGATCAATCGCGAGATCACCGCGCTGGCGCTCGATCCTGCGCCCGAAGCGGTGCCTGCGCCGACGGGCTTGCGTACGGGGTGGCTGGCTGCGGGCGCGGGATGGTTTTTTGCGGCGGTGGCGTTTGGCTGGGCGGGATGGTCGCACATGCCGGAGACGATGAAACCTTCCATAAATACGGATGGCGGGACAGAGGCAGTCGCGGCGGAGGCGGCCGCCATGGAATCGGGAAAGCCGAAGATCGTGCTCACGTCGGAGGAGCAGTTTTTCAGCGATCCCCGCTCGGTTTACGTGAGCTGGAGTTTTGTGGAGCCGGCCGAGGCGCCGGAGTTACCGGTTCGTGGATACGCGAAGCCGACGCCCGAGCAGGTGGCCACGGCGTTGATCGACGGGCAGAAACTGCTCGCGCCTTATGCGCCGCAGACGGCGCAGGGGGTGATCGCGATCCCCGTGGCGACCAGCGATGAACCCGGTATCATGCTCTACGATATCAAGAGCCGGATGTTGATGGACCGTCGGATTTTCAAACTGGAGCAGTTGCCGCAGGAGGAGCGCACGTGGCACGCACTTGACCGGCAGAAGGTCCTTTATCTCGGCGAGCCGCCCGATCTGAGCCTGGAGATGTGGGCGGACGAGGCCGCGATGATGCAGTCTGCAGGCGCGACTCAGCCTCCGAAAACTGAGATCCCGGCGACCGTGCCATAAAGTACGCGAGTGTTTACTTGGGTAGTGATCCGGCGGCGACGGCGTCGTCGATCATGCGGGCAGCATATGCCCAGAGCGATGTGGAGCCTTCGGCGATGTGCTGGTTGCGTGCGATGACGCGGTCGCTGGTCACGCCGTGTTTTCGCCAGGCGGCGCCGTCGGTGAGGCAGTTGAGGAGCATGGGCTGGAAGCGATCCACGGCGGCGGCGAATTTGGATTCGGGCGTGGATCGGGCCTCGAACTCGTCCCAGATGGAACGGAATTCGTCGCGCTGATCGTCGGGGAGCAGGCCAAAGATGCGGTCGGCGGCGAGGGCTTCGCGTTCGTGTTGATTGGCCATGCGTGCGGTATCGTAGGCGAAGGTGTCGCCGGCATCGATTTCGACGAGATCGTGGATGATCACCATTTTGAGGACGCGGAGAACGTCGAGCGGCTGGTGGTTGCTGTGCTCGGCGAGGACGATGACGAGGAGGGCGAGGTGCCAGGAATGCTCGGCATCGTTTTCCTGACGGCGGCTTTGGGTGCAGAGTGTCTGGCGGAAAATTTCCTTCAGTTTATCGACTTCGGCGATGAAACGAATCTGCCGGGACAGGCGGTCGAGGTTCATGGCGGACGATGAGGCGGCGCGCGCGTGGCTGGCGAGTTTTCAATACGGATGCGGTGCGGGCAGGATGCTGCGAAGCTGAAGGAGTTTTCCCCCGGTTGAGGCGGTTGTGAATCGCCGCAGTGAGGGAAATCACGAGCAGCATGAGCGCGGTGCCGAGCCAGCGGCCGGTGTAGGAGTCGGCGAAGAATTGGGGAAACGCATTGATCGCATAAGCGGCGAGTACGTGGACTGAGAATACGGGAAGAGATGCGCTGCCGATCCGGGCAAGCGGGCTACAGGCGAAGACACGCGGGTGGCGCGAGATGAGTTGATAGCCGAGGTAGACGATCAGCGCGGTGTCGAGCAGGCGGAGCGGGGCGAGGTTGTTTTTATTGGTGATCGCGGCGAGGGATGTTTCGGAGAGACCGGAAGGAATAAACCCGTGGCGAACGCAGAAGAGAAAGATGGCGATCGCGGTGAGGCCGATGAGAACCGATGCGCGGGGGCGGGCGAGCAGGTGGGCGGTGCTATCAGTGCTGCCGGCAGATCCGGCTTGCTGACGCGTGGCCCAGCGGTGACCGAAGGCGAGGCCGGTGACGTAGATGAATTGCCAGGTGGCGAGGTTGAAGGCGCCGGTGTTGATAAAGCCCATGTCGAACGGTGTCTGCGGAGAGACTAAATTTGCCGCCGTCCAAATCAAGAAACTGCCCGATACCACACGCGTATAACCGCTGGTGCTGGCGCAGATGCGGAGCAGCCAGGGCGTGGCCAGGAGCAGCACGCAGTACATCGGCAGGATGTCGAAGAGTGCGGGCTGGCAGACGAGAATGAGACTGCACACGTATGACAGAGCAGGATACTCCAGAAGTGCGGGCGGGGTGTTGACGGGCATCGTGCCGGAGATGAGGCCGAACGAGACGAGACCGGCGAACACGAGCGTCAAGGTGAGTGCGTGCCACCGGTAAATGGTGACGGCGCGACCGGTGCAGGCGTGGCGGAGTTCGCTGAAGTTTCCGCCCAGCCATTTGCGGGTGTAAACGTAACCCGCCATCAGGCCGGCCATGAAAACGAATCCTTCGGCGGCGCTCATGAAGCCGAAGGGGTGATCGGTTACGGCGTGGATGTCGCCGGGAATGTGGTTCACTGCCATGAACACGAGGAGCAGTCCACGGATGGTATCGATGTGCGTGTGACGCTTCGCAGAAGTCCGGGCCGAGGGACGGTGCGTACTGTTGCGGCCTGGATTGGACGGGACGAAAGAAACGTGAGGATGCTGCATCGACTGTCCTTTGGCCGGAGTTGTGCCGGACGAGAGCGGAGGGAAGGCGGATGCACCGTTGAGTTTTGGACTTCGCCGGAGATCAGGAGATTATGTGATCGGAAGACTGAAAAATTCATGCGAGCGCGCTCCAAAAGCGGGTGTTGCCGGCTGCAATTCGCGCTGAATGGATCGCGTGTTTCTTGCGGTTTTCGGGACTGCCGATGCACGGGTTTCATCATCAACCTTTTCCTTGCCCCGTGTGCGGGCGGGTTGTTCGCTCTTCCTTCCTTTTCCCATGAAAATCCTAGTCGCCGACAAGATCTCGCCCAAGGGAGTCGAATACCTGCGCCAGCAGCCAGGTTTTGAAGTCATCGAGGCTTACGGATCTTCGCCGGCCAAGATTCTGGAGCTGGTCAAAGATGTTCACGCCATCGCGGTGCGTTCGGAGACCAAGATCACGGCGGAGGTTTTCGCCGCGGCACCTCTGTTGAAGGTCGTCGGTCGCGCCGGTGTCGGCGTGGACAATGTCGATGTCGAAGCCGCCACGGAGCGCGGTGTCGTCGTGATGAATACGCCTGGCGGCAACACGATCTCGACCGCTGAACTCACATTCACCCATATCCTCTGCTGCGCGCGCCCGATCGCTCAAGGCGCGGCCTCGATGAAGGCTGGCAACTGGGATCGCAAGACGCTCAGCGGCGTCGAACTTCTTCGCAAAACGATCGGCGTCATCGGCCTCGGTCGCATCGGTAGCGAAGTCGCCAAGCGCGCGCAGGCTTTCGGTATGAAGGTTCTCGCTTACGATCCGTACCTCACGCCCGCCCGCGCCGCCGCCTTGCAGGTCGAGTCGGTCTCGCTCGACGCGCTGCTGGCCGGTTCTGACTACATCACGGTCCACATGCCGCTGACCGATGAGACGAACAACATGATCGACGAGGCGGCTCTCGCGAAGTGCAAGAAGGGCGTCCGTATCGTCAACTGCGCGCGCGGTGGCATCGTGAACGAGAAGGCCCTGGTCGCAGCACTCAAGAGCGGCCAGGTCGGAGCCGCGGGTCTCGACGTTTACGAGACGGAGCCGCTTCCGAAGGACAGCGAACTGCGCTCCGCACCCAACATCGTCCTCACTCCGCACATCGCCGCTTCCACCAGCGAGGCGCAGGAGAGTGTGGGCATCGAGATTGCCGAGCAGATCGCCGATGTGCTCGTGCACGGCGCGGTGCGCAACGCGGTGAATCTTCCGTCGATGGACGCGGCAGCTGCCAAGGTGATCGCGCCTTACCTCGATCTCGCCGCGAAACTCGGCACGCTGGTGCAGCAGATCGCACCGAAGCAGATCGCGAAACTGCGTGTGATTTATCAGGGCAAAGTCGCCGAGCTCGACGTGAACGCGATCACGCGCGCGCTTCAGCGCGGTTACCTGCGCCGCATCAGCGGCGATAGCGTGAACGCGGTGAATGCCCCGACCTTTATGCAGCGCCTCGGGGTGCAGTTCGAAGTCGTGAAGAACAGCGACGCGGGCAACTACTACACCGATCTTATCGAAGTCGAAGCGACGGCGGGTGACGGCAGCGTGCACAGCGCGCGCGGCACGCTCATCGGCAAAGCCAATGACCCGCGCATCGTCGGCATCAATGGCCGCGAAGTCGAAGTGGCGGCGACCGGTTCGCTGCTGGTTCTGGAAAACCAGGACAAGCCTGGGATGGTCGGCGCGGTTGGCACGTTGCTCGGACAGGACGGCGTGAACATCGCGGACATGTCGCTCTCGCGTCTCACGCCCGGCGGCACGGCTTACATGGTTGTTGGCGTCGATCATGAGCCGAGCGAGAATGCCCGCGAGGCGATCAAGGCGAACGCTGCGATTAAGATGGCGAAGTTCGTGCAGCTCTGAGCGAGCGGCGGATTTGCCTGAAAAGATTCGAAAACGAACCCGCGCTGAGAGGCGCGGGTTTTTTATTGAGCAATAGGCGGCGGTCAAAGTCCTTGCCAGCGGCGGGGCGGGGAACTGAGTTGGCCGCGCGCCTCATGAATGCTCCTGTCGCATCGCGTCGCCGACGGCCCTCGGGTCTCCAGTTGCTCAACGCAGCACTGGGCGGATGGACGGCGCTGGTGTTTCTTTTCCTGTACCTGCCGGTGATCATGCTGGTGGCGTACTCGTTTAACTCGTCGAAGCTGAATATCGTTTGGGAGAGCTTCACGTGGAAGTGGTACGATGCGTTGTGGGAGAACGCGCCGATCCTGCGGGCGCTTAAGAACAGTCTGATCGTGGCGAGTGTGACGACGGCGATCGCAGTCGTGATCGGGACGGGTGGCGCGTGGTTGCTGCACCGGTACCGGTTTCGGTTTTCGAGGGCGATTCAGACGCTGGTGTGCATCCCGATGATCATGCCGGAAATCGTGATGGGGATCAGCCTGCTGATTTTTTTCACGGTGCTGAAAGTGAGCGTCGGGTTTCCGCAGTTGGGATTCGCGACGGTGATCATCGCGCATGTGACGTTCTGTTTTCCGTTCGTGCTGGTGGCGGTGCAGGCGCGGTTGCACGGGCTCGATCCGGCGCTGGAGGAGGCGGCGCTCGATCTGGGCGCGACGCCGCTGAAGGCGTTCTGGCTGGTGATCGTGCCGTGTTTGCGGCCCGCGATTTTGTCGGGCGGGTTGATGGCGTTCACGCTTTCGATGGATGAGCTGATCGTGACGTTTTTCACGGCGAGTCCGTCGTCGGCCACGCTGCCGCTGCGGGTCTTCGGGATGGCGAAGGTGGGGCTCAATCCGATGCTCAACGCGCTGTCGGCGATCTTTATCCTGACGACGATCGCATTTGTGCTTTTCTCCGCGCAGCTCCGAAAACTTTCCGCGCGCTGATCCGCGGCGCTTTTGAAAACTCTATTTTTTATTCATCGCTCATGAAAACCATCCGACTGCTCCGAACTCTCGCGTGCGCGCTTGCGCTCGTCTGCGCCGTGCGCGCCGCTGACAAAGAACTGAACCTCTTCGCCTGGTCGGAGTATATCCCGCAGGCGGTGATCGATGGCTTCACAGAGGATACGGGCATCAAGGTGAATTACGAGACCTTCGCCTCGGGTGAGGAGATGCTGGCGAAGCTGCTCGCGGGCGGGACCGAGTACGACCTGATCCAGCCGCCGGACTATATCGCGGAGGTGCTCATCAAAGAGAAGTTGCTGCTGCCGCTGGAGGCGGAGCGGCTGCCGAACTTGAAGAATATCCTGCCGGAGTATCTGAAGATGCCGCATGATCCGGAGGATAAATTTACCGTGCCGTACATGACGGGAACGGTCGGCATCGTGGTGAACACGGAGCGGGTGAAGAAGCCGGTGCTGGGGATCAAAGATCTTTTCGCGGTGGAGAACAAAGGGCGGATCGTTTCGATCGACGATGGGCGAGAACTGGTAGTCGCGGCGTTCTACACGCTGGGGATTCCGCTGAACGACGTCACGCCGGAGAACATCGCGAAGGCGCGGCCGGTGCTCAAAGAGTGGATGCCGCGCATCAAGCTCTACGACTCGGACAGCCCGAAGACGGCGTTGCTCAACGGCGATGTGGACATCGGCTACGTGTGGAGTGGCGAGGCGGCGTTGCTGTGGAAGGAGGACAAGAAGTTCCAGTACGGGCTGCCAGAGGAGGGGGCGCACATGTTCGTCGATGTGCTCGCGATGCCGAAAGGGGCGAAGAACCGGATAGCGGCGCACAAGTTCCTCGACTACGTGCTGCGTGCGGAAATCAGCAAACTGGTGTCGGAGGAGTTTCCTTACACGAACCCGAACGGCGAAGCGCGGAAGCTGCTGACGAAGGAGGAGCTTCAGAATCCGGCGAGCTATCCGAAGCTGAAGCGGAAGCTCGATACGTTCCGCCACATTGGCGAGAGCGGCGCGCTGATCGACGAGTTGATCACGGATCTGAAGAACGCGCGGTGATCGACGGGAGCTGACGATTTTTCCAGCTGATCGTGCAGGCGCTTCCGCTCACCGACACCGAAAATCTCCACGCGCGCAGGCCGCGCGTGTGGGGGTGGGTGATGCTTGCGCCGATGCTGCTGTGGCTGGCGGCGTTTGTCGTGGTGCCGATGGGCATCCTGGTCGTGTACAGCTTTTGCCAGCGCGACGATCTGGGGCGGGTGGTGTTTAGTTTTTCGTGGGAGAATTATGAGCGCGTGTTCGATCCGATTTATCTGGGGATTCTCGGGCGCTCGATTGGCTATGCGGCGCTGACGACGGTGCTGTGTGTGGCGATCGGTTATCCGGTGGCGTGGTATATCGCGCGGCAGCGGGAGGCGGTGAGGAACCGATTGCTGCTGCTGGTGATGATTCCGTTTTGGACAAGTTTTCTGATCCGAACTTATGCGTGGATCACGATCCTGAAGAGCGAAGGGCTGCTCAACGGGATGCTTCAGTACACGCAGGTGATCTCGGTGCCGCTGGAGATTTTGTACACGCCCGCGGCGGTGGTGATTGGGTTAGTTTACGCGTATCTGCCGTTTATGATTCTGCCGATCTATGGGAGCGCGGAGAAGCTGGATAATGCGCTGGTCGAGGCGGCGCACGATTTGGGTGCGGGACCGATCCGGGCGTTTTCGGAGGTGATCATTCCGCTGACGTGGCCAGGGATTTCGGCGGGTGTGTTGCTGGTGTTTGTCCCGGCGATCGGGATGTTTGCGATCACGGATCTGATGGGCGGGGCGCAGGTGCCGATGATCGGGAATGTGATTCAGAATCAGTTTTTCAAGGCGCGTAACTGGCCGTTTGGCGCGGCGCTCGGCGTGATTTTCACGCTGATGTTTGTCATCGCGTATGCGCTCGCGCAGCGTCGTGGCTCCAAAACTTCGACATGATCGCGATCGAGAACGTCACGAAACGCTTCGGCAGTTTCACTGCGGTGGACAATGTTAGTCTTCACGTGAAGACCGGAGAATTTCTCACGCTGCTCGGGCCGTCGGGCTGCGGAAAGACGACGCTGCTGCGGATGCTCTCGGGGTTCGAGACGCCGACGGAAGGGACGATTCGGATCGGTGAGGAAGATGTCACGCATCTCGCGCCGTACCGGCGGAACGTGAATCAGGTTTTTCAGAGCTACGCGCTGTTTCCGCACATGACGGTGCGTGAGAATATCGGGTTCGGTCTGCGGATGCAGAAGGTCGCGGCGGACGAAATCGCGAAGCGCGTGGCAGAGGTCGTGGAGTTGGTGGAGCTCAAAGGATTTGAAGAGCGGAAGCCGCACCAGCTTTCGGGCGGACAGCGGCAGCGGGTGGCGCTGGCGCGGGCGATCGTGCCGAGGCCGCAGGTGTTGTTGCTGGATGAGCCGCTGTCGGCACTCGATGCGAAACTGCGCGGACAGATGCGCCTGGAGCTTAAGCGGCTGCAGAAGCATCTCGGGATGACGTTTGTTTTTGTGACGCACGATCAGGAAGAGGCGCTGACCTTGAGCGACCGGATCGCGGTCTTGAATGGCGGGCGTATCGAGCAGCTGGGCACGGCGACGGAGATTTATCACCAGCCGGCGACGGCGTTTGTGGCGGATTTTATCGGCGAGGCGAATCTGCTGGAGGCGGAGATGGTGTCGCGGAATGGAACGACCGGGCGGGTGCGGCTGAAGGGCGGGCTGGAGTTGAGCGTGGCGCTGGGGGGCTGGCCGGGGGCGGAGGCGGGGGCGTTGATTTCGATCCGGCCGGAGAAAGTGCATGTGTCGAAAGCGCCAATTGCGGCGGAGAATGTGTTCGAGGCGCGGGTGGTGGAGGAGATTTTCCAAGGAGCGATCGACCGCCTGACGTTGGAAACGGCGGCGGGTACGCGGCTGACGGCGCTGGTGGCGAACGAGAGCGCGATTCTCGAATCGATTCACGAAGGCGACCGGGTTTTCTGCGGATTGCACACGGATGATCTGGTCGTGGTGCGGGCGAAGTGAGTGAAGAAACGCGCACGGAGTGCGCGTTCCACCGTTGCAAGCGGAAGAAACGCGCGTGACGGTTTGCGCGTGATCGCCTCCGTTGCTTTCCGGAATTTCAAGGCGCTGCGTAATGCTCATCTGGAGCTGGCGCCGTTCAATCTTGTGATCGGGCCGAATGGCTCGGGGAAAACCAGTCTCATCGATGCGCTGATGCGGCTGCGGTCGTTGTCGAAGCTGCCGCTGCGCGAGCCGGTGCCGGAGGCGGAGCGGGATATTCACGACGGGCCCGAGGTGACGTTTCATTTTTTCCCGCCGCATGAAGCGTCGGAGGCGGTGATCGGGTGCGTGTCGGACACGCAGTGCGATTTGTTGCAGGTCGATCCGGTCGGGAAAGACTGGCCGGCGTTGCGGACGCGGCTCCAGGGGATGCGGAGTTATGTGTTCGACCATCATGCGATCGCGGCGCGTTCGGCGGCGAGGGACGGCGCGGAGCTGACGACGACGGGAGGGAATCTCGCGGCGGTGCTGGCGACGATGCGCAAGAGTCATCCGGCGGACTTTGCGGCATTGAGCGCGGAGCTGATGCGGATTTTGCCGGAGTATGCGGAGGTCGATTGCGAGGTCGGGAAAGATGGGATGGTCGGGCTGGTGCTGGTATTGCGAGGAGCGGGGGAGCGCATACCGGCGGACAATGTTTCGCAGGGGACGCTGTATCTGTTGACGATGCTGGCGCTAGCGTTTGATCCGGTGCCGCCGTCGGTCGTGTGTATTGAGGAAATTGATCGCGGGTTTCATCCGCGACTGCTGCGCGATGTGCGCGATGTGCTTTACCGATTGAGCCATCCGGCGGGCTTCGGGCTGAGGCGCGAGCCGGTGCAGGTGATCGCGACGACGCATTCGCCGTACTTGCTGGATCTGTTTCGCGATCATCCGGAGGAGATCGTGATCTCGGAGAAGGTTGGAGCGGCGGCGACGTTTTCGCGGCTGGCGGACCGCGGGGATTTGAAGGAGTTGCTGGAGGAGGGAACGCTCGGAGACATGTGGTTCACGGGAATTCTGGGCGGCGTGCCGGAGGAGAAAAATGACTGACGTGCGTGCGGGGTTGAAACTCGCGATCATCAGCGAATCGCCGGCGGACGAGGCGGCGCTGAAGGTTTTGGTCGAGGCGGTGCTGCGCGAACGCGTGACGTGGGTGACGCCGACGTTGCGGGCGCGGGGCTGGCCGTCGGTGGCGCAGGTCTTGCCGGCGGTGATCCGGCATCTGCATTTCAACACGGATGCGGACGGGATCGTGGTGGTGGTGGATTCGGACGATTCGCTCGTGCACACGCCGGAGCACGATGCGCCGGGGTATTTTCACCCGCATTGCCGGATTTGCCAGTTGCGCGCGGTGTACCGACAGACGACGAAGAAGCTGCCGCCGGCGAAGGGGCGCGAGCGTGTGTTGCGGGCGGTCGGCGTGGCAGTGCCAGCGGTGGAAGCGTGGTATTTGTGCGGGCGCGATGAGCGTGTCACAGAAGAGGTTTGGACGAAGGGGCAGGCGACCGGGGCGATGCCTTACACGCGCGGAGAGTTGAAGTGGCGGGTGTACGGGACGGACCGGCCGAGTCTGGCGCATGAGACGAAGTGTGCGCTCGAAGAAGTGGCGAGGCACCGGAAGGACACGCGGCGGCTGGAAAACGATTTCCCGGGGTTCGCGTCGCTGGCGAAGGATCTGCGGAGCTGGCGGCAGAAAGATCGTTGACATATCAACAATAGACAGCAGAACAACCGGCCATGTCTTCGACCGGTCCCGATCTAATTGCGGCAGTGATGTCCACGGCGGATGCGTTTCTGCGAGAGAGCCAGCGGCTGTTCCGGCCCTATGGACTGACAGGTGCGCAGTACAATGTGTTGAATGTGCTGGCGGCGCGCGAAGAGGCGATAAGCCAGCGGGAGCTCAGCGATGTGCTGGTGGTGGATCGGTCGAATGTGACGGGGTTGCTCGACCGGATGGAGAAGGCGGGGTGGGTGAAGCGGGAGGACGATCCGGCGGACCGGAGAGTTTACCGGATTTCGCTGACGGTGGCGGGGCGGAAGTTGTGGGCGAAGGTGCGGCCAAAATATGAGGCGGGCGTGGCGGCGGTGACGCGCGGGCTCGGGGTCGGGCAGATGAAAGCGGGTATCGAACTTTTGCAGCGGCTGGAAAAAGCGTCCGCCAGCTGGCGGGACGCACCAGATGGGAAAATACTTTTGAAGTCACTGTGATGCTTTTTGGATAACCTTTCTTACCCACATGGAATCCCCCGTTTTCAGGCGTTACTCGTACCTGCCGCGTTTGATCGAGATCGTAGCCGTTTTTATCGCCCGTCTGTTATATCGCGTGGAGGTGCGCGGGGCGGAACGGGTGCCAGTGAAGAGAGGAATGCTGCTCCTGGCGAATCACCTTTCGTACGCAGATCCGGTGGCGCTGCAGCTGGCGTGTCCGCGGCGGCTGCACTTTGTTGGCTATGCGGGACTGAGGGAAAACTGGTTTCTGAATCTGGTTTTTAAGTGGAGCGGGACGATTCCGATTTCGCCGCGGAGCGCGGTGGAGAGCACACGACGAATCGTGCGGTTGCTGGCGGCGGGAGAAGCGGTGTGTCTTTTTCCTGAAGGGGAAATTTCGCGCACGGGGCAGCTGATGCAGATCAAGCGGGGCTTCGAGTTGATGGCGAAGAAGGCGGGCGTGCCGGTGGTGCCGGTGGCGCATGACGGATTGTGGGGCTCGGTGTTTTCGTTTTCGGGCAACAAGTATTTGTTCAAGGCGCCGCGCGTGATGCCGACGCCGGTATGCGTGAGTTTTGGCGAGCCGATCCCGGCGGGTGAGGCGACGGCGGCGCGGGTGAGGCGGGATCTGCTCGATCTTGGTTACGAGGCGTTCATGGAGCGGCCGGTGTTGAAGCGGCATCTGGGGCGCGAGGTGGTGCGTTCGTTGGCGAAGCGTCCGTGGTCGGTGCAGGTGATCGATCGGACGGCGGAGCGTCGTGAGGTGAGAGCGGGCAAACTGCTGGGGGCGGCGGCGGCGCTATCGCGGCGGCTGAAGAAAACGGTGCCGGGCAAGCGCGTCGGGATCGTGCTTCCGCCGGGGGCGGGGGCGTTTATCGCGAATGTCGCGGTGGTGTGCGCGGGGAAGGTGCCGGTGAATCTGAATTTCACGGCGGGCAAGTCGGCGATCGAGGCAAGCATGCGTGTCGGGGAAATCGATACGGTGCTGACAGCGGATTTGGTGAAGGCGAAGCTGCCGGCGTTTCCGTGGCCGGAGAAGTCGCTCGATTTGCGGAAAGAGATTCTGGCGGCGGGCAAGTTATCGGTTGTGCTCTGGACGATCGCGGCGTGGGTGCTGCCGAATCAGCTGGTGCCGATACTGCTGGGTATTCCGAGCAAGGGCGATAACGAGGAGGCGGGGTTGTTGTTCACGAGCGGGAGCTCGGGCGATCCGAAGGGCGTGGTCCTTTCTCATCGGAATATTTTGTCGAACTGCTGGCAGATTTCGTCGCTTTCGATTCTGCCGAACACGGCGATTCTGCTCGGGTGTTTGCCGGTGTTTCACAGCTTTGGGTTCACGGTGACGCTGTGGTATCCGCTGCTGCGCGGGTGTCACCTGGTGTCGGTGCCGAGTCCGCTGGATACGCGGAAGATCGTTGATGCGATCCGGGACGAAGGCGTGACGGTGATGATCGGCGCGCCGACGTTTCTGCGGCCGATTTTGAAACGTGCGGAGACATGGGAACTGCGTTCGCTGGAGCTGCTGGTGTCGGGCGCGGAGAAGATGCCGAAGGATTTGTACGATGCGTTCACGGAGCGTTTCCACATCGAGATTATGCAAGGTTACGGGCTGACGGAGACGACGCCGGTGGCGAACGTGAACCAGCATCATCCGCCGGTGATCACGGAAACGGGGTCGCACCAGGAAGGGAAGCGGCTGGGGTCGGTCGGGCGCATGATGCCCGGGATCACGGCGCGCATTGTACATCCGGATACATGGGCGGAGCTGCCGGCGACGGAGACGGGGATGCTGTTGTTTCGCGGGCCGAACGTGTTTGGCGGTTATTTGAAAGATGCCGAGAAGACGGCGGCGGCGTTTCGCGACGGGTGGTTCGTGACGGGCGATCTGGCGCGGTTCGACGAGGATGGGTTTCTTTTTATCGAAGGACGGCTTTCGCGGTTTTCGAAGATTGGCGGCGAGATGGTGCCGCATGGGACGGTGGAGAATGCGATCGCGTCGGCGTTCGATTGGGACTCGGCGGAAGTGCAGGCGGTGGTGGTCGGCGTGCCGGATGCGGCGAAGGGCGAGGCGCTGGTGTTGTTGACCACGCAGGACATCACGAGCGATCAGCTGCGCGAGAAGCTGCAGACGGCGGGGCTGGCAGCGTTGTGGATTCCGAAGACGATCAAACGCGTAGAGGCGATTCCGATGCTGGGGACGGGCAAGGTGGATCTGAAAGGGTGCAAACAGGCGGCGATGGAGGGATGAGGCGCGGGCGGAGGCTGCACACAGCTCAATCGAATGAAAGACGTGGTTATCCGACTTATCTGCGGGACAGGCTTTTTAGTCGCCGTGTGGTTTGCAACGTGGCCGTTTGAGTCCGGAGATTGGCTGCCTCTTGCCGTGGTTGCGGTGGTTGGAGTCGCCACCAGCGGAGCGCTTTCTTGGTGGTCGCTGAGACGTAAAGTTTGGAGGCGGTGGCACGTTGTCGTGTTTGCGGCTCCCTTCGTTTTGCCGGTGGCCTTATCATCGTGGGGTACACTTGAGGCGATCTACCGCCCGGTTGTTTATTGGAGTCTAGGTGGCTTATCGACTTTGTGCGCTTGTTATACCTTTGATCGCTTGGCGGTGCGCTTGTTGTGTCCCAAGGAGCGGGCCAGGCATTGATCGCTGTGCGTTAGATGCAAACGTCCGAACTCGGAGGCCTGAGCGAGCTCAGGCCCTACACGAACAAGCCAACCGCATAGCTGCGTAAAGCCGTTCCTGCAGTTGGGTCCACTCGCTGGCGCTCGTGGCTACGGCGTCAGACCTTGGTACCGCTGGCGAGGAGGGTTTCGAAGTGGGGCTCGGTGGTTTCCTTTGCGACGGTGGTGATGTCGAGGTGTTGGAAGCCGGCTTTTTGGAGGAAGGCGTGGAGTTCGCTTTCTTTGAAGCCGAGCCAGACGTCGGCGTAGAGCTCGTGCGCCTTTTCGAACGTGTGAGCTTTTAGATCGAGGATGAGAATCTGGCCGCCGGGTTTGAGGATGCGGTGGGCTTCGGCGACGGCTTTTTGCGGGTGCTGAGCGTGGTGGAGGGCCTGGCTGAGGATGGCGAGGTCGACGGAGGCGTCGGGCAGGGGGACGGACTCGATGTCACCGAGTTTGTAGGTGAGGTTGTCGAGGCCGTTTTTGGCGGCGAAGTCGGTGCCGACCTCGACCATGCGCGGGGAATTGTCGATACACCAGACGCGGGCGGCGCGGCGGGCGAGGAGTTGGGAAATGAGACCTTCGCCGGCCCCGAGATCGGCGATGGTGATGGCCGGGGTGAGACGGAGGGCGAGGTGGCCGATGGCTTCCCACGAGCGGCCGGGGCAGTAGTTTTTGCCGAGTTTTCCGGCGATGAAGTTGAAGTAGGCTTCGGACTGTTTGCGGCGGCGGGCGAGGATGCGGTCGAGGTTGGCGCGGTCTTCGGTGAGTTCGGGGGAGTCGGCGACGGCATCGCAGGCGGCGCGGACGAGGCTGAGCGGGCGGGGGTCGGAAAGTGTGCGGATGGAGTAGAAGGCTTTTTTGCCTTCGCGGCGGTCGGAGACGAGGTCGGCTTGGCGGAGGAGGGCGAGTTGGGAGGAGATGCGGGACTGGGCCATGCCGAGGATTTCCTGGAGCTCGGCGACGGAGAGCTCTTCGGCGAGCAGAAGCGCGAGGAGGCGGACCCGCGTGGGGTCGGAGAGGATTTTAAGGGTGTCCCAAGAGGCGTTCAAAGCGGTGGCTGAGTTGGCGGTGGATAAAAAGAGCGGCGAAAGCCGGAAGACTTTCGCCGCAGGGAAACAGGGGCTGAGCTGATTATTTGATCAGGTTGAGCGTGAGCGGGTATTTCCAAGGCTCGCCGTTGTTGGTTTTGATCGTGGCGATGATGATGCACACAAGGCTGAAAACACCGATGGCCATGAGGAGAAAGAAGCCGATAAACACGATGATGAGAAGGGCGGCGACGATGGCGTAGATCAGGCAGGAGAGCTGGAAGTTGAGGGCGGCTTTCGCGTGAGTTTCGACGGAGGGGAACTCGTTTTTCTTGATCTGCCAGATGATGAAAGGCCCAAGGAAGGTACCAAAGGGAATTATAAAGCCTGCAAGTGCAGAGAGGTGGGCGAGCATTTCCCAAGTACGAGCGGCAGGCGCTGGAGCGCCGGGAGGAGGGGGCGGAGGAACAGTAGCAGTATCCATGGCGGAATGCATGAGGGCGCGAAGAGAATCGGTCAAGCGGCTGGGCGGGAGGAAGGTTTCAGCGACGCAGAAATGGGAGGAGCTGAAGATGGCCGACGGGGACGTCGGCGTGCCTAGGGGCGGCGAGCCGAGGCTCGCCGTCGTAAGCGGTGCCGAGGCACCGCACTCCATAGAAAAGCCAACGGCGGTGAGCCGTTGGCTTGGGTGAAAGCGATTTTCGGGAGGACTCAGGCGTCGGCGTAGCGGGCGATGGAGGCGACGGTGTAGCTCTCTTCGGAGTTACCGATCTTCACCTTCACGGTGTCGCCGACTTTCTTGGAGAGGAGGGCGAGGCCGAGCGGGGTTTTGTAGGAGATGATGTTCTTGTCCGGAACGCTGTCCCACGCACCGAGGATGGTGTAGCGGGTGGTTTTACCGGCGGACTTGACGTCGACGATGGAGCCGACGCTGACCTGATCGGCGGCGGCTTCCTTGAAGTCGGTGATGCGGGCGCGGCCGAGGTCTTTTTCGAGGAGGGATTTTTGCGCCATAAGGACCTGCTGGTCCTGCTTGGCCATCTTGTATTCGGAGTTTTCCTTCAAGTCGCCGTGCTCGCGGGCGGTGGCGATGGCCTTGGAGTTTTCCGGGATCTTCTTGGAAACGATGGTCTCGTACTCTTCGCGTTTGCGCTCGTAGGACTCGCGCGAAACGAGGAGTTGCTCTTCCTTGCCCTCGGCCTCGGCGGCGACGAGCGACTGGATGCTGGGGAAGATTTTAATGAAGCGGGCGAGGAGGGACTTCTTGGTGAGCTCTTCGAAGCCTTGGTTGAGGAGAAGCGCGTTCGCGAGGTCGCGGGCAGTTTCCGGATCGGCAGTCGAGAGGAGGTCGCCGATGAGGTCGGCGTCGTCGCTCAGGATTTCGGCGAGCGGGATGCGGCGGGCGTTGGAGGCCTGGAGCGCTTCGTAATCGATCGCGAAGAAGATGGAGCTGAGGAGGCGCGGCGTGATGAGATCGTTGAGGAGCTTCGCGAACTTCTTCGAGTGGCGGTTCTTGATGATCCAGAGGAGAACCGGGGCGCGGAGGTTTTGCTCGATCTGCCAGCGTTTGAGCGAGGCAGCGAGTTCGTCGGCGTGGCCGTTTTCAACGAGGAAGTTGATGCACTCAGTGGTGAACTTGCCCTGGCTGGTCTTGAGGAGGGTGAAGGCGATGTCGCGGGCTTCGACGGGGTGCGTCTCTTTGACGAGGTCGAGGAAGCGGCTCTGGAACTGGACCGGGATCTTTTCGGCGATGGCCGGGAGATCGCGGACGTTGGCGATGAGTGAGGCTTGGGATGGCTCGAGGGTGGCGACGTCGACGCCGGCGACTTTGGCGAGGTCGTCGCGGATGGAGGCGCCGACGAGGCGTTCGGCGGCGTCGATCTGGTTGGAGTCTTTTACCGCTTCGGCGAGACCGGTGAGGATGTCCTGGAGGTGGGCCTGGACTTCCTTCGATTCGATGGTGCCGATGAGCTGCTCGGCGAGCGCGATGCGACGGCGGGCAGAGCGGGTGTTTTTGAATTGTTCGACGATTTCGTCTTCAGCGGAAACGGGGGTTTCGCGGAGGATGTAGAGCTCGGTCTTTTTCGCGGGGACGGCGATGCGCGGGTCCTTGGCGATGGCCTTCTTGGCGGTGGACCACCATTTCTTGAATTTCTCTTCGCCGAGTACCTGGGCGAGGGTGATCTCGAGGTCGATGGCGGTGGTGGCGTTGTTCTCGTAACCTTGGAGGGCTTCGACGACGAGCTGGGCGGGGTTGTTGGCGATCAGTTCGTTGATCTTGGCGGTGTCGGTCTGCTTGCGGACGAGGAGATGTTTAGCGGGGAGGATCTCCATGGTGCCGACGCAGAAGGCGGGGTCCATGGGGTGGTTGGCTTTGGTCTGGAAATCGATGACGAGCTTCTGCGTGGACTCGTTGTAGGACTTGATCTGACCGAAGCCCCAGCTGCGGTGAATGACGTAACTGCCGGGAGACATCGCCTCCAATTTGGCTTTGGACGCCTTGAGCGTCGGGTTTTTGGCGATTAGCGCAGAGACAGCTTCCGAATTCATAAGGTAGTTGTGGCGATTCTGAATTGTTCAGTTGAGGGCAGTGGGGTGGGGAATGTCAACCAGCGCTTTCCCGAGGGAAAATGTGACGTGCGATATGAGGTGATGGCGGCGGCTTAGGTCTTGCCAAGCGGGGCGCGGTGGGGAGCTTGGCGCGCATGAATTCTCCTTCGAACGCTGTGCAAACTTTGACGCCGTGGTCGCACGCGGCCCGCCTGGTGGCGCGCTGGGTGGAGAAGGGGGAGCGGGTGGATGCGTTGCTCGACACGATTCCGAAGTCGGTGGGCGGCGTGGAGCGCGGACGGTGTCAGAATCTGTTTCTCGGCGCGGTGCGGCATCGCGGACGGATTGAGTCGCATCTGACGCAGTTGATCACCCTCGCGCCGCGGCCGCGGGTGCAGGGGATTTTATTGGTGGCGGGGTTTGAACTGATCGAAGGCGGAGCGGAAGGTCATGCAGCACGCGTGGGACATCATGCGGTGGAGCAGACGAAACTGCTGGCGAGTCCGTCGGAAGCGCGGCTGGTCAATGCGGTGGTGCGCAAGCTGGCGGCGGGGCTGGCGAATGAGCCGGTGCCGACGGCGCAGGCGGGGGCGCAGCAATTGGCGGAGTATTTTTCGCATCCGGACTGGATGGTGCGTCGCTGGCTGGCGCAGTACGGGGCGGAGGCGACGCGGACGCTGCTGGAGTGGAATCAAAAACCGGCGCCGGTGTATGCGCGCTGGCGGAGTCGCGAGCGCGGGCCGTCGGAGGAAGAATTGAAATGGCTCACGCCGGCGGCGTGGAGCGGTTTTTATGAAGTGAAGCCGGGGAATTGGGCGCAGGTGGAGGCGGCGCTGGCGGCGGGATCGATTTATCTGCAAGATCCGGCGACGCGCATGGCGGTGGAGTTGCTCGCGCCGAAATCGGGAGAAACAGTGCTCGATATGTGCGCGGCGCCGGGCGGGAAGAGTCTGGCGATCGCGGATGCGATGGGGGCCGGGAAGGTTGTTGCGGTGGATTTGCCGACGACGCGCGTGGAGCGGTTGAAGGAGAATCTTTCGCGCATCAAGGGCGTGGAGACGGCACTGGTGCAGGGCGACGTCAGCGTGGATGGCGCGAAGATTTTCGAGGCGCAGGGGCTGCCGAAGGACTACGCGGCGGTATTGATCGATGTGCCGTGCACGAACACGGGCGTGATGCGGCATCGGGCGGACGTGAAGTGGCGTTTGCAGGTCGGGGATTTTCCGAAGCATGCGCGCCAGCAACTCGGGTTGCTCACGGCGGCGGCGGGGCTCGTGGCGGTGGGCGGGCGGATCGTTTACAGCACGTGCAGTCTGGATGAAGACGAGAATGCGGAAGTGGTGCAGACGTTTCTGGAAAGCGGCGCCGGGAAAGGATTTTCGCTGGAGAAATCGGTGGTGTCGCGTCCTTGGGAAAGCGGGCACGACGGGGCGGCGGCGTTTTTGTTGAAGCGGCGCGGGTGAGTGCTGCGGATTGAAAAATGCGGGCACGAAAAAGCCGGTGCGGGATGCGCACCGGCTTCTAGAAAGCGGAAGATTTTTTAGTTCGTGGGCCAGTGGCTCACTGGACTTTGACCGGGATCACGAGTTCGCGGACGCCGGGGCCCTTGGCGAAGAGGCTGCCGGTGCCGGGACGACCGGCCTCGATGCTGATCGTGACGGTGTTGCTGCCTTGGGGGACGATGACCTCGGGCATGATCACGCTCTCGGGGACATCGGTGGTGATGTCGATGAGGAGGCCACCGGCGGAGGCAGTGACGGGCGTGGTGAACGTGAGGTTAACCTTCTGGCCCTGCTTGAGGGAAAGAGCGGTGGGGTTGACGAGAAGCGCGCCGCCGGTGGCGTTGGTGGCGGCGAGGGCCGGCGAAGCGGTGAAGCCTTGGTTCAGGCCTTCGGAGACGCCGCCGATGCCGTCGACACGGAAGGTGCCTGCGGGGGACTGGCCGAGGTTGCCGCCGATGGAGACCTTGTAGTTGCGGTTGGGCTCGACCGCGGGGACGTAGAAGCTGATGGCGTTGGCCGATTCGAATACGGTGCGGACGGGCGTGCTGTCGAAGTACACGACATCGGCGGGGGTGAAACCGCGGCCGAGGATGCTGATCTTGGCGCCGACCGGACCGCGGACGACTTCGAGTGAAAGGACGTAGCGGCCGACGATGGTGGCGCGCTGAACCTCGCTGTAGCCCTCGCGGGAGCTGAGGGTGCCGTTGTTGCTCACCTGATACGTGTACTCGAAGTAGTAGGCGAGTTCGGTGCGGCCGGCGGCGAGCTGGTAGTCGAATTCAAAGATGTCTTCGCCGAGGTTGCTCTTGGTCATGCGGTATTTTTGACCGTCGATGACAATGCTCGGGAGGACGGTGCCGGCGACGAAGCTGGAGACCGTGGGCTTGATGCGCGCCGAGATCGTGTAGATCTGCGAGGGGTTGGCGGGCAGGGAGCCAGGGGTGAGGTTGGTCACCGCGGTCGTTTTGCAACCGGCCAGAGTGAGGCTGGCGATGATGCCAAGGCCGAGGAAGAATCGTCTCGCGTGGGAGAAACGGGTGTTTTGCATGTGGATTTTTCCGATTAAAAATCGAGCGCAACGCAACATAATCCTCCAGCCATTGCAATGAGCGAAATCACGCCAGCGTCACCGAGCAGCTCCGCAGCGCATCCACTCGGGCTGTACGTGCATGTGCCGTTCTGCGCGACGACCTGCGATTTTTGCGCGTTCTATCAGGAGAAGCCAACGGGGCAGTCGGTGGACGCGTATCTGGCGGGGATCGAACGCGAGGCGGAACTGGTGGCGTGGGATGCGGCGGTGAAGACGGTTTTCTGGGGCGGAGGAACGCCGGGGCTGCTCGCGCCGGATGATATGCGGCGGCTCGGCGCGGTGGTGAATGCGCGGACGGGCGGTAAGCATGAAGAGTGGTCGGTGGAAATGGCGCCGGCGTCGGTGACGAAGGCGCGGCTGGAGGCGTTGAAGGAAATCGGGGTGACGCGAATCTCGATGGGCGTGCAGAGTTTCCAGCCGGAGTTGTTGGAAGGACTCGGGCGGCAGCACACGCGGGAGCAGATTTACCGGGCGCATGAGTTGATCGCGGCGGCAAATTTTAAGAGTGTGAATCTGGATTTGATGTTCGCGCTGCCGGGGCAGGACGAGGCGGCGTGGCTGGGCGACCTGGAGAAGGCGATGGCATTAAAGCCGGATCATATCTCGACGTACTGCCTGACATTCGAAGAGGACACGAAGCTGTGGTTGAAACTTTCGCAGGGTAAGGTGAAGCTGGATACGGAGCGCGAGGCGCGGCTGTACGAGCGGACGTGGGCGGAGCTGGAGGCGGCGGGTTTTGCACAGTATGAAGTTTCCAACTTCGCCCGGCCGGGGCATGCGTGCCGTCACAACGTGAACACGTGGCGGATGCATTCTTGGGTCGGGCTCGGGCCGTCGGGGGCGTCGCAGCACGCGGGATGGCGCGGAACGAATGTGGCGGATTTGGAGAAGTGGCTCGCGGGGCTCGAACGCGGCGAGCGGGCGACGGAGGACCGCACGGTGCTGACGCCGGAGTTGTTGGCGGAGGATTCGCTGATTTTCGGGCTGCGGATGAATGAAGGCGTGGATGTGGAGGCGCTGGCGAAGCGGGTGTCGGCTGTGGCGGCGCGCGAGATGAATGAGTTGTCGCGACGATTGGTGGACGAAGGGCTGGCGGAGAAGGCGGGGGCGCGGTTGAGGCTGACGTTGCGCGGACGATTGGTTGCCGATGCGATTGGCAGCGAGGTGATGGGCGCGCTGTCTGCCGGGGTTTAAGGAATGAAACGCATGAAAACGATCTGGGTGTTGGCGACGATTTGGGCGGTGGGTCTGACGATGGTGCGAGCGGAGACGCGGGCGCTGGTGTTGCAGACGGATTTTGGGACGAAGGATGGGGCGGTGGCGGCGATGCGGGGGGTGGCGTTTGGCGTAAGCGCGCAGCTGCCGATTTTCGATCTGAGTCATGAGAATACGCCGTACGATATCTGGGAGGCGGCGTACCGGTTGAACCAGACAGCGGCGTTCTGGCCGGGAGGGACAGTGTTCGTTTCGGTCGTCGATCCGGGCGTGGGGACGGAGCGGAAGTCGGTCGTGTTGAAAACGAAGAGCGGGCATTTCTTTGTGGGGCCGGACAACGGTTCGTGGACCTTGGTGGCGGAGTCGCTCGGGGTGGCGGCGGTGCGGCGGATCGATGAGACGAAGCACCGGCGGTCGGGATCGGAGCGGAGCTACACGTTTCACGGGCGGGATATTTATGCGTTTGTGGGCGCGCGGCTGGCGGCGGGTGTGGTGGCGTTTGAGGATGTCGGGCCGGAGCTGGAGGCGAAGGTTGTGGCGCTGCCGTACGAGAAGGCGCGGGTGGAAGGCGGGGTGGCGATCGGGACGATCCCGGCTCTGGATTTTCAGTACGGCAATGTGTGGACGAATATCGACGAAGCGACGTTTGCGAAGCTGTCGCCGAAATTTGGCGACGTTTTCAACGTGACCATCGCGAAGGACGGGAAGGCGGTTTTCAGCGGTGAGGTGCCGTATGCGAAGACGTTTGGCGATGTGCCCGAAGGGAAGCCGCTGGTTTATCTGAACAGCCTGCTGAATGTGGCGTTTGCGCTGAACATGGGTGACTTTGCGAAGACGCACGGGGTCGCGAGTGGCGCGGCCTGGAGCGTGAAGATTGAAAAGAAACACGAGAACAACTGAGGATTTTTATGATGCGACTGATGATGAAGCGGCTGGTGGTGGTGGGCGCGGAGATTGCGGTGTCGGCGATTGGGCGTGTCGTGCGAGCGGTGTCGTTCCGGCGCGTTAGGGACAACGCGCCCTACCTCGGAGTGTTGTGTGTGCTGGCGGTGCCGGGTTTCGCGCAGCGGGTGGAGATCGTGTGGCCGACGCCGAGCACGGCGTATTACGAGGGGAAACCGCTGGAGACGTTTATCCAGCCGACCGCGTCGGGCGTGCTGGAGTCGGGACTTTTTGGATGCACGCGCAGCGGTGGAGCGCAGTTTCACGAGGGGATCGATATCAAGCCGGTGAAGCGCAACCGGCAGGGCGAGGCGACGGATCCGATCTTCGCGGCGATGAGCGGGGTGGTGCGGCACATCAGCCGGCGGGCGGGCGACAGCAGCTACGGGCGGTACATCGTGATCGAGCATCCGGAGCAGTCGCCGGGCGTGTTTACGTTGTACGCGCATCTGGCGAGCATCGCGCCGGGATTAAGCGTGGGGGAGAAGGTGGAGCGCGGGCAGGAGATCGCGGTGATGGGGCGGAGCGCGAGCGGGTATGCGATTCCGAAGGACCGGGCGCATCTGCATTTCGAGATCGGGCTGTGGATGACGCGGGAATTTCAGGGTTGGTATAATTTCCGGAAGTTCGGGAGCCGGAACGAGCATGGCGTGTGGAATGGGATGAACCTGCTCGGGATCGATCCGCTGGATTTCTTCGACCAAGTGCGCGCGCGGCGGGTGGAGACATTTCAGCAGTATTTCGCGCAGATGAAGCCGGCGGTGACGGTGCGCGTGGCGACGCGACGGGTGCCGGATTTTATCGAGCGCTACCCGGCGTTGCAGACGAAGCCGATTGCGGATGGTGCGTTGGTGGCGGGGTGGGAAGTTTCGTTTAGCGAGATGGGACTGCCGTTTGCGTGGACGCCGCTGACGTCGATGGAATTGATGGGCTACGGCTCGAACGAAGTGCGTGTGGTGTCGAGCGACGAAACTCTTTTGAAGAAGAACCGGTGCCGGTCGCTGGTGTTTATGAAGCGTGGGAGGCCGGCGATCGGAAAGGATCTGGAGACGGTGTTGCAGCTGGTGTTCGGGCTGCGGGATGAGTTGTGAGCCAGAGCGGGCGGGCGTTTTGTTGAAGCGCGAAGATGCGAAGGCGCGAAGGTATGAGTGATGTCGAGTTGGCGGATGGTCTTCGACCGGCGCGTTAGGGACAACGCGCCCTACCTTGGAATGGCTATTTTCTGCGATGGAGCGCGCGCAACAGCGTTGCGGAGCGGGCGTCGAGGATGAGCTCGAAGTGCTGCTGCTGTTCGGGTGTCAGAATTTTGGATGCGCCGCGGGACGAGCTTGAGAAAATGTCCAGGGATTGGAGTGGGCGCTCGTTGTCGAAGACGCCGGTTTCCGTGGTCAGGGCGGCGAGTCGATTGAACTGGTCGAGGGTCATGGGCTGATCTGTGAGGGCGGAGGCTTTGGCCAGGCTCATCAGTGTTTCGCGGGCGGGACGTTCGTCGCGGTATTTTTCTCGCAGGGCGAGACCGGAGGGACCGAGCAGGGAATCCATTTCCTGCTTACGTCGTTCGTAGCGTTCTTTGCTGAGGCGTTTTATTTCGGGATCGTTCATGGTCACGCCTCGCGACGCGGCGAGCTTGGTGAGGTCGATCCAGTCGCGTTCGCCGTTCATCGAGATTTCGAGGAAACGAGCGGTTTGTTGTTGGGTGAAACCGGCGAGGGGGAAGAAGGCGGCGTACTTGAGGCGGAGGTCGCCCTCCTTGGCTTTGAGGAAAGCGGTTTCCAATTCGGGAAAGTCGGTGAAGAGGACTTCCGGGGCGAGCAGGGGAACGGTGCCCATGACGCGTTCGGCTTTTGCGATGTGTTCGTCGAGGCGTTCTTTTCTGGAGGGTTGGGCGAGAGGAATAGGTGCTTTGATAGATGTGGGTGGCAGGCGGGGGATCTTTTCCAAAGCGGCACGGCTGCGCAGCACGGCGAGACGAGCGGACAATTCGCCCATGCGGCCCAGTTGATGGAGGATCAAGAAGCCAAGCAGGACCAGGGCGAGACTGGCGATGACGAGGCGTTTCATCGTGGGTTCAGGCCGCGGATGGGGCGGTGCAAGGTCTGGCCGGTAATGCCGGTGAGCGTGCGGCTAAAGTTTTGCCGGTCGATCATCGCGCGGAGCAGGGTTTGTTGCGCGGGGGTGAGATAGGTTTGGGATTTCGCGCTCACGGTTTCCCAGTCGATTTGATCGAGCGCGATCCGGGTGGTGTCAGCGGTCGGGACGCGCGATTCCAGGCAGGTTTGGAGGAGGGCGGCAGCCTGTTCGGGGCGAAGGGCGTCGCCGCTGACGAGAGAATGGGCGGCGAGATCGCCCGTCATGCCGCGGAGGTCACTGGACATGAGAAACAGACGAAAGGGCTCTACGTAGTCGGTGCCTAGTGTGGATGCGACGATTGCGTCCATCACTGCGGCCTGGCCGCGTGCGTGGGCATCGACGGATTTCGGGTCGGAGGAGACGAGATTATTGAACGTGAGATTTTTTTCGGCGGCGGCGTTTTCGAAGGCGGTGATCTCGGCGTCGGATAATCCGAGAAGTCGATACAGTTCATGGAAGCGCTGGCGGACTTTCAGTTGATTGACCGCGCCGCGGATGAGAACGAGGTCGGGACCCAGGGCGGCTTTGGCCTGTTTCCATTGCTGCTCGAGCGAAGATTGATCGGGGAGCCAGTTTTTGGAGGCGGGTGTTTGGAGTGCGGGATCGGCGGGTGGGTTTACGGGTGTCGGATTGTTTCCCGTAATGAAGGTGGTGCGGTGCGCGCTGGCTTCGGTGCCGGAAACGGATGCCAACTCGAGGCGGGCGAGTTCGCGGGCGGCGGCGCGAAGCGTGAGTTCCAAGTACAGGCTGATGCTTGCGGCGAAAAGAACCGAGGCATACAGGCAATAACGAGGAATCGAACGGAATAGTTTTAGTTTCGACGGTCGGGGCGACGAAAGGGGCACACGGGAGATTTGGTGCGTTTAGAATCTCAGAGCGAGCGGAGATAATTAGGCAGGGAATTTTTGGTTGGGTGAGGCGCAGCCGCGCGTGGCGTCGTGAGCGGTATTCGGGATGGAGTCGGGCGACGACGAAGCGGCGGGGTTAAGGCTAACCCGCCCTTGTTGTGTGAAACATGGTAAGGTGGATGA
>CBINDC010000010.1:0-175738 GCA_966249325.1 uncultured Nibricoccus sp. | reverse complement strand
GGCCCCAACGCCCGCAGCGTCCGCCTCTCGATCCCGCGCTTCACCCTCGTCGGCGCCACCACCCGCGCCGGCCTGCTCACCTCGCCGCTCCGCTCCCGCTTCACGCTCCAGACGCGCCTCGATTACTACGACATCCCCACGCTCATGGGCATCGTCCAGCGCAGCTGCGGCCTCCTCAAAGTCTCGATCGACGAACCCGGCTCCCGCGAAATCGCCGCCCGCTGCCGAGGCACCCCGCGCGTCGCCAACAACCTCATCAACTTCGTCCGCGACTACGCCCAGGAACGCGCCAAAGGCATCATCACCCGCGAAGTCGCCGCCCGCGCCCTCGAACTCCTCGAGATCGACGCCGCCGGCCTCGACGAAATGGACAAACGCATGCTCCGCGTGATGGCCGAAAACTACCGCGGCGGCCCCGTCGGCATGAGCACCATCGCCGTCGCCGTCGGCGAAGAACCCGAAACTCTCGAAGAAGTTCACGAACCCTTCCTCATCCAGGAAGGTTATCTCCAACGCACCCCGCAGGGCCGCATCCTCACCACCAAAGGCTACCACGCCATCGGCCTCAAAGCCGCTGCAGGCCAAGGCCAGCAGAGTTCGCTGCTTTAAGTTTTCGGCGGCGCATGAAGACGCTCGAACAGCTTACGGCAACAAACGACCCCGGCATTGGTCTCGTTCGTGAATGGGCAAGTGCCTGCAAGCACACCTGCGAGCTTTTGCCTCCCTCAGATTCCCGTGCGAAGGTTTTGGAAAGCATCCAAGTCTCTACGCACTCAATCTTGGGAGCCATCCTCTATGAAACAGGAGGCATCCTTCTCGATCATGGCTGGCTTAGAATACTTGGGAGCGGACATCCAAAGCTGACAAGAACGGTGCCATCATGGAATGAGGGGCGCTCGAATGGTTTCTTACTCGTCGCGGACGACGCCGTCGGTGGGTTCTTTGCTATAAACGGAGGCGGATTAGGCGATGACCTCGGGAAAATCTACTACTTCGCGCCCGACTCCCTAAGTTGGGAGGCTACAAATTTGGATCACTCGCAATTCGTGATGTGGTCTATGTCAGATAAGATCCATGGATACTACGAGTCCATGCGATGGCCCGGTTGGACCGAGAACGTCGCAGCTCTGCACGGTGACCGATGCTATTCCTTCTATCCGCCACTCTGGTCCAAGGAAGGATCGATCACCACCAGCCATCGCGGAGATGTCCCGATCCAAGAGCGCTGGGGATCACAGATTGATTTCCTGAAGCAATTAAACGCCCCTGCTGCAGGAAACTAGGAATTGCCCAACTCTGCGTCCTCCGCGCTCTCTGCGGTTCAAACCAAACCTCGCGTCCGCACCCTCCGCGTCGCATACGCGCCACACACGAACTTCGCGCCCTTTGCGTTCTTCGTGTTCCAACTCACTCCGGAAAGTTTCTCACGCAAAGACGCAGAGCCGCAAAGAAAGACAGCGTGCGCAGAGTGACTCGAAAGAACTCTTCCGACTTTTGCGTCTTCGCGCCTTTGCGTGAGCCAAAACCCTCCGACGCATTTCAACCTCCCCTCTGCCCACCGCTTCCCCTGCTTACTTCGGACGTTTCAAAAACTTCGCCACGGCCTGGCTGCGTGAGTTCACGTGCAGTTTCTCGTAGATGCGCCGCACATAGGTATCGATCGTCGTCACGCTGAGTCCGAGCTGGTCGGCGATTTCCTTGTAGAGATAGCCATTCGACAACAGCTCCAGCACGGACATCTCGCGCGGCGAGAGCACTTCCATGTCGGAGCGCTGCGCTTGCGCCGGCTGCGTGAACGATTGCACCACTTTGCGCGCAATCGAGCAGCTCATCGGTGAACCGCCGTACGCGATCTGCTTGATGGCGGCGAGAAGCTCGGAGCGCCGCGTGCCTTTGAGCAGATAGCCCGTCGCACCCGCCGAAAGCGCGTCGAAGATGTGATTCGCATCCGCGTAGATGGTGAGCATCAGGAACTGCGTGTCCGGCATCCGGGGCTTCAACGTCCGCACACATTCGATGCCGTTGATCAGCGGTACGTTGATATCCGTCAGCACGACGTCGGGCTTTTCTTTCGGCAGCTTTTCGATGGCTGACTCCGTGTTCGGGTGTTCGCTGACAAACTCCAGCGTGCTGGTCTCCAGGATGAGTTCCTTGAGGATCTGCCGGGTGGGTTCGTCATCGTCGACGATCGAGACTCGAAGTTTCATAGCGCGGAAACAACAGACCTAAGGTTTGCGACGAGCGTGACAACGGTGCCTTGCGGAGAGGCGTGAGAAAATGCGATCTCCCCGCCGATCGCCCGCATGCGCGAGCGCATGTTCTTCAGCCCGTTTCGGTGCGACGTTTCCTCTATCCCCGCGGGAAGCCCGACGCCGTTGTCACCGATCGCGATCGCAAGCCGGTCACCTTCGACGGAAATCTCGAGAGAAACATCGGTCGCATGCGCATGTTTCACGACATTGTTCAGCGCCTCTTTGCAGCTGAGAAAAAGATGGTGGCGAAACTGGGTCGTGAGTGCGCGGTGCGGCAGCGATTTCGGAATCTTCACACGACAACGCAAGCCGGCATCCGACAGATAACTCTGCGCGAACTCCGCGATGTAGTTGGCCACGTTTTCGAGATCGTCGTTCGTGGGGTTCACCGCCCACACGATTTCGTCCATCGACTGGATCAGATCGCCAACGATGTCGTAGATGCGGTCGAGCTGGGACTTTGCTCTGTCGTGGCCGGACTGCGTGAGCAAACTGATGCGCGTGAGCCCGGCGCCGAGATCGTCGTGAATGTTCTCCGCGATGCGCGTGCGCTCGCGCTCCAACGCGCGCTCACGTTCCAGCCGCGCGAGTTTTTCCATCAGGCGGCGATGAGAAACGTGGCGCACCACCACGACCACCACTCCGATTGCGAACGCGGCCGAGAACACGCGAAACCAGAGCGTCTGCCACCACGCCGCCTGGACATTCACGGTGATCGAATCCGCCGATTCCGCACCAGGCACGCCCACGAGAAGGGCGGAAACTTCGAAGCGGTAGTTTCCCGGCGGCAGCCGCGTGTACTTCGCCGCACTCTCCGGGCCGCTATCGATCCAATCGTCATCGTAGCCGGTGAGCCGGTGGCGCATGCGGACCCGTTCAGGCACCGATAGCGTCGGCGCGGAGTACCGCAGCTCCACCGAATGCGCGCCCGCCGCCACGCGCGTGATCGGCGCTGGATTGTGACGGCGGCTGTCTATCCACGCGCTCGTGATTTTCACGCGAGGCCGCTCGGGGGCGCGGCTTTCTCTTTCGGGATCGATCGCGACCACGCCCTGACGCGTGGCAAACCAGAGCAGGCCGTCATCCGTTTTCCACACCGCCGGTTGATGCCCGGCCGAGCAGGTCGCTTCGCTGAGGCCTTCGTCGGGACCGACGACGACCGGATGAATCCGCGGCATGAGCCCGCGAAAATGTTTTTCCAGCTCGTCGAGCTGCACGTGGAAAATCGCGCCCGTCGATCCCAGCCAGAGCGCGCCGCGATCATCGGCGATGATCTGCGTGATGTTTTCCGAAACGAGCCCCTGCGCCGTGCTGATGGCGGAGACGCCACGACCATCGAGACGCAACAGCCCGCCCTTCTGCGTGCCGATCCACGCCGTGCCTTTGTCGTCGAAGTGGATCGCCTGGATCGCGCCGACCGCCGCCGCAAACGAGCGCAAATCGACGCGCACGAAATCGCCTTCGCGCTCCTGCCGGTAAAGCGCCCCGTCGTCGCCGCCCGCCCACAAGCTGCCGTCGGCCGCCTCCGCCAGGGTGCGGATGACCGCATTGCCGAGGCCTTGCTTCGCGCCGAGCAGCACGATCTCGCCGCCGCGCACGCGGCCAAGACCGCCGTCTTTCAACGCGAGCCAAAGATCGCCGTTTTTTGCCGTCAGCATCACGTGCGGCGTCGCCGATGCGCTGAGAAAATCCTGCGCGTACTGCCTCTGGATTTTGCCGTCCGCGATTCGCAACAGGCCGTGTGTCGTTGAAGCCCAGATACCGCCGTCGCCGGCTGGTGAAACCGAATAGGCGCTGAAATCCTCCCACGCACGCGTCGGCTCGAAGATGGCGAAGCCCGAGGTCTCGCTCCGGTGAACGATGCCACCGTCGCGATTCGCGAACCAGAGCGTGCCGTCGTTGTCGCGGCAGAGCGTGAGGCTGCGCTTTTCCAGGAGACCGGCGGAGCGGTCGAAAACTTTCAACACGCCCGCCTTGATCCGCAGGATGCCGTTGCTCGCGGTGCCCGCCCAGAGATTGCCCGTCACATCTTCGAGCAGCGCGGAAATATCCTCGGGCGCCTCCGGCACGTGCGTGAGGAGGTTGTCTCCCGTCAGGCGGAAGAGACCGCGCGAGCGCGTGCCGATCCAGAGCACGCCGTTGGAATCTTCGAGCAACGCCTGTATGTAGTAAGCGCCGGCGGATTTGCTGAGTTTCGTGACGCTCATCCACCGCCCGGCGGAGAACTTGAAAACGTCTTCGCCCGCGATCACCCACGGGCCGTCGCTCCGCGAAGAGGCGATGCGGATATTTTCCCTCCGCGCCACGTCACGCCCGGGAGGCTCGACCAGACGACCGTCTTCGTAGCGGGCGAGAAACGCGCCGCTGGCGAGCCAAACGCCGCCGCGGCTGTCGCGGGCAAACTGGATCGGCGCGTGCGGGTTGAGCCCGGCGCTTGCGTCGAAAACTTCTACGCGGCTCGCCTGCCGCCGCAGCGCGATCCCGCCTTTGAAACCGATCCAGAGCGTGATGTCGTTTTCGAAGAAGAGCGACTCGACCGGCAACCGGGCGAAGCGCTCGGGAAGCGGTTGCACGGAAAAATCGTCGCCCGAGAGCCGCAGCAATCCGCCGAGTCGCGGAGCCGCGAGAATGTCGTCGGTGCCCGGAATGCTCGCGAACGCAGAGATGCCGAGATCGTGAATCGCCGTCTCCGCCGTGTGCGTCATCGCGCTGAACCGCCGCCCGTCGAAACGCACGACACCATTCGGCGTGCCCACGATCAAATAGCCCGAACGACTGCGGCTGAGTCCGGTGACTTCATTGGTCGGCAGGCCGTTTTGCTGCGTCCACGCACGGAAAGTGAATAGCGCGGGCACCGCTTCTTTCACCTGCGCCCACGCCGCCTCCATCCCGGTAAAACAACCGAGAAGGATCAGGCATCGAAGCACTCGCGAACCGCGGGTCATGCAGCGATGAGTTTCGTGAAACGCCGGCGGCGCGCGATAGAAACCCTCGTGCGATTTCCCGCGTCGCTCACTTCTGCTCCGGCGTGACCACATCGATGATCACGCGCTGATAACGCGTGAGGCGCGGCGTGCCATGATCCGTCACGGCGAGGATGATATGCATCGTGCCAGTGCCAGGCGGCATCACGCGGGAAGTTTTCACGACAAGCGACGCTTTCGGCTGATCGAAACCGGTGATCTCGTGTTTCACGCCGGTCGCCGAATTGGACATGCGACGCGTGCCGGGTTCTTCGTAGCAAAACCACTCGAATGAAAGCGCGTCGCCGTCGGGATCGGTCGAAGCGGTGGCGCTGAGTTCCACGCGCTCGCCGGGCCGCGCCGTGATGGTCGCCGGGTGATCGAGCTTCACCACCGGCGGATGATTCGCCTCGGCACGCGGCTTGATCGTCCAATCCATGCGCGCTGCGAAATCGTTTTGATACGCGGAGCGCCAGCGCCAGATCGTCGCGTGATTCGTCGTGTGCCACTCGCCATCGGTGCCGAGCACTTCGTCTTGAACATTCGTCCAGATCGGGCGCGTCTCCGGTTCGAGGAACCATTTTTCCATACGCGGCGTATAGAGTTCGTAGCGTCCGCCCCAGCCGCCCCAGTTCGGATTATCGGGAGAGTTCAGGCCGTTGTTGATCAGGTAGAGAAACGAGGGCGTGTCGCCTTCCATCATGAATTCCCAATGCGGATAAAGCGCGCCGAGCGGGCCCTTGCGGCGGACGTGGCGGTCGAGCCACTCGTTAGTGACGAGAGAAAAGTCTGCGCCGCCGAAGCGTCCGTGAAATTTGTCGCCGCCGATCGCGATCCACGTCGCGTGATGAAAACCGCCGCCCGCGTTCACACCGGGCGTCACGATGTAGAAAAGTCCGGGAAAGTTTTTCCGAATCCACGGACCGCTGTCGTCCTGATCGGAGATCGCGTACACGCGGAGTTTGGCGACGAATTTCGCGAGCTGCTCAGGCGAGCGTGTGGCGCGGACTTTGTGCAGCGCCTGAGCCAGGACATTGGGGCCGCCCCAGACGTTCACCCAGAGCGGACGTGAGTCTTCGCGATCAACGGCGCTGATCAACAGCTCGGAGCCGGCGGAATCTTTTCCGTCTCCGACAGCCACCATGTTATCGACCGGCAAACCGGCAGCGATGCACGCGAGCAACTGGTCGCCCTTCGGGAAGCCGGGCTCGTGGAGTTCGAGGTTGTCGCGGACTTTGCCGTACGCGCCGACGATCTTGTGAATGTACTCGGGGTTCACACGACCGTTCACGTGGGTGGCGATGAGGCCCTCGATGTCGACGTGGTTGGCGTACGTCATCAGGCGTACCATCGACATCTGGTCATCGGGGTCGCCGCCGATGTCGGTGAGGACGAGCAGGCGGGGTTTCTCGGCGGCGAGTGCGGGTGTTGCAGCGAGCGCAAACGCGGCGGCAGCGGAGAAAATGAAGCGGCTCAGTCTATTCATGGGCGGGATTAGGTTAGGGTTGGAGAGTCTGCGACGGAGACGCGGCCTGATGGGTTGGAAAAATTTCGCGCAGCCAGGCAATGGCGCGATCACGATAGTCTGGCTGAAAGTCGCTCCATTGCGTCAGCCGATGCGGAGCGTCGCGCAGGGTGATCAAGTCGCAGCGGACGCCTTCCGCACGCAGCTTGGACTGAAACGCGAGCGACTGTTCGTAGGGTACCGATTGATCGCTGTCGCCGTGCAGCAAGAGAAATGGCGGAAGACCGGCTCGCACCTGAGTGATCGGAGAAAGGGCTCGAAGCATCCCGAGCGATTCCGGCGTCAGCGTTTCCGGCCGGTTGAGCAATCCACGTTGAGCGCGGCCGAGAATGTTGCCGCGCTTCGGAAGCTCTTGAATGAAATCCGTGAGAGGCGCGAAACCGACTACGGCTTGTACGCGCGTGCTTTCGTCAACGACCATGACTGCGAAACACGCCAGATGCCCGCCGGCGGAATAGCCCACCAGCACGATGCGCGAAGGATCGCCGTTGTAGCGGGCCGCATTGGATTTCACCCAGCGGATCGCCGTCTCGACGTCGTCGAGACACGCGGGCCAGCGATGTTGCGGCGCGAGCCGGTAGTTGATGGCGAAGCTGACAAAGCCGGCCTCGCTGAGAAGGTCGAGAGCCGGCGCGTCATCAGGGTTTGCTTTATCACCTCCGGTCCATCCTCCGCCGTGGACATAAATCGCCACGGGAGAAGGGTCGGACGCGTTTGTCTTTGGCTGACTGATATCAAGGAGGAGCTTCTCGCCGGCAGCCTGACCATACTCAACGTCGCGGATGATTTCAGAGGAAACGTGGTCCGCGCGTAGCGGCGCAGCGAACAGCCAGCCGCTCAAAATGACCCAGCAAGCTGTGACTGAAATGTGCCGGAGGTCGCTCATGGGATTTTTTAAAAGCGCACGCCAGCGCACGGGCGGCCCGTCATTTTGAATCCGAGCCCTTGCGCGGCGCAGGGCCGGCGCATCGCGCGACACGTTCGGCGAAATCGCGGAGAAAATCTTCGCGCCATTGGCTCACGGATTTCACGCCGTGGTGAATGCCCTCGGCCATCGCGGGCGAAGGATCGTCGGTCCACCAATTCGGGAAACGCGGAGACGGCGTGAGCGCCGCCGAAGGCTCCGGCAGATACGCGGTGATCGCGCCTTTTTTTCCGTCGAGCGAAGGCGCATTGCTGCGAATCTCGTAGGTAAACTCCTTCGGATCACGCGGACAGAATCGGAAGCGGATGTTTCCTTGTCCATCGGGATGGCCGATGAGCGATTGATTGGTCACGAGCATGCGCGCGTCGGGTTTTTCGGGCGCATCCGGACCGAGCGGAAGCACGAGTTCGAGAATGCCGAAGATCTCGAGTCGGTCGCTCGCGGTGGTGAGACGTTCGTAGCGCGCAAAGGGACGTTCCCATGCGCGCACAAAACGACCGCCCCAACCGGGAAGCGTGGGATCGGCGGGATCGCCGCGCAGCAGCCAGTTCACCGTGGGCGTGTCGCCCATTTTGATGACGCCGCCGAGATGTTCGGCGAAATAGCTTCCGATGGCGCCGCGTCCAGCCACGTGCTTCGCGACGAAGCCCGCGTTGCTCCATTCGCCCGCTTGGTTTCCGCCGACGAAATAACCGCGATAGGTGGCGTTGGACTCGATGATCCAGAGCGTCGGGAAGTTGTCCGCGAGGTACTGATACGCATCGGGGCCCCATTTTTTATTGGGGCCGCCGATGTAGTGGACGCGCAGCTTCGGCAGAATATCCGGCGCGTCGTGAAGCGCCTGCGCGACTTCTTCGAGCGCGCCCCACACGAGGATGTGGAGCGGACGCGGGTCGTCGCGACGCGCGCACTGCACGATCCAGTCGGAGCCTTCCGTGGTGCCGCGCAGACCGGAGTAAGGCGCGGGATGAATGCCGCCCTGTTTCGTCATCGTGCGCAGGACATCGGGCGCCGGGTAACGCTCCGACCATGTGCGCAGATTCGGATAATCGTTTTCGTACGCGGCGATGACCTCGAGGAGTTTGGTTTTTCCTTCGCGTTCGAAGGGCGAGGAAATCAGCCCCTCGATGTCCAAGACATCGGCGTACAAAAGCACATGCGCCATCGATTGGTAGTCGTCGGGATCGGTCCCGCCGATGTCGCTGGTGACGATGACGCGATGACGATGGCCCGCGAGCGCACCATTGTCTGCGCGGGCGGATGCTACCGTTAAGAAGGCAGCGAGGGCGAGGAACGCGTGGGAGGCGAGTGGGAGAAATGATTTCATCAGGAATCGCGGTTGCGCGGCGCGCTCGCCTGATCGATGGCGACGGCGACGAGGATGACGTAGCCTTTGATGACGTATTGGAGCATTGGCGGGACGTTGAGGAGAAAGAGACCGTTGTTGAGCACGCCGATGATGAGGCAGCCGAGCACGGTGCCGAAAATCGTGCCGCGTCCGCCGGAGAGCGACGTGCCGCCGATCACGACAGCGGCGATCGCGTCGAGCTCGTAGCTGAGTCCGGCGTTGGGCTGCGCGGAATCGAGACGTGCGGTGACGATGAGGCCGGCGACGCCCGCGAGCGCGCCGGCGAGGGTGTAAACCGCGATCTTGATACGCGAGACGTTGAGACCCGTGAGACGCGCGGCGCGTTCATTGCCGCCGACCGCGTAGAGATGGCGGCCGAAACGTGTGCGTTTGGTCACGACGAGAAACAACACGATAAACGCCGCCATGATCCACACGGGCATCGGTATTCCGAGCCAGGCCCCGGTGCCGATGAAACCGAAGTCCGCCCCGAGACCGGTTATCGGAAATCCGCCGGTCCACAGAAACGCGAGACCGCGCGCGATGCTCAACATGCCGAGCGTCGCGATAAACGGCGGCAGCCGAAAACGCGTGATAGCGACACCGTTGTGAAAACCGAGCAACGCACCGACGAGCACACCGGCGAGGATCGCACCGGACGTGGTGAATTGCAGATGCACATCGGTGCCGGGAATCGAGAGCCCGCTTTTCACGAGACCCGCGGCGATCGCGCCGGCAAAGCCCAAGATCGCACCGACCGAAAGATCGATGCCGCCGCTGAGGATCACGAGCGTCATCCCGATCGAGAGGCACATGTTGATCGAGACCTGGCGCAGGATGTTGATGCCGTTGTCCGTCGTCAGGAAATGCGGCGAGAGCAGGCTCAGCGCGATTGTCATGAGGACGAGCGCGATGAGCGAGCGGAGTTGGACGAATTGTCCCTTGATGGCTGGAGATAACGGCATGTCAGGAAACGATGGCGGCGCGATCGGGCAGGGCGGCGTGGAGAACGCGTTCAGGCGTGGCTTCGGCGCGCGAGAACTCGGCGGTCTTCCGGCCCTCGCACATCACGATGACGCGGTCGGAGAGCGCGAGCACCTCGGGCAGCTCGGAGGACACGACGATCAGGCCGAGGCCGTTGCCGGCGAGTTCGTCGATAAAGGCGTAGATCTCGCGCTTCGCATTCACATCGATGCCGCGCGTGGGTTCGTCGAGGAGCAACACCGCCGGTTCGGTCGCCAGCCATTTCGCGAGGATGATTTTCTGCTGATTGCCGCCGGAGAGATTCACCACGATCTGCGTGAGCGAGGGCGTTTTCACCCGGAAGCGATCGACGTACGGGAGAATGTAATCGGATTCGCGGCGGCGACTGACCAGTCCACCGCGCAAGGTGCGGCGAAGGCTCGCGAGGCTCGCGTTGGCGGCGACGCTCATCGGGAGAATCAGGCCATCGCGTTTGCGATCCTCGGGCGCGAGCGCGAGTCCGGCGCGAATCGCATCGGCGGGCGAACGAAAGGACACGGGCTTGCCGCGAACTGAAATGCGCCCGGTCGTCCGATCTGGATGCAGGCCGAAAATAGCTTCGAGCAATTCCGTGCGGCCCGCGCCGACGAGACCGAAAATGCCCACGACCTCGCGACGGCGAAGCGTGAGAGAAACGTCGTTCACGAGCAGGCGCCGTCCGGCAGTGCCGCCAGCGAGCGAGAGACCTTCCACTTTGAGGAGATCGGCTCCCGGCTCGAAGCTGGACTTTTGGAAAACGTCCTTCGACTCACGACCGGCCATGAGTTGCACGATGCGTTCGCGCGTGAGTTCGGAATAAGGCGCTTCACCGACGACGCGACCATCGCGCATGATCACGACGTCGTCGCAAATCCGCGCGAGCTCCTCGAACTTGTGCGTGATATAGACGAGGCCGACGCCCTGCTTCTTCAGCTCGGCGATGACGTTGAAAAGGACTTCCACTTCATGCGAGGAGAGCGACGAGGTGGGCTCATCGAGGATGAGAACCCGCGCCTGCGTGGAGAGCGCCTTGCCGATCTCGACGAGCTGCTGCTGGCCCACGCGCAGTTCGCCGACGAGCGTATCAGGCGGGACAGCGAGATCGAGCCGGACGAGGATCGCGGCGGTGTCGGCCCTGAGACGGCGGTAATCGATGAAGCCCGCGGAGGTGCGCGGCTCGCGACCGAGCCAGATGTTTTCCGCGATGGAAAGACCCGCCACGAGGTTGAGCTCCTGGTGCACGATGCCGATGCCCTGCTCTTGCGCCGCGTGCGGGCTGGCGAAGCGCACGGGTATTCCGCCGCTGACTCGGATCGTGCCGGTGTCAGGCGGAAAAACGCCGGAGAGCACGTTCATCAACGTGGATTTGCCCGCGCCGTTTTCGCCGAGCAAAGCGAGCAGACGGCCGGCGCGAACTTGCATCGAAACGCCATCGAGCGCGCGAACGCCGGGAAAGGTTTTCGTGATGCCCTCCGCTTCCAGTAGCAAATCGGTGGAGCCCGGTATCGCGCTCACGGCAAAACCTCCGCTTGAACGGGGATCACGGTAAACAGCGGCCCATTCGCGGGCAGCGTCTCTGGCGCTTCCGCGCATCCGGTGAAGCGAATCGTCGCACCGACTGCGACGGCCTTGAGTGCGGGCTGGACGCGTTCTTCGATGAGGCGGTTCAGCTCGGCGGAGAGCGCGTTGAATTCGGTGAGGCCGGGCACGTCGTTGACCTCGATGAGTCCGCTGCCATCGCGCACGACGTTGCCGAAGACAGGACCGGTGCGCAGGGCGACGACCGCGCCGTCCACCTCGACCAACACGCGGCTGCGTTCCACTGCGGTGACACGGCCGGTGCCGCGCAGGAAAAAGTAGGCGGCGTTTCCAAGGCCGACTCGGCGCGCGTGGATTTTCAGCGCGTCCGCAGGGTCATTCTTCAGCGCGGCCAGAATCCGTGCGGCGTCGGGAGCTTCGGCCGCCGCCGCCGGTTGGAGTTTTTCGCTCCAGAATTTTTCCGCGAACGCCTTCGGCTCGAAGGCCGCGCCGGCGCCCGAACCACTCGCTGACTTATCCGCAGCGGCTCTTTTCGAAACGACGCGGAATGGCGGATACACAACAAGCAGGGCGACGAACGCAGCGGCCGCGAGCCACACGGGCCATGGAATCTGGCGGGAGACCACGCGGCTGCGGTCGTCGGAAGCGGAGGACGGCGACGGCATCAGTTTACTTGCGGCCGTAGTCGCCGAATTTGGCGACGTTGTCGCGGGTCACGAGTTCGACGGCGACAGGCACGCGCTGCGGGAAATTGCGTTCGCCTTTGAAATACTTGTCGGCGTTTTCCGCGGCGGTGCGCGCCATCGTTTTCGGAAACTGCATGACGGTCGCGGTGATTTTTCCTTCGGCGACGGATTTGACGACGTCGTCAGCGCCATCGAAGCCGAAGACCTTCACTTTGTCGGCTTTGCCGGCGGCGAGGAGCGCTTGATACGCGCCCATCGCCATCGCGTCGTTGCCGCAGAAAACGGCGTTGATGTCGCCGTGGGCCTGGAGAATGGATTCGAGCACTTCGAGGGCTTTGGTGCGGTCGAAGTCGGCGCTTTGTTGCGCGACCATTTTCAGACCGGGGAAACGATCGACGACAGAGTGAAAACCCTTCGAGCGGTTCCACGTGTTGGTGTCGGCGACGAGGCCGAGCAGCTCGACGTATTTTCCTTCTTCGCCGATCTGCTCGACGAAGTACTGCCCGAGGGCGACGCAGCCAGAGTAATTATCCGAGAGCACCTGGGACGTGGCGGCGTCGTTGGCCTCGATCTCGCGGTCCATGCAGAAAACGGGAATGCCGGCGGCTTTTGCCCGACGGACATTGGCGATGGAGCCTTTGGCGTCGGTGCAATTGAAGAGAATCGCGCCGTAGCCGGAGGCGATGATGTTGTCGAAATGCTGCGACTCCTTCGCGGGGTCGTTTTGCGAATCGAACTGCACGGTGTCGTAGCCGAGCTCCTTTGCGCGGTCTTGCGCGGAGTCGGCGAGCACAACGAACCACGGGTTATTCAACGTGGAGACGACGACCGCGACTTTGCGCGAGGCGGGCGGTTTCGTTTCGGCCGACGCGCCGTCGGGCGCGGAGCGTTTGCAACCGGAGAAGACGAGCGCCGTCAGCAGACAGAGGTGCGCGCCCAGGCGGAGAAGCGGAGTTAATTTCATAGGGAAAAAGAAGAGCGGTGCCGCGTTGAGGAAACCGCCGCCGCCCGCGGGAAATTCGCGCGGACGACGGCGGAAGCGAAATGAGTTCGTGGGGACAAACTCAGAAACGAGCGGCGAGCGTCAGCGTCAATGCCGCTCCTCCGCCGGTGCCGGTGCGCGTGGCGCGGCCGTCGGCGAAGTGCTGGCCTTCCTCGGCTTCGGACACGTTGCGACCGGCGAGCGAGAGCGTGTAGCGGTGGTTGATGCGGTAACGAATCTCGGCCTCGTACACTGTGCGCGCATCCTTGTACTCGTTGGTCGTCAGATTGAGGAGGATGTCGTCCACGTGATTGGCGCGGAAGGCGACGTAGAGTTTCCCGCGCGGCGTTTCGTAGCTCACGCCCCAGTTCCAGATCGCGGGAGTGATGTTGGGCAGCGCGTTGTAGGTGGTCTGCGCGGAGGCGGCGTTGAAGTTGCCCTCGGTCGTGGTGAGCTTCGTGTAGTTGGCGAACACCTCGATGTTGCGGAACCACTCGGGCAGCGTGCGGAAACGATAGCGGCCCTCGATTTCGAAACCCTCGATCTTCGCGCGGCCGAGATTCTCGGTCGTGGTGAGCGTGTAGCCGATGAGGTCGCTGCCGATGTCGAGCGCCGGGATGGGCGCGCTGATCGTGTACGTGTTGTTCACCAGATAGTCGTCGATGTCTTTGCTGAACCAGGCGGCTTTCACCGTGCTGCTGCCCGACGGGTACCACTCGACGCTCACGTCGATGTTTTCGGCGCGCGACGGATCGAGCGTGGTGTTGGACGCCGACACGGTGTTCGTACCGATGGTCAGACCCGGGATGATGCTGCCGAAGTTGGGCCGCGTGATCGCCTCGGTGTAGCTCGCGCGCGCCTGGAGGCGTTCGTCGAAGCGGTAGGTGAGATGCAGATACTTGAACGGATCGGGCGTGTAGCTCGTCGAGGCCTGCGTGCGCGAGAGACGTGCGATGGCGTCGGCGAGCGGCGTGGAGGCATTGATGGTGCCGGTCTGCCGCGCGCCGTGGCCCTCGACATACGTTTCTTCCATGCGGAGGCCGGCGAGCACGTCGAGTTTGCCGAACTTCACGTTGCCGAGCGCATAGTAGCCGTAGATTTCCTCCGACACGCGCTGGTTGCTGCGGAAGGCCTGCACGTAGGAGTTGGAAACATTTTCGACGAAAGCCTGCGGATAGATGCTGTGGAAATCGGCCAGCGCGAACGGGCTGATCCACGCGTTGGGCGCGCGCTCGCCGAACCAGATGTCCGGCGTGTAATCCCGCTCGGCAAACTGCCGCATGTTCGCGCCCGCGACGGTGTTGTCGTCGGCCGTGCCCACCACGCCGTCAGGCCCTGCGTACGACCAGGTCTTGCTCGGGTTGCGGCGCGAGCGCTCCTGCAACTGGTACGAGAGACCGCCTTGAAGGTAGAACGGGAAACGCGCGTCGAAATCCCGGCGCACGTTGATCTTTCCCGCCGTCACACGATCGACGGAATTGCGCGTCCCTACGTTGATGGAGTTCGCTGTCGGCAGATGATTGTTCAGATCGTAGATGTCCGCGCCGGCCGTCTGCGTAATTCGCGTGGCAGTCGAGCGGCTGGGATCTTTTTCGAGGATGTAGCCGACGCCGGAGTTTTGCAGCGTGGCGCCGCCAAACATGCGCGGGAGATAGTCGTAGTGATTCGTGGCGCGCGAGAGCGACAGATCGTAATCCACCGTCCAGTTGTCCCAGCGATGCTTCGCGCCGGGATTCACAGTCCACGATGCGCTGTTCTTGTCGCCGAAGGACATGTTCTGCTGGGAATTGCCGCCCGTGGTCTCGACACGATTGGGCGTCGCGGTGCCGACGATGGTCCCGGTGTTCAGTCGCAGAAAACGGTTGCGGAACTCGTAATAGTGATCGGTGAACGTCGTCCGCAAAAACGCCGTCATCCGCTCGTTGACCTTGTAGTCAAAATTCACCGACGCGCCGGTGCGCGACGTGAAGTTCTGGTGATCCTCACGGCTATACTGGCTGACGTACGTGCCGGAGGCGTTCGACGTGTACGTATTGTACGCCGTGCCGCCAAAGCCGCTCACATTCACCTGGCTCACGCTGACCACCACCCCCAGCTGCCCGCCTAGCAGCGTGTCGGAGTACGTGAAAGACCCGCCGGGATGAACCTTGCGCTCGGCCTTTTCGTTGGGGCCGGAGCTGCGGCCCAGCGAAAGCCCGTCGGAATTGGCGGTGACATTGACCGTGGCGTTGATGCGACGGCCTTTTTGAAGAAACGCGCTGCGCGTGATCATGTTCACGATGCCGCCCGTCGAATTCGCAGGCATCCACGGCACCGGCGCTTTGAACACCTCCATGCTCTCGATGTTGTCGATCGTGATCTGGTCGAACTCGAAGGCGCGATTCGTCGACGAGCTCGACGACGCTGCGGCTTGGTTGCCGTTGATCATGATCAGATTCGAGTTCGCCTCGAGTCCGCGGATCGAAACCGTGCGCGGCTCCACGCCCGTGTAGTCCATCTGAAGACCCGGCATCAGCTTCAGAAACTCGCCCGGATTTGCATCGGAGATGACGCCAAACGCATCCGCCGAGACGATCGTTCGCTGCGACTCCGCGTTTTTCTGCTGATGCGCCGCGTACGCATTGCCCTCGCGCTCCGCCGCGACGCGAAACTCGCCGAGGTGCATGATCTCCTCGGACTTCAACGCCAGCTGCACGCTCGCCGTTCCCCCCGCCGTCACCTCGACGGACGCCGTCGCCGCTTCGAGATCGGTGTAAGTCGCGCGCACCGTATGCGTGCCCACCGGTACGCCCGTCAGCCGGAAACTCCCATCCGGCGCTGTAAGCGTGGCCTGGCTGGAGCCGTCGATCGTGATCGTGGCGCGCTCCAAAATTTTTTGCGTAGCTTCGTTCACGACCGAGCCCGAGATCGAGCCAGTCGCCGCAGATTGGGCAAAACCCGGGACAGTTAAAAACGCCGAGAGTAACAGCGAGAAAAACCCGACTGCGCGTCGGGCGAAACACGGACGCGACAACGTCGCATGCGGGGAACAGAGGTGGTTCATGTTTGGTTAGGGTTACGCGCCGCCGAAAGCTGGCCTGCGCGGGGTTCCCCCCAAACTAGCAACTCTTCCCCCGGACGTAGCGTCCTGAAAACTCAGGACAAAACACGCTGCGTGCCTTCGCGCACCTTACGCCCCGCTCACCGCTTCGCCCACCAGCTCCGCGATCGCCGGCGGCAACTGGATCGTCAGAGCCAGCCGCTGCCCGTCCGCGCTCATTTTTTTCCACGTCTTGCGGATGATATCCACGAACTTCTCCCGCGGGTAATCCGCGTGCTGCGCGGCGAAGTCCGCGATCTCGTTTTCCAAAAACACCAGACACGCCGCGTCCTCGAGAGCCTGCGTCCCCGCATTCGCCTTCAGCCCGCTCTTCGAAACCCACGTCGCCACCTCCGCCGCCTCGGCCTCGCTCACGCCCGCCTTGAGCAACAACTCCTGCGCGCGATCCGCCTGCTTCGTGTAGAGAAACCGCCGCCACATCAGGTATCCAACTTTCCCCTCCGGATAACTCGCCCGCGGCACCGACCACCGCTCCAGATGCTGACACCGCGCGCCGAGTCGCAGCACCGCCGGCCCCTCCGGCACCAGCTTCACGATCCAGTTCTCCATGCGATCCGCATAAACCAGCTCCGCCGCCTTCCCCTCCGCCGTCCGCACCGGATCCGCCGAGTGGGCTTCATCGATCAATTCACGCGCGCGTTCATAAGGACTCATGCCGGTGATTTGTCCCGAAGTCCGCTCCATCGGCAAGCCACCGCTGAAAACCGCCAACACCAGGATCGCAGAAGCCGCAAAGTTTGGCCCCAAAAGATTTGAACCGCAGAGGGCGCAGAGCACGCAGAGTTGAATCTGAGAAACACTCCAAACCCTCCACTACCCCTCATCTGGCATTTTCCACCACCATCGGTTCCCCACAGCCTCTCCCCACTCCATCCTGTCCAATATCCCTCTGCGCTCTCCCCATCCTCTGCGGTTCAACCGCCGCTTCCGTCTCCTTCTTCCGCCCTCCGCGATCTTTGCGCCCATTGTGTTCAAAAAACTCCATCCACAAACGCCCAAACTCCACCACTCACCCCATCCACCGCTTCGCAAAATCCTCCCGATCCACCGGCCAAGCCTTCCACCGCCGCGCGCCCTTCACCGCCTCGACGAGATTGTGCGCCACGATCTTCAAATCGTCCGCGCACCAAAAATCCTCTGCCCCCGTCTTCGCTCCCTTCCGTTCCATCGCCATCTGCGTGCTCTTGCTCAACACCACCCCGCTCATCGGTGGCACCATGCACCCCAGCGTCACCAGCACGCCCTGCAACCGCGACAACACCCCCTTCCCGCCCACGCTGTGCTCCGTCACCACGCACGCCGCCGGTTTCCCCAGCCACAGCTTCGTACCTTCGCTCTCCGTCGCCTCCTCCAAAAATCGCTGCAACACGCTGCTCCACGAATCCCAGTGCGTCCCCGTCCCGATCGCAAACCCCTCCGCCCACGCCAGCCCCGCCTTCACCTCCGCAAAACTCTTCACGCCACTTTCTGCATCTTCCCGCGCGCCATCATTCTCGCCCGCCAGCACCACCACCCGCACCTCCACCTTCCCCCCGCGCGCCAGCGCCCGCCGCAATTTCTCCAGCGCCACCGCCGTGTTCCCCTCACCGCCTGCCAGCGCTGCATTCAAAATCAAAATACGCGGAACTCGTTTCGACATCCCCGTCTCATGCCGAAACTCCGCCCCTGAGGCCAGCGCGCCCGCACGCTCCTTTCCGCCCAATCGCCGCCCTCCCGCCACGCTCACTCCGCTCCACCCCCGGCAACCCCCACCGCCTCCTTCTCCGCCCTCGGCGCCATGTTCTTCCCCAGAAACGCCTCGATCGCGGTGTACAGCTCCACGCGACTCTCGAGCCACCGGAACGCGTGGCCCTCTCCCTGCTCGAAATGCTTCTCGTGGGGTATCCGGTGCTTCTTCAGCTCCGCGATCAATCGCCGCGATTGGTTCGAAGACGCCACGAAATCCTCCGTCCCGTGCGCGACAAACACCGGGATCTTGATCCGATCCACCCGCCGCAGCGGAGAAATCGCCTCGAACTTTTCCTTATTCTTACCCGGATCGCCGAGCATCCTCCGAAGCACCCCATAACGGCTTCGCAACTGTTCGTTCCCCCGGGCCTCCTTCATCACCTGGTCCCAGTCGAAAACGCCCGCGATCGTCACCGCGCAACGATAGAAACCCTCCTCCTCCACCGCCCCGCACAACGCCAGATAGCCGCCAAACGACCCTCCCATGATGGCCACCCGGTCACGGTCCACGAGACCAGTCCTAAAAAGCATCTTCACGCCATCGGTCACATCCTCATGCATTTTCCGGAAGTCCCATAAATCCTCATCCGAAAACCGCCACCCATAACCCGGCGAACCGCGATAATTCGGCTGGAACACCGCATACCCGCGGCTTGCCAGAAACTGCACTTCCCCATCCCAGCCCCAGTTGTCCCGCGCCCACGGCCCTCCATGCGGCAGCACCACCAATGGCGCCGGCGCACTCTTCGACGCCCCCTCCGGCAAAGTCAGATAGCCTTCAACCTGCTTTCCGTCGCGCGTTTTGAAAGATACCACCTGCATCGCACGCATGCGCGCAGGGTCGATCCACGGCACGGAATCCGCCACCCGCACGAAAGATTTCGTCTTCAACGTCACCCGGAAATAGGAGACCGGCCGCACATCCGACGACACCGATACAAAAAACTGCCGCTCCTCTCGATCGCTCCCCAGTATCCGCACGATCTCCCCGGGAAACGCCTCGTCCAGCTTCGACTGCAAGTTCCGATACTCCGCATCGAACCACACCGAATGCCCCGCCTGCCGCTGATACTGCACGCCCAGCAAACGATCCGTGACCGGATGCCGGTAAAACCGCGGCCCGCTCAGATCGTAATTTTCGTCCGCAAATAAAAGCTCCCCCCACGCTCCGGTCTCCGCGTTAAATCGGAAAAGCCCCGTGGGCCGCCCGTTTTCCTGCCGCTTCACCACCCAAAGCTCCTCCCGGGAATCCCCCACAGCCATCACCGAGACTTGATCCAGATTCAGGTCGCAACGCCGCCACGCCTTCCCTTCCAGCCGCCAGAGAGAAAAAACACCCGACTCGCTCGAAACCCCGTACGCCAGCTCCCCTCTCCGGTCCGCGAGATACCGTACCGCCACTCCCGACGGCAACGGCGGGTAGCTTTCCACGGTGTCCACCCTCAGCCCGTCGTCGCGATTGTCCCGGTATATCGCCTCGGACTCGTTTTCGGACGACAGCCTTCGCCTCGTATCCAACTTCAAAACGCCTCCGTCCTCGCCCTGCCTGTCCGCGCTGCGCCTGATCCACAACACCACCTCTCCCGCACCGTCCTTCGGCAGCCCTACGACATCGACCACATTATAGCGCTGCAGCGTGTACGACTGCGTGAACCGGCCCAGTTCCACCGCCAGCAGCCCCGCCGAATATTTCTTTGCGTCGACCAGGTTGAACAACAGCCGCCGGTCATCCAGCCAGGCGTAGTAGCCGATATCCATCGCCCCCGCTCCGCGCAGCCGCTCGATCTTTCCCGTTTCGATCTCCATCGCGAGCAAGCTGTATCTATCCTTCGAGTCCGAAACGATCGCCGCGAAATGCGTCCCGGCCGGATTGAGCTGCGGCCCGGAAAATAACGGTGGCCGGAAAAAATCCACCACCGGAATCGGCTGGTCCGCCGGCACCGGCGTCAACCGCTCCAACGGATCATCCTTCTTCGCTAACGCCGGCGCCATCAGCGCAGCGGAAACCATCGCCATCACGACACCACTCCTCAGCCGATTGGGGTTCATCACGGCGATCAACACCCGCCCTCCCCTCTCCCTCAAGCCGATACTGGGACATCCCCCATGGCCGCGCTCTCCGCGCCTCCGCGGTGAACTCTACTCCGTCTTCACGCTCGCGGCCCGCCGGTCGTACAACTCCCGCAACGCCTCCCGCACATTCCCCCGATGCCGCGCGTGCAAACGCTCCGCCTCCTCCGCGCTCAGCGTCTCCCCCAGCGCCTCCACCAACTCCTTCAATAACTTCGCCGTCGTCTCGCATCTTCTCAACACGCCCAACCGCCCCGCCCGATGCGTCGTCACGACGAGCCCGCCCGCCTTCCGCACCCGCCACCGAAAACCCCACCAACTCAACACCCCCAGCTGCTCCGCCCCATCCACCAACACCACATCGCTCTCGCCCAACGCCGCGAAAAACCCCGCGTCGCACCACTCCGGCAGCCGCGCAAACTCCTCGCTGAGCCGCACCCACACCACGCGCCACCCCTCGCGCTCCAGCCGCGCCGCCAGATCCTCCAGCAACGTCGTCTTCCCCGCCCCATGCGCGCCCACCAGCGCCCCGCGACGACCCAGCGCCTCCCATCGCGCCAACAACTCCACCCACCCCGCCGCATCCAGCCGGTACCGCTCCCGCAGCACGCGCTCGCTCGCAAACGGATTATCTTTCGCCCGCACCATCGCCTCACTCTCCGCCCTTCACCGTCGCGACGCCTTCTCCATGCAGCAAAATCTCCCGCCCATCGGGCGACAGCGTGAACTCCCCGCGCGCCACCCGCCCGCCCGGTTCCACCACCAGCTCCACCGCCCAGAGCAACGACACCAGCTTTCCCGAAAACGACCACGGCTGCTGCGGCAGCTGAAACGTCACCGCGCGCTCCCCCGCCGCATCCGGCGCATCGATACGCTCCGTCTTCACCACGCCCACGTCCTGCGTCCCCTTGCCCCGCGTGTACCAAAACAGCCGCACCTCGACCGACTCCGGTTTCTCCGGCAGCGCCCACAACGCCGACACCCTCAGCGTCTCCCCCGGCAGAAAACGCGTGCGATTCTCCGCGATGAATACCCCCAGCTCGGACGACGGCATCGGTTTCATGAAGTAGAAATGAATTCCGCGGCTTCCGGGCGGCGATGATTGCCCGGCACCACATTGAAGGCGAAATCCTCGTTCACATCCGGCCACCAATCGATACCGCCCGCGATCTTCAACACCCAGACCACCCGGTTGTTGTCCGCCTGAAACGAGTGCATCAACCGCTCCGGCAGCCGCAGCTTCGCGCTCCCCGGCTCGCCCGATTTGAACCCCTCCGCCGATGCGATCTCCAGGGTCGCGAAAACCTCCTTGTCCGTCCGCGTGTCCGTGCCGCGCCGATACGTCGCCTCCTCCCGGCCTTCCAGAAACAACCGCACCGACTTCAACCGCCGCGCCCGCCCGTCGAAACGCCACGACACCTCCAGCGTCTCCCCCGGCGCCAGCGCCCGCCGGTTCACCGTCAGCCGGGGCACCGGATTCGCCAGCTCCATGGTGAACCTCACGATCAGCCCGATCAGAAACAGCCCGATCGCGATGAACGGCAGCAGGAAAATCAAAAACACCCACCGCACCACGCCACCGCCGGCGAAATCGCCCAGCACATTCACCACGAAGATCGAGACGATGCCGTTCCAGAACGCCGCGAAAAACACCATGCCCACCAGCTTCCCCACCCGCGTCCCCGCTGGCTTGAGCTCCACCGAACCGGTCTCTGCCACACCATCGAACGCATCCGCCTTTCCGCCCGCGCGCCATGCACCGCGAAACTCCTGACTCCTGAAATCCCCGCCCGCAACCGCCTGCTTCCTCTGCCCGAAAATCGCAAACAGCACCCCGCCTCCGCCAATCAACGCGAACACCAGCGGGATCAACCCGAAGCCCCAATCGCGCACCTTCGACCGCTCGATCACCGACTCCGCCGGATTCTGCGGGTTCACGTAACACACCATCTCCGCTCCCTCACGATATCGTTTCACGATGGCCACCTTCCCCTTCCGCCCGCTCGACGAACCTTTCGTGAAATCGTACCGGTTTCCTTCATACGTGTGCCCGTCCACATCGTACGTGTAGGCGATCGCCACGCTGTACGTCGTCGAATCGCTCCCGCGGCTCTCCTTCACCTCGCTCGACAAAATCAGGCACGGCACCGCCACCCACGACCGCGCCCGCCACACATCCGCCCAGGGCTTCACCGCAAACGCATAAGTCGCCACCACCCCAAACGTGAGAAAAACACTGAAGAACAATCCCAGCGCGATCCGCCCGCCCGTGGTCAGCCGCCCCTTTTTTTTCCGCCCGGAAATCGCCCCGCCTTCCTCACCCCGTCCGACCGCTTGATCGTCCGCAGTGGAGTCTGCCCGCCGCTTCATCCGGAATTTCATCCCCCGCACCGTACCGCTCTCCCCGTCGCAATCACGCCGAAAAAATCCCCACCCCTCTTCCGCGCCCGCCCGATCACACCTCCCGCGAGAAAACAAATCCGCTTCCTCCCCGCCGCCCCGCCGTGTTTCGTCCTCCGCGTGGACACCCGTCACACCCTCGTCACCGGCGGCACCGGCTTCCTCGGCCGCCGCCTCGTCGAACGCCTCCTCGCCCAAGGCCGCCGCGTCACCGTGCTCGCCCGCACCCCCGCGCCCGACCTCGAAGCCCGCGGCGTCCGCTTCCTCCGCGCCTCGCTCGATGACGCATCCGCCGTCACCGCTGCCTGCGAAAACATCGACACCCTCTTCCACGTCGCCGCCAAAGTCGGCGTCTGGGGCCGCTACGACGATTTCTACCGTATCAACGTCCTGGGCACACGCGCCCTCCTCGAAGGCGCCCGCCGCCACGGCGTGCGAAACTTCATCCACACCAGCACACCCAGCGTCGTCTACAACGGCCGCGACCTCGCCAACGCCGACGAATCCCTCCCGCTGACCATCGCCTGCCCCAGCCCCTACCCGCTCACCAAAGCCATCGCCGAACGCGAAGTCCTCGCCGCCAACTCGCCCGAACTCCGCACCGTCGCCCTCCGCCCCCACCTCATCTGGGGCGTCGGCGATCCCCACCTCGTCCCCCGCGTCCTCGAACGCGCGCGCGCCGGCCGCCTCCGCATCGTCGGCACCGGACAAAACCGCGTCGACATGGTCCACGTCGAAAACGCCGTCGACGCCCACCTCCTCGCCGAAACCGCCCTGGAAAAGTGTCACGTATTACGTGACACTCCCCACGTCGCCGCTCCGACGTCCGCTTTTCACTCTTCACCCTTCACCCTTCACTCTTCGCCCGCGTCCGCCGCCGGCCGCGCCTATTTCATCACCAACGACGAACCCGTCGTCCTCTGGGATTGGATCAACCAACTGCTCACCGCTCTCGGCGAAAAGCCCGTCACCCGCCACCTCTCCCTCTCCACCGCCTCCAGCATCGGCGCCATCTGCGAAACCCTCTGGCGCGTTTTCCCCCTCCGTGGCGAACCGCCCATGACCCGCTTCATCGCCGCCGAACTCGCCAAAGACCACTGGTTCAACCTCGCCGCCGCCCGCCGCGACCTCGGCTACGCCCCAAAAATCTCCATGTCCACCGGCACCGCCGACCTCATCGCCTCCTACCGCGCTCAGGCCAGCTGACCACTTCCGCGCCAAGCACTCTCCCGCTGGGGAAAAAGCGTCACGTAATCCATGTAACTCTTTCCGCGATACACCCACTGACCGTCCCGCCATCCGTGCCCGTCTGTGCTATCTGTGGTTAAAAATCCGTCGCCCCACCGGCTCCTCAGCAACCGCCTCATCGCAAAACCGGGCGCTTGACACCTCCGCCTCAATAGTAACAATCTCAGTTACATTAAGCCGTAACCGCCTCCCATGACTGGAAACTCCAAATTCGCCGTCAGCGTGCACATGCTGTCGTACCTCGCCTACAAAGCCGGTGCGCAGACCACGTCGGCCGAAATCGCCTCCAGCGTGGACACCAACCCCGTCGTCATCCGCCGCCTCCTCGCCGCCTTCGTCAAAGCTCGCCTTGTCAACACCCAGAAAGGCGCCACCGGCGGCTTCTCCCTCGCCACCGCCCCCGAAAACATCCGCCTCCTCGACATCTACCGCGCCATCGAACCGCAGACCGACCTCGGCCTCAGCCGCCTCGAGCCCAACCACAAATGCCCCGTCGGCGCCCGCATCGAAAACATCCTCAAAACCACCTTCACCAAAGCCCAGGCCAGCTTCGAAGCCGAACTCGCCCGCGTCTCCGTCGCCGACATCGGCGCCCAGCTCAAAGGCGTCTGCACCGGCAAATACTGACACTCCTCATCCCTTTTTTTGCCCATAATTGTAACCAATTTTGTTACCAAAACTAAAACCACCAACTCATCCAAAAACATCATGAGCACATCCACCGCCTCCGTCTCCACCACCGCCAACCTCTCCGCCAAAGCCACTCCCTCGCTGCTTCTCCTCGACGCCAGCCCGCGCGGCGAACGTTCCCACAGCCGCCGCCTCGCCCAGGAATACCTGACCACCTGGCAGGCCGCGCACCCAACCGGCACCGCCGTCACCCGCGACCTCGGCCACGAGCCGCCGCCCTTCGTCAACGAAGCCTGGGTCGAAGGCGCCTTCACGCCCGCCGAAGGCCACTCCACCGCCGCCCGCGCCGCGATTCGCGTTTCCGATCGCTACGTCGACGAACTCCTCGCCGCCGACGAGATCGTCATCGCCACCCCCATCTACAACCTGACCATCCCCGCCGTCCTCAAAGCCTGGATCGACCAGATCTCCCGCTACGGCCGCACCTTCACCCGAGGCGAAAACGGCTTCGTCGGCCTGCTCGGCGGCAAACGCGTCCGCATCATCGTCAGCAGCGGCAGCGACTTCCGCCCCGCCGGTCCCGCTGGCGCCTACAACTTCGTCGAGCCCTACCTCCGCACCTTCCTCGGCTGGCTCGGCATCACCGACGTGACCTTCGTCTACGCCCACAGCCTCAACGACGGCAACCCGCTCCGCGAAACCTCCCTCGCCGAAGCCAGCACCACCATCCAATCCCTCGCCAAAGCCGCCTGATCGCGTTCTCCGTCCAATGTAGGCGGGGTGCCCTCACCCCGCTTCCATCAACATTCCCCTCCGATCTCTTCTGCCCTCCGCGCCCTCTGCGGTTCAATTTTCTTCTCAGATCAGCCCATAGCGGCCCTCGCGATCTTCATGTTCAACTCCGTCCCCGCCCTCACAACCCCCGCTGCCGCACCGCCTCGAACAACGTGATGATCGTCGCCATCGCCACGTTGAGCGAATCCGCCTGACCCGCCATCGGGATGCGAACCTGCGCATCGCTCGCCTTCAGCCACAAATCGCTCACCTGCGCGCGCAACAAATGCGCCTACTAATTCATTGCCGGCCCCGGGACCGCCCGCCTGCATCCACCGCATGGCCCCCAAAATTCCCCTGGCGGTGGCGGCGCTTTGCTTCGCGTCCACACTCTTCGCAAAATCCACTCATCCGCTCGACCGTCTCGAGCCGGTCCCGGCCACTGAACAAATCCCCATCGTCGATTTCTTCCGCCCCGCCCTCTTCTACAATCCCCAGCTCAACGACGCCGGCACCCACTTCGCCGCCCTCTTCACCGACAAGGACGACCGCACCAACCTCCTCGTCTGCAATCTCTCGACCAATAAATTCGAAACCCTCATCAGCGAGAAACGCACCGACGTCTACGGCGTCCACTGGCTCGGCGACAAACACCTCCTTCTCCGCATGACGAAGGATAAAATGTACGCCCTCGGCATGCACGTAGTTCCCGCCGAACGCCTCGGCTCCGGCTACGCCATCGAAGCCTACAACGCTCTCACCGTCATCGGAGTTCCCCGCAAAAACCCCATGCAGCCCATCATCTGGCTGCGCAACAACGCCTGGGACAACGGCCGCGACTACGGCGTCATGAAAATCAACGCCCGCCAGGAACTCAAAGTCATGCCCGGCATCGGCGGCCTCGATAGCAACAAATACCCCTACGGCACCACCGCCAGCGTCGTGAAAGCTTACGACGCCCCCAGGACCGGCACCCCCGCCGGCTACTTCACCGACCGCGACGGCGAACTCGCCTACGCCTACACCGAGTCCAACGGCCTCTTCACCCTCCACCGCCTCACCGAGAAGGGCTGGACGCCCTGCGCCATCGACCTCGAACAATTCACCGTCATCGCCACCGGCGACACCCCCGGCGAACTCATCGTCGAAGGCCCCCGCCAGGAGGGAAAACCGCCCGCCATCTTCAGCTTCGACACCATCGAAGGCCGCCTCGGCGACATGCTGTATCAAGACGACCGCTACGAACTCAGCCACGCCGGCGTCTACCGCGACCCCGCCTCCCAAAAAATTGTCGGCCTCCACATCACCAAAACCGCCCCCCACACCGTCTGGTTCGACGAGGCCTACGCCGCCCTTCAGAAACGCCTCAACGCCTCCTTCCCCATTCCCAACACCGTCCTCCGCCTCCTCGGCGGTGACAAATCCGGCAAACGCCTCGTCGTCGACGCCATCAGCGACACCCACCCCTACGCCTATTACCAGATCGACCTCGAAAAAGGTCAGATCGGCCTCATCAAAAGCACCGCCCCCTGGCTCGACCCCAAACGCATGCGGCCGATGCAGACCATCAACTACAAGACCCGCGACGGCTTCCGCATCGAAGGCTACCTCACTCTCCCCGAAGGCGCCTCCAAAGAAAAACCCGCGCCCCTCGTCGTCCTCCCTCACGGCGGTCCCAATGCCCGAGACGTCTGGGGCTTCGATCGCGAAGTCCAGTTCCTCGCCAGCCGCGGCTACGCCGTCTTCCAACCCAACTACCGCGGCTCCCTCGGCTACGAATGGCAGTTCCCCGAAAAAACCCGCTGGGATTTCCTCCGCATGCACGACGACGTCACCGACGGCGTCAAAGCCCTCTTCAAAACCGGCCTCATCGACCGCGACCGCGTCGCCATCATGGGCGGCTCCTTTGGCGGCTACCTCGCCCTCTCCGGCGCCTCCCGCGAACCCGACCTCTACCGCTGCGCCATCACCGTCGCCGGCGTCTTCGACTGGGCCAAACTGGTCCGCGATTCCCGCAACGACGAAAACTTCCGCAGCAAGCACAACATCCTCCGCCGCCAGCTCGGCGATCCCGCTGAGAAAAGCCAGTTCTTCGACGAAATCTCTCCGCTCAACCGCATCGCGAACGTGAAAATCCCCATCTTCGTCACCCACGGAAAAGACGATCTCGTCGCTGACGTCAGCCAGTCCCGCCACCTCGTCAGCGAACTCGAGAAACACGGCGTCACCCACGAAAAACTCTTCGTGGGCGGCGAGGGTCACGGCTTCGCGTTCTACGAAAACCGCGTGAAAGTCTACGCCGCCATCGAGACCTTCCTCGCGAAAAATCTCGCCCCCCGCCCCGCAGTCGCCACCGCCGCGCCTTAACCTCCGCCCCGCTGCCTCACCGCCTCGAACAACGTGATGATCGTCGCCATCGCCACATTCAGCGAATCCGCCTGACCCGCCATCGGGATGCGCACCTGCGCATCGCTCGCCTTCAGCCAGAAATCGCTCAGCCCGTACTGCTCGCTGCCCATCACGATCGCCAGCGGCCCGCGCAGATCCGTGTTCGTGTGCAGCTCCTTCGCCGACGGCGTCGTCGCCACCGCGCGAATACCTTTTTCCTTCAGCCACGCGCGCACCGGCTGGCTCTCCGCCACCACCACCGGCACCGAAAACAGCACGCCCGTCGAGGCGCGCACCACGTTCGGATTAAACAAATCCGTCACCGGATCGCACACGATCAACGCATCCACACCCGCCGCATCCGCGCTGCGCAAAATCGTGCCTAGATTCCCCGGCTTCTCGATCGCCTCGACCACGAGAAGAAACGGCTCCGGTTTCAGTTTCAAATCCTCCAGTCCGCGCTTCCATTGCGGCGCCACCGCCAGCAACCCATCCGGCCGCTCGCGATAGGCCACTTTCCCAAACGCTTCCTTCGAAAGTTCAAACGCCTGCGCCCCCGCCGCCTGCGCCTCGGCGATCAACTTCGGCTCGTTCTCCCCGAGAAACCACTCCGGCGAAAAATAAATCTCCTGCAACTTCACGCCCTTCTCCAGCGCACGCCGCACTTCGCGATAACCTTCCACAAGAAACACGCCCGCCTCATCGCGCGGACGCCGATCCCGCAGCTTCACAAGCTGCTTCACGCGTGGATTCTGAAGACTGGTGATTTTTTCGACGAACATCGCTCAAAGGAAAAACACACAGCGCCCTAAGATGCTAGCCCGCGATTCCGAGGTGGAGCGGGCGCTCCGCGCACGCTGAACGACATCGCCCGCTGTCGGCACAAAACGCCTGCCCCTGACGCAAACCAGCGCACCCAACCCAACGCCATCCTCATAGCGTCCCACCCGACTTTGCGCTTCCTCTTTCAGCCGCCCCGCTCTGTCCTCTGTCCCTCCGTGTTTAAGAAGAAAAAATTCAACGACCATCCCTTCGCCTATCACGCGGAGATCGAGCTCGAAATCGCCACGCTGACCAACCTCGGCGTCGGCCTCGGTCGCGTCCCGCTCCGCGATCCCGCCACCGGCGAGGAAACTCAATGGGTCATCATGGTCCCCTTCGCCCTCCCCGGCGAACGCGTCCGCGTCCGCGCCTTTCGCAATCACAAGAACTTCACCGAAGCCGACCTCCTCGAAGTCCTCACGCCTTCACCCCACCGCGTCGCGGCCCCATGCCCGCTCTTCGCCCGCTGCGGCGGCTGCCAGTACCAGAATTTCACCTACACCGAGCAACTCGCCTGGAAACGCCGCCAGGTCGAAGAGCTCCTGAAGTACATGGCCGGTCTCGAATTCCCCGTCGCCCCCGTGATCGGGTCACCGAAAGAGTACGGCTACCGCTCGAAAATTACGCCGCACTTCAACCCGCCGCGCAACGTCGAGCCCGGCGCCCCGCTCAACGAAAAAAACTTCCCCATCGGCTTCCTCCGCCAGGGCACCCGCTTCGATCTCCTCGACGTCCCCCAGTGCCCCATCGCGACCGACGCCATCAACCAAAAACTCCCCGAGGTCCGCGCCAAAACCCGCGCACGCGCCGCTGCCGGCGAATTCAAACGCGCCGCCACCCTCCTCCTCCGCCACGCCCAGGAAGGCGTCATCACCGAGTACGACGCCGTCATCCACGAACAAGTCGGCGACCTCAAACTCCACTTCCTCGCCCGCGACTTCTTCCAAAACAACCCGTTCATCCTCCCCGCGTTCACGTCCTACGTCCGCCAGCAAGCCGCCGCCTCCGGCGCCCGCTTCCTCGTCGATGCCTACTGCGGCTCCGGCCTCTTCGCCCTCACCGCCGCACCCGCCTTCGAAAAAGTCGCCGGCGTCGAGCTCAGCGCCACCTCCATCGCCTTCGCCCGCGAAAACGCCACCGCCAACAACATCGCCAACGCCACCTTCCTCGCCGGCGACGCCTCCGCCATCTTCGCCGGCCTCACCTTCCCTCCGCGCGACACCGTCATCGTCATCGATCCACCGCGCAAAGGCTGCGACGAAAACTTCCTCAACCAGCTCTTCGCCTTCGGCCCCCGCGCCGTCGTTTACGTCTCGTGCGATCCCGCCACCCAGATGCGCGACCTCAAACACTTCACCGCCCGCGGCTACACCCTCAGCGCCGTCCAGCCCTTCGACCTCTTCCCTCAGACACGCCACCTCGAATGCGTCGTCACCCTCCAGGCTCCTGCCACACCACTCGCAGTCTGACACCTTCCGTCCTCACCCTGTCGATACGCCCGGGCTACCGCTCACGCCGCCGGTCCCCGCCACACTAGGCAGACTCCCCCAGCAGCCCGGGATTGCCACCCCGCTGCCACCCCGTCCTAATGCCCGCTGGCCTTTCCCCCGGCCAGCTCATGTCCACGCCGCCCCCGCCAGCTCCCAGCGATTCGCTCCTGCGCCCCGGTCACGGCACCGACGTCTACCGCCACCTCGCCCTCCAGGCCGGCATGGTCGTCTACGATTACTACCTCGAGACCGGCCGCATCATCTGGGACGGCGCCACCGAGGCCCTCCTCGGCTACACCCTCGAAGAATTTCAAACCGTCGACATCCGCCGCTGGGAAGAACTCATCCATCCCGCCGATCGCGCATCCGCCACCAGCCTCCTCGAACAATCAATAGCGCAAAACAAACCCTACGACGCCGTCTACCGCCTCCTCCATAAAGACGGCCGCCACGTCCACATCCACGAACGCGGCGGTTTCACCGAAGTCGGCGGCAGCCGCCGCATGATCGGCTCCCTCGTCGACGTATCCGAAAACCGCCTTCGCGCCCAGGCCCTCACCGGCCTCCTCGAACGCGTCGTCGTCTCCCCCGGCCCCGCCTTCTTCGAACAACTCGCCAGCGAAGTCTGCCGCACCCTCGAAGCCACCCGCGTCTACGTCGGCCGCCTCACCGAAGACGCCGACACCATGACCCCCCTCGCCGTCTGGCACGCCGGCGAACCCGGCACCGTCGCCCCCTTCAAACTCGCCGGCAGCCCTTCCGCCGCCGTCCTCCACCGCGGCGACGGCCTCCTCTGCTGCTGGGGCAACGCCTCCGAAATCCTCCCTCAACACGCCCCCATGTTCGCCGGCTGGGGCGTCGATACCTACATCGGCTGCGCCCTCACCACCGCCACCGGCTACCGCATCGGCGTCCTCAGCGTCATGTTCGCGCGCCCCCCCGCCCGCCGCGAAGCCGTCATCTCCATCCTCCAGCTCTTCGCCGCCCGCGCCGCCGCCGAGATCGAACGCCGCGAAACCGAGTCCGCCCTCCGCTCCAGCGAAGCCCGCTTCCGCTCCCTCTCCGAAAGCTCCCCCGTCGGCGTCTACCAGTTCGATCCCCACGGCAACTGCACCTACGTCAACAAACGCTGGTCCGAAATCACCGGCATCTCCTATCGCGACGCCCTCCAGAAAGGCTGGCGCGAAAAACTCCCGCCCGACGAACTCCACCGCCTCCTCACCGCCTGGCAGGCCTTCACCTCCGGCCGCGGCGAGTTCTCCCACAAACTCCGCTTCACCCACCCCGCCGACGGCTCCACCCGCTGGATACAATTCCACGCCCGCCGCCTCCTCGCCCCCGGCGGCGAACTCGCCGGCTTCGTCGGCACCATCGACGACATCACCGCCGAGATGGAATCCGAAGCCGAGATCCGCCGCCTCAACGCCTCCCTCGAAGAACGTGTCGCCGAACGCACTGCCCAGCTCGCCGCCGCCAACGCCGAGCTCGAGGCCTTCAGCTACTCCGTCTCCCACGACCTCCGCAGCCCCCTGCGCGCCATCGACGGCTTCTCCCGCGCCATCGCCGAGGACTACGAGGCCAAGCTCGACGACGAAGGCCGCGACTACCTCCGCCGTATCCGGGAGGCCAGCCAGCGCATGGCCCAGCTTATCGACGACCTCCTCCGCCTCTCCCGCGCCACCCGCACCCAGATGCGCGTCGACACCATCGACCTCGCCGCCCTCGCCCAAAACGTCGCCGCCGAACTCCGCCAGGCGGATACGCCCGGCCGCGAAGTCACCTTCATCTGCCCGGATGCTCTGCCCGCCCGCGTCGACCGCGACCTCATGCGCATCGTCCTCGATAACCTCCTCGGCAACTCCTGGAAATACACCCGCCGCCAGCCCGCCCCCCGCGTCGAATTTTCTGTCGCCAACGCACCCGCCGACTCTCCAGATCAAGGAGCCCTCGTTTACACCGTCAGCGACAACGGGGCGGGATTCGACATGAAGTACGCGGGAAAACTCTTCGCCCCATTTCAGCGATTGCACACCCGTGCCGAATTCGAAGGCACCGGCATCGGCCTCGCCACCGTCCGCCGCATCGTCACGCGCCACGGCGGCCGCGTCTGGGCGGAGTCCACCCCCGGCGAAGGCACCCGCATCCACTTCACCCTCAAAACGCCCTCCTCTTAAACATCCCCTCCAGCCCCCATGTCCGATCCCACGCGAAAAATCCTCCTCGTCGAAGACAACCCGGACGACGTCGCCCTGACGCTTCGCGCCTTTAAGAAGAACAACATCAAGAACGAGGTCGTCATCGCCACCGACGGCCAGGAAGCCGTCGACTGGCTCTTCGGCACGGGCACTCACGCCGGCCGCGACACCACCGACCTCCCCGCCTTCATCCTCCTCGACCTCAAGCTCCCCAAGCTCGACGGCATGGAGGTCCTCCGCGCCATCCGCGCCAACCCCCAGACCGCCCTCCTCCGCGTCATCATGCTCACGACCTCCCGCGAGGAAGGCGACGTCGTCGAAAGCTACTCCCTCGGCGCCACCAGCTACATCCGCAAACCCGTCGACTTCGACGAATTCATCCGCGTCGTCGGCCAGCTCGGCCTCTACTGGCTCATCCTCAACGAGCCCGCCCCCGGTCGCTGACCTCCGCTTCCTCCCGCTTCTCCATTCCAGCCGCCTTCCTTCGCATCATGCCCGCCACACCGCTTCGCCTTCTGCTCGTCGAGGACTCCGACACCGACGAAGCGCTCGTCATCCTCCACCTCACCCGCGGCGGCTTCGATCCCCAGGTGAAACGCGTCGAGACCGCCCACGAATTCGAGCACGCCCTGTATCACGGCACCTGGGACATCATCATCGCCGACTACAACCTCCCCACCTTCTCCGGCTTCGACGCCCTCGCCATCTTCCGCCGCAGCGGCTTCGACCTCCCGTTCCTCCTCGTCTCCGGCACCGTCGGCGAAGACGTCGCCGTCCAGGCCATGCGCGGCGGCGCTCAGGATTACCTCCTCAAAGACCACCTCACCCGCCTCGCCCCCGCCGTCATCCGCGAACTCCGCGAAGCCCGTCAACGCGCCGAACGCCGCGCCGCCGAATCCGCCCTCAAAGACAGCGAACTCCGCTACCGCACCCTCGTCGAAAACTCCAACGACCTCGTCAGCGAAATCGATATCCACGGCCGCGTCCACTACGTCAGCCCCAATCACCTCGCCATCACCGGCTACGCCCAGTCCGAACTCATCGGCACCAGCATCTTCGAACGCATCCACACCGACGACCTCGCCCACGTTCAGGAAAAATTCCAGCAACGCGGCGGCGCCGCCGCCCTCTACCGCTACCGCCACAAAGACGGCGCCTGGCGCTGGTTCGAATCCTCCGGCCGCGCCTTCACCACCGCCGACGGCCGCGAACGCGGCGTCGTCATCACCCGCGACATCACCGCCAGCATCGAAGCCGACCACATCCGCAAAAGCCTCGAAGCCCAGCTCCGCCAGGCGCAAAAAATGGAAGCCATCGGCACCCTCGCCGGCGGCATCGCCCACGACTTCAACAACATCCTCACCGGCATCCTCGGCAACATGGAGCTCGCCGGCCTCGAACTCCCCCCCGGCCACCCCGCCCGCCACTTCCTCCAGGATGCCCTCAAAGCCAGCAACCGCGCCCGCGATCTCGTCGCCCAGATCCTCCTCTTCAGCCGCCGCCGCGACCAGCAACGCATCGTCACCACCCTCGACCGCATCCTGAAAGAGGCCCTCAGCCTCCTCCGCGCCTCCCTCCCCTCCACCATCGAGTTCCACACCGATATCGCCCCCGGCTGCCCCCGCGTCCTTTGCGACGCCACCCAGGTCCACCAGGTCGTCATGAACCTCGGCACCAACGCCGCCCACGCCATGCGCGAACGCGGCGGCATCCTCACCGTCACCCTCGGCCTCTGCGACGCCGACCCCGCCCTCGCCGCCGCCCACCCCCAGCTCGCCTCCGGCCGCGCCGTCTGTCTCCGCGTCCGGGATACAGGCATCGGCATGGACGCCCCCACCCGCGAACGCATGTTCGAACCCTTCTTCACCACCAAACCCGCCGGCGAAGGCACCGGCCTCGGCCTCGCCGTCGTCCACGGCATCATGCAAAACCACGACGGTGCCATCACCGTCGACAGCAAGCCCGGCTTCGGCACCGAATTCCGCCTCTACTTTCCCGCCGTCGAAACCGGCGAAGTCGAAACCCCCAACGCCCCCGTCCAACCCGTCCGCGGCAACGGCGAACGCATCCTCCTCATCGACGACGAAGCCAGCATCGCCCAGATCGGCGAACGCATGCTCAACAAACTCGGCTACAAGGCGACCGCCCTCACCAGCTCGGCCCAGGCACTCGCCGTTTACCAGCAATCCCCGCAATCGTTCGACGCCATCATCACCGACCTCACGATGCCCGAGATCACCGGCGTCGATCTCGCCCGCCACATCTTCGCCTCCCGCCCCGGCCTCCCCGTGATTCTATCCACCGGCTTCATGCGCTCCCTCGAAATCGACCGCGCCCGCAACCTCGGCGTGAAACACTTCATCGAAAAGCCCTTCACCATCCAGTCCCTCGCCCTCCTCCTCCGCGAAGCCCTCCAAGCGAAGAAATAACTCTCCGAGGTAGGGCGGGTTAGCCTTAACCCCGCCCGTTCGACTCGGTCCGCCTGCTCGCCGCCAAAAAAACCGGCGACTCCACCGCCGCCTCACCCCTCCGGCAGCGCATCCAGCATCCGCCCCAGCTCGCGCAGCTGCGACCACACCGACGCCAGCCCCAGCACCATCGGCACAAACCCGCCGATCACCCCGCCCGCACCGCGAAGCGCGATCCGCACCGCCGTGCACACCAGCCGGATGATCCGGCACGCCACCGCCAGCACCGCCCCTTTCCGCGCCAGCCCGCGCGTGAAAACGCCCACCTCCTCTTCGTCCGCCGACACATCGATCAAGATCGCCGCATCGAAATCCTTCTTCCGCGTGTACCGCGCGCAACACACCGGCGCACTCGCCAGGCCGGGAGCGATCAGAAAGTTCACACCTTCCCCCAACGCCCGCGCCGCCTTCCGAAAATAAAACGCCGCCCCGCCCATGAAGTGATGCACCGCCCGCCACATATTCACCACCGCCGTCGAAACCGCCGACCACACCCGCTTCAAAAGTTTTCCGATCCACGCCAGCACCCGCCGCACACCGTCGAATAAAATCCCGACGAGGTTCGCCGCCGCCGTCTTCAATTCCGCCCACAGCCCCGGCTTCTCCGCCAGCTCCGCCTCCAGCAACGCCACCACTTCACCCGACGCCGACTCTTTCGACAACGGCTGCGCCGCGCGCAGCTCCCGCATCCGCTTCAACAACTCCGGCACCCGCGCCGGAATCGCCGCCGGCGACGCCGACTTCACACTCATTCCCTCGGGCGCGAGCTCCGCGAAGAAGAGATTAAACTGATCTGCCGTCCGGTTAGTCCGCTCCGTGTTCCCACCGCCGTGCCGTCCGTGCATGGCAGGTTGTATCAGTTTACTGGAGCCATCCGGCGCCACGTCGTAGCCGTGCAGCCACAGCTCGACCTTCGCGAAACACACCAAGAAATGCTCCGCATTCGCCCGCGCCTTCCGGTCGAGCGCCGCCAGCCGTTCCCCGCAATCCGCCAGCCGGTCCGTCAGCGCATCGTGGCCAAACAATATCGCCGCAAACTCCGGCGTCAGCCCGCCCGAGATCTGTGTATTCAAAACTCCAAGATCCCGCGCCGTCTCCGCAAACGCCGCCATCGCTTCGCTCGCCGGCGCAAAATCCTCCGCCCGCGGCGGCTTCCCAAAACCGAGCACGCTCAACCTCAACCGCGCCGCCCGCTGCAACGTCAGATCCGCTCCACTCGCGCCAAACCACTCCGACACCTGCATCCGCGTCTCGAAATTAAACAACTCCTGCAACGCATCCCACGATTCCACCGTGAGCTCGCCCGACCGCTCCACCAGCACCGCCTCGATCTGAAACTGCCGCAACGCCGCCCGCACATCGTCCGCCCACAACCCGCGCTTTTCCTCCGCCACATCCGCCAACGGATAACCCAGCCGCCGCAACCGGTCGCGCACCGCCGCGATGCGCGCCGCTTCATCCTCAGGCGCAACCGCGAGATCCTCGCGATCCAAAGTCATCGGCGTGACTTCGCCCGCATCGCACGCCGCATTGAAATAACGCTCCGCCCCGACGAGCCCGTTGAGCGGATCGACATCAACCTCCGCTGCGCGAAACGCGCTGAGTGCTTCGGCGGACACGCGCGTCGTTTATGCGCTCACTTCTTCCCCAAAAATCCGCCGATCAGATCGAGCACCGCTCGACGAGAATCGATGCCGGATTTCACCGCCGCATTGTGCGCGTCGAGAATCCACTGCGGCGGCGCTTCGTCCGCGATGAACGTGCGCACGTCGCTGTCGAAATCGATGACCGTCGCCAGCGCCACCTTGAGCTGCCCGCTGCCGGCGGTGGCCTTGGTCATGAGTTTGTCCCACTCGAGATCGTCTTTGACGATGCCGGTGATGTTGCCGCGGAAGGTGATGACTTCGAGTGAACTGAGGTCGACGATAGCGTTCTTGATGGAAGCGACGGCGCCCTCGATGCCGGTGTAGGATTCAGTTTTGGCCATGGTTGTGGGGGATGAGCTGCGATAACGCGTAGCCAGTCTTCAGGAAAAGTCAGGCCGTTGTTACGAAGCGCCCGCCAACCCAATCACTCGTACCGCGCGCTGCGGCCGAAATAATTCAACAGCAGGATTTCCTTCCACACGCGGTAACGCCCTTCGTAGGTCATCTTGCCGAAATCCTCGCGGTCGGCGTGCGGCATCAGGAAACCCAGCTCGGTGTTCACCTGCTCCAGCTCGCGTTGCTGCGCGTTCAAATCGTAAAGCGGTTCCGTGCTCCAGGGGAGCGCCATTTCGTTGGCCTTCGCGAGACGCGCGCGATGAGCGGCGAGCAATCTCGCCAGCGAGCGCGTCCACGGCCGGCGTTCCACCAGCCAGTTTTCCGGGTAGAATCCGCCAAAGGGGAGAAACAGATTATCCGTCACGTAGCGGTAGCCGCTCACGGTTTGCGTCGAGAGGCTGCAGCACACGGAAATCGCTCCATTGATCTGCGGAAGAAACGTGATCTGCACCCGCGTCGCCGCGCTCGCATCCTGATAAACCGAAACGCGCAAATACACGCCCTGACCGAGCTCGGCCTTGAGCGCCTGCACTTGCTTGAAGTTTTGCGCACGCAGCCAGTCGCGCAGTTTCAGCAGCCGCGGATTGGTCGGCCACTCCTCGCCGGACGTGTTGGCGGTGAACTTGGGAAACAGTGGCAGCGAGCTCACGCTGAGTGCTTTGATCGCGAGCCAGTTGTAGAGCGTCTCCCCGAGTACCCAGACCAGCAGCAGCGCCACCGCAACGACCCAGTACGGCCGGTCGATCAACTCGTAGTGCGTGACGACCAGCGCGCCGCCCGTCCCGAAGATAATCCAGCGCAGCCAGCGGTTCACGATGGCGAGCACGGGAGACGCGCGGCGTAGATTGAACTGAAACAGCGCGAACGAAACGATCGTGGCGCCAAAAATCAGGTAGGTGGGGTCGAACATTGTGGAGGCAAAAAGGGCGGCATGGTCGAAACCAGCCGCCCAAAGGCAAAGAAGATGTGGCGGGTGGCGTGTTAGCTCAGGCGCACCGGCATGATCACGCAGATGAAGCTTTCGAGTGTCTTGAACACGCCGGGGCTCACTTCGTCTTTCAGCTCAAAGAAAACCTCGTCCTTCTGAAGCGCGCGGAGCGGGTCCATGATGAACTGGGGGTTGAACGCGACTTGAAGATCGGGGCCGCTGTAGGCGATAGCCATCGATTCGTGCGCCTCGCCGAAGTCGGGGCTTTGCGCGGTGATTTCGAGGAGATTGCTGGTGACTTTGATCTTCACCGAGTTCGACTTCTCGCTGCACACGAGCGCGGCGCGATGCACGCACTGCTGGAAGAGCTCGCGCTCCAGCTTGATGCGCTGGTGGGTTTCTTTCGGGATGACCTGGTTGTAATTCGGGTAGTTACCTTCGACGACCTTCGAGTAGAGGTAGATGCTGTCGATGAGGCCGCTGGTGTCTTTGTCGGTGTTGAGCTGGAAGGCCGCGCGGCGGTCGTTAAACGAGATTTTGAGCTTCTCCCCCTTGTCCAGCATGCGGAGGAGCTCGCCGACCGTTTTAGCGGGCAGAATGATGCTTCCTGCGCTGCTTGCCGGGACTTCGATCTCTTTCGAAATGAGTGCGAGGCGGCGTCCGTCGGTGGCGACGAGCGAGAGTTTGCCGTCTTTGAAGTTAAAATAGACGCCGTTGAGGATGTAGCGCGTCTCGTCGGTGGACTGGGCGTAGGCGACGCTCTTGAGCATCGCGGTGAGCTCGGCCTGCTCGAGGGTGAAAGACTTCTCGTCGCCAAACTCGGGGAGCGGCGGGAACTCTTCCTTGCCGATGCCCATGATTTTGAAATTGGACCCGCCGGAGGCCAGTTTCACCTGGTGGTTGGGCGCGGCGTCGAAGACGACATCGACGTTGGGCAGCTCGCGGACGATGGTGGCGAGGCGTTTAACCGGAAGCGTGACCGAGCCAGGCTCTTTGACCTCGGCCTTGATTTTGCAGCGGATGCCGAGGTCGAGATTGGTCGTCGTGAGGGTGATGTGGTCCTTCTCCGCTTCGATGAGCACGTTGCTCAGGATGGGCATCGTGGCTTTGGAGCCCACGACGTTGAGAACCTGGGCGAGTCCGTTGCTGAAGTGATCGCGGTTGATCTTGAATTTCATGTGTTGCTGGAGGGGGTCACTGGCTCAGCGGCTTTGAGAAATTACCAAAGTCTAAATAATACCTAGTTCAATAAGGAATGTTATCCGTATCAGTATGTGCTGTGAAAAAGACCGATAACCGGCCGCTTTTCATGGGGAAAACGGGGGCGATTTTCGCTGTGAACAATGTCGAATCGCAGTCGAGCAAAGGGCGGGTTGTTCGCATCGGAAAAGTTGTTGGGAGGTTGTCGTGAAGTTGCTCACACCTTGGGCCCAAACGGCGGAGTCGTGATGCTTTGACCCGTTGCGCGGCGGCGCCAGTGCCGTATCAGGCCGAAGAAAATGTAGCCGAGACAGATCACGAGAAAACCGATCTCTTTGTAGAAAACCAGCAGGCTTACCAAGGCGATGCCGCCAATGAACGGTTTCAGGCGGGTTTGGGTCTGCATCCCCAGGTTTTTGCCACTCGGATAACGGATCGTGCTCATCATGAGCAGCGCGATCATCACCATCAGTGGCGGTAGCGCGAGAGCCCAGCGGTTGAGGGATTTATCGGTTTGGACGAGTTCGACGAGGAAAAGGACGGTGGCGGCAACGGTGCTGGCGGCGGCGGGCACAGGAAGGCCGACGAAGTCTTTGTTCGATTCCTTGGCGCTTCGATGCAGGAGCGGGTTGGTGATGACATTGAAGCGAGCCAGGCGCATCGCGGCACAAAGCAGGTAGATGAAACCCACGCACCAGCCGATGTTGCGGAACCACACGTAATTGGTCGCGGAAGTGGGCGCCAATATGAAGAAGAACATCATCAGCGCAGGCGCGATGCCGAAGGAGATGACGTCGGCCAGCGAGTCGAACTCCGCGCCGAAGAGCGATTCGCGTCCGCCCATGCGCGCCAGACGGCCATCGAGCGTGTCGAAGGCGGCTGCGCCAAAGATGAAATAAACGGCGTAGCGGTAATGATCTGTATTCGAATTTCCGAGATAAAGGCCGCCGTTAGTCGTCTCTGCCAGTCGTGCCTGAATGCAGTGGATGACCGACATGAAGCCGCAGAACAGATTTCCCGCCGTCATCAGGTTCGGCAGGAAATAAATGCGGCTGGCGTTGCGGACGTGATAGGGATCCTCCTGCGGATCGAGTTCGTCGGCCATGGCGTGGGGTTATTTCGTCAGGGTTTCGAGGTACTTCCAGAATTTCGAATGCTGTTCGACGAGCTGGTTTTCCGAGACGGGCAGCTTGTTGCGCAGCAGGAAGTCCTCGAGAGAGTTCTTGTGGAGAATGTAGAGGGTATGAAGCACCTCGCCCTTGACCTCGAAGTAGAACCGGAAGTCGCCTGCACGCAACCGGTAGAGCGTTTGTCCGCCGCGCGCGAAACGCCCGAGCGGCTCGCGTGGATTGGCGAGATCGTCGGCGCGCAGGCCGCTGATCGGCGAGATCGCGTCGAGCTGCGTGAGTTTATCGAGCTTGTTGAGCTCGCGCATCGCTTGTTCGGAGAAGGTGACTTGGTACATGCCGGTCGTCCTTCACGGCTGTAACCTGAAACGGGCGGTGGCGTCTGAAAAAAATCAAACAACCACACCAACAACTCACTCGATCTCAGCCATGAAAGCCTCGTCTCTAGCTCCCGCCCTACTCGCAGCAACGCTATTTCTCGCCGCCGGCCTCCACGCCGACGATGTGTCCGCATCCGCAATGAGCGGCTCGGAAGGAACTCAGGCGATGAGCGAGAAACGCCACGCCGAGATCCTGAAACGCTTCGATAAAAACGGCGACGGCAAGCTCGACGAAGACGAGAAAGCTGCGGCGAAGGAAGCCAATCGCGACGAGGTGACCGGCCGCCAGGCCAAGGTCCGCGAGAAGCTTGGCAAACGCGCCTTGGAGAAATTCGACAAGAACGGTGACGGGAAACTCGACGAGGCCGAGCGCGCCGAAGCTGCGAAGGCCATCGAGACGAATCCGCAGCTGGTGAAACGCTTCGATAAAGACGGTGACGGCAAACTGAACGACGCTGAAAAAGCCGCGGCGCGCGAAGCCTTCGGCAAGAGAACTGGGAAGCGCGCGGGGAAGAACGAGTGAGCCGGTAAGAATTTCGATTCCCGAATTTGGATTTTCGATTGCCCGAGTGAGGCGCGGTCAGGCTCCGGCCGTCGTGTCGGGGGTTTGAGGCGAACGCCTTCTTGCCAGCGTTCACGCTGAAATCCATGCAGGCGTCATGCGTCTCGCGCCGGTCGCCCGGCTTCTTTTTTCCCTCTGCGTTTTCGCACTGACCGCACCGCTTCCCGGACAAGCGGCGGAAGCTAGCGGGCGCGTCGTTGAAATCGAGATACCGATCCAGCCGGCGGCGTACGGCACGGCCTTTTTCGACGAGACTGCGCGTGAGTTCGAGAAACTGCGCCCGGGAGTGCGGGTGCGCATCGCGGGTGACATCCGCAACGACGACAAAGTGCAGATCCGCGCCATGGGCGGGGAATTTCCCGACGCTTCCGACGCGCGGTTGCTCTACGACACGCTGATCCCGGCCGGGAAAATCCGCGATCTCACGCCGTATCTCGACGGCCCGAACTGGGAAGGCGATGGCTCGTGGCGCGAGTCGTTTTTGCCCGGCGTGCTCGGACGCTGGGAGCGTGGCGGCGGCGTTTACGCGATCCCGTACACGCACGCGGTGTGGGTGGTTTTCTACAACGAGGGACTCTTCGAAAAGCACGGCTGGCTGCCGCCGAAGACGTGGGACGAGTTTTTCGCGCTGGCGGAAAAAATCCGCGCCACCGGTCTCGCGCCGCTGACGCTGCCTGGCGTGTATATGCGTTATGGAGACGCGTTTTGGCAGGCGGCGTTTTTCAGTCTGGCGGGGGCCGACGGCTATCGCGGGTTTCAACAACTCGCTCCAGGTACGTTCACCGATCCACGGTTCGTGCGCGCGGCGGAGACGATGCAGCGCATCAGCCGCGAGACGCTGCTCAACGGCTGGGAAGGCATGACGCACACCGCGGCTCAGCAGGCGTTTCTCGACGGGAAATCGGCGATGACGATCAGCGCGACGTGGCTCGTGAGCGAGATGCGCGGGAAATTTCCCGAGGGCTTCCGGCTCGGTGCGTTTAACCTGCCGTCGTTTCCCGAGGGCGCGGGGCCGATGGGCGCGGTGCAGGCGCGCAGCGCGTATTTTTTTATGTTCGCGACAGGCGATGCGGAGCGGGAGCGGGCGACGGTGGATTTTTTCCGGTTCCTGACGTCGCGCGAACGGACGCGGGCGTTTGCGCAGCGCTTCGACGCGCCGGTGGCTCTGCGTTCGGTGCGGCCGGAGGATTATGCGTCGCCCGCGTTGCGGCAGATCGCGGAGTTTGTGGAGCGCGCGCCGGCGGTGGTGGATGCGGCGCCGCCGGCCACGCCGCAGTTCACGGCGTTTGTGGCGCAAGGGCTCAATGACGCGCGTTTCCAGCTGATGACGGGGCGGATCACGCCGGAGGAATTTGGCGCGCGGCTCGAACGCACGGCGAAGAGTGAACGCGAGCGTGCGCTGGAGCCGGAGCGCGTGGAAGTGAAGCACGCGGGCAAGGCGCTGGCGCTTTGCGCGGTGTTGGTGGCGGTGGTGTTGTGGGCGGGGTGGCGGGTACGCGGAGGTTCGAGAGGTAGCGTGGAGAAACGGAAGGAGAATGCGGGTGTTCAAAACATCGGGCGGCTGCGGGCGCCGTTTGCGGCGGGGTTCGTAGGGCCGGCATTGGTGTTGTTTGGCGCGTTCGTGATTTTGCCGGCCGCAGGATCGATCGTGTGGGCGTTCACGCGGTGGGATGGTTTCACGGAGCGAAGTTGGGCGGGGCTTTTGAATTTCAAGTGGCTGCTGCTGGAGAGCGACACGTTCTGGTTCGCGCTCAAAAACAACCTGTACCTCATGATCGTGCCCGCGCTCGCGGTGGTGCCGATGGCGTTGTTCTTCGCGGCGATGATCCATCGCGGCGTGTGGGGCGGAGGATTCTTCCGCGCGGTGTTTCTGTTTCCCAATCTGCTCGGTGGCATCGCGGCGACGCTGCTGTGGATGAACGCCTACGACCCGCACGGCGGGCTGATCAACGCGGGGCTGGTGAAGCTCGGCGTGTGGACGGGGAGCGAGTGGCTGCAATCGTTTGCCGGATACGCGTGGCTGTCGCAGGCGAATCTCTATCGCGCGCTGATTCCGATCTACCTGTGGATGGCGTGCGGATTTAACTTGGTGCTCTATCTGGCGGCGATGCAGGGGATCAGCCCGGAGTTGTACGAGGCGGCGGAGCTCGATGGCGCGTCTGAATGGCGGCAGTTTTTCTCGATCACGCTGCCGCAGATCCGCGAGGTGCTGGCGATCTCGGCGGTGTTCATCGTGATCGCCGGGTTGAACACCTTCGAAATGATCTGGCTGCTGACGTCGCAAGATCCGACGAGCGGCACACACGTGTTGAGCACGTTGATGGTCTCGACGATGTTTAAGGAATTCCAGATCGGCCGCGCAACCGCGCTCGCGGTGATCATGTTCGTCCTGGTGCTGGCGGGGTCGGCGGCGATGATGCGGGCGATGCGGAACCGGGAGGAAGGTTAAGATGAGCGAAAACAATTCAGCATCGTCGCGCCGCCAGGGTTTCTCGCTGTCACGCGGGCTGATCTTTGCGGTGCTTTGCGGGTATTTGCTGTGGGTGGTTTATCCCGTGTTCTGGGTGGCGTACTCGTCGCTGAAACCGGATGCGGAGATTTTTCGGGATGCGTTTGCGCTGCCGTCGGTCGATGCGATCGCGTGGGAGAATTATGCTCGGGCGTGGCGGGAGGCGCGGTTTGGGGATTATTTTTTCAACAGCGTGCTCATCACGGGTGTGTCGGTCGCGGCGATCGTGTTGCTCGGAGCGATGGCGGCGTATGCGCTGAGCCGGTTTTATCATCCGCTGGGGAAATTCACGTACTGGCTGTTTCTGGCGGGGTTGATGGTGCCGGTGCAGCTGAGCATCGTGCCTTTGTTTTTCCAGCTGCGGGCGATGGGGCTGCTGGATTCGCGGCTGGGCTTAATCTTGGTGTACACGGCGAACGGGTTGCCGTTCGCGATTTTCATCCTCGCGGGATTTTTCCGGGCGCTGCCGGCGTCGCTTTATGAGGCGGCGGTGGTGGATGGGTGCAGCGAAGCGGGAGCGTTCTGGCGCGTGATGCTGCCGCTGGCGCGGCCGGGGTTGGTGACGGTGGCGATCTTCCAGTTCATCGGGATTTGGAAGGAGTATTTTTTCGCGTTCATGTTCACGTCGGGAGCTGGCGAAGGCGCGGCGCGGACACTGCCGCTGGGGCTCGCGAACCTGTCGCTGACGGCGCAGTACCGGAGTGAATACGGGTCGCTGTTTGCCGGCGTACTCGTCGTCACGATTCCGATCCTGATCGTCTATTTGCTCATGCAGAAGCAGCTCGTGAAGGGAATCACGGCAGGGGCGCTCAAGGGTTAAGCGGATAAAACCCCAACTGCATGTTGCCCGATTCTGGCGCCAAGTCATTGCACACTGCATTTTTCCGAACCCGTTTGCAGAAAAAGATTAAGCAAATCCAGCCCCGGCTTGCGTGCGGCGCGGGACGGAGCCCCACTCGACACTCTTCCTAACGCGATGCAGTTGCTCCACGCCCTCAAAGCCCGCACGGCGGCCAGTCATTCGAACCTCGAGAATTCGCTCGATGTGTTTTCGCGCGTGCGCGACGCGGCCGATTATCGCGAGCTGCTGGAGAAGTTTTTCACGCTGTATGAGCCTTTGGAAGCTCAGCTTGAACGGTCCGCGGACTGGTCTTCGCTGAAGTTCGATTTCGAGGCGCATCGGAAGGCGGCGTGGTTGCGCGAGGATCTTTCGGCGCTGGGCGTGAGCGCGGCGGAAATGGATTCATGGCAGCGGTGTCGCTCATTGCCGGATACGGCCGGGGTGGGCGCGGCGATCGGGTGTCTGTACGTGCTCGAAGGATCGACGCTGGGCGGCCAGGTGATTTCGAAACGATTCCGGGAGACGCTGGGTGTGACGCCGGAAACCGGCGGGCGTTTTTTCAATGGCTACGGTGCGGAGACCGGCCAGCGGTGGCGGGCATTCGGTCAGTGGGCGCAGGAAGCGGATGTGCGGGAAGGTGGTTTGGAGGAACCGGCGGCGGAGGCCGCGAAGAGCACCTTTGCCTGTTTCGGGCAGTGGTTGAAATCCTGAGGCTTAACGTCTGCGCACCATGCCCGAGACCGTCGATCTGACCAATTGCGACCGCGAGCCGATTCATATTCCGGCGCTGGTGCAGCCGCATGCGGTGATGCTCGTGCTCGAAGAGCCGTCGCTGCGGATCGTGCAGGCCAGTGCGAACACGCAGGAAAAACTGGGCGTGCCGCATGGGCAGGTTCTCGAGGCGCTGCTCGAAACGGTGTTGTCGCCTGGGGACGTCGATCATCTGCGCAATCAGGTGCTCACGAAACCGCTGGAGGCTGCGCCGTATTATTTGCCGCGGTTGCAGGTGCCCGGCGCGAACGCTTCTTTTGAAGGCGTGATTCACCGGTTCCAGGGGGCGTTGATTTTGGAACTGGAATCGTGGCCGGAGCGAAGCAACGCCGCGCGCGAGGAGATTTATTCCTCGTTGAAGAACACCTTCGTCCACATCCAGGGCGCGGCGACGGTGGAGGATTTCTGTCAGCGCGCGGCCGATCATCTGCGGGACTTCACGGGCTTCGACCGCGTGATGGTGTATCGGTTTGCTGCGGACAACTCGGGCCATGTGGTCGCGGAGGCGAAGCGGCCCGATCTCGAGGCTTATCTCGGGTTGCATTATCCGGCCTCGGATATTCCGAAGCAGGCGCGCGAGCTGTTTCGCAAATCGCAACTGCGGCTCATCCCGGATGTGCAGTTCAAGCCCGTGCCGCTGCTGCCGTCGCTGCGTCCCTCCACCGGAGGCCCGCTCGACATGAGCTACTGCGTGACGCGCGCGACCTCGTCGATCCACGTGGAGTATCTTCGCAACATGGGCGTTTACGCATCGATGTCGGTTTCGATCGTGATCGCGGACAAACTGTGGGGGTTGTTCGCGTGTCATCATTATTCGCCGCATTACATCCCGCACGGTATGCGCATGGCCTGCGAATTTCTCGCGCACATGCTGTCGTTGCAGGTGGGCGAGAAGGAGCGCGATGAACAGCATGGCTACACCACGCGCCTGCATGAGCGGCATCGCGCGGCGGTCGATGCGATGGCGGCGCGCGACGACTTTCAGGGCGGTTTGCTGGCGGAACGCGGAGACAGTTTTGCGGGCATCGATGCGACTGGCGCGGCGCTGGTGTATGGCGATGACGTCTCGGTGCGGGGAGATGCGCCGGACGTGGCGGCGTTGAGGACTCTGGCAGACTGGATCGCCGGCCGAACGGACGAACCTGTGTGGGCTACGGACCGGCTCGGGGAGCTGGCGGAGGAATTCAAGGAGCTGCCCGTGAGCGGTGTGCTGGCGGCGCGTTTGTCGCCGAGGCGGCCGGATTTTATTTTCTGGTTCCGGCCCGAAGAGGCGCAGTCGGTGAACTGGGCGGGCGATCCGAACAAGGTCGTCGTGGCCAGCGGGCCGAATGGCGAGCGGCTGACTCCGCGAAAATCTTTCGCCCTCTGGCGCGAGGAAGTGCGCGGTCGTTCGCTGCCCTGGCTCGACGCCGAGGTCGCGGCGGCGCGCACGCTACGGCATTCGGTGCTCGAGGTGGTGGTGCGTCGCGCGGAGAAGATCGAGCGGCTCAACGCCGAGTTGAGCGAGAAGAACAGCCAGCTCGATTCGTTCGCCTATGCGGCATCGCACGATCTGAAGGAGCCGCTGCGCGGCATTCACAATTTCTCGAACTTCCTGCTTGAAGATCACGGCGAGAAACTCGGCGACGATGCGGTCGCGCATGTGCGCACGGTGCTCCGGCTGTCCGAGCGGATGGAGTCGCTGCTGGATTCCCTGCTTTATTATTCGCGGCTCAGTCGCGCCGAGTTTGTCCCGGCCGAGGTGGACATGGACAAAGTGGTGACGGACGCGCTCGATCTTTCCTCCGCGCGCCTGCGCGAGCACAACGTGGAGGTGCGGCGCGCGGGAGCGTTGCCGGCGGCGCGGGCGGATTTCGACCGGATGAGCGAGGTGTTTGCGAACCTCGTGGCGAACGCGATCAAGTATAACGACAAGCCGCGGCGCTGGGTGGAGATCGGGCATCGCGCGGCTGAAGCGGACCGGCCGGCGGCGTATTATGTTCGCGACAACGGCATCGGTATCGCGCCCGAGCATCGCGATCTGGTTTTCCGCATTTTCAAACGACTGCACGAGCGCGACAAATTTGGCGGCGGCGTGGGCGCCGGTCTTACGATCGTGCGCAAGATTGTCGAGCGGCACGACGGCCGCATCTGGTTCGAATCCGTGCCGGGCGAAGGCACGGCGTTTTTCTTCACCATCGGAACGGAGGTTCGGAAGTGAGTCCGCGAATACACCCCGCCTCGATCCTTGTGGTTGAGGATAGCGACGAGGATTTCATGGCGATCGAGCGCATCCTCGGAAGGCATCCGACGATGCCGCCCGTGAACTTGCAGCGTTGCGTGCGTGGCGACGAGGCCATCGCGCGTCTGGAGGCGCCGGCGGACGGGCTTTCGCTCATCGTGCTCGATCTCAATCTCCCCGGGATAGACGGGCGCGACGTGCTGAAACGCATGCGTTCGCACGCCGCGTGGAAGCATGTGCCGGTGGTTGTTTTTTCGACGGCGAATCACCCGGCCATCATTTCGTGGTGCTATGAAAACGGCGCGAACGCCTATCAGGTGAAGGAGATGAACCACGCGTCGTTCAAACGGTCGGTCGAGATGCTGGCCGACTACTGGTTGGAGTCTGCGCGATTGCCGCGTCGCGACGAGCTCCCACCGCAAACTTCCTCCGAGCCGCCCCGCGCATGACCATTTCGCTACCCCCCACCGTCCGCATTTTGCTCGTCGATGATTCCCCCGAAGACCGGGTGACCGTCCGGCGTTTGCTGACCAAGGCGGACGATGTCGCCTACGACATCGTTGAGGCGGTCAATGTTGCCCAGGCGAAGGCGATGCTCGTGGAAAAGCGGCCGGACTGCGTGCTGCTCGACTACGATCTCCCGGATGGAAACGGACTGGAGCTTCTGCGGGCGATCGTGGGCGATTATGGCGTGAACGCCTTTGGCGTCGTAATGCTGACGGGATCGGCGGCGACGGTGGTGGCGGTCGAGGCGTTGCAGAGCGGCGCGCATGATTTCATTCTGAAGGGGAACATCTACGCGGTGCTCCTTCAGCAGACGGTGAGAAACGCCATCGAGAAGGCGGCGATCCACCGGGAGCTGGAGGTCAGGCGTCTGGAGGTGGCACGGAAGAACACCGAGCTCGAGGCGCACGTTATCCAGCTGGAGCGCGAGATGGTGGAGCGGCGTCGCGCGGAGCTGGCGTTGAAGGACAGCGAGACGTTTTTGCAGAGTGTCGTGGGCGCCTCGACTGATTGCATCAAGGTACTGGATCTGGACGGGCGGGTGTTGTGGATGAGCGACACGGGGCTGCGGCTGATGGAGATCGAGGAGTTCGAAGCGTACCGGAATGCGGATTGGGCCACGTTTTGGGCGTTCGACGGAAAGGAAGAACAGGCGCGCGCGGTCGTGGCGGCGGCACGCGAGGGGAAAGTCGGGAGGTTGCACGGATGCTTTCCCACGATAACCACGCGCAAGATCCGCTGGTGGGACGCGCAAGTTTCGCCGATCAACGGGCGGGACGGGAAACCGGAAAGGATTCTCGCGGTGTCGCGCGATGTCACGGACGCGCGGGTGGCGGACGAGGCGCTGCGCGAGAGCGAAGCGCGGCTGAAGCTGGCGGTGCTCGCGGCGAATCTCGGTCCTTGGATGTGGGACGCAACGAATGACGTCGTGGATTTTTCGGCTCGAGGAGCGGAGATTTTCGGCATTCCGCCCGGGCCGCATATGACGTGGACCAAGATGCGGGATTTGCTCCACGAGGAGGATCGCGAACCCGCGAGGCAGGCCTTGGAGAAGGCGGTTTCCTTGCGCACCGAGTATGCGATCGAGTACCGGGTGAACCGGCCCGACGGCAAGATGGTGTGGGTCGCCGCCAATGGCCGGTGCCAGTACAATGAGGAATGTCGCGTGACCGGCGTGGTGGGCGTGGTGCAGGACATCACCGTCCGCAAAACCGCCGAGGGGGCGATCCGGCAGCTGGCCGCGATCGTGGAATCTTCCGACGACGCGGTGATCAGCAAGAATCTGGATGGCATCGTGCAGACGTGGAACGCCGGGGCGGAACGACTTTTTGGATACACGTCGAAAGAGATGATCGGGCGTTCGATCACGGTCCTGCTGCCGCACGGGCAGCTGGACGAGGAGGCGCGCATCCTGGCGCGCATCCGCCGAGGGGAGCCGATCGATCATTTCGAGACCCTGCGCAGGCGCAAAGACGGGCGGCTGATCGACGTATCGCTGACGGTTTCGCCGATCCGGGACAGCCGGGGCACGATCATCGGCGCATCGAAAATCGCCCGCGACATCTCGCGCCGCAAGGCGACCGAGAACGCGCTCACCCGCCGCACGCGGACGCTCGAAGTGCTCAACCGCGTGGGCGAATTGCTCGTAGCCGAACGGGATGTGGGGAAAATCGTGCAGACGGTCACCGATGCCGCGCGGGAAGTGACCGGGGCGGGTTTCGGCGCATTTTTCTACAACACGATCGATGACAAAGGGGAGCGCTACACGCTGTACACGTTGTCGGGCGCGCCGCGCGAGGCTTTCGCGAAATTCCCCATGCCGCGAAACACGGAGGTCTTCGGGCCGACTTTTCGCGGTGAAGGCACGATTCGCGTGGCCGACATTCTCGCCGATCCGCGTTACGGAAAAAATGCGCCTCATCAGGGCATGCCGCCCGGGCATCTGCCGGTGCGCAGCTATCTGGCGGCTCCCGTGCGATCGGGCAGGGGTGAAGTGCTCGGTGGATTGTTCTTCGGGCACACGGAGCCGGACATGTTCACTCCGGAGACGGAGCCGCTGCTCGAGGCGCTGGCGGCGCAGGCGGCCATTGCCATCGACAACGCGCATCTCACGAAGGCGATGCAGCGCGAGCTCGCGGAGCACAAGCTGGCACGCGAGGCCGTGCGCGCCCGCGAACAACAGCTACGCCTGGTGACGAACATCGCGCCGGTGTACCTGCTTCAATGCGATCGTGAGTATCGTTTCACTTTTGCCAACCAACCCTACGCCGCGCGCTACGGTTTCACGTCGGAGACGCTGATCGGGCGCACGGTGGCCGAGGTCACCGGCCCCACGGCTTTCAACGAGGCGAAGCACCATGTGGACGCGGCGCTCGCGGGCGAACGCGTGGAGTTCGAGATGGAGATCCACTACGACAAGCTCGGCACGCGCTGGGTGCATGCGATCTTCGTTCCGGAAATGACCGAGGAGGGCGCGGTGAAGGGTTTCGTGGGTGTTTTGTCCGACATCACCCAGCGCAAGAGCGCGGAACGCGAACTGGAGCGTGCGCGAGACGAGGCGCTGGCGGCGTCGCGTGCGAAGGACGATTTTCTCGCGGCCCTTTCCCACGAGCTGCGCACGCCGCTCAATCCGGTGCTCCTGCTGGCGAGTGACGCTGCGGAGGATGCCAGCCTGGCGCCCGAGGTTCGCGAATCGTTCGAGACGATCCGCCGGCAGGTGAATCTGGAGGCGAGGTTGATCGACGACCTGCTTGACCTCACTCGCATCACGCGCGGAAAGCTGGCGCTCGATCGCCGTATCGTGGATGCACATACGGTTCTCAAGGACGCGGTGGACACGGTGCGGCCGGAGCTGGAGGGCAAGAACCTGGAGTTCTCGCTCAGGACGGAGGCGCCCGCGTCCACGATCTTCGGCGATCCGGTGCGGCTGCAGCAGGTGCTTTGGAATGTGCTCAAGAACGCGGTGAAGTTCACCGGCGAGCATGGCCGGATTTTTGTGGCGACGTCGGTGAATCTGAAGAACCACCGGTTGCGCATCGAGATCAAGGACACCGGGCACGGTCTTTCGCCGCATGAACTGGCGCGTATTTTCGAGGCGTTTTCCCAGGGCGAACACGCGGCGTCGGGAGGATCGCATCGATTTGGCGGGCTCGGCCTGGGCCTGGCGATCTCGCGCTCGATCGTGGAGATGCACGGCGGAGATATCCGGGCTGAGAGCGAAGGCCGGAACCGGGGCGCTACTTTTATCATCGAACTGCCACTCATGAGTGTGACCACAGCCAGCGACCAAACCCCCAAATCCCAGAACGGCGCCGCGACCGCCGCGAACGCAGCGCCCGCGGCGAAACGCGGACGGCTGCTGGTGATCGAGGATCATACGCCGACGAGGAACACGCTGAAGAGCCTGCTCGAACGCAGGAATTTCGAGGTGCTCGTCGCGGGCAACGCCGTCGAGGCACGCGAGCTGGCGCGGCAGCATTCGTTCGATCTGATCATTTCCGATATCGGGCTGCCCGATGCGGACGGCTGTGTGCTGATGAAGGAGTTTCGCGAAGCGAATCCCGCGTTGCCGGGCATCGCGCTCAGTGGCTATGGCATGGAGGACGATCTGGCGCGCACGCGTGAAGCGGGCTTCGTCGAGCATCTCACCAAGCCGGTGAACGTCAGCGCGCTCGAGCGGGCCATCGAAAGAATTTTCTCCGGCAAGTCCTGATATTTCCCCACTCCAGCCATGGCTAAAAAATCCCCCAAGAAACAAAGCGCGGCGGCGCCGCGTCTCCAGAAAGCCCCCACGGGCATCACCGGTTTCGATGAGATCACGCAGGGCGGCGTGCCGGTCGGCCGCCCCACGCTCGTGTGCGGTTCGGCCGGTTGCGGCAAATCGCTTTTCGCCACGGAGTTTTTGATCCGCGGCATCCTCAAGTACGGCGAACCCGGGGTGCTGATGACGTTCGAGGAAACGTCCGAGGACATTAAGAAGAACGTGGCCTCGCTGGGTTTTAATCTGAACGACCTCATCGCCCGGAAGAAGCTCGTGATCGATCACGTGCATGTGGAGCGCAGCGAGATCGAGGAGAACGGCGAGTACGATCTCGAGGGGCTTTTCATCCGTCTCGGCCATGCGATCGACACGGTTGGCGCCAAGCGGGTGGTGCTCGATACGATCGAGACGCTTTTCTCGGGGCTTTCGAACCAAGCGATCCTGCGCTCCGAACTGCGGAGGCTCTTCGGCTGGCTGAAGGATCGCGGCATGACGACGATCATCACCGGCGAACGCGGCGACGGCGCGCTCACGCGGCAGGGATTGGAAGAGTACGTTTCCGACTGTGTGATCCTGCTCGATCACCGCGTGCTCGGACAGATTTCCACGCGCCGGCTGCGGGTGGTGAAATATCGAGGCACCACGCACGGCACGAACGAGTATCCGTTCCTCATCGACGAAAAAGGCATCTCGGTGATGCCGGTCACGGTGGCGGGCATGAATTACAACGTGAGCAACGAGCGGGTTTCCACCGGCGTGAAAGAGCTCGACGAGATGCTGGACGGCCAGGGCTTTTTCCGGGGGAGCACGGTGCTCCTCAGCGGCACGGCGGGCACGGGCAAGAGCAGTCTCGCGGCGCATCTGGTGGATGCAGCCTGCAAGCGGGGCGAACGCTGCGTTTATTTCTCCTTCGAGGAATCGCCCGCGCAGATCCTGCGGAACACGCGCTCGATCGGCATTAACCTCACGCGGCATGTGAAGGCCGGGCTGTTGCAGTTCAATTCCACGCGGCCCTCGACCTATGGGTTGGAGATGCACCTCGTGCGGATGCACAAGCTGATCGAGGAGTTTAAGCCGACGACGGTGGTGGTTGATCCCATTTCGAATCTACAGACGGCGGGCACGCAGGAGGATTCGACCACGATGCTGGTGCGGCTGATCGATTTTCTGCGTTCGAAAAATATCCTCGGTTATCTCATCGGACTCACGCGCGGAGGAAGTGCGATCGAAGCCACCGACGAAGGGCTGAGCTCGCTGGCGGATTCGTGGCTGCTCTTGCGCGACATCGAGCTCGGCGGCGAACGCAACCGCGTGCTGTACGTCCTCAAATCGCGCGGCATGAAACACTCGAACCAGCTCCGCGAGTTTCTCATCACCGACAAAGGCGTGCGGCTTGTCCCCGCTTATCTCGGCCAGGAAGGTGTGCTCACGGGCTCGGCGCGACTCAGCCAGGAGGCCCGCACCGCCGCGGTGAAACAGCTCGCGAAGGAAGAGCTCGAGCGGAAGAAGCTCGCGCTCGATCACCGCCGCAAGGCGATCCAGGCGCAGATCGAGGCGCTGCAAGCGCAGTTCCGCGCCGAGGAGCAGGAGCAGTTGCGATCGGAGAAGGCGGGCAGCGATTTGCTGAAGCAGGCGCAAGCCGACCTCGATGCCATGACGCGCAGTCGCGGCCGCGGAGTAACCCAAAAGGAACCCCATTCATGAGAGCGAAAAAAACGGCAGCTCAACCCACGAAGCGGAAACCGGTGGCCCTGAAGAAGCCGGGAGTTTCCCGCAAACCGGCGAGGCCCGGGAAGTCCGCTCGGCGCGCGCCGAAAACAGGCGCGGTCGAGGAATGGAATCTGCGGCTTTATGTCGCGGGGCAGACGCCGAAATCGCTCATGGCGTTCGCGAACTTGAAGCGTCTTTGCGAAGAACATCTGGCGGGGCGTCACCGCATCGAGGTCATCGATCTGGTGAAGCAGCCGCATCTCGCGCAGAACGATCAGATCGTCGCATTGCCGACGCTGGTCAGAAAACTGCCCGAACCCATCAAGCGTGTGATCGGCGATCTCTCGAATGTGGAGCGGGTGATGGTCGGCATGGATTTGAATCCGGCTCCCTTGACTAAAGCGACGCCATGAGCGCCCGGAAAAAAACGCAGGCCGCCAAGACTAAGACGCCGTCGAAAGCGAAGTCCCCTCGCAAAGGGAAGTCGGCGGACAGACGGAAATCCTCCGCCGTCCGCGGCCGGAGCACGACGGCGGAGTTCGAGGCATTGATCCGAAAAACGAGAGACGGTGAGCGTTATGTGTTGAAGCTCTATGTGACAGGGGCGAGCCCGCGCTCCGCCCAAGCGGTGGCGAATATTCGCTCACTCTGCGACGAGCATCTTTCCGGGCGCTACGATCTCGAAGTCGTCGATATCTATCAGCAGCCTGCCGAGGCGAGTGGCGCGCAGATCATCGCGGCGCCCACGCTGGTGAAACAATTTCCGGCCCCGGCGAAGCGCATGGTGGGAGATCTTTCCAGCCGGGCGCGGGTATTGCTCGGACTGGATCTTCATCCCGCCGATCCGACGGCGGAAAAACCAAAGACACAGTGGATGGCGTTATGAAAAAGAAGACCCGCCCCGCGAAGGCGAAGAAGAAGGCCGGTGTCCCGGCGAAGCGCGCCTCGCGCATTTTGAAAAAACATCCGAAAGCCGTGCTTCGCGCGCCGGCCAAGACAGCACGCAAGGCCGCCGGCGCCACCGCTGCCGCGCGTTCGCATACGGTAAGCCGTCATGAGCTGGAGCGTTTGCAGAACTCCCTTCGCGAGGCGCAGGAAACGCTCGACGCGATCCGAAGTGGCGAAGTGGACGCGGTGGTCGTGTCGGGTGGAAATGGAAATCAGATCTACAGCCTGGCGGGAGCGGAGCAGCCGTATCGCGTGTACGTGGAGCGCATGGAAGAAGGCGCGGTTACGATTTCGGCCGAAGGGTTGATTCTCTACAGCAACCAGCGTTTCGCCGGTATGCTGGAGGAGCCGCTGGAGCGCGTGATCGGCTCGGAGATTTTCACGCGTCTGGGAAAAAAGAGCTGGGAGAAGCTCAGCACCGTTTTTTCGGGCGAGGGCGAGATGGTGACCGAGCTGGGAGAGTTGAACTCGGCGACGGGCGCTTCGCTCACGGTGAAACTCACGGCGAGCCAGCTTCCGATCGAAGGCGTGCGCGTGATGTGCCTGGTGGTCACCGATCTGACGGCGGAGAAAATTCATGCGGAGACGCGCATGGCCAAGGAGGTGGCGGAGCAGGCGAATCTCGCGAAGGACGCGTTTCTCGCGGCGCTTTCGCACGAGTTGCGCACGCCGCTTTCGCCGGTGCTGACGACGATCATGGAATTGTCCGAAGACGAGGCGCTGCCGGTCACGACGCGCGGACAGCTCCAGATGGTGCGTCGGAATGTGGAGCTCGAAGCGCGGTTGATCGACGACCTGCTCGATCTCACGCGGATCGCGCGCGGCAAGCTGGAGTTGCGCAAAGGGCCGGTCGATCTCCACGCGGTGCTGGAGAACGCGATCGAGATCTGCGCGGCCGACCTGCAGACGAAAAAACAACTGCTGCATATCGAGCGCGGAGCCGCGCATGTTCACACGGAAGGCGATGCCATCCGCATCCAGCAGGCGATGTGGAACCTGATCCGCAACGCGGTGAAGTTCACGCCGGAGGGCGGGGAGATTTTCATTCGCACGGAGGATGGGGAGAGGAATTTCCGTCTCGAAGTCCGGGATACGGGCGTGGGTTTCGAGCCGTCGCGGCGCGAGAAGATTTTCCAGGCGTTCGAGCAGGGCAGCCGCCAGATCACGCGGCAGTTCGGCGGACTTGGGCTGGGGCTCGCGATCACGAAGTCGGTGCTGGAGGCGCATGGCGGGACGGTGCGGGCCGAGAGCGAGGGTCCGGGCAAGGGCGCGCGATTCACGCTGGAGATTCCGCGCAAGCGTGGCACGGCGTCGCGACCGCCGATGGAGGTCGCGCCGGCGGCCAAGCCGTCGCGGGCGTTCAGGATTTTGCTGGTCGAAGATCACAAGGACACGCGGGTGACGATGGAGCGCTGGTTGCGTCGCGCGAAACACACGGTGACGGCGGCCGATTCGGCGGCGACGGCGCTCGAGGCCGCCGGAGCGGGTGAATTCGATTTTGTGATCAGCGATCTCGGACTGCCGGATCAATCGGGGATCGAGCTCATGCGCGAATTGCGGCGGCGCCACGGATTGAGGGGCATCGCGGTGAGCGGCTACGGGATGGAGGACGATGTTACGCGGGCGCACGAGGCGGGCTTTGTGCATCATCTGACCAAGCCGGTGAGCCTGGAGAAGCTGGGCTTGTTGATCGCCGGTTGGAGCCGTCCGATGGAAGCGGCGGGGAATCTCTGAGAGCGGACTACACTCATGAAAATCCAGCATGTATTTGTGATCGGGATGCGCGAGGAGCAGAGACCTGTTCTGACGGAGGCGGCGCGGCGCGCCTTTGGAGTAATCGAGGTGACGGCGCTCGAAAGTTTTTCCCAGGCGCAGGGACGGCCGGCGGAAGAGCGGTCGTTGCTGGTGCTGGTGGAGCCGACGGCATCGCTGGCGGCGGGCGCGAAAACGGGGCTCGCGGCGGACGGGCTGCCGCGTTGGGTCACGGTTGTTTTAAGCGAGAAGGCGCCGGAGGCGGGGATCGACTGGGTGCCGCCGGCGGAGCAGACGGCGCCGGTGCTGGCGCGCGTGCTGGCGGCGGCGGTGGAGAAACATGCGTTGATGCGGGAGATCCTGCGGCTGCGCGGGGATTTGCTCACAATCGCGCGGCGGGTGAATCACGATTTGCGGTCGTCGCTCAACGGCGTGGTCACGGCGGCGGAGGTGATCAAAGAAATCCTGGGTGCGGAGAAGCCGGAGGATCTGGAGCTGGTGCAACCGGTGTCGGATTCGGCGGCGGAGATTGCGCGGTTGATCGATCAGGTGAGTTTCGTGGCGAAGGCGACGGCGCTGCCGTTGGCGCCGCAAACGGTCGCGATGGACGAGCTGGTGTGGAAAGGGCTGGGCCGGGTGGAGCTGCGGATACAGGACCAGAAGGCGCATGTGGCGCATGCGGAGGTGTGGCCGGTGGTCGTCGGGGTGGCGGCGTGGATTGAGGCGATCTGGGCGGACTTGGTGTTGAACGCGCTCAATCATTCGGGGGCGAATCCGCAGGTGGAGCTGGGCTGGAGCGAGGACGGCGCTGGGTATCGTTTCTGGGTGGACGATCGCGGGCCGGGTGTACCGCCGGAGAAGCGGGCGGGGTTGTTCAAGCCGTTCAACCGGCTGGCCGAGCCGGGGTCGATGCGCGGATTTGGACTTTCGAGCGTGCAGCGCCTGACGGAGTTGCAGGGAGGAACCTGCGGGTACGAACCGCGCGAAGGCGGTGGGGCGCGTTTTTATTTCACGCTGCCGAAAAGGTGAGTTTGCCGCGGGGGCTGCGGAGCGCGTGCGAGCACGCTGGCCTACGGGTTGGGTTCAGGATGCTTTGGGTTGGGCGGCTTGATGGGCGGCCTCGATCATTGTGGAGGAGAGAAGGTCGTAGGCTTTGGCCCAGGCGGTGTGCGCGGCGGGCGACCAGGCGGGGCCGAGGCCTTGGGCGAGCGCGGCGAGGAGGGCGTGGCCGACGGTGGCGTAGTGTTCGTCTTTCACGCGGTAGCCGGCGTGGCGGATGCCGAGCTGGCGGACGGTGGGGAGGAGCTGGTCGAGGCGGTCGAGGCTGTCGGCGACGAGGCCGAGCATGCCGATGAGTTTTTCGCCTTGGGCGCGCATGTCGCCGTGGAAGAGGCCGCGGAGGCTGGGGTCGAGGGCGAAGAGTTTCGCGTAGAAGAGGGCGGCGGTGGAGTCGGGTTTGCGGGCGGCGGCGGCGAAGGTGGCGCGGATGAGGGCGATGTCGTCGGCGGTCAGCGCGTGGGCGGGCGTGGGCATGGGCGGGAGTATCGCAGGCGGGCGGTTTTTTGGGGATGGGCCGAATGGCCCGTGCGTGCAAATTGCGCGGCCTTGATTCGGGCGCGGATGTCCTGTGAGTTGGCGGTCATGGTTTCTGTCCAGCGAAACGACGGTGATGGAGCTGCCCGCGTGGATGCGCAGGCGGATTCGCACGCGCGGCTGACGGGTATCTTGAACGCGGCGCTGGACTGCATCGTGACGGTCGATGGGGAGAACCGGATTATTGAGTTCAATCCGGCGGCGGAGAAGACGTTCGGTTATCGCGCGGCCGATGTGATCGGGAAGGACATGGCGGAGCTGGTGATCCCGCCGGCGTATCGAGCGATGCACAACGCGGGGATGAAGCGGTATCTCTCGACGGGAGAGATGCGCGTGATCGGGCGGCGGATCGAGATAACGGCGATGCGGGCGGACGGGAGCGAGTTTCCGTGCGAGCTGACGATCGCGCGGCTGGCGATCGAGGGGCGGCCGGTGTTCACGGCGTTTTTGCGGGACATCACGGAGCAGAAAAAAGCGGAGGAGGATGTTTGCCGGTTGAACGCGAACCTGGAGCAGCAAGTGGCGGAGCGGACGCGGGAGTTGCAGGAGAGTCTCGCGGCGCTGGAGCGGACGCGGGAGCGGCTGGAGGAGGCGCAGGGGATCGCGCGGCTGGGGGACATCGAGGTGGATTGCGAGACGGGTGTGCGGACGTGGTCGCGCGAGGTTTTTAAGTTGTACGCATTTCCGTTCACGCCGGAGCCGCCGCCGCTGGAGGAAGTGATCGCGCGGGTGCATCCGTCGGACCAGGCGGGGTTGAGAAGTTTTCTGGAGAAGATCCGGACGCAGGAGACACAGGCGCCGGAGGCGATGGAGTACCGGGTGATCCGCAGCGACGGCGGTGTGCGCTGGCTGCGGCTGACGGCGAAGATCAACCGGCGGAGCGGCGATGGGCGGCGCGTATTGAGCGCGACGGTACAGGGGATCACGGAGCGCAAGACGCTGGAGCGGGAGCTGCTGACGACGATCGACCGCGAGCGGGAGCTGGGGCGGCTCAAGACGAGTTTCCTGCACATGGTGACGCACGAGTACCGGACGCCGCTGGGGATCATCAGCTCGTCGGCGCAGATCCTGGAGCGGTATTTCGCGAAGCTGGATGAAGAGCAGCGGACGGATCATCTGCGCGAGATCCGGCAGAACGCGCGGAGGCTGTCGGAGCTGATGGAGGAAGTGCTTTTCATCGGAAAGACGGATTCGGGCGTGATCGTGATGCAGCCGCAGGCGGTGGACTTGAAACCGTGGCTGCGGGCGCTGGCGAACGATGTGGTGATGTCGTTGGGTGCGGAGCGGGACGTGGAGGTTACTGTCGAAGGCGGGTCGGGTCGCGCGATGCTGGATGAGCGGTTGCTGCGGCACGCGATGACGAATCTGGTTTCGAACGCGCTCAAGTATTCGACGCTCGATAGTACGGTGACGGTGGCGGCCAAGGCGGTGACGGGCTGGCTGACGATTAGCGTGCGGGATCGCGGCATCGGAATACCGGCGGAGGACAAGGCGAAGTTGTTCCAGATGTTTCAGCGCGCATCGAACGTGGGGACGATTTCGGGGAGCGGGCTGGGGTTGGTGATCGTGAAGCGTTGTGTGGATCTGCATGGCGGCACGATCGAGATCGAGAGCGAGCCGGAGCGAGGCACGACGGTGACGGTGCGTTTCCCGCAGCCGTCGCTGGCGGGCGCGGAGGGGATTTGAATTTTTAAGTCATGAAAAAACACCGCATCCTGGTCGTTGAAGATGAGCCGCGCATGCGCGCGAACCTGGTTACGATTTTGAAGATGGAGGGCTACGAGGTGATCGAGGCCCGGCATGGGAAGGAAGGCGTGGAGGTGGCGCGCGCTCAGAAGCCGGATTTTATTTTTTGCGACATCTCGATGCCGGAGCTCGACGGGCATGGCGTGCTGGCGGCGATCCGCGCGGATGCGGCGACGACGAAGACGCCGTTCGTGTTTCTCACGGCGCATGGCGATAGGCCGGATGTGCGGATGGGGATGAATCTGGGCGCAGACGATTATCTGACGAAGCCGGTCGAGGTGGATGAGCTGGTCGGCGCGATCAAGTCGCGGCTCCAGCGGCGCGAGCAACTGGCGCCTTTGCCGAAGGAGCTGACGCCGGCGATGTTGATGCCGCTCGGGCTGACGGAGCGCGAGGCGGAGACGCTGTTCTGGCTGGCGCAGGGCAAGGCGAACGCGGACCTGTGCATCCTGCTCAACGTGCAGCTGACCACGATCAAGAAGCACCTGGAGAAAATTTATCAGAAGCTCGGCGTGGAGAATCGCACGGCGGCGGCGGCGATGGCGCTGGAGCGGTTGAATGCGGGGTGAGCGCGCATTCGCATGAACAGACGCACGCAGATTTTCTTCGGGCTGGTGTGGCTGGTGGCGGGTGCGCTGAGCGTGGCCGTTTATTGGGAAAGCTTCGTTACGTGGCTGCGGATCGCGGCGATGTCGCGAGCGGAGGTTGAGCAGACGCCTTATGTTCGGATCTGGACCTCGGCGCGTGCGGTGATCGGGCTCGTTTTTGCGATTGTCGGGGCTGGCGCGCTGATCCGCGCGTGGCGTACGAGATAAAAAGAGCGTCGGTGAAGGCGCGGCTGAACGTTTATAAGCCGGCGATCGTGTCCCGGCGCGTTAGGGACAACGCGCCCTACCCTCAGAATTCAAAGGTGGCGGTGAAGGTGATTTTTCTCGGGTCCTGAATGTTGTAGAAGCCGCGGGTCTGCACGAGGGGCGCGGTGGAGAGGCCGCCCTGGCGGTAGGTGTTGTACGAGAGGTAGAGCGGGTCGTCGTTGTCGAGGAGGTTGCTCACGTTGATCTGGAATTTGGCGCGCTTGCCGTCGATCTCGGTTTCGTAGGCGAGGTGGGCGGAGACGGAGTAGTACTCGGGCGCATACTGATAGACGAAGGCGGCGTCGTTGCGCTGTTGATCGGTCGGCGTGTCGGTGCCGTAGAGGATGCGCGGGTCGGCGCTGCCGATTTTTTGTTTTCCGCGCGACCAGGCGCCGGCGCCGAAGGAGAAGCCGTCGAGCGGGCCGTCGACGAATTCGTAGGTGGCGTAAATGTTGGCGGTGTATTTGTGCGTGCCGTTGAGCTCGGTGCCGGCGGTGGCGTTGGCGAGGGCCTGCTGGAGGTTGTCGAGGTCGGAGCGGAGCGCGGTGGGGTTGAGGGCGGTGCCGTTGGCAATGGCGGATTCCCAGAGGGCGATGTTTTGCGCGTAGTAGGCTTTGACGCCGGGGAGCAGGTCGACGGTTTCGGTTTCGGGGAAAGCGAGGCCGGCGCTGACGCGGAGGTTTTTCGTGGGGTTGGCGACGATTTCGAATTCGTAGCCGGTGGCTTCCAGCGCCTCGGTGTCGCGGTAGTCGATGGTGGTGAGCGCGGGATCGGTGGAGCCGAAGTTGGTCCAGATGCCGCGGACGATGCCGATCTTGCCGTCGCCGGCGATGCGGCCGCTTTGCTTGGATTCGTAGCGGCTGGCGGTGCCGTAGATCATGCCGTCGAGGAGCGTGAGCTTGAGGCCGTAGTCGACGCCGCGGCCGCGGGTGGGGCCGAAGGAGCTGCCGTCGATTTTGTTGGGGCCGGCGGTGACGGGTGCGAAGTTTTCGGAGTAGTTGAGGAAGACGCCGACGGGTTTTATTGGATACGCGACGAAGCCGGCGGAGGAGGTGACGGCGCTGGCGCTGTCGTTCATGGCGGGGCCGAGGCGTGTGGGGCCGTTGCTGTAGATCGGATTTCGCAGCTCGCGATCGACGTGGTCGGCGCGCATGCCGAGGAGGATGGAGACGCGCTCGTCCCAGAGCGTGGTGAGGGAGGCGATCTGCGAATATTTCAGCTCTTTCTCCTCGTTGTAGAACCAGCCGACAGGCGCGTAGTCGAAGGTGTAGCCGCGCGCGGAGGGCAGGCCGCCGAGGTGGTAGCGGAGCGGTTCGTCCCAGTAGAGGCGGTAGCGGACGACGTTTTCGGGGGCGTTGATGTTGGGGTTTTGCGACGGGCCGCCGGTCTGGCGGAGGTTGTAGGTTTTGACCGAGAAGCTTTCGCGGCGGAAGCCGCCGGAGGCGCTGAAGCGCTGCTCGATGCCGGCGAAGTCCAAGGGAAATTGATACGTGAGGAGCGCGCGGACCTCATCGACCCAGCGTTTTTGTTTCTGACGCGAAGCGCCGGCCTCGGCGAAGGGGACGCCGAACTTGGGGTTGGGAAGGCCGTTGGGGAGGACGGTGTTCACGTCGATGTGGTAGGCGTTGAAGATCTCGGTGTTTTTCGCCTCGCGCTCGTCCATGAAGGTGTAGGCGGAGAGCTGGCCCTGGAGGCGGTCGGTGAAGCGGTGGTCGAGCCAGGCGGTGAGGCTGTGGTAGCGGATGATGGCGTCGGAGTCGGGCGGGCCGAGGTTGAACTCGCGTTTCGGAAGTATCGGAGAATTGGGCACGCCGTTGCGCGGTGTGGTGTCGAGGGCGACGCCGGTGCCGTTGGTGCGGTAGAAGGTGGACCAATCGGAGTAGACCGCCTCGGGGACGCCGGGGATGAAGACGTAGTAGGGCGTGCCGCTGAAGGTGTTCACGCCGGCGGCCTGTGGATCGGCGATGGGAGTGACGCCGTTGTAGGTGGTGGTGCGGTCCCAGAAGGAGGCCTGGTCGAAGTAGTTCGTGGAATAGATTTTTCGTTTCACGCGGCCCATCTCGCCTTCGACGCGGAGCTGGGTGTCGTCGGTGAATTTGTAGAGGGCGGCGATGTCGCCGGCGTCGTGGCGGGAGTACGCGTTGTCATGCCAGCCGTGGGCGCGTTCGTAGAGGGCGTTGACGCGGATGGCGAAGCGCTCGTTGACGGCCTGGTTGGCGTCGATGGTGGCGCGTTTGCCGTCGAAGGTGTCGTATTGGAGGAGGAGCTGGCCGATGTTTTTGGTCAGCAGCGGGACCTTGGTGAAGGTCGTCGCGACGCCGCCGAGCTGGGCGTCGCCGAAGAGGATGGAATTGGGGCCGCGGGCGAATTCGAAGCGCTCGGTGTTATAGGAGTCACCGACGCCGTAGTAGAGGAAGTAGTTTCGCGTGGGGTAGTTTCCGGTCGAGCCGGTGCCGCGGAAGTTGAACTCGTAATCGCCGAAAGGCGTTTCGTTTTGCCGGATGTTTCCGGGGGCGACGTTGAGCGTCCACGGGAAGGAGTCGCGGATGTTGGTGATCTGGAGATCGTCGAGGAAGCCGCGCGTGAGCGACGAAATGGCGGACGGCGTGAGCTTGAGCGGGGTGTTGGTGCGGCCGCCAGCGAGGGAGTTGACGGCGACGTATCCGCGATCCTGATCCGTGGTGACCTCGAACGGGGAAAGCTGGATGACGGGTTCGGCGGGGTCGGGGGCGAGGGCGGGATTGGCGGTAGGCGGATCGGTGGGGAGGGTCTGAGCGGAGAGTTTACCGAGCAGCAGGAGGCTGAGAACTGTGAGTGTGGGAGTCCGGCGGGCGTGTGTGAGGTTCATGGGGTTTGGATTTGCGGAGCAGCTGCGACGGGAGGCTGGAGCCGAAAAAGGCGCCGCGAGGGGCGCCTCAAACCCGGGGGTGCCGGAAGACCCGCCGGAATGTGAAAACGAGACAGTGCGACTCGGTTATTTTTTCGCGTAGCGGGGGCTGTCGCGGAGATCGCGGATCTGGTCGTGGGCGGCTTTGACGGCGGCGAACTGGCGGGAGACGAGATCGCGGGCGACGGGTTCGTACATTTGCTCGCTGGCTTCTCGGTAGGCGGCGACGGCGGCGTCTTCACCGCGTTCGGCCTCGGCGAGGACGGCGTGCGGCTCGTTGGAGGAGACGGCGGCCTTGATGTTGATCCAGCCGCGATGGAGAGCGCCGGTGACGCTGCCGCGTTTATCGGGATCGCCGCCGAGCTGGGTGACGAGCTGGCGGAGTTCGCGGGCGAAGTCGGAGCGTTGAGAAGAATAACGGGTGAAGAGGATTTTCAGCTCGTGGTCCTTGGAGTCGTCCGCGGCGGTTTTGAAGCCTTCGCAGCCGTCTTTGCAGGTTTCGATGAGGTTGTTGAGGAGCTCGATGGTCTCTGAGGTTTCGATTTTCATGTGATAAGTTTCCAATTACGCAGCGCATGGGTGCGTTGCTGGAGAGAACCATCCGCTTTGCCCGTGCCGGACATGGCGGAAAAAATCATGGCGATGAAGGACAGCGGTTTAGGAGATCGGACGCGCGCGGGAGAGGTGAGTGTCCGTGCGAAACGCCTCTCGAAAGAAAGGGAAAGACTTCACTCTACAGTTGTTAAGGAAACGGGTGTGCCGCGCGCCTCTGTGCTATTGGCGAAAACGAGGGAAGCGTTAAATCGGACGCTTCGGAAATGGCTGTCGTGGCGGGTTGCCAGAGGGTGAGGACACTGCGAGCACGTGTTTCCGCTCATGTGCCTCCCCTGCCCTGCTTGTCGTGTTTTTCAGTTCATTTCAGCCGCCGGTTTTCTGGTGGCGTTTGCCTGTGGAGCGTGGGCGGCGCCGATCGACCGGGAGGCGCTGGTGAAGCGGCACACGGTGCGGATCGACAAGGTGGATCCGGAGGCGGCGTTGAGCGTGGGGAACGGGGATTTCGCGTTTACGGTGGATGCGACGGGGCTGCAATCGATGGAGGGGTTGTACTACAAGGACGGGATTCCGCTGGAGACGCTGTCGACGTGGGCGTGGCATGAGTTTCCGAATACGCAGGGGCTGACGCTGGCGGACGCTTCGGAGACGCACGAGTTTCACGGGCGGAAGGTTTCGTACGCGACGAAGCAGCGGTCGGCGGCGGGGGAATATTTCCGGCAGAATCCGCATCCGGTGCCGCTGGGGCAGATCGGGTTTTTGTACAAAGGGAAGCCGGTGACGAAGGAGCAGCTCGGTGCGGTGAAGCAGACGCTTGATTTGTGGACCGGGCTGGTCCGCAGCGAGTACACGCTGGGCGGGGAAACCGTGGTGGTGGAGACGGTGGCGCACGACACGGCGAGCGCGGTGGGGGTGAAGATCATGTCGTCGTTGGTGAAGAGCGGGGCGCTGGAGGTGCGGGTGCGTTTCCCGTATGCGTACAAGCTGGAGAAATACAACAAGCCGCCGCTGATCTGGGACCAGGCGTCGAAGCACCGGTCGTCGGTGGTTGCGACGACGGAGGGCGGCGCGACGATCGAGCGTTCGCTGGATGGCACGCGGTATTTTGCAGACGTGCGCTGGGAGGGCGGTGCAACCTGGACGGAGGCTGGTGCGCACGATTTCAGACTGCGCGGGAAGGAAGGCATGCTGGCGTTTACCTGCGTCTTTTCGGCGGAGAAGCCGGAGGCGAATGCGGCGGCGGTGGCGAAGACTTATGAAGATGTGCGCGCGGCGAGTGAGCGGGGGTGGAAGGATTATTGGACGACAGGGGGCGCGGTGGATTTTACGGGCAGCACCGATCCGCGGGCGGCAGAGCTCGAGCGGCGTTTGGTGCTTTCGCAGTATTTGATGAAGGTGAACTACGCGGGGAATATGCCGCCGAGCGAGACGGGGCTGACGCACATCAGCTGGTACGGGAAGCACCACTCGGAGATGTATTTCTGGCACGTGGCGCATTTCTACCAGTGGGGGCGGACGGAGTTGTTGGAGAAGAGTCTGGCGTGGTACCGGAAGATCCTGCCGATCGGAAAGGCGGAGGCGGCGGCGCAGGGATTCGGCGGGGTGCGGTGGCCGAAGATGGCGGGGATCGACGGGCGCACGGGGCCGGGAGGGATCAATCCGTTCATCATCTGGAACCAGCCGAACCCGATTTATCTGAGCGAGCTGGTTTATCGCGCGAATCCTACGAAGGAGACGCTGGAGAAATATCGCGACGTGGTGTTCGAGTCGGCGGAGTTCCTGGCGTCGTTTGCGTTCTACGATGAGGCGACGAAGCGGTACGTGCTGGGGCCGCCGATCAAGAATGTGAGCGAGAAGAGCGGGGCGAACCTGACGCAGAACCCGACGTTCGAGCTGGCGTATTGGCATTTTGGATTGCAGGTGGCGCAGGCGTGGCGCGAGCGGCTGGGGATGGCGCCGGAGCCGAAGTGGGCGGACATCCTGGCGAAGTTGTCGAAGCTGCCGGTGAGCGAGGAAGGGTTTTACCTGGAGATCGAGACGCTCACGGACATGTACCGAGAGCCGGGCGCGGTGCCCATCTCGATGCTGCTCGCTTACGGGTATCTGCCGAAGACGGCGTTGCTGGATGTGGAGACGGCGCGGCGGACGTTCGCGGAGGTGAACCGGCGCAATGGTAAGGACAAGTGGATGAGCTGGCAGATGGGGCAAGGGGCGCTGACGGCGGCGCGGCTGGGCGAGACGGAGCTGGCGGTGTCGATTTTGACGAATCCGTCGAAGCAGACGCGGTTCATGCCGAGCGGGCATGTGCGGCGGCCGAAGGAGCCGGAGGGTTGCGTGACTTATCTGCCGGTGAACGCGTCGGTGCTGTCGGCGGCGGCGTTGATGGCGGGCGGCTGGGATGGGGCGCCGGCGGGCGATGCGCCGGGTTTCCCGAAGAATGGGAAATGGGTGGTGCGGGCGGAAGGGTTGAATCCGATGCCGTGATATGGGGGCTGAGGGACGGATGCCGGCGGGCCGCCGGCGCTCCCAGCGGAGTGGTCGTTGGCGGCACGCTAAAATCAAAAGGCGCCTGCCCGGGACGGGAGGCGCCTTTTGTTTATTTGGGTGTGAGGGGCGGGATCAGAAGCGGATGCCGGCGGAGAGCTGGGCGCTGGTGGGGGTGACGCCGAGGGTCTTTTCGCTGACCTGGAGGCCGAGCTCGGCGTAGAAGCCGCCGCCGAAGTTGGTGCCGATGGCGGCGCGGGCGGCGGCGGTCCATTTATCGTCGTCGAGCGGAATGTCGCGGGTGGTGGTGGTGGTGATGTTGACGCCGTCGTTGACGACGACGACGGACTCGGCGGCGAGGGCGACGGGGCCGTTGGGAACTGCGGCGACGCCGTAGCCGCCGCTGCCGGAGGGGACGGGGACGACGGTGACGGTGCGCTGTTCGCGGGTGGATTTGACGGACTGGCGGATCACGCCGACGCCGAGGGTGGCGTAGAGCGGGAGCGGGGCGTTTTCGAGGATGTCGATGCGCTCCTGATACCAGGCGCCGTAGCTTTCGAGTCGGCGGCCGCTCTTGCTGTGGCGGGTGTAATCGACGACGGCGCTGCTGGAGCCGAGGAGGCCCTTGGGCAGTGCGTAGGCGACGCCGACGCGGACGCCGGTGCTGCCGACGACATCGCGGGAGTCGCTGTCGAGGAGGTAGGAGGCGCCGGCTTCGACGGCGAAGCGGGTGGGAGCAGTCTGGGCTTCGGCCTTTCCGGCCGTGAGGGCGAGCGCGCCGAGTGTGGCGGTGGCGAGAGCGGCAGTTTTGCCGAGCGTGTTATTCTGGATGGTGTTCATGGTTCGGTAGGGAAATAGGATTTTAGGGGGTGTTGTTTCCGGCAGGCGCGGCGGGGATGAGGTCGAGGATGCCGGTTTTGAGGAGGAGGCCGCAGTGGAAGCGGATGGCGTCGGCCGGGGCGGTGAGGGGTGCGCCGAGGGCGGATTCGGTTTCGGCGAGGGAGAGGCCGGCAGAGCCGGCGCGGTCGAAGAGGCGGAGGAGGGAGTCGAGGAGGGGCTGGCGGAGACGCGGGGTGATTTCGTCGTAGAAGGCGATGGGGCGGGCGTCGTCGAGGTGGAGGCGGCCGCGGGGGGAGAGGCGGAAGCGGTCGCGGGAAGAATCCCAAGAGGCAGTGGCGTAGTTGGAAAACAGGGACGTGTAGGGCGTGGGGCGGCCGAGAGTGGCGGCGGCTTCGCGGCGGGTGGCGGCGGAGGCGGGCGTTTCGGCGCGGGCGCGGACGAGGAGGTCGTCCCAGAGAGCGAAGAGGCGTTCGCGGACGGCGGGCCAGGAGAAGTGGGATTCGACGCGCTGGCGGCCGGCCTGGCCTAGGGAGGTGCGGAGGGCGGGATCGCGGAGGAGGGAGAGCCAGCGGGTTTTCCAGAGATCGGGGTCGATCCAGACCATCTGGGCGACGTGGAGGAAGTCGGCGGCGCGCTGGCTGGCGGGCGAGAGGGTTTCCACGGGATCGAGGGCGCCGGGCATGATGCGCGTGGGGATGAGGTATCCGGTTTTCCCCTCTTCGATGGAATCGCGGGCGCCGTCCCAGTCGGCGGAGAGGACAGGGATGCCGGAGGCCATGGCTTCGAGGGGGGTGACGGTGGAGCCTTCGATGATGGAGTCGGCGGGGAGGAGGAAAATGTCGGCGGCCTGGTAGTAGAGCGGGCGGAGGGAGGGATCGACGCGGCCGTGGAAGAGGGCGCGGTCGCCGAGGCCGAGCTCGTGGGCGGCGCGTTTGAGCATGGCGGCGTAGCCGGGGGCGTTTTCCTCGCCGGCGATGAGAAGGACGTCTTGCGGGGAAGAGATTTCGGCGAACCAGCGGAGAACGGGGAGGAGGTCGGCTTTGTCGTTGGGGGTGAGGCGGCCGAGGCAGAGGCTGAGGGTGCGGTCCTGCGGAAGGCGGAGGATGCGGCGGGCGGTGGCCTGGGCGGCGGGACCGGAGGCGGGTTGGAAGAGCGTGGTGTCGAGGAGGCGGGGGACGAGTTCGAGGCGGCAGGAGGCGGGCGCGGGGTTGAGGCTGGCGAGCCATTTTTCGAGGGAGTCGCGGTAGGAGCGCGAGAGGCAGCAGATGGCGTCGAAGTCGACGGGGGCGGCCTCGGCGACGGGGCGAAGTTGATTCCAGAATACGTGGGCGCCGAGGGTGTGGGTGTCGGCGACGACGGCGGTGGGGGCGGTGGCGAAGCGGTCGCGGAGGTAACGTTCGCGCTGGAGGGTGGCGGCGTCGATGACCCAGAGGATGCGTTCGCGGCGGTCGGCCCAGGTTTCGGGAAGTGCGGAGAGCGGGAGGAAGTGGAGTTTGCCGCGGCCGCGGAGTTCGGGCGGGAGGGCCTGGCGGGCTGCGTTTTCGAGGCCGGCGCGGTCGAGGTAGAGGGCGGTGGGCAGGAAGAGTTCGAGGGTCTCGATCCCGGGGTCGCGGAGGAACTGGCGGAGGTAGAGGGAGGCGACGAGATTGGCGCCGTTGAGGGTGAGGCCGGGGGTACTCTCGTGGAGGTAGTCGAGCGAATCGATCAGGCAGGAGACGATGCGGGCCATGGAGGTGGTCGAAAAAGCAGGAGGCGGGCGAGTGGCGCAAAACGGAAGCGGGCATTTTTCCCCCGGTGCGGGTGTGAGGGAATCGCTGGAGCGAGACGACACGGTGTGCAGCCCGGTTGCGTCTGGGGGCGGCGATCGTTTTTCCGCATCGTCGCGGGCGGGGCGATCGCGCTCACTGGCGGGGCGGACGTCCGCAGACCTGTTTTATGAGCGAGCAAGCCATCGTTTTTCACACGCATCTGGACGATCGGAGGATCGCGGGGCACTGCGAGCGGTTGAGGCGCGAGGTGGCGGGAACGATGCCGGTGTATTTGAGTTTCCATGCCGGCGAGGGCGCGGTGCGGGGAGTGGCGGAGAAGATGAAAGCGGATCTAGTGGTGACCGGTACGGATGCGGAGCGGTTGCTGCCGGCGCGGTGCCGGGAGTTGAGGCGGAGCGAGGGTCGCGGACTGGCGAGCGGGTTTCCGGATCTGGCGTGGCTGCCGTCGTTGCTCAACGAGCGGCTGCGCGGGTGCGATCATGTGTGGATGATGGAGTACGATGTGGATTTCGCGGGGAGCTGGGGGGAGTTTTTTGGGGACGCCGGAGGCAGCGACGCGGATCTGGTGGGGACGACGCTATTTTCGCGGGCGGACGATCCGGGCTGGATGCACTGGAGCTGGTTTGAAGCGCCGACGGAGGTGCCGCTGGCGATGCACACGCGCGGGTTTTTCCCGATCATGCGGCTGTCACGGCGGCTGCTGGAGCGGTACGCGGCGGTGGCGACGGATGGCAGCTGGCGCGGGCATACGGAGGCGATCCTGCCGACGCTGGCGCGGTATGAAGGGTTTTCACTGGAGGATCTGGGCGGCGGGCGCTCGTGGTCAAGGGCGCGAGGGCGTACTTGGTATCGTAATACGCGGAGCAGTCTTTACCTGACGCCAGGGACGTTTGTCTACCGGCCGCCGGTGAGCGGGGCGTATTACCACGAGGCGCCGGAGGCGTTTGCGGAGGCGGGGCTGCTCTATCATCCGGTGAAGACGACGGTGACGGAGATGGGGCCGGCGAAGCAGGCGGTGCGCGCCCCGGCTGCGGGGGTGCAGTTTTAGCCGGGCAGGCGGGTCAGCGGGCGGGGAACCGGAATTCCTGGCGGGCGGCGACGATCACGGGCTGGCCTGCGCGGGTGGGCGGATCGAAGCGCCATTCGAGCAGGGCGTTGGTGGCGGCGTTGGCAAGCACGCGGTCTTCACCGGCGTGGAGGACGGGCATGCGGACGCGGCCGGTTTCATCGATGAGGAAGTCGAGGACGACGCGGGAGCCGGGACCGGCGGGCGCTTCGGGATAAAGCGGAGAAACGGTGCGAACCGGGGCGAGCGGGCGGTCGAGCTGCCGGGGTGTGCCCAGTTTATCGATACGGCGAGGGGCGAGCATGCGGTTGACCAGGGTGTCGACGGTGTCGTTGACGGTGTGGGAGACGACAGCGCCGCGCGCCTGGAAGTGGAGAGTCATGGCGACGCGGACCGGGCCGGGGGCGGCGGGGAGTTTGAACTCAATGTCGCGCAGGAGGTCGGCGACGAGGGTTTCGAAGGCGGGATCGGTGGTGGCGGTGACGAGCCAGTCGGCGACGCGGCCGTCGGGGTCGATGCTGAGAACGAGGCCGACCTCGGCTTCCATGATGCCGCGACGGATCAGGGATTCAGGGTAGTCGAGGCTGGGCATGTAGGCGACCTCGAGGGTGTTTTTCGGAGCGGAGGCGGCGGAAGCGGGCGCGGCGAGGAAGAGGGCGGCCGCGACTGCGGCGGTCAGGAGCGCGGGGGTTTTCATGGCGGGGAGTGTCGGGTTGAACGCGTGGCTATGTATCGGCGCACCGGGCGGTGTGGGCAACGCGGGCGTGAAGTTATTAGGAAAACTCGGGGATGGTTTTGTCTGTTTTGGGAGCGTTTCTAGGGAAGGAACCCCGGTTGCCAGGGATTGCCGGTGAGCTGAGCCGGAGATAGGTGTTTCGGCGGATCAACTTCTTATCCTGCCCTGCCCTACCCCTATGAGTCGTTCCGCTTTATCCGGCCGGTCCTGTGCGTCTGTTCATGTGGCGTTGCGATTGCTCGCGGGAGGTGTGGGCGTGGTGGCGGCGAGTGCCCTGCCCTGCCTGGCCCAGTATACGGCGATCACGCTGCCGACGATCACGGCGAAGCTGGAGGATTTTGCGGCGGCGCCGGCGACGGGCGCGACGGCGGACACGTACATCGCGCGGGTGAATTTTTTGCGCTCGCAGCCGGGCGATGCGAACCGGCTTTGGGTGAACGATTCGAGCGGGCGGCTCTATATCGTGGATCGGGACGACAAGGAGTTTCACACGCTGCTGAATTTCAACGGCACGGCGGCGAATGGCGGGTTGTTTCCGGCGATGTACACGGCGGGCGGATACTCATGGGGATTGGTGACGTTTCAGTTTCATCCGCAGTACGCGCAGGCGGGGCAGCCGGGGTACGGGAAGTTTTATTCGGTGCATGTGGAAGTGCCGACGACGGACGGGGCGGTGGCGCGGCTGCCGGTGACAACGAATTTCCCGGGATTTAATGCGACGGGTTATTCGACGACGGCGGTGCAAGTGGCGCCTGGGGCGAACACGGGGACGGCGATTCACTGCGTGCTGGTCGAGTGGCAGGACACGGATGTGACGGACTATGTGTTCACGGGAACCGCGCGGGAGATGCTGCGGACGGAGGGGAACTCGCGCATCCATCCGCTGGGGGATTTGTTATTCAATCCGCTGGCGACGACGGCGGCGCATCCGGACTGGGAGAATCTGTATCTGGCACATGGTGACGGCGCGGATGGGGAGCAGGCGTCCGATGCGACACGGCATGGGAATCCGCAGAGCCTGGCGACGCTTGGCGGGAAGATTTTGCGGATCAATGTGGCCGATCCGGATGGGGCGGGGCTGTTGAGGTATGGGATTCCGACGGACAATCCGTTTGTGGGGATGGCGTCGCCGCCGGTTGGGTTGCGCACGGAGATTTGGGCGTATGGATTTCGGAATCCGCACCGGTTTTCGTGGGATGTCGATCCGGCGGCGCCGACGGTGGCGCGGCTGTTTGTGAACGACATCGGGTTTCACGATGCGGAGGAGGTGAACATCGTGGTGGCGGGCGGGAATTATGGGTGGGCGGAGCGGGAGGGGTTGCGGGCGTCGACGACGCCCATCGGCACGACGACGCAGGCGTTGCCGGGGAACGACGCGACGCTGGGCTATACGTATCCGGTGATCAGTTACCCGCATTCGGACGCGAATAACTTCGAGTTCGGCGACGCGATTTCGAGCGGTTACGTTTACCGGGGATCGGCGATTCCGGCGTTGCGCGGGAAATATGTTTTTGGGGACATCACGACGGCGCGGCTTTTCTATGCGAATCTGGCGGACATGGATGCGGTGAATGATGGCGATCCGGCGACGGTGGCTAACATCGGGGTGATCGATCTGCGGTGGGATGATCCGGACGACTCACTGGGGGCGGGGTTGTTGAGCTTCGACTATGCGGGGACGTTTGCGGGGGTTTTCAGCGGTGGGTTTGGGGCGGTGCCGGAGGATCGGGGGTTGTTCACGATCATCGTGGATGCGTATCGGGCGCGTGGAGGCATGGGGGCGAGTCACCTGCCGGGCGGAGCGGCGTCGACGGATGTGGGGCGGGCGGATGTGCGCTGGGCGATGGATGCGAGCGGGGAGTTGTTTTTGCTGAGCAAGAGCGATGGGATGATCCGGCGGCTGGTGGCGGCGCCGACGGCGTGGCATGAGACGCATTTCAGCGACGTGGAGCTGGCGAACGCGGCGATCTCGGGAGACACGGCCGATCCGGACGGGGACGGCGTGAGCAATTTGCTCGAGTATGCGCTGGATTTGAATCCGCGGGTGAATTCGGCGGCGTTGCTGCCTCAGGCGATGACGATCGATGGCGGGACGAAGCTGCGGCTGGAGTTCGATCGATTGCGGAGTGAGCTCACGTACTCGGTGCAGGTGAGCACGGATCTGGTGAATTGGGATGACGATGTGCCGGATAATCCGAACTTGGATGTACAGACGGTGGGGAATCGGGTGACGGCGATTTATGCGAAGGGGGCGGAGGTGCGGGCGTTTTTGCGGGTGGTGGTGACGGGGCCGTGAGTGGCGCTGAACGGTGTAGTGAACCAGTGGGCACGAAAAAGCCCGGGCGACGGGAGTCGCGCCGGGCTTGGGGGAGTTAGAGTTATTTAGTCAGATCGCTCAGAAAGAGCCGCGCAGACCGAGAGTGACCTCGATGCCGAAGTCGCGCCGATCTACGTATTCCGAATAGGAAGGAAGCCATCCGGCGTCGTCCTTGCGGATACGGTTGCGGCTGTTATTGAACACGTCACGACCGGTTGCGTAGACGGCGAAGCGTTTGTTGATCTGGTAGCTCAAACTCATGTCTATGCGGACTTCCTCGGGATCGAAGTTCCGGATCGCATTGAGCGTGGTCTGACTTCCGCTGGGGCCGTAGGTCAGGACGGTGGCGCCGCCTACTTGGTTTTCGTTGCGGTAGTTACCACGGATGGTCGCGGTAATCCGATTGCGGGAGAACATCAGGCCCGCGCCGGCGAATTTATTGGCTTCTTTCGTGATTACACGGGTGTTGGCGGGAGTGACGGTTACGGGATTCCCGTTTAGATCGAGGAAGGTGTAAGGCTTCGGAGTTACCGGATCTTTCAAGTTGTTGTGCGTGTAGCTGGCGAAGGCAGCGAAGTGTTTGCCCCAGCTTCCGAGGAAGGAGAGGTCCTGCTGCCATTCGAGTTCCCAGCCGCTTGTCTTCTGACTGCCGTCCCCGTTGGTGGTGGTGCGGAGACGATAGTCTTGGTAGTCCGACGGGTTGATGCCCAAGGAGTTGAGAATCACGTTAAACTCGGGCATGTACGCGTAGAAATCGTAGTTGATCGTGAAGTTCTCCACCGATTTCCAGAAATGCGACGCGGTAAATTTACCGCCGGATTTCGTGTAGTACGAAAGCGCTACGTCCCAATTGTTAGATGTCCAGGGCTCAAGATCGGGATTCGCTACGGTGATTTGTCCCCATGCGCCGTCGGACTGTGCGGACGTGTACTCGGTGAACGAGTAGGCATTGTTTCCGGAAAGGATGCCGTTGTTGCCGGACTCGAAGGGCACCTGGCCAAACGTGCGCGACCATGCTACTTTTCCGACGAGCTTGTCGGTGATTTCGTAGGCGGCGTTGATGCTGTAGGACGGATCGTTCCAGCGCTCTTGGTTAACCTCCTTATTCGTTACTAGCTGAAGTGATCGGCCTTCCACGGTTGTGTTCGTGAGGACCCGGGGGGTGTTGTCGGGGTTTTTAGGATACCAAAGTCCGAGTGCGTCGATTCTAGAGCGCAACGCAGCGTCGGTGAAAAGGCCGCTCGATGCATTATTGAAGGCGACTCCGTTGGCGTAGGTTCCGGCTTCCGTGTAGCGGGTGCCGTCTTTGTTTTTGATGAAATTCCAACTGTTGTCGGTGTACGGACCGCGTCCTTTGCGCTCTTCATGTTCTTTGCGGCCGCCGGCGACTACGTTGAGGCGATTGTTGAAGAACTTGCCTTCCAGCATGGCGTAGTAGGCGTCTCTGGTCTCAGTGATCGACTTCTGCTGGTTGGCGTAGCTGTTATAATTACTCACGGCCTGTGCGTCTGTGAAGACACCGAAGAGATCAGGATCGGCCTTTGCCAGTTGGTACAGCTTGTAGGTGGAAAGCCACTGCTGGGGGCGCTGATTGTAGCCAGGGCTGATTCCAACATAGTGATCGTCGATCACATCGGCCAGAGCCAGGGTTTTGGCAGGATTGAGCGTTTCCGCATAGCCCGTTCCCAAGCCCCATTTTTCGACTTCTTTTTCGTCGCGGCGGGCACCGACTTTCAAGGCGAGGCTGTAGTGGGAGGTGCCGGGGAGAAAATCCAGTTCGCGGCGAATATCCACTTTGTACACGCCGATGGTGTCTTTTGAATATTGCTCACCGGACTTGGCGGCGAGGCTGTCGAAGCGCCAGCCTCCGAGCTGGGTATAGTCGAACGGGGTGGTGAAGCCTGGCCCGCCCTGGAATACCTCGATGGTGCCGGGGACGCCATCCGAGATGCCGTAGAAGTTAATTTTCAACTGATTGGCCGGGGTGCCGCTGCCGCCTGTGATGGCAGCGACCTCGGAGAAGTGTCCGTTGGCCCTGTCCTGAAGCTCGCCTTCCGAGACGGAGAGGCTCGCGCCTGCATCAATCGACCAGCCGCCTTTGCTGAATTTGTACTGCAAAGTACCGCTGTTGGTGGTGCCGACTTTGTCGCGAGTGAACACCGTCATCGCGATACGGGGCTGATTGCTGTTGATCTGCCCCTCCACGAAAGTCGGTCCCCATGCGAGAGGTTGTCCGGAGAGAGCCATGGAGGTGCTGTCACCCGTAGGCCTGAAATCCATACGACGCTGAGCTTCATCCGCGCTGTAAGCGCTGAGCTGGTAGTTGAAGGTGATCGTGTGACCAGGGAATGGCCGGTAATCGAATTTGAGGTTACCAGAGTTTCTGATGGTGAAACGCGGCGTGTCGGTAACTTGGAAACGAGACAGCCATGGATTTGACCACGAAGCCCGCAGCCGGTCAGTGGCTTCTTCTTGGGTGGTGGTGCCGGTTATGGCGGGCGTGGGGGCCGGGTTGGACCAGTTGATCTGCGCGCGTGTATTCGCATCGAATTCGCGCACGTGAGATGCGGTGAGCGTGAAACCGAAGTTGGCGTTTACCGGATGCACGTACGAGATGGTCCCGGAGGGCGACATCTTGAACGTCGATTTGTCGGTGGGGCCGACAGTCTTTTTGAAATCCAAGTGGTCGGCATTGGCTGTGAGAAAGATGTCCCAGTTGAAAGTGGGGCGCGCGTATTCGAACGCGGTCTTGCTGATGAGGTTCACCTGGCCACCGATGGAATTGGCGGGCATGTCGGGCGTAGGGACCTTGGTCACCTCAATTCGCGACGCGTTGTTGATCGAGAGCATGTCGAGGCCGACCTGGCGGGTGAGGCTGCCGGGAAAGGCGTTCGAGACGGGCATGCCGTCGATCATGATCGCGGTGTCTTCAGCGCCGAAGCCGCGCACTGAGATGCCGGTTGCATCAGACTCGGATGTGCCTTGGTTGGCGCCACCGTAGGCGCCGTAGCTAACCAAGACGCCGGGAACGAACTTCAGGAATTCGCCGACATTTCCGCTGGGGATGTCGCCGAAGGCATCGGTCGCGACGACATTCTTGATGTTCACTGACGCCCGTTCTTCGTTGATCGCTAGTTCCTGTGCGGAGCGATAGCGATCAGCGGCAACTACGAATTCATTGAGAATGAGAGAACCGTCTTCACTGGTCGTGGATTGGTCTGCGCGGAACGAGATGTCTTGGGTGGCGACAGCTCCGGCGGTCACGCTGACCGTAGCCACTTGAGGCTCTTGACCGGTGTAGGTAACGCGGAGGCTTACAGAGCCGGCGGGAATGTTGTTGAGGGTGTATTCGCCGAACTGGTTTGTGAAGGTCTCGATGTTTGTGCCTTCGACGACCACGCGGGCGTTGTTGAGGTACATGCCGTTGGCGGCATTGAGGACGCGGCCGCGGATGGAACCGGTTTCGGCGGTTTGGGCGATGGCAGTGGTGGGCGCGAACTGCACGGCGGCGGTCATCGACGCGAGCAGGAGGGCGAGTTTACGGGAGGTGACGCGCGCGGGCATGGCGGCGCGTCCGCGCGGATGCGCTGAACGAGGGGATGTCATTGGGCTACGGTTAGGGGTGGGCTTGTTAAACGGGTTGGGAGGCCGTTTGGTCGGGGCGGCTTTTATTTCATATGAAATAAAAGTGATAACAGTGTCTTTTTCATGAAAACAATCTGTCAAATATTTTTCCGTAGAACGTCTAATAAAGGAGGATTTTTATGCAGGTAAATCAGCTCCGACTCTAAAACTGACTTCGCGAACAGCGGGTGCGCAGGGAGTGGACTGCGTTCATGAAACGGCTTTAACGCGGAGATGCTTTAGCCGTCGGTTCAAGTGCTCAAATGGGGTGTGACCGCAGTAGCCGGAGTCAGCGGCTTGGAGTGCCAATCAGACGTGTATGCGGCGGTAGAGAGCGACGTACTGGGGGACGATTGTTGCCGCGGAGAAGGCGGTGCGGGCTTTTTGTTGCGCGGACTGGCCGAGGGCGGTGCGGCGGGCGGGATCGGAGAGGAGAGATTCGATGGCGCGGGCGAGTGAATCGGCGCCGCCAAAGGGGATGCGGAGGCCGTTGAGGTCGTGGTCGATGACTTCGGGAATGCCGCCGACGTCGGTCGTGACGCTCGGGCAGGCGAAGGCCATGGCTTCGAGGATGCTCAGGCAGAAGCTTTCGGTTTCGGAGGTGAAGAGCGCGAGGTCGGCGGCGGCGAAGTAATCTTCGATGTGTGGGACGTTGGTGCGTACGATGACGCGGTCCTGCAGGCCGAGGCGGAGGACGTCGGGGAGAAAGGGCTCGAAGTCGCCGCCTGCGAGGATGACGAGTTTGAAGGCATCGGCCGGGCGGATACGCGCGGCGGTTTCGAGGAGGAGGTCGATGCGTTTGAGCGGGCGGAGGTTCGAGGCGTGGAGGATGAGGGCTTCGTTGGGTTTCACGCCGAGGCCGGCGCGGATGGCGTCGCGGGATTCTTTCGGGGGGCGGGGTGTGAAGAAGTTGTGGATGACGTCGATGGGGCGATCGACGGCGAGGACGCGCTGGGTTTCGCGTTTCAGGAAATGCGAGACGGTGGTGATGGCGTCGGCGCCGTGGAGGGCGTGGCGGATGGCGGGGGCGTAGGCGGGGTCTTTGCCGAGGAGCGTGGTGTCGGTGCCGTGGAGCGTGGCGACGATTTTGGGGCGGAGCTCGGGCGGGAGCATGTCGCGCGCGAGGAGCGCGGCGGTGGCGTGTGGGACGGCGTAGTGGACGTGGAGGATGTCGAGGCGGTGCTCGCGGCTGACCTCGGCCATTTTCACGGAGAGGGGCAGCGTGTAGTCGGGGTATTTGAAGAGGCCGTAATCGCTGACGTCGACGGGATGGAAGAAGAGGCGCGGAGCGTTTTGCGGCATCCGGAAGGGGCGCTCGTAGCTGATGAAGTGGACCTCGTGGCCGAGGCGCGCGAGTTCTTCGCCGAGGGCGGAGGCGAGGATGCCGCTGCCGCCGACGGACGGGTAGCAGGTGATGCCGATTTTGAGGGGAGCGGGAGCGGACATCGTGGGCGGAGCGGCGGTCAGAACTGACGCGCGGAGCGGGCGAGCGGTGTCAGGGAATCGAATACGAGCGGGTCGTTCGGGAAGAGCACGGTGGCGTGGGCGGTGCCGGAGCGGAGGCCGTTGACGCGGGAGCGGGCGAGTTGGAGTTCGACGTAGTTGCGCGTGCGGAGCTGGGTGGCGTGGGCTTCCATGGCGGCGGTCCAGGCGGAGATCACGGCGGGGGCGGAGATGTCGATGAGAACGGCGGAGCGGTCGGCGTGCTCGGCGTCGGGGGTGATCGCGTAGAAGAGGAGCGAGGCGATGGCGTGTGACGGTGTTTCGCGGAGCTCGGCGACGCCGCCGTAGCGGGCGAGGCGGGCGGCGTCGCGGACGAGGCGGCCGACTACGGGATGATCGGGGTGCTGGTTTTCGACGGTGGTCGGGGCGAGGACGATTTGCGGGCGGAGGCGGCGGATGATGGCGGCGAGTTTGAGCGTGTTTTCGACGGTGTGGGTGAGGTGGGCGTCGCCGCCGATGTCGATGAACTCGCAAGTCGCGCCGAGGAGGGCGGCGGATTTTTGGGCTTCGGCGGTGCGTTCGGCGGGGGTGCCGTTGGTGCCGGATTCGCCGTGGGAGCAGATCACGAAATGGGTGGGGCGGCCGGACTGGGTTTCGCGGGCGATGACGCCGCCGCAGCCGAATTCGATGTCGTCGGGGTGCGCGCCGAAGGCGAGGAGCGGGGCGGGTTGATCAGGCGTCGGTGTAGGCTTCATCGGAGCGGTCGATGGGGTCGCGGTTCACGAAGAGGATTTCGGGGGCGTTGGCTTTGTTCAAGTAAGCCTGTTCGCCCGCTCCGGCGATGTAGTGCGTGCAGCGGATGACGGACTGCATCCAGCGGAGGCGGGAGTCGCGCGTGGGGCTGATCTGGGATTTTTCCCACGGCGAGGCGGGCGGTGGAAGCGTGAGGAAACTGTTGCCGCCCTCGTGGAGCTGGAGGGAGTTGTCGGCGGGGTTGTGGCGGGCGCGGACGATTTCGCCCTGATAAGGGACGTCGACGAAGAAGTCGGTGATGTCGCAGGCTGCGCGGCGGGTTTCGAGCGAGCTGGAGCGGACGAGTTCGATGCCGTCGAGGAGGCCGAGGGCGCGGTAGATCTCGAGGCAGAAGTCGGCGATGTTGGTGGCGGTGGGATTGGCGGCGGTCTGGCGGAAGGCGGAGACGCAGCGGGCGTCGACGTAGGCGGGGAGCTGGCGGGCGGTGGTGTCGCGCCAGGCGGCGGGGATGCGCTTCAGGTAGAGCGGGGAGTGTTTGCGCTGGAGTTTGTTTTCGAAGGTGAAGTTGAGCGTGTGGGGTTCGCCGGTTTTCAGGTGACGGAGGGTGGTCTGGGTTTCGCGCGGGTCGTGGTCGCTGTCGTGGAAGAAGAAGACGATGCGGCCGCCGAGTTCGCGTTGGAGGCGGCGGGCGGTGACGATTTTTGCGTGGAGAAAACGGCGCGGGAAAATTCCGCAGGGTTGCTGGCCGAAGCAGATGACGGGGCTCTGGCTCATGCGGCGGTGGCGGATGGTTTTGCGGAGCCGAAGAGCGGTTGCAGCGCGAGGGCGAAGAGGACGCAGGCGGTGCAGCCGATGGGGTTGAGCCAGAGGTAGCCGATTTCGTGGGCGGGGAAGAATTTTCCGAAGGCGAAGATGGCGATGACGACGGCCTGCGCGGCGATGGCGGCCCAGAAGACGGCGGAGCCGCCGACTTTTTTGAAGAAGAAGGCGACGATGAAGACGCCGAGCAGCGCGGGATAGAAGATGGAGGCGACGATGTTGAGGGCTTCGATGAGATTTTCGGCGAAGCTGACAAAGAGCGCGAAGCCGATGGCGAAGAGGCCCCAGAAGGCGGTGAACCATTTCGCGTTTTTCACGTTGCGGGCTTCGTCGTGCGCGGCGAGCGGGCGGAAGTGGCGCCAGAGGTCGATCGTGCTGGTGGTGCCGAGGGCATTGAGCTCGCCGGCTTTCGAAGACAGCGCGGAGGCGAACATGACGGCGATGAGGAGGCCGATGGCGCCGTGGGGGAGCTGCGTGAGGATGAACGTGATGAAGACGAAATCGGAGTCGCGGGTTTTCTTGGATTCGGGCGAGGCGGCGTGGAGGGCGTCGCGGGCTTCGTTGCGGAGGGCGGTGGCGGCGGCCTGGGTTTCGGCGAGCGCGGCGCGGGCGGAGGATTCGAGCTGGGGATCGGCGGAGTCGCGCGCGGCGGACCAGGCGCGGATTTTTTCCTGTTTTTCGGCGTGGAGCGCGGCGTGTTTTTCCTCGAAGGTGCGGAAGGTCGCGGCCTGCGGTCCGTCGAGCTGGCGGCGCCATTCGGTCTGGTTGAAGAGGAGCGGCGTGGACGGGGAGAACTGGTAGAAGACGAAAAGGAGCGCGCCGAGGATCACGATGAAGAACTGCATCGGGATTTTGAGTACGGCGTTGAACATGAGGCCGAGGCGGCCTTCGCGGAGGGCAGCGCCGCCGATGTAGCGCTGGACCTGGGTCTGGTCGGTGCCGAAGTACGAGAGCGAGAGGAAGAAGCCGCCGATGAGGCCGCTCCAGATCGTGTAGCGTTGCTTAAGGTCGGGCTCGTAGCTGACGGCCTCAAGTTTTCCCATCGCGCCCGCGATGTGCATGGCATCGGGCGGGAGTTTCACGAGGAGGACGACGAAGGCGGTGAGCATGCCGCCGAAGATAACGGCCATCTGCCATTTCTGCGTGAGGTTCACGGCGGCGCTGCCGCCGGTGACGGTGTAGACGATGGCGAGCAGTCCGGTGAAAATGATGGTGAGATCGACGCGCCAGCCGAGGACGGTGGAGAGGATGATGGCGGGGGCGTAGATGGTGATGCCGCTCTGGAGTCCGCGCTGGAGGAGGAAGAGGCCGGCGCCGAGGAGGCGGGTTTTTTTATCGAAGCGTTGTCCCAAGTATTCGTAGGCCGTATACACGCCAAGCTTGCGGTAGATGGGGAGAAAGACCGCGCAGACGAGGATGAGGGCGAGCGGAAGGCCGAAATAATTTTGGATGAAGGCGATTCCGTTTTCGTAGGCCTGGCCGGGGAGCGAGAGGTAGGTGATCGTGCTCGCCTGCGTGGCCATGACGGAGAGGCCGATGGTGCCCCACTTGGTGGTGCGGCTGCCTTTGAGGTAGGTGTTGAGGTTGTCGGTGTGACGCGTCCGCCAGGTGCCGTAGGCGGCGATGCCGAGCATGGTGCCGAGGAGGACAATCCAATCGAGGGCGTTCATGCGAAGGCGCGGGAGAAGAGGGTGAGCGCGATCACGATTACGATGAAGACACCGAAGACGAAGAGGTAGACGCCGCGCCAGGTGCGGAAGCCGGGGACGCCGGGGGCTTCGTCATTCGGAGGAGAGGCGCCGCGGTGCGCGGGACTCGGAGAGCTGGAGGGAGGCGTGATCACTTTCCGAGGGAGATGAGGTTGGCGAAGAGGCGGGTGGCGCCGGGGACGCCTTCGGGGAGCTGGCGGAACCAGGAGAGGCCGGTGTAGACGAACCAACCCTTGCCGTGCTGCGCGACGAGGAGACTGCCGGAGAGCGGGTTTTCACCGGGGTCGGCGCAGGCGATGAGCGGGGTGAACTCAGGAGCCCATTGGTTGGGGAAATAGAGGCCGCGCTCCTGTATCCAGCCGTCGAAGTCGTCGGCGGTGATTTTATTGGGCGTGTTGAGCGCGGGATGATCGGGGGCGAGGAGCCTGACGGCGGCGGTTTCGTCGGTGACGCGGTCGCGGGAGATTTTCAGGTCGTAGGGGGCGAGCTTCGCGTCGGGGAGATCCGCGGTGGTGTTGTACTGGACGATGACGGTGCCGCCGTTTTCGGCATAGGCGAAGAGCGCGGGGAGATTCGGGACGAGGTCGGGGCGTGTGTTGAAGGCGCGGACGCCGAGGACGACGGTGTCGAAGGCGCGGAGGCGTTCGGTGGTGAGATCGGCGCCAGTGAGGAGTGTCACCAAATAGCCCATACGCGTGAGGCTGTCGGCAACGAGGTCGCCGGCGCCGGGGAGGTAGCCGATGGTTTTGCCGCGGATCTGGAGATCGAGGCTGACGGCTTTGAGTTTGGCGGGTGGCTGGAGGAGCTGCGGCGGGATGTGGTCGTAGCGGATGTCGGTGCGGCGGCTGCGGTAGGTCGCGTTGTCGAGATCGGCGGCGGCGGTGAGTGCGGCGATGCCGGTCGCGGCGGGCGGTGTGACGGTGAAGGTGAGCTGCGACCTCTCCCCTACTCTGCCGAGCGAGAATGGCTGGGACTCGGGAGAGGTTGTCCAACCGACGGGGGCTTCGAGACGTAGCGTGCCGGTGGAGTTGGAGCGGGCGGCGGTGACTTCGACGGAGACGGTCTTGGCGGCGCCGGGAGCGAGGAGTTCGAGGTCTTGCGTGAAGCGGAGAGAGACGGGTGGGATGACGGCGAGGGTGCGGCGGATTTCGCCTTTGACGGGGTCGTCGATGATCTGGACCGGTTCGTCGGTGAGGACGAGGGTCTGACCGCTGACCTCGATGACGTGCTCGACGGGGAAGGCGGGCGGGTTTTCGGGCGTACCGATCAACGCGGGATCGGCGACGGCGAACATGCCGGTGGTGGCGTCACCGCGGAGCCAATACGGGTGCGTGAGCGGAGTGGCGGGCGGGAGCGGCTGGGCGTTTTCTTTGTTGAGGGAGACGTTGGCGGCGAGATCGGTGGCGACGGGAAACTCGGTCTTTAGCGAGGGATAACGCGTGGCGAGCCAGCGGACGGGGATGTTGTTTCGCGCGATGAGCGTGTGGCGGAGCTTTAAGTTTTCTCCGGGGACGACTTCGGCCTGGGGGATGACAGTTTCCCAGTGGAGACCGAGGCAGGCGGTGAGGATGCGGTCGAGGTGGGCGCGTTTGTCGTCGAGGATGGGATCGGGTGCGAGCGCGGTGAGGACGGTGCGGATTTCGAGGAGCGCGGGAACGCTGGCGGCGGGGTCTTGTGGGGAGAAGTTTTTGAGGGTGGCGTCGATGAGCGGACCGATCTCGGAGGCGCCGGGGAGGCGGGACCAAGTGGAGTCGATGCCGTCGAAGATGTCGGTGGTGGCGGGGTCGCCGGCGAGGAGTTGGAAGTGTTCGTAGGCGGTGCCGCGGGTGCCGACGGAGCCGAAGCCCTGGCTCTTGTGCATGGTGCGGCTGCGGGCGGCGATTTCGCCGAAGGATTCGCCGAGGAGCGGGCTGTAGCCGCCGACGTCGAGGCGGAGGACGGTGGGGCTGGCGGACTGGCCGGTGCGGCTGGCGCCGCTGGGGCCGGTGTTCCAGAGGACGCGTTTCGCCTGCCACGGCGGGAGATGGCCGAGCTCGCTGCGATAGGCGTCGGGATCGGCGGCGAGTTTGAAGGCGTCGAGCGTGAGGATGGCCGAGGCAGTGTGGTGGCCGTGGGTCGTGCCGGGCTGCGGCGAGAAACGTGTGACGAGGATGTCGGGCCGGAACGTGCGGATGGCGCGTATCATGTCGGCAAGTACCTGATCGCGGTCCCAGACGGAGAGCGTTTCGCGGTAGTCCTTGGAGAAGCCGAAGTCGTTGGCGCGGGTGAAGAATTGCCGGGCGCCGTCGATGTGACGGGCGGCGATGAGCTCCTGTGTACGGATGAGGCCGAGGGCGTCGCGGAGCTCGGTGCCGATGAGATTTTGTCCGCCGTCGCCGCGGGTGAGCGAGAGGTAGCCGGTGCGGTAGCCGCGGCCGCGCGTCAGGTAGGCGATGAGGCGGGTGTTTTCGTCGTCCGGATGAGCGGCGACGTAGAGGGCGCTGCGGAGTTCGCGGAAGCTGCGGAGCTCCTGGAGGATTTCACCGGCGGAGAGTGGTGCGGCCGGTGAGGCGGACGAAGAGGCGGAAGTGGCGAGCAAAGCGGCGGCTCCGAGAAAGGTGGCGGCCAGTCGACGGAGGGTGCGATGCATAGGCGCGCGTGCTCGGTGGTTATTTCGCGGAGGCGATGGGCAGGGAGAACTGCGTGGTTTCCCACATGATCTTGAGCGTGCCGGTTTCGTCGGGGCCGCGGTCGACGTAGATCGTGAGCTGGTCGACGGGGGACGGGAGAGTTTCCTTGGTGAGGTCGGCGCGGAGGACGTCCTGGGTTTCGTCGATGGGGAGGCCCCATTTGCCGAGGGCTTTGCTGAAGGCCAGGTGCGACACGCCGGTTTCGGACGGAATCAGGTAAAGGGTGTAGGCGCCGGCGGGGATGGTGGCGCCGCCGATGACGAGGGGTTTTTGGGTGAGGAGGAGCGTGGCTTCGTCGGCGCCGAGGCGGTCGGATTTGTCCCAAGCGACGAGGCCGCCCCAGATTTTGCGGGGCTCGCCGGTCTTGGGGTGCTTGGTGTATGGGCGGCCGTAGACGAGGGTGATACGGTTGCCCGTGGCGCGTTCGCCGATGACGGTGCTGACGGTCTCGTGGGGGCTGGCGCGGGGGCGTGGTTGTTGCGCGGATACGGTGGAGACGGTTGCGCAGAGAGCGAGGGAAACGGCGAGGAACAGGGCGGTTGACCGGTGCTTGTTCATGAGGCGGAAGATGCAGTAAGTGCGGGGTGAAGAGGTCGGAAGACGGAGTTCCGGGCAGGATTGAGAGGATGGGCGGGATTCGGGCGGACTGCGCTCTGGCGAGCGCAGCTACGGGGGTCAGCGGAGGGTGGCGATGAGGTCGTTGTTCATTTTGACGAAGCCGCTTTGGGGGCCTTCGGCGGCGACGGCGAGTTCGGAGGATTGTTTGGCGGCGGCGATGGCGTCGGCTTTCTCACCGAGGCGGGCGAGGATTTTGGCCTTCAGGTGGACCATGTAGAAGGCGGGTTTGTCGCCGGAGGTGGCTTCGAAGATGAAGGACTTGGCCTTGGCGGGGTCGAGGTTCTGGTCGTAGTAGAACTGGGCAGCGTAGAAGTAGAAGAAGGCGGGTTTTTTCGCAGGGGAAGCGAGGGCGGCTTCGATTTGCGGGAGGACGAGGCCGGTGGTGTCGACTTGGAGTTTGATCGGGACGCGGGTGCGTTCCCAGCGAAGGTTGAGCGTGGCGGAGTCGTTGCGGATGTCGTTCACATCGATCGTAAACGTTTCGACTACCTCGGTGAGTTTCACGGGCGTGGCCTTGAAGCGGGCGATGTCGTTTTTCTCGTCGTATTTGTAGGCGCCCCATTGGGAGGAGTCCTTGTGGATGATGATGGTCCACTCGTTTTCGCCGGGGATGGTGAAGAGTTCGTAGGTGCCGGCGGGGATGTCGGTGCCGTTGAGTTTCACCGGCGTGCTGAAGGTGAGCTTGGTGGCGTTATTGGCGCCGGTGCGCCAGACTTTGCCGTAGGGCTCGATGTTGCCGAGGATCGTGCGGCCCTTGGCGCTGGGGCGGGAGTAGACGATCTCGATGTCGGTGACGCCGACGCGTTGCTGCAGGGTGCTTTTGGGGCTGGCGGCGGGGAAAGTGACTTTGGGGGCTTCGGGGGTTTGGGCGGGAAGGATGGGTGTGGTGGCGAGGGAAAAGGCGCAGGCGAGCAGCGTGACGGGGCGGATGAGGAAGGGGCGTGACGTGAGCATGGGTGAGGAAATTTTTGGAGTTTCGCGACGAGACGTATGACGGCGGAAGAGATGAAGCGATGCACGATTCGCAAGTGTGCACGGCGATGTGCATACGGGTGGAACGCGTGAGGGGAGGAAAACCCTTGGGCTGTGTGCGGGCGAGGGAGGGTGCTTCACCGGGCGTGCGAAGTTGCCGGTGGGGGCGCCCTGCTCCCGGTGTAACCGGGAACCGGTTACAGGGAGCCGAGGCGGCTGAGGACGGCGCGGACGCGGTCCTGCGGCTGGCCGCTCATGGCGGGGATGACGGTCTTGCCGGCGCGATCGACGACGTAGAAATGAGGGAGCGAGCGGGGGCCGGCGGTCTGGTTGAGGACGAAAAGTTTTGGCGCTTTTTCGTAGGAGACGGCGAAAGCGTCGGGGCCGAACTTGGCGGCGTGGGTGCGGAATTCTTCGGAGGATTTGTCGCCGGAGATCACGACGAGGCGGATGCGGGTGTCGCCGGAGGCTCTGAGTTTTTGGTACCAGGCGAGGATGTCGGGCGTGGTTTGCGCGCAATACGGGCACCAGGCGGCGGCGTGGTAGATGGCGAAGTATTCGGTGGCGGTGTCGGCGAGGAGATCGACGGGTTTCAGCGTGGAGGCGGAGACGATGGCGCTGGCGAGCTCTTGATCGAGGCGCGAGGGGGATGGCGTGACGAGGTTGCGCAGAGAGGCTTCGTAGAAGTCGGTGATCTCGGGATCGAAGGTGTAGGCGACGTAGCGGGTGGGCTCGATGAGTTTCACTTTGCGGCCGTCGAATTCGGAGAGCGGGAGTTTGTCGCCGACGTTGAAGACGGTGCCGTCGTTGAACTCCTGTTTTTCGCGGAAGGTGACGGTGTAGGGCCAGAGGTCCTTGCGCGTGCGGAGCGCGGCGGGGGTGAGCGCTTTTTGTGCGGGCGTGAATTTCGCGACGTGGGCGGAGGCGTCGGCGAGGAGTGTGGTGCTTTCGGGGGCGACGGTGAAGGTGGTGTCGCGTCCGGGCCACCAAAGAACGACCTGGCGGCCGTCGAGGGTGCGGATGGCGGCGGACTGGCCGACGGGGAGTTTCGAGCCGTCGCCGAAGACGATTTCGTTGGTGAGGGTGGTCGAGGCAGGGAGCCAGAGGGGGTTGCGGCGGAGGTCGTTGAATTTCAGGGGGTCGGCGGCGAACGCGTGGGCGGCGGTGAGGGCGAGGATGGCTAAGGCGATGCGTTTCATAGGGAGCGGAAAGTGGGACGACGACTGGCGACAGCGGGTTTTCCGGAAAGGCTCCATGAAAAAGCCGCGCATGAACAACATGCGCGGCTTTGAAGAGAGGCGAGAAACGGCTCCCGGAACGTCAGACCGTGACCGGGACTTTCGCGGGGTCGAAGGTGTAGACGGACTTCGGGAAGTCGGGGGTCGGCGGGTGAGGGACGACTTTCCAGAACTTGCCAACGGTGGCGTCCCAATTTTCGAGGAGGGCCTTGGCGTGCGGGCTCGTGGTGACCTTGGCGTGGACCGAGATCAACTTACGCAGGCTGTCGGTTTCTTCCTGATTGTTGAGGCGCTCGAGGCCGATCATGGCCGGGTTGATGTGGGCTTCGAACTCGTTCTTTTCGTCGTACACGAAGGCGAGGCCGCCGCTCATGCCGGCGCCGAAGTTTTTGCCGGTGCGGCCGAGGACGACGACGAGACCGCCGGTCATGTATTCGCAACCGTGATCGCCGACGCCTTCCACCACGGCGGTGGCGCCGGAGTTGCGGACGGCGAAACGTTCACCGGCGCGGCCGGCGACGAAGATGTTGCCGCCCGTCGCACCGTACAAACAGGTGTTACCGACGAGGGAGTTTTCGTGCCAGGCGAAGCCGACGTTCTTGAACGGGCGGATGATGACTTCGCCGCCGTTGATGCCTTTGCCGACGTAGTCGTTGGCTTCACCGACGAGCGTGAGGCGCAGGCCGTTGACGAGGAAGGCGCCGAAGGACTGACCGGCCGAACCGTTGAAGGTGAGGTCGATCGTGCCGGCGGGGAGGCCTTCGTTGCCGCGCTGGTAGGCGATCTGGCCAGAGAGCTGGGTGCCGACGTCGCGGTTGACGTTGGTGATCTTGTAGCGGGCGACGAGGCGGGCGGATTCGCCGAGGATGACGTCGCGGGCTTCCTGGAGGATGACCTCGTCGAGCGAGCCTTCGCCGCCGAAACGCTCGTTGCGCTCGCGCGTGTGGTAGCGGTCGAGCTCGCCGGAAGGATCCGGGTTGTGGAGCAGGCCGGCGAGGTTGAGGAGCTTGGTCTTCGGGTTCGACGGGTCGTCGATCTGCTCAAGGAGTTCGGTGCGGCCGATGATCTCGTTGAGCGTGCGCGCGCCGAGTTTGCCGAGGTACTGGCGAACGTCTTCGGCGACGGCGTTGAAGTAGTTGATGACGTTCTCGGGCTTGCCGCGGAACTTGGCGCGGAGGTCATCGCGTTGTGTGGCGACGCCGACCGGGCACGTATTCAGATGGCAAACACGGAACATCGCGCAGCCGGCCGCGATGAGGGCGGCGGTGCCGAAGTTGAATTCTTCGGCGCCGAGGATCGCGGCGATGACGATGTCACGGCCGGTTTTCATGCCGCCGTCGGTACGAAGGACGATGCGGCCGCGGAGGCCGTTCATCATGAGAACCTGATGCGCTTCAGCGACGCCGATTTCCCAGGCGGAGCCGGCGTTCTTGATGGAGGCGATCGGCGAAGCGCCGGTGCCGCCGTCATGGCCGGAGACGAGGACGACGTCAGCGTATGCCTTCGCAACGCCCGCAGCGACGGTGCCGACGCCGGAGGACGAGACGAGTTTCACGCAGACCTTGGCGCGCGGGTTCACTTCCTTCAGGTCGAAGATGAGCTGGGCCAAGTCTTCGATGGAGTAGATGTCGTGGTGCGGAGGCGGCGAGATCAGGGTGACGCCGGGCACGGAGTGACGGAGGCGCGCGATGAGCGGCGTGACTTTGGCGCCGGGGAGCTGGCCGCCTTCACCGGGCTTCGCGCCCTGGGCCATCTTGATTTCGATTTCCTTCGCGGACGAGAGATAGGCGGGCGTGACGCCGAAACGGCCGGAGGCGACCTGCTTGATGGCGGAGTTGGCGTTGTCGCCGTTCTCGCGGACGTTGAAGCGATCCGGGTCTTCGCCGCCTTCGCCGGAGTTGGATTTGCCGCCGATGCGGTTCATCGCGATGGCGAGGGCTTCGTGGGCCTCGGGAGAAAGAGCGCCCATGGACATGCCGGCGGTCGTGAAACGTTTGCGGATGTCGTCGATGGGTTCGACTTCGTCGAGCGGGACGGCGGGGCGCGTGCCGAAGCGGATCTTCAAAAGATCCTTCAGTGCGAGCGGCGTGTGCTCATCGCCCTGCGTTTTCACGCCAGCGTAGTCCTCGGCGGTGCCGGTCTTGAAGAACTTGTTCATCGAAGCGACGAACTTCGGGTTCCAGCCGTGGAACTCGCCTTCGCCCTTCTTGTTCACGCGGTAGTAGCCTTCGTTGCCGAGCGCGGGAGTTGCGGACGGCTCGCTGGCGCTCGCCGCTACGGGGAACGCGGCGGAGTGGCGGCGCAGGGATTCTTCGGCGATCTGCGCGTAGTCGATGCCGCCGATGGGCGAAGGCGTGCCGTTGAAGCATTCCTCGATGACCTTGTGGGAAATGCCGAGGGCTTCGAACATCTGGGCGCCGCGATAGCTCGCGAGCGTGGAGATGCCCATCTTGGCCATGATCTTGAGGAGGCCGGCGTCGATGGTGTTCTTGTAGTTTACTTGTGCTTGGTCAGCGGATACGGGCTTAGCGGTCTTGCCGGCGGCGGCGAGTGCGGAGACGAGCTCGAGCGCGAGGTACGGGTTGACGGCGTTGACGCCGAAGCCGAGCAAGCAGGCGATGTGGTGCACGTCGCGGGCTTCACCGGTCTCGGCGACGAGGTCGCACTTGAGGCGGAGACCGGCGCGGACGAGCTGCTGGTGAACGGCGCCGGCGGCCAGGAGCATCGGGATGCCCGCGTTCTCGGCGGAGACGCTCTTGTCGGAGATGATGATGACCTTGGCGTTGTCGGTCTCGACGGCGGCTTGGGCGCGCTGTGCGAGATCTTTCACGGCGGCTTCAAGCGCGCCGGGGCCGGCTTTGGCGTTGAAGGTGGCGCCGAGGCGGACGACGCGGTTCTTCAGGATCGGAACATCGAAGAGCGCGGCGACTTCGTGCGTCTGGAGGACGGGCGAATCGAGTTCGACGTAGCCGGACGTTTTTGGGAATTCCTCGAAGAGGCCGAGGCGGCCGCCGAGGTGCATGGTCAGCGACATGACCGACTTTTCGCGGATGGAGTCGATCGGCGGATTGGTGACCTGCGCGAAGAGCTGCTTGAAATACGTGTAGAGCAGACGCGGGCGGCGCGAGAGGACGGCGAGTGGTGTGTCGTCGCCCATGGAGCCGGTGGGCTCGATGCCTTCGGCGAGCGGCGTAAGGATGAGCTCCTGTTCGTCGAGATCGTAGCCGAAGGAGACTTGCTGCTGGAGCGACGCGGTAAGCGACGGCTCGCTGGCGCTCGGCGCGGCGGGCTGGGAGGCGGCGAATTTGTGGAGATTGGTCAGGTGGGCTTCGCACCATTCCTTGTAGTGAGGATCGGCGGTGAAGCGGGCCTTGAGCTCTTCGTCGTCGAAGAATTTTTTCTCGATGAGATCGACCGCGATCATGCGGCCGGGGGCGAGGCGGCCGGAGCGGATGACCTTGCCGGGGAAGTCGTGCACGAGGCCGGCTTCGGAGGCGAGGATGACGTAGCCGTCGTCGAAGATCTTGAAGCGCGCGGGACGCAGGCCGTTGCGGTCGAGGGAGGCGCCGATGACTTTGCCGTCGGTGAAGACGAGCGCGGCGGGGCCGTCCCACGGCTCGAGCATGCAGGAGTGGTAGCGGTAGAAGGCGCGGGTCTCCGGGGAGAGGTCCTTGTCTTTTTCCCACGCCATCGGGGCCATGATCATGGCGGCGTGAAGCGGATTGCGACCGCCGAGCGTGAGGAGCTGAAGGGCGTTATCGAAGGTGGCCGAGTCGCTCATGTTCGGCTGGATGAGCGGCTTCAAGTCGTGGAAGCGATCGCCCCAGACGCCGTGCGCGGTGGAGTTTTCGCGGGCGCGCATGAGATTCCGGTTGCCGCGGATGGTGTTGATCTCGCCGTTGTGGGCGAGCATGCGGAACGGGTGGGCGAGGTGCCAGGTGGGGAAGGTGTTGGTCGAGTAGCGCTGGTGGAAGAGCGCGAAGGCGCTGGTAAACTTGGGCGACTTGAGATCGGTGTAGAACTTGCGCAGCTGATGGGGCGTGAGGAGGCCCTTGTAGACGATGGTGCGCGAGGAGAATGAGCAGATGTAGAGGCCGGTGAACTTGGCGTCGTAGGTCTTGTTCTCGATGGTGTTTTGAGCGAGGAAGAGTTTGCGCTCGAATTCGTCGTCCGAGGATTCGTCGGTGCGGGCGACGAGGGCCTGGAGGATGAGGGGCTGGGTCTCGATGGCTTTGCGGCCGAGGCAGGAGGCGTCGTGCGGGACTTCGCGCCAGGCGAGGAAGGCGAGGCCTTCGCGCTTCACGGAGTCTTCGACGAGTTTCTTGGCGTAGGATTGGGCGTATTGATCGTCCTTCGGGAGGAACATCATGCCGACGCCGAGATCCTGGTCGCGGTAAAGGGGCCTCTTTTTCTTTTCGAGGTATTCGCGGAGGAGTTCGACGGGGATCTGCGTGAGGATGCCGGCACCGTCGCCGGTGATGGCGTCGGCGTCGATGGCGCCGCGGTGGGCGAGCGATTTAAGGGCCGTGATCGCGCGATTGACGACGTCTGCCGAACGTTCGCCAGAGAGTTTCGCGATGAAGCCGACGCCGCATGCGTCGTGTTCTTGATCGGCAGAGTACAGGGGGGACGGAATGATCTTGGCCATGTGAAAAGTGGAAAAGCGCGATGCGAGAGGTGCAGGAAACGCGCCGCTGGACGCAGATAAAATCAGCGAATTCGATGGGTTGTGAGAAGCGGGCGCGAGGAAAATTTGGCCATTTTTTGCCAGCGCGCGCAACAGGGGCGATAAGCGGCGCTTTCACGCGTAAGAGCTTTTAGTACCAATTCTCATGCGCGCGGACGTTTTCCGTTGAGCGGGAGGGGTGAGGGGTTTCGCTGGGGTTCCCCGCGTACGCGCAGTCCCGCAGTCCGCTTCGTTTAACCCCTGCCATCCATCCATGAACCCAGTGATTGCCTCAGTCCTAGACACCGTGGCCCGCCGGAATGCCGGCGAGCCTGAATTCCTCCAAGCTGCGCACGAAGTGCTGGAGTCGCTTGATGCGGTTATCGAGCGGAACCGCAAGTACCGCGATGCCCGCGTCTTGGAGAGGATCGTGGAGCCGGAGCGCCAGATCGTTTTCCGTGTGGCTTGGCAGGACGATGCGGGCCGGCCGCAGGTGAATCGCGGCTTTCGCGTGCAGTTCAACAGCGCGATCGGTCCGTTCAAGGGAGGCCTGCGTTTTCACCCGAGCGTGAATCTTGGCATCCTGAAGTTTCTCGGCTTCGAGCAGATTTTCAAAAACTCCCTGACGACGCTGCCGATGGGTGGCGGGAAAGGCGGGTCGGACTTCGATCCGAAGGGCAAGAGCGAGGGAGAGGTCATGCGTTTCTGCCAGAGCTTCATGAACGAACTCTACCGCCACATCGGCCCGAATATCGACGTGCCGGCGGGCGACATCGGCGTGGGCGGCCGCGAAGTGGGCTACCTGTTCGGCCAGTATAAGCGGCTGACGGGCGACTTTTCGGGCGTGCTCACGGGCAAGGGCCTGAAGTGGGGCGGCTCGCTGATCCGTCCGGAGGCGACGGGCTACGGCGCGGTTTATTTCGCCGAGGAAATGCTCAAGACCCGCACGGAATCGCTCGCGGGCAAAGTCTGCACGGTCTCCGGCTCGGGCAACGTCGCCCAGTACACGGTGCAAAAGCTTCTCCACCTCGGCGCGAAGCCTGTCACGCTCTCGGATTCGGAGGGCAGCATCCACGATCCGGCGGGCATCACGGCCGAAAAACTCGCCTGGGTAATGGACCTGAAGAACGTCCGCCGCGGCCGCATTCGCGAATATGCGGCGGAGTTTGGCGCGACGTTCCACGAAGGACGCCGGCCCTGGGCGGTGGCGTGTGACTGCGCTTTCCCGAGCGCGACGCAAAATGAAATCGATGGCGCTGACGCCGCGGCGTTGCTCAAGAACGGCTGCAAGCTCGTTTCCGAAGGCGCCAATATGCCGTCCACGCCGGAAGCGGTGAGTGCGTTTCTCGCCGCGGGCATTTTGTACGGTCCGGGGAAGGCGGCGAACGCGGGCGGCGTTTCCACCTCCGGTCTCGAAATGTCTCAAAACTCGCTGCGTCTGAGCTGGACGCGCGAGGAAGTCGATCAACGCCTGCGTCGCATCATGACGGACATCCACACGGCGTGCCGCACCACGGCGGAGGCGTACGGGCAGCCGGGCAATTATGTGCTGGGTGCGAACATCGCCGGGTTCACGAAGGTGGCTGACGCGATGATCGAGCAAGGGTTGACCTAAAAACGCCGCCGGGGCGGGTCGCTGGACAGCGGCTCCGCCTCGCGCGATGGTTTGCGCATGAGTTTCCCCGATCCGCCGCCGCCCTCCGTTCCTCCCGCGGGAAAGGCGTCGCCGGTTTCGACCGGACTGCCGGGGCTCGATGCGGTGATGCACGGGATCGAGCCGGGCGATAACATCGTCTGGTCGATCGATGCGCTGGAGGAGTATCACGCGCTGGTCGTGCCGTATGCGCGCACGGCGCGGGCGGCGGGGCGGCGGTTGATTTATTTCCGCTTCGGTCCGGATGCGCCGTTGCTGGCGCGCGAAGAGGCGGAGTGGCACGAGGCCGATCCGGTGCACGGGTTCGAGCGGTTTGTCCGTACGATCCATCAAGTGATCGAGGAGGCGGGGCCGGGCGCGATCTATGTATTCGATTGCCTGACACATCTCGCGGAGACGTGGTGCTCCGACCAGAGCGTGGGCAATTTTTTCAAGCTCACCTGCCCGCGGCTTTGGAGCCTGGAGACGGTGACGTATTTCGCGCTCCTGCGGGACAGGCACTCGTTGTACGCGCTGGAGCCGGTGCTGAAGACGACGCAGTTCATGCTGGATGTGTTCCAGCTGGATGGCCGCATCTACGTGCGACCGGTGAAAGTGCGGCATCGCGCGGACGAGACGATGAGCACGATCCATCTCTGGCAGGGCGCGGCGTTCCTGCCGGTGAAGGACAGCGCGGTGCTGGCGCAAATCCTGGCGCGCACGCAATGGCCGGGGTTGCAGAGCGACCGCCGCGCGGGTTACTGGCGGCGGTTGTTCAACGAAGTGGAGACGCTGTTGCGCGAGGATCGCGCGGGGCGCGTCTCGGTGGAGGCGCGGGCGCGGATGTTGCGGCGGGTGCGCTGGGCTTTTCGGGTGCACCGCTCGGGCATCGCGGAACTCGTCGAGCGCCATCTGACTTTGGAGGATTTCGTCGCGGTGAGGCGGCGTATGATCGGGGTCGGCTCGGTGGGCGGGAAAACGCTGGGGATGCTCGTGTCGCGTGCGATCCTGCGGGAGCGCGAGCCGGCGCTGGCGGGCAGGCTGGAGGCGCACGATTCGTTTTTCGTGGGCGCGGAAGTGTTCGTGACGTTCATGGTGGACAACGGGGTGTGGTGGTTGCGCGAGCAGCAGAAGAAGCCGGGGCTGTTTCTCCAAGGGCTGGACGAAGGCCGGGCGCGGATTCTGGGCGGGGGCTTTCCGGACAATGTGCTCGAGCAGTTCGAGGGCATGATCGATTACTTCGGCGAATCGCCGTATATCGTGCGGTCGAGTTCGGTGCTGGAGGATGCGCGCGGGAATGCCTTTTCGGGAAAATACGAAAGCGTGTTCGTGGTGAACCGCGGTTCGCGCGAGGCGCGGATGGAGGCGCTGCTGGCGGCGGTGCGGACGGTGTATGCGAGCGTGCTCGACGAAGAGGCGCTGCGATACCGGCAGAAGCGCGGGTTGCTCGCGAGCGAGGAGCGGATGGCGCTGCTGGTGATGCGGGTGTCGGGCGCGGCGTACGGACGTTATTATTTTCCGCAGGCGGCGGGCGTGGGGCTCTCGTACAATCCGTATGTGTGGCACGAGGACATCGATCCGCGGGCGGGGCTCGTGCGGCTGGTGTTCGGGCTGGGGACGCGGGCGGTGGATCGTAGTGACGACGATTATACGCGGCTGGTGGCGCTCAACGCGGTGAACCGGCGGCCGGAGGCGAATTTCGAGGAGGCGTGCGAGCACTCGCAGCGGCGGATGGATTGCCTGGATCTGGAGACCGGGCGGCTGGTGTCGCTGCCGTTCACCGAAGTGATCGGCCGGGCGCCGGAACTGCCGCAGGATTTATATCTCACGCGCACGGAGGAAGGGCATCCGTGGATCACGTTCGACGCGTTGCTGGCGGACACGCCGGTGGCGGCGGATTTGCGGCGGATGTTGATCGTGCTGGAGGAGGCGTTTGGAGCGCCGGTGGACACGGAGTTCGCGTTGAATTTTTTGGCGGATGGCTCGTACCGCATCCATTTGTTGCAGTGCCGGACGTTTCAATTTCGACGCGAGTTCGAGGCGTTGCCGGCGGCGGAGGCGGGGCGGCAGGAGCGGCGGTTGCTGGCGGCGCATGGGGCGGTGATTGGAGTGAGCCGGAGGCAGCGGTTGAGTCGGATCGTTTTTGTGGTGCGGGAGACGTATGCGCGGCTGCCGGAGCAGCAGCGGTATGAAGTGGCGCGGTTGATCGGGCGGCTTTGCCGGAGACACCCGGAGAACGACCGGGGATTGATGCTGATCGGACCGGGGCGCTGGGGGACGTCGAGTCCGTCACTCGGGATTCCGGTGACGTTTACGGAGATCGGGCATGCGTCTGCGATTTGCGAGGTGGTGGCGATGCACGAGCGGTTGATCCCGGACGTGTCGCTGGGGACGCATTTTTTCAACGATCTGGTGGAGCACGAGATGTTGTATGTGGCGTATTTTCCGCAGAAGTCGGGCAACCAGATCGACGCGGAGTGGTTCGCGGCGCAGCCGAGTCGTTTGCTGGAGGAAGAGCCGGGTGCGGGAGCGCTTGCGGCGGTCGTGCGGGTGATCGATTGCCCGGAGTCGGGACCGGCGGTGTGGTTGCACGCGGATACGACGAAGCAGGATGTGGGTATTTTTTTAGAAGGTTGAGCGACGGCCCGTGAATGGGGGCGCAAAAAAACCGGCGTCGCGGGAGAGCGAACGCCGGTTGGGAAAGGGGTTCTGCGCGGGGTGAGGCCCCCGGGAGATTAGAAGAAGCGGATCGTTTTGGTCGCCATTTTGGCGTGCTCTTCGTCGGTGCAGGCGGCGTTGGTGGGGGCGTCGGCGGGGGTGTCGTTCGGTTTGATGAGGTCGTTGGAGAGCATGTAGTTTTCGACTTCTTCGCCGGAGACGTCGGCAAGCATGACGCCGTCGATTTCGACGCAAGGGGAGAGGGGCTGGCCGGATTTTTGGACCATCTCCGCGTAATTTTCGCGGTTGTTGATGATATCGATGTCTTCGTACGCGAGGTTATGCTTACGCATGATGGCGCGTACACCATTGGACCACCCACAACTGGGCTTGAGATAGGCTTTGATCTTCATGCTGGAACGGTTGCTAAGGACAAAAACGGTGCAACCCAAAGGACGGAATTTCCGCCGATCAATAGTAAGTTTGGAACTTTTTTCATGGGGCGGTGGCGGCGGATTGCGCTATCGGTCCAAACTTACTGCACGCGTTCTGAGAGCGGCGGTAACCCTGTGAATGGATCTATGAATATTTCAGGTTTGGGCAGGATGCTTGCGGGCGACCGTTTAAGCTGAACCGACTCCTCGTCATCGAAGCCTTCCAAGTGGAGGGTGTCTGCGTCGGCGAAGCGGCAGCGCGCGGTCTCTTCATTCACCTCCAGAAGGCCATTACTCCAATGGTACTTTACGGACCGGTGTTTCACGAGTGATCCGGCGGAATCGTCATTCTGTTTGTAGTAGGTCATCTGGCCATCCGGCCGGAAAACCACGACGTCGTCTTTCAGGTAGGTTTCGTTTTTGGCTTCGATGATTTTCCAAATCCCCAGCAAACGCTGTTTCAGCGCGGGATCGGTTTTATCTGCGGGCGAGTTTGCAGGGTGGGATTTTTCAGCCAGGGGTCCTTCAAGCAGCTCGATCAAGCGCGCGGTGTCTTTCTGTTCTTGAGCGAAGGATTCGCCGCCAGCGTTCAGCAACGTGAGGGCCGCGCGGGCTCGCTCGAGTGCGCGGGTGGGATTCTGTTCAACTTCGTTGGCCCACAGTGCACCTTTGAGTGCGAGAAACGCGTCGATGAGCACCTGGCCTTTGAGCAGGCCCGTGCCGGTGGCGTGATCGGGCTGAAGTTGGAGTGTGAGAGACGATCGTTGGGGCTTTTTCGAATTGGTGGGGACGTAGGCCAGCTGGACCGTGGCAAGCGGCGCGGAGACTGGGGGCGGCGTGCTGGCTGACGCGGGGTCGGCGGCGAGGGCGAAGTAGATTCCGCCTTTGCGTTTGCTGGCGAAGACGGAGGCGACGCGCATCACCAAGTCGCGATCGTTGAGCCAGCTCAGGACGTCACCGGGCACGCCGTAGACGCCGGCCAGTTTGAGGCCGGGGGCGGGGCGCACGATCAAATCGAGTTCGTGAGCGAGTTCTGTGACGAGTGTGTCGAACTCCTCGGCGAAAACGCGTTTCATCTCGGTTTCGTCAGCGAAGTAGAAGGCGTTTCCCCCACGGACGCTGCTCAGCCGGTTCATCAGATCGACTCCAAATTCCTCGCCTACGCCGATGGTCGTGAGGCCGATGCCGTTGTGCGAACCCGCTTCGACCAGGCTGATAAAACTTTCAGTTCCCGTGTCGCCCGTATTGGGCTGCTCGTCGGTAAACTGCATCAACCGGGTGACGCCTTTGAAGCGGGACTGCGATTCTGCGGCGACTTCGTAGCCGAGTTTGAGGCCGCGTTCCATATTGGTGGAGCCATCGATTTCAATGGCTTGTATCGATTTTTCCATAACAGCGCGTTTTTTAGGCCCGGCTGGCGTCGGGGCGAGGTGCATGTGCGCGTCGTTTCCATAAAGGACGATGCTGAGTTGGTCGTCCGGACGGAGCTGCGAAGCGATTTGGAGGAGGCAGGTTTTCACCAGTTCGATGCGGTCGCTCATCGAGCCGGATTGATCGACCACGGCTACGAGATTGAGCGGGGCGCGTTTCCAAGTGCGGGCATCGAGCGTGGTGCTCAGGCCGAGTTGAGCGAGGTAGCGGACTTCGGGGCGTTGGGAGAGTTGCGCGGTGACTGCTTCGCCGGACAGGGCGAGGAGGCCGGAGGTGTCGGCGGGTTTTGCGACGGGCAGGTCGTGTTGGGAGAGCAGTCCTTCGATAGGAAGGGAATCGATCGAAGGTAGCAGGCCTCGTTCGAGCTGCTCGCGGAAGAGGGCGATGTTTTTAACGCCGCCGGGGGTGGCACCGATTTGAAACGCTGAGAGGATGACGACCTCGTCGTCTTTTTCGTTTTTGGTGATGGAGGCCGAAACGGGAGCGCCTGCCCATGACGCGACGACGCCTGCAATGACGCTCCATGCAATCACTCCTGCCGGGGATTTTTTCTTCATGTGGGGTGATTGCAGACAACGCGTGCGAGACGGGGAACTCAACGTGGAATCCGGGCGGAGTTTTGGGCCAGGAGTGGGCTTGGTATTTTTTGCGCTAGCCGGTCGCGTGCGTGTGGCCTAACAACCCCGGCCATCCATGAAAGTCCTCGTGACCGGCGCGGCCGGGTTTATTGGTTACCATGTTTGTCGCCGTCTGGCGGAGACGAAGCGTTGTGAGGTGCTCGGCATCGATAATCTGAACGATTACTACTCGGTGGATTTGAAGCGGGCGCGGCTGGTGCAGTTGGAACCGCTGGAGAAGTTTCGGTTTGTGCAGAGCGACTTCAGCGATGCGGCGGCATTCGGAGGGATTTATAAGCACTTCAAGCCGGACTATGTGGTGCATCTCGGGGCGCAGGCGGGGGTGCGCTACAGCACGGAAAATCCGGCGGCGTATGTGCAGGCGAATTTGACGGGTTTCCTGAATGTGCTCGAGGCGTGCCGGGGGCGTCCGCCGAAGCATCTGGTGTTCGCGTCATCGAGCAGCATTTACGGCGCGGGGGCGAAGCTGCCGTTTTCGGAGGATCAGATCACGGATCAGCCGCTGTCGTTTTATGGGGCGACGAAGAAGAGCAATGAGCTGATGGCGTACAGTTACGCGCATCTGCACGGGCTCATGATCACGGGGCTGCGGTTTTTCACGGTGTATGGGCCGTGGGGGCGGCCGGACATGGCGCCGTCGTTGTTCTCGAAGGCGATCTGCGAAGGGGCGCCGTTGAAGTTGTTCAATCACGGGCGGTCGCTGCGCGACTTCACTTATATAGACGACATCGTGGGCGGTGTGGTGAAGGTGTTGCTCTATCCTCCGGACGAGCGCCCCACCCCGCCGTATCGAGTTTTCAATCTCGGGCACAACCGGCCGGTGGAGGTGCGGCTGTTTGTGGAGATGTTGGAGTCGTTGATCGGGAAAAAGGCCGAGGTGGAGCTGTTGCCTGCGCAGCCGGGCGATCTGCCGGAGACGTGCGCGAACATCGAGCGGGCGAAGGCGGCGGTCGGATTCGCGCCGAAGGTGGCGCTGGAGGGCGGGCTGCGGGAGTTCGTGACGTGGTTCAAGGGGTATCACGGGTACTGAGGCCAAGGCGCGAATAGGCCCGACGATTGCTCGTACGTATTTTTTTTCCGATGAAAACGATCCTGCTGCTGGTCGCTTCGAATATCTTCATGACGCTCGCTTGGTACGGGCATCTGAAATGGAAATTTCTGGAGGGGAAGACACTCCTCACGGTGATTCTGGTCTCCTGGGGAATCGCGTTTTTTGAGTATTGCCTGATGGTGCCGGCGAATCGTCTCGGCTACATGAGCGGTTTTTCGGGCTATCAGTTAAAGATCATCCAGGAGGCGATTACGCTCGGCGTGTTCGTGGTGTTCGCGGCGCTGGTGTTGAAGGAAAAGCTCACGTGGAATTATGCGGTGAGTTTCGCGCTGATCGTGGCGGCGGTGTATTTCGCGACGGCGTTCAAGCCGGGCGGCGGGGCGCCGGGGGGGCATTGAAACATTGCCGCCGGGCTTGATGCCTGCATCTGCTCCCGTGATATTTGATTACATAGTCCAACGGAGGACTTGGTTCGCTCATCGATGATTACCCGATTCAAAGTTGATGGATTCAAAAACCTCGTGGGGGTGGACCTGCGGTTCGGTCCATTCACGTGCATTGCGGGAGTTAACGGAGTCGGAAAATCCAACCTCTTTGACGCGATTCGTTTTTTGGGGGCACTGGCATCCAGGAGTTTGATGGAAGCTGCCGCTGAGGTACGCGATAACCGGCGTGCTGCGGATGTTCGCTCGATTTTCCAGAGAGTTGGAGAACGTTGTGCCGAAAGAATTCGCTTTGAGGTCGAAATGATTGTCCCGCAGAAAGCGGTGGATGACCTCGGTCAATCTGCGGAAGCGGCCACGACATTTTTGCGTTACGTACTTGAGCTGGGACTTCGTAACGATCCTGAAAGTGGCGGTACGCAATTAGAAATCCGTCATGAAGCGCTTCTTCCTTTGAAGCGGAGCGAGGCTGCCGGAAATCTAGCGTTTTCTCATACTCTCAAATGGAGAAACTCAGTTGTGTTGGGAGTGCGACGCGGAGGTCCGTTTGTTTCGACCTCAGAAGACCGGGTGATTCACAGACACAGCGATGGTGGTGGAGGAAGGCCTGCCCCGGCGCTGGCATCGTCCCTGCGCCGGACGATCGTTTCTGTGGCGATGGCGGAGTCTCCGACGCTGTTGTGCGCCAAACGCGAGATGGAGTCTTGGCTTCAGCTGCAGTTGGAGCCAACGGCGTTACGAGAGCCGAGTTCATTTAATACGCCTCCCTCGCTTCGACCTAACGGAGCCGGACTTGCTGCCACGCTTTCCCGGGTAGCGCGCAACGCGAAGGATGCCGAGGGAGTTTTCGCGAGCGTGGCCAATCGGCTTACTGAGCTGGTCAATGATGTTCGTGAGATCGGAATTTCGAAAAACGATAAACTGGAACTGATCACGGTGATGCTCACGGATCGCAGTGGGACTGAGCATCCGGCAAGATCGCTGTCCGATGGGACACTTAGATTTTTAGCACTTACGGTTCTAGAAATGGACCCTGAGGCACACGGAGTGTTATGCTTCGAGGAGCCTGAGAACGGAATTCATCCTGATCGTATCGCGGCGATGTTGGGTCTTTTGCAGGACATCGCCGTAGATTCTCAATCTCCACAAGGACCGGATAACCCTTTGCGCCAGGTTATCATCAATACGCACTCACCTTTAGTTGTGAGTGAATGTCCCGACGATTCTCTCGTTCTCGCACGATCGATCGAAGATCGCAGCGAGGGCAAGCCGTTCAAGAAAGTCGCGTTTGCTGGGGTGCAAGCGACATGGAGGGCAGAACTATTGGCCGAGCCGATTTCGAAAGGACAGTTGCTGGCCTATTTATCACCGGTGTCATTGCAGCCTGCCGGTGGCATGAGTGGACAGGGCGAAAGCGGGAAGGTGGGGCGTAAAATTCGGGACAGAGTCGATCTGCATCAGGAGATGCTCCCGGGATTTGGTCAATTGCAGGTGGCTGAGGAGTGATGAACGTCCGGTTCACATTGGTGGCTGAGGGAACGACGGATGTCGCATTGATGCCTATTTTGAGTTGGGCGCTTCGATCGGATACACGCGTGAAAGAAATCGATGCGCAATTCGCGTCACCCACACGTTTGCCCAGAACGCGTGAAGGCTTGGCGGCGAAAATCCGGCAGGCGTTGGTGCTGTATCCCGCTAATCTACTCTTCGTTCATCGCGATGCAGATGCCGCAGGATGGGATGCGCGGAGAGAAGAGATTGAAAGGGAGGTTGCCGCCGCGGCATGTGCTATTCCGGCTGCGCCCGTGATTCCAGTCCGCATGATGGAGGCGTGGCTGTTGATCGACGAGGGCGCCATCCGACGAGCAGCCGACAATCCACGTGGTACTATGGATATCGGTTTACCATCTCGAATGGCAGGTATTGAGCGGGAGGCTGATCCCAAAAGCCTGCTTCACGATGCGTTGCGGCGAGCCTGCGGGCATCAGGGTAGGCGATTGGCGAAGTTTCATTCAGCTGATCGTGTCGGGCGGATTGCAGAACTTATCGATGATTTTGAGCCGCTGAGGCAGTTGGAAGCGTTCAGGCAATTCGAGTACTCACTAGGAGTGGCGTTAACGAGGTTAGCGTCGGGGGCACGCTGAACGAAAATGAGAATTTTGGCTGAAGGACCGTCTCTGCGCTTGCCAGCGGGCGAAGGTTTCCCACCGTTCGCCTGAACATATCCCGTCGATTCGCGCGTGGTCGCGGTCGGTTCGATCACTTTTCAAACACTACATCCCATGTCCAAAGCTGCTCCTGCTAAATCCGAATCCAAGTCTGCTTCGTCCGCCGTCGTTGCCGCCTCTGCGGCCCGCGAGAAAAACATCGAACTCGCGCTGTCCTCCATCACCAAGCAATTCGGCGAGGGTTCGATCATGCGGTTGGGCGACTCGAACAAGATGAAGGTCGAGACGCTCACGACGGGCTCGATCGCGGTGGACCTCGCACTTGGCGTCGGCGGTCTGCCGAAGGGGCGTATCATCGAAATCTATGGGCCGGAGTCGTCGGGTAAGACGACGTTTTGTTTGAGCGTTATCGCGGAGGCGCAGAAAAAAGGCGGGCTGGCGGCGTTCATCGATGTGGAGCACGCGCTGGATCCGAAGTACGCGCGGGTGGTCGGCGTGAATCTGGACGATCTGCTCGTTTCGCAGCCGGACTCCGGTGAAGATGCGCTGAACATCATGGAGACGCTGATCCGCTCCAACTCGATCGATGTCATCGTGCTCGACTCTGTCGCCGCGCTGACGACCAAGGCGGAGCTCGATGGACAGATGGGCGACGCGACAGTCGGTGCGCAGGCGCGCCTCATGTCGCAGGCGATGCGTCGTCTCACGGCGGTCGTCAGCAAGACGAACTGCGTGTGCATTTTCACCAATCAGATCCGCGAGAAGATCGGCGTCATGTTCGGCAATCCCGAGACGACCTCGGGTGGTCGTGCGCTGAAGTTCTTCGCTTCGGTCCGTATCGACATCCGTCGCAAGGACCAGATCAAGCTGCCCGACGGCAAAGTCGTGGGCAATCGGACGAAGATCAAAGTCGTGAAGAACAAGGTCGCCCCTCCCTTCACCGAGTGCGAATTCGACATCATGTACGACGAGGGCATTTCGAAAACGGGCTCGATCCTCGATCTCGGTCTGGAGCACAAGATTCTCGAAAAGAAGGGCGCGTGGATCGCCTACAACGGCGAGTTGATCGGCCAGGGGCGCGATGCGGCGAAGCAGACGCTTCGCGACAAGCCTGAGGTCGCGCAGAAGGTCATCGAAGCCGTGCTGGCGAAGGTCAACGTGACCGGTGGCGCGAGCGTGACGGGCGAGGCGGAGGAGTAAGCGCGGGACAGATGCTCAGCCAAGGAATAACCTTGGCTGAGTGACAGCGGCCGAATCAGTTTTTGCCCGCGAGGAAGCTGAGCAGTTCTTCATCTGCGAGAACCTGAGTGATTACATCACCCAGCGCCTCGTTCAGCCACTGTTCGTTTGTGCCTGCTGTTGGAACTACCTGCACACGCTGCTCGCGTTCTTTCCGATACATTTTGTCGAAGTCTTTTCCCCCATTCTTTGCATCCACTTTAAGCGCGGCCTTAAGATGCACCCCTCCGCTCCAGAAACCGGTGGATGTCGAGTAGTCCAACAGGCGAATTTCGACTGCTAGGCGCGTAGGCGAGTTTTGGGAATAGTCCCCCGCCGCAAACCCTTTTTTTTCCAAACCGATGCGGAGTTGCTCAGCAACCACTGCAGCGAGGTCTTGGTCGCTGGCGATTTCGGCTGCTTTACCATATGCTGTGCCGCGATGTCCGATCGATTTTGTAGGACGTTCGTCGACCACTTTCACAGCAACACTGACACCCGTTCCTATGTCCGATCCGGCGACGGTAACAGTGGGTTGCAGATTGACGACTTGGCGTTGAAAAGCGCAGCCGGAGAGCAGCGCGAGTGTTGAAGCGAGGAGGAGGATTTTCATGGGTACGAAGAAATGCCGGTGGCAACGACCTCCGGCGCTGTTTCCCAAACGCGCACGCTGCCAGCTGGCAAGAATCCGTTTTGTTTGTTGCGTTCGACGCATTCACCTTAGGAAAGAAGTGACCGGCTGATTTTCTCGCGCACCTTTCCGAATAACTCCGTTCAAATTGTTTATGAATCAGGCACATATCCTTTTTGTCACCACGCTCGTTTATTTGCTCACGGTTGCGAGCGTTGGAGCTCAAGCCGACTCCCGGCCCGAGCTTATGTCCACGACGGGAGGCAAGGGGGGGAATAGCTGGAGCAGTGTCGAAGACATGCAGAAGGCGGCGGACGCGGGGAATCCCGAGGCCGGTTATCAGCTCGGGGAGATGTATTTGAACGGCGTGCAGGTGCCGGTGGATGCGGGTAAGGCGGTGGCGTTGCTCGAGCGTGCGGCGGATGCGGGGCATGCGAATGCGGCGTTCCGGCTGGGGAAGTTGAACGCTGACGGCGAGGTGATCCCGAAGAATCTGCCGCAGGCGTTTGTGCGTTATCAGGCGGCGGCGAATGCTGGGGTGGCGGAGGCGCAGTTCAATCTGGGCGCGATGTACTCGAGCGGGCGCGGAGTGAAGCGCGATTTTGTCGAGGGGCTGGCTTGGTTGATCGTGGCGACGAAGAATGGCGCCGATCCGGCCGGAGAACAGCAGCTCCGCGATTATCTGAAGAAGCGGCCGGCTTTGATCGCGGATGCGGAGAAACGGGCAGCGGCGATCACGGGCGGAGCGAGCGATGCGAAGGCTGGGGCTACGAGTCCAAGCGGTGGCGGAAGTGGGAAGATGCCCGGACAGGCTGGGGCGCCGGCGGCGATCAAGCCGGACGGGAAGGTGAAGCTCGAGGCGCCGCCGGCGCCGGGGCGTATCCAGATTTCACCGCCAGCGCCGGCCGGCGGTTTGGGAATGCCGGCGATGCCGCCGGTGCAGAAGTTCACGCCGCCTCCCCCACCCCCGGCCGAATCGGGGCCGGCGGTAAAATTGATTTCGCCGCTCGGGCGGCCGGGCAACTGGGACAGTCTTTCGGAGCTGGAGCGCGCGGCGGAGCGGAAGGAGGCGGACGCGTTGTCCGATCTAGGGCAGGTGTTGCTCGCAGGGAAGCTGGTGCCGGCGGATCCGGACCGGGCGATGTTGATGTTCGAGCGCGGAGCGGCGGCGGGTTCGCCGGATGCGGCTTATCAACTGGCGGAGATTTATGCGCTGGGGGTGTATCATCCCAAGGACGACGCGAAGGCGCTGACGCTGTACCGGCAGGCGGCGAAGGGTGGATCGCCGATCGCGATGTTTAATGTGGGCGCGTTTCTGGCGAATGGGCGCGGGGCTGCGCGCGATTATACGGAGGCGTTTGCGTGGGTGCTGGTCGCGAAAAAATATGGCGTGCAGCGCGAAGAGATCGAAGGCCGCATCCGGAATCATCTGCAGAAGAAGTCGCCCGAGCAGATCGCGGTGGCGGAGAAGCGGGCGGCGGCGCTCGATGAGGAGATCAAGGCGGCGATGAATGGGCGGGGGTGATCGTGCGGGCTTTGACCACGGATTTCACGGAGGGCTCGGATGAGGCTTAGTTTTTGAGACAGAATTAAGAGGATGAACAGGATTGGCGGAGGTAGCGGTGCGGGGCGGAGATAATAAAAAAGCCACGCCCAGGAGGGCGTGGCTTTTTCATGGTTGGAGTTGAGGGGAAGCGCGGGGGCTGGTGGGCGATGCGGTGGGTTGTCGCGGCGTGAAGCCGCTCCTACAGGGGGCGCGAGTCGCGCTGGTTGTGCGATGTGTTGCGAGATGGCTGAGTCGAGGCGAGGGTTGGATAACCCGCGCTCCGTAGGAAGTCAGCGTTTGGGTTTGGTGCGGGGGACGGTGACTTCGTAACCGGTTTCCAAGGACGCTTTGATCGACTCGTAGTCGCGGGGGATAACGATGGCGCTGATGTCGGGGGTGATGGGCGCGGGGATTTCGCCGGCTTCGCTGACGACGACGACGGGGGTGCCGGTTTCGTCGTAGCCGCGGGTGCCGGCGGTGACGGGGTCTTCGTAGATTTCTCCGGAGACGACGAGTTCGGCCTTGGGATTTTTGGCGAAGTAGTCGGACGCGGCGCGTTCGAGTTTTTGGAGTCGGTCGCGGAGGGCGGCGATGAGCTCGGGCGCCGGTGGCTCGGTGAAGGTGACGCGGCCGAAGCGTGAATGGGCGATAGAGATGGAGGTGCCGTCGCGCGAGAAGCTGAGCTCGGAGTAATTCTCGCCGACGATGGGCGTGAGCTCGGGTTTGAGAGCGCCAAGTTCGTCGAAGGAGACGCCGTAACTGTCGGGCGTGTTCTTGAAGTATTCGCGGGCGGCGGCGTGGGCTTTAGCGAGGTTGCGTTCGACGAGGAGGCGGCGGTCGGCGATGGCGCGGCGGGCGCGAGGGATGGCTTTAGGGTCGCGGATGATGGCGATTTCCTGGCCGCCGCGCGTGGTGACGCTGATGCGCGGTTCGGAGAGCGAGAGGGAGAAGCTGTAGTCTTCGCCGTAGATGCTGACGGGTTTGGGATCGAGGGCTCCGCTGTCGATGATGCTGCTGGAGTAGGTGTAACCGGAGTCGTCGGCGATCATCTGCTCGAGGGCGAGCTGGTCGATGGCGCGGAGGGTGGTCTCGATGGTGGCGCGCTGGGCTTCCGTGAGCGGCATGATGTGCTGGATCGTGCCGAGGGTGTTGTGTTCGAGGGCGACGATGTCGGAGGCGCGGGCGACTTCGATTTCGGTCGAGGAGACGGCGGAGAAGTCGGGGAGTTTTTCGTCGGGCAGCGCGGCTTTGAGGGCGGTGAGGGTGACGGACTCGGCTTCGGGGTTGGCGGCGAAGAATTTTTGGGCGGCTTCGCCGGTCTGCTGTAGTTGAGAAGCGAATTCTTTTTCGGCGCGTTCGGTTTCGTGGCGGCGGGCGTCGTCGATGGCCCAGGCTTTGGCGGCGTAGGTGGCGATGCGGCCGAGGAAGTCGGGCGTGAGGAGGGAGACGGCGGGGAGGCTGGCTTTGAGGGATTCGATGGAGCGGCCGCGGATGAGGATGCCGTCGTCGCGGGCGACGAGGACGGAGGTGAGGGGTTTCTCGATCACGGGCAGCATTGAGATGAGCTGGCTGGCGATGAGGGTGTCTTTGGCGGAGCGGCTGTGGAAGAGGCTGCTGGTGAAGAAGAGCATTTTGGAGGCGTCGCGCACGGAGCTGAAAAACTTCGGCGTCATGTAGAGCAGCAGGTGGCCTTCGGAGGCGGAGGCGGCGAGGGCTTCGCGGTAGGCGGGGTCGGCGGCGAGGCCGCCGGTTTTGGCGAGGCACTCTTCGGCGAAGGCAGTGGAAGCGATGCTGAGGGTGTCGCCGTCGAGGATGAGGGCGATGTCTTCGGGCGGAGCGTCTTCAGCGGGTTTGCGGGTGAAGTAAGTGCGTCCGTTTTTGTCTTCGCGGAGCCAGGTGTCGGCGACGAGGGTCTTGGCGATGTTTTTGCCGCCGGTTTCGATGCGGGCGAAAAAGTCGAACGGGAGTTTGAAGGAGAATTCGGCGCGGCTGCGCTCGATCTGGTCCTGCGAGTGGATGCGGACGATGACGATGGCGCGGCCCTGGTAGGTGATGAGGTCGGTGAGGCCTTTTTCCCGGGAGTCGCTGAGAAGGCGGAGGAGTTCACCGGCGGCTTCTTTTTCGCCGGAGAGTTTCACGGCGACGGACTCGACGGTTTTAATCAGCGCGGGGATGTCGAGGCGGAGGTCGAGGACGAGATCGGCGTCGGCGGGGGCGAATTGAGCGGCCTGGAAAGGCTCGGGTTTGCCGGGGAAGAGGGAGAAGAGACCTGCGCGGCCGGACGGTGTGTAGAGGAAGAAGCGGTTATCGTAGCCGCCGGGGATGGCGTCGGAGCTGAGACCGAGGGCGCGGATCTGGGAAAGGCCGACGGCTTCGAAGGCGCCGGGGAGATCGATGGGTTTATCGGCGAAGGAGGTGGTCTTGAGTGTATCGGAAAGTTCGCGACCGACCTGGCCCCAGCCGCCTTCGAAGTCGATGTAGGTGTAGAAGAGGGCGTCGGGGGAGAGTTCGCGGCGGACGGCGTGGAGGGGATTTATGTCCGGCGGGGCGCCGGTTTGGGCGAGAGCGGCGGCGGGGATCAGGGAGACCGCGGCGGCGAGTTTGAGGGAGCGAACCAGTGAGAATGGGTCCATGAGGCGCATGAATAAGGGCGCTGTCGGACCGTCCGCCATGGGAAAAGTGCGTGGTGAGGAAGAATATATCGGGCGCGACCGCCGCCAAAGCGGTTGATGAAGCGGAGGGCTTTGGCGGCGGACGTCGTCCCGCCGGGGAATCAGGCGGCGAGCTTGAGGCGGTTTTGAGCGGTCACGAGTTTGTCCATGAGGCGGAGATCGCGTTCGGAGATTTGCTTCACGCTGGCGACCCATTCGTGGACGACGGCGAGGAGTTCTTCGCGACTTGTCCAGAGCGTGGTGCGGCGGCGGGCTTCAAGGAAGGATCGGTATCCGTGGAGGCGTTTGCGGGTGTCGCGGATGAAATCGCGGACGGCGCGCTCGCCCTGCCCTGGTGGCGTGACCTGATCGAGGAGACCGCGTGCGTGCAGCTCGGGGGCGGAGTAGGTGGCGCCGCTGAGGATCATGCGCTGGGCGGGTTGGGGGCCGAGTTTGCGGGCGAGGAGGCTGTAGGCGCCCATGCCGGGGAAGAGGTTGAAGAGGACTTCGGGGAAGCCCATTTTGGCCTGCTCTTCGGCGATCATGAAATCGGTGGCGAGGGCGGATTCGAAGCCGCCGCCGAGGGCGTCGCCCTGGAGGAGGGCGATGCTGATGACTTTGCGATCGAAGCCGCAGACGAGGTCGTTGAGGACGCCGATGCAGGATTCGGCGTAGTGGGTAAGTCGTGACCAGTCGTGATCGAGGGCGCACTGGCGGAAGAGGGAGAGGTCGCCGCCGAGGTTGAAGACTTTGGGGACATCGGAGGCGGCGACGTAGAAGTCGACGGGGATTTCGCCGTTGCGAATCATGGCGTGGAGTTGATGTGCGTCGGCGAGGAGTGCCTCGGTGAAGCACGGGCGCGGCGAGGCGTGCAGGTAGTTCCAGAGGGTGCGGGTGGATTCGTCGTAGCGGGCGGTGAGCGACTCCGTTTGGAGAACGATGTCGGATGGGGTGTTCTGTGTTTCAGCCAGGCTGAGGATTGCGTGCATGGTATGTGCAGGGCTGGCTGCTCGCGCGAACAACCGGCTTAATCGGTGTGGTCGCAAAAAGCCCGTGTGTTCGTTCTCTGTTGTTTGATTTCTTCCGCGACGGCTCAGCCCGCAAACGTATCGTAGCAGGCGCCCGGCCCGCTGCCCACAGAACACTTGAGATTTGTCACTACACGAAGCTGAGAATTTTTCCCGAAGGACTGCTTAACATGATGCCTGTTCATACGAATGATTCAGCGACGAAAACGGATGCGGTTTTTCGCGTTCGGGGGCTGACGAAAATTTATGGCGAGGAGACGGCGGCGGTGCGGGCGCTGAGCGGGGTCGATCTCGATCTGCATCCGGGGGAGTTGGTTGTGCTGCTGGGGGCGTCGGGCAGCGGGAAGTCGACGCTGCTGAATATTCTGGGCGGGCTGGATTCGCCGACGGGAGGCGAGCTGGTGTTTCGCGGGCGGGCGCTGGCGGAGGCGGACGAGGGGGAATTGACGAGTTACCGGCGCGATGTGGTGGGGTTCGTGTTTCAGTTTTATAATTTAATACCGAGCCTGACGGCGCGGGAAAACGTGGGGCTGATCACGGAGATCGCGCGCGATCCGATGACGGCGGAAGAGGCGCTGGGGCTGGTGGGGCTCGGCGAGCGGATGGATCATTTCCCGGCGCAGCTTTCTGGTGGCGAGCAACAGCGGGTGGCGATCGCGCGGGCGATTGCGAAGCGGCCGGAGGTGTTGTTGTGCGATGAACCGACGGGGGCGCTGGATATCAAAACGGGGATTACGGTGCTGGAGGCGATCCAGCGGATTAACCGCGAGCTCGGGACGTTGACGGTGATCATCACGCATAACGCGGCGATCGCGGCGATGGCGGACCGGGTGCTGAGTTTATCGGACGGGCATATCGTGAGCGAGAGGCGCAATGCGAGCCGTGCGGCGGTTGGGAGTCTGGAGTGGTGAAGGCGAGCGAGACTGAACGCATGATGAAGAACTCCGCTCCCCTGCCCTGCCGCGTAGTTGAAATATGAATCACCTCGATCGAAAACTGCTGCGCGATCTGCGCGGGTTGAAATCGCAGGCGCTGGCGGTGGCGCTGGTGATGGCGTGCGGGCTGGCGATGATGATCATGACGCGGAGTTTGATCCGGTCACTGGAGACGGCGCAGGCGGGGTATTATGAAGCGAATGGTTTCGCACAGGTTTTCGCGGGATTGAAGCGGGCGCCGTTGTCGGTGGTTGAGCGGATCGCGGAAATTCCGGGCGTGGGCGCGTTGGAGGCGGGGATCGGGATGCGGGTGACGCTGGATCTTCCCGGGATGGCGGAGCCGGCGAGCGCGTTGATCAATTCGCTTCCGGACCGGGCGGAGGCGCGGTTGAACCGGCTGTATTTGAGATCCGGGCACATGATCGGGATGGATTCGCGGCATCAGATTCTGGTGGGCGAGGCGTTCGCGGATGCGCACGGGTTGAAGCCGGGCGATGCGCTGTCGGCGATTTTGAACGGGCGGAAGATTCCGCTGCGGATCGCGGGGATCGTGTTGTCGCCGGAGTATGTGTTCGAGGCGCCGCCGGGCGCGGCACTGCCGGACAACCGGACGTTTGGCGTTTTCTGGATGCGGTACGAGGAGCTGGCTGAGGCGTACAGTCTCGAGGGCGCGTTTAATCGTGTGTCGGTGACGCTGGCACCGGGGGCGTCGGAGCGGGCGGTGATCGCGGAGATGGACCGGGTGCTGGAGGCGTTTGGCGGGCTGGGCGCGTATGGGCGGGAGAATCATCCGTCGCACATTCGCGTGCGGGACGAGATTCGTGTGCTGGAGGGGCTGTCGTTTGGGTTTCCCATCGTGTTTTTGAGTGTGGCGGCGTTTATGACGAATTCGGTGATGAGCCGGCAGATCGCGCTGCAGCGGGAGCAGATCGCGATCTTGAAGGCGTTTGGTTTTAGCAACGCGCAGATCGGCGGGCATTTTTTTAAGTTCACGTTCGCGATTATCGCGGCGGGGACGGTGCTGGGCGCGCTGGGCGGCGTGGTGCTTGGGCACAAACTGGTGGACATGTATCACTTGTTTTTCCGGTTCCCGCGGCTGGAGTTCATGCTGTCGTGGCCGACGCTGGTGGCGGCGGTGGGGGCGAGCGCGGTGGCGTCGTCGGTCGGTGTAGTGGGCGCGGTGCGACGCGCGGTGCTCTTGCCGCCAGCGGAGGCGATGCGGCCGGAGGCGCCGGCGTCGTTCCGGCCGTCGCTGGCGGAGCGGGCGGGGATCGGCGGGTGGTTCAGCGCGTCGATGCGGATGGCGATGCGCAACGTGGAGCGGAAGCCGTGGCGTGCGGGGTTGACGGTGGTGGCCCTGGCGCTGGCGACGGGGATTTTGATTATCCCGAATTCGTTTCGAGACGGGGTCGGGTACATTTTGGATTTTCAGTGGGATCTGGTGCATCGCGAGACGGTGTCGTTGTCGCTGGTGGAGCCGGGGCCGGCGCGGGCGATCGCGGAGTTTCAGCAACTGCCGGGCGTGGTGCATGCGGAGCCGTTTCGTTATGTGGCGGTGGAGCTCGATGCGGGGACGGTGCGGCGGCGCGTGGCGATTCAGGGGCTGCCGTCGGAAGGAGTGTTGAGCCGTGTGGTCGATGGGAGCGGTGTGGCGTTGAAATTGCCGGAGCGCGGTCTGGTGCTTTCGCGGAAGCTTGGCGAGGCGTTGGGGTTGCGCGTGGGCGATGCGATTGTGGTGCGCGTGTTGGAAGGAAAGCGGCCGGTGCGCGAGGTGACGGTGGCGGGATACGCAGAGGATTTTGCGGGGATCGCGGCGTACATGGAGTTGGACGCGCTCAATCGTTTGCTGATGGAAGGCGACCGGATCAGCGGGGCGCATGTGAGCGTGGCGGCGGGGAGCTGGCGGGAATTTTTGACTGAGGTGAAAAACACGCCGCGCGCGTCGGGCGTGGTGATCAAGGATTCGATGCGGGAGAGTTTTCGGAAGACGACGGCGCAGAGTATCGGGCTGTTGCAGACGATCTATCTGGTGTTCGCGACGGTGGTGGCGTTTGGGATCGTGTATAACAGCGCGCGGATCTCGCTGTCGGAGCGGCAGCGGGAGCTGGCGACGTTGCGGGTGCTGGGGTTTACGCGGCGCGAGGTGGGCGCGGTGCTTGTCGGGGAATTGGTGATACTGGCGGTGGTGGCGATTCCGCTGGGGCTGGTTTTCGGATCGGGGATGGCGAAGGCGATTCTCACGAGCGTGAACACGGAGACGGTGCGGCTGCCGCTGATTTTGACACCGGCGAACTATGCGTTCGCGACGCTGGTGATTGTGGTGGCGACGACGCTCTCGCTCGTGTTTGCGTGTCGGAAACTCGCGCAGCTCGATCTCGTGGCTGTGTTGAAAGCCCGCGACTGAATTTTTTCTCATGAAACCGTCCGATAAACCCGCTCACGATTTTGGTAACGTTCCTGTGCCTGCTGCTGCTTCGGCGGGATCGGCGGTGAAGACGAAGGCGGTGGTGAAGAAGCGGCGTGTGCCGTGGGCGTACATCGCGGGGGGTGTGTTGCTGGTGTTGATTGTTATCGGGCTGCTGCCGAAGCCGGTGGTCGTGGAGACGGCGCGGGTGACGAAGGGGAATTTGCGCGTAACGGTGGATGAGGAGGGGCGGACGCGGGTGAAGAATCGCTACGTGATCGCGGCGCCGGCGGCGGGGCATATGCGGCGCATCGAGTTGAAGCCGGGGGCGAAAGTGGAGGCGCGGGGGACATTGCTGACGTCGCTCGAGACGAGTGGCGCGGATCTGCTGGATGCGCGGAGTCTGGCGCAGGCGGAGGCGCGGGTGCGTGCGGCGGAGGCGGCGCGGGATCAGGCGGTGGCGCGTCGCGAGAGTGCGAAGGCGACGGCGGAGCTGGCGCGGACGGAGATGGAGCGGGTGCAGTCGCTTTTCGCGCAGGTGAGTGTGTCGCGTCAGGATCTGGACGCGGCGGTGACGCGGGCGCGGACAACGGCGGAGGAGAGCCGGGCGTCGGAGTTCGGAGCGAGGATCGCGGAGTACGAGCTGGAGCAGGCTCGGGCGTTGTTGATGCGGGGGCGTCCGGAGGCGGCGGGCGACACGGCGCAGGAAAGTCTGGCGACGCTGCCGATCTATTCGCCGGTGAATGGGCGGGTGTTGCGCGTGTTTCAGGAGAGCGCGCGGACGGTTGTATCGGGAACGCCGTTACTGGAGGTGGGCGATGCGACGGACCTGGAGGTGATCGTGGAAGTGTTGTCGCGGGATGGCGTGGCGATCGACCAAGGGGCGAAGGTGTTTTTGGAGCAATGGGGCGGAGGCGCACCGCTGGAGGCGAAGGTGCGGCTGGTGGAGCCGTCGGCGTTTACGAAGATTTCGGCGCTGGGTGTGGAGGAGCAGCGGGTGAACGTGATCGCGGATTTCGTGGATGCGGTGGAGAAGCGACCGACGCTCGGCGACGCGTATCGCGTGGAGGCGCGGATCGTGGTGTGGGAGCAGGATGCGGTGACGCAGGTTGCGGCGGGGGCGTTGTTTCAGCGCGGGGGGAAGTGGCAGGTTTTCGTGGTGGACGGAGGACGCGCGCGGTTGCGCGAGGTGAAGACGGGGCGGTCGAATGGGGTGATGACGCAGATCGTGGATGGGTTACGCGAAGGGGATGTCGTGATCGTTTATCCCGGGGACAAGATTGTGGAGGGGGTGCGGGTGAAGGTGGCGGCGGAACGAGGGAAGTGAATGGGAGGTGGCGGGAAGGTGACGGCGGGAGTGTGTTGGGAGAAATGTGGTGAGAGGAGAATCGGAGAGAAGGTGGGCGATGTGTGTGAGCTGACTTTTCTTTTGGCGGGACGCGGTGTTGGCTGAGGGGAATGAGTCACTCTTCTCTCGATACGATCGCGGCGCTGGCCACGCCGGTGGGAACGTCGGCCATCGCGGTGGTGCGGGCGAGCGGGCCGGATTGCGCGGGGCTGGCGCGGGCGATTTTTGGCGATACTCCCCCACCCCGCGTGGCGCATCACGCGGATTATCGGGATCGGTCGGGTGCGGTGGTGGATGATGTGCTGGTGACGTTTTTTGCGGGGCCGAAGTCGTACACCGGCGAGGACACGCTGGAGATTTCGTCGCATGGGAATCCGTTTATCGCGCAGAGGATTTTGGAGGATTTGCTGGCGCGGGGATGTCGCGCGGCGGAGGCGGGGGAGTTCACGAAGCGGGCGTTTTTGAGCGGGCGGATGGATTTGAGCCAGGCGGAGGCGGTGATGGATTTGATTCACGCGCGGAGCGAGCGGGCCTTGGCGGCGGCGAATCAGCAACTGCGCGGGAGTCTCGGGCGGCATCTGGGGGTGTTGACGGATGAGTTGCTCGGTGTGCTGGCGCGGGTGGAGGCGTATATCGATTTTCCCGATGAGGATTTGCCGGTGGAGGATCGCGGGATCGTGGCGCGGGGTGTGGAACGTGTGGCCGGTGGAACGGAGCGGTTGCTGGCGACGCAGCATTATGGGGAGCTGCTGCGCGACGGCATCAAGACGGTGATCGTGGGCGAGCCGAACGCGGGGAAGAGTTCGCTGTTGAACCGGCTGGTGGGGCGCGAGCGGGCGCTGGTGAGTCCGGAGCCTGGGACGACGCGGGATTTTATCGAGGAGCGGGTGATCATCGGACCGCACTGTCTCCGGCTTATCGATACGGCGGGGTTGAACCCCTCCCCTGCCCCGTTGGAAAAGCTCGGGATGGAGAAGACGCTCGAGCGCGCGGCGGAGGCGGATCTGTTTTTGTTGGTGCTCGACGCAACGCGTCCGCATCCGGAGCTGCCGAAGGAGCTGGTAGAGCGGTTGTCGGCGGAGAATGCGTTGGTGGTTTTGAACAAGATCGATCTGGAGGGGGCCGGAGCTGATGCGGGGGCGGGGCGTATTGGGGGGACTGCGGGTGGTTTTGATGGCGTACAATCTTTTGAACATAAGCAGGTTGTGCGTGTTTCGGCGCGAACGGGAGAGGGGCTGGGAGCATTGACGGAAGCTGTGGTGCGCCGGGCGGAGGCGTTTCGTCGTGACCAAGGTGATGAGGTGATCGCGATCAACGCGCGTCATGCGGCGGCTTTAGGGCGGGCGCGGGACTGTCTTCGTGCGGCGGCGACGAATCTGGCAGCGGCGGGGCCGGTGGAATTACTGGCGAGTGATCTGCGCGGGGCGCTGGATGCGCTCGGTGAGATCGGGGGCAAGATCGATAACGAGCGGATGCTGGATCAGCTCTTCGCGACGTTTTGCATCGGGAAGTAATCGGGCGGATAGCAAGCGGGCGCTTGTTCATGGGGGCGCTAGTCCCTCCCCGCCCCTTGCTCTCGGTTGGTGCATGGGGTCTGCGGCGTATGTGAGAATGTACACTTCCTCTTTGCCTGAAGCTGTCGGTTTGTGCTTAGTTGTCGGCTCAATTTGTCGCTAGCTGATGATTTATAACAAGATACCGTTTGATGTGATTGTATGTGGCGCTGGTCATGCAGGCTGTGAGGCCGCTTTGGCGGCGGCGCGGATGGGGGCCAATACGCTGCTTTTGACGGGCAATATCGATACGATTGCTCAGATGAGCTGTAATCCGGCGATCGGGGGCCAAGCGAAGGGACAGATGGTGCGTGAGATCGATGCATTGGGTGGTGAGATGGGCATCAACACGGATGTCACGGGAATTCAGTTTCGGTTGTTGAATGAGTCCAAGGGGCCGGCGGTGCAGTCTCCGCGTGCGCAATGCGATAAGAAGGCGTATCAATTTCGGCTGAAACATACACTGGAGCTCCAGCCGAATCTGCAGGTGTTTCAGGCGACGGTTACTGGTCTGGTATATGCCGGCCATATGGTGACGGGCGTACGCACGAATCTGGATATCGAATTTACAGCAAGGACTGTTGTTGTGACGACAGGGACTTTCCTTCGCGGGCTGATGCATATTGGTCAGAACAAAAATGAAGGTGGACGGCTTGGGGATTTTAGCGCCAAGACGCTTTCGGCGAGTTTTCTAGAGGCTGGAATTGAGCTCCAGCGATTGAAGACCGGGACTCCGCCGAGATTACTCGGACGCAGTCTGGATTTTGCTCAAATGGAAGAACAGAGGGGCGACGCGTCCCCTGCTCTCTTTGCATTTCATGATACGCGTGATCCTGAGGATCTGTTCCACGTGGAACAAACGGGTGAGCAACGACTGGGTTGGCACCCGGGCTCGGCGCAGGTTTCGTGTTGGATGACTTATACGACACCAGTCACGGCGCAGTTGGTGCGGGATAATTTGCACAAGTCGGCCATGTACTCCGGTGAGATTGAGGGCATCGGGCCGCGGTATTGTCCGAGTATTGAGGATAAGTTCGTACGTTTTGCGGATAAACCGCGGCATTTGTTGTTTCTTGAGCCCGAGGGCCGGTCGACGAATGAGTACTATGTGAACGGTCTTTCGACGTCGCTGCCGTTCGAGGTGCAGCTAGAGATGGTTCACAGTGTGCCTGGTCTCCAGAATGCAGTGTTGTTGCGGCCGGCTTATGCGGTTGAATATGACTTCGCGCCGCCCACGCAGCTTTTCCCTTCATTGGAGTCACGCAAGGTGGAGAACTTGTTTTTCGCCGGGCAGATCAATGGCACGTCTGGTTATGAGGAAGCTGCGGCTCAGGGGCTCATTGCCGGAGTAAATGCTGTTCGCAAAGTACGCAGTCAGTCACCGTTGGTGATTCGGCGGCATGAGGGCTATATCGGTGTGTTGATTGATGACCTCGTGACTAAGGGCACACGCGAGCCGTACCGCATGTTTACGAGCCGCGCCGAACACCGGCTCCTGTTCAATCATGGGAGTGCTGAGCTGCGTCTGCTGGATCATGCGCACGAGCATGGGCTGGTTTCGTCGACTCGCTTGGCTCGGATGACTGAGAAGAAGCAGCGAGTAGAGTATTGGGTGTCGTCCTTTGAAAAGCTTCGTGCTCCGACAGGGCAGGGGAGTCTTGGCGATGCGGTGCGGCGTGCGACTACGGGTGGTGGCGTATTACCGGAATATCCGGCCGAGTTTTCTCATCTCTCTGCAGCGATCCGTGACGAGGTGCTCTACCGTGTCAGTTACCAAGGTTATCTGGCGCGTGAATCGCGGCAAATTGAGAAACTTTCTGAAGTGGAAAAAATCAAAATCCCGGAAGGTCTCGATTTCCTGTCGATTCGGGGATTGCGGAAGGAAAGCGCTCTGAAACTTCAAGAGTTTAAGCCGTATAATCTAGGTCAAGCATCACGCATTAGCGGTGTTAACCCTGCGGATATCAGTATTTTAATGATTTATATCGAGTCGCGACGCAAAGGGTAGGCGTCGATCTGTGTTTTATGCTTCAGGTGTAGGCAATACGTTCGTGGCCGCTTTTATCGATGCAGACGCTCTGTAACATTTGTGAAACGCAGGGGTAAAATCGCTGGGCTTGCTGAACGCTGAATCGTAACTTCCGAGTCGTATGACGGACAGCAAAGCCAAAAAAATTTTGATCGTCGATGATGAGGCCGATGTGACGGAGCTTGTTTCCTATCACCTCAAAGCGAAGGGCTATCAGGTTGAGGCGATCAACAATCCCAACAACAGCTTGGGGGTGGCGCGCAGTTTCCAACCGGATCTCGTGATCCTCGATGTCATGATGCCGGATCTCAACGGCGTGCAAATCTGCCGCTTGTTGCGTGCTGATCCGCAGTTGAAAAACGTGCCAGTGATTTTTTTAACCGCGAAAGCTGAAGAGTCTGATCGCATCCAAGGGCTTGAGACGGGAGCGGACGATTATATCTGTAAGCCATTTAGTACCAAGGAATTGATGCTTCGTGTGCAGTCGATTTTACGGCGCCTCTCCGAGGGCGGAGTCGAAGAGCCCAAGAAGCTTCAGGCGGGTGAGATCGTGATCGATATCGAGCGCCACGAGGCAGTGGTATGCGGCAAAGCCATCGAATTGACCGCAACGGAGTTCAAACTTCTCCGGCTTCTCATGGAGCGCCGCGGCCGCGTGCAGACGCGCGAGCATCTTCTGATCAACGTCTGGAACTACGAAACCGAGATCGAGACGCGCACCGTGGATACCCATGTGCGCCGTTTGCGCGAAAAGCTCGGCGCAGAAGCGGACTGGATTGAAACCATCCGCGGGGTGGGGTACCGCTTGGCCGAGCGTAAAGTCCAGACATGCCCTACTTGATCATTGCCGCTCTGGCCTTGGCTCTGGGCTTTTTGCTTCGCCGTCACTGGAGTCATCGGGCGGCCATGCGCAGCCTCCATCAGGCGATCCTGCAAAAACAGCCGCTTCTGCGCGAAGACCTGCCCGGCTCACTGAGCGAGAGTTGGGATCAGCTCTGCCGCGAAACCAACGACCTCATCTCCGAGGTTAGCCGACTCCAGCATCAACGCACCGGGCAACTCGCCCAACTCGAAGCCACGCTGGGCAGTCTCCAGGAAGCGGTGCTGATTGTGGATCGTGACAATTACATCCTGCTCGCGAACAAAGCCCTCCAGGAAATCTTCCCGCGCGCGACCAACATCCTCCACCAACGCCTCGAGCTTGTTCTCCACAGCGTCACGTTTCTCTCGTACGTGGAGTCTGTGCGCAAAAACGAGGCCGAGCCGCAGCACGAAATGGAGTTCGCCGATGGCAACCGCTCGCTCTGGGTCGAGGTCACCGGCACCACGATTCCTCCTCTCAACGGCCAGCAAGGCCCGTGGGCCTTGTTCGTTCTCCATGACATCACGAAGCAGAAAAAACTGGAGGCCGTCCGAAAAGATTTCGTAGCCAATGTCTCCCACGAGCTGCGCACGCCGCTCAGTATCATCAAAGGCTATACGGAGACCCTCGTCGACGGGCATCACGACATGCCAGTGACCGATCGCGATAAATTCCTCCGCACCATCCAGCGTCACACCGAGCGGCTGAATTCGCTCCTCGAAGACCTGCTTACGCTTTCCCGCCTCGAATCCATCAACCCCGGCCTGCGCCGCGAATCCGTCGCGCTCCCGTCCCTGATAGCCTCTATCATCGACGACTATCGCGCCCGGCCGGCCGCCGCCGAACATCAGCTTCACGTGGCGATCGATCCGAATGTCGGCGAGCTGCTCATCGATCCGCTCAAGGTCACTCAAGTCCTCGAAAACCTCCTCGATAACGCGCTCAAATACACGCCCAAGGGCTCGCGCATCGAGGTCTCCGCGCAGCTCCGCGATCAAGAAGTGGAAGTTTGCATACGCGACAACGGCCCGGGCATCCCCGCAGACGACCTCCCGCACATCTTCGAACGCTTCTACCGCGTCGACAAAGGCCGATCCCGCGACAAAGGCGGCACCGGTCTTGGCCTCAGCATCGTGAAGCATATTATTCAGCTCCACGGTGGACGCGTCTGGGTCGAAAGCTCGCTAGGGCAGGGGACCGCCTTCTATTTCAGCCTGCTCGTCCACGCCAACGGCTGATCGCTCCGCGTCGTCTATCCATTCTGCGTTCCTGCTACTCCACGGAGAGCGCCGAGGCTGAATAAAACGCCGCGCCGCTCGCTTTGCACTTCCGCGACCGCGTGGGCCTCTGCTACCTCCGCCCGGTGGAAAATGCCGCCCGCACCGCCGACTACCTCGCCCGCCGCGACTCGCGTCTCTCCGGCCTGAAAACTTTTCTGGCCGACACGCTGCGCGCGAAACCTCGCGCCGAACTCACGCTCGAGATCGGCTGCGGCCACGGCCACTACCTCACGGCGTACGCGGCTGCGCACCCGGAGTCGTTCTGCATCGGCATCGATCTCCTTAAAGACCGCATCGCCCGCGCCAGCCGCAAACGCGACCGCGCGAAACTGGCCAACCTCCTCTTCCTCGAAGCCGAGGCCCGCGAGTTCCTCGATTCGCTCCCAGCCACCGCCGAACTGGCCGACATTTTCATCCTCTTTCCCGATCCGTGGCCGAAACGGCGTCACCACAAAAACCGCATCATCCAGCCCGAGTTTCTCTCCGCGCTCGCCGCGAAAGCCCGACCCGGGACCCGCCTCTGCTTCCGCACGGATTACGCGCCCTATTATACCGACGCTTACGCGACCGTCGCCGCCCACTCTGACTGGAAACTCGATGCCGCCGCCCCCTGGCCCTTCGAGCTGGAAACGGTTTTCCAGAGCCGAGCCGATTCCTATCAGTCCCTCGTTGCGCGACGCGCCCCCTCGCCCGCCTCGAAGTAACAAGGCTCCGCAAGATCCAGCCCACGGCGCGACTATTACGATAAGTTGCTCCCCGCCTTTGTGACGATCCGGCTAATTCCGGGCGCAGGCATAAGCGGGATTGATTTCAATTATTGACGACGGGGAACGCGTTTGCCTACGTCATCGCCTTTTCCACCGATCCAACGCTCATCCGCGCAGACATGCCCGCACTCAAGAAATTAGTCCTTTCGATGTCGATGCTCGCCACTAGCGCGACTGCGTTTGCCGCGGAAGGCGGTCATGAAAAAGCCGCTTCGCTCAAAGGCTTTCTCGGGCTCCCGATCACCAACAGCATTCTCTACAGTGTTATCGTGACGCTCGCGGTCATCGCACTCGTCCGCTGGCTCGTCGGCACTCCCAAGATCGTCCCGACTCGCGGACAGGCAATCATTGAAAGCGCCGTCGATGCGCTACGCGGTCTCTATGAACCTATCGTCGGCAAAAAAGCTATGCCGATGGCCTTCCCGGTTCTGATCACTCTTTTCATCTTCATCGTATTCCACAACTGGGCAGGACTTATTCCCGGTGTCGGCACGGTAGGCTGGGGCCATGAAGTTGACGGACACTTCCATGTCACCACTCCGCTGGTACGCCCGCACACATCCGAGCTCAACGGCACCATTGCTCTCGCGCTCGTTTCTTTCGGCGCTTGGTTCATCATCGTGATGCGTTACGCTGGCCCCGGACTTCTGATCTTCGATCTCTTTGGCAACAAGGCCGACAAGAAGGAACTCGCTCCCGCCATGTACTGGGGCCTTTCCGGCATCTTCCTGATCGTCGGTTTTATTGAAGTCGTTTCGATTTTCATCCGCCCGGTCACGCTTTCGATGCGTCTTTTCGGCAATGTCTTCGGTGGCGAAAATCTTCTCCACGCGATGCACTTCCTGCCGCCGTTCTACTTCTTGGAGTTGCTGGTCGGGTTCGTCCAAGGCCTCGTCTTCACGCTACTGACCGCTGTCTATATCGGCCTGATCTGCAATCACGGCGACGACCACCACGACGAAGAACATGGCCACGGTCACGGCCATGCCGCCCACCCCAAGGAAGCCGCTCATCACTAAGAGAAACACTTTCGCAGTCGGGAGCATGTATCCAACAAACGTGCACGACTGAGAGAACGAACAAAAACAAACCCACCACGCACATGATCCTCGCAGAAATCACTGGCAACATCGCCTCCGCCGCCGGCCTCATCGCCGCCGCCACCGCTGTCGGTCTCATCGGCACCAAAGCCGCTGAAGCTGTCGGCCGTAATCCCGCCGCTTCCGGCAAGATCCTCGTTCAGTCCATTCTCGGTATGGCGCTCGCAGAAGGTCTCGGCCTCCTCGCGCTATTCCTCGCCAAGTAAGTTGTCTCTTTGAAACTGCCGCGCGGTATCCAACCGATCCGCGCGGCAAGTCTCCTTCCCAATTTCCGCCTCTCCCATGCTCTCCTTCATCCTCGCTGCCGCGACTCCTACAGTTGAAGCACACTCGGCTCACGCTGCCGAGGGTGGCCTTGTGCATGACTTGGTCACCAAGTTCGGCATCGATGCCGTGAACATCGGCATGCAGCTGGCCAGCTTCACGATCCTGGCCGTCGTGCTCTACAAGTTCGCGATCAAGCCCGTCCTCGCGACGATGGATCAGCGCACGAGCAAGATCGAATCGGGCCTCAAGTTCGCCGAGGACATGAAGTCCCAGCTCGCCGCCGCCCAGCAGGAGAATGCCGCCCTCATCAAGGCCGCCCAAGTCGAGGCCAACAAGATCATCGAAGAAGCCCGCAAGACCGCTAAAGACTTCTCCGATAAATCCCAGGCGGAGGCCACCGAGCGCGCCAACGGTCTTATCACCAAGGCCCAGCAGGCCATCGAGCTTGAGCACAAGAAAATGCTCGCCGATGCCCGCGGCGAAATCGCCCGCCTCGTCGTCACCACGACCGAGCGCGTCCTCGCCAAGAAGCTCACTGACGCCGACCGCGCCAGCTACAACGAGACCGCCGCCCGCGAACTCGCCAACGTCTGAGTGTTCCTCCCTTTTTCCTGACGCCCACCGCACCGCGCCATGGCCGCTAAAAAACAAACCCAGCAACTCGCCCGCCAGCTCTTCAAGCTGAGCTTCGAAAACGGCCAGATCTCGGCCGAGCGCGTCGCCGGTGTCCTCGGCTACGTCGAGAAAATCCAGCCGCCGCAAATCGTCGCTGTCCTCAAAGCTTACGAGCGCCTCGTCGCCGCCGAGATCGCCCGCGGTCAGGCCGTCGTCGAACACGCCGGCTCCGTATCGCCCGCCGCGCTCCAGTCCATCGCCGCTGCGCTCACCAAAAAATACGGCCGCCCTGTCACCGCCTCCGCCAAGGCGAATCCCGCGCTTCTCGCCGGTCTTCGCGTCCGCGTGGGCGACGACATCTACGAAAACTCAGTCTCCAGCCAGCTCGGCGCCCTCGCCGCCGCCGTCTAATTTTCTCAACAAACCCTTCAGTCCATTTCCCGTCGCATGAGCACCGTCATCGAACAAATCGAACAACAGATCGCCAAGCTGCAGAACAAAGCGGTCAAAAAGAACACCGGTAAGATCCGGACCGTCGCTGACGGCGTCGCCAAAATCGACGGCCTCTCCGATGTGATGTATAACGAGATGGTGCAATTCCCCGGTGGCGTCACCGGCATCGCGCTAAATCTCGAAGCGGACGAAGTCGGTTGCGTCGTCCTCGGCGACGTCTCCCAGCTCAAGGAAGGCGACGAAGTCACCACGACCGGCAAGCTCCTCTCCGTTCCCGTCGGCAAAGCCCTCCTCGGCCGCGTCGTCGACGCCCTCGGCAATCCGGTTGACGGCAAAGGCCCGATCGACGCCAAGGAAACCTATCCCGTCGAAAAAATCGCGCCCGGCATCATGGTGCGCAAATCGGTCAACCAGCCTCTTTTCACCGGCATCATGGCTATCGACTCCATGATCCCGATCGGCCGTGGCCAGCGCGAGCTCATCATCGGTGACCGCGGTACCGGCAAGACCACCATCGCGATCGACACGATCATCAACCAGTCGAAGATCAACAAAGTCGGCCTCGCTTCCGGCGATCCGAAGTTCCGCCCCGTCTTCTCGATCTACGTCGCCGTCGGTCAGAAAAATTCCAACATCGTCCGCACCATCGCCGCTCTCGAAGCCGCCGGCGCCCTCGAATACACCGTCATCGTCGCCGCTCCGGCCGCTGACAATCCCGCCAATCAATACCTCGCTCCGTTCTCCGGCGCCGCCATCGGCGAGTGGTTCATGGAAAACGGCCAGGACGCGCTCATCGTTTACGACGATCTCTCGAAGCACGCCGTCGCTTACCGCCAGATCTCGCTCATCTTGAAGCGCCCCTCCGGTCGCGAAGCGTATCCCGGCGACGTTTTCTATCTCCACTCCCGCCTCCTCGAGCGCGCCGCTCGTCTCGATGGCAAGGGCTCGCTCACCGCGCTGCCCATCATCGAAACCCAGGCTGGCGACGTCTCGGCCTACATTCCGACGAACGTGATCTCGATCACGGACGGCCAGATCTTCCTCGAAACCGATCTCTTCAACCAAGGTATCCGTCCCGCCGTGTCGGTCGGTCTCTCGGTGTCGCGCGTCGGCTCTTCCGCGCAGATCAAAGCCACCAAGCAGGTCGGTGGTAAACTCAAGGGCGAGCTCGCCCAGTTCCGCGAACTCGCCGCTTTCGCGCAGTTCGGTTCCGACCTCGATCCCAAGACCAAGGCCCAGCTCGATCGCGGCGGCCGCATCGTTGAGCTCTTCAAGCAGCCCGCCTTCAGCCCGTCCTCCATCGAGCTCCAAGCTGTCACGATCTTCGCGCTCCAAAAGGGCTTCTACGACAATCTCGACCTCAAGAAGGTCACCGCCGCCTCGGTTTCCCTCCGCGAGTTCTTCGCCACCCGCAAGGACGCGCTCCTCACGGAAATCCGCACCAAGGCCGCTCTCGACAAGGATCTCGAAGCCAAGATCGAAGCCGGTCTGAACGAGTGGAAATCCACCTACACGGCTTAATCGCCGGCGTAATTTTCGTTCTCTCCCGCTAAACTTACTTCACCACCGTGCCCTCAACCCGCGACATCCGCCGGCGCATCAAGTCGGTTAAAAACACTCGCCAGATCACGAAGGCGATGGAGCTCGTGGCCGCTTCGAAGATGAAGAAGGCCCAGCACGCCGCGCTCGCGGGCCGTCCGTACGCGCAGCTGCTCGCGTCGATGCTCGGCTCGCTCGCCTCCCGCGTCGAAGAGTCGATGCACCCCTTCCTCGCCAAACGCGAAGTGAAGACCCGCGGCATCCTCCTCGTCACCTCGGACAAAGGTCTCTGCGGTCCGCTCAACGCGAACCTCTTCAAGATCGTCTCCGATATTAAGACGCCCGCGAAGTTCGTCGCCATCGGCCGCAAGGGCTCGCAGTTCCTCGCCCGCACGCAGCGCGATATGCTCGCCGATTTCCCGGTGCATGACCGCGTGCCGTTCAACGAGGTCAAAGTCGCCGTCGAGTTCCTCGTGAAGCAGTACCTCGAAGGCGCTGTCGACACGGTCGAAGTCATCTACTCGCGCTTCAAGAACACCCTCGTTCAAGAGCCGCAGGTCCGCCCAATCCTCCCGTTGACCAACGTCGCGGAATTCCAGGCGATCCTTAATCCCGTCACTGGTGCTGCTGACACGCGCGACATGCTCTTCGAGCCCAACGCGCAATCCGTCCTCGACGCGCTGCTGCCGTTCTACGTCAACCGCTACATCTATCAGGTCGTCCTCAGCGCCAAGGCCTCCGAGCACAGCGCCCGCATGGTCGCCATGAAGACCGCGAAGGACAACGCCACGAAACTCGTCGGCGAGCTCAGCCTCGAATACAACAAGGCCCGCCAGGCCGCCATCACGCAGGAAATTCTCGAAATCTCCGCCGCGTCTTTCTCCGCCTAATCCCTGCCCGTCATCCTTTCACCCGTAACTTTTCCTAACATGTCCAACACCGGCAAAATCGTCCAAGTCATCGGCCCCGTGGTCGACGTGCAGTTCGCCGAGAACGCGATCCCGCCCATCTATCAGGCCCTCACCGTCGACTTCACCGTCAGCGGCAAGAAAGAGACCCTCACCCTCGAAGTGCAGCAGCACCTGGGCGAAGGCGTCGCCCGCGCCATCGCGATGTCCTCCTCCGAAGGCCTCGTCCGCGGTATGGCCGTTGTCGATACCGGCGCTCCGATCTCGGTGCCCGTCGGCGAAGGCGTGCTGGGCCGCATCTTCGACGTCACCGGCGCTCCCGTGGACGGCAAAGGTCCCGTTGCCTTCACCAAGAAGTACCCGATTCACCGCGCGGCCCCCACGATTGCCGAGCAGGACACGAAGGCTCAGATCCTCGAGACCGGCATCAAGGTCATCGACCTCATCTGCCCCTTCACCAAGGGTGGTAAAGCAGGCGCATTCGGTGGTGCCGGCGTCGGCAAGACCGTCGTCATTCTTGAGCTCATCAACAACATCGCCAAGGCCCACGGTGGTTACTCCGTGTTCGCAGGCGTCGGTGAGCGCTCCCGTGAAGGTAATGACCTTTACCACGAAATGTCCGACGCGAAGGTCATCGTTCAGGAAGACCTCTCGAAGTCCAAAGTCGCCCTCGTGTTCGGCCAGATGAACGAGCCGCCAGGTGCCCGTATGCGCGTGGCTCTCTCGGCCCTCGCGATGACCGAATACTTCCGCGACGAGAAGAACCAGGACGTGCTTCTCTTCATCGATAACATCTTCCGCTTCTCGCAAGCCGGCTCCGAAGTGTCCGCGCTCCTCGGTCGCTCGCCCTCCGCGGTGGGTTACCAACCGACGCTCGCTAACGAGATGGGCATTCTCCAGGAACGCATCACCTCGACGAAGAAGGGCTCCATCACCTCCGTGCAGGCTGTTTACGTGCCCGCCGACGATTTGACCGACCCAGCTCCGGCCAACACCTTCGCGCACTTGGACTCGACGATCGTTCTCGAGCGTTCCATCGCCGAAAAAGGTATTTATCCGGCCGTCGATCCTCTCGCATCCGTCTCGAAGGCTCTCGAGCCGTCGGTCGTTGGCGATGATCACTACAAGGTTGCCCGCGAAATCCAGCGCGTTCTCCAACGCTACAAGGATCTCCAGGACATCATCGCGATTCTTGGCCTCGACGAACTCTCTCCCGAGGACAAGCAGACCGTCTTCCGCGCCCGTAAGATCGAGCGCTTCTTCTCGCAACCGTTCGCGGTCGCCGAGGTGTTCACCGGCACGCCCGGCAAATACGTCCCGGTCAAAGAAACCGTCCGCGGTTTCAAGATGATCCTCTCCGGCGAGCTCGACCACATTGCAGAAGGCGACTTCTACATGAAGGGTGGCATCGACGAAGTCATCGCCGCCGCCGGCAAGAAGTAAGATCTCCCCCGCGATGGCACTCACACTCGAAATCGTCACTCCCGAAGCCCGGGTCTACTCCGATGTCATCGAGACCGTCGTCATCCCGACGGTCGAGGGTGAGATCGGCATCCTCCCCGGCCACATCCCGCTGCTCACGCAAGTGGAAGCCGGCGAACTTCGCGTGACGAAAAACGGCCGCACCGAGTATCTCGCGGTCGGCAACGGCTTCGCCGAAATTGATGGCGACAAAGTCTCCGTGCTCGCCGAGAGCGCGATCGACGAAGCCAAGATCGACGAAGATGCCGTCGCCAAAGCCCAGGCTCGCGCCGAGGAAGCTCTCCGCGGCCGCGAGAACATGGACCCCGCCGAAGTCGAGCGCCTCGAAGGCGTCGTCCGTTTCTCCGTCGCCCAGCTCGGCGTCAAACGCCGCCGCAAGTAAACGCATCCTGGCGATTCCTTCGCTCAACTTTCAAGGCGCGGTGCTCACCGCGCCTTTTTTGTGCCCACACCCCACGGACTGCGGCCTGTCGATAATTACTCAGCGAGCGCCCGCCAGAATCCGCGCAGATGAAAACGCATCTTGCGAAAATCGCCGCACGCGAAATCGCGCCACAACGCCCGACCGTTCAGGTTGAGTTGTTCGCTGCGAGTCAGTGATGCGGTCAGGAGCATACTTCTGTTTACGGATTCGCGCGGGATTTGTTTTAGGCTCAGCGCGCGGATCGTCCCTTTATTACGTTTTCTTTCCCGCGCGCCGGAAGTAGCCGGGATTTTTGCAGCACTCATGCCCGCTGCATTTTATCCGCTCCAGTTGTCGCCGTAATCGTTACACGAAAATCCACCCGACCCGTTGACTTTGAAACTCGGTCTCATCTCACTTGGCCCTCCGCCTCCACATGCCGTCCACCATTGATCGCCATCGCCCGCAACGGATGCGGCTCACCGAACTTCCGGTGGGTGCCACCGGTCGTGTCTGCGAACTGGCCGGGCAGGACGACGTCTGCCAGCGCCTGCGCGAGATGGGTTTCTGCGAATCCGCCGTCATCGAGAAAGTCTCCGGCCAGCGCACGCTCCTCTGTCAGCTCTGCGGCACCCGCATCGCCCTCAGTGACCGCGCCGCCCAGTTTGTGGTCGTGGAACTCATCCGAGGCGGCGTCTGATCCGCCCCAATTTCCCGCCCGCTTCATGTCCGCCACGCAAAGCCTTTCCCTGCTCGCCACCGGCGCTTCCGCCACTGTTCGCGATCTCCCCAAACAAGGCACCGCCTTCCTCCGTCTGCGCGAAATGGGCCTGCTCCCCGGCACGGCCATCACGCTGGTCCGCACCGCGCCGCTCGGCGATCCGATCGAGATCAAGGTCCGTGGCTATCACCTCACACTGCGCAAAAGCGAAGCCGAGCACATCCTCGTCGAGCCCGCTGCGAACCCGGCGAAATGAGCAGCCCCACGAGAACCATGTCTCCTGACTCCAAGCCATCCGCTGCGCGCACACCTGTTTTCGCCCTCGTGGGGAATCCCAACTGCGGCAAGAGCACTCTTTTCAACGCGCTCACCGGTCTGAAGCAGAAGGTCGGCAACTATCCCGGCGTCACCGTCGAGAAGAAGATCGGCACCGCGTATTCGCAACATGGGCACGCGATGACCGTGATCGACCTGCCCGGCGCGTACTCGCTCGCCGCCCGCTCGCCCGACGAAGCCGTCACCCGCGATGTCCTCCTCGGCCGCCGCTCAGACACGCCGCAGCCGGATCGCATCCTCTGCATCGTCGATGCGACCAATCTGGAGCGAAATCTCTACCTCGTTCACCAGATCCTCGATCTCGGCCGTCCCGTGATTCTCGTGGTGAACATGATGGATCTCGCCGCGCAAGCCGGCTTGGAGATCCGCATCGGCCGATTGGAGCAAGAGCTCGGCATCCCGGTGATCGCGTGCGAAGCCGCGCACGGCAAAGGACTCATCGAACTCAAACTTGCGATGAGCCGCCAGGATCTGCCGCTTTCGCGGCATGCGTGGGATGTGCCCGCCGCAATTTCTTCCGCCGTGGCCGAGTTGCAGGCGTCGCTCGTCGCCAGCGACAATAAATCTCCGCTGATCGCCCGCGCCGAAGCGCTGTTGCTACTCACCGATCAGGACGCGATGCGGGTCGCCGGCTCCGCTCCGCTCAGCGCCCGAACGACCGAGATTCTCAGCGGCTGGAAAAAACGCTGGGATGCCGAAGGCACCGACTGGGCGGGCGCTCTGGTCAACAGCCGCTATGATGTCATCGGCCGCCTCTGCTCCGAGCTGGTGCACCGCAAGTCCGCCGCCACCGGCCCGAGCGCCAGCGACCGTATCGACTCGTTTGTGACGCATCCGGTCTGGGGTTGGCTCGCGCTTGGCGGTGTGATGACGCTGCTGTTTCTCTCGATCTTCATCTTCGCCGAGCACCCGATGAACTTCATCGACGCGCAGACGGCCGCGCTCGCCGACTGGGTGAAAGGCGCGATGCCCGAGGGCGAGCTGCGCGATCTCATCACGGACGGTGCCATCGCTGGCGTCGGTGGCGTGGTGATTTTTCTCCCACAGATCCTGATTCTCTTTTTCTTCATCGGGCTGCTCGAAAGCACCGGCTACATGGCGCGCGCCGCGTTCATCATGGACCGGCTGATGAGCAGTGTCGGCCTCAATGGCAAAAGCTTCATTCCGCTGCTGAGCTCCTACGCGTGCGCGATCCCTGGCATCATGGCCACGCGCACGATCGAGGATCGGAAGGACCGCCTCGTCACGATCCTCATCGCGCCGCTGATGAGCTGCTCGGCGCGATTGCCGGTTTATCTGCTCATGATCGCCGCGCTCATCCCCGGTGACCGTGTGCCGGTGCTGACGAAGGTCGGCATCATGCTGCTCATGTACGCGCTCGGCACGTTTGGCGCGTTTGGCTTCGCGTGGTTGTTCAAGCGCACGCTGCTTAAGGGTGAGCCGCCGATGATGATCATGGAGTTGCCGCCGTATCGTCTGCCGAAGCTGCGCGACATCGCGATGCAGATGCTCGAGCGCGGCTGGATGTTTTTGAAACGCGCCGGGACCCTGATTCTCGGCATCTCGATTGTGCTCTGGTTTCTCGCATCCTACCCGAAGGCACCGGAAGGAACGCCGCCGGATCAGCAGATGGAGCACAGCTTCGCGGGCATGGCGGGTCACGCGATCGAGCCGGTCATTGCGCCGCTGGGTTTTAATTGGGAGATCGGCATCGGCATCATCAGCTCGCTGGCGGCCCGCGAGGTGTTCGTGAGCACGATGGGCATCGTCTTCAACGTCGAGGATGCCGAGGAAAACACCGAGCCGCTGCGCGATGCTTTGCTGGGCGCGAAGTGGTCGAGTGGAGAGCCGCTGTTCACGCCGCTCGTCTGCTTCACCCTGATGATTTTCTACGTGTTCGCGATGCAATGTCTCGCCACGCTCGCCGTGGTGAGACGCGAAACCGGTTCGTGGAAATGGCCGGCGTTCCAGCTCTTCTATATGACGGGCACGGCGTGGGTGCTGTCGTTCATCGTCTATCAAGGAGGCCGGGCGCTGGGCTTCTGATTTTGCGCGCGGCGTTTGCGCGTCGCGCGTCATCGAGGTTCTTTGCTGGCAGAAAAATGACTCCTGAAATCCAAACGATCACCGCGCTGTTCATCGTGGCGGTCTCCGTCGCGTTGCTGGCGCGTTCTGTTCTGAAAAAGAATAAGGCTCCAGGCTGCGGAGGGGGCTGCGGGTGCCCCTCGGGCGATCTTAAAAAGCGGCTGGGATCGACGACTTCGCGCTCGTCTTAAGCCGGGCGCGCGGCGGTTATCCACGCGTGGACGCTTCTTCCGCCAAACGACGTTTTGCCCCGACCGATCTGGCTGCGTGGGCGATGTTATTCATCGTGGCGGTCGCGCCGTTTTTCTACGGCGGCACCCGGTTATGGACGCAGCAGTGGTTATTCAGTGCGGTCGCGGCCGTGTTTGTCGTCTGGGTGGTGGGGTTGATTTTGGAAGGGCGGAAAATGCGCGCGCCGAAGCTCCTGTTGTGGGCGGCGAGCGCGCTGCTGGTCCAAGGATGGGCAGTGGCGTTTTTCCTGCCGCAGCCGACATTGGATGAGTTCAGCGTTTGGCACATCGGACGGTTGCTCGCGCGGTGGTCAACGAGTGTCACGCTACGCACGCCGGTGGAGGCGATGATGCTGCCGACGGCAGCGTTGCTGGCGGTCGTGATGATCAGCGATCTGGCGGATCGCACGCATTGGAAGCGGCGCTTCGTGATGACGATGATCCTGTCGGCGGTCGGCGTGGTGATCGTCGGGCTGATGCAGAACATGTCGCACGCGCGCGGGATTTATTGGGAGAAAAGTCCGGCGATGCCCGGTGCGTTTTTCGGGCCGTTCTTTCATCACACGGCGGCGGGTGCGTTCATCAACATCGGGTGGATGCTGGCCGTGGCGGTGGCGTTACACGCGGTGCTGGTGCCAGCGGGTGAAGGCAAGGCGGCGCGGTGGCGGACTTTTTTCTACATCGGTTCCGCGAGTGTGCTGGCGGTCGGGCATCTGGGGCACATCTCGCGAATGCCGCAGGTGATCGGTCTGGCAATCGCGGCGGGGCTGCTGGCGATGTTCCGGCCGTGGCGTGCGCCGGTGGAGACGAGAAAGGCGATGATGCGCTGGGGATTCGTCGCTGTGCTGGCGGTCGTCGGAGTACTCGCTGTTTCAGGAAACCGGCTGGGCGCGATCATGAGCCGTTGGGAGAGTTTGTTCGGGGAGCGCGTGTATCGTGTGCAGGCGCCGCCGCCTCCGATGAGCGAATGGCCGAAGCTGGTGCGCGACGATCTGTTCATCCCGCACGATCATTCTGGATACGTGGGCTCCGATCGCGGCGCTGCCTACGTCCTCGCGTGGCAGGCGATCCAGGAAGCGCCGTGGCTGGGTTACGGGCCGGGTGGTTGGACGGCGGCGGCGAGCGCGCACTCGGTCGATCCATTTTTGCGCACGTTCTATCTCTACGTGCAATTCACGCACGAAGATTACCTGCAGACGTTGGTGGAGTGGGGATTTGTCGGCGGCGTCTTCTGGGCGGTCGTCGTAATCTGGCCGCAGGTGACGGTGTGGCGGCGGCAGTTTCGCGTGCGTGATGGGCCGGCAGGCGGCACGGAGGGAAATCTCTACCGGCTGGGTGCCGCGGCGGCACTGATGGCGATGGGGATTCAGGCGGTTTACGATTTCCCGTGGCAGATCGGGGCGAATCAGTTCTACGGCGCGGTGTTGCTCGGGATCTGCTGGACGCGCGCGAGCGATTCCGGGCAACGAACGAGAAAAACTCTCGACGGGGAAATGGCGGCGGGCGCTAGTTGAGCACCATGCCTTCACGACCCATTCCCGGCTCCAGCGGCGACGTGCTCACGTGCCTGCCTTCGCCTTATCTGCCGCACGCGGCGACGGGGTTGCTGTATCTGCCGCGCTTTATCGCGAAGTGCCGCTACGTGAAGGCGCACGGCGCGCTGCCGCCGAGCTACGCGAAAAACTACAAGCGCGGGCTGGATCGTTTCCTGTCGCTACACCTCGGCGTGGATCCGGCGCAGGTGGAGAAGGCGGTGCATGAAGCGATCGACGATGCGGATCTCGACCGGCGGTTGCTGGAAATTTTTCCCAAGGATGTGCGCGCGGCGAAGTGGAATCGCGACATCGTGCAAAAGGGCATGACGCAGGCGGGGCAGGAGTTTCTTCTCGAGGCGCTGACCAAGATGGGTTGCGCGGATCGCGCGGGAGAAATCAAGAGCGTGCCCGATTTGATCGATTTCGACGAAGGCCGGATCGAGTGAGCGAGACCGCGCTGCGAAACGCCGTGAATGGGCGGCGTCGTGACAAGGTGAGGGCGCGTTCGCCGATGGACTAATCAGGGAGAGTTTTTCCGTGACGTGACGGACGAGACGGAGAAGAAGCTGTTTGCGACCGTCGGCAGCTCCGGCATTTTTCCGGTCTGCTTTGGTCGTTTCATTCCACCCATTCCTCCCATGAAAACATCCCGTTTGTTTCGCCTGCTTGGCGGACTCTGTCTCGCCGCGCTGACCACCGCATCCACCGCTTTCGCCTTTGAAGGAAAGGTGGACATGACGCTCACCAACGGCCCCAAGGACAAAGATCCGATGTCGATGTCCTATCGCATCAAGGATCAGAAGATGCGCACGGAATTCGGTGGCGAGTCGTCTTCGAAGAAGAAAAAGAAGAAGAACGATGCCACCGGTGCGATGATCATGGATTTCAAGAAGAAGGAGATGATCATGCTCATCGACGAAGAGAAGATGTACATGGTGCAGCCGTTGCCGGAGTTGAAGCCGGAGGATACGAAAAAGAAAAAAGGCTACGAGGAGTTCAAACCCACCGGTCGCAAGGAGAAGATCGCCGGCGTGGAGGCTTCCGAGTACGTCGGCAAAGCGGACGGGCGCATTGTCGAGGTGTGGGTCACCAAGGAAATGGGCCGTTACATGAGCCAGGAGGGTGCGCAGGGTAAGGGCGGCTGGGAGGCGTTCATGGACAAGGAAAACATGTTTCCGCTGCGCACGATCACCCGCAAAAAGGCCGACGGTCCCGAGGAGTCGCGGATGGAGGTCACGGCAATCGACCGCTCGAAGCAGGATGAGAAGCTGTTCCTGCCGCCAAGCGACTACACGAAGATGGAGATTCCTGCGATGCCCGGGATGGGTGACATGCTTAAAGGGATGATTCCCGGTCGCTGAGAAACGGATACCAGAAAATCTCGTACGCTTTTAATGCGCGCTCCGTGAACCGGGCGCGCATTTTCTATATCCGCACGGTCACCGCTGCTCAGTCCACTCGGCCGAGGCGTATTGTTCGATGAGACCGTCGAGTTCGTGCACGGCGAAGTCAGGCCAGGGTGTTTCAGCGGCGGGAAGCGAGAGCGTGGTGGAGAGTTTTTCTACGAACGCGGTGTGAAACGCGTCCCAATCGAGCGACGGCGAGACAGCGGAGCGGGCGAGGGAGCCTTGGAAGAGCAGGCCGTCCTTGGTGCGTTTTTGCGCGGCGCCGGCGACCTTCGCGCCGGTGGTGGTGTTGAGCACGTCGTAGCGTTCGGGGCGAGTGAAACAAACGGTGGGGCCGGCGGAGACGGAGCAGGTTTCGCTGTCGGTGTTGTTATCGGAGGAGTCGGCGGGTTCGCAGGTTTCTTTGAGTTCGACGGGTTGTCCGAGCGAGGTGAGGGCGTCGGCGATGGCGGCGTGGATCGCGCGGTAGGAGTGGGGCGCGGGCTGATCGTAGAGCGCGTGGGCTCGTGGGATAACGAGCGTGTAGGTCCAGTCGTCGCGGTGATCGACGACGCCGCCGCCGGTGGGGCGGCGACAGAGCTCTGGCGTGATGTCGGCAGGAAGCTGGGCGCGGACGTAGGCGATTTTCTGGCTGTAGCCGAAGGTGAAGGCGGGTCGGTGCCAGCCGTAATGACGGAAGCGCGCGTGAGTGGCGCGGTCGGCGGGGTAGCGTTTCAGCAGGAGAAAATCCACCGCCATGTTTTCGGCGGCGGCGCCGTGGCGCTCGGGGAGGATGTCGAGTTGCATGGCGTGCGGAGCGGCGCTCAGGCGCGTGGAGTTTGCTGCGCGGATTCGAGCCAGGCGCGCAGGTGTGGCGGGACGGTGAGCGTGGCGAGTTGTTGGGCGAAGGTTTCGACGGGCGTTTTCAAGAGCTGCGAAAGCGGGCGCAGATCGAGAGCGAGGTTGGCCTGGCGGGAGGCGGCGGCCTTGAGGTTGGCGGCGCGGTCGGTGGACTTGAGCGGCGAGGCGGATTCGGGGAGGCGGAAGTGGTCGCGTATCCGGATTCCGAGTTCGACGCGCGAGAGCAGCTCGGCGCCGGCCCAGTGGAAGATGCCGGCGATCTCGGTGCGCGTGCAAAGTTCGAGGAGCGCGGCGGCGAGGTTCTGCGCAGTGCAGGTTTGCCGGAATTCGTCGGTGTAGAGCGCGGGCGTTTTTCCGGCGGACCAGTCGGCGAGGAGGCGCTCGTGGAGGCTGCGTTTGCCGCCGGGACTGTTGCCCATGAGGAGCGGTGCGCGGATGGTGACGGCGAGTGAGGGAGCGGCGGCGTGGACGAGTTTTTCGCTGTCCACTTTCTGGCGTGCGTAGGTGTTGATGGGTGCGACGGGATCGGTGACGGCGTAAGGCGGGCGGTCGCCGGCGAAGACTTGTTCGGAAGAGAGGTGGATGAAGCGTGCGCCGAGTTGTTGCGCGAGGCGGGCGGCGAGAGCGGGGAGGGTGACGTTTAGCTTTTGCGAGAGGGCGAGGTCGTCGTCGCATTTCGCCGGTTCGGAGATGGCGGCGGCGTTGATGATTGCGGCGGGTTTGGCCTGGAGAATCGACGCGGTGACTGCAGCTTCGTCGGTCAGATCGAGCGGGAGCAGTTCATCCACGCCGGAGACGGGGCCGGGGAAGTTGCCGACGGTGCCGATGACGTGGTGGCCGGCGCGGGTGGCGGCTTCAGCGAAGGCACCGCCGACGAGACCCGAGGAGCCGAGGACGAAGAGTTTCATGGGAGAGGTTTGTGCGGGGCGGTTTTGTTGCGGCAAAAGAAAAAGGCCGACGGGTGAGCGTCGGCCTTGGGAGGAATCGGAGCGGCGAAAATTTCGCGCGGGCTTACTTCTTTTTGGAGAGGATGAGCTGCTCGAGTTTCACGATGTCGGCCGAGAAGAGGCGGATGCCTTCGGCGGTCTTTTCCGTCGCCATGGCGTCTTCGTTGAGCGCGAAGCGGAAGGATTTTTCGTCGAAGGAAACCTTCTTGAGGTCGGCGCTGGCGGACTTGGCGGGATCGAGCTTGCGGACGATCGGATCGCTGGAGGCCTTGAGTTCGGCGAGAAGTGCGGGGGCGATGGTGAGGAGATCGCAGCCGGCGAGCTCGAGGATTTCGCCTTTGTTACGGAAGGATGCGCCCATGACCTCGGTCTTGTAGCCAAACTTCTTGTAGTAGGTGTAGATCTGGGTGACCGAGATGACGCCAGGATCGGCGGCGCCGACGAAGTCTTTGCCGGAGGCTTTTTTGTGCCAGTCGAGGATGCGGCCGACGAAGGGGGAGATGAGTTTGATGTTCGCTTCGGCGCAGGCGACGGCCTGGGCGAAGGAGAAGAGGAGCGTAAGGTTACAGTTGATACCTTCCTTCTGGAGCTGCTCGGCGGCTTTGATGCCTTCCCAGGTGGAGGCGATCTTGATGAGGATGCGGTCCTTTTTGATGCCGGCTTTTTCGTAGAGGGCGATGACGTCGTGGGCCTTGGCTATGGTGGCCTGAGTGTCGAAGGAGAGGCGGGCGTCGACCTCGGAGGAGACGCGGCCTGGGACGATCTTGAGGATTTCGAGACCGAAGACCACGAGGAGACGGTCGATGATCTGGCTGAGGGAGGCGGAAGCGCCGGCTTCGGCGATGGCCTTGTCGACGAGGTGCGCGTATTCGGGCATCGCGGCGGCCTTGAGGATGAGGCTCGGGTTGGTGGTCGCGTCCTGAGGAGCGAATTCTTTCATGCTCACGAAGTCGCCGGTATCGGCTACGACGGTCGTGAACGCTTTGAGTTGGTCGAGTTGGGTGGCCATGAGAAAAAGAGAGCGGGCACGTTACCGCGCGGCAGGAGGCGCGGGCAAATGGTTTTTCAGCCAGGTGAGGGCGTCGGTTTCGTTGGTGAAAGCGCCGTCGAGCTGGGCTTCGAAAGCGGCGTCGAGGGTTTTTTTGAAGTCGGGGCCGGGCGAGAGACCGAGCGATATGAGATGGCGGCCGAGCAGAAGCGGACGGGGCGCGGAAGAGGTGAGTGTGAGGGCGGCCGCCCGGGATCGGAGCTCGTCGATGCGCGCGAGTGTCTCCGGCGAGTGAAGCGGCGGGCGGCCGTCGTGATCGGCGCGCATGACGACGCAGAGCTCGTCGATGGTGGCGGGGGCGAGTTTGCGGGCGAGGCGGCGGATGCGGTTGTCGGAAAATTCGCCCTCGCCGCTGTGGTGAGCAAGGTGGAGCACAACGAGCGGACGCACGCGCTCGATGAGATCGCGAGACGCGCCGATGCGGGTGAGAAAGGTTTCGCTGAGCGGGCCGCCGGCGGATTCGTGGCCGGGGCTGATCCAGCGGAGCTGGCCGCGGCGTTCGGCGTAGGAAGTCGTGGAAGGTTTGCCGAAATCGTGGGCGAGAACGGCGAGGAGCAGTTGGCGGCGGCGTTCGGCGGAGGCATTTTGCCAGGCTTCGAGGCGGACGAGCGCGTCGCAGCAGTGTGCCGTGTGAGTGAATACATCGCCTTCGGGGTGCCACTCAGGGTCTTGCCGGGTGCCTCGTAGCGCGGCGATTTCGGGGAAGTGGGCGAGCCAGCCGGTTTCTTCGAGGACAGCGAGGCCGCGCGAGGGTCGCGTGGATTTCTCGGCCCACTTGGCCCATTCGCCCCAGATGCGTTCGGCGGGGAGTTCGTGAAACGTGCCGACGATGGAGCGGCAGAGTGCGGCGGTTTCTGGGGCGAGCGTGAAATCGAAGCGCGCGGCGAGTTGGAAGCCGCGCAGGACGCGAAGTGGATCTTCTGTGAAGGCGGCGCTGGTGTGACGAAGGATGCGTGCGCGGAGGTCGCGCTGGCCATCGTGAGGATCGATCACGGTTTCGGAGAACGGATCGTAGGCGATGGCATTAACCGTGAAGTCGCGGCGTGCGGCGGCCTCGGCGTCGGTGAGATCGGGCTCGGGTTCGACGGCGAAACCGCGATGGCCGGCACCGGTTTTGGATTCGCGGCGGGGGAGGCTGAAGTCGTATTCGGTTTTATCGATACGGAGCTTGATCACACCGAAGCTGCGGCCGACGACGTCGGTGCTGCCGAATGGTGCGAGCGCTCGGTGAAGTTGTTCAAACGTGATGCCGGGCACTTCGACATCGAAGTCTTTTGGCTCAAGTCCGAGCAACCAGTCGCGCACGCAGCCGCCGACCAGGCGGGGACTGCCGATTGGGCGAAGTGCCTGAAGTACGGCGACGAGAGGTGCTGGCAGTTGCATTAAAAATGAGGTCGGCGAGTGGCGCCGAGGGCAGGAAATTTGCGGCAGAAGTCGTCCGCGACTGCGCTAGTCGATTTAATTCCTGCGGTCAGGAATCAATAAGCGCGCCCAGCCGATCAGTAATGCGAGCCCCCCGACAGGCGTAACGGGCCCCAGCCAACGGGGCCCACCCAAAGCCATCGCATATAACGAGCCTGAAAACAGGCCAACACCCAGAAGCCATGCCCATGCGCTTACGACGAGTTTCCTTGAGGAAACTGCCTGATTTGAGTGGGAAAACGCCGCAAGTGCCAGCAAGGCAATTGCATGAGTGAGGTGGTACTGTACCGCAGTATTCCACGCGTCTGTCATTCCGGCTGCATATAGTCGTTGCTTGAGACCGTGCGCTCCGAAAGCCCCCAACGCCACTCCGCTTAATCCTAAGAAGCCTGCGGCAACTTTCATCGTACCTATGCGCATGATCGAAGATGTTTACACAATTTTGGAACCGGCTGGACGGTTTCCGGTCCGGTTTCAGAGCAGAAGGGTCGGTAAGTTAAGACTTGAATTTTACAAACCTATCTTTTCTGTGCCGAAGGCCGATTTTGTCGGCTGACTGAACAAACTACAGAACAACAACACTATGAAAAAGACTGCCATTCTCCTCGCGGCTATTGCCGCCGGTGCTGGTTTGAATGCACAAGATGTGAAGTCCTCGTACTCCGTGACGACCGATTTCACCTACGCCTCGGAATACGTTTTCCGTGGTGTCGAAGTAGCTGGTAACTCCTTCCAGCCCTCGATCGAAGTTTCCGTTGACGATGCTTATGTCGGCCTCTGGACCAACAATCCGGTGACCGATGGCGAATCCAACGAAATCGACATCTACGGCGGTTACAAATACAAGATCAACGATGCTCTCTCGCTCGAAGCGGTTGGTACCTACTACTGGTATCCTGAAGCCACGGGCGGCGCTACCAAGGACTCTTGGGAAGTTGGTCTCGGTGCCACCTACGTTTATCAAGGCATCTCCTCGAGCCTCTACTACTACTACGACTTCGTTCTCGAAGCTGACACGATCCAGGCTTCGGTTGGTTACAGCGTACCGCTTGAAGCGATCGGTTCCTCGGTTGATTTCAGCGTCTTTGCTGGTACGGCCGATGGTCGTGACTGGGCTCCGGACAGCGGTTCCCGCGTGTTCGAAACCTATAATTACTACGGCTTCGACATCAGCATTCCTTACAAGCTGAACGACAAGGCCGCCATCACCACCGGCATCCACTATGCCGCCAATGATGGATACTTCGACGGTTCCGCTCCTGACAGCAACCTCTGGTTCACCGTCGGTCTGTCCGTTGGCTTCTAATCGTTACGGCGATTGGAAGTCCGATCAGTACCTTCAGGCCTTACCCGCTCCTCTTCGTCGAGGAGCGGGTTTTTATTCATAGCGCAAATATAAGGGTTGACGGCGAAAGCCCAAACCTTAGCTCTCGACCTCTTTTCCTTTCATGAAAACGTTCCTCGCCAAGAAAGAGACCGTCCAGCCCAAGTGGCATCTGATCGATGCTGAAGGCGTGGTACTTGGCCGTCTCGCCGTCAAAGCTGCCAATATCATTCGCGGCCGTCATAAAGCCTCCTACACCCCGTCCGTCGACACCGGCGATTTCGTGGTCGTGATCAATGCCGAGAAAGTCGTTCTCACCGGCAAAAAAGAAGAGCAGAACGAGTACATGTTTTTCTCCGGCTTCGTCGGTGGCGAAAGCTACCGTTCGGTGAAGCTCATGCGCGAGAAGAACCCCGAGTTCATGATCAAGCACGCGGTCAAGGGTATGCTCCCGAAAAACCGCATCGCTGCCAAGATGCTCACCAAGCTTCGCGTCTTCAAGGGCTCCGCCCATGACCATGAGGCCAACAATCCCGTCAAAATCTCTGTCTAATTTAGACCATGTGCGCTGATAAAGCTGTTTTCACCGGCACCGGTCGCCGCAAGACCTCCACCGCCCGCGTTCGCATCGTCGAAGGCTCCGGCAAGCTCACCGCCAATGGCCGTGAGTTCGAAAAATATTTCTCGCACGAGAATTTCGCCAAGCAGGCTTACGCGCCTCTTCTCACGGTGGAGCTCCGCGATAAGATCGACGTTGTTGCCAATGTCGACGGCGGTGGCGTTTCCGGCCAGGCCGGTGCGGTTGCCCACGGCATCGCTCGCGCTCTCCAGAAGCTCAATCCCGAGCTCCGCGCCGCTCTCAAGAAGGCCGGCCACCTCAAGCGTGACCCGCGTGCCAAAGAGCGTAAGAAGCCCGGCCAGCCCGGCGCTCGCAAGCGCTTCCAGTTCTCGAAGCGCTAATCCGAGACGCCTCGTTCGTTTTCATGAAACTGGCCGCCTTCTTACCGAGGCGGCCTTTTTGTTGTCACAGATTCGCTCCAAATTGCTTCTCGATTTCCTGTTCAGCCCACTCTGAATTTTTCCTCCTATGAAAGTTGGTGTCATCGGCGCGTCGGGTTACTCCGGCGAACTTCTCGTCAAACTACTCCTTGCTCATCCGCACGTCACGCTGGCGGCGGTGACTTCGCGTTCCCAAGTGGGCAAGGCTCTCTGCCAGGTGATTCCCGCACTGCGTGGCATCGACAAGGGGCTCAAGTTCGTCGACTCGGATGCGGCAGTCCTCGCGGCGAGCGACATCGAATTGTTCTTCCTCGCGTTGCCGCATGGGGCCGCCGCGGAGTTTGCCAAGGTTCTGGTCGCGGCAGGCAAGCGGGTGATCGATCTCAGCGCGGACTTCCGTATCGCCGATCTGGCGACGTACGAAAAATATTACGGCAAGCATCATGCGCCCGAGCTGCTTGCGAGCGCGCGGTTTGTGCTGCCTGAGCTGACGCCTCCTGCATGGAAAAACGAGGTGAAGCTGGTCGCCGCACCGGGTTGTTATCCGACGAGCATTTTGACGCCGCTCGTGCCTCTGCTCAACGCTGGGGTTATCTCGCGCGAGCACATCGTGGCCAACTCTTACAGTGGCGTGAGTGGTGCGGGCAAAAAAGTAGACGAGATGTACCTCTACGTAGAGCGCGCGGAGAGTATCAAGGCCTACGGGCTCGTGAAGCACCGGCATCTTGCGGAGATCGAAGAGCAGATCGCGCTGCGCAGCGGTGCGCCGGCGATCATTCAGTTTAATCCGCATCTCGCTCCGATGCGGCGTGGTATCGCGACGACGATCACCGTTCCCGCCGCTTCGGGTGCGACGATTGAGTCGCTCTATGCTGCGTGGAATGCGGCTTACGCCGGGCGCACGTTCATCCAGGTTTTGCCGAGTGGGGAAACGCCGGACACGGCGCACGTTGTCGGCACCAATCGCGTGGACATGTCGGCGGTGTTCGATCCTCGCACGAAGAACTTCGTGATCACCTCGGTCGTCGATAACGTTGTCAAAGGCGCGAGCGGTCAGGCGGTTCAGATTATGAATCTGTGGTTTGGGTTTCCCGAAACGGCCGGACTGGTCTGAGATTGCTCACGTTCGCTCGAAACGAAAAAGGCCGGACTTTTAAGTCCGGCCTTTTTCATGGGGCAGTGGGAAGCTTCCGCGTGTGATGTTCAGCTGCGATAGTCGGCGTTTTCGCTCACGTACTCATGCGTGAGATCGCCGCCGAACACTTCGCAACTGCCGTTGCCGTTCGCGAGGTCGACTTCGATTTCGACGCAGCGTTCGTGAGGCGGGAAATCCACTGGCGGCACGAAGATGCCGTCTTTGTCGGGCGCGCTGGCGTAGAGTTCAGCTCCTTTTAGATGAGCGACGAGAGCGGTCTCTTTCGTGGGATCGAGGTGGAAGGCGCCGTTGGCGAAAATTTCGATGCCGCCTATGCGTGCGCTGAGCCTCGATAGATCGAGACCGGGCGCGTGTGCACCGACGTGTTTACCGATCGCCTGGACGAGACGGCCGACGTTCGGGTCGTTGCCGGCGACGGCGCATTTGAAGAGCGGCGCGTTGACGATGGCTTTGCCGAGAGCGCGGGAGATCTCGCGGGTGGGCGCGCCTTTGACGTTTACACGGATCACGTGGCGGACGCCTTCGCCGTTGCGGACGACGTCTTCAGCGAGATCGCGGCAGACCTGACCGAGCGCTTTTTCGAAGGCGGCGAAATCGGTGCACGGCACGCGGCTCGATGACACGAGCGCGACGGTGTCCGAAGTGCTGGTGTCGCTGTCGATGCTGATGCTGTTGAAACTCGCATCGACGGCGCGTGCGAGCATCGCGCGCAGTTCGGCGCGGGGGATGGCGATGTCGGTGAGGATGTACACGAGCATCGTGGCGAGGTTGGGTTCGATCATGCCCGCGCCTTTGGCGATGCCGACGATGGAGCCGCCGCCGAGATCGGCGCGGCGGATTTTCGGATAGAGATCGGTCGTCACGATGCCTTCGGCCGCGGGGAGAATCGAGCTGGCGGTGAGCGACGAGGCGGCGGCGGGCAGGCCGTTGAGGATCGCATCGACCGGGAGCGTCCAGCCGATGACGCCGGTGGAGCTTGGCAGCACGGCGGTTGGCGCGAGGCCGAGGAGCGAGGCGGTTTTTGCGCAGATCTGCTCCGACGCTTCAACGCCACCGGGGGCGCAGACGTTGGAGATTTTGTTGTTCACGATGATCGCGCCGAGCGCGGGTTCATCGAGGCGTTTGCGACCGATGATGATCGGCGCGCCGGGAAAGGCGTTGCGCGTGAACATCGCGGCGAAGTCGGCCGTGGGCTGGTCGAGGGCGATGAGCGTGAGCGTCATCTTCGCGGGCTTGGGAGCTTCGCGCGGCATGAACTCGAAGCGTGTCGTGCCGACGCGGAAGCCCGCAGGGAGGGCGGCTTGGCTGGCGAGCCAGGCGCGGTGAGCGTCGCGTGACGAGAAGGTGAGATCTGTGCTTGGCACGAGTGAGGAGTGAGGCGCGCGGCTTGTTCTGTGAAGCCGATTTTCGGGCCGCTTCGTCACGCTCTCGTGACGCCTGGAGGCGGAAATGTTTTTATCGGCCAGAAATTTATATGGAAAAGCGCGGCGCAGGTGGATTAAGCATCTCATCACTTTAGATCACTTTGAGCGCTAAACATTCCTGTCTTCCTGTTATTTCCGCGGCCGTGAGCCGCGTGCTTTGACCGCCGATGAACGTCGCTGAAGTTACCGCAAAGGCGAAGGTGCTGCTCGAGGCGCTTCCCTACATCCAGGATTTTCGTGGCTCCACGTTCGTCGTGAAGTACGGCGGCAGTTTCATGGATGATCCCGATCCGGCCGGTCGTCTCCGTGTGGCGCACGACATCGCGTTTCTCGCGGCCGTCGGCATCAATGTCGTCGTCGTTCACGGCGGCGGCAAAGCCATCACAAAGGCGATGGAGCTTTCCGGACTGAAGGCGAATTTCGTCAATGGCATGCGCGTGACCGATGCCGCCACGATCGCGATCGTGAAGAAGACGCTCGATGAGATCGTGAACAAGGATGTCTGCGACGCTGTCTCCGCCGCGAAGGCGAAGCCGAAGGGCTTGCCCGGCGACAGCGTGCTGGTCTGCCAAAAGTTGTTCGAAGACGATGACGGCAATCCGGTCGATCTCGGTTTCGTCGGTGAAGTCACCGAGGTGAAGGCGAAGCTCATCAAGAAGGAAATCGCCGATGGTTTTGTGCCCGTGATTTCTCCCGTTGCCGAAGACAACGACGGCAAGCCGTACAACATCAACGCCGACGTCGCCGCTGGGCGTGTGGCGAGCGCGCTGCGTGCTCGGCGTCTCGTGTACATGAGCGATGTCCCCGGTCTGCTCTCCGCGCCGCCTGATCCCGCTTCGCTGATTTCCACTCTGAAGATCAGCCAGGTCGACGATCTCAAGAAGAAGGGCGTCATCGACAAAGGCATGCGGCCGAAGGTCGCGAGTGCGATCCGCGCGCTTCAAGAGGGCGTGCAGCGCGTGCACTTCATCGATGGACGTCTTCCGCACAGTTTGTTGCTGGAAATTTTCACCGACAAGGGCACGGGCACCGAGATCGTCCACGGTTAAAACCGTACGGCAGACGCACCGCGCATTTGCGGTGCGCAAGATTCGTCCCTTGGTTTTCGCCGTCCGAAAGCCGTTAGATCTTTTGTGTATATGAACTCCCCGACTGCCCTCCGCACGAGCACCGCCGATCTGTACGACGCGCATGTGATGAAGAATTACGCGCGCGCGCCGCTCACCCTCGTGCGCGGACGCGGTGCGCTGGTCTGGGACGATCAGGGAAAACAGTTCCTCGATTTCACCTCGGGCATCGCGGTGAGCGCACTTGGACATTGCCACCCGCACTGGGTCGCCGCGGTGCAGCGGCAGGCGGGTGAATTGATTCACACGAGCAATCTCTTCCGGAATCCGAACCAGGGCGAACTCGCACGGCGGCTCATCGGCTACGCGGGACCGGGCCGGGTGTTTTTCTGCAACAGCGGTGCCGAGGCGAACGAGGCGTTGATCAAACTCGCGCGTTTGCACGGCGTGAAGAAATCCGGCGGCGAAGAAGGCAAGTGCTACAAAGTGATCTGCGCGAAGAGCGCGTTTCACGGCCGCACGTTTGGCGGCATGAGCGCGACGCCGCAGGAAAAAATCCAGAAGGGCTTCCGTCCGCTCGTGCCCGGTTTCGCCTTCGGCGAACTCAACAATCTCCAGAGCTTCATCGATCTCGTGGACGACCAGACGGCGGCGATCTTCGTCGAAACGATCCAGGGCGAGGGCGGCGTGAATGCGTGCACGCCCGAGTTTCTCGTCGGCCTGCGCAAGCTCTGCAATGAGCGCAACCTGCTGCTCCTTCTCGACGAAGTGCAGTGCGGCATCGGGCGCACGGGAAAGTTTTTCGCGTTCGAGCACGCGGGCGTGACGCCCGACGCGATCGGCATGGCGAAAGGTCTCGGTGGCGGGATGCCCATCGGAGCGGTTTGGGTGCGCGAGAACGCGGCGGAGTATTTTCAGCCTGGATCGCACGGCACGACGTTTGGCGGTACGCCGCTCGCGTGTGCGGCGGCGCTTGCGGTTCTCGATGTGCTCGAGAAGGAAAAGCTCCTCGAAAAAGTTTCGATCAACAGCACGACGTGGATCGCGGCGCTGAAAAAACTCGCGACCGAGTTTCCCGAAAAACTTCTCGGGGTGCGTGGGCAGGGATTTCTCGTGGGTCTGCAACTCCCGAGTGATCCGGCGCCGACGGTTGCTGCGCTTCGTGAAGCCGGCATGCTCGCGCCGGTCGCGGGTGGAAACGTGATTCGTCTCTTGCCGCCGCTCACCGCGACGTCGGACGAACTCGCGCAATCCGTCGAAATCCTGCGCAAAGTTTTCTCCGCGAAAGCGTGAGGGGATTTCCGCGCGTTTTGCGGTCAAACCCACCAGCGACTTCACCCGTTCGTCACGCATTTTTCTCTCGTAGGAGGGGCGGGCGTCGCGTAATTCAGACCGCTTCCCGAAATGAAGCACTTCCTCAAAGAGACCGACTTCAAGCCCCATGAAGTGGCTGAAGTTTTCGCGCTGGCCCGAGATTTGAAACAGAAGCGCGGGCGTCATACGCCGCCGGTTCTCCAGCATCAGACGTGGGCGATGATTTTTTCGAAATCGAGCACCCGCACGCGCGTCTCCTTCGAGGTCGGCATTCATGAGCTGGGCGGTAATCCGCTTTTCCTGAATAAAAACGACATCCAGCTCGGTCGCGGCGAGTCCATCGAAGACACCGCGAAAGTCCTCTCGCGTTTTGTTCACGGTCTCGTCGTTCGCACGTACGACCACGCGGAAGTCGAGCGTCTCGCGGCGGCTGGAAATATTCCGGTCATCAACGCGCTCACGGATTTTCTCCATCCCTGCCAGATCTACGCTGATGCCTTCACGCTCGCGGAACGCTGGGCGCCGAAAGGCGGCGATCTCCTCGCGTCGTTGAAGGGCCGCAAGATCGCGTTCCTCGGTGACACGGCTTGCAACATGGCGAACTCGTGGGTGCTCGGCGCGAATCTCTTTGGCATGAAGATCGCGCTCTCGGGTCCGAAAGGTTTCGAGCCGGATGCGGCGGCGAACGCGCTTTTCGCGAAGGAGGGTTTCGCGGGCGGTTATCAATTCACGACCGATCCGTACGAAGCCGTGAAAGACGCCGACGTGGTTTACACCGACGTGTGGGTCAGCATGGGCAAGGAGGCCGAGTCGGCCGAGCGCATCAAGCAGATGAGCCCGTTCGCCGTGACCTCGAAGCTTTTCGCTGCTGCGAAGCCTGACGCGTACTTCATGCACTGCCTGCCGGCTTATCCGGGGAAGGAAGTGACGCAGGACGTTTTGGATAACCCGCGCTCGATCATCTTCGATCAGGCGGAGAATCGTCTCCATGCGCAGAAGGCCATCATGGCTGTCCTCGCGCAGCAACCGCGGGCGTGAGGAACGGATAATTACACGGAGGACACGGGGATGAACACTGAGTCAGAGAGATGCCAAAGACCTCGTCGTCCGATCGCTGTTTGCAACGCTATGAACTCGGTGCGTTTTTCGACTCTCTGTGCAGCTCTTCCGATGCACTCTCTGTTCTCTGTGTAACTATTTTGTCCTCTAATTTCCCATCATGAAAATCGTCCTCGCATACTCGGGCGGCCTCGACACGTCCGTCATCGTCAAATGGCTCAAAGAAACCTACGACGCTGAGATCATCACTTTCGCGGCCGACGTCGGCCAGGAAGAAGAACTCAAGGGCCTCGACAAGAAGGCCAAGAAGACCGGCGCTTCGAAGCACTACACGCTCGATCTCGTGGAAGAATTCGCGAGCGACTTCATCTTCCCGATGATCCGCGCCAACGCGATCTACGAAGGCCAGTACTACCTGGGCACCTCGATCGCGCGGCCGCTCATCGCCAAGGCGCAGGTCGATATCGCGCATAAGGAAAAAGCGGATACAGTCGCGCACGGAGCCACGGGCAAGGGCAACGATCAGTGCCGTTTCGAGCTCACCTACATGGCGCTCGATCCGAAGCTGCAGATCATCGCTCCGTGGAAGATGGAAGAGTACCGCAAGCTATTCCCCGGCCGCGCGGAAATGATCGCGTACTGCGCCGAACATAAGATCCCCGTCGAGGCTTCGCTGAAGAAGCCCTACTCGATGGATCGCAACCTTCTGCACATCTCGTACGAGGCGGGCATTCTCGAAGATCCTTGGTTCGACCCGACGACCAAGGAGAACAAGGGGATGTTCAAACTCTCCGTTTCTCCAGAGGACGCACCGGACAAGCCTGAGTACGTCGAAATCGATTTCGAGAAGGGCAACGCGGTCGCGATCAACGGGAAGAAACTCACGCCGGGAAAATTGCTCAAGGCGCTCAACAAGCTCGGCGGCAAGCATGGCATCGGCCGCGTGGACCTCGTGGAAAACCGTTTCGTCGGCATGAAGAGCCGCGGCGTGTACGAGACGCCGGGCGGTACGATCCTCATGCAGGCGCACCGTCAGGTTGAATCGCTCACGCTTGACCGCGAAGTGCTCCAACTCCGTGACAGCCTCATCCCGAAGTACGCGCAGCTTGTGTATAACGGCTTCTGGTTCGCTCCGGAGCGCGAGGCGCTTCAGGCGCTCGTCGACGAGAGCCAGCGCTATGTGACGGGCACTGTCCGCCTCAAGCTCTACAAGGGCAATATCATCACCTGCGGCCGCAAATCGAAGTATTCGATGTACGACGACAAGATCGCGTCGATGGAAGGCGTGAAGAGCTGGTACAACCAGAGCGACGCGACTGGCTTCATCCGCCTCAACGGTCTGCGCCTCCGCGCGCGCAACCTGGCGCAAGGCGGTGCGAAGATCGGGAGCTGAAGTTTGGACGAGGTAACGTCCGAGGAATTTCGAGAGCCGGTTGTCGTGAGGCAGCCGGCTTTTTTGCGGGTGGACGACAAGGAGGTCGTCCACCCATTCGGAGGGAAACCCGGGTAGGTTTGAGGTGGAACGCGCGGTCCCTCGCGCGTTGTTCGATAAGAGAGGGGCGTTGGTTGTGTTTTGGTCGTTTGATGTCGCACAGCGTGCGCGGAGCGCCCGCTCCACCTTCGGAATGGTGAAACGAAAAAGGCCGCAGCGGTTAGGCTGCGGCCGGATTTTCAAGAAGGACCTGAACGTCGTTTAGACGTCCTTGAAAAAGCGATCGTCGGAGCCGGCGGTTTCGTGGCCGTTGCGGTTGGGAATGGCGTTTTTCGCGGAAGCGGCGCCATTGGTGGAAGCTTCGACGTGGCGGGCGCGAGCTGGTGCGGGGCGCGCGGCTTTCGCGGCGCGGTTTGCACGGGCGGCAACCTGTGGCTTTGCGGCGGGAGTCTCGGCGACCTTTTCCGCAGGAGCGGCGGTTTCGGCGGCGGGAACTTCAGCGGCTTCATTAGCGGGCTCGACGGTCTTGTTGCCGCTGACCATGTGCGTGAGTTCGGAGATGATGCCTTTGAGCTGGGCGGCCTGGCTGGAGAGTTCGTTGGCGGCGGCGCTGGTTTCTTCGGCGGTGGCGGCGTTGGCCTGCGTCACTTGATCCATGTCGGACACGGCGCGGGAAACCTGGTCGATGCCCTGGCTTTGTTCCTGGGAGGCGACGGCGATCTCGGCGATGAGTTCGTCGACCTGACGGGCCTTGGCGGTGATTTCGTCGAGGCTCTTGCCGACTTTTTCGGAGATCTTGGCGCCTTGTTCGGACTTGGCGGTGGAGTCGGAAATTTTCTGCGCGGTTTCGCGGGCGGCCTGGACGCTGCGTTGGGCGAGCGAGCGGACTTCGTCGGCGACGACGGCGAAACCGAGGCCGGCTTCACCGGCGCGGGCGGCTTCAACGGCGGCATTGAGGGCGAGGAGGTTGGTTTGGAAGGCGATCTCGTCGATCGTCTTGATGATTTTGGAAATCTCGGTGCTGGAAGACTGGATGGCGGCCATGGCGGCTTTCATCTCCTTCATGTCTTCGGTGCCGGCGTCGGCGGCGGCGCGGGTTTGGTTGGCGAGCGATTTGGCGGCCTGGGCATTCTCGGCGTTCTTGCGGGTCATGCCGGCCATTTCTTCGAGGGAGGCGGAGCTTTCTTCGAGAGCGGCGGCCTGACGGGAGGAACCTTCGGCCATGGTTTGAGAGGCGGAGGTGACCTGGCTGGAAGCGGAGGCGGTGTGCTCGGCGCCGCCGGCGAGGCGTGCGGTGATGGCGGAGATGGGGCGGGTGACGCTGCGGACGATCACGAAGGCGAAAACGATGCCGAGGAGGATACCGCCGACGCTCAGGGCGAGGACGAGGAGTTCGTTGCGCTTCTGAGCTTCGCGGATGTCGTTATCGAGGTTGTCCTGAAGCTCGCGGAGCGAAGTGCGGACGTTGGTGATTTCCTTGGTGAAGAGAGGAGCGAGGCGCTCGAGATCGTCTTTGACGACGGCGGCGCGGGCTTGGGAAGAGGCGACAACTTTTTCGAAGCCTTCGAGGTAAGCGGCGGAGTTTTGCTGGATCTCCGTGAGGAGTTTGGCCTTGGCGGGATCGGCGAGGCTGGCATCGAGAGCTTCGGCTTCCTTGAGTTCTTTTTCCATGCCGACGACTTGCTTGACCATGGCGGTGATGGAGGCGCGGGTTTTTTCGGCGTGGGTGTCTTCGCGGGTGAGCAGGAAGCTGTTCACGGAGGCGAGGGCTTCGAAGAAATTCTGGAGGGCTGAGGAGGTCTTGAAGGAGGCGTTCTGGTCGCCGCTCTGGCGGGCGGCGAGGAGGATGCCTTTGAGGGCGTCGCCGATGGCGGTGGCGCGGGGATCGAGGGTGTTGGTGACCTCGGCCTGGCGTTCGTTGAGGAGATCGACGGTTTTCTTGAATGCGGTGTCGTACTCGCCGAGAAATTTTTGGGCGTCGGCGATGTCCTGGGCGCGCTCGGTGTTTGTGATCGCTTGCTTGGCCTGCTCCAGTGCGGCGGAGAGTTTTTTGCTGTCCTCTGTATAATGGGCGATGTTTTCGGCGGAGCCGGTGGCGAGGAAGGCGTTTACGTCCATGCGCAGGTTGAGCATGGCAGTCTCGAGATTGGCCACGACGTTGGTGTCGGCGGTGCTGTCCGAGAAGTCGGCGAGACCTTTGCCTGCGCGACCGAGTGCGAGGTAGGCGAGCGCGGCGACGGCGACGAAGAGCGCGAAAACGAGCGTGAAGCCGGAGGTGATTTTCCGGCCGATGGTGAGCGATGGGAGTTTCACGTTATTTGGAAAAGGATGTAGTGTGCGGGCGGAGACAGTGCGATCGGCGGAGGCTGCGCGATCAGTCCTCGACGCTGAAACGGAGGGGGAGGGTGACCTTCACCTTGACGGCGGTGCCGTCTTTCTTGGCGGGCTTAAACTTCCACTTGCCGACGGCTTCCAGGGCGGGGCGTTCGAAGTCTGGGTGGGAGGATTTGGCGACGGCGGTGCTGGCCACGGCGCCGGTTTCGTCGATGACAATGGTGACGGCGACGACACCGGAAACGCCTTCGCGTTTGAGGCTGTCGGGATAGCGTGGCGGGGGCGTCTTAACGGGGACGGGATTCTCGTCGACCTTGGTGTAGATGGTGTCGTCGGCCATTGAGGTCAGGGGAAAGCTGACCACGGCGAGGAAGGTGAACAGGGCGAGGAAGCGGAGTAGTGGGGACGTCATGTGGGAGCGATGAGTTTGCTCCCCATTATCGGCCGCGAGTGGGACAACTTGAGAAAAGCGCACTGATTTTAGATGCGTGCGTGGTTGTGGACGCTTCGGATCGTCAGATGGGTGCGGGGCGTGAGGTGGTTCAGGGAAAATAAAAAGGCGGCACCCGCGTGGGGTGCCGCCTTTGGGCGGATAAACTTAATGAAGCGGGATCAGTTTTTTTTCATCAACCGGCGGACGCCGGCGAGAGCGGCGAGAGCGGCGAGGAACCAGGTGGAGGGAGCGCCACCACCGCCACCACCGCCGCTATTGGCGGGTGGGGGCGGCGGTGCGGCGTTCACTGCGATGGTGACGGGGGCACTGACGAACGAGGTGCCGGCGCCGTTGGTGCTGACGACGGTGTAGATGCCGGCGTTGGCGGTCTGGGCGCTGGCGACGGTGTAGGTCGAGCTGGTCGCGCCGGCGATGTCGGCGTTATTCAGGCGCCATTGATAACCGGTGACCGAGGAGATCGGCGATGCGGCGGTCAACGTGAGGGCGGAGCCGACCGTGACCGACGTGCTGCCGGTGATCGAGGCGGTGACGCTGCTGTTGGGGGCGGAGGAGGCCGCGCCGGCGGTGTTGCCCGCGTTGGTGTTCAACTGGGTGACGATGTCGGCGGGGGCGAGGAGCGCGTAGGCGTAGGTCGGCGTGAAGACGGGGTCAGTGCTAGCGTCCACCGTGGCCCCGGTGTACGCGTTGCCGATGGTGCGGATGAGGCCGCCGCCGGTCTTCGTCAGCGGTGTGGCGATGCCGGTGTATTGATTGCGCTCGGACAGGAGCTGGGCGTTGGCGCGGATGACGGTACCTGAGGTGCTGGCGGTGGCGCCGGTATTGAAGTAATTGCTGAACTGGTGGACGTGGCCCCAGGTGGAGTCGGGCATCTGCTGGTCGACGCGGTCAGACCAGAGGTTGTTAGCGAGGGTGACGCGGAGGGCCTTGGTTTCGCCGGTGGATGCGCCGATGAGCGCAGCGCGGCGTGCGGCGGCGTGACCGGTAGTGTAGGTGAATTCGCTCCAGGAGACGGTGACGTTATCCGAACCGGCCGCGACGCGGAGTAGGGTGTCGGAGCAGTCGATGAACGTCACGTGAGTGATGAAGACGTTGGTCGCGCCGAGGAGGGTGATGCCTTCGCCCGCGGGGTTGGTGATGGTGACGCCGCGGACGATGACGTTGGTCACGCCGCTCGCGAGTTCGAGGTTGCCGCTGAGGGTGGCGTTGGCGTCGAGGCCCTGGATGGTCTTGTTGGACTTCACGGCGACTTTGGTGGCGCCGAGATTGAGGGTGCCGGAGACGGTAATGATGGCGGCGGAGTTGGATTCGGCCTGCGTGCGGAAGTCGGCGGCGGTAGTGACAAGGACGTTGGAGCCGGCGGCGCCTCCGGTGGCGGTAGAGCCGTAGCCGGTCGCGACCGGGGCGGGGAAGGCCGGGATGACGCTGAGCACGGCGGCGGAACTGGTGACGTTGCCGCCGATATTGGAGACGACGACGGTGTAGCTGCCCGCGTTGCCGGCGGCTACGGAGCCGATGGAGTAGGTGGCGTTGGTGGCGCCGGCGATGTTGTTGCCGTCCTTTCTCCACTGATACGAGAGACCGCTGCCGGTTGCGGTCACGGAGACGTTGAACGCGGCTCCGGTGACGATGGTCTGGCTGACGGGCTGGGTGGTGATTGCCGGAGCGCCGACCACCGTGAGAGCGGCTGCGGAGCTGGTGACGGAATTGCCGACACCGTTGACGGTGCTGGTGACGACGACGGTGTAGCTACCGGCATCGCCCGCAGCGGTCGCGGGGATGGAGTAGGTGGCGTTGGTGGCACCGGCGATGTTGTTGCCGTCTTTTCTCCACTGATACGTGAGGCTGGTGCCTGTCGCGGTGACATTAAAGGTGGCGGACGAACCGACGCCGACCGACTGGGCGGCGGGCTGATTCACGATGACCGGAGCGGCGACCACCGTGAGGGTGGCGGCGGAACTGGTGACGCTGTTGGCGGAGTTGGAGACGACGACGGTGTAGCTGCCGGCGTTACCCGCCGTGGCGGCGCCGATGGAATAGGTGGCGGCGGTGGCACCGGCGATGTCGTTGCCGTCTTTTTTCCATTGGTAGGAGAGGCTGGTGCCGGTGGCGGCGACGGTGAACGAGGCGGCGGCGCCTGCGTTGACCGTGAGGCTGTCGGGCTGGGTGGTGATGGATGGGGCTACGACGACCGCATTGACGGTGAGCGTGGCGTTGTTGCTGGTGGCGCTGCCGCCGGTGTTAGAAACGACGACGGAATAGGTGCCAGCGTCGCCTGCGACTGCGGAGGCAATGGAGTAGGTGGCGCTGGTGGCGCCAGCGATGTTGCTGCCGTCTTTTCTCCATTGATAGGAGAGGCCGGTGCCCGTGGCGGTGACGCTGAAGGAAGCAGCGGAGCCGGCGGTGACGGTCTGGTTGGAGGGATGGCTTGTGATGGACGGGGCGGCGACGGCTGAGCCGTCGGTGGTGAGGGTGGCCTGGCCGGCGGTGTTGGCGACCGTGCCGCCTACGGCAACGGTCAGGATGCTAAGAGCGTTCGTCGTTCCATCGGCGGGAACGACCCATCCGATATCAGAGCCCGTTGCGATCGCGTCGGTGCGGTAAGTGCCATAAGAAACTCCGGCTCCGATGGTCGTGCTGGTGGAAGTCAGGGTGGGAAACCAGTAGAGCTGGAGAGGGTCGCCCGCATTAAGATTTCCGGTGAAGGTGATGTTGAAGGCCTTTGTGAAGCCGCCGGCAACGCTGGCCGCTGCAGAGTCGATGGTCGCAAAACCGATGATGAGATCGTCATCCGCGATCATAGACCCGACCAAGGTGGACGATGTTGAAGAAGGCGTGGCAAAGGTGGAGTTCGTGGTGGAAGCGACGAGCAGGACCAGTCCCCCGTTTGGCAAGGCGGTGCCGGTTGAGTTGCTTAGTACCGCGCCAGAGAGATTGAGCGTGATCGACGCGGACAGCGTCGTGGTCAATGCGCTTGCGAGTGCAAAAAAGAAGGCCAGGAAGCGATAGCGTTTCATTTTAGTAAGTGTCGGAGAAATTAGTAGGTGGGGCTGTTGATCCAGATGCTGGTGGCACCTCCGGCGGTGGCGGCTTTGCGGATCTGAACGCCGGTGCCGGGGCTGAAGACGACGGTGTTGCCGAAGTCTTGGGAGGCATCGGCGCCGAATTTGCGCCATGCGTTATTATAGTAGTAGTAGGTGGCGGACGCGGCCTTGTTTCTACTTGAGGTGGTATTATCGAAAACGAGCAGGGTATCGGCTAGATTGAGCGGGCTGGTGCTGGTGGCGAAGGCGCCGCTGCTGATGAGCCCTGAGTCGGCCAAGGTGACGGGGATCGGGCGGGCGATGGCTACGGGATTATCCTGCCGGGTGCCGGTTTCGGTCAGCAACGGGATGGTGAACTTCCTCGTCTGGACGTTGCCCGTGCTGACGAGCGTGCCGCCGGTGCTTCCGTTGCGGACGATAAAGTAGGAGTCGGGGAGAAGAATGTCGTCGTTGCGGCTGACGGTGGCATCCTGACCGAAGAGGCGCCATGCGCCGTTGTAGAAGTAGTAGCTGGCGGAGACGGAGAGGTTAATGCCGCTGGCTTCGAGGTTGGGGATCAGAACGTAGGTCTGGATGGCGAGCGGCGAGGCCGAGGAGGTGAACGAGCTGCCTGCGTCGGCTGGCGGGAAGAGGGTGCCGAGCGTCCAGTAGGGGATCACGCTGATGGATGTATCGGCGGCGATTCCGGTGAGGGTGTCGCCATTAAGGTCGAGTGTCAGCGTGTTGGAGGAGTTGGCGGTGATGGTGTAGAAGTTACCCTCCTTCGTGCCGTTGCGGATGAACGCGTAGTAGGTGTTGGGCTGAGTGCCGGCGGCGCGGACGAATTGATTGGCGGTCCATCCGGGTGTGCCGGAAACGGTGACGACGTTTCCAGCGACCGATGCGGCCTGGCCGACGAAGGCGGCAGGGCGATAAAAGGGGACGGAGACGTAGGTGTCTGAATTGGCGAGAAGGGAGATGGTGTTGTAGCCGACCGGCTCGGTGGTGGCGGTGGCGGCGACGAGAGGGGACGAAGTCAGGCCGCAGAGGGCGAGTGACAGTCCGAATACAGCGAGTTTTGCGGAGGGGCGGATGGTGCTCACGTTAATAATGGGTCTGGGTGTAGTGGGGTTGTTGCGTACTACCGGAGCAATTTCGAAGTAGTCGCAAATTTGTGAAAATCCAAGGAGTTGGAAATGGGGCAGCATGGTTATGCTCCCGAGTGTTGTGAGATTTCGAACCGAAAAGCACTTCACCGTCTAGTATCGGTTGAACCGGCCGCTCCTTAAGATTCCGGAAGTGTGCCCGGGAGATTCGGGAGATTCGGCCACGGACCGTCCTTGCGCTTTGCGCTTGGTTTCTGGAGCTTGGGCGCGTTCGTTCGACACCTGTCCGCATCCTCATGAAAACCCTACGCATCCCCTCCCTGATTTTTTCCCTGTTGTCTGTCGTCGGCGGCGTTTTGGCCGCAGACAAGGTCACGGTCACGGTCACGCACACGCTCGATGCGGCGCGGCCGTCAGAAACCATCACGATCCCGTGGAGCGAGGTAAATAAGGCGTTGCCCAATGCGTATCTGCAGAAGATCGCGGTGAAGGACGCGAAGGGTACCGTGATTCCCTATCAGGTGACGAACGTGGCGCCGCAGGCGAAAGATCCGCAGAACATCGGCGTCGCCTACGGAGAGTTGATTTTTCAGCACAATTTCGCGGCGGGGGAGAAGTCGGCGACGTTTACGATCGAGAAAATCGAGGGCGTGGCTCCGGTGTTTCCGTCGAAGGTTCACGCGCGTTATGTGCAGGAGCGGTTGGATGATTTCGCGTGGGAGAACGACAAGGTCGCTCACCGCACGTATGGTCCTGCGCTTGGCGCTCCGGCGCCTGCGGGCGTCGTGAAGGAAGTGCTCGTGACGAGCGGGCTGGATATCTGGTCGAAGCGTGTGGATTACCCGATCGTCGATCGCTGGTACAACAAGGGGCATGACCACTACCACAAAGATCAGGGCGAGGGCATGGACATGTACAATGTCGGCGGTTCGCGCGGTTGCGGCGGCACGGGCGTGTGGGATGGGAAGCAGCTTTATGTGGGCAGGAACTATAGCAGCTGGAAGATCATCGCGAATGGGCCGATCCGGACGATTTTCGAGCTGAGCTATGACACGTGGGCGGCGGGCGGCATTTATGTTTCCGAAGTGAAGCGTTTCACGGTGGATGCCGGGCACAATCTGGACCGGATCGACTCGACGTTCACGGGCGGCGGGAATGCGAAGGAGTTCACGGTCGCGGTGGGGTTGAACAAGAACAACGCCGACAAGGGACAGGAGCCGAAGGTCGAGGTGATCAAGCAAGAGGCGGCAGGCGTACTCGCGCAGTGGACGGTGCAGAAGACGAATGGTGCGCTCGGCACGGCGGTGATCGTCCCTGGCGCACAATTTTCCGGCTATGCGGAGGACAATCTGAACTTGCTCGCGCTCGCGAAGGCGCAGTCGGGCAAGGCTGTGACGTATTACGCCGGTTCCGGCTGGTCCAAGGCGGGCGATTTCCCGACGCAGGAAAGCTGGGAGAAGTATCTCGCGGATTTCGCCGCTCGTGTCGCTTCGCCGGTCACGGTGAAGATCGGCGAGTGACGCAGGCTGCGGATTCGCGCGCGAGATTCTCACTTCGCGCGCGGCGAAAAAGCCGCAGGCCAGGCAGACACCTGAAACCAACCCACCCCCATCCTATCACGCATCTATGAAGCTCCATTACTTCCCGACACCCGCGCAGGCGAACGTCATGAGCACGGAGGATCTCCGCGCTCACTTCCATATCGGAGGTTTGTTTCAGCCCGGGCAGGTCAACGCGCACTACACCGATCTCGATCGCATGATCGTCGGTGCCGCGCTGCCAACGACCGCGCCGCTGGCGCTGCCGCATGCGAAGGAGCTCGGGACGGGTTTCTTCCTCGAGCGTCGCGAAATCGGCATCCTCAACGTCGGTGCGCCGGGCGTGGTGAACGTCGGCGGTACTAAGTACGAGCTCGGCACGCTTGACTGTGTCTACATCGGGCTCGGCGAGAAGGATGTGACGTTTGAAAACGGCACGGGCGGGCAGGCGGCGTTTTATTTTATCAGCACGCCGGCTCATGCGAAGTATCCGACGACGGTCGTGCGCAAGAAGGATGTTTCGAGCGATCCGATCGGCGATGTGACGAAGGCGAACCGTCGCCGCATCCTGAAGTACATTCACATCGACGGCGTGAAGAGCTGCCAGCTCGTCATGGGTTGCACGGAGTTCGAGCCGGGCAGCATCTGGAACACGATGCCTCCGCACGTTCATAGCCGTCGCACGGAGATCTACCTGTATTTCGATCTTGGAGACCAGATGGTCGTCCACCTGATGGGCGAGGCGCAAAAGACACGCCACCTAATCATGCGCGACCGCGAAGTCGTGCTTTCGCCGGCGTGGTCGATCCACTCGGGCGTTGGCACAGGCTCGTATCGTTTTGTGTGGGCGATGGGCGGCGACAACCAAGTCTTCTCGGACATGGATCCGTGCCCGATCGCGGAGCTGAAGTGAGCGCACTGAACGACGTCAAAAGGCTATCTCTCTAAAATCAGTCATGAGTAATTATCTCGCTCAGAAATTCGGTCTCGCCGGCAAAGTGGCCCTCGTCACGGGCTCGTCGCAGGGGCTCGGGCGCTCGATGGCGCTCGCGCTCGCGCAGGCGGGTGCGGACGTGATAATCAACGGACGTGACGCTTCGAAGCTCGGCGCGGTTGTGGCCGAAGTGGAAAAGCTCGGGCGTCGCGCGGTCGGCATCGCCGCCGATCTGGGCAAACGTGAGGACGTGCAGCGCCTCATCGACCAGGCGATCGCCTGGCAGGGACATCTTGATATCCTCGTGAACAACGCGGGTCTGATCAAACGCACGCCGGCGGTGGATCACAGCGATGCGGATTGGGATCTCGTGCTCGGCGTGAATCTCGACGGCGTGTTCACGGCCTGCCGTGCGGCGGGCAAGCACATGCTGGCGCGGGGCTCGGGCAAGATCATCAATATCGCGTCGCTGCTGACGTTCTTCGGCGGTATTACGGTTCCTGGATACGCGGCCAGCAAGGGCGCGGTCGGACAGCTCACGAAGGCGCTTTCGAACGAATGGTCGTCGAAGGGCGTGAACGTGAACGCCATCGCGCCCGGCTACATGCGCACGGACAACACGGCGGCGCTTCAGGCCGATGCGGTGCGCTCCAAGGAGATTCTCAGCCGCATTCCGGCGAACCGCTGGGGCGAGCCAGGTGACATGGATGGCGCGATCGTTTTCCTGGCGTCGAGCGCGAGCGATTATCTGTCGGGCATCGTGATGCCGGTGGATGGTGGCTGGTGCGGGCGCTGAGGCGGTCGGACCGAGCCCTACCATCAAGCGCGACGTTTTTGTTTTCCACGCCGCCGTTCCATTTGGGGCGGCGGCTTTTTATTGGAGCTGTGCGAGCCACTGGGGAGGGAGCAGCGTGCGGGCGAGACGGTTGAGCTCGGCGGCAGGTTTGATGCCGAGGCGGGTGCTCTGCTGGAGGAGATAAACGAGGGCGGCGGGTGGGAGCTTGCGGAAGTCAGCGGGGCGTTGGGATGACTGCTCCCAGCAGCGGGTGAATTGGCGGCCGGCATTGCCGTCGTCGCCGACGACGGCGAGAAGCAGAGCGAGTTGTGCGCGGTCTTCGAGGGCCAGCGCCGGGAATTGCGCGGAAAGTGAGAGAAGCTGTCGCATCGCTGCGAGGAAGGCGGCGTTGTCTTCGCGCAGGAGTTGAATGCGGGCACGGGCGATTTGGGCGGGCGGGAATTGCGGGTATTGCTCGAGCGCGGGGAGGAAGCGGACGGCTTGCGCGAGGTTTTCGGAGTCGATGAGGAACTGGACGAGGCGGGCGAGGGACTCTTCGCGCGACTGGGGCGGGACGACTTCGTAGACGAAGACGGCGGTGTCCTCGAGGCCGGGGTTGGCGGGGAGAACGCAGGGGACGGGGCGGAGCCAGGGTGGCGGGATTTTTGTATCCAGAAGATTGAGCACGAAGGCGTCGGTTGGGGCGGGGTCGTCTTTTTTGAGGCCGCGGATCAATTTCACGTAGGGCTCGACGAAGTCGCTCCACGACACGAGCACGAGGTGGGTGATGCCGGTGGCCTGGGCGATGCGGTGGGCCTCGGCTTCGTTGCGCGCGCCGAAGAACGAGGCGGAGGCTTCGAGGCCGTCGAGGTTTTCCCAGTAGAAGGTGCCGAGGGTTTTCACGCCGCCGTGAAAGGCGAGCGGGGTGGAGAGGCCGGGGCTGGTGGCGACGACGGGACGGTTGGGTCCGGCGCGGCGGTTGAGCCAGTGGGCGACCTCGCGGTTGGCGAGCTGGATGATGTCGTTTTTCGAGGCGCCGGGCGGCTGCGTATTAAGCGCGATGAAGCGCCAGAGAAGCGGCGCGAGCGCGAGGCAGGCGGCGAAGGCGAGCGCTGTGCGCGGCTGGAAGCGTGCGCTGGTGGAAGCGGGAAGCGCGCGGTGGAGGGTGGCGAGGAAGAGCAGGAGGAAGGCCTGGGCGAAGCCGTTCCAGCGGGCCTGGTTGAAGCCGAGGAAGGCGAAGATGAGCGCGGGAGCGGCGGCGAGCAGGAGGGCGGTGCGGGCGGCGGGTGGCGTTTTTTTCCAGAGCGGGATCGCGATGAGGAGGAGCAGCCACGGCAGCCAGTAGCTTGCGGCGGTGGGGGCTAAGCCAGAGTTGGCGAGAACGTAGGGGAGGCTTTGGAACTCGGAGATGTATTCGTGGTGCAGCGACCAGAGGAAGTGGCTGTTGAGGCGGAAGACGGCGGTGCCGCCGAGGAGGATCGCGGCGGGCAGGGCGGCGATGGCGAGGAGCGAGAGCGCGCCGAGGGGCGAGGCGAGGGAGCGGAAGAAGGCGGCGGGGCGGCGGTCGAGCCAGGCGAGCCGGAGGAGTTCGCCGCCGCCGAGCCAGGCGAGGGCGTAGAGCGGGTGGTTGACCTCGAGGCGCCAGCTAAGGTGGGAGGGGAAATACTCGATCAGCCACGCGGCGAGGCTGGCGGCGGCACCGACGCGGCCCCAGAGGCGCCAGAGGTCGGGCGAGAGCGAAGTGGTCGGAGAGTTTTTGAGCCAGGCGGCGGCGAGGGAACCGAGGCCGAGGGCGGCGAGGACGGGGACCTGGCTGGCGGAGCTGATCCAGAGACCGAGAGCGCCTGCGAGTGCGGAAAGGATGACGGCGTTGCGAGCGGAGGATGCGACTGACGTGGTGGCGGCGATGAGCAGGCCGAGGACGGAGAGCAGGGCGCTGGCGGCGATGAGGCCGTGGTGGTCGGGGTTTCCGGCGCCGAAGTAATCGGCGAAGGGCAGGGCGGCGATGGCGCCGAGGGCGAGCCAGGAGGAAAAGGTGCCTCCGAGATGGCGCGTGGTGTAGAGAGTGAGGGTGATCAGGAAGATGGCGAAGAGGAGAGGGTTGGCGTAGAGCCCGGCGCGTTCCACGCACTGGCCGAGGGGGGCGCCGGTGATCGTGTGGTCGATGCGCGCGAGGAGACCGAGCCACCAGCGGAAAGGGGAGGCCCAGTGGACTTCGCGGCCGTCGGGGGCGTTGTCGTAATCCACGTGGCGGATACGCGCATCGCCGGTGGCGAGCATCTGCTGGGTCTGCATGAGCCAGTGGTAGCCATCGATGCCGTAGCGCGGGAGAATGAGGTGGCGCTGGTTGTTTTCGTACCCGGTGGGCGAGGCGGCGTCGGTGGCGGGCGAGGCGACAAGGGCGTTGGGGACGGAAGAGATTTTCTCGAAGGAGCGGATGCGCTGCGAGGCATCGAGGGCGATGAAGGCGAGCGCGAGGAGGAGAGCGGCGAGCCAGGCGTGTGGGGCGAGGCGGGTGAAGGGCGTCATGCGGCGGGGCGAGGCAAGCGGCGGGTGCTGACGCGGGCAAGCGTGGGGCGGAGATTGCGGACGGGAGTTCGCCACAGAAGGCGCAGAGGACGCAAAAGGGCGTCTGGGCTTTTTGCGCGTTTTGTGGAGGTAGCGAGGTGCTTAGCGGACGAGGAGGAGCCAGGGTTCGGCGGAGGGTTTTTTCAGGGGGAGCTGGCCGTCGAGAGTGGCGGGCAGGGTTTGGCCAGAGGCGGGGTTGAACCAGAGGGCGAGGCGGGCGCGGGGGAAGAGTGGTTTTGTGAGAGCGATGGTTTCGCCGGCGGGGCTGTAGAGGAAGACGGACTGGCGGCGGGCGTCGGCGAGGGCCCAGGCGTCGGGGGCGAGCTCGGGGGCAGGAGTGAGTTTTGGGAGGAGGTCGGCGGCGTGTTCGCGGAGGAAGGCGAAGAGGGCGCGGTCGTCGCGGTCGATCTTGAGCGGCTGGGCGGCGGCGAAGTCGTTTAGGAGCGGATACGCACCAGCCATGAGGATCGGGACAGGGCCGTGGCCTGCGTGATGAGTGAGGACGAGTTTTTCGGGGAAGCGGTCGCGGTACTCGCGGATTTGTTTGTAGACGAGTTCCGGCGTGCCGTGCGGGATGAGGTCTTTGCCGAAGGAGGCGGTGCGGTTTTCGCGGAAGGCTTTTTCGCCGTCGCTGTGCGGGGCGAAGAGCGTGCTGTCGGGGAGGTATTGCCAGTAGCGTTGGTCGATGGCGTCGATGTGCGCGGCGCGGGGTGCGTCGGCGAGGATGGCGTCGGTGATGGACTTGCTGGTGTTGAGGGCGAGGCGGGCTTTGCGGCCGCGAGATTTTTCCCAGTCGGCGACGGTATCGATGAAGAATTGTTGGAAGGTGAGCGGGCCGGCGAATTGGAAGGCGGCGGTGTGGATGACGTTGGGTTCGCCGGCGAGGACATCGAGGCCGTGGAAGATGTAGGCGCGGTGGAGTTCGCGGCGGACGGGGTGGGTGATGTCGTAGAAGTCGGCGACGATGCCGATGCGGCTGCCGTTTTTTTTGTAGGGTGGCGGTTCGGGGAAGCCGGTTTCTTGAATGCAGTTGGCGGAGCGCCAGGGGAAGTCGGTCCAGTGGGCGGCGGCTTCGACGAGGTTATGGTGGTTGTAGAAGTGGTGGTAGACGACGATGCCGCGAGAGGAGCATTCGCGGGCGAAATCGCGGAGGCGGTTCCAATACCACGGGTTGAATTTGGTGAGGTCGAATTTGCTGAGGCCGTCGGCGGCGGTGCCGGTGCCGCTGCGGGCCCAGGGCATTTCGTAGAAGGGAGCCCAGACCTCGGAGTCGGGACGGGGGTCGGTTTTGTGATCGTCGCGGCGTCGGTCGTACCAGAGGCCGGGCCAGACTTGGGCGATGCGTTGATCGGCGGCGGCGAGGCGGTCGGCGAGTTCAGCGAGGTCTTCTGTCAGGCCGGGGCCGATACGGCCGGGAGCCCAGCGGGCGAAGTGCCAGCCGAGGGTTTGGGCGCGAGCGGGGACGGTCTGGCCTTTCCACCAGGCGTTGCTGGAGGAGGTCGCGAACAACGCGGCGTTATTGCGCAGGAAATGACCATTGACCAGTGACCAATGACCAGTGGACGGAGTTGAGGCGGCGGTAGTTTGTAGTTGGTAGTTAGTAATTGGGGCGGAGTCGGAGGGGAGGGGTATGCGGTTTAGGCGCTCTCTTGTGTTCTCCAAGCCAATGCGTTCGAGGAGCTGTTCTTGAAAGTGCGAGAACGACAGTGAGCAGGTTTCGAGTTCTCCTGGAGTTGAGGAAGCGAAGGTGCATGCCCAAGTCGTGCAGTTGTCGGCAACGATGCCGGCGCCTTGGTAGCGAGAGCCAATGGGCTCTAGGTTAATTTTTGCGCCTTCGATTCGGATGCCGTCGAAGAGGGCGCCGCTTGCGAAGCTTTCGATGCTGCCGCTGTCGGCGAGTGCGTGAGTTGCGGAGCAGTGTAGAAAAACGTTGGGGCCGGTGGAGCAGAGGCCGACTAGGAAGGCCTCGCGGGCTTGGTCGGCGGTGCAGCGTTGGACGAGGGTTTGTTGTCCGCCGATGTAGAAGGCGAAGCGGCGCCAGCCGGCGGTTTCGCTGATGGGGGCTTCGCTGCGGCAATCTTGCACGGTGATGGCGCGGGTGCCGGCGCCGAGCCAGACGGCGGCGCTGACGAAGTGGCGGGTTACGATGTCGCGTATCCAGGCGTTCTCGACGTGATCGAGTGAGATCGCGATCCAGGCGTGTTCTTCGTCGGTGGGGCTGGCGAATTCGCTGACGCAGGTGAGGCCTTCGATGCCGATGTTTTGGAGGCGGCCGGGCCAGGTGAAGGTGTGGATAGTGCCGCCGCCGAAGCGTTGTTCGAGGGTGGTGGTGATCGGGGCGTCGAAGGTGATGCGGTTAGTTTTGGGATCGAGGGCGGTGATGGTGCGTTCCCACTCGAGGTCGCGTGTGCCGGGGTGCCAGTGAAGGCGTTGGTCGGCGAAGGAGCCGGGGAATTTATCCATGCCGATTTCGGCGATCCATTCCTTGGTGCTGGGGCGGCGGATGACGATGCGCTGGCCGGTGGAAAGGCCTTCGGTGGAAGCGAGGGTGAGCTGGGTGGAACCGGCGGGGACGGTTTTGTCGGTGATGGTGAGGGCGGGGCCGAGCTGGCGGTCGTTGAGGCCGCGGACGTCGATGAGGGTGCGGCGGTCTTGTCCGGCGGCGATCAGGGTGGCGTCGTGGCCACGGAGGACGGTGCCCGAAGCGCGGATACGGAGCTGGCCGGAGAGTTTGTAGGTGCCGGGACGGAGGATGAGGGCGCCGCGAAAGCCGTTGGGTCGGACGGGTAGAGCGGCGATGGCGTCGAGCGCGGATTGGAGGAGCGGGGTGGCGTCGGTTTCGAGATCGTTGGGCGGAGAAACCTTTAGGACGCCGGTGACTGCTGGGATGGGGGCGTTGTTATTCGCGTAGCCAGCGGTCGAGAAGTCGATGGGCGTGGCTTCGGCGGCGGCGAAGCCGAGAACGAGCAGTCCGAGCAAAACGAAGGGGCGGCAGAGTGGGAACATGGAAGGAAAGCAGTAGAAAAAGAAAGGCCCGGCGGGGGCCGGGCCTTTCTTCTTGGTGGATTTTCAGATGCCACGCTGCGGACAGCGCGGCTACGGGGATCTCAGTGTTCGCGGTAGCTGGTTTCGCCGCCGTCGGTGGGGACGTAGTGGTAGGTGCGGAGTTTGTGATCGATGCGGTATTTCGGGTTGTTGAGGAGTTTGATCATCTCGGCGCCAGCGAGGAGGACGGGGCCGTAGCCGTGGAGGGCGTAGATGTTGGCGGGGCGGTGATAGTAATAGACCTGGTCGTTGGCGAAGGTGGTGCCGACGCAGGTGCCGTCGACGGCGCCTTCTTTGGTGACGCGGGTGGTGACGCCGATCCAGCCAGCCTGGGCGATGGAGCCGTAGGTGGTGCCGCTGATCCAGCCTTGGTTGATGGCGTGGGCGATGCCGTAGACGAACATCGCGGAAGCGGACGTTTCGAGGTAGGAATCGGGGCGATCGACCATCTGGTGCCAGAGGCCGGTGAGGCCGTTTTGGTATTCGGCGAGGCCGGTGAGGAGGGCGACGAGGCGGGTCTTTACGGGCTCGTATCCAGGATGGTCCTTCGGGAGGACGTCGAGAAGGTCGCAGAGGGCGACGACGACCCAGCCGTTGGCGCGGGCCCAGTGGAAGTGGGGGGCGTTCGGGTTGTGGAGGTTGAGGCCGTGGGTGAGCATTTTCTTATCCTTGTTCCAGAGGTGGTCGACCATCTGGACGGCGTTCTTCACGGCGTCGTCGAACCACTTTTTGTCGCCGGTGAGGCGGCCCATTTCGGCGAGGGCGGGGATGCTCATGTAGGCGTCGTCGGCCCAGAGGGAGTTGGCCTGGGGGCGCTGGCGGGCGAGGGTGCCGTCGGGGAAGCGGTATTGTTTGTTGAGGACGTAGTCAGACCAGAGGTCGATGGTGGGTTTGAGGTCGGGGCCGACTTTGGCGATGCGGGCGCGGATGAGGGCGGCGCACATGGAGCCGGAATCGTCGAGGGCGCGGGGGTCGAGGGGGCCGCGGAAGGAGTTGGCGCGCTCGAGTTTGAATTTTTCCTCCTGGGCGCGGAAGTAGGGGAGGCGGTCGTGGATGAACTGGAGGCGGGAGGCGGTGAAGTCGTTGAAGCGTTTGTCGCCGGTGACCTCGGCGGCGTACAACATGCCTGAATACACGACGCCCATTTCGTAGGCGAGGAGGCTGAAGCGGGAGGAGGTGTCGGCGCGGGCGGTGGCGACGGGGGTGGTGAAGTCGGTGATTTCCTGTCTGGTCTTGGAATCGATGACGCGGGTGAAGGTGTTTTTCTCCATGAACCCGTGGACGCGGGTGAGGACCTCGGTGATCTCGGCGGTGGTGGGGAGCTGGTAGGGGATGCCGTAGGAGCCTTCGCCGTCGTCGCGGGGATTGGTGTTGTCGCGGTTTTTGAAGGGGCCGGTGGCTTCGAAGGCGGCTTGGGCGGCAGTGCCGAGCGAGAGAAGGCTGGCGAGCGCTAGGGGGATCAGGTGTTTGGATTTCATGAGAAAAGCAGGCGGGAGGTTTTCGGCGGTGAATAGGGATGAACAGGCTGCCGTGGGCGGACGGTCGGGGCAGGCCGCGGAGGGTACGTGCGGTTTAACGCCGCTGGGAAGGATTTCCCGTTGAAAAAACGGCAAGTCGCGCGGGTCGGGGCGGCGTCAGACGATGGCGTCGAGGGTGTCGCGGACTTTGCGGGCGAGGGAGTCGCGGGTGAAAGGTTTCTCCAAGAAGGGCACGGCGGCTTCCTGGACGGCCTGGAGGATGACGGGGTCGTCGACGTAGCCGGACATGAAGAGGACGCGGAGGCCGGGGCGCATGGCGAGGAGGCGTTCGGCGAGTTCGCGGCCGCCGATGTTGGGCATGACGATGTCGCTGAGGAGGAGATCGAAGGGAGGAGCGCCGGGGCCGGAGCAGAATTCGAGCGCTTCGGCGCCGCCGGGGAACGGGTAGATTTGGTAGCCGAGGGAGCGGAGGATGGCGCCGGTGACGTTGCGGATGGCTTCGTCGTCCTCGACGAGGAGGATGGTTTCGGTGCCGGTGCCGGGTTCGGCGTCGAAGTCGAAGTCGAGGTTGAGGGTGGGGGCTTCGGCCTGGGGGATGAGGACGTGGAAGGTGGTGCCTTCGCCGAGGACGGTGTCGAAGCGGATGGCACCGGCATAGTTTTTGATGACGACGGCGCAGGTGGCGAGGCCGAGGCCGGTGCCGCGGCCTTTGGGTTTTGTCGTGAAGAAGGGCTGGAAGATTTTTCTTTGCACTTCCTCGGTCATGCCGGAGCCGGTGTCGGTGACGGAGACGACGGAGTAGCGGCCGGGCATGAGGTCGGGGATTTCGCCGGCGGAGATTTCGCGGGTGGAAGTGCGGAAGGTGAGGGAGCCGCCCTGGGTCATGGCATCGCGAGCGTTGATGCCGAGGTTGATGATGACCTGCTCGATCTGGCTGCGGTCGGCCTCGACGGTGATGGGTGTATCCGAGAGCTGGGTGCGGAGCTCGATGTTTTCGCTGAGGAGGGAGCGGATGAGGTCGAAGAGGTCGTTGATGACGCCGTTGAGGTCGAGTAGCTCGGGCTGGAGGACCTGTTTGCGGGAGAAGGCGAGGAGCTGGCGGACGAGGGCGGAGGCGCGGGAGGTGGCCTTGAGGATTTCGCCGGCTTTGTTTTTGAGCTCGGGGGAGACCTCGGTGAGGTCGTCGTGGAGGATGTCGCCGTAGCAGCGGATGGCGGTGAGGAGGTTGTTGAAATCGTGGGCGACGCCGCCGGCGAGGAGGCCGACGGCCTCCATTTTTTGGGACTGGAGCAATTTTTGTTCGGACTCGACGAGGGCGAGCTCGGCGACCTCGCGCTGGTGCACGGTGCTGAGGATGTTCGCGATGCCGTGGATGAAGTCGATGGCTTCGCGGGAGAAGAGGCGTTCCTCGCGGGCGAGGGCGGTGATCCATCCGTAGGCGTGTTTGCCGGCGCCGATGGGGAGGGCGATGCCGGACTGGACTCCTAGGGTGGCGAAAGCGCCGGCGCCGGGGAAATTTTCCGGTGTATCGGAAAAGTGGATCGGGTGGCCGTCTTCCATGGCGGCCTGGGTGGCGTGGCCGTAGGGGATGGCGGGCTCGTCGAGGGCGGGGCCGGTGGAGGCGGCGAGGGTGAGCGCGAGGGAGCCGGGTTCGACGGCGAGCACCTGGGAGCGCTCGACGCGGAGCGTGTCGGCGACGAGACGGGTGGCCTCCTGGGTGAGTTCGGCGAAGCTGTGGTGGGCAAGGGCGAAGCGGCCGAAGGAGGCGAGAGCGGATTGTTTGATCGCGCGGTAGGCGAGGTGGGCCTCGACCTCGTGCTGGTCGGTGACGTCGAAGCAGGAGCCGATGTAGCCGGAGAAGGCGCCCTGGTTGTCGAGGCGCGGGGTGCCGTGGGTGACGACCCAGCGGTAGTGGCCGTCGTAGCGTTGGAGGCGGAATTCGGAGCGGAAGGAGGTGCGTTCGGCGAAGCTTTGTTCGTAGCGCTGGAGGGTGTGTTCGCGATCCTCGGGGTGGATCATGTCGGCCCAGCCGTTGCCAACCTCCTCGGCGAGGCGGCGGCCGGTGAAGTCGAGCCAGGGTTGGTTGAAGTAGAAGAAGGATTTGGATGTATCCGACATCCAGATAAGCACGGGGGCGGAATCGGCCATGCGGCGGAAGCGGGATTCGCTTTCGCGGAGAGCAAACTCGGCCTGCTTGTGCTCTGTGAGGTCGTGGCCGTAGGCGTAGATTTTGTTTTCGGCGGGAAATGGTTTCGCGCTCCACTGGATGTGGCGGAAACCTTTTTCCTTATGGACGAGGCGGCACTCGAAGTCGGTCGGGGCGGTGGAGTGGACGGTGGCGAAAGGGGCGGCGGTCTGGCCGGTGGAGACGAGGGTGGACCACCAGGAGTCGAGCAAGTGGCGGTCGTCGGGGTGGACGAGTGTGAAGAGCGGGCGGCCGATGAGTTCCTGCTGGGTGTAGCCGGTGCGGAGGGGCCAGGCGGGGTTGACGACCTGGAGCGTACCGTCGAGGGACGTCATGCAGAAAAGGTCGGGCGTGAGACGGAAGAGTTGTTCGTGCTCGCGCTGGATGCGGATGTTTTCGAGGACGAGGCGGCGGCGCTCGAGGGTGGACTTCAGGGTGGCGACGAGGCGCGGTAGTTTATTTTTGAGGACGTAGTCGGTGGCGCCGCGTTTCATGCACTCGACGGCGGTTTCCTCGTTGAGCGCGTTGGTGAGGATGATGAAAGGGGTGTCGGGCTGGAGGCGCTTGAGGATTTCGAGGGCGTCGAGGCCGTTGAAGCCGATCAGGTAGTAATCGGAGATGATGAGGTCGGGCAGGAATTCGGGGAGTGCCTTGATGAACTCGTCGCGCGTGGAGACCTGGCGGAGCTGGCACTCGAACTGGGAGCGTTTGAACTCGGCCTGGAGGAGCTTGAAATCGATTTCCGAGTCTTCGTTGACGAGGATGCGGGGAGGCATGGGCGGTGAGATTTTCGATTTTGGATTCTCGATTTTCGATTGGGGGCGGAAATGCCGCGTATTGAAACTATCGAGTCGGTGATCGGAAATCGCAGTTAGTTCGGTGATGCGAGAAAGGGAGATTTGATCGCGGGATCGGTTTTGGCCCAATCGAAAATCGAGAATCCAAAATCGAAAATACCTCAGCGGTGGCGGTCGTAGAGGCGTTGCAGGTGGCCTGGGGATGAGGGCGCGGGGGCCGGAGTGTTTTGCATAGGGCGCGTGGGGCGCACGCCGAGGCTGTAACGGAGGAGGAGTTGTTCGTTCTCGCGGTCGAGATGGAGGATCTGGAGAAGTTTGGCGCGCGATTTCTCGATGATCTCCGAGCGGGCGGGATCGGGACGGGCGGTGGAGCCGGAGGCCGCGGTGCCGGCGTTGCCGGTCTTGATAGCTGTAAGGCTTTCGTCGAGACGGGCGAGGAGGTCGCGTTTTTTCTCGAGGAGAGGCGCGTCGGGGACGCGCTGGTTTTGCTTCAGGAAACGGTTTTCCTCGAGGGCAAGCTGGTGGAGCTCGTCACAGAGGTTTTGATGATGACGGAGGGCTTCCGTGGGTGTCATGAGCGGGTGCGGTGATGGGCGCTTGCGCGGAGACAGAGGTGGAGGACGGGGCCTTGCCGTTGTTGAAAAACAGGGAGAGTTGTTTGTCGGTGTCCTGAAGCCAGGCGAGCTGGTTGAGCCGCCAGGCCGCCATTTCGGCGAGGTCGGTGAGTTCGGGCCGCGCGGCTCCATCAGTCGAGGCGGGCTTCACGTTGTCAACGATGGTCTGATAGCATTCGCGGGCGCGGTCGAAGCGCTGAAGGCGTTCGAGACAGAGGCCGATTTGATAAGTGACGGGAAGGTTCCACGACGGCTCGGTGGAGAGTTTCGCGAGCGTCTGATAAATGAGGAGAGAGGAGCCGAAGTCGCCACGTTCGTAGAATTCGTTGGCGAGCTGGTTGCCGGTTTTGCGCTGCCAGTAGGCCCAGCGTTTCGGGTCTTTCTCGGTGTATTTGGATTCTGCCTTCAGCAGGTCGAGGGCGACGAGGAGGGATTCGTTGATCTGGCCCTGGCGGCGGAGGGAGTCGGAGAGGAGGTAGCGGGCCTCGGGGACGTTTTCGTCGTCGGGGTTTTGATCGAGGAAATTACGGAAGACGGGGACGGCGGCTTTGTCTTCGCGAGCCTGGATGAGCGAGTAAGCGGATTTGAAGTGGGCGCGGGCGCGGTCTTCGGGGGCGAGGTCGAGGAGTTTGAGGCGCGAGAAGTAACGGTTGGCCTGCAGGTAGTCGCCGGCTTGGAAATGAGTCTCGGCGATTTCGAACTGCGCGGTGCGGGCGAGCTGGCGGTAGTGATCGGGGCCGTTTTCGGGGAGTTTCAGCGTGGAGTTGATGACGCTGTAGAAGCGGGCCATGGCCTGTTTGTAGGCGCCGAGGGCGCGGAGGGAGCGGCCGAGTTCGAGGTAGACGACCGGCAGGTTCTGGTCTTCGGGGTATTCCTTGAGGAATTTTTCGTAGACGGCGGCGGCCTTGGTGTAGTCGCCTTTTTTTCGATACGTGCGGCCGAGGCCGATGAGGGCGTCGGTGTCCTGTTGTTTGGTGGCGCGTTCGTTGAGGACCTGGCGGAAGGCGATTTCGGCGGACGTGTAGTCGCCCTGGTCGAGTTTGGTCTGGCCGATGCGGAGGAGGCTGAGGATTTCCTCGGCTTTCGCGGGAATGGGTTCGGAGGGAAGGGCGGTGTGAGGAGCGGGTGTGTGAGCAGTGGCTGCGGGCTCTGTGTGCGCGGCTTCGGGAGCGGGCGCGTGCTCAGGTGCGGGCGTGTGCTCGGTGGCGTGGCCGTGATCGGCGGCGTGGAGTGACGCGGCGGTGAGCGAAACGAGGAGGGCGGTCAGGCGCAGGTTCATTTTTGCTGATAGGTGGCTGAGCTGGGCGGGGCGGGCGGATCGGACTGCGGCTGGCCGGAGGTGAGTGGGATGACGACGCGTGCGCCGGTGTCGCCGGTGGAGGGGGCGACGGGGTAGATGAAGAACGGGAGGACGTCTTCGGCGCGGAGTTCGCGTTTGGTGTCGTCGGGGAGAATGGGCAGAGGCGGACGGGAGAGCGGTTCGGAGAATTCCGAAGAGGGCTGCGCGGGCTGGGTGGCGGGCGGTGGGGATGTTTCCGCGGACGGTGTGGCGGCGGGTTTTTCTTCGGGAAGTTTTTCGAGTTTCCCGTCAGAAGCGGGTGAGGGCTCGGCGGGAGCGACGATGGCGGGTTTGGGCTCTGGAGGGGCGGGCGGCTCGTCGGTGGGCTCGGGGCCGGGGCGGGCGAAGCGGAGCGGGAGAGGGGCGAGGGCCGCGAGGTAGGGGACGGGGCCGGATCGCGGTTTGATGACTGTGATGGACGAGGACGACGGGGTGCCTGGCTGGGCGGCGCGGATGGTGTGTTTGCGCTGGGGCTGGCCGCCGATGACGGCGGCGCGGCCCTCGGAAGCCAGCGCGGGCAGCAGGGCCAGCGAGAGGCAGCGAGAGAGTTTCGCAGTGAAGCGAAGCAGAGTTGTGGTTGAAAGAGGCATGTCGCAATCCGTGCGTTTCCCCGCGCGGGAATGCGCGTGGATAGTCCTGCTGGGTTTATCGGCGTGGCGGCGGGTTTCTGGAGGCGTTTTTGAGAGGAGAAATGTGTTAAAAAATAAACCGCGCTCCGGTGAGGGAGCGCGGTTTTCGCAGGGAGGCGGCTGGCCGGTGAGGGGGCCGCCTGAAGTGTTTTTTTAAGCGGCGCCGGCGGGTTGCGCGGAGCGGCTGAAGGAGGCTTTGGCGTCGGCGATGGACTCGTGGAAGGTCCAGGAGCGGGTGTCTTCGAAGCCTTTGCACTCGGAGACGATCTGGGGGTTGCCCACGAGCGTGTATTGGAGAGCGAGGTCTTTGCAGGTCTGCATGGCCTGGATGAGGAGCTTGATGACGGCCATGTTGAGGCTCTTGAGCTCGTGAAGATCGATGACGGCCTTGACGATGCCGCTGTCGACGGCGCCGGAGACCTTTGGCTTGAGGTAATTGGTGACCTCGCCGACGACGGTCTGGGAGCAGTTCTCGGGGAGGCGCATGACGAAGACGTCGCCGTCCACCGCGAAGTAGCGTTGGGACGTGTCGAGGTTCATGGCCTTGGCGATCTTGGACTCGAGTTCCGGAATCTCGATCGGCTTGGTGACGATGTAGGAGAAGCCGACCTGCTGGGCCTGCGCCTGGGCGGCGGCCTCGGTCTTCACGACGAGCGCGAAGATCGGCGTGTATTTGGTTTTCACGTTCTGGCGGATGAGGCGGAAGAGCGTGAAGGCGGCTTCTTCGGGGAGGGAGAGGGAGATGATGATGAGGTCGGGCGTGTTCTTCGTGCAGAAGTCGATGCCTTCGCCGGTTGTATTCACGCCGTGGATCTTCCACGGGGTGTGCTTGAGGCCTTCCTGGATCTGCTGGATGATCGCCGGCTTGTCCTCGACGACGAGGATGGAAGCGGGATCGAAGATGGACTTGGCCTTCTGCGGGCCTTCGGCGAGGGGCTTGAGGTCGATGATGCGACCGGCTTTTTCGACGAGGACCTCTTCTTTGAAGGGCTTCACGATGTAGTCGCGGACGCCGATTTTGGCGATCTTGAGGACGTTGTCGCGGCCGCCTTCGGCGGTGAGCATGATGACCGGGATGCCTTTGAGGGCGGGATCGGACTTCAGCTTGGTGAGCATCTCGACGCCGTCCATGACGGGCATGGTGATGTCGAGGAGGATGAGGTCGGGAGTCTCCTTGGCGGCGGCGGCGAGACCTTCGACGCCGTTGGCGGCTTCGATGATTTCGCAGTCATAGCCTTTGAAGGCTTTTTTGACGATGATGCGGACGGTTTTGGAGTCGTCGACGGTAAGAACTTTGTAGCGCATGGGCGGAGAGCGATGAGGGCTGCGGTTGTTTTATAAAATCGGATCAGTCGCCGGACTTCATGAGGAGGTCGGCCACGATGTGGTGTTCGCCGACGCTGAAGCGGTAGATGCGGCGGGTGGCGGAGCTGACGGGCTCGATGGAGAAGTTGCTGCCGCGCAGGATGGACGGGATGGTCAACTTGCAGGGGAAGCCTTTGTCGGCGAGTTGGTTCTTGAAGGTGCCGACAGTCATGTTGGTGAGTTCGCCGACGGCGTCGTTAACGACCTCGTGGCCGGCTTCGTCGATTTCGGCGAGGGTCATGCCGAGCATGTGACTGGCGACTTCGTTGGCGAATTTGTCTTCGAGGTAGAGGTAGATGAGGCCGGAGATGTCGCCGATGAAGCCGACGGTGCCGACGACGTGCTGGCCGCTGATGTGGACGGGGTGTTCCCAAGGGGAGCCGTCTGCGTTGGCGAGGGCGGCGGTGGAATCGGCGAGCGAGGCGGTTTTGCCCAGCATCGTTTTGAAGACATCCTGAACTGCGCGGTTAATGGTCTCCCGGAAGACCGACTCGCTGATTTGATCGATGGTAGGCATGAGGGAAAGGGCTGGGTAAGAGGTATGATTACTCCTGCATTATTATCGGCCGAATCCCGCGAGCTTTAGGGAATTTTCGGAGAATGTGCCCCGAGAAGCGGCCGTTTTAACGGCGGGCGAGGGCGGCGCGGCCCTCAAGCTGGGTGCCGGCGGCGGTGTAGAAAATGGCGCAGACGCGGCCGAGAAGATTGGCGGGGCGGACGGCTTCGCGGTCGATGGCGGGGTTGTTGTCGCCGAGGACGAGCCAGGTGTCGCCACTTTGTTCATACAAGCGGTGGATGACAGGCGAGCCGGAGGCGCTGCGGTAGATGACGATGTCGCCGCGGCGCAGTTCGGAGAAGGGGACTTTCTCGACGGTGACGACGCTACTTTCGTCGAGAGTGGGTTTCATGCTGCCGGTGGGGGCGACGGTGAAGACCTGGCCGCCGACGGCGTTGGCGGTGAGTTGCGCCAGGGAGAGGGCGTGGTCGCGGGAGACGCTGGAGCGCGGAGCGACGGTGGCAGTAGGGCCCGTGGTGGCGCAGCCGGTGTGCAGGCCTGCGAGCGCGAGTACGGCGCTGGTGCAAGCGAGACGGAGGATGGCGGCGGTCCGACGTGGGCAGAGGAAGCTCATTGCCCATGCTAATCGGTTTGCAAATTGGATGCTTTAGTAAATGGGCGGCATTTTGGCGCAGGAGTTTACCCTAGAAACAGACTTGCGGGGGGCACGCTTGGCGCGATGGCAGGAAAGCGGGAGATGGGGAATAACGCGCCGAGACGACTCGTCCCACCTGACTCGTGGGAGGAATTATTTAAGGCTCCGCAGACAGGATGAGGAGTTTGCCGAGGATGGGGGTGCCGAAGGTTTTCCAGTTTTCGTCCCATTTGGACTCGGGGGATTCGTAGGTGAAGACGTGGAGGATGTCTTGGGTGTCGTTGGCGACGTAGTAGCGGTGGATGATAAGCGGGGTGAGGCCGGGCGGGGCGTCGCGGTGGCGGAGGATGCGGGTCGCGCCGGTGGGCGTGGAGTTTTCTTTGTAGAGGAGGAGGTCGGTCTTGGGGAGACGCGCGGCGAGGGGCTGGAGGAAGGCGGCGACGGCTTGGGAGGGAGGGGCGCCGAAGCGGGCGCGGACGTTTTGGTGGATCTGGACGGTGAAGCCGTGCTCGAAGGGTTTCTTTTCGGAGAAAGATTCGGGGCTGAGGGCGAAGGCACCGGTGAGGTTTTGGGCGGGGGCGTCGGGGCGGGCTTGGTGGTGCCAGCCGTCGGGGCGGAGGAGGGCGCAGTTTTTGTAGAGGAGCCAGGAGAAGCCGGTGGGGGCGGGCGGGAGTTGGGCGAGGAGGGCGGCGTCGGGAGCGCGGACGAGGGGCGTCGGGATGAGGGCGGGTGTGGAGAGGGGCGGTTCGGGGGATGGCGGCTGCGCGAACGCGTGGGACGTGAGAAAGGTGGTGAGGAAAAGGAGCGCGGGGAGAGGCGGGATTTTCATGCGTAGACGGAGTGCGGAGAGAAAAGGCGCGCGGAGGGGGCGGTTAGTTTTTCGCGGAGGTTTGGGACTCGGCGTCGCGTTCGGCTTGGGCGAGGGCGTCGGGGCCGAAGCGTTTTTGAATTTCGGCGAGCATGACTTCGTTGAAGCCGCGGGCGTGGCCGGTGAGCGAGGGAGTGACGAGGCAGCCGGCGACGGCGCGGAGCTGGATGCCGTGGCGTTGTTTCAAGAGGTCCATGTACGCGCCGCGCGAGCGCGGGGGGAGGCCCATGGTTTCGAGGGCGAGGGTGCCTTGGGCGAGTTCTTTGAGGGCGTCGGCGCGGCCTTGGAGGGCGGCGGCCTCGGACTCGGCTTTATGGAGGAAGCCGGGGCCGTGTTTTTGCTCGAGGTGGGCGAGCATGGTTTCGGTGAAGGCCAGGGCGTAGCCTTGATCGAAGTCATCGGCGGGCCGCCACGCGCGGGTGAGGCACTTGATGGCGTATTTTTGTTCGAGATACGCGGGGAGGTTTTCGGTGGTGCCGAGGAAGTCGGTGTGGCCGAAGATGTGACCGGCGTGGAAGTGGAGTTGCGGGTCGTCGAGCGCGATGAGGGCCTGGGCGACGGCGGCGCCTTTCTTTTTTCCGGCTTCGGTGGCGGTGTCGTCGGCGCGGGCGGTGAGGAGTGTGGCGAGGGCGAGCTGGCAGAGGAGGAGATGGCGCAGGCGTCGGTGAAAGGGCGCGCTCATCGGGATCACCACTGGAGGTTGCGGAGGCTGTAGGTGCCGCTGAGGTTGAGCTGGGTGAGGCGACCGTTGGTGCAGAAAAGGGAGTGGAGCTTTTTGAGGCCGCGGACGTCGATGGACGTGACCGGGTTGTCGGAAAGGTTGATGGTCTCGAGATCACGGGCGTGGGTGAAGTCGTGGGAGCCGATGCGATTGCGGGCGAGTTTCAGAAAAACCAGGGCATCGGCGCCGGCGGTCTTCAGTTCCTCGATACGGTTGTTTTCGGCCCAGACGCTTTGGAGCGAGGAGAGCCCGGTGAGGTCGAGGCGGGCGAGGCGGTTGTTGTCGAGATTCAGGGAGACGAGGGCGCCTGCGCCGGTTGTCTTCAGTTCCTCAATACGATTGTTTTCGGCCCAAAGTTTCTGGAGGGAGGAGAGTCCGGTAAGGTCGAGGCGGGTGAGCTGGTTGTTGTCGATGCGGAGCTCGCGGAGGGCGGTCGCGCCGCCGATGTCGAGCTGGGCGAGGCGGTTGTTGTGAATGTGAAGGTTGACGAGACTGGCGAGGCCGCGGGCGTTGAGGCCGGTGATGCCGGAGTCGATAGCGTAGAATCCCTTCAGGTTTTTGAAGACGGTGAGGTCGACCGCCATGTTCAGGGGGTTGTTGGAGAGTTCGAGTTCCTCGAGATTCGGGAGGGGCTGGACCTTGACGAGGGTGATCATGTTCTCGCCGAGGAAGAGCATGCGCAGGCTGGTCATCCCCGTGAGATCGACGGAGGTGAGCTGATTGTGGCGGAGGTTGAGGAACCGGAGGTTGGAAAATTTGTTGAGGCCCTGGATGTTGACGATGTCGAGGCCGTTGAGGGCGAGTTCAGTGACCTTGGCGGCTTCGTCGGTCTGGATTTTGCCGTCGTCGTTGAGGTCGTGGCCGAGGGCGATGAGCCGGTTGAGGAGCTTGGAATCGGGGATGCGGACGGTCTCGGCGGAGCTGGCGAGCGTCGCGGCAAAGAAGAGGGCGAGGGTGGCGAGGAGCGGGCGGAAAGTCATGGGTGGCGGCGGTCGGTGTATTGGGTGGATGGGTACGGCGGAGGCGGTCGGGGCGGGCGTTATTGACCGCGGAGTCTGGCCTCGACGGTCTGGTCATCGGAAGAAACGGTGACGAAGCCGGTGACGAATTTGGTAACGTCGACGGCGAAGGGTTCGTAGTAGCCGACGGCGCGGCTGTTGAGCACCTGACCGGTGACGGCGTTGGAGGTGGTCTCGGTGCCGGTCTGGACGAAGGCGCTGCCGGTTTTCACGAAGCTGACGTCGGCATAGATGAAGTATTTGCCGGGTTTGAGTCCGGTGAATTCGAAGGTGCCGTTGTCGTCGGAGACCCGGGTGAGGATCCGGTAGGAGTTGGCGTGGGCGGAAATGGAGGCTTTTTCGAGGGTGGCTTTGCGGCTGAGTTTTTTGTTTAGTTCGAGCCAGTCGTCGATGTACGCGCTGTGGGGCATGAGGGTGACGACGGTGCCTTTGGGAGCTGCGTGCGTTTTGCTCATGTTGAGGGCCTTGACGAGGGCCTTGTTTTCCTTGGCGGAAAGGATGCCGCGGATGGTGGCGGTGCCGGGTTCGAGCTGGGCCTGGGCGGCGGGTTCGTCGAAGGGGACGGAGGGTTCGACGTATTTGTAGATGTTGGGGATCTGGGCGCTGGCGGCGGAGGCAAGGAGGAGGGCGGCCAGTACGGTGGCGAGGAGGAGGCGAAGGTGGGGGAGTTTCATGAACGGAAGTGAAGGGTGCGGGGAAAGGATGGAGATCTTCGATGAAGTGGGGATGAACGGCGTGTGAAATCGAGGGGAAATCGGGTGGTGCGCAAAGCGCGCCGCAATGACCAATGACCAATGACCAATGACCAATGACCAATGACCAATGACCAATGA
>CBINDC010000009.1:0-186505 GCA_966249325.1 uncultured Nibricoccus sp. | reverse complement strand
TCAAGGGCGGCGACTACCGCGCCCGCGAGGCCAACGTCCACCGCCTCGCCGAGGTCTCCGTCAACATCATCGACCAGTGCGTCGCGCAGGGCGTGCCCTTCGCCCGCGAATACGGCGGCCTCCTCGCCAACCGCTCCTTCGGCGGCGCCCAGGTTTCCCGCACCTTCTACGCCCGCGGCCAGACCGGCCAGCAGCTCCTCCTCGGCGCCTACTCCGCGCTCATGAAGCAGGCCGGCGCCGGCGCCGTGGAAATTTTCCCCAACGAAGAGATGCTCGATCTCGTTCTCGTCGACGGCCAGGCAAAGGGCATCATCACCCGCAACCTGAACACCGGCGAAATCCGCCGCTGGTCAGCCGATGCCGTCGTCCTCGCCACCGGCGGTTACGGTAACGTCTTCAATCTCTCCACCTACGCCCGCGGCTCCAACGCCACCGCCATCTGGCGCGCCTACCGCCGCGGCGCCTGCTTCGCCAATCCCTGCTACACGCAGATCCACCCGACCTGCATCCCGGTCTCCGGCGATTATCAGTCGAAACTCACCCTGATGTCCGAGTCCCTCCGCAACGACGGACGCATCTGGGTCCCCAAGAAAAAAGAAGACTGCAAAAAGAACCCGGCCGACATCCCCGAAGAAGATCGCGACTATTACCTCGAGCGCATCTACCCGAGCTTCGGCAATCTCGCACCACGTGACGTCTCTTCCCGCGCCGCCAAACGCATGTGCGACGAAGGTCGCGGCGTCGGCGAATCCGGTCTCGGCGTCTATCTCGACTACGCCGAAGCCATCCAGCGCTACGGTTCGCAAACCGCCGCCCGCGCCAATCTCCACAACCCTTCCGCCGAAAAAATCCGCGAGCTAGGCGAAGCCGCCGTGAAGGAACGCTACGGCAACCTCTTCGACATCTACCAAGAGATCACCAACGAGTCCGCCTACAAGACGCCGATGCGCATCTATCCGGCGGTCCACTACACGATGGGCGGCCTCTGGGTGGACTATAACCTGATGTCCAACATCCCCGGCCTCTTCGTCATGGGCGAAGCCAACTTCTCCGACCACGGCGCCAACCGCCTCGGTGCTTCCGCTCTCATGCAGGGCCTCGCCGACGGGTATTTCGTTCTCCCCTACACGATCGGCAACTACCTCGCCGACCAGAAGCCCGGCTCGCGCCCGAAGACTGACGCCCCCGAATTCAAGCAGGCCGAGGACAACGTAAACGCCATCAACAGCCGCCTCCTCGGTGCCAAGGGCAAACACCCCGTCTCCTACTACCACAAGAAACTCGGCCAACTCATGTGGACCTACTGCGGCATGGCGCGCACCAAGGAAGGCCTCGAAAAAGCCCTCCAAGAAATTCCCGCCCTCCGCGAAGAATTCTGGAAAAACGTCCTCGTCCCCGGCTCAGGCGCGACCCTCAACCAGTCCCTCGAACAAGCGGGTCGCGTTGCCGACTTCATCGAGCTCGGCGAGCTCATGTGCCGCGACGCTCTCACTCGTGAGGAATCCTGCGGCGGTCACTTCCGCGAGGAGTACCAGCACCCCGACGGCGAATGCAAACGCGACGACGAGAAGTTCGCCCACGTCGCCGCTTGGGAATTCCAAGGCGAAGGCAAGACCCCGCTCCGCAACGTCGAGCCCCTCAACTACGAAACCGTCAAGATGAGCGTCCGCTCCTACAAGTAAGCGCCCGCCTCACGCATCGAAAATCGAGACCCAAACCGAAACTCCTCCCATGGTCGCCGAATCGTCCACCAAGCTCATCTCCGTCACCCTCCGCGTCTGGCGCCAAGCCGGGCCCGACCAGGCCGGGCGCTTCGCCGAATACAAGGCGACGAACTGCAACCCCAACATGTCGTTCCTCGAAATGTTGGACGTCGTGAACGACGACCTCACCGCACGCGGTGAAGAGCCCATCGCCTTCGCCCACGACTGCCGCGAAGGCATCTGCGGCACCTGCTCACTCGTCATCGACGGCAAACCTCACGGCCCGCACAAAGGCGTCGCCAGCTGCCAGACCTACATGCGCAGCTTCACCGACGGCGCCGTCATCACCGTCGAGCCCTTCCGCGCGCATCCGTTCCCGGTCGTCAAAGACCTCATCACCGACCGCTCCGCCTTCGACAAAATCCAGCAAGCCGGCGGCTACATCTCCATCCGCACCGGCGCCGCTCCCGACGCCAATTCCATCCCCGTTCCGAAAGAAAACGCCGACCTCGCGATGGACGCCGCCGCGTGCATAGGCTGCGGCGCGTGCGTCGCCGCCTGCAAAAACGCTTCCGCGATGCTTTTCGTCTCCGCGAAAGTTTCCCAGTACGCGCTCCTCCCCCAAGGCCAGCCCGAGCGCGATCAACGCGTGCTCAACATGGTCGCCAAGATGGACGAGCTCGGCTTCGGCAACTGCACCAACCAGTACGAGTGCTCCGCCGCCTGCCCCAAGCTCATCTCGCACGACTTCATCGCCCGCATGAACAAAGACTACCTCGCCGCCAGCTTCCGCAGCGCCTTCAAGCCGAAGAGCGCCGCCGCCAGCGGTGGCGGCGCGTAACCGCTCGTCAGCTCACTCCACTCTTAAGCCACCGGTCGCCAAAAAACCCGGTGGCTTTTTTGCGCCAACACCAAATGACCGACCATTCTCCACACCACTCACCCGATCCGCACGCTTGCGCCCCTGGTCATTGGTCACTGGCCATTGGTCATTTCCCCGTCCGCCCGTGACCGTCTTCAACGTCCTCGCCCCCGTCTTCCTGCTGATCGCGCTCGGCGCCGTGCTCCAGCGCACCGGCTTTGTATCCGCCAGCTTTCTACGCGAGGCCAACAAAGCCACCTACTGGCTCGGCCTGCCCGCGCTCCTCTTCAGCCAGCTCGCCACCTCTCTCCACGAAGCCGGCGGCGCGCGGGTCATGCTCAACACCCTGCTCCTCGCCACTGCCTGCGTCATCGTCTTCGCCTACCTCGCCGCCTGGCTGCTCCGCCTCCACAACGCCCGCGTCGGCACCTTCGTCCAGGGCGCTTTCCGAGGAAATCTCGCCTACGTCGGCCTCCCCATCGTCTTCAGCCTGCCCGACACACCCACCGCCTCCGGACTCTCCATCCGCGCCGCCGCCGTCGTCGCCCTCGCACCGATGCTCGTTCTCTACAACGTCCTCGGCGTCAGCGTGCTCATCGTCAGCCAGCACACGCTCAGTCGCGCCGTCATCAAGCCGCTGCTGAAACAACTCGCCACAACTCCGCCGCTCCTCGCCACGCTCGCCGGTTTCGCCTGGGCCTTCACCGGCCTCCCGCTTCCCGCCGTCGTCGCGATGTCTTTCGACTGGCTCGGACAAATGGCGCTCCCGCTCGCACTCCTCGGCATCGGCGGCGCCCTCGCCCAGTCCAACGCCGTCCACGGCTGGAAAATCCCCGCCGCCGCCGCCTTCCTAAAAACCTTCGCGTCTCCGGTTTTCGGTTACTTCATCGGCCGGCGCCTCGGCCTCTCCGGCATCGAGCTGGCCGTCGTGCTTGTCTTTCTCGCCTGCCCCACGGCCGGCATCTCCTACACGATGGCCACGCAGCTGAAAGGCGACGAAACGCTCGCCTCCGGCACGATCCTCTTCAGCACCTTCATGGCCATCGTATCGCTGTCGCTCGCGCTGACGTTTATCTGAGAGACAAAGTTCTGCCGCCAGTCGCGGCCGTCCTCCGCCGCAGAGCCGCGGCCATCCCCAGCAACCCCGCGCCGGCCAGTGCATACGTGGAAGGCTCCGGCACCGCGCTGCCCGGAAAAACCGGAGGCGGCTCCACCGGCACAACCGACACCGTCACCAAATCGATACGCAAAGAGCCACTGGTCCCATAGTTGGAGGTCGCTCCGGCGGCATCGTACTGACTGCCCTCAAAAACCGACACCAGCCGAAACCCAAAACTCGCATTATTCTCGAACGGATTACCCGCCGCGAATGTGTACGCGATGTTTTGCACATACGCCTGACTGCTGTTCGCCGCGGTGTTGATGAACAACCCGTCCGTACCGAACACCGTGCCGCTGTTGTTTCCCGTCACGCCAAACGATCCCGTCCCGCCGCTCACGTTTGAGAAATTCACGCCATCCGACGTCGCTTGAAGTTGGAACCGCTCACTGGCAGTCGCCGTCTGCCGCAGATCGAAGCTCACGGTGATGTCTCCGAAGACTCCCGCCATATTCGTAAGAAAACGCACACCCGCCGTGCCCGATGCCGCGCTCAATGCCGGCCAGCTTGCCAGGCTCCACGCTGTGTTATCCGCGGCGCCATCGCGCGGACTCCCGGCGGCGAAACTCGCAGATACCCCGCCGATGACCGAGGCCGTGCCGCTTCCAAAAGAAGGAAGCGCCGAACCGGTGCTCGTGCTCGCATCGGCAATGACCGAGTTGAAATTCCACTGAGTGATGATCTGGGCCGAAGCGACGGACGACAGCGCGGCGAAAACGCACGCACCCGTCACGCCGCCGATAATAGACGTACGCATAGGATATTAGGATGAGGTTGGGGTTGATCGCCATCGCTCCCGCGGCCCTCCCGCGCAAGCGACGACGCCCGCATCCACCCCGCCCTTCCGCTCGCTTGCAAGCCCCGTGTGCTGCCATCGCAAAAATTTCTGTAAACGCATCCTCCTCACCATCCGCCACCTGCCAAATATGGCCTGCCATCTACGAAAAAAACCGAAACGTGTTACACGAACCTTGGAATATCCTGATGCGCCAGCTTCACGTCCCGTGCTTTCCCAGTGCCGGACGCGCCCAAGGCGCAGTCAGGCTAACGCGGTTTTTGGCGGAAACAAAAACACCTCCCGGAGTGGTCCGGCCATCCACCACTCCGGGAAAAGCCTGACGGCGAAACGCCAGGCTCCCCGCCACAGCATCAAGGGATACGCAGCTTCATACCGATCGTCAGCGCCGCCGGATTCGGCAGGCTCGCGCGGTTGGCATCGTAAATCTCCACCCAACGGTCGCCATCGCCGTAGTAACGGCGCGCAATGCGGGTCAGATTCTCGCCTTCCGCCACCGTATGGATGCGCGCCTCAGCCACCTGCGACGCACGGACTGGGGTCGACGTTGGCGACGACGTGGCCGCCGGACGTCGTGGCGCGCTCAATACGAGCGGAGCTCCAAAACCGCCTTCGCTAGCCGGACGGTTTTTCAGCTGGATGTTCTCCGCCGCGAGCTGCCCGACCTGGTTTTGCGCGTTGCGAAGTTGCTCGCGCATGCCCGCAAGCTGCGCCGACGCTTCGCGTCCCGCTCTCGACGCGGCGTTAGCCTCCGCGGCGAGTTTCTCGGCGGCATCGACACGGCCTGCCAGCGCCGCCCGCTCGGCATCGGTGCTCGTGAGCGATTTCTGCAATTGATCGAGTTCCTCCTGCTTGATCCGCGCAAGACCCACCAGCGAAGCGTTTCTCTCCGCGGCTTCATCGAGCTGCTTGCGCAGCTCCACCGGATCTTCGCCCTTCGACGCCGACGCCACTTGTTGCTCCAGCTCAGCCACCCGCAACCCCATCGCTTCTCGATCTGCGCGAGCCGCCGTCGCCGCCTCCTCGGCCGCCTTCAACTTCGCCTGCAGTCCCTCCATCGCCGTCGTCACGCGCGCCGCCTCGCCGGAAGCCGCCTGCGCCGCCGCAAGTTCGCGCGCGAGCCGCGCGCTCTCGGCCTCGAGCGCCGCATTCGTTTCCTTCAACGCCGTCTGCTGACGCTGCTGCGCTTCCTGCGCGCGAGTCGCCGCGGCCAGATTCTCCTGAAGCTCCTGGATCTGCTTCGCGGGCGCATCGCCGGCCCTCGCCGCAGCCGCCAGCCGCTCCCTCAATCCATCGGCCTCCGCCGTCGCGCGGACGAGCGCCTGCTCGGCTTCGGTGATTTTTTGACGCAGCGCGTTGCGCTCGCCCTCGAAATTCGCCGATGCCGCTCTTAACGCCGCGACCTCGCTCTTGGCAGTATCGGTTTGCGCCGAAAGTTTTCCTGCGAGCTCGCTGCGCTCGGCCACCAGCGCCGCGACTTTCTTCTGCAACTCCGTTTGCGCGGCCTGCTGTTCCTCTTGAGCCCTGACCAGCGCGTCGAATTTACCCTGCAACTCCTGATGTTGCTTCGCCGGGACAACCTTCGCCTTGGAATCGGCGAGCTGCTTTTTCAAATCCGCCGATTCCGCGCGCGCGTCAGCAAGCGCTTTTTGCGAAGCCGCCGCCGTCTTCTTCGCGGCGTCCAGCTCCTGATTCACGCGGACCAGTTCGGCGGAGGTCTGCTCCACCTCGCGCGCGCCCGCCTGCGCGAGCGCCAGCTTTTCCTTCGCCGCGGCAGCTTCGGCCGTCATGCGTGCAAGCGCCTCGCCGGCATCCGCGATCCGCTTCTGCAAAGCGTTTCTCTCCCCTTCGAAATTAGCCGCCCCCGCCTTCAACGCCGCCGCTTCCCGCGTCGACGCATCGGTCAGCGCCGCCAGCTTCCCGGCCAGATCGGCCTTCTCCGCTTCGAGCGCCGACAGCGATTTCTGCAATTCTTCACGCGCGTTCTGTTGCTCGCTCCTCGCTTTCACCGCGTCCGCGAGCTGCGTTTCCAGCGCCTTGAACTGCTGCACAGGCACCGTCTCGCGCTTCAATGACTCAATCTGCTCCTTGAGCGATGCCCCTTCCGCCGTCGCGGCGACCAGCGCCTGCTCCGTATCGGCGATTTTCTTCTGCAAAGCGTTTCTCTCGCCTTCGAAATTAGCCGCCCCCGCCTTCAGTGACGCGATCTCCTGGATCGAGCCCGCATTCGCCGCCGCCAGCTCGGCGGTCAGGCGCGCTTTCTCGGCTGCCGCTGCCTCCTGCACCTTCTTCAACTCGTCCTGCGCGCGCTTTTGCTGCTCGGCGGCACTGCTTTCAAGTTTCGCCTGAAGCTCACGATGCTGCTGGATCGGCACCACGCCGCTTTTCGCATCCTGCAACTCGCGCCGCAGACTCACGACATCGGCATTTGCGACCGCCAGCGCCTGCTGGGATGCCGCCAGCCGGTCCTTCAACTCAGCCAGCTCCTTCGCCGAAACCGCATTCGCGGCCGCCGCCGCTAGCTTCGCGTTCAAATCGGATTTCTCAGCCGCAAACTTCGCCGCTTCCGACTCCAATGTCCGGATACGAGCCTGTGCCGCCGCCAGATCGGCCGCGGACTTTTCGCCCGCCGTGATTTTATTCGCCGCATCGGCTTGCTGCGCCTGCATGGCCGCCAGCTCGGCGCGAAGCGCGGCCAGCCCCTTTTCCGCTTCCGCTGCTTTTCCCGCGGCTCCCGTCTCCGCCTGCTTCACAAGACCGGACAGCCGCTGGTTTTCAGCCGTCAGTTTCTGCTGCTGCCCTTCAAGATCCGCCAGGGACTTCTTCGCAACATCAAGCTCCCTCGAAACCGCGCCCGCTTTCGCAAGCTCGGTCTCCAGCGCCACCACCTTTAGCCTCAGCTCGCCTTCGGATGCCTTCTTCGCTTCGTCGATTTTCTGAAGCAGCCCGTTGCGCTCCCCTTCGAAATTGGCCGCTGCCGCCTTCATCGCGGCGATCTCGCGATTCGCCTCCACGAGCGACGCCGCGACCCGGTCTTTTTCCGCAGTCAGTGCAACCGTTGCCGCAGCCGCATCTTTTTGCGCTTTCTCCGCCGCCGCTTTCAGCGCGTCGTTTTCCTTCCACGCATCCGCCAGCTCCGCGCTGATCTTCTTCAACTCGGCCTCGCGCGCCTCGGCTTCGGCTGCGCGGACCGGCGATGACAACACCGGACTGTCGTAAACGGGCGAAACCGGGCTCGTCCTCGCCGCCGCGCTCGTCGCCTGCGGAACAGGCCTCTTGGCCGCGATCGCGTCGCGGATCTGCTCGAAGCGGCGCTTGCCGTCCGCGATCTGCTCCGGGGTCATCTGCCGCGTGACAATCATCAGCGAACGTCCCGTGGCGCCATTATCCGCAGCGAGATTCAGCCACGCGTACGCCTCGACAAGATCGGCCACCGCCTCCTGCGAATTCGCGTAAACAAGCCCGAGATTATGCTGTGCGATGCCATCGCCCGTCTCGGCCTTGGCCCGCAACGCGGACAGATCGTCGGGCGAAATGGCGAAGACGGACGCGCTCGTGAGCGCGGCGCCGAGCAGACTGCGGGCAAGGGTGCGGAAGGTGCGGGTGTTTTTCATGCCAGGGCCAATAGTGCGGGCGAGGATGGGTGCGCGGAAGTGATTTTCAAAGCGGCAAATTGAGAAACGGTGCTGAAAATAGGCCGCCCGCGCCGCCGTCGCACTCTGTGGCGAACCGGCTGCAATCGGGCCGGGTAAATCTCCTCAGTCCACAGCCCAGCCTTTCGCGCGCTCCACCGCGCGTCTCCACTCGCGCTGCCCGCGCGCCGCCGCCGCTGCCGTCGTCACCGGCTTGAACACCCGGTCCGCACGCCACAGCGCCGCGATCTCGTCGCGATTTTTCCAATACCCGACCGCCAGCCCCGCGAAAAACGCCGCGCCGAGCGCCGTCGTCTCCGTCACGCGCGGCTTCACCACCGCCCGCCGCAACAGATCGCTCTGAAACTGCAGCAGCCCGGTGTTCACCGTCGCGCCGCCGTCCACACGGAGCTCTCGCAGCTTCATGCCCGCGTCCGCCTCCATTGCCGCGATAAGATCCGCCACTTGGTACGCTATACTCTCAATCGCTGCCCGCGCCACATGCGCCGCCGTCGTCCCACGCGTGATCCCCAGCATCGCCCCGCGCGCCTCCGCATCCCAATGCGGCGCGCCCAGCCCGGTGAACGCCGGCACGAGATAAACTCCACCGTTATCCGGCACCCGCCCCGCCAGTTCCTCCACCTCGCCCGAACGCCCGATCAGTCCGAGCCCGTCTCGCAGCCATTGCACCACCGCTCCGCCGATGAAAACGCTTCCCTCCAGCGCGTATTCCGTGCGCCCGCCGATCCGCCACGCCGGCGTCGTGAGCAATTGGTGTTTCGATGCCACCGGCTTCTCACCGGTGTTCAGCAGCATGAAACACCCCGTGCCATACGTGTTCTTCGCCATGCCGGGACAAAAACACCCCTGCCCGAACAACGCCGCATGCTGGTCCCCCGCCACGCCCGCGATCGGCACACCGCAGAGCGCCGGGATCGACGACACCTCGCCGTACACTTCGCTGCACGACCGGATCTCCGGCAGCACCGCGCGCGGAATCCGCAAAATCCCCAGCAACTCCTCATCCCAGTCGCCCCGGCGCAAATCGCACAGCAGCGTGCGCGACGCATTCGTCACATCCGTCGCGTGGATACGCCCATCCGTCAGCTTCCACAACAACCACGAATCCACGGTGCCAAACGCCAGCTCACCGCGCGCCGCCCGCCTCCGCGCTCCCGGCACATGATCGAGCAGCCACGCCAGCTTCGTCCCCGAGAAATACGGATCGAGCAACAGCCCCGTCTTGCGCCGAAACACCCGCTCATGCCCCGCCTTCTTCAACCGCGCGCACATCCCCGCCGTCCGCCGGTCCTGCCACACGATCGCCGGCGCCAGCGGCTTCCCCGTCGCCCGGTCCCACAAGAGCGTCGTCTCCCGCTGGTTCGTCAGCCCGATCGCCGCGATTTGCGCGCCCGTCAGATTCGCATCCGCCACCGCCGCGATCGCCGTCCGCCGCGTCGTCTCCCAGATGTCCTCGGGATCGTGCTCCACCCAGCCCGGCTTGGGAAAATGCTGCGCAAACTCCTGCTGCGCCTGCGCCCGCACCTGCCCGGCACGGTCAAAAATCACCGCACGGCTGGACGTCGTCCCTTGATCGAGCGCGAGAACGTAACTCATGGAAAAACGGGGCTGAAACGCTGGGGTATTCACCACGTCACACACGCGGTGCAAAAAGCCTGTCGGCGTCTTAAATCACGCAGCCACCGTCGCTTGGCAAGGCCCGGCTTTACCTCCGGCGTCCCCGGCCTCAGCGCTTCCCTCATCCGCTGAAACCTTGCGAACCTCTCCGGGTCTCATTTCCTGCCTCAACTTCTAACTTACCATGAAAACCACCGTCGTCCTTCTTGCCCTGGTCGCCACGATTCAGACGGCCCACGCCCAGTCTCTCCGTCCGGAAACCGCCACCGGCGCCATCCTCGGCGGCATCGCCGGCGGAGTCATCGGTCACAACTCCGGCCACGATTCATGGAAAGGTGCCGCCATCGGCACCGTCGTCGGCGGACTCCTCGGCTCCTCCGCCGCCGACTCTCGCGAACGCTACTACTCTCACCAAGTCCCCGTTCCCCACCCTGCACATTACGGGCGCTATAATTCCAACAACAGTTACCGCTACAGCCCATCCTACCGGTACGGTTACGACCACTCCGGCTACTCCCGCCCATATTCGACTTACTATTACAGCGAGCCCGCCTACCACAGCCCGGGCTCCAACAGCCGCGCCTCGACGGGCCTCCTGCTCGGCGGCATCGCGGGCGCCATCATCGGCCACAACTCCGGCGATCTCCGCAATAACGCCTGGCGCGGAGCCGCCATCGGTGCCGGCTCCGGCTTGATTCTCGGCTCCATCGCCGATCACCGCGCCCGTGAGCGCGCCCGCGAACGCGAAATCGTCTATCAATCCACCGCTCCCGATCAGACCGCTCCTGCTGCCCCCGCGCAAACCGTCCCCCAAACCGTCATCATCAACAACAATTACTACGGCACTCCCTCCACGATGACTCCCGCCAACAGCCTCTTCGGCCGCTGATCTTTCCACGCTCGCCGCGCCCCCCGCCCTTTTCCTTCAACACCACACCATGAAAAACCTCGTCTCCCAGACTCTCGCCCTCAGCGCCGCCGCCGCCGGCCTCCTCCTCTCCGGCTGCGCCAGCCAGGGCGTCCAAAACCCCTCCGGCGTTCCCGTCACCGAAATGAAAGCCGACGAACGCGGCTTCGTCGCCGGCACCGGCGTTGAGTCCCAGGACCTCGTCTCCGTCACCGACAAGATGGCCCGCAGCATCCTCGCCATCCCCCAGATCGCCCGCGCCCAGTCCGCCCCGCGCGTCGTCATCGATCCGGTCATTAACGAGACCCGCTTCCCCATCAACAAAGACATCTTCCTCACCCGTATCCGCACCCAGCTCAACTCGAAGGCCGCCGGCCAGGTCATCTTCCTCGCCCGCGAGCGCATGGCTACCCTCCAGCGCGAGCAGCAACTCAAGCAGCAGGGCGCCGTCACCGCCTCCTCCGATCCAAACGTCGTCGAGTTCAAGGGCGCCGACTACTTCCTCACCGGCAAACTCCAGGGCATGTCCACCCGCACCACCGCCGGCGTGAGCGACTACATCCTCTACAGCTTCCAGCTCATCGACGCCCGCACCAGCGACATCGTCTGGGAAGACGTCGCCGAAATCAAAAAGCAGGGCCTCGAAGACGCCGCCTACCGTTGATCGCCCGACGGCACAACGCCCCCGCAACCGTATCGGATAACCTGACACACATGAAACACCTTCTCCTCCTCCCGCTCGCCGCCGCCGTCCTCGCCGTCTCCGGCTGCAAAACCCCTCCCGGCCCCTTCACCGCCCAGGACACCACGAAGTACACCCTCGAAAACACCGAGTCCTTCGTGCTCATGGACAAGCCCACCCAGGTCTCCGTCACCTGCACCGGCCTCCAGCAACGCGTCACCTCTGAAGGCCGCCTCGAGGTCGTCGCCAACGTGAAGAACCGCGAAAACCGCCGCATCCAGGTTCAGATCAGCTGCGCCTTCAAAAACGAAGCCGGCTTCTCAACGGGAGACGAAACACCCTGGGAAACCCTGATCCTCGGCGAGAACGCCACCGAGGCCGTGCGCTTCACCTCCATGAACACGCAGGCTAAGAAATACACCGTCCGCGTCCGCCAGGCCCGCTGATCCTCCGGCTCTTTCTCTTTCCTCTTTCTCTGACTCTTTCTCCCTCCCGCTCGGCGAAAGACCCAAGAGAACGAGGAACGATAAAGAAACCTTCTGCGCCGCATTCACCCGCACCGCCACCACTCCGTGCCCAAAATCCTCTCCACCATGAAAACTTCCCGCGCCTTCCTCACTGCGTCATTGGTCATTGTTCATTGGTCATTCTCCGCCGCCGCGCACGCGGCGAAGGAGCCCGAAGCCCCCGTCCCCGTCACTCAAGGCTCCACCCCCGCCCCCGCCTCCCGCGAAACCTATAATTACGACCAGCGCGTCTACGGCCCCGGCACTTCCATCATCGCCCCCGACAAAGCCCGCGCCGTCCTCGACGCCTTCCGCACCGCCAACGAAAAACTCGGCTCCCCGCGCTACCTCATCTTCGTCAACCGCGAGCTCGTCGAAGACTCCGGCCTGAAACTCTCCGGCCGCACCGAACGCACCGAGTCCAGCCGCAGCGAAACCAACTCCTCCTTCGAGTCCGACCCCAACGCCCCCAAACCCGAAGCCGCCGCCAATCCGCAGACCCAGATCAACGTCGCCGTCGGCGGCGGCGACGCCGGCTCCGGTTCTTCGCACGCGCACCCCGGCAAAGGCTCGGCCGATTCCAAGTCCGCCAAGGTCACCGCCGAAAACACCTACACCTCCACCGGCAAAGCCGCCCCTACCCTCGCCGACAAACAAACCACCCGCGAGGTCGAACGCCTCCTCGGCCGCCCGCTCCGCTACGCCGGCGCCAAACTCGCCGACCAAAAAACCGCCGCCGCCCTGATCGCCGACCGCCCGCTCGATCACTTCACCGCCCCGACCGATGAAGCCGCCCGCAAAGACCGCGAAGCCCTCGCCAAGGTCGCCGACATCGCCATCGAAGCCCTCGTCTCCAGCCGCCCCGCCACCATCGTCGGCGTCGCCGGCGACGAAACCGTGAACGTCCCCGACATCCAGATCACCGCCATCCGCCTCTCCGACTCCGCCATCCTCGGCCAGGCCAGCTCGGCCGATGTCCTCGGCAAAGACCAGTACGCCGGCGCGCTCGCCAAGAAATTCGACATCCGCGAAATCACCGAAGCCACCGCCCTCGCCCTGATCGAAGACATCACGGTCACGACGAAATAAGGTCTTCTCGTGCGAGCCCTGGTCATCGCTTTGATTTGCTGCGTTGCGACCGGATGCACCTCATCCGGCCGCACTCACCACCGGGGAGGCCCCGTTTATTTCGGCCGCATGGACCTTTATCGGTACAAGCTCCTCCAGCCGCTCTCAGCCGCCGAGACGGCGGAACGACAGACTCAGGGGATGACCTATTGGAGCGCGTACTTCGATGACAACGGTCGCGTGCTCTCCGCCGAAAAACACACCCAGTCCGGCAATCCGGTAAAGTTCGAATACACCTATGAAAATGGGCGACTCACTTCCCTTCGACAAAGCACTCCCGAAGGAAATTCGCGCGAACTTCTGAAGCAAAAATAAGATCTCCTCACCACGCCGCCCGTGTTGCCCTCACGCGCGGCGTCTTTCATTTTCGCCCGCTTCATGTCCCGCCGGTTTTTCTCTCCCGCCCGCTCCGCCGCTATCGCGCTCACGACCGCGACGCTGCTCCTTGCCGGCTGCGCCTCCGTCGCGCCCACCCCCTACGTCCCCCTCACCGGCGACGCCCTGATCGACGGCAACGCCCAGCTCGCCGTCGCCCGCCCCAAAGACAAAGTCCTCTGGGAATACCGCGTAGCCGCCACCGCCCTGCGCCGCGGCCTCTTCGAGGAAGCCCGCGAAAAACTCGACTCCGCCCTCGCCCAGGCCGCCGCCAACTACGGCAACGTCAACTCCGAGGCCGCCAAGTCCCGCCGCATGTTCCGCAACGAGTCCGACAAACCCTTCGTCGGCGAACCCTACGAACGCGCCATGGCGTCCTTCTACCGCGGCATCGTCTATTGGAGCGTCGGCGAACCCGACAACGCCCGCGCCCTCATGCGCTCAGCCCAGCTCCTCGACAGCGACACCGAGGACAAAACCTACGCCGGCGACTACGTTCTCTTCGATTACCTCGACGGCTACGCCTCCGAAAAACTCGGCGGCGACGGCTCCGACGCCCTCGCCCGCGCCCACGCCAGCGCCAAAGCCCAGGGCCGCGCCACGCCGCCCGCCTACGACACCAAAGCCAACGTCCTCATCTTCGCCGAGTACGGCCGCGGCCCCCGCAAGTACCCGGGCGGCCAATACAGCGAACAGCTCAGGTTCACCACCGACCAGTCCCGCGCCCGCGGCGCCCTCCTCCAGATCGACGGACGCACCGTCAGACTCCCCGCCTACGACGACATCATCTTCCAGGCCACCACCCGCGGCGGCCGCCTGATGGACCACGTCCTCGGCAACAAAGCCGTCTTCAAAGACCGCGCCAACACCGTCGGCGACGTCGCCCTCGCCGGCGCCGCCATCTCCGCGAACAACATCCGCCGCTACGACGGCTCATACAATAAGGACGCCCAAAACGTCGCCATCGCTCTCGCCGCCGTCGGCCTCATCAGCAAAATGACCTCCGCCGCCACCACGCCCCAGGCCGACACCCGCACGTGGGACAATCTCCCCCAGTTCCTCAGCTTCGCCGCCCTCCGCCTCGCCCCCGGCGAATACCCCGCGACCCTCACCTTTCTCGACGCCTCCGGCCACCCGCTTTCCTCTGGCGCCCGCGAAATCAAAATCACCGTCCCCACTCCCGATCCCACGATCGGCGCCGCCCCGCACGATACGGTCGTTTTCCTCAGCGAACTCCCCAACTGAGTACGCAAAAGCCTCCGAGTGGGAGCGCGCCGTCCCGTCGCGCATTCGAGCCCTCCGCTCTTTGAGATACAACGCGTTATTGCCAAGTCACCGGTTCAACTCCGTCCGCTTTCCTGCTAACAGCGCCCCAGAATCCATTGGTCATTGGTCATTGGTCATTGGTCATCCTTCGACCTTCGGATCTCCGCCCAATCTCCCACCTGACTGTAATCCCACCCCCCTCTCGCGCCTCGCACTCCCCTGTTTCCGCCTTCCCCCTTTCACTTTTCACCATTCACTCTTCCTTTCCGATGTCCCACCAACCCGCGCCGACCCGCTACGCCAACCCCGCCCTCTACCGCCGCACCGGCCGCAGCGGCCTGAAACTCTCCCGCCTCTCCCTCGGCCTCTGGCATAATTTCGGCGACACCGACCTCTACGACAACAGCCGCGCCCTTGTCCTCCGCGCCTTCGACCTCGGCATCACTCACTTTGATCTGGCCAACAACTACGGCCCACCACCCGGCTCCGCCGAAAAAAACTTCGGCCGCATGCTCCGCGAAGACCTCGCCGCCCACCGCGACGAACTCACCATCTCCACCAAAGCCGGCTACCTCATGTGGGACGGCCCCTACGGCGACTGGGGCTCCCGCAAATACCTCCTCGCCTCCCTCGACCAGAGCCTCAAACGCCTCGGCCTCGACTACGTCGACATCTTCTACCACCACCGCTTCGACCCCGAGACGCCCCTTGAAGAAACCATGGGCGCACTCGCCCACGCCGTCCGCTCCGGCAAAGCCCTCTACGTAGCACTTTCCAACTACAACCCCGAACAGACCGCCCGCGCCGCCGCCATCCTCCGCGACCTCGGCACCCCCTGCCTCCTCCACCAGCCAAAGTACCACATGTACGAACGCACCCCCGAGCGCGGCCTCTTCGACGTCCTCCTCAAAGAAGGCATCGGCGCGATTCCCTTCTGCCCGCTCGCCCAAGGCTTACTCACCAACCGCTACCTCAACGGCATCCCCGAAGATTCCCGCGCCAACCGCGACCCTCGCTTCCTGAAGCCTGAACACATCACCGAGGCAAAACTCGTCCAGCTCCGCCAGCTCAACGCGTTCGCCCAGGCCCGCGGCCAGTCCCTCGCCCAACTCGCCCTCGCCTGGGTCCTCCGCCAGCCCGCCGTCACCACCGCGCTCATCGGCGCGAGCAAAGTCGCTCAAATCGAAGACAACCTCGCCACGCTCAACGCCCCCGATCTCACCGAATCCGAGTCCGCCCAAATCGACAAAATCCTCGCCAGTTAATTTCCCCTGGAGGGACGACCTCCGTGTCGTCCTTTCCGCACTGTAGGCGCGGCTTTACGCCGCGCTCCCCCATCCTCCGCACCCCGCCTCCTTCGCCCCCTTCGCTCCTTCGCGAGACCTCCTCCGAAAGATTCCGCGCTTCCGTCCTTCCGCGCTTCCGCGATCCTTCCGGTCATCCGATCTCATCGCGTGAACCTCCTCCTCTTCACCCCCGCCGAAGCGGCCGCCCCGCTCCCACGCACCGACCCGCGCGCCACCCACCTCCTCGACGTCCTTCGTCGCCAGATCGGCGATACTTTCGACGCGGGCCTCATCGATGGCCCCCGCGGCAAAGGCACCCTAACCGCAATCTCGCCCACCGCACTCGCCCTCACCTTCACCTGGCAGGAACAACTCCCGCCACCGCTCGACCCCATCACGCTGCTCATCGGACTCCCCCGCCCGCAGACCGCCCGCAAAATCCTCCAAGAGGCCACGGCCCTCGGCGTCAGCGCACTCCACTTCTTCCCCTCCGAACGCGGCGAACCCTCCTACGCCCAAAGCACCCTCTGGTCCTCCGGCGAATGGCGCCGCCACCTCATCACCGGCGCCGAGCAAGCCTTCTGCACCCGCCTGCCGGCAGTCACCTGGACAACTCCCCTCCCCGACCTCATCGCCACGCTCCCACCCGCTTCCAGCGGCGCCCCCCGCATCGGCCTCGATAACTACGAGTCCCCCGCCCCCTTGGGACGTTGTCATCTATTAGATGACATTCCGCCCCGCTCTCGCTCCGAGTCCTCCAGCACTTGTCATCCATTAGATGACAAATCTTCCGCCCTTTCCGCGTCCACGCACATCACCCTCGCCATCGGCTCCGAACGCGGCTGGTCCCCCGCCGAACGCGACCTGCTTCGCGCAAACAACTTCACCCTCGCCCACCTCGGCCCCCGCGTCCTCCGCGCCGAGACCGCCGTCACCGCCGCCGTCGCCATCGTCAAAGCCCGCCTCGGATTGATGTAGCCGCGCTGTCCGCAGCGTGGCCCGAACACCGCAGATCACTCTTTCGCATTCGCAGTCTCAACCTGCTGGGCCACCCGTTCCGCCTTCCGATAAAAACACACCGTCGGCTGCCGCGCGCCCTTCCCCAGCCGCCGCACACACGTCCACCCCGCCGGCTCCAGCGTGATCTCGCCCGGCATCTCAAACACGATCACCGGATCGTCCTTCGCCGCCAGCAGCTCGCTCAACTTCGCGAACAACCCCTCCGCCACGTCACCGATAATCTCATACGGCGGATCGACAAACACCAGATCGGGCCCATCTCCACCCGCCGCCCCCGCCGGCAGTTTCCAGCTCAACACATCCGCCTGCGCCACATGCAACGTCCGCGCATCGCGCCCCGCGCTCTTGCACACCGCCGCGACATTCCTCTCAACACACGCCACCGCCTTCGCGCTTTTCTCGACAAAAAATCCCCCCGCCGCCCCGCGGCTCACCGCCTCCAGCCCATACGCACCGCTTCCCGCGAACAGATCCACAAACCACGCCCCCGGCACGCGCGACGCGATGCTCGAAAACACCGCCTGCCGCATCCCGTCCGTCGCCGGCCTCGTCGCATCGCCCTTCGGCGTCACCAGCGTGATCCCACGCGCCACCCCTCCGCTTATACGCATTTTCCGCCTCCACGCCGCATCGCCTTTTTCAGTTCGTTCATGCCGGCCAAGACAGCCGCCCCCGCCACTCCCTGCAAGGATCAACCCGCGTCGCACACGCTCCCGCGCACGCACTTCGGAGCCACCGCCCCTGCCTTTCTTCCTGGAAACCATTGCCCCGCTTGCCGGCACGCCACTCACCGCTTCCCTTCCGCCCCATGCCTTCTTCCCCGCGCCTCATCGCCGCAGCACTGCTCGCTCTCTTCCCGCTCAATGCCTTCCCCGCCGACGGCAACGCCGCCAAAGGCCGCCGCAGCTTCCTCGCCCAGTGCTCCGCGTGCCACACCACCACCGCCGACAACCGCATCACCGGCCCCGCCCTCCTCGGCGTCATCGGACGCAAAGCCGGCACGCTCGACGGTTTCCCATTCTCCGACGCCATGAAAAAATCCGGCCTCACCTGGGACACCGCCACGCTCGACCAATACCTCGCCGCCCCCGCCAAAGTCGTCCCCGGCACCACCATGGCCCTCGCCGTCCCCAACGCCGCCACCCGCGCCGACCTGATCGCCTTTTTGAATACACTCACGCCAGCCCCTTCCGCGCCCGCTACTCCGCCGCCCGCGAAATAACTCCTTCGCCACCGCCTCCCCGCCGCGCATGTCCCGCCTTCCTGTCACCGACCACTGCGACGGCCACCGCTTCTTCACCCCCGGCGCTCCCCCGCTTCCGCACTTCGGCAAAGTCCTCCGCTGGCGCTTCACCCGTCGCGTCCCCGACTGGAAGCCTCACGCCATCACTCCGCGCCCCGCGCCCCTCCCGCCTCCGCCCGGCGCCCCCGAAGTCACCGCCACGTGGGTCAACCACTCCACCTTCCTCCTCCAATTCGCCGGCTTCACGCTCCTCACCGATCCCGTCTTCAGCGATCGCATCGGCCTCTTCGGCCGCATCGGCCCCCGACGCACCCACGCTCCCGGCATCGCCTTCGAAACACTCCCGCGCATCGACGCCATCCTCCTCAGCCACGACCACTACGACCACTGCGACCTCCCCACCCTCCGCCGCCTCGCCCGCGCGCACGATCCCCTCATTCTCGCCCCGCTCAACTTCATCCCCCTCCTCCGCCGCTCAAAACTCTCCCGCATCGTCGAACTCGACTGGTGGGAAACCTACACCCTCGTTCCGCCCTTCCCCACTCTATCCTCTACCCTCTCCCCTCTATCTTCTTCCGCTTCCGCCCCCTCTCCCTCCACCACCCTCACCTTCACGCCCGCCCAACACTGGTCCAACCGCCTCACCGGCCCCCGCTGCGGACGTCTCTGGGGCGGCTTCATGATAAACACCCCCGCCCGCCGCGTCTTCTTCGCCGGCGACACCGGTTACCACCCGACGATCTTCCGCGACATCGCCGCCCGCCTAGGCTCGCCCGACCTCGCACTGCTCCCCATCGGCGCCTACGAGCCCCGCTGGTTCATGAGCGACCAGCACGTCAACCCCGCCGAAGCCGTCCAACTCCACCGCGACCTCGGCTCCCGCCTCTCCGTCGGCATGCACTGGGGCACCTTCCAGCTCACCGACGAGCCCCGCCTCGCCCCGCCCACCGACCTCCGCAACTCCCTGGCAAGCATCGGGCTCGCCCCCGATTTATTCCGAGTCATGGAACCCGGCCAGAGCCTCACCGTCTGAAATCGCACGCATCACCGCCGGAAGCCCGCGCCCACCCGGCACCCTCAACCACCCGCCGCGCTCTCTTGCCGTCCACCCTGCCGCCATCGCCTGACAAGTCCGCGTGCCCCTTCATTTAATAAATTGCTACCCAACGCCCGACTCCTTTTGGTTAGGCCCCTAACGATCTTCGCACCACGCCCGGTTGCCGACTCATCCGTGCTGCGCGAAGCGGATGATCGCGTCCTCCTCCTGACTACCAATTCACAACGCTCCCGTCGCCTCGCCGCGATGCTCGGCCTTACCGCCGCGCTATCCACCGCCGCGCACGCCGAAGAACGCAACCTATGGCCCCTCTGGGTCGGTCAGATCTCCGAAGCCCCCGCTCCCTCCGCTTCCGTTCTACCCTCTACCCTCTCCCCTCTACCTTCTTCCGGCTCCTCCTCCGTCCAATCCTGGACCTCCGCCGGTCCGCTCCTCTTCAGCCAGCCGCTCCCCACCGAGCCCCCGCGCCTCGACCGCGCCACCCGCGTCTCCGGCTTCCGCCCCTTCTACGTTCAGAAAACCGACGCCGCCGGCCAGACCACCGACGTCTACGTCCTGCCTCCACTTTTCCAATACACCTACTCCCCCTTCGGCAGCCGCTGGAAAATTTTCTCCCTCATCAACCGCGAGTCCCCCGCCGAGACCCACATCTCCGGCCCGTCCTCCGGCAACCGCACCGCCTTCGAAGTCTGGCCTTTCTACCTCTCCCGCCAGACCGGCAATCCCGAGACTTCTTACCGCGCCGTCTTCCCGATCTACGGCCATGTCACCCACCGCTTCGGCCTCGACCGCTGGAGCTGGGTCGCCTTCCCGCTCTACGGTCGCTTCGAGAAAAACGGCGTGACCACCACGACCGCCCCCTGGCCTTTCCTCAAGGTCATGCGCGGCGAGGGCAACTCCGGCTTCGAACTCTGGCCCCTCTTTGGTCACCGCCAAAAAACCGGCGAATACCGCGAGCAGTTCTACCTCTGGCCTCTCATCTACAAGAACGAGAAAAACCTCTCCGCCGCCCAGCCCGACGTCCGCCTCGGCGTCCTCCCGTTCTACGCCAGCACCATCGACGAAAACTCGCAGAGCAAAACCTACCTCTGGCCATTCTTCGGCTGGTTCGACCGCACCGCCCCGCGTCAGTATCACGAAACCCGCTACTTCTGGCCTCTCTTCGTCCAGGGCCGCGGCGACGACCGCTACGTCAACCGCTGGGCGCCGTTCTACACGTACTCCTCCGGCAAAGGCGCCGAAAAAACCTGGATCCTCTGGCCCCTCTGGCGCGAACGCGTCTCCGACGAAGGCGCGCTCATCCAGACCAAGCGGCAGGTCCTCTACTTCGTCTACAACTCCACGCTTCAGCGTAGCGCCACCGACTCCTCAGCCGCGCCCGCCCACAAAACCCATGTGTGGCCGCTCGCCACCGTCTGGGACAACGGCGCCGGCCGCAAACAAGTCCAGGCCCTCAGCCCGCTCGAAGTCTTCTTCCCGCACAACGAAACCATCCGCACCGTCTACAGCCCGCTCTTCGCGCTCTACCGCTACGACCGCTCCTCGGCCGAAGATTCCCGCCACTCGCTCCTCTGGAATCTAGTCACTTGGAAGCGCGCCCCCCAACAACGCGAATTCCACCTCGGCCCGATCCTCGGCATCGAAAAGCGCGCAAAAGAAAAACGCTTCGCCCTCCTCGCCGGCGTGATCGGCGCGGACCGCACCGCCACCCGCGGCTGGCGCCCCTTCCTCTTCAAATTCAAACGCCGCTCCGACACTGCGGTTTCCGCCACGGAACCCGTCGTCCTCGACTGCACCTTCGTCATCCAATGAAGAAACTCAACCAACTGCTCGACGCCTTCGGCAGCGCGTTGCTCCTCACCGGCCGGGCCTTCGCCTCGCTGCCCAGCGCCCCGCGCATCCTCAAGCGCGTCATCGAGCAGGCCTTCCTCGGCGGCTACTCCTCGCTCGGCATCGTCACCATCCTGAGCTTCTTCATCGGCGCCGTGCTCGCCCTTCAAGCCGGCCTCACGCTCAAAGACTTCGGCGCCAAACAACTCATCGGCACGCTCGTCGGCGAATCCCTCGTCCGCGAACTCGGCCCCGTCATGGTCGCCATCCTCCTCGCCGGCCGCGTCGGCTCCGCCATCACCGCCGAGCTCGCCTCGATGAAAGTGTATCAGGAAGTGGATGCGCTCGTGACGATGAACATCCCGCCCGAGCGCTTCCTCGTCCTCCCGCGCCTCCTCGCCGTCCTCCTCTACATGCCGTTTCTCACCATGATCGGCGTCATCATCGGCTGGTTCGGCGGCGCCGTCGTCTGCAAATACGTCGCCCAGATCGGCGTCGAACCGTCGCAATACTTCCAAAGCCTCACCCAGTTCCTCACCGCCGAGAAAGTCCGCGGCGGCCTCATCAAGGCCGAGATCTTCGGCTTCGTCATCATCCTCATCGCCTGCAACACCGGCCTCCGCACCGCCGGCGGCCCGCGCGAAATCGGCCACGCCGTCACCCGCTCCGTCGTCTTCTCCCTCGTGAGCATCCTCGTCCTCGACTACTTCATCACCAAAGCCCTCGCCTGATGAAAAAGAACATTATCCAGGAACGCGGTATCCACACTGTCGGCACCTCCCGTCCGCCCGTCGGCGTCGAGGTCGCCGGCCTGTCGAAAAACTTCGGCGCCCAGCGTGTCCTCAAAGACATCAGCCTCACCGTGAAACCCGGCGAGATCTTCACCATCATGGGCCCCTCCGGCTCCGGCAAAAGCGTGCTCCTGCGCCAGATCGCCGGACTCGACCAGCCCACCCGCGGCACCGTCCGCATCGAGGGCCACGACCCCTCCGATCCCGACACCCGCGACCGCTTCGCCCTCGCCCTCGTCTTCCAGGCCGGCGCCCTCTTCAACTCCATCTCCGTCTACGACAACCTCGCGCTCTACCCCCTCGAGCACCGTCTCTGCCCCAAGGCCGAGATTCGCGACCGCGTCATGCGCGCGCTCAAAATCCTTTCGCTCGAAAACGCCGCAAAGAAATTCCCCTCCGAGCTCTCCGGCGGCATGAAGAAACGCGTGGCCATCGCCCGCGCCCTCGTGATGGAGCCGCAGCTCCTCCTCTACGACGAGCCCACCTCCGAACTCGATCCCGTCATGTCCGCGACGATCACCGAGATCATCGCCACGCTGAAAACCGAGTTCAACGTCACCAGCATCGTCGTCTCCCACGACCGCGACCTCGCGCTCACCATCTCCGACCGCGTCGCCCTCCTCATGAAAGGCGAGCTCCGCGCCCTCTGCACCCCGGCCGAGCTCCGCAAAGTCGAGGAACCCGCCGTCAAAGATTTCCTGAATCCCACCATCGATCTTAAAAAACCACGCTACCTGCAATTGGAGGCATCATGAACCAGAACCAAATGACCGCCCGAGTCGGGCTGTTCTTCATCATCGGACTGGCCCTCATCTGGGTCACCTTCGAAGCCCTGCACAACGGCCGCTTCTCCACCAAGGAGGGCTACACCGTCACCGCCGCCTTCGGCTCCCTCAAAGAGCTCAAGGCCGGCAACGACGTCCGCATGGCCGGCGTCCAGATCGGCACCGTCGAAAAAACCCGCCTCACCGGCGGCAAGGCTGAAGCCGTTCTCCGGATACGCTCCGACGTCCAGATCGCGCAGGACGCCACCGCCACCATCGCCATGGCCGGCCTCCTCGGCTCCAACTACATCTCCCTCGACCTCGGCCACCCCGACGCCGGCACCGTCCAGGCCGGCTCCGCCCTCCGCACCAAGGACGTCGCTGACCTCAACCAGATCATGAATGACCTCGGCAACCTCGGTCAGGAGATCAAGAGCACCCTCGGCCAGATCAGCGGCTCCATGGGCTCCGGCTCCGACGGCCAGGGCGGCCTCTTCCAGAAACTCGACCGCCTCGTCACCGAAAACTCCGCCAAGATCACCGCCACCACCACCAACCTCGAACAAATCACCGGCCAGATCCGCTCCGGTCAGGGCACCGTCGGCAAACTCATCTACGATCAAGCCGCCTACGACCAGCTCCTCGCCGCCGTCACCGAAATCAAAACCACCGCCACCGACGCCCGCACTTTCCTCAGCGAAACCCAGGGCCTCGTCACTCAAGTGAAGAGCGGCCAGGGCGCGCTCGGCGTCCTCCTCTACGATCAACCCACCGCCGACAACCTCCGCGTCACCGTAAAAAACATCCGCGAGGTCTCCGACAAATTGAACGACCCCAAGAGCACCTTCGGCCAGCTCATCACCAACGACAACCTCGCGAAAGACATGCAGAGCACGCTCCGCAAAGTCGACCGCGCCATGGATGGGTTGGGCGACCAAGGCCCCATCACCGCCGTCGGCGTAGCGGCCAGCGCCCTCTTCTAAAAACGCGCCTCTCCGCCAGCCGCCCCACTCGCGCTTCAGTCTTTCTTCCCTCCATAGGTCCTATAGGTCCCCTACGACCTATAGGACCTATTTCTTTTCCGCCCCCCCGCCCCGCCATGCCCGAGCATCCGTTCACCGCCGCTCCCTCTTCCCGCTCCCGCTGGCCGCTGATCGCCGCTCTCATTCTGGGCCTCACGCTCCTCGCGGCCTACGCCAATTCCTTCCGCGTCCCCTTCCTCTTCGACGACCCCAGCTCCATCGCCGACAACCCCACCCTCCGCAGCTGGCGCACCGCATTTCTTCCCCCATCCGACAGCGGCGTCACCGTCTCCGGTCGTCCCCTCCTCAACGCCACCCTCTCCCTTAACTGGGCCCTCGGCCGCGACAACGTCACCGGCTACCACGCCGTCAACCTCCTCATCCACTTCCTCGCCGCCCTCACTCTCTTCGGCCTCACCCGCCGCACCCTCCTCCTCCCGTCCGTCTCTCAACTATCAGCGCTCAACTCTCGACTTTCCGCCCGCGCGGCTCCCTTCGCTCTAGCCGTATCCGCTCTCTGGGCACTTCACCCGCTCCAGACCGAATCCGTCACCTACATCGTCCAGCGCGCCGAATCCCTCGTCGGCCTCTTCTATCTCCTCACCCTCTACTGTTTTCTCCGCTCCTCGGACACACCCGCCCATTCCCGCCGCTGGTCCTTGCTCGCCGTTCTCTCCTGTCTCGCCGGCATGGCCTCCAAGGAGGTCATGGTCTCCGCCCCGCTCATCGTCTTCCTCTTCGACCGCACCTTCGTCTCCGGATCGTTTCCCGCCGCCTGGCGATCCCATAAAAAACTCCATCTCGCCCTGGCCGCCACCTGGCTTCTCCTCGCCGCCTGCATCCTCTCCACCGGCAGCCGCGGCGGCACCGTCGGCCTTGGCGGCACCGTCAGTTCCTGGACTTACTTCCTCACCCAGTGCCAGGCGATCGTCCACTACCTCCGCCTCGCCCTCTGGCCGCATCCGCTCGTCCTCGATTACGGCACCGCCACGGTCGCGAGCTTCGCCAGCGTCGCCCCCCAGTTCATCGCCCTGCTCGCTCTCGGCCTCGCGACCCTCTGGTCACTCTGGAAAAAACCCGCCCTCGGCTTCCTCGGCGCCATCTTCTTCGCGGTCCTCGCGCCCACCTCCAGTTTTGTCCCCGTCATCACTCAGACCATGGCCGGGCACCGCATGTACCTCGCCCTCGCGCCCGTCCTCTTCCTGGTCGCCATGGCAGCCCACCGCCTCCTCCGGACGCGCGCCACTGTCTTCCTCGCCGCCATCGCCCTCGCCTTCACCGTCACCACCATCCTCCGCAACCGCGACTACCGCGATGTATCCACTATCTGGACCGACAACATCGGAAAAATCCCCCTCAACCCCCGCGGCTACACCAACCTCGCCAAATTCCACATCGACGCGAAAAACTACCCCGAAGCCTTCAACCTCCTCTCCCGCGCCCTCGAACTCGATCCGCACGACGCCAACGCCTGGATCGATTATGCCAACATCCTCGTCCTCCAAAACCGCACGACCGAGGGCTTCGCCCACTACGAACGCGCCCTCTCCCTCGCACCCCGCCTCTTCGACGCCCACTATAACTACGGCAAGGCCCTCCTCGAACACGGCCGTGTCGAAGAAGCCCTCGCCCACATCCAGACCGCCCTCGAAATAAAACCCGGTTCTTCCGACGCCCGCCACAACCTCGGCAACGCCCTCGCCGCCGCCAGCCGCTACGACGAAGCCATCGCCACCTACGAACAAGTCCTCGCGACAACACCCGACGCGCTCGACACCCGCGACAATCTCGCCGCCACGCTCCTACGACTCGACCGCCCCGCCGAAGCCATCCCGCTCCTCGAAGAAAATCTCCGCCGCGCCCCCGCCAGCGCCACCACCCATCTCACCCTCGGTCGCGCCCGCGTCGCCCTCAATCAACCCGATCTCGCCCTCGCCGCCTTCGCCGAAGCCGTCCGTATTGCCCCTTCTCTCAAAGAAGCCCGAGCCAACTTCGCCCACAGTCTCCTCCAGTCCGGCCGTCCCTCCGAGGCCATCGATCACTACGAGGCCGCCCTGCGACTCGGCCTCGATGACGCCACCCTCCGCCTCAACCTCGGCCACGCGCTGCTCGCCACCCAACAACTCGCGCCGGCCCTCCAACACTACCACCACGCCACCACGCTCGCCCCCGCTTCACCCGAGGCCCGCCACAGCCTCGCCCGCCTCCTCCTCCAAACCGGCCACACCGAGGAATCCCTTCCCCACTACCACGCGCTCCTCCGCCTCGCTCCCGACTCCCCCCACGCCCACAACGAACTCGGCATCGCCTGCGCCCAACTCGGCCGCCTTTCCGAAGCCCGCGCCCACTTCGAGCAAGCCGTGAAACTCGCCCCCCAATTCTCCGAAGCCCGCGAAAACCTCGCCCGCGCCCAAGCCGCACTCGGCCAATAACCCCGCCCCTGGAGGGACGACCTCGCTGTCGTCCACTCCGTCTCCGCTTCCTCCCACCACGGAACGGCACTTAGCAAGTGCCGCCCCCGTCGCTCCCTCCCGCCCCCCGACGCGCCGCGTCACTTCTTCCCACCCGCGATCGCAATCACCGGCCGCTTCGGCAACGGCGCCGACTCATCCAGATAAAAACTCGGATGCGGCGGCTGATTGTACGCCACGTTCTGCCACGCGATCGCCAGCCGGTACTGCGGATCGTGCATCAGCGATACAATCCGGTGCTTCGTCGGAATTGTCGTCGTGTAGATACGCAGCTCCTTGTTATCGCGCGTCCGCCAGATCACTTCCTCGCGCCAGTCGCCCCACAGATCCGCGCTCACCGCCGGATTCGATTTCGTGCCGTTGTTCGACTGGCAGGTATGAGCAACGAGCAACGTGTCGATCTGCCCCGTCTCCCAGTTCCATTTCGAAACCGCGTTTGCATCGAGCAACTCGCGCAACAAATCCCCATCCCACCACACGAGGAAATTGCACGAAAACCCGCGCGGCCGCTTCTCCAGAAACTTTTCGCCCTTCGCGTTGTACACCCCGTCCATCCCCGCGCCCGCCGCCCAGGATTCCGAGCCGGGAAAACGCGGATCGATATTCGCTGCCACGCCACGCCCCGGACCTTCGCCGCGATCGCCGCCCTCTGTCGCCGCCTTCACGGATGGCACCGTGAAGATCGGCCGCCCCGTCTTCGCATCCCGCATGCTCATGCCTTCGGGACCGAAGCGTTCTTGAATAGTGAATACCTCCTGCCCGGGATTATCCGGCACATGATCGCTCACATGGAGCGCATCCCCATGCCCCCAGCCCGTCGAGTAAAGTCCCTTGCCGTCGTCATCGATCACCGCCGCGCCGTACACGATCTCGTCGCGACCGTCTCCGTCCACGTCGGCCACACTCAGACTGTGATCGCCCTGCCCACGATACTTCCGGTTTTCCTCCGACGCATCGCTGTCGAACACCCACCGCTGCGTCAGCTTCCCATCACGCCAGTCCCACGCCGCCAGCACCGCGCGCGTATAATACCCGCGGCACATCACGATGCTCGGCCGCTCCCCATCGAGATACGCCACGCCCGCCAGAAACCGATCCAGCCGGTTCCCATGGCCGTCTCCCCAGACTTCCTTCATCTGCTCCGCCGTCGGATTGTCCGTCTCCGGATGCCGCCCCGGCACATACTTCTCCGTCGCCAGCGCCGCCCCCGTGAGCCCGTCGAACACCGTTAAAAACTCCGGCCCCTTCAAAATGAAACCCGCCCGGCTGCTGCCCTCCGGCCTGCGCTGCCCCGGAGCCGGTGCCGGCTGGTTCGGATCTTCCTGCGAAACCCACACCGCGTTCGCATCGCCGATGACCTTGCCCTTGCCGTCCACCGTCCCGTCCGCCGTCTTGCAGACAAACTCCGCCCGCCCGTCTCCATCGAAGTCATACACCAGGAACTGCGTATAATGCGCCCCCTCGCGGATATTTTTCCCGAGGTTAATCGTCCACAGCAGCGTCCCATCGAGTTTGTACGCCTGAAAAATCGGCGCATCCGTCATTCCCGGCTGCGAATTGTCCTTACCCATCCCGCACTGGTGTACGACGATCTCATACTGCCCGTCGCCATCCAGATCGCCCAGCGAACTGTCGCCCGGCACATAACCCGCCGGCGTCTTCAACGCCACCGAATGGTACGGCAACGGTGCCGCGCCCGCAGAGAGTTTGTAGCTCCCCACCGCCTCGCCCTCCTTGCCATCGACCACCGGCTTCACCGTGTACTCGGTATCTCGCGACAAAGTCGCCCGCGCATCCACCAGCCACGTCCCGCCCGTCACCGGCTCGCCGTTCACTTTCGCCGTCCCGCCCGCATCGCGCCGCGAGGCAAACGCCCCGCCCGCCTCCGCCCGCTCGCTTTCGCGCACCGTCGTCGTGCGATAAACATTAAACGCCACCCCTTCTGCGTCCGTCGCCAGCAACCGCCAGCTCACGAACACTTTTCCATCCGGCTGGTGAACGGCGACCACGCCGCGATCGAGTTTTTCCATCTGCCGTTGCGCAGACACGGACGTCGCGAAGCCGGTGCAGACCGCCAGCGCGAGAGACAACCAACGTTGGGTGCGTTTCATAAAATAAAATTCCGTGAGATGTGAGAATCAGGGAGCCGCCTCGAGTTCGACCGACGCGCCCGCGAGGCCAGACGCAGCCGCCGTCAAAACGATGCGCCCGTTCGACGCCAACGCCTTCACATAAACCGTACAACGCCCGTCCATCGCCGTCCGCCGCGGCGCCTGAAACGACTCATGGCTCGCGTTGTCGCCATTATCCACCGCCGCGATCACGCCCGGCCCGCTGATCGTAAACTCCACCAGCGGCTCCGCCGACGGCACGCGCACGCCCGCCGCATCGACGATCTCCACCTCCACGCGCACCACATCGTCCCAGTGATTCCTCACACGCGCTCGATCCGGCGTCAGCCGCAATTTCGCCGCAGCCCCCGCAGTCCGCAGCGCATGTTCCGCCACAATCTTCCCGCCATTCTTCGCCACCGCGCGAAGCACCCCCGGCTCATAAACAACCCTCCACATCCGCGGCCGCGCATTCTCCACGCGGCCCTGCACGCCGAGCGAACGGTCGTTAAGAAACAACTCCACCTCATCGCAGTTACTAAAAACTTCGACGGTCTCCTCATGCGGCTCGCGATTCTCCGGCGTCCAATCGGAACGCATCTCCGGCTCCTTCTGCTGCGCCGCCAGCAACGCCACCTGCGCGGCGGTCTCGTAGCCCGGATCGACCGGTGGAGGCGCTCGCTCGCCCATGCGCCGCGTCAGATGCACCATCGGCGTTTCCGACCACCAGCTCATGCGTTCGTAACTGCGCGGCCGCATCGACCCATCGCGCATCACCACGCCAAAATCCGTCGCGATAAAAGGCCACTTCCGCGACTCACCGAGATAATCGATCCCCGTCCAGATGAACTGCCCCGCGTACGGCGCGTTATCGCGGAGCGCCGTCCACACATGGCTCAGATGCGTGTTCTCCGTCCCGATGATCTTCCGCGCCGGGTTCGCCTTGTGCGCATCGAGGAGTTCCCGCTCCCGATAATTCTGCCCGATCACATCGAGCATGTCGGCAAACCCGTTCTTGTAATCGCCCGTCGCATTGGGCCGGAAAATCGCCTGCGTCACCGGCCGCGTCGGATCTTCGCGATGATAAACCTCGATGAGCGACGCCAGGGTCTTCTTCGCCGACTCCGGCTGCCGCGTATCGTGAATCTCGTTACCCGCGCTATAGAGGATGATGCTCGGATGATTCCGGTCCCGGCGCACCGTGTCGCGCACATCGATCAGCCCCCACTCGTCGAAAAACGTCGCGCCATCCGCCTTGCGCTTCCCCTTCTTCCACGCGTCGAGCACCTCGTGCATCACCAAAAAACCCATCCGGTCGCACAGATCCAAAAACTCCGGCGCCACCGGATTATGCGCCGTCCGAATCGCGTTAACCCCGAGCGCCTTCATCTGCTCCAGCCGCTGCTCCCAAACCCGCAACGGCACCGCCGCCCCAAACGCTCCGCCATCATGATGCAGGCACACGCCCTTGATTTTGAGATTCCGCCCATTGAGCCAAAACCCCGTCGCCGCCTCGAAACGGAACTCGCGGATGCCGAAAGACACCTGCTGTTCTCCCAACCACCCGGTCTCTTTCGGCCTCGGCTCCAAAATAACCGCGTCCTCCGCCGGCTCTTCCTTCCGCTCACCTTCGAATAACTGCACCGACATCCGGTAAAGCTCCGGCGTCTCCAAATCCCAACGACGTGGCGTTTTCACCACAAACGTTTCGCCAAATTCCGCAGTCTCGCCAGGGCTCAATTTTTTCACCGGCGTTTCCAGTTCACCAAGTCGCAGTCCTCGCGAATCACCCAGCCCAAATCGCACGCGCACCACGCATTCCCGATCACTCGTGTTCACCACTGCGGTCTTTACCTCTACACGCGCCTCCGCATCGCCCACCACCGGCGTCGTCACAAACGTGCTCCACTGTTCGAAACGCACATCGCTCGTCTCGATCAACCGCGCATGCCGGTAAATCCCCGCGCCGGTGTACCACCGCGAAGCCGGCTGCGCACTCGTGTCGGTTCTCACCGCGAGCACATTTTCCCCCGCACGCAGGTGCGGCGTCAGATCGTAGCGGAAACTCACATAGCCATTCGGCCGCTTCCCAAGCGACTGCCCGTTCAACCACACCTCGCTGTTCGCCATCACGCCGTCGAACTCCACGAACAACCGCCGCCCAGCCTTCAATCCTTCAGACAACGAAAAAGTCTTCCGATACCAGCTCACGCCCGACGGCAAAAATCCTCCATCGCCGCGCGTCGCCGCCTTTTCGTCGAACGGCCCCTGAATGCTCCAATCATGCGGCACCGACACCACCTGCCAGCTCACCTCATCGAACGCCACCTGCTCCGCACCCGCTGCGTCGCCTTTGAGAAACCTCCAGCCGCTCTCAAACGCCGCCACCTGCCTGGCCCAATCTGAAGCCACCTCAAAGGCCATCGCTACCGAAGCCATAAACAAAAACACCGCCGTCAGTCTGAGTTTCATCGTTTGAAAATTATCCGGACCGCATCCGTGCGAAACTGCGCCGCCGGCAGCCCGGCTCCGTTATACAGATGCCCGCCGTCCGGGAAATTCACCCACGCGTACCGCGCCGCCTTCGGCTCCGGCACGCTTGCACTGCTTACCACAACCGCATCGCCGTCGATCCGCGCCTCCGCCGCGACAAACTTCCCGTCCGCGCCCGCGACTTCAAACCACTTCAACACGCCATCGCGCACCACTAGCCCGCCCGTCGCATGCGTGAACGTCAGCCGGATCGCGCCGCCTTCAACACGCATCGACGCATACTCCGGCCCTGAGAACTCCACCGCCTTCCCATACGTCCGCGCCAGCGCGATGCGCGCCAGCCGGTCGCCGACCGCCTGCTTGTTGTACGGGTGCACGTTTTTCTCTTCGCCAATATCCGTCGCCACCGCCATGCCCGTGTTCTTCAGCGAGAGAATCGTTGCCTGCGCCTCGCGCACTTCCGGACGATTGCTCGGCTTGTTCTGCCCCGCGAGCTGCACGATGTAGAACGGAAAATCTCCCTGCCCCCACAACGCGCGCCAGTCGTTCACCAACGCCGCCTGCACGCGCGGGTAAAGCTCCACGCCCCCCGCCACTCCGCCCGCGATCGACTCACCCTGATACCAAAGCACGCCACGCATCGCATACGGAATCACCGGCGCAATCATCCCATTAAACATCACCGTCGAGTTGTGCTGATCCTGCACCGGATCTTTCGGCGCCTTGGGTTTCGGCGCTGCCACCGCATTCACATCCTGCGAACGCGCCTCGCCTGCTTGCTCCGTGACTTTCGGCAACGCCCGAAACGCCGCCACCTCCGCATCGAATTTCTCCAGCATCGGTTTCAGCCGCGGATCGGCCGCCAGTGCCTCGCGCCGAACCCACGCCTCCGCGCAACTCGCCCCATACGCCAGCGTCACGATGCCGACCGGCACCTTCAGCTCTTTCTGAAGATCGCGCGCAAAAAAATACCCGATCGCCGAAAACGCCGGCACCGTCTCCGGCGAACACACGCGCCACTCGCCGCCGACGCGCGCCTGCGGTTCATACGCCTTCGCCGCCTCGCCTGTGAACATGCGGATCAACGGATAACTCGCCGCCGCGATCTCCTGCGCCTCGTTGATCACGCCCGCCCACTTGTACACCGACGTCGACACGGTGTGCACCATGTTCGACTGCCCCGAGCACAGCCACACTTCGCCCACGAGCACGTCGTTCAGCACAATCGGCTCCGCCGTCTTCGATCCGCTCACGCGAAACTCACGTCCTTCGCTCGACGCCACCAGTGCATCCAAATCCACGCGCCATTTCCCCACCGCATCCGCGACCACACTTTTCTCCTGCCCGCCGAAACTCACACTCACCCGCTCACCCGCCTCCGCCGTCCCCCAAACAGGAACCGGTTGATCGCGTTGCAGGACCATGTGCGCGGTGAACGGACTCGCCAGTTGCACCGCCGCCTGCGCCACCGCGCTCAGACTGAAAAAGAGAACCAGGGATGATTTCATGCGTTGAGAACCAGGTGAGCTCACTCAGCGGAAAATGGACGCACGATGCGAAGCGTTTCGCCGGTGTCTTCCATTTCGAAAAACCGCACGCGCTCCGTGTCCTTGTTCGGCGAATGCAGCGTCATCATCAGCTGCCCGTCGAGCCGCTTGAACAAAAACGGATGCCCGCCGTCCTTCGCATAAACCGCCTCCGCCTGCTGCCGCCACGGTCCCGCGAGTTTGCCCGAATCCGAAATCGCGAGCCCCACCGTGTAGCCGCCTTCGCTGAAACTCGACCACAGCATGAACAACTTCCCCGACTTCGACCGGTGAAACGTCGGCCCATCCGTCACATAGCATCCTTCCGCCTCGGACTTCTTCGCCCACGGCGCATCGCTCCCGTGAAACAACCGCACCGGCTCGCCATCGGTCGCCGACAAATCGTTTTTCAACCGCACCATATTCATCGTCCCGTCTTTGATCTGCACCCACTCGTGGCAGAAGACCATGTAAGGCACGCCGTCTTCGACGTAGAGCGTGCCGTCGAGCGTCATCATGTCGGGCGGCAGCGTGGCGCGCGCCTCGAATGGTTTGAACGGACCGAACGGCGAATCGCCGACTAGCACCTGCGATCCACGAAACACGCGCGGCCGCCAGTCGCGCCACTGCTCCGCAAACTCCGTCTTCGTGTCGAAGGTCAGAAACAAATAATACTTCCCGCCGTACGCGTGCATTTCCGGGGCCCACACTCCTGTTACGTCGATGTCGCCCCAGAACTTCGGGCCCGCCTGGAAAATGAGCCGCGGACCTTCCCACGTTTTCAGATCCTTGCTCGTGTAGGCACGCACGCCCGCTCCACGCGCCGACGCGATGATCACGTACTGCTGCGACGCTTCGTCGATGATCACGCACGCGTCGCGCATCCGCACATCGGACAGTTTCACTTCGCGCGAAAACGCGGGGAGCGTCGGTCGCGTCCCGGACTGCATCTGCGCAAACCCGGCCGCCCCAGCCATCAGCAGACCGGCCAGCGCAAAACGGATGATTCGTGAGCGTGTTTTCATGATCAAAAGGTTTCGGACTCCACCTGATCGCGCGTGAGATCGTCGATTCCCGCGCTCGCGCGCACCTCGAATCCACGCACCGCTTTCAACGAAAAAATCGGCGCGCCGGCGGGCCGCTGCGCGGAAAATCCTTCGAACTTCGCGCCGTCCACCGCCAGCATCGTCACCGCCGGGCGTGCCTCGGGTTGCTCGTAGCTCACCTCGACGTCGCGGACGCGGAGATTCTTCACGTGACGGGCGAAAAGTCCGTACGCGGGGATTTTCCCAAACATGCTCGGTTCGGGATACGCGGCATCTTTCTCGGGCGGCTCGATGGCGGCGTCCTCGGCGGTGCCGCCGCCGCGATAGACGATGCGGATGTTGCTGAGCGTGACGTCCTCGATCGGATGTCCGGCAATCCCGGCGATGATCGAGGCATAGCGCGGATCGACGCCGGAGGCGGTGAGGTTGCTGATCGTCACGCGGCGGATCGCGCCGACCGGCGTGCCTTCGGGGCCGCGCGCGCGGTTGCCGAGGCGCAGGAAAATCGGCGAGTTCGAGACGTCGCGCATCGCGATGTTCGTGACGGTGATGTCTTCGATCACGCCGCCATCGACCGTCTCGATCGCAAGGCCGCGGCTGCGATCGAAGACACAGTTGGAGATCGTGATGTTTTTGAAGCCGCCGTTCGACTCGGTGCCGAACTTGATGCGACCGGTCGGACCATCGCGGTCGGGCGCTTGTTGCAGCGTGCGCTTGAACGTTCCGTCGAGAAACGTGCCGAGATCGTAGCCGGTGACCTGGCAGTTCGTGATGGTAATATTTTCGCAGGCGCGGGCGAAGCCGAGGCCGTAGGAACTTTTAAGGCAGATGGCGTCGTCGTTCGGCGAATTCACCGAGCAGTTCGAAATCCGGACGTTGCGGCAGGCGTCGATGTCGAAGCCGTCGCGGTTGGTGTCCACGCGGAGATTGTCTATGGTGAGATTATCCACGCCGGTCGCGAGCAGCGCGAAGTGGCCGCAGGCGAGCATGGAGAAATCGCGGAGCGTGACGTTGCGGCAGAGTTTGAGCGCGATGGCTTTGTTGCCCTGTCCTTCCATGGAAAAACGCGGGCGCGCGGCGGTGTCCGTCGGTGGATTCTCGGCGCGGGCGGCTCGCATGGCTTCGGGGAGATCGCCGACGGCGCCCGGAGTCGAACCGCGCGGGCCGGGGCCTCGGCGGGTGAGAGCATCGGTGCCGTCGATGCGGCCGGGGCCGATGATGGAGATGTTTTCGAGATTCTCGCCCCAGATCAGGCTGTTGCGCCAGTGGCTGTGCCCGAAATCTTGATACGCGCCCCACTCCGTGGGCTCCGCGGCATCGTACGTGCCGCCATGTTTCGCCGGATCGGCGGCCCGGATGGTCGCGCCCGCGCCGAGGTGGAGTGTGAGGTTGCTTTTGAGGCGGATGGAAAAACTCAGGTAGGTGCCTGCCGGAAAGTAAACGGTGCCGCCACCGGCCGCGTGTGCGGCTTCGATGGCTCGGTTGATGGCGTCGGTGTCGAGCGTGAGGCCGTCGCCGGTGGCACCGAAGGCGCGGACATCGTACTGGAGCGGCGCGGCGATGGTTTGCGACTGAGCCGCCGGTTCGGCGGCGGTGAGCGAAGCACTGGCGGTGAGTGCGGAGAAAATGAACGCGCGGATCATGTGCATCAGTCGCCTCGTGGTTTCTGTGTGGAGCGGCCGGGGCTGGCGGCCAGCGCGAAGGTTTCGACGGGGTCGGGTTTCGCGGGATCGAAATGAGGCGCGTCGTCGGCGAGCAGATCGGCGAGCGGGAGTTTCGCGGCGCGGATGCCGGTGACGATGCACTGGGCGAGTTCGTAGGCGCCGTAGTTGTTGTGATGCGTGGCGTCTTTGCCGTTGTTGCTGAAGGCGAGCGGAGATTTTTCCGGGCCGAGCGCTTCGTAGAGCTGCGCGCTCATCGTGTGGAGATCGATCAACGCGACGCCCTCTTCGCGTGCGACCTGACGAACGGCTTCAGGATAATCGCCGTGGGTATTTTTGATTTTGCCGTGCTCGTCGAAGACGCGGCGGTGCATCGAGGTGACGAGCACGGGCGTGGCGCCGCAGCGGCGGGCTTCGGCGATGAAGATCTTCAAGTAAGCTTTGTAGGTTGTGAACGGCTCGACGTAGGTCTGCGGCCACTGAGCTTTCGAGTCGTTGTGCCCGAATTGGATGAAGAGGTAGTCGCCGGGCTTCATCGCGCTGAGAAGTTTGTCGAAGCGGTGCGCGGTGAGGAACGACTTCATCGTCTCGCCGGACTCGGCGTGATTGGCGACGGCGACATTGTCTTTGAAGAAACGCGGGAGCATCTGGCCCCAGCTCGCGCCGGGCTCGCGCGGTTGATCGGTGACGGTGGAATCGCCGGCGAGGAAAACGGTGACGGTGTCAGCAACCGGCGTGATTTCGAGCGACCGGACGGCGGGGCCCGGGCCGTTGAACTCGAGGGTGAGTTTGTCGTCCCAGTGAAGGACGCCTTGCTCGCGGTCGTTGAGATCGACGCGGGTGCCTCCGGGGGCGTTAAGCGGAGGCGGCGTAAGCGAGGCGTTGCGGATGTTTACCGTGAAGCTGCGGGTGAGGAATTCGCCTGGCCGGGTCTTCGCGCTTTCGACGACGAGGCGGCGGGACTCGGCTTTGATGGTCGTATCCGTTTCCCGGGCACTGTCGCCGAGCGTGACGGTGACACGGTAATTTCCCTCGGGAACGGCGACAGAAAAAAAGAAGGGCTGTACCGGCTGGCCGGCCTGGGCGGGAACGGTGTCGAGATCGAAACCGTAGCCGGTGTCTGGAGAAAAGGTACTGGCAGGACCGATCGGAGTGAAACCATCCGCCGTCCGGTCGAACGCGAACTTGTGGACGGCGGCTGTTTGCGCGCGGGTTTCGCAGGAGAAAACGCCCGCATATGCGGACAGCAAAGCGACGGTGAGAAGGGGCGCGAACTTCATGGGGTGCACCCGCCAGACGACGGGCGCACGAGAAAGGTGCGCCGCACCGGCCGGGGGCGACCGGGCACGCGCTCAGACAGTTAGAAAGTCGGGCGGAGGAAAAACGCGCTCAGGCGCCGGGGGGATAGAGGCACTCGATCTCGATGCGTTCGCCGCAGGTGCAGGTAACGATGAGACGGGTGACTTTGTCGCCCTGCTTCACGGCTTCCACCGTAGGTCCCGGGCTTCCGGCAGCCGTGGCGTGGTCCTTGTGGGCACCGCCGGTCATAGTCGCTTTGGCGACGAAACCGGGGTTGGACCCGCCGGGGGCTTGCAGCGAATCGGTCGTGGCTCGGGAGCGGCCGGAGAGAAAGGATTTCATCGGGGATGGATGCGAAAAACTTAATGGCCGCCGGCAAGATTGCCAGCGGGAGCGCGCGGGGAATTCGGTGCGGGGGACGACGCTGCGGGTGCGGCAGATTTGGTCGTAGAAGAGACGGGCTTGCCGGGTTTTTCCTCCTTTTGAGGACGGCCGACAGTGAGGCTGAGCGTGACGCGTTGCTGCGCTTCGGAGTCGACGGGCTGGTCCGGCAATGGCCGCGTGGCGGCGTAGCCGGTGACGCGGTCGATTTGTTTATCGTCAACGGCGTAAAAGGTCAGCGCACGACGCGAGGCGTTGGCGCGATCGGCGGAGAGTTCCCACGGTGTGTATTCAGGTTTTGGAAGATCGAGGCCGGGGCGGGTGTGGCCTTCGATGACGACGTGGAAGCGGTTGCGGTCGATCATCCACGCCAGGCTTTGCATGCAAAAGCGGCCCCACTCGGTGAACTCGGCGGTGTTTTTCTGAAAGAGCGGCTGGCGGGCGCGGTCGAAGAGGTTCACGCGGAGACCGTCGCTGGTGACCTGGATGTCGATGGGTTTGTCGGCGAGATCCTCGTCGAGCTGCATCATGCGGAAGAAGTCTTTCGCGATGGAGTTCAGGAACTGCAGGTTGACCGCATTGGTGGCGTCTTCTTTTTCGCCTTCGCCGGAGCCACTGGACGAAGAGGACGACGATTTTTCGAAGGGCATGACGCCGGAGGAAGCTTCCATCGGCGAGTTGAAGGGGTTTTGAAAATACTGGGACGTGGCGATGAGGACCTCTTTGTCCTGCGAGCAGATCCAGAGCACCATGAACAGGGCCATCATCGCGGTGACGAAGTCCGCGTAAGCTACTTTCCAGGCTCCACCTTTTCCGGCCATGACGTGTGCGTGTTTGGCGGATTATTTGCCCGGGGCGGGCATGGACTTGAGGGTGGTTTCGAGCTCCTCGGAAGTCGGTTGAACCGTGCTGTCGAGGGAACGGCGCGCGACTTCGACGGCGGTGAGCGGCGCGAGGCCTTTGGCAAAACCGGCGACCGCGGACAGGATGCAGCGCAGGTACTGGGTGTCGCCCTGATTCATGGAGTGGATACGGGCGGCCAGCGGCGCGATGAAACCGTAGGAGACGAAAATGCCGAGCAGTGTGCCGGTGAGGGCGGCGGCGACTTTTTCACCGACGGCCTCGGGGCCTTCGGCGATGGCGGACATGGTGTTAATGATACCGAGCACGGCGGCGACGATGCCGATGGCGGGCATGGAGTCGGCGACCATCTGGAGGGTGTGGACGGGGTGATCGGCCTCGGCGGATTTGGCTTCGAGCTCGGTGAGCATGAGGTCTTCGAGCTGGTCGGGCTTAATCTTTCCGTCGATGACCGGCTTCATGCCGTTGAGGAGAAATTGCATGCGCTCGTGATTGCCGGTGATTTCCGGGTATTTGGCGAAAATGGAGCTGCCCTTGGGATTGGTGACGTGTTCTTCGAGGGCGATCAGGCCGTTGCGGCGACCGACCATGAAGATTTCGTAGAGCATCTTCAGCAGGTCGAAGTACTGGGTCTTGCTCGCGGGTTTGCCGAACATGGCGACTTTGACCTTGTGGACGATCTCCTTGAGGACGTGCGCGGGGCTGGCGATGACGACGACGCCGGCACCGACGCCCAGGATGACCACGAATTCGGAGACGTGCAGGAGCACGACGGGATTACCGCCGGCGATCATGAACCCGCCGAGGGTCGATCCTAATACGATGAGAGCTCCGATGATGATGAGCATGGTGAGTTTCTGGGCGTTTCCCCCTAACGGCTCATCGGGCTCAAGGCTTTAGCCCTGCTTTGTAAAAGGCCCGCGACAATGGGGCGCGGCACTTTTTTCCTGCCGTGAAAGAGTCACGGGCCTGACACGACACGTTGCGGGCAACGTGCGCTGCAAATTTTTCCAACCCGATTCTGACGCTGCGGAATGCGCTTAGCGGCTGCGCATGCGGTTGATGTAGGCGCGGAGGCTGAGGACGGTCTGCGCGTGGATCTGGCAGATGCGGGATTCGGTGAGATCGAAAACGGCGGCGATTTCGGCGAGGCGCATGTTTTCGAAATAGTACATGGCGAGGATCTTTTTTGGAATCTCGGGGAGCTCGGCGATGCGGTCCGCCATGAGCTTCATGAGCTCTTCCTTCTCCATGCGGTCGCGGACGGAGACGTCGCCTTCGTCGGCGATGAGTTCATGGAGCGAGGCACCGTCGGAGTCTTCGTTGTCGGCGGTCTGGTCGATCGCGATGAAGCAGACGGGTTTCGCTTCTTCCATCCACTTGGCGTATTCCTTCGGCGTGAGGCCGAGGTGCTTGCGAACTTCTTCCTCGGAGGCGGCGCGGCCGAGCTTCTGTTCGAGTTCGTTGATGGATTCCTTGAGTTTCTTGGCCTTGGCGCGGGCGCGGCGTGGGCACCAGTCGAGGCGGCGGAGCTCGTCGAGGATGGCACCACGGATGCGGGTGGTGGCGTAACCGGCGAACGTGTGGCCCTGCTCGGGGTCGTATTTGCGGACGGCGGCGATAAGGCCGGTGACGCCGACGGAGTAAAGATCATCGACATCGACGTGCGGGGGGAGATTCAACTTGATGCGGTCGACGACGTTACGAACGAGGGGAAGGTAGCGTTCGATCAGCTCCTTTTCGTCGATTTTCTCATTTTGAGCACCTTGGTAAACGCGCCAGGCGGCGGCAGAGGAGGACTGATTAGACTCGGGAGCGTGGGCAACGGCAGCGGAGGAAGCGTGTTTCATAGGAGCGATGGTCGAGGAAGCGATTAAAGCGATGAGGGGGTGATGCGGGGTAAACCGAGAGCCTTAGCGGCTGGCCGTGGGGGTGATCTCGGTGATGAGGGAGCGGTTTATCATGTAACTGCCCCTACTTTTGCAGCCGCGATGCCAAGTAATTTTAACCAGCCGCAAGTATTTGAATTAAAGCGGCTTAAAAATCTTTTTTCCGCAAGATATGCGGATAAGCGAGAGCGGAGAAATCCTAGGGAAACTCTCGCGGCAAAAATTGCCTGAAGCCAGAGATCCGCTCCTCGCATTGCTCGCGAATCAGGCGACGGAATGCGGACGGGAAACGGAGGGTGGAGAGCCAGCATGACCTCCTGCCCTCTCCTATCGGCGCGGACGGGCTGGCCTGAAGTGCGAAATGCGTTGGACTGCATTTACTGGCGCAGGCGGAGGCCGGTTGAAGCGTGGATCGGCGTGCTTGCCGGACTGGACGAGCCAGCTCAAAGGACGACTACCGTAAGGTATCCCGATGGGTGCGGCGTTTCGCGTGGATGCGCGGACCTGGGCGGGGCTGCTCGTTGGCGGATATCTGCTGACGGACGGCGCGCTGGTGCTGACGGCTATGGGTTAGCGGGCTTTGGCTGCGACCGGCTTGGCAGCGGCGGCGGCCTCGGCTTCCGCTTGGGCGGCGGCCTCGGCGCGTTTCTTTTCCACCAAGTGGGTCATGGCGCTGACCCAGGTATTCCAGAACCAGCGGAAGAGCATGGCGCAGGCGAGCGCGCCGATGGCGGCGTCGCGAAGGACGAGGTCGACCTGGCGTTCGCAGAGCCAGCCGGTCACGGCGACAATTGAGAATCCGAGGAAACCACCGAAGAGGAAAATGGAGCGCATCTGTTGTAAGAGGAGTAAGAGGTGTAAGAAGAGTAAGCGGTGGAGACGGAAGAGCCTCGGGGCTGGGTTCTTTCTCTTTCTTCTTTCTCTTACTCTTTCGTCAGCGTTTGCGGACTGGGCTGAGGGCTGATTTCGGAGAGGAGAAAGAGTAAGAGAAAGAGGAAAGAGAAAGATGACGTGAACGTTATTCGGTGCGTGATGGAGTCAGGCGCCGGGGAGGGTGCGGCGGAGGACGGCGGTGATGGCGTCTTCTTCGAGATCGCCGGTGAGGCTGGAGCCGGTGGCGAGGAAGAGCGGGGTGAGTTCGCCGTCGAGGAGGTAGTCCCAGAGTTTTCCCCAGTGATCGAGTTCGTCGAGGTGGGTGAAGACGATGTGCGTGGCGCCGAGGTCGCGGCCGGCGGCGTAGCAGCGGCGGAGCATGGCGTGGTCGTAGGCGGCGTTGAGGACGAGGACGCGGCCGGTGAATTTCTCGGTGTCGAGGAAACGGGCGAGCGCGGCGTTTTCGGAGGGGTTGCGCAGGGAGAGGCCGGGGAGGTCGGCGTAGAGGAAACCGCCTTCGGGCTCGGGTTGAAGCATGGGAGCGGTGGAGCGGGCGGATTTTTCGTCTTCGGGGGCTGGAGAATGATATTCGAGCGTGAGGCCGAGGGCTTCGCAGAAGACGGCGAGACCTTCGGCGGGGTTGGGGCGGTCAAACTCGGCTTTGACGACGCGGCCGGTGCGGTTTTTCGCGAAGACATCGCGAGCGAGCCATTTGCAGAGAGCGGTGGTGCGGCCGGCGCCGGGCGTGCCCAAAAAGGCAGTACGCGCGGGCAATGCCCGGGCAGGGCGTTTGGCGGCGGTCTGGCGGAGGAAGCGGCCGACTTCGACGAGGGATTGGTGAAGCGGACGTTCGTCGTTTCCGGCGAAGGCGGGCGTGGCTTGGAGGCGGGTGACGAGGGATTCGGAGAAGCCGGCTTTGCGGAGAAGTTCGGGGAGACGCGCGCCGGCGGGGGCGGCGGTTTTGGCGGAGGCGGCGCGGGCGGTGGTCGCGGGGAGTGTGGCCGTGAGGACACCGGCGGCGGGAGCGGCAGGTTCGTCGGAGACGAAGCGGGAAGCGTTAGCGGATTCGGGGGCGGCGGCGGGGGCGGACGGCTCGCTGGCGCTCGCCGCTACGTCGGCGATCTGGGCGACGACTTCGAGTTTCGGCTTCGAGAAGAGGCCGGAGCCGACCTGGCGGACGGAGAGGACCTTGGCGTTTTCACCGAGTTGTTCGCGGATCGTGCGGACGGCTTCATCGGCCGTGCGGACGGTGAATTTATAGGTGGCGCCGGGTTTGAGGTCGGTGGCGGGCATCGGAGGATTTTCGATTTTGGATTATCGATTTTCGATTATCGGATTTCGGAAGGGTCACATAGAGCACGGAGCGCTGACACGGAGGGCGAGGAGGCCGGAAAGCGGGCAGTACATGAAGTGGCTGATTAGGGTGGCGAGATTTGGCGGAATCGAAAATCGAGAATCAAAAATCGAAAATCCAATCAGGCGGCGGCTTTGGTTTCGGCGAGGCGGTTGGCGAGGTGCGGAGGGAGTTGGATGAAGCCTGCGTTTTCGACTTCGCTCGAGGCCGGGAGCTCCTGGAACGCGAGGACGACGAGGCGCGGGAGCGACGGTTCGAAGAAGCGTTTGAGCGGGAGGCGGACCTCGGTCGAAACGACGAGCACGGCCGGCAGACCCTGCTGGATGAGCTCGTTGGCGCGCTGGCTGAGATCGTTGAGGAGGTGGTGTCCGGTGGCGGGGTCGAGCGAGAGGCCGACGTCGCTGGCGGTGCGGTGGATCTTGCCGGCGAGGATTTGTTCGAGGCGGGGATCGAGGGTGAAGGCTTTGACGAAGCCGGGTTTGGATTCGTACTCGGGAACAAAATACAGGCCGAGGCGGCGACGGACGAGTTCGCTGAGGTCGTCGGGGTTTTTGGTGAGCGAGGCGTAGTCGCCGATGCCTTCGAGGACGAGCGGGAGGTTTTGGATGGAGATGTTTTCGCGGAGGAGGTTTTGGAGGACGCGCTGGATGACGCCGAGGTTGACGAGGTCGGGCAGCAGTTCGGCAACGAGGGCGGGATGCGTTTCCTTGATGTGATCGATGAGAGTCTGGACGTCCTGGCGTCCGAGGAGGAGATGGGCGATGGACTTCAGCGATTCCGAGAGGTGCGTGATCATCACGGAGGACGGGTCGACGACGGTGTAGCCGTTGAGCTCGGCGGTCTTCTTCTCGGCTTCGTCGATCCAGGTGGCTTCGAGGTTGAAGACGGGTTCGCGTGTAGGGACTCCGCGGAGACGGACGGAGGAGCCGGAGACGTTCATGGCCATCCAGCGGCCGGGGAGGACGGAGCCGCGGGCGATGGTTTTGCCGCGGAGCATGAAGCGGTAGTCGTTGGCCTCGAGTTCGAGGTTATCGCGGACGGAGACCGGCGGGACGATGATGCCTTTTTCGCGGGCGAGGGTCTTGCGGACGCCGGTGACGCGGGAGAGGAGGTCGCCGCCCTTGGTGGCGTCGGCGATGGGAAGGAGGCCGTAGCCGATCTCGATGGCGAAGACGTCGAGGTCGATGAGTTTGCGGAGGTCGTCGCCGCCAGCCTTGACGGAGGCGGGGGCGTTGGCGGCGGCTTCTTTGCCGGAGGTGGCGGGAGCTGCGGCGCCTTTGGGGAGAGGTTTGCCGTCTTTGCCGGTGGCGGGAGCGAGGACTTCGACGTCGGCGGCGTCCTGTTGTTTTTTAAGCGTGTAGGCGATGTAGCCGGCGACGCCGCCGAGGATCGCGAACGGGATGAGGGGCATGCCGGGCATGAGGCCGAAGGTGCCGAGCATGGCGGCGGAGATGCCGATGGCGCGCGGGTAGCGGACGAGTTGACGGCCGACCTGGGTGCCGAGGTTGGTGTTTTCGGAGGCGCGGGTGACGAGCAAACCGGCGGCAACGGAAACGATGAGCGCGGGGATCTGGGAGACGAGGCCGTCACCGATGGAGAGGAGCGTGAATTTGGTGAGGGACTCGGCGAGGGAGAGATCCATCTGGAAGACACCGATGGCGAAACCGCCGATGACGTTGACCAGGGTGATGAGGATGCCGGCGATGGCGTCGCCGCGGACGAATTTGGAGGCACCGTCCATGGCGCCGTAGAAGTCGGCTTCTTTTTGCACCTTCTGGCGGCGGGCGGTGGCGGAGGCTTCGTCGATGATGCCGGCGTTGAGCTCGGCATCGATGGCCATTTGTTTACCGGGGAGGGCGTCGAGGGTGAAGCGGGCGGAGACTTCGGCGATGCGTCCGGCGCCCTTGGTGATGACGACGAAGTTGATGACGACGAGGATCAGGAAGACGACGAAGCCGACGATGTAGTTGCCCTGAATGACGAAGTGGCCGAACGACTCGATGACGCCGCCGGCGTGCCCGTTGGTGAGAATGAGGCGCGTGGTGCAGATGTTCAGCGCGAGGCGGAAAAGCGTGAAGCCGAGGAGGATGGTGGGGAAGCCGGAGAACTCTGGCGGGTCTTTGACGTAGACGATGACGAGGAGGACGAGGAGCGAGAGCCCGATGCTGAGCGCGAGCAGCATGTCCAAGAGGAACGGCGGCACCGGGACGATCAGGAGCATGACGGTGCCGAAGAGCGCGCCGGTGAAGATGAGGTCGGCGCGTTTCATCAGGCCGGAGACCTGAGGGGCGGCGGGGTTCGGGAGAGTGGCTGCGGCGGGGGCGGACATGGGAGGATTTTCGATTTTGGATTATCGATTTTCGATTGCGCAGGCGGCGATCAGGAGCGGCTGGAGTTCGGGAGACACAGAGCCTCGATGCAGAGGGCACGGAGCGGAGAGGAAAGCGGGCGGTGTGTCATGGCGTGGAGGCGGTTTGGGGGAATCGAAAATCGGGAATCAAAAATCGAAAATGAGTTCAGGCGGCGGCGCGGGCGGCTTCGGTGCGGCGGGTTTTCAGGCGGTGGAAGTAGTAGCGGTGGGTGCGGTAGACGAAGGCGAGGATCTGGGCGACGGCTTGGTAGAGCTCGGAGGGGATGGATTCGCCGACGGTGCCGAGGGAGTAGAGCATGCGCGCGACGGGTTTGTTTTCGACGACGGGGACGCTGTGCTCGGCGGCGAGGGCTTTGATGCGGAGGGCGAAGCGGTTTTCGCCTTTGGCGAGGATGACGGGGGCCTGGTCCACGCCGCGCTCGTACTTGAGGGCGATGGCGTAGTGCGTGGGGTTGGTGATGATGACGTCGGCGGTGGGGACCTTCGCGAGCATCTGCTTTTGGAGAAGGCGGCGGGCCATGCGGCGCATGGCGCCCTTGGTGTGGGCGTCGCCTTCGGACTGCTTATGCTCTTCTTTGACTTCCTGCTTGGTCATCATGAGGTCCTTTTTGGACTTCTGGAGCTCGTACCAATAGCTGATGGCGGCGATGATCCCCATGCAGAGGACGAGGCGGGAGAGGAATTCGAAGGTGGAGCGCTTGAGGAAGTGACCAAGGTAGACGGATTCGACGGGAGCGGAGAAGAGGGGGTCTTCGAAGAAGCCTTTGGCGGCGGCCCAGAGGACGAGGCCGATGGAGACGAGTTTGAGGAGATCGATGCCGGCGTGGACGAGGGCTTGTTTGGAGAAGATGCGTTGGAAACCGGGGATCGGGTTGAGTTTTTCGAGCTTCAGGCCGAGCACATCAGGCGTGAGGTTGAAGCCGCTTTGGAGGCCGCCGGCCAGGAGGGCGGCGAGAGTGCAGGAGCCCAGGATGGGGACGAGGACCTTGCCCATAAGGGGGAGGGTTTCGCCGAGCTGCATGGGAACGGTGTCGAGTTGCAGCTGGATGGAGGAGAGCTGGCTGAAGGTGCTGCGGGCCATGGACGAGATGTCCTGGGCGGCGGTACCGACAGTGATGGAGAGACCGCCGAGGGCGGCGGCGAGGAGGAAGACGACGGCGATCTCGGGAGAGCGGGCGAACTGGCCTTTGGCATGCGCCTCATTGAGGCGTTTTCCAGACGCTTCTTCTGTTTTTGAGTCTTTGTCTTCGTCAGCCATGCCGGGTGAGCCGTCCTAAATGCAAAGGCGATGCCAGCGGGCTTCGTGACGCCGTTAGCTACGGATGGATAAAGAGTTAAATCTTTATTTCCGGCCGAGATTCTTGAGCGAATCCCGGGAAACATCTGGGGCGAACACCCCGGGGTAAATTTTGCCGGGGAAATGAGGAAGGTAACGACGCGGGTCTGGGAGAAGGGCGGGCGGCCTGCCCTACCCTGCCGCTGAGGGGTGCTTTTGGGTAAAGAAAAGGCCAGTCTCCCCCCCGGGAGGAGACTGGCCTTGAGACACCAAGAACTAATTTCTGACTGCTTGGACCGGGAAGGGGTTAGAACGAGCCGCGGATGCCGAGGTTGTAGTAGGGCTCGCCGAACTGGAAGTGGTTGCGGGCGAGGCGGACGTCGGAGTGGGAGGGGTGCCAGCCTTGCCAGAAGTCATCGCGACCGTCGCCGAAGATGTTCTGAACGCCGGCGTAGATCTTGTAGCGCGAAGAGACGGCGTACTCGACTTTGATGTCGGTGCGGGTGGCGTCGGCTTTCATGGAGACCATCTGGGTGTCGAGGGCGGGGTTGGCGTTTTTGGTGCCGGTGATCCACTCGGAGTTCACGAGGCCGGAGGCGACGGTTTCGGCGGTCCAGTTGGTGGAGGAGGTGACGGACCATTTGCCGATGCGGTAGCCGAGGATGAAGTTGAAGGTCTTGGAGGCGGCGCCGCGTTGCTGGGCCCAGAGGACTTCGTTGTCGTCGCCGTCGATGTCGCTGAGCGTGAAGTTGGTCTGCACGTTGAGGCCGTTGAAGGGAGCGGGAAGGAAGCCGAGGGTCTGGGCGTAGCCGAGCTCGAGGCCCTGGACACCGGAGGCGGCGCCGTTGCGCTTGATGGTGCCTTGGGTGAAGTCGGTCGCGGGGAGACCGGCTTCGGCGGCGTACTGGGCGATCTCGGCGGTGGTCATGCTGCTGTCGACGATGTAGTTCTTCACGTCCTTGCGGAAGAGGGCGAAGGTGATGACGCCGGAGTTCTTCAGGTAATAATCGAAGGAGAGGTCGTAGTTGGTCGTGTAGTACGGTTTGAGGCCGGGGCTGACTTCGATGAGGGTACCGTTGGCGGGCAAGGTGACGCCGTCGGCGGCGGTGGCGGTGCCGATGAGGTCGGCGTAGTCGGGATGGCCGACCGTGCGGCTGATGCCGCCGCGGACGACGAGGGACTTCTGGTAAGAGGGCGTGTACTTGAAGGTGATCGATGGGTAGTAATTATCGTAGGTGAGGTTCGTCGTGGAGATGCGCGAGCGGGAGCTGGCGCGGTTGAAGGCGACGCCGTCGATGGAGCGTTTTTCCCAGCGGACGCCGCCGACGATGAGGAGATCGGCCGTGGCTTTGATGTCGGCGCGGAGGTAGAGCGCGTGGTTTTCCTCGGAGAAGTCGCGGTAGAGATCCTCGAAGTACTGGTTCAAGCTGCCGGCATAGGCGCTGGTGATTTTGTAGGCGTCGATCGTCTGATAGGGGCCGAAGCCGAAGGCGAGATCCTTGGTGAATCCCTCGTCGCGGAAGCTGGCGAGTTGCGAGCCGGTGATGCTGGCGAAGGTACTGCGGAGCGTGGTGCGGGTGATGTCGCGGTCGGTGAGTTCGAGCGCGGCACCGGCCTGCAGCGTGACGGGGACGGGCAAGCCTTCGAGGTCGATGCTGTAGCTGCCGGTGAGGCCTTTTTTGGTCTCGTTGGTCGTCCACGGGCGGGACTGGAAGCTGGCGCCGGAGGCGAGCGTGTAGTTGGAGAGCTGGCGTATCGTGTCGATGGATACGGGTGTGACGCCGTTGAACAGGGACAACGCGGGGAGCTCCTGAGTGGTGGCATTGGCGAGCGAGAAGCCGGTGATGAGACCGGAGTTGAGCGTGGCCTGGGCGGAGTTGAAGCCCTTCTGGACGTCGCGGTACTGGCCGTCGGCGTGGGACCAGTAGCCGGTGAGCGCGGCTTTGGAGCCGTTGGCGAATTCGTGGGTGAGCGTGCTGTTGAAGTGCAGCGTGGTGCCGTACTTGTTGCGGAAGAGCACGTCGTTGCGGATGGCCTGGCCGGTGCCGGAGGTGAAGGTCGGGTTGGCGGCGTCACCGGAGCGGGTGGCGGCGGAGCCGAGGACGAGTTGAGGTCCGCGCTGGTGGAAGTGGAGGTCGTACCAGTTCCACTGGCCGGCGATCATGAGCTTGGTGGCGTCGCTGATGTGGTAATCGAGTTTACCGGCGAACGCTTCGCGGTGGGTGATCTTTTGCTCGGTGCGGATGTTGTACTGCTGGATGCGGGGATCGGTCCAGAGGCTGGCGGCGTTGGTGACCCAGGTGATCTCCGTGCGCGGGGAATCGTCGTAGCGCTCGGAGAAGCGGTAGTTGAAGTTGATGCCGATCTTGTCGTTAACGCGGCGGGCGTAGTTGAGGTCGATGTTGGGGCGGATGACGAACTCCTTGCCGCTACCCCAAACGCCGGACTCCTTGCCAAAGGAGACGTTGGTGCTCGGAACGACGAAGTTCACGTCGTAGTTGAAGAGACTGACCTCCTGGCGATCGAAGGCGCTTTTGGTGACGAAATTCACGAAGCCGCCGGTTGCGCTGGCGGGGATGTCGGGCGTGACGGTTTTGAAGAGTTCGGTGGTCTCGACGTTGTTCATCGCGATCTGCTCGAACTCGAAGCGGCGCGTGTCGGCGACAGAGGAGCTGGCGGCCATGGGTGTGCCGTCCACGGCGACGACGGTGAACGACGTATTGAGGCCGCGGAGACTGACGCCGCGGGCGTCGTTGGCGTTGTAGTCGACGCTGAGGCCGGGGAGGTATTTCAGGTATTCGCCGATGTTGCCTTCGCTGATGGGGCCGAACTGGTCGGCGGCGGCGACGAGCTTGGTCTGGAGGGATACTTTCTGTAGGGCGACGGCCTGAGCCATGCCTTCCTTGGCGCCTTGGACGCGGAATTCGGTGAGGTTGACGATGTCACCTTCGCTGAGGCCGATAGCGAGCTCGGCGGTCTGGCCGGAGGAGACGACGACGGTTTCGGTCTTGGTATCGAGACCGGTGTAGTTGACGACGATAGTGTAGGTGCCGGCCGGGACATTCCGCAGGGTGAAGCCGCCGGAGCGCTCGGTGGCGGTGGTGAGGGCGGTGCCTTGGAGGGAGACCTCGGCGCCTTCGAGGTATTTGCCACCGTTGTTGTCGAAGACGCGGCCGCGGATGGTGCCGGAGCCTTCTTGAGTGGCGGTGGCCGGGGTGGATTGGGCGAGCAGGTGGGAGGTCGGGGCGGTAACAGCGGCCAGGAGCGTGAGAGCGACGAGGCCGCGGGTGTAGTTCTGGGAACGGTGTGAGAGCCGTGCCGTGGGTGTTGGTTGGTTCATATCAGGGACAAAAGTCGGCGGAGCGGGGAAACTCCGGCCGCAAGGTTCAGGTGAGGACCGTGCGGCCGGAGGTGGGCCCCCGCTGCATCGCGGGCAGGCCTGAGCCGGTTCGCGATGCGACGTGGTACGCGCTTTCAGGGTGAGAAAACCATGCGCCGGAAAACGCGGAACATGTACAGGGGGTGTTTGGGGTGAAGCAATATCAAGTTCATTAGTGAACTTGACATCCGCAAATGAACGAAGCGATTTTCCGGGGTCAAGCGGCAATTAGGCCGTCGGGCCGATTTCCGATCACTCCTTTCGTGTGCGCGCTTTACCCCGCCCCACCTGCGCGCATGTTACCCGCTCCAGCCGTCGCTCATGGAAAAATATGTCATCCCGAATTTAAGAAACGCCTGCCAGCTGCTCAAAGCCGTCGCTCAAGGAAACGGACACGCGCGCATCGCGGATCTGGCGCGCGATCTGGATATTCCGGCGACGAGCGCACTGCGCATCGTGCGCACGCTGGAGCTGGAGGGATTCATTCGCCGCGATCAAAACACGCTGAAGCTCGGGCCTTCGCTGATCTATTTGGGGACGGCGGCGCTCGGGGAAACGGAGATCGGCCGGGAGGCGCAGCCGGTGTTGCAGGCGCTGGCGAAGGATACGGACGAAACGGCGCATGTGGCGGTGCCGTGCGACGGGAGGTCGTTGATCGTGGCGGTGTGCGACAGCCCCCACCCTCTTCGAGCTGCGTCGCGCCCAGGAGCGATCACGGATCTGCACTGTTCTTCGACGGGGAAAATTTTCCTGACGTATATTCATCACGAGAAGTTGAGCGAGATCGTGGCGGCGCGTCCGCTCACGCGGCGCACACCCAACACGATTACGACGCTTGCGGAGCTTCGAAAGGAACTCGCGACGATCCGTGCGCAGGGTTACAGCCTCGACGACGAGGAGATTCATCCGGGGGTGCGCTGTGTCGCGGCGCCGGTGACCGGGCCGGGCGATGTGGTGGTGGCGGCGATCGGCATCACGGCATCGGCGGCGCGTTTTACGCCGAAGAAAAATGCGGTGCTCGCCGAGCGCGTGATGGCAGCCGCGGCGGAGTTATCCCGGCGGCTCGGGCACTTCTGAGTTCAGCTGCCGGTGCGGGCGACGAGTTCGAGCAGGTCGAAAGGCAGTCGCTCGATTTCGGGGCGGAGATAGCGGGCGATCAGCGCGCCCGCACCCGCGAGCAGCGAGCAGCCAACAATGAAGCGTAGTGGATAACTAAGCACGAAGACGCTCATCTTCGGGACCGCGCGGCCTAGCACGGAGAAGGCTAGCGTGATCAGGAAGTTCATCGCGATGAACGGCGCGGCGATGCGGAAGCCGAGCTCGATGACGCTGGCAGTGCCGCGAATGAGGTGTTCGACGGCGGCGGGGCTGAATGCGGGTGCTCCGGCGGCGGCGAATTCGAAGCTGCGTGCGAAGGCGCTCAAGGCGCCGAGGTGACCGCCAAGCAGGAAGAAAAGCACGCCTGCGAACGTGGAGAGAAAGGCCGCGAGCGGCTCGGTCGCGGGCGTGGGCGCGTCGATGCCGGGGGCGGCGGACATACCGATTTCCTGGGTGATCAGACGGCCCGCCATGTCGACGGCGGAAAACATCAGGCGCCCAACAAAGCCCATCACGAGGCCGAGGATGACTTCACCGAAGCTGGCGATGACGAGATTCAGGTTACCGGTCGGCAGCGCGGGGGCGCGTGGGACGAGTCCGTAGAGCAGCGTGGCCAGAAGAGCGGAGATCGCGACGCGGAGCATCGCGGGCAGCGGGCGGGCGCCGAGCGTGGGCAGGAGCAGGATGATGCCGAGGCCCCGGAGGAAAACCATCATCCACGCAAAGAGCAGGTCGGCGGACATGGGTGGATTTTCGATTTTGGATTTTCGATTCGGAGTCCAGAGGGGTCACAGAGGACACAGAGCGCAGACACCGAGCGCACAGAGGCCGGGAAGCGGGCTGTTCATGGCGCGGCGAATCGTGGCAGAAGATGAAGGCATGAGGGCTGAATCCATCGAGGATCGATAATCTAAAATCGAAAATCTTCTCAGTGCCCCAGGGTGCTCATCTGGCTGATGGTGCGGGTGGCGAATTCGCTGAGGGAGCGCAGCAGCCATGGACCGAGGGCGATGCAGAGCACGGCGAAGGCGATGAGCTTGGGCGCAAAGACGAGGGTCTGCTCCTGGATGGAGGTGACGGATTGGAGAAGGCTCGTGATGAGCCCCATGACGAGCATCACGCCGAGAAACGGCGAGACGATGTAGAGGGCGAAGACGATCACGTTCTTAAAGATGTCCACGGCCATTTCGGGATTCATAGGCGGAAGCTTTCGACGATGTTTTTGACGACGAGGTGCCAGCCGTCGACGAGGACGAAGAGCAGGAGTTTGAACGGGAGGGCGACGACGGTGGGCGGCATCATCATCATGCCGAGCGCCATCAGCACGGAGGAGACGAGGAAATCGATGACGAGGAATGGCAGGAATATCAGGAAACCCATCTGGAACGCCGTCTGGAGTTCGCTGATCACGAAGGCGGGGATGATCACGCGCATCGGCAAATCGGCTACAGGCGTGGGACCGAAGCGGCCGAGTTCGAGGAAGAACTCGAGGTCGCGGGTGCGCGTCTGTTTGAGCATGAAATCTTTCAGCGGCACGGCGGCGCGGTCGAAGGCAACGCCGGAGGTGATCTGGCCTGCCATGTAGGGCTGGAGGGCTTCGTTGTTCACGCGGTCGAAGATCGGGCCCATCAGGAAGAAGGTAAGGAAGAGCGAGAGGCCGACGATGATTTGATTCGAGGGTGCGGAGGGAACACCGAGCGCGGTGCGGACGAAACCGAGGACGATCACGATGCGCGTGAAGCTGGTCATGAGCATGACCATCGACGGCGCGAGCGTGAGGAGCGTCATCACGATGACGATCTGGATGGCGACGCCGACATCGCCGGGCTTGTTCGCGCCTTCGAGGCCGATGTTCAGGCGGAAGGGTTCGGAGGCGGGAGCGGTCGCAGGCGCAGGAGCCGCGGGTGCGGGGGCTTGTGCGGAGGCGGCGGGGGCGAGGAAGAAGACAAGCGCGAGGAGCAGCGGGGCGAAGAGGCGGAGGAATTTCGGGAGGTAGGGCGCGTTAACGGTGGAGCGGGTATGCGGAGTCGAACAACGCGCACGGAGTGCGCGTTCCACCTCGGAAGATGTCGTCGCGGAAGTCATGGCTTTACCTCGGGCTGAGGCGTGACGGGATTTTCGCTGTCGAGCGGGGTGAGGAGATTGATTTTGCCGGGGGTGACGCCGAGGAGGAATTTTTTCCCGTCGTAGCTGGCGACGATGAGGTACTGGCGTCCGCCGAGCGGGCGGGTTTCCTCGATCTGGAGTTTGCGTTGTCCGCGAGCGGAGAGCGCTCCGGTCTGGCGGCGCTGAATCAGGACCCAGACTCCGCCGGCGGCGAGAGCGAGGGCGGCAAGCAGAGTAAACATGCTGCTGACAGAGGAGGAACTGGCGGGCGCAAGGTCGGCGGGACGCTCGGGGCTGTTGCGCGGGTAAATGACTTTGTCCGTGGCGACGGTTTTATCGGCCGGAGCTTTTTCGACGGACTTTTCGGATGTTTCCGCCGGTTTTTCGGGGGAAGACGAGGCAGCTTCGGGAGCTGCACTCATCGGCTGCGCCATCGCCAAAACGGCGCAGCCGACTACCACTAGCAGCCAGCGGGTGACGCTGGTAATTGTTTGGGCGCTACGCGCCCGGAAAGTGAGAGGGGACAGGTTCCAAGTGCCAAGAATCAGCGTGATCGTTTTCAACGGGGCGGATGGTTGGCGGTGAGAGTTGGAAATTCTTTGGTATTTGGAACTCTGGAGTTTGGAAATTTTCCGGCGCGGGATGCGGCGGGTGTTATGGTTTCGCTCCGACGAGTTCGGTGATCTTGATGCCGAAGCTGTCTTCGACGACGACGACTTCGCCGTAGGCGATGAGTTTGTCGTTCACGTAGAGGCCGACGGGATCGCTCGCGTGCTGGCTGAGCTGGATGACGGCGCCGGGCGCGAGTTCGAGCACTTCGCGCATGGGCAGCTGGCAGGAGCCGAGCTGGACGGTGACTTTGACTTTAACGTCAAGGACGAGATCGAGAGTCTTATCTTCCATGGGGAGGAGCTTTGGGTTTCGGCGTTTCTTCCGAGGTGATTTTTTTGGTGAGCTTCACGGCGACGCGGTCGTTATCGAGACCGACGGTGCCCATGAACTTGGGCGTGCCGTTGAGGGTGACGCGGGTTTGCTCGACGATGTTGGCGGGCATTTCGATGACGTCGCCGACGCGGAGATTGGTGATTTCGCGGAGGGAAAGTTCGAAGGCATCCCACTCGGCTTTGGCCGGGATGGTGATGTGTTCGTAGATGGGTTTCCACTCGGCCTTGAGCGCAACGCCACCGGGGGCGGAGTCTTTCTGGCGGCGGGCCTGCATGGTTTTCACCATGGGCTCGATGGTGTAGTAAGGGACGCCGATCTGGATCTGTTCGGAGCAGTCGCCGAAGTTGGCCTCGAGGGTGAGGCCGAGCATGATGGCGTCTTTGGGTGAGGTCTGGAGGAAGCGGCCGTTGTTCTCGTGGCCGATGACCTGCGGGTGGAGCTCCTTTTCGTGTTTCCACTGGTGGCACCACTCTTCGAGGATGATCATGATGATGTCTTCGAGGAGGGCGATTTCGATCTCGGTGAGATAGCGTTCGAGTTTAACCGAGTGGCCGCGGCCGCCGAGCATGCGGTCGACGAGCGTGAGGGCGAGGCGAGGGTTGATGTCGAGGATGCCGACACCGAGGAGCGGCTCGGCCTTGAAGAGGCAGAGGTGGGTCGGGTTGGGCAGGTTGTCGGTGAACTTCTGATACGTGAGCGTGGTGAGTTTCGCCATCTTGAGGGCGAACTCCATGCGCAGAAAAAGGGAAAGGCGGGCGGTGAGGTAACGGATGAAGTCTTCCTGAAGAAGACGGAGACGGCGCAACTCGACTTCGGTGAGGAAGACGGGGTTGCGGAAGTCGTAGGTCTCGATCTTGGGCAGATTGTCAGCGTTTACCTTCCGGCCGTCGGCGCGGAAGATTTGCTGCTTCGGCGCGACAACGGCCTCGGAGAGGAGTTTGTCGATTTCGCTCTGGTCGAGGACTTCGCTGAAGTTGGGTGTCTGGTCGTCAGCCATGGTGATCGGGAGAATCGGAAGATTCGGAATGGGTCACAGAGAACACAGAGCGCCGAGACTGAGGGCACGGAGGCCAGCAAGCGGGCGGAGTGGGTCGGCAGTGATCATGGACGTGGTTAACGAGTGGAGTGAATGGAGGCGGCGGTGCGTTCCAAGAGCTTATTGGACGACGAAACCGGAGAAGTAGATCTGCTCGGCGACGCGTTTGCCGAAGGCCTGATTGTACGAGAGGATGAGTTTCTCGCGGATAAGGTTTTTGGCGCCGGCCTCTTCGAGATCGGCCAGCGAGAGCGAGGAGAGGACGTTGAGCGTGATGTCGACAACCTGGGCTTTCTTGCTCTCGAAAGTGGAGCGGAGATTTTTGTCGGAGCCGGTGACCATGAAGTCGACCTTGAGATAGCGGGTGCCCATGGTGCCGGCGAGGTTCACGACGACGTTGGTCATCTCGTAAGTGTTGCCGGGGCCCGAGGGAGCGGCGGCTTCGCCTTTTTTGCCGTGGCCGCCACTTTCTTTGGCGGGTTCGGCATGAGCTTCGGCAGCGGCTTCGTCGTGAGCGCCTTCCTCGGCGGCGGGCATGGAGGCGATTTGTTTTTTGAGCTGGGGAATCAGGACAAACTGGCCGATGGCGAAGCTGAGAACGGGCGCGAGGACGATGACGGCGATGACCGGAACGAGCGCGGCCATCGGTTTGGCGGCGGGTTTCGGCGCGGCGTCGCCGGCGGGCGCGGCGTCCTTGGCGGCGTCTTTTGCCGGGGCGGCTTCGGGTTTTGCGGCCATGGTGCGAAGAGTGAAAAGCGAAGGGTGAAGGGTGAATGCCTGAAAGGATCAGGCGGCGAAGGATCAACGCTTGAGGTTGACGATTTCTTCGAGGACCTGGTCAGAGACGGTGACGAGGCGGGAGCTGGCCTGGAAGGAGCGCTGGGTGGTAATCATGTTGGCGAACTCTTCGGTGAGGTCGACGTTGGCGAGTTCGAGGGTGCCGGCCTGGATGGAGCCGAGACCGTTGCCGGCGGGAGAATTGGTGGCAGCGGTTGGAGGATTGGGTCCGATGATGCCGGCGGCGCTGAAGCCGGTGAAGAGGTTGTCGCCGGATTTGATGAGGGCGGAGGGATCGCTGTACTGCTGGAGGAGAACCTGGTTGGTGGCGACGGAGGAACCGTCGGAGTAGAACTCGGTGAGCATGCCGTTGGTGCCGATGCTGAAAGAGGTGAGCTCGGTGCCGGTGGGCGGGGTGCCGAGCTGGATATCGCCAAAGCCGGCAGGCGCACCGCCGGAGGTACCGCCGGTGGCTCCCTGGACGCGGTAGCCCTGGTAGGTGACGAGGAAGCCGTTGTCGTCGACGCGGAAGTTACCGGCGCGGGTGGCGAAGAGCTGGCCGTCGGCGGGATTGGAGACGAGGAAGAAGCCGTTGCCGGAGACGCCGAGGTCTGTATTCAGGCCGGTCGTACTGAGGGCGCCCTGGGTGAAGCGGGTGCCGATCTGGGAGAGGCGGACGCCGGTACCGACCTGGGTGGCGGATTGGTTGGAGGACGTGCCGGAGGACGGGGCGGAGGAGCGGAGAGTGTTGGAGAAACTGTCGGCGAAGCTGACGGTGGAGCCTTTGAAGCCGACGGTGTTTACGTTGGAGACGTTGTTGCCGATGACTTCGAGGGCTTTGGTGAAGGAGCGCATGGCGGAGACGCCGGAGGTGAGAGTGCCGATGAGTGACATAAAGTGGGAGCGGTTGAGTGAGGCTGAGCGGGTTTAGTTAGTTATTGAAAGGGATCAGGCGGCGGGCTGCTCGGCGGCGGGGGCCGGGGCGGGCTTGACGCTGGTGACGGAGGAGAAGGCGTACTTCTGGCCGCCGACGTTGATGTAGACGCTGGTGGCATCGGCGGAGACGGAATCGACGATGCCGGTGACGTCGCCGTCCTTGGTGGCGACGGTGACTTCGCGACCGAGCATGTTGCTGGCGGCCTGCATCTGGGTGTCGGCGCGGAGGTAGCCCATTTCTTTGGCGAGGACGTTCTGGGCCTCGAGGGCGGAGAAGTTGGCCATCTGGGCGATGAAGGCGGTGTCTTCCATGGGCTTCATGGGGTCCTGCTTCGCGAGCTGGACGGTGACGAGTTTGAGGAAGTCGTCCTGGCCGAGTTGTTTTTTCGTGGCGCGGGTGGCGGTGTTGGCGGCGTCGGCGGCGGAGTAACCGGTGCCTACTGTGTTAACGGTGCTCATGGGTGGGCGATCAGGCGAAAGCGTGGAGGTGGATGGCCGTGTCGGGCCGGGTGAAGGCGGCGGCCGGAGCGGCGGCAACCGTGGACGAGGACGAGCCGCGGCCGGAGGTCGTGGCGAAAGTGTGGGCGGCGCTTTGGGCGGATTGCTCGGCCTGGCGCTGCTGGCGGGAGGAATCGCCGCCAAGGGAGAAGCCGCGGGCGTCGGCGGGCGGGGTGTTGAAAACGGGATCGGCGACGCGGTATGGGCGGGCGTCGGAGGCGGAGGCGACCTGGACCTGCCACTCGCGGGCGATGGTATCGCGCAGTTCGGGAGAATCGGTGCGGAAGGTGGTCTGGACGACGCCGTCGCGGTATTCGACTTTCACGGACAGGCGCTCGTGCTCGCTGAAGTGGAAGCGGACTTCGACGGAGTTGCGCTCGACCGCCCAGAGGCCGTCGGCGATGTCGCGGATCTCGCTGACGAGTTGAGCGGCCTGCGTGGCGGTGACGGTGCTGACAGGAATGGGCTCGGACGGGCGCTCCATCGTCGCGGTGCCGGCCTGGGAGGTGCCCAGAAGCGACAGCGCACCGTCGATGAGACGGGCGACAAACGGTGTGGAACGGGAATCCTGATTCATGGAATCACCCCAGTTTGCAGCGGCCGTGCCAACAACCGGATTGTCGATTGCTAACTCTTTATTTCCAACACTTAGAAAATTATTTTTCTCCGATCGAATTGAGGTGATACCCCCAGACGATACGGTGGACACCCCAGAATCGGGAGCAGCGGCAATTTTTTCCGAACTGGTTTTGGGGGCGGCTTTCGAGGCCGTGAAGCGGTGCTGGGCGGCGTCGGTTTGCTGGGCCTGCGAGGGAACCAAAGAGGCGACGGCCTGTTGAGCTGGCTCCGCGCTATCGGTACCGGTGCCCGTGCGAGCCGGAGGCGTGGCGGCTTTTTCGGAAACCGTGGAGGAAGCGGCAGGCGTGGGCGGCTGTTTCTCGGGAGACGCGGCGGGGAGCGCGGCAGCGGTTTTAGCTGAGGACGGCTGGAGCTGGTAATCGATGACTTCCGCGCCCTGTTCGAGAAGATCCCGGGGCGTGAGACCGGCGTCGACGGAGGCTGCATCGAGGGCGAAGAGGGCGGCGGTATCGGCTTTTTGGGCACCGGTGGCGGCGGGCATGAAGACTTCGCGGTCTTTGCCGGTGGTGAACTGGGGCGCGGCAAAATCTGCCTCGCATTCGACATGGACGTCGGCGGAGTCCTGCGTGCGGGTGTCGCCAGCGATGCTGAAATCGCCGGGCACATCCGGCGGTGGCGGTTGCTGCAAAGCGACGGGAGCGCCGATGAAGGTGAGTAGAGCTGCGAGCTCCTCGGGATTGAGGACGTCTTTGTCGGCAGCCGTTTCGATCTCGTCTTGGGAACCGGCGGCGGCGGCTTTCTTGGCGGCTTCAACGATTGCGGCCTTTTCAGCGGCGATGTCAGCGCGGGCGGAACCGGTGACGGAGTTGCGCTGGCCGGATTTCCCGGACTGAGGTGCGGCTTGATTCAGGGCGGAATCAAACGAGGCGTCAGAGTCGTTGGACGACTGGGCGGCAGAGGAGTTGGAAGGGGCGGACGCCTTGGCAGGCGCGGTAACTGGCAGGAAAGAGATGGTGGATGGCATCGAGCATAACCCGTCCTTGGGCTGAGGTTACCCGCTCCATCCATGGGGCGAGGGCGCTGACTGTTGTTGAAAAAAGAGCGGAGAGCTGCGGTCGGAGCGGCGCGTTAGGGACAACGCGCCCTACCTTACGGACCGGCGGTTTTGGGGGACTGGTAGATGCGGAGTTTTTCGGTGAGTTGGGCGAGGCGCTTGGAGACGGCGGGATCGGACATGCCCTGCTTGGTCATTTCCTCGAAGATCGGGGTGCGGACGTCGTTTTTCATGAGCGCGAGGAGTTTCACGACCATGGTGTCGTCCATCTGCTTGAAGGCGGTGAGGACGCCCTTGGGGGACATGTTGCTGTAGGTCTCCACGAGGGACTTCATGTTTCGCAGCTCGTCCTCCTTGATGGAGATCATCGTATCCGCGATCTCGGCACGGAGGGCTTCGAGCTGCTGGCGCTGTTTGCCGAGTTCGAGGCGCTCGGCGGTGAAACGGCCCTCGCGGGCCTGGATTTCGTCTTCGCGTTTCTTGAGCGCGGCTTTGGCGTCCTTGAGTTCGGTGGCGAGGTTTTCGATCTCGATGGTCCAGAAATCCCAGGGAGCCTCGGGTTTGACGACGACGTGCTCGGGTTTGGCGCGGGTTTGCTTCGCGGCCGCGATGAGCGGGGCGGCGGCCTTCATGAACATGAACAACGAGGTGCCCACGCCGAGGAGGAGACCCAGGGCGACGAGGATGATGGGGTTGGTCAGCTTGTTCATGTGAGGTTGAAGGACGCGCGGGCGACCATGGCGCCGGTGCGGTCATCCATGGCGGCCTGGTTCTCGCGCTCGACTTCGAGCATGTGCGCGTGGCGGGCTTTTTGCTCGAGGTTCTCGATGACGCGGACATCGCGGCGGGATTCGAGCCAGGCCTGGCGGGCGGACTCCATTTCGCGGCGGGCTGAGTTCAATTCGGCGGTAAACTTGGCGATGACGGCGGTCTCGTCTTTGAACGCGGCCATGAAGGTGGACTGGTCGGCCGGGCGGAAACGTTCGAGGCGGCCTGAGCGGATGATGGATTCGAGCTCGGCGACGCGCTCGCGCTGGAGGGTGAGTTTCTTCTCGGCGGCGACGCAGGCTTGGACGGCTCGGGAGAATTGTTCGCGGGCGCGCAACTCGATCATGCTGCGGACGGTGGCAACCGAGCGGAGGGGGAAGCGGAACTTTTTCATGGCACGATTTTTTTGAGGCTGGAGAAGGTGGCGTCGCGTTTGACGCGTTCGTGGACGGACTGGCGGAGGAAATTTTTGAGCGGCTCGTGGAGGGCGACGGACTGGTCGAGCGCGGCGTTGGAGCCTTTTTGATAGGCGCCGATGGTGATCAGGTCTTCGTTTTTCCGATACACGGCGAGGTGCTCGCGGGCGCGGCCGACGGCGGCGACTTCTTCGGGCGAGCAGACATCGCGCGTGAGGCGGCTGATGCTTTCGAGGACGTCGATGGCGGGATAGTGATTCGCGTGGGCGAGCGCGCGGGAGAGAACGATGTGGCCGTCGAGAATACCGCGGACGGCGTCGGCGACGGGTTCGTTCATGTCATCACCTTCGACGAGGACGGTGTAGAGGGCGGTGATGGCGCCGCTCTCCCCTGCTCCGGAGCGTTCGAGGAGGCGCGGGAGAAGTGCAAAGACGGAAGGCGTGTAACCGCGAGTCGCGGGCGGTTCGCCGATGGCGAGACCGATTTCGCGCTGGGCCATCGCGAAGCGCGTGACCGAGTCCATGAGAAGGAGAACGTTTTTGCCCTGATCGCGGTAAGCCTCGGCGATCGAGGTGGCGGTATACGCGGCGCGGAGACGGAGAGGCGCGGGCGTGTCAGAGGTGGCGACGACGACGACGGAGCGGGCGAGACCTTCGGGACCGAGATCCTTTTCGATGAACTCGCGGACTTCGCGACCACGTTCACCGACGAGCGCGATGACCACGACGTCGGCATCGGCGCCGCGGGCGATCATGCCCATGAGCGTAGATTTACCGACGCCGGAACCGGCGAAGAGACCGAGGCGCTGGCCCTGGCCAAAAGGAATGAAGGCATCGATCGCGCGGACGCCGGTGACGAAAGGGGATTTGATGCGCTGGCGGCGGAGCGGATGCGGAGGTTTGCCGGCGGCGGCGTTGAGACGCGTGGTCGGGAGGACGCCGAGACCATCGTAAGATTTGCCGAGCGCATCGAGGACGCGGCCCATGAGCTTGGGGCCGATTTCGGGCATCGGCGGGCGGTCGCAGGCGGCGACTTCGCAACCGGCGTGAAGGCCGGAGGTGTCGCCGAGCGGCATGAGGAGAACTTTTTCGCCGCGGAAGCCGACGACTTCGGCGAGGCAGGAGAAGTTGTCGCGCTCGGAGCTGAGTTTACAGAGTTCGCCGAGACCGACGTTGGGACCTTCGGATTCGATGATCAGGCCGGTGACGCTCGTGACATGACCGAGGCGGCGCACGGCGGGCAGACTCCGCACTTGGGAGCGGAGGGCGTCGATCATGGGGGTGATGGAGGTCATGGAGCGCAGGTGGATTTCGGGAATTACACAGAGGTCACGGAGGTGACACAGAGGACGGAGAGGTCTGAAAACAGGCGGCGGTTGGAGCGCGGTGACGATTTCGTTTTGAAAGGAAACTGATGAGGAAAAGTCATGGTGGTCTCTCGAATCTCTGTGAATTCTCGGTGCGCTCTGTGTAAGTGATCGGGCTTAGGCGCTGAGGAGTTCGCGGGAGAGGGCTTCGAGCTTGGACTGGCGGCGGGCGTCGGTGAGGCCGAAGCGGGAGCGGACCTGGCAGTCGCCGGTTTCGAGGGTGGCGTCGGCGGTGAGTTTCAAACCGGGGTAGCGGGTCTTCCAGTCGGCGGGGAGAGTTTCGAGGAGGGCGGCGTCGCGCGGGGCGACGAAGAGTTCGAGGTTTTCGTGCTCGGGGTAGAGCTGCTTGAGCGTTTCTTCGCAGAGATGGAGAACCTGTTCAGCAGGCGGCTCATAATCGGCGAGGAGGCGACGGGACATTTCAACGGCGAGCATCGGGAGGGAATCGCGCAACTGAGCGGTGATGTCCGAGTCGATGGTCGAAAGTTTGCGGAAGAGACCTTCCTGGAGAGCCTGCACCTCGGAACGGAATTCGACGAGCTGCTGACCGGCGAAGGAGCGGCCGGCGTCGTTGCCTTCTTGATACGCCTGGGTGCGGATGGCGGCAACCTCGGACTCGGTGTAGAGACGGGCGGAGCGGCCGGGGATCGTGGCGGAGACGAGCGGGCGGTCGAAGGCGACGAGTTTGTGGTGAACGGCCATGGGATTTTCGATTTTGGATTCTCGATTTTCGATTCCAGTCACTCCCTTACGCCACCACGGCGCTGTCGCCGTCGCCGCCGAGGGAGATGGAGCCTTCTTCTTCGAGGCGGCGGACGACCTGGATGATGGCGTCCTGAGCGACTTCGACGTCTTTGAGGCGGACCGGCCCGAGCATGCCGATTTCGTCGCGGAGGCTTTCGGCGGCGCGCTTGGAGATGGCGCCAAAGATCTTTTCTTTGATCGGCTCGCTGGCGGACTTCATCGAGGTCGCGAGGTTTGCCGAGTCGACTTCGCGGAGGACGCGTTGCAAGTCCGAGCCCTGGAGGCGGCCGAGGTCTTCGAAGCTGAACATCTTCTTGCGGATGGCGGCGCCGAGCTGGCCGTTGCGCTCCTCGAGGCGGGCGAGGAGATTTTTGGACATTTCCTTGTCCACGCCGTTGAGGAGGTCGGCGACAGCGCGCACGCCGCCGGAGCGGTGATACGTGGGGCGGACCTTGTTATCGAAATGTTTGCCGAGGTTGCGGACGATCTTGCTGACGAGATCGAGCGAGGTGGAGTCGATCGTGCCGAGGCGCTCGATGACTTCTTCGCGGAGGTCGGGGCTGAGGAGGGCAAAAATTTCCGCGGACTTGGCGCCGTCGAGATAAGAGAGAACGAAAGAGATCGTCTGAGGCTGCTCGTTTTTCACGAGGTTGTAGATCTGGCGGCCTTCCATTTCGGAGATGTCCTTGATGACTTCGACGGCGGAACCGGCGGGGCCGAGGCGGCCGATGATGGAGCCGGCTTTGTAATCACCGCGGGCGATTTCGAGGGCGCGGCGGGCGTAATCGAGACCGCCCATGGTAGCGGCGATGCTTTCGCCGATGAGCGGGGAGAATTCTTCGAGGACTTTCTGGCGGAGCGGCTCGGACACCATGGTGTATTGCGACATCTCGCGGCAGACGAGTTCGATGTCGGTATCGTCGAGATGACGCATGATCTCGGCGGCGGGCTCGGGCCCGAGGATGATCAGGAAGATCGCGAGCTTTTGCTGGCGGGAGAGTTTGGCGAAATCGGGATCGGCGGCCATGGCAGGAAGGGGCGGAAGGGTTCGTTGATCAGTTCTTCTTCACGGCGACCCAGTCGCGGAGGGCGGTGCCGATGTTGGCGGGCTTCTGGCGGATGAGCTCGGTGAGGAGCTCGGGCGTGAGGACGCCGTTGTTTTGGAGAGCGCGCTGGGCGGCGTCCGGCGGAGCGGAAAGGAGCTCGACGGGGACGGCTTCGAATTTCTGTTTCTTGAGCGTCTTCCAGAAGATGAAGAGGACGGCGGCGGCGATGAAGACGGCGATGTAGCGGCTGCCGGTTTCGATCCAGCCCTGGACGCGGGTCTCGGTCTGGATCTGCTGAATTTGTTGAGCGATCGGCTCGGTCTGGAAGGCCATTTCTTCGAGGGTGACCATCGAATCGACGGATACGCCGGGGGCGGCTTTGAGGCCGAGGGCATTCACGACGATCTGGCGGAGCGACTGGAGTTCTTCGGGAGTGCGTTTGCGCGGGGTGCCGTCGGCGTTGACGCCGTTTTGGGCAATGAAGACGGAGGCGGTGAGGCCGCGAACAGTACCGGGCTGGCGGGTGACATTGGTCACGCTGCGGCCGATTTCGTACGTAGTGGAACGGTTCTTACGATTGGTTTCCGAGACGGCGGTGGGCGGAGGCGGCACGCCGGGAGCGGCTGGATCGGCTGCCGGAGTGTTGGCAGCGATGCCGACGGCGCCGCCATTGCGAGCCTCGGTGGAATTGGTGAGGTCTTCGGTGACGGTCTGAGAGCGCACGACGGGCGTTTCGGAATCGAATTTTTCCTGCATGAGCGTCGTGGCCTCGGCATCGATTTCCGCGGAGACGCGAACGATGGCGTTGTTGGCGCCGAGGACGGGGATGAGCATGCTTTCGACCTTCTTGGCGAAGTAGTCTTCGACCTGCTGGCGGTAGCGCATCTGGCTGGAGGCGGTGCCGAGCGTGGGGTCTTGCTTGAGGTCTTCGGAGAGGACGCGGCCGCGGTGATCGACGACGGCGACGGCGTCGGCTTGCAGGCCCTGGACGGCGTTGGCGACGAGGTGGCGGATGGAGTTAACGGCATCGACGTCGAGGCGGGCGGAGGCGAGTTCGACGAAGACGGAGGCGGTGGGCTTGATGTTCTGGTCGGTGAGGAGCAGACGGTTTTCCGGTTGCACGATCATGACGCGAGCAGCGCGGACGCCTTCGAGCTGGCTGATGGTGCGGCCGAGTTCGCCTTGGAGGGCGCGGAGATAATTGGTGCGCTGCACGAAGTCGGAGAGACCGAACTGGCCCTTGTCGAAAATTTCGAAACCGACGCCGTCGCCGGAAGGAACGCCCTTGGAGGCCATTTCCATGCGGAGACGGTAAACCTGATCGGCGGGCACGTAAACGGTGGCGCCGCCGTTGGTGACTTTGTGCGGGATGTTCTGCGCCTGGAGCTGGCTGACGATGGCGGCGGCATCTTTTTCCGAGAGGCGGCCGTAGAGCAGCTGGAGGTCGGGGCGGCGCGACCACATGACGAGGGCGGTGAGGCCGACGATCACGACGAGCGAGGCGATCACGATCGAGACGCGCTGATTGGCACCGAGTTCTTTCCAGAGGGAGAGAAGGGATTGGGCGAAGTTTTTCATCGGATACTAGCGGCGGGCGCGGGGAGAAAGATTAAGAGAAGGAAGAAAGAGAAAGACTCGGAGGCGCGGGGCTTAGACTGGCATGCGCATGAGTTCCTGGTAGGACTCGACGACCTTGTTGCGGACTTCGACCATGAGCTGGAAGGCGACTCCGGCCTCCTGCATGGCGATCATCGACTGGTGGAGGTTTTCGCTTTTACCGAGGAGCACCTCGCGAGTGACGGCCTGGGCTTCCTTCTGTTTGCCATCGACGGCGGAGACGAGGTTCTCGAAGACACTGCCGAAGCCGCCGGGCTGGGTGGCGGTGGTTTCGCCGGTGGCGCCGGGCAGCGAGATGCCGGGGAGCTTGACCGGGCCGGTGGGCGAGTCGTTCGGCGTGAGGCCCTGCAGCTTGTTGAGCAGCGGGTTCTGGAGGGTGCTGATGGAGCCGATGAGCGACATGATGAAGAAGGTGCGTTAACGGTCGGAGCGCAGAGGGCGGCGCGGATTATTTGCCGATCTCGAGAGCCTTCAGGGCCATCTGGCGGGCGTTTTTGACGACGGAGAGATTGGCTTCGTAAGCGCGGGAGGCGGACATGAGGTCGACCATTTCGAAGGCCATGTTGACGTTGGGCATGTTGACGAAGCCGTCCTTCTGGGCGTCGGGGTGAGTCGGATCGTAAACGCGGGCACCGGGGGTCTTGTCGGCGGAAATGCCACTCACGTGTACGCTCTGGAGAGCGGCGCCGCCGGTCTTGGTGTTGCGGAGAAGTTCGGTTTCGAAGGAGACGATCTTGCGCTGGTAGGGCTGGCCGTCGGGACCGCGGGTGGTCTGGGCGTTGGCGATGTTCTGCGCGACGATGTCGAGGCGGGTTTTCTGCGCGGTGAGCGCACCGGAGGTGACGTCGATGCCGGAGATGATGTTCATGAAAACGCGGGGTTAAAAAATTGGGGTGCTCAGACCATGCGGCCGCTGATGGCCATTTTCATCTGCTTGATATTGCGGCTCACGAGCTCGGTCAGGAAGTCGTGCTCGAGGGTGTTTTTGTTCATCTCGAGGAGTTCCTTCTCGATCTCGACGCTGTTGCCGTCGGGACGCAGCGAACGGGCGTGGGGATCTTCGACGAGCGACGGCGCGAGGGTGTTCTTACTTTGAGCGAGCGTGCCGGATTCGAGCTTGGCGCGGAGCTGGGAGGCGAAGTCGGTGGCGACGTCGAGGCGGCGGTAGCCGGGGGTCTCGGCGTTGGCGATGTTCGAGGCGATCGCTTCCTGGCGCAGCACGGCACCATCGAGGAGCTTCCGCGCGAGCAGGTAGTTATCGGACTGGAAAATCGGGTCGATCATGTGCCGGTGGGTTTAGCAATGGCGGTGCCAGCCTGTTTTTTTGAGTTATAGAGCAATGAACAACAGTGAGTTAAAAATTTCTGGGAGTTTCACCCTAGGCCACCCGGGCAAACACCCCAGAACGACATGAGGGATCACGGCAAAATTTGCCTGCCCGCCGATGTGCGCCCGCTTTGCCAAAAAGCGGCGTCCGGTGATTTCACCGTAAAGCCATCTACATTCTGCACTGAACGCGCCGATAGCTTCTCATCCAACAACCCCGCATGATGAGGGACAGCGATTACGATTTTATCCGCGAGCTCGTGTACAGCCACAGCCGCATCAACCTCGGCCCGGACAAACGCGAGCTCGTCTCCGCGCGTCTCGGCAAGCGCCTGCGCGCCACCAATATCACCTCGATCAGCGACTACTGCCGCTTTCTCCAGCAGAAGGAGAGTGGCGACGAACTCGCGCACTTGATCGACGCGATCTCGACGAACCACACGTTCTTCTTCCGCGAGCCGCAGCACTTCGAGTTCCTGACGAAGACACTCATTCCCGAGATGGAAGCGCGTCGCGCCGCGGCAAAGTGGCCGTCGTTCAACGTCTGGAGCGCCGCATCCTCCTCCGGCGAAGAGCCCTACTCCATCGCTGTCACGCTGCTCGAACATTTCGGCACCCGCTCGACCTGGCCCTGGCGTATCGAGGCCACCGATATCTCGCACAAGATTCTTCAGAAGGCCCGTGTCGGAGTTTACCGCGAAGACACCCTTTCCAAAACCGCGCCAGGCTTGGTCCGAGCGCATTTCCAGAAAGGTTTCGGCCCGCAGGAAGGAAACTACCGCGTGAAACCGCACGTCCAGGAATGCGTGACCTTCCGCCAGCTCAACCTCCTCGAAGGTGCGTTCCCATTCACCGAGCCGTTCCAACTCATCTTCTGCCGCAACGTCATGATCTACTTCGACCGGCCCACTCAGGAGGAACTCGTCGCACGCCTCACCCGTCAGCTCGTCCCCGGAGGCTACCTCTTCGTCGGCCACTCCGAAAGCCTCAGCGGCGTCAAACACACGCTCGAGACGATCAAGCCCGCCATCTATCGCCGCCCGCTCAAGTCCTGAGCAGGCGCCCTCCCCGCCTTCCGCCCCGATTCTCACACTCATGAGCCTGCGCAAAATCCGCGTCCTCATCATCGACGATTCCGCCGTCATCCGAAAAGTCGTCAGCGAGACGCTGGCAAAGGACCCGGAAATCGAGGTCGTGGGTACCGCGATCGATCCCTACATCGCGCGCGACAAGATCGTGCAGCTCAAGCCCGACGTTCTCACGCTCGACATCGAGATGCCGCGCATGGACGGGCTCACCTTCCTCCGCATCATCATGGAAGAGCGCCCGCTCCCGGTGATCATCATGAGCTCGCTTTCCAAAGCCGGTTCGCAGCACGCGATGGAAGCCCTTCGCATCGGTGCCGTCGATGTCCTCGGCAAACCCGGCGGCTCCTACTCCTTCGGCGACCTCGGCCCGCAACTCATCTCAAAAATCAAAGCCGCCGCCTGCGCCCGCCTCCGCAAACCCGCGCCGACCCGCACGCCCTTCAAGAAACCGTCCTCCACGCCTCCGCCCGATGCGCCACTGACACCCGTTCCGCCCCGCCCCGCTCCAGCATCCGCCGTCCCACTACAAACGCGCCCGCCCATGCCGGTTCCGGCCGCCGCTGCTCGTACCGCCGGCGCCCGTCCGCCCGCGCCTCGCGCCATGCCCGGAGCCAAGGCACCCGTTCGCGCGCCCGTGCCCTCGGGGCTGCACCACCCGAAACGCCTCATTCTCCTCGGTGCCTCCACCGGCGGTACCGAAGCCCTCCGCGAAGTCCTCACCGCGCTGCCCGGCGATCTCCCCGGCATCGCGATCGTGCAGCACATCCCCGCGCATTTCTCGAAAGCCTTCGCCGACCGCCTCAACACCATCTGCGCTTTCGAAGTCCGTGAAGCTGTCGATGGCGACAAACTCGTTCCCGGCCTCGCCCTCGTCGCCCCCGGCAATTTCCACATGATGCTCCAGTGGGCGGGCGACGGTTATCGCGTGCGCCTTTCCGACGGCCCGATGGTCTGGCACCAGCGCCCCGCCGTGGATATTCTCTTCAAATCCGCCGCCGATCTCGCCGGTCAATACGCCATCGGCGGCATCCTCACCGGCATGGGCAAGGACGGCGCCGAAGGCCTGCTTCGCGTCCGCGAAAAAGGCGCCATCACCTTCGCTCAGGACGAAGCCACCAGCGTCGTCTACGGCATGCCCAAGGTCGCCTGGGAAAACGGCGGCGCCCAGCGCCAGCTCGCGCTCGACCATGTCGCGGACTTCATCATCCAGGCCGTCGCCTCCGCGCCCTCCGCCCTCAACGGCGGCACGCACCCCGCGCAAATCCCGGCGTAAATCCACTGCGCCCGCCGCGCCGCTCGAAAATCACCAGCCCCGGTCCCGGCCTCGTCGTGAACACGGGTTGACCTGCGCTGTCCACGCAGCCTTGCTGACTCGCGCCCCCGCGCGGCTCTTCACTCCCGATTCCTCATGACGCCCAATAGCGCCGCTCCCATCTCCACGCCATCCCTGCTCATCGTCGATGACGAACCCATCGTGCTGGGCGCACTAAAGGAGACCCTCGAGCGCGAAAAATATCACGTCGTTGCCACCACCAGCGCGCGCAAGGCCCTCGAAATCCTCCGCGACCGCGAATTCGCCGTCATCATCTCCGACCAGCGCATGCCCGAAATGATGGGCCTCGATTTCCTCATCGAGAGCAAAAAACTCCGCCCGCTCTGCTCGCGCATCCTCATCACGGCGGTCCTCTCGCTGCCCACGATCGTCGATGCCATCAACAAGGGCGAAATCTTCCGCTTTGTCGCCAAACCTTGGTTACGCGAAGAGCTGACCACCACGGTCAAAAACGCGATCAACCGCTACGAACTCATCGTCCAGAACGAGCGCCTCAACGCCGAGGCCCAGCGCCTCAACCAGCAGCTCACCATCGCCAACGCCGCCCTCGCCGAGCAGGTGAAGACCCTCGAGGCCCAGAAGCACGACCTCGACAAAGCCAACCGCGAACTCGCCACCAGCTACGAGCACTCGCTCGACCTCTGCTTCCGCATCCTCGCCACCTACGATCCGCTCCTCAGCGGCCAGGCCAAGACTCTCGCCGAGATCGCCCGCAAAATGAGCGAGACCGAGCACTTCACAGCCGAGGAAAAACACATCCTCCGCTCCGCCGCCTGGCTGAGCGATCTCGGTCTCATCGGCGTGCCGCGCGAACTCCTCCGCACCTTCCGGCAGAACCCCGACAAGCTCAACGAGCGAGACCTCAACACGCTCCACAGCCACCCCATCTACAGCCAGACCCTCGCCTCCTACGTCGACAGCCGCCCCGCCCTCGGCGAAACGATCCGTGCCCACCACGAACGCTGGGACGGCAAAGGCTACCCTGACCGCCTCGTTGCGCAGGCCATTCCGTGGACCGCCCGCTGCCTCGCCGTCGCCGTCTGGTTCGTCGAATGCGGCCTGCCCAAAGACCTCGCCATCGAAGCCGTCATGGCTGAGTCCGGCCGCGCGCTCGATCCCGAAGCCGTCCGTCTTTTCCTCAAGGTCACGCACCTCATCCAGCTCCCGCGTCAGGTGAAGGAAATCCTCCTCGACGAACTCGAAGCTGGCATGACGCTCGCCAACGGCCTCTACAGCCCGCACGGCATGTTGCTCGTCAGCGAAGGCCAGACGCTCAGCCCCGCGATGATCACCAAGATTCGTAATCACAACCTGGTCGATCCCATCAGCCAGCGCCTGCTGGTCTACTCCTAAGCGCTCCCGGGCAGCTGACTCGGCGCGTCCTTGCAACGCGTAAAACCCACGCGCGTTCTCTTTCGGAGCCGCTTTACCAAGCCATGCCGCGCGGTTGGAAAACTGAGGGATTTTCCGCGCAGATTTCCCTTCTGCCCAACTCAAGTTTACCCCGGGCACGCCGTATTTAACAGGAGCCGCCCCCTGACCCGCGGTGTTCTCCATGCGTCACCTCCCTCCCCAGCCTCGCCGCGCCACGCGCTCGGACGAATCCGACCTGCATTAACTCCATGGCCGGCGCACCCACCGTCTCCGCTCTTTTTGCCCAACGCGTCGTCATCGGCGTCGGCGACATGGCCGTCTCCAATAACGACATGGTCACTCTGTCCACCTACGCGCTCGGCTCCTGCGTGGGCGTGATCGCCTACGATCCCATTTCTCATGCCGGTGGCATCCTCCACCTCATGCTGCCCGATTCGACCATCTCTCCCGATAAAGCCATCAAACAGCCCGCGATGTTTGCCAACACCGGTCTGCCCCTCCTCTTCAAATCGCTCGTCGGTGTACGCGCCGACATCAGCCGCCTCCGCATCTTCCTCGCTGGCGGCGCCAGCGTCCTCAACGGCGCAGATCCGTTCAAAATCGGCGCGCGCAACTCCGGCGCCGTCCTTCAATACCTGAAAACCAACGGCTACCCCATCGCCGGCCAGGACCTCGGCGGGAACGTCAACCGCACCGTCCACCTCAAAGTCTCCAACGGCGAGGTCACGATGAAACTCCCCGATCGCAGCGAACAGTTCTGTCTCTGAGCCTGCATTGCACCTTCATGAAAAAAGCCGCGCCTCTTCAGGCGCGGCTTTTTAATTCCAGTATCCGGGCAAACGCGCACTCAAACGTGCGCGGGTTCCTCGACTTCATGCATGTCGGACTTTTCCCGATTTTCACCGGACTTTGCACCTGCACGCGACGATGCTTTTCCGTCGCGGCGTCCATTGACCAGTTGCTGCAGGCTGCCGAGCAAGTCGCGGAGCTGGCCGGCCTGCGAACGAAGCACCTGCACCGCCGCATCATGGTGATCCGCCGAGCGCGAACCATCGAGCGAGTTCACCGCCGTGCTGATGCGCTGGATGTCCGTCGCCTGCGTGGCGGAGGCCTGATTGATCTCCTCAACGAGACGGTCCATCTCGCCGACTTTCGCCGCGATCGCCGCCAGGTTGGATTCCACTTTGGCCGATTCGGCGATGACCGCCTGCACACCCGCAAAAACGCGCTCGCTGCTTTCCGCCCCGCGCTTGGTCACGGCGAGCGAGGTCGCGATCATCTCGGCAGTTTCTTTCGCCGATTCGGTGCTGCGACCGGCGAGACTGCGCACTTCATTCGCCACGACAGCGAAACCAAGGCCCGCTTCGCCCGCGCGCGCCGCTTCGACCGCCGCATTGAGCGCGAGCAGGTTCGTCTGAAACGCGATCTCGTCGATCGTCTTGATGATGGTGGAAATCGCCTGACTGGACTTCTGCTGCTCGCTCATGGCTTTGCGCAGATCCTCGGCGGCACCATGCACGCCCTTCAGCGTAGTCTGCGTCGTCGCCATGCTGGCCACGCCCTGCTGGGCGGCTTCGAGCGTGTCGCGCGAAACTTTTTTCGCCGTCTCCACATTCTCGCCATTTCGTTGAGCGGCGCCGGCGACTTCGTCCAGTGACACGCTCGCCTCCTGAAGCGACTCCGCCATCTCAGCCGAAACGGCGGCGACGCTTTCGGACGAAGCCGTGAGCCCCTGCACCGCATCGCGCACCGGCCGCGTCACGGATCGGCGCGTAATCAACCACACCGCGCCAAAACCCAGCACGATCACGACGGCGCACACAGCGGCATTCATGAAACGCTGACGGCGCGTGGCCTCCGAGACGTCGTTGAGCGACGTATTCAAATTGGCGGCACTGACCTCGGCCGCTTGCGCAAGAAGCGCGCGGGTGCGGGTCGTGAGTTCTGAAAACTGTTGCGCCTGTGCCTGCACCTTCTCGCGGGTTTCATCGGTCTGGGCGCTGAAAGCCCGGTACGTGTCATTCCCCATTACGCGATGCGCGGCGACCTCCTTGGCTGCGGCCGCGAAGACATTTCCGTCTTCGGTCTGAAGTTCGGCGAGGTGATTGAGCTGGTTGACCGCTTGATCGCTCTTCCTGGAAGCGAGCCCAAGCACCTCCTCGTCGCCGGTCATGGTGGCGTCGGTGTAGAGCTTCGCCGCCTCATCGAAGGTGAAGAGCGCGGTACGGCTCTCCATCGCGAGCGGGAACTGCGCGGCGGAAACATGCTTGAGACGGGATTCCGCACGCATGCCTGCGACGAAACTGACGCCAATGGAGGCGAGATACCCGGCGACGAGAATCGTCACGCCGAGAAGGATTTTCTTTTCGATGCTGAGGGAGCGAACCATGAAGAGCAGGCCTGTTGTGGGGTATTCCGGCTCGCGAGGGCCGGAAGGCGCGGCGGCAGGCAAACGCCGCCGCGCACGAAGCGTTATTTGATCGCGATGACTTTTACTTTGTCGGTGGCGCTTTCCTTCGCGACGTAGCCGAAGGAGCCCGGCGTTTTCGAAACATAATCGATCACTTCGGCATCGGTCTTGGCCGTGGCGGGCGGCATGCCCTTGCCCGTGAAGACGAGCTTCTTCCAGTACTTGTCGAACTGGTCGGCGGAGCGCTGCGTGTGATCGCGGATGACTTTGTCGTTCACGGCGCCCTCGGTGAGGACGACGAGTTTGATGACGCCGCCGCTTTCCCACTTGGTTTTGTTACCAAGAAGGATCGCCTTAAGATCATCCCCGCTGAGCGAGGCATCGGCGGTCGCGGTGTTCGTGACGAAAACCGCGTCTTGAGCAGAAGAAGCGGCCGCCAGTCCAAAGAGGACGGTCGCGAGCAGGAAAAAACGTTTCATGAGAGTGTGTCGTCAGGTGGGTTTGTGCACACAGCTCAGAAGCTAAACGTGGTTTTCACCACGAAGTAGCTCCACTTCGGATCGGTGGCCCCGAGGTTGCGGTCGCCCGCGTGGTTCAGTCTGCCCAGTCCGTCGAGCGCGTGGCCCTCGACCTTGATCATCCAGTTGCCCGTGATCGCATAACTGGCGCCCAGAGCGAGATCGTTGATCGTGGTGAATTTATCATCCCCGGCATCCTTGTCCTTCGGGTCGAAATCGCTCTGCGCATAATACACGCCGAGCCCTAGTTTGTCCGTGGCCTGATAAGTTGCCTGGACGTACCAATGCTCCTCAGCCGACTCCACCGGCGCGTTGACCACATTGAGTGGCGCGGAAGCAAAGATGCTGCTGGTGCCGTCCGTCTCCATCTTGCGGTACTCGGCGGCGAAAACCCACTTGTTATGCGTGTACTCGGCCGACGCCACATGCGTCACCACATCGAGCTCAGCGGTGCTGCGCGATCCGGCGAAAAGACCGGAATAATCCCAAGTGCCCGCTCCAAAACCCAGGTCGATCATCGCGGCGATGGATGCGAACGACGAGCCAACTTCAGCCAGACCGGCGCGCGTCTGGACGTGAGCGAGCAGCTGCACGTCCGGAACAAAATTGATCGTGTAGCCGAAACGCAGGCCTTCCACCGGCGCGTTCCAAATCACTGAGCCGCCATAAATATTATCCAGATCGAGCAGGTCCGCTTCAGTGAGATCCGAGATACCCTGCGCATACGGGGCGTCGCCAGCGATGTTTTCCAGCCAGCCGTAGAAGGCTTGATATTCCAGACTGCCGCCCTTCCCCAACGCGAACGTGCCGTAGAGACCGCCGCCGTTATAGCCAGCGGTGAACGGCCGCAGCGCACGCGGATAAAAATTGAGCGGGAGCGATGCGAAGGTGCGGATCTGATCGAGATCCTGCACTTCGCCGTAAAAGCCGACTGGCAGCTTGTTGCGGCCAACACGCACGCCAACCTGCTCGTTGAACGAGTAGTCGAGCGTCGCAAAATCGAGGGCGATGTCCTTGTAACCAGCCAGATCATACGCGTACAGCTGCGTCGCGATGCGAATGCCATTCTCGAAGCGATAAGCGCCGTTGAGCGTTATCTCCTTCACGTTAAAATCGAAGCCATCGGCGGTCTCGCCGTTGTAATCGTAATCGCCGGAGTACGCGCCGGTCGCACTCAGCGAGCCGTGAATCGCGATGCCACCGGCATCAATTGCGGAAGCCGTGCCAGCGGAGGCCACCGAGGCCAGCGTGAGCGCGGAGAGAGAACGGAATCGTTTAGTCATAGTTCGGACAGGTGTGTGAACGTCCCACTCGCCTCCAACTTGAAGTAAAAGAGAGGCCCGCGAATGAAATGAACAACCCATGGCGTTTGCCGGGGCAGTCTGCTTCAGGGCAAAAGCCGCCCCGATCGGGCAGTCCGGACAGCGACCAGATTCACGGGCAAAAAAAAGGCCCGGCCGCTGCTTGCGCACACGACCGGGCTGACCACAACACCTGCAAAATTCGCGGCTCAACGGTTGGGGCTGATCCGCGAGGGGCGACAGCATCACTTGTCGCTTTTGCCTAATTTATCGGCCGCTTCGCACATCGCTTGAGCCGCTACTTTGCGAAAAACGCATCAACACTTCCCGGACCAGATCACTGGCCAGCCGCCTTCTCCCCCACACCAGGGCGGTCGCAAATTCCACCTCCACCCCATTTCTAATGTCGAATCCCGCCCGCCCTTCGTTCTAGTTGCCCGTCCCACACCATGAGCGCGCCCGCCAACACCACACCCTCTGTCCCGCTATCCGCCACCACCCCGACGGCCGGCGCCCGCCTCACCGATCTCGAAATCAAAGACGCCCAGCTCATCTTCGAAGCCGTCTGGCAGGACCTCGAAACCGAATTCCGCCGCGAAGACCTCCGTTTCCCCAAAGAATTCATCCTCCTCGGCGGCGCCCCCGGTGCCGGCAAAGGCACCAACACCGCTTTCATCTTAAAAGCCCGCGGCCTCACCTGCCCGCCGATTGTCGTCTCCGCACTCCTCGACACACCCGAGGCAAAACGCATCAAAGACGCCGGCCACATGGTCGGCGACCGCGAGGTCATCGGCATCCTCCTGCGCCAGCTCCTCCGCCCCGAATACCGCGACGGCGTCATCCTCGACGGCTTTCCCCGCACCAAAGTCCAGGTCGAGTGCCTCAAGCTGCTCGTCAACAAACTCCACCAGCTCCGCAGCGAGTTCATCCACACCCCGCTCGGCATGCACTTCCGCCAGCCCACCATCCACATCATGGTGCTCTTCGTGGACGAAAAGGAATCCGTCGCCCGCCAGCTCAAGCGCGGCCGCGAGATCCGCGAGCACAACGAGGAAGTCCGCCGCACCGGCATCGGCGAACTCCAGGAGGAACGCGCCACCGATTACGACGCCGCCCTCGCCCAGCGCCGCTACCGTGTATTCAAAGAACAAACATGGTCGGCCCTCCAGTCGCTCAAGGAGATCTACCACTACCACTTCATCAACGCCCAGGGCTCCTTCGAAGAGGTCGAGCAGAACATCCTCCGCGAACTCAAGTACCAGAGCTCCCTCGAACTCGATCCCCGCACCTACGACCGTCTGCGCACCCTGCCCGTCGCCGAGGACATCGTCCTGCACGCGCGCCAGGAAATGGTGAAACGCCTCGACGCCTACGAATTCGAGCACTCCGACCTCTTCGCCCGCGTCGTCACCTTCGTGGAGAAAAAGTTGATGCCCATCGTCCTGCGCCACGCCATCTCCGGCGTCGCCCTCATTAACACCGAGGACCCCGTCCTCGACGACTCCCTCGCCCTCGCCATGCTCATCGATATCTTCTCGGAGCGCGGTTACCACGCCGTCGTCGATCTGCACCGCATCGAAGTCCCCGAGAAATTCGACCTCGCCACCGGCCTCATCAAATGCCGCGTGAAAAAAGTCTTCCGCCTCCAGATCCGCTTCAGCGGCTCCGAAATCCGCCGCGGCTAATCTTCCGTCGTAGGGAGGACCTCTGGTCCACGCCTCCAAGGTGGAACGCGCACTCCGTGCGCGTTGTTCACCATCCCCCGCTCCCGTCGCCATACGCCCATCAGGCCCCTTCCACCGCCTGCGCCATTGGTCATTGGTCACTCCCCGGCCTGTAGGCCGGGGAACTTTCCTCATAAATATTTTACACTGATTTAACCGCGCCCGACTTTGTCCGATAAACGTAGAGCACAGCCATGAACGCACCGGTCGCACACCGTTTCCTCCTCACCGCCGCATCCCCGCCCATCGAGCAGCCGGACACCCGTTCACGCGCCCCGCGCTCGTGACCCTCCTCGCCGCCCAGCCCATGCCCGACACCACGCCCCTCGCGGATCTCCCGCCCGTGATCGTGGCTCTGCTGCGCGACGAAGCCACCCTCTCCGTCGCCATCAACGTCCTCGAAGACAGCCGCCGCGACAACCTCACCCGCACCGAGGAAATCCAGTCCCGCAAACCCTCCTTCGGCGGACTCCTCGCCTCCAAAAAAGACCGCGACGACTACCATGCCGCGTTGAAAAGCGTGCAACTCCAGCTCGCCTCCATCGATGCTCTCCTCTCCCGCGCCAGCATCGCCCGCGAACGCGTCCAGCCCATACTCCGCGTCGCCCTCGTCCAGCACCTCAGCCAGGCCGACCCCGCCCACCGCCAGGGCCTCCGCGCCTCCCGTTTCCACGAACACTGGCACCGCTGCCACGCCATCGTCGGCGACCGCCTGCAAGGCTTCCTCCGCGACCTCCGCGAAGCCCACGCCGCCTTCGCCGAAGACGCCCGCACCGCCAAAGCCCGCCCCTCCAGCAACGCCACCTGGAAACTCACCACCGTCCGCTCCGCCGCCGCCGAGCTCGAACGCTCCCTCAACGACCTCAACGCCACCGCCACCGAGCACGCCAACGCCGTCGCCGGCACTCCCTTCGCCGCCAGCCATCTCCCCATCGTCGAACCCTGGAACTGTATCATGCGCATCGATAACATCGGCGTCCGCCCCATGCCCGAAGCCGCCGCCGAAGCCGCGAAAATGCTCACCGAGTTCACCGAAATCAAAAAGCCCGCCTTCGCCGCCCTCGAAGGCCGCTACCAGGCCGCCGCCGTCGAACACGCCCATCTCGCCGAAACCGCCCTCCGCGCCCGCTGGAGCTCCCTCCTCGTCTACGCCGAACAACACCTCGTCGGCGACGCCGAGCTCGAACCCGCCCTCGCCGATATCGAACGCCGCCTCCTCGACGCCGAAACCGCCCGCCTCAACGCCGAACTCGAAAACCAGGCCTTCCGCCACGACTTCCGCACCTGACCCGCCTGCACGCGACACCCCGGACAAAAATCTGGCCCCCTCCGCGCTTTCGCGCCTTCTTCGAGCCATGTCCGCCGCCAGCCGCACACCCAGCCCGCAACCCACCGCCCCACACGGCCCCTGCCGCATTTTCGCCGCCCGCGACTGACCGATGCCCTCGCCGCTCGTCAGTATCTGCATCCCCGCCTACAAAGCGGAAAAATACCTCGCCGCCGCCCTCGCAAGCGTCCGCGCCCAGACTGCCCCCAACTGGGAGATCATCGTCACCGAAGACGGCTCGCGCGACTCCGCCGAAAAAATCGTCCGCGACTTCGCCGCCACCGTGTCGCAGTCCGTCACCTACAACCGCCACGACGTCAACCAGGGCCTCCCCATCACCCGCAACACCGGCATCGCCTCCGCCCGCGGCGAATGGATCGCCTTCCTCGACGCCGACGACCTCTGGACTCCCGATCACCTCGAAAAACTCCGCGCGGCCACCGCCGCCTCCGGTGACCTCGCCTTCTCCGCCTCCCAAATCTTCGACGATGCCACCGGCGCAAAACTCGAACTCCGCGCCCCCACCTCCGCCGCTCTCGCCGACATCCCCGCCGCCCTCTTCCTCGGCCACCTCGTCATCCAGCCCTCCTCCGTCATGATCCGCCGCGAAGTCCTCGCTAAGGTCGGAGGCTTCGATCCCCGCTGCCCCATCTGCAACGACCTCGACTACTGGCTTCGCACCGCCATCGCCGGCGGCGCCTTCCGCTACAGCGGCGCCACCACCTGCCTCTACCGAAAACACCCGCAGGCCATGTCGCTCAAAGCCGCCGCCCTCATCGCCGAGACCGCCTCCATCTGCGAACGCCACGGCCCCGCCCTCCCCATCCCCGCCGCGCAACGCCGCCGCCGTATCGCCGGCCTCCTTGAATCCGCCGGCCGGATACTCCTCCGCGAAGACCCCGCCGCCGCCCGGCTCAATTTCTCCCGCGCCCGCCGCCAGCTCCCCGCCTCCCCGAAGCTCCTCTCCCTCACCCTCGCCGCCGCCGGCCTCTCGCTCTTCAAAGGGAAAAAATCCGCATGACCTCCGCCATCTGCACGCTCTTCGAAGGCCATTACCACATCGGCGCCGCCGCCCTCATCAACTCCCTCCACCACGGCGGCTTCCGCGGCCGCATCTACTGCGGGCTCCGCGGCCCCCTCCCTCCGTGGTCCGAGCCTTCGCGCGAAGCCGGCCCCGGCCTCCGCGTGCGCACACTCGGCGACGGCACCGAACTCTGGTTCGTCACCCTCGATACGCCCGTCCACTTCACCAACTACAAACCCACCTTCCTTCGCGACCTCCTCCGCACGCATCAGGACATCGACACGCTCTACTACCTCGACCCCGACATCGTCGCCAAATGCCCGTGGGAAGTCATCGAGCGCTGGGGCCTCGGCGCCCTCGCCCTCTGCGAAGACGTCAACAACTACCTCCCCCCCGGCCACCCGCTCCGCACCGGCTGGCGCCAGTGGCTCGAGACCCAGGCCATCCCCGTCCTCTCCCCCACACGCGAACGCTACTACTCCGGCGGCTTCATCGGCGTCCCGCGCTCCCACGCCGCATTCCTCGATCTCTGGGCCGATCTCATCGTTCGCATCGGCGCCACCACCGGCTCTCTCACAAAACTCAAACAGGGCACCGCCACCTCCCTCTTCCACTCCACCGATCAGGATGGGATGAACATCGCGCTCATGTGCTCCACCGCCCCGGTCAACGCCACCGGCCCCGAAGGCATGGACTTCGCCGTCGGCGGCCACCTCCTCTCGCACGCCATCGGCTCCCGCAAACCCTGGCGCGGCGGCTTCATCCGCCAGGCCCTCGCCGGCTACCCGCCCTCCACCGCCGCCAAATCCTTTTTCGCCTACACCGACAGCCCGCTGCCCGTTCTTTCGAAATCGGAGAAACGCAGCCTGCAAAATTCACTGAAGATCGCCGCCCTCATTGGCCGGTTCTACCGGCGCACATGAGCTTCTTTCAGGGAAACTCCCAGCAACGCATTCCCTATATCTCTGTCTGCGCGTCGCCATGAAGCTCCTGTTCGTCTGCACTTCCCTTCAGCCCGGCCGCGATGGCGTGGGAGATTACACGCGCCTGCTCGCCAGCGCCTGCGCCGACGCCGGCCACACCTGCGCGCTCCTCGCCATCAACGACGACCAACTAAAGGAAACCGTCGTTCACGAAACGCAGTCCGAACGCGGCCACACCTTCCCCACCCTCCGGCTCTCTCCCGCCAAACCTTGGACCGCCCGTTACGAACACGCGCATAACTTCGTCGCGACTCACTCTCCCGACTGGCTCAGCTGGCAGATCGTCCCCTACGGCTTCCATCCGAAAGGCATCCTCCCCGACTCCGCCTTCGAATTCGCCCGCCTCGGCGAAGGCCGCCTCAACCACCTCATGTTGCACGAGCTGTGGATCGGCCTCTCGCTCGGAGAACCTCTCAAAAATCGCATCTACGGCTTTCTGCAACGCCGCGCCCTGATGGCCTTCATCCGATGCCTCGCGCCCGCCATCATTGATACCAGCAACCCCGCCTACCGGACCGCCCTCATCCGCGAAGGCTGTACGCCCGGCGTGCTCCCCCTCTGCGGCAACATCCCCATCGAACCCATGCCCCCCGCTCCGCGTCGTAATGAATGGGTCGGCGGCATCTTCGGCACGATCCACACTCAACTCGACCCCCGGCCCTGCATCTCCGCCCTCGCCCGCGGCGCCAAAGCCTCCAAACGCTCCCTCCGCATCCTCGGCTTCGGCCGCCTCGGCGCCCACGGCGACAAACTCTTCGCGCAGTTGAAAGACGAATACAGCCACCGCGGCATCGTCATCGAAAACCTCGGCGAACGCCCCCAGCCCGAAATCTCCCGCCTCCTCCAGTCTCTCGACTTCGGCATCGGCACGCACCCTTGGGCTCTCATCGGCAAAAGCGGCGCCGTCGCCGCCATGCTCGACCACGGCCTCCCCGTCATCGTCCCGCGCGACGACTGGGCCCTCCGCACCCCGCCCACGCCGCCTCCGCTCAAAGACGCTCTCGTCGTCCGTCTCGCCGACACCCCCTCCGAACTCATGGCCGGCTGGCTCTCGCGCCGCCGCCCCCCGCAACCCCGCCTGCCCGCCCTCGCCTCCGCCTTTCTCTCCCGCCTCCACCGCGCGAACGACCCCGCCCTCCTCCAGCAGTGAACCTCCTCTTCTACGTCCCCCAGATGGCCGCTTACGGCGGCATGGAACGCCACGTCTGCGTCCTCGCCCAGGAAGCCGCCGCCCGCGGCCACCGTGTCCGCTTCTTAACTACAAGCGACTCCCTCAACGCCCCCGCCCGCGCAGCCCTCCTCGCCGCCGGCATCGATTTCCGCGAACTCTCCCGCCCCCGCGGCGAAGCCTCGAAACTCCAAAAACTCCTCTGGCTCTGGCGCGAAACCCTCCGCGCCCGCTCCACGAAATGGGACGTCATCTACACCAACGGCCAGAGCGCCCTCGCCGCCACCGTCTGGAAAGCCGCCCGCCCCGCCACCCGCGTCATCCACCACCACCACACCGCCGCCGACACCGGCGAACAAGCCTCCTGGGCCCCCGGCTTCCGCCGCGTCCTCGAACGCGCCCCCGAGATCGTCGCCTGCTCCGAAGCCACCCGCTCCGGCATCGAAAACGCCGTCAACCGCCGCACCGGCGTCCGCTTCCTCCCTTACTTCACCGCCTGCCCCGTCGCCCGCGAACAAGTCGCCGAATCCGCGCCAGACACCGCCCGCCCGCTCGACATCGGCTTCCTCGGCCGCCTCGTCTCCACCAAAGGCATCGACCTCCTCTGCCAGCTCAGCCTCCGCCCCGAACTCGCCGGCGTTCTCTGGCACATCCACGGCGAAGGCCCCGAGTATCCGCCAGCCCACTTCGCCGCCTTTCCCTCCATCCGCTACCACGGCCCTTACCGCGACCTCGCCCGCCACGGCGAAATCCTCCGCTCGCTCGACGCCGTCGCCCTCTTCTCCATCCACAACGAGGGCATGCCCCTCAGCCTGATCGAGACCATGTCCGCCGGCCTCCCCTGGATCGCCACCGACCGCGGCGGCACCCGCGAAATCGCCCGCGCCCCCGAAAACTGCGTCATCGTCAATCACCCCTGCACCGTCGAAAGCGCCCTCGCCGGCGTCCTCGAACTCACCTCGCGTATCCGCTCCGGCCGTACCTCACGCCTCGCCCAGCGCGCCGCCTACGACGCCCACTTCGCCCCCGGCGTCGTCTCCCGTCTCTGGTTCGACTACCTGGAAAACCCGCCCGCCACTTCGCCCCAAAGGTGACTTCAAACCACCCAACCCCCGAAGCAGCCACCTCCGCCGGTCATCGCCTGATGCATCTGCGCTTCGCCGTCATGCGCAGCCTCCGGCGCAACGCCCGCCGCGCCGAAGGTCTGCTCCGGCGCCTCCGCATCTTTGCCCTCGCCGGCCCCCGCGAACTCGCCGTCACCCGCACCCGTCTCCAGCTCCCCCGCAACCAGCCCTTCCCCCTCTGCGCTTCACAGGCCGACGGCGTCACCGTCCGCCTGGTCGATCCCGAGGAAACGTTCCATCGCCCGCTCCCCCGCATGCCGGGCGAGCCCGCCTGCCATCCCGCCTTCCTCGAACACCAGCACGGTGTTTTCCCCGCCACGTTTGTCGCCGAGATCCGCGACGCCCGCGTCTGGGGCCACAGCAACGCCGCCATCCTCACCGCCGACGGCCGTCTCATCCCCGAACTTTCCCACGACATCTGGGGCCCCGCTCTCCACAACATCTACACCCACGCCAGCCTCCCCCGCCCGCGCCTCCTCAAAGGCCGCACCCTCTCCCTCATCACCCCCGAGGCGTCCGCTAATTATCACCACTGGATGCTCGATCTCCTTCCCCGCGCCGGCCTCGCCGAACGCGCCGGCTGGGATCTCCGCGCATTCGACCACATTCTCGTTAAATACACCGGCCTGCCCTTCCAGATCGAAACCCTCGGCCGCCTCGGCATCGATTCCTCCCGGATCATCCACGTCCACGACCGCGATCACTTCCAGGCCGAAGTCCTCGTCGTCCCCTCCCTGCACCTCGACAACACCCGCGTCAGCCCCGTCGACATCCGCTACGTCCGCAGTCTCTTCCTCCCCTCCACCCCCGCCGTTCCCCGGCGCCGCCTGTATTTGAGTCGTCGCGACGCCACCCGCCGCCGTCTCGTCAACGAGGAGGAGATCCGCCGCATCCTCCTCGCCCGCGGTTTCGAGGAAGTTTCCATGTCCGGCCTCACCGTCGCCGAGCAGGCCCGCCTCCTCTCCGAAGCCGCCGTCGTCGCCGGCCCCGGCGGCGCCGCCCACGCGAACCTTCTCTTCGCGCCGCCTTCCTGCCACGTCATCGAATTCTGCGCCCCCGGCTGGGTCGTCGTCTACGAATGGATGATCAGCACCGCCCTCAGCCTGGATCACACCGTCCTCATCGGCCGCGGCCCCCGCCCGTCTCCCAAGCTCCCCCCGCGCGGCATCACCGACGACATCGACCTCGATCCCGCGCTCCTCGAAAAAGCCCTCGACGCCCTCCCCCCGCCCTCGCCCGCCTCCTGAGCTCCCGCCCGGTATTCAAATTCCCACTCGCCGACTCCTTCGTTCACTGGTCATTCGTCACTCATTCCCTCCCGTGCTCCTCTTCACCCATCCCACCGGCAACGCCAACGTCCGCCACGCGGCCCTCGGCCTCCACCGCGCCGGCCTCATCGGTGAATTCTGGACCTGCATCAACTACACCGGCGCCAGCCCCCTCTCGAAACTCCTCCCCGCCGGCCTTCGCACCCAGCTCGCCCGCCGCTCCTTCCCCGCCGAGCTCCAACCCGTTCTTCACTCCCACCCCGTCCGCGAAGCCGCCCGTCTCCTCGCCCACCGCGCGAAACTCAAATCCCTCGTCCGCCACGAAACCGGCCCCCTCAGCGTCGACGCAGTCTACCACTCCCTCGACCGCCAGGCCGCCCGCCGCCTCCGCCAGAGCGACTTCACCGGCATCTACGCCTACGAAGACGGTGCCGCTCTCGCCTTCCGCACCGCCCGCCGCCGCGGCCAGAAAACCCTCTACGACCTCCCCATCGGCTACTGGCGCGCCGCCCGCGAACTCCTCCTCGAAGAGGCCCAGCGCCTCCCCGCCTGGGCCTCCACCCTCATCGGCAACGACGACAGCCCCGCCAAGACCGCCCGCAAGGACGAGGAACTCGCCCTCGCCGACCGCGTGTATGTGGCATCCAGCTACACCTTAAAAACCCTCGCCTCCGCCCCCGGCTTCACCGCCCCGGTCGAGGTCATCCCCTACGGCGCTCCCGCCCGCCTCCCCGGCGCCCCCGTCCGCACCCCGCGCCACACCTCCGGCCCCCTCCGCGTCATCTTCGTCGGCTCTCTCGGTCAACGCAAAGGTCTCTTCTATCTCTTCGACGCCTGCCGCTCCCTCGGCTCCGCCGTCGAACTCACCGTCATCGGCACCCTGCCCCTCCAGCCCTGCCCCGCCCTCGAAGCCGAACTCAAACGCGAACGCGTCCGCTGGATTCCCTCCTGCCCCCACTCCCAGGTCCTCGCCGAGATGGCCGCCCACGACGTCTTCGTTTTCCCGTCCTTGTTCGAGGGCTTCGGCCTCGTGCTCCTCGAAGCCATGGCCATGGGCCTGCCCATCGTCGCCACCCCTCACACCGCCGCCCCCGACCTCATCGACGACGGCCACGAAGGCTTTCTCGTTCCCATCCGCTCCTCCGAAGCCATCGCCGAAAAACTCTCCCTGCTCCACCGCGACCCCGAGCTCATCAACACCATGGGCGCCCGCGCCGCCACCCGCGCCGCCACTTTCACGTGGGAAAACTACGGTAAACGTCTCGCCGCGAGCGTCTCCCGGGCTTGCCAAGCCCCCGCCACTCACGGGTAATCCCGCCATGCTGCCGCTTGGCCGACCGACCGCCTCCCGCCCATGACACCGACGACCAAGTTCATCCGCTGGGGCATCTGGGCCTACCTCATCCTCCTCGTCTTCGAGGGATCCCTCCGCAAATGGGTTCTTCCCGGCGCCGCCGACCTGCTCCTCGTCGTGCGCGACCCCGTCGTCCTCGGCGTTTACATTCTCGTCATCATGGAGGGCCGCTTCCCCCGCAATGGCTTCGTCATGTTCGCCATCGCCCTCGCCATCGGCTCCACCGTCTTCGCCTTCCTCGGCGGCCACGGTAATATCTGGGTCACCGCCTACGGCGTTCGCACCAATTACTTCCACGTCCCCTTCATCTGGGTCATGGCCGAGTACCTCGACCGCCGCGACGTCCGCCGCATGGGCTACGCCATCCTCGCGATCGCCATCCCCATGACCATCCTCATGGTTTTCCAAAACCGCTCCGGTCAGGACGCCTGGGTCAACCGCGGCGTCGGCGGCGGCGAGGGCGGACAAATCCACGGCGCCATGGGCCGCATCCGCCCTCCCGGTTTCTTCTCCTTCATCACCGGCCCCATGGTGTTCTTCCCCGTCGCCACCGCCTTCTTCCTGGCCTTCGTCATCGAAAAGAAAAAGAAGATCGCCACCTGGTTCGTCCTCATCGCCGGCGTCTGCATCGCCCTCGCCCTGCCCATCTCCATCAGCCGCGGCACCGCCGTCATTTGCGGCTGCGTCTTCGCCGTCTTTCTCGCCTGCATCATCCTCAAAGGCGCGTTCACCGCCGCCTTCGCCCGCGCCATCGTCGGCTGCGTCGTCATCCTCATCATCCTTCGCTTCATGCCCATCACCAGCGAGGCATGGATGGTCTTCATGGACCGCTGGACCATCGCCGCCAACGAGTCCGACGGCGACGCCTGGGGCAGTCTCACCGCCCGCATCTTCGCCGGCTTCGTCGCTCCCATCGACCTGGCGCTAAACGTCCCCTTCTTCGGCCATGGCATCGGCCTCGGCTCCAACGTCGCCGCCCAGCTCCTCTCCGGCCGCATGGGCTTCCTCCTCGCCGAAGACGAATGGAGCCGCGCCATGATGGAACTCGGCCCAATTCTCGGTCTCGGTTTCATCGGCCTCCGCGTCGCCCTCTGGTTAACCCTCTTCTCTCTTTCCTGGAGAGCCCTCCGCCAGCGCGGCGACTTCCTTCCCATGCTCATCACCGCCGCCAGCTTCGCTCCGCTCGCCCTCCAGCAATGGGCGCAAGCCTCCCAGCTCGGCTTCGCCATCCTCGACGCCGGCCTCGTCCTCGCCCTCATCAACAACCCCGATCTCCCCCCGGCCGAAGACAGCGACGATTCCGACGGGGACTCCGGCGAAACCGACGACGATCAATCTGACGACGATTCTCCAGAAGACGACTCCCCGCCCGAAGAACTCTCCGAACACGAAAAACGCCGTCGCCGCCTGCGCGGTCTCGCGTGAGTTCCCTCCATAAAATCGTCCTCGTCGGCAATTTTCAGCCCGACCGACAGGAAAGCATGCTGCGCTTCGAACGCGCCCTCGCCTCCGGCTACACCGCCCGCGGCCTCACCGTCGACGTCGTCCGCCCCGTACCCCGCTTCGTCAAACTCGGCCCCAAATACCGCTACGGCGGCCTCCCCAAATACCTCGGCTACCTCGACAAATTCGTCCTCTTCCCCCGCCGCCTCCGCCACCTCGCCCGCAAAGCCACTCCCGGCACCGTCTTCCACATCCTCGACCACGCCAACGCCGTCTACGCCCCCCACCTGCGCAAAGCCCCGTTCCTGGTCACCGTCCACGACCTCCTCCAGATCCGCTCCGCCCGCGGCGAATTCCCCCACAACCGCCCCGGCCGCTCCGGCGCCAAATACCAGGAATGGATTCTCCGCAACCTCGCCACCCTCCGCGCCGCCGCCTGCGTCTCGCAAAAAACCCGCTCCGACCTTCAGCGTCTCACCGGTCTGGCCGATGGTAACCTCGCCATCGTGCCCAACTCACTCAACTATCCGTACCGTCCGATGCCGCCAGCCGAAGCCGCGCCGCTCCTCGCCCGCGCCTTCAGCCGCCACCACGTCCGCTGGCCCGCCGCCGAATCCTCCACGCCCCCGCCCTTCCTCTTCGGCATCGGCGGCGCCCAATGGTACAAAAACCGCACCGGCCTCCTCGCCCTCTTCGCCGCCCTCCGCCGCCTCCCCGGCAACCACCCGCGCGCCCTCGTCTACGTCGGCCCCCCCTTCGACTCCGAACAACAAGCCATCATCGACCAGCACTGCCTCCGCGAATCCATCCTCCGCCTCCCCGGCATCGATAACGAAGAACTCCGCGCCGCCTATTCCCTCGCCAGCGGCCTCCTCTTTCCCTCTTGGGAAGAAGGCTTCGGCTGGCCTATCGCCGAAGCCCAGGCCTGCGGCTGCCCCGTCTTCACCACCAACCGCCCCCCCATGACCGAGGTCGGCGGCCCCGCCGCCTGCTACCTCGACCCCACCGACATCGACGCCTCCGCCGCCACCCTCGCCGCCGCCCTCGTTGACACCTCCGCCCTCCGCGCCGCCGGCCTCGAACACGCCAGACGCTGGGAACCCCACGTCATGCTCGACGCCTACCTCCATCTCTACACGCTGCTTCTGGAAAATAACGGCCGGGAGCCGTTCCGCCACGCCGCATGAAGATCCTCCGCGTCATCGCCACCGTCGATCCCGCCACCGGAGGCCCCGTCGCAGGCATGCGCGCGATCACGCCGCTCATGACGAAGCTCGGCCACCAGACCGACTTCCTCACCGTCGACGACCCCTTCGCCGGCTACCTCCAAAGCTGGGTCGGCCAGACCTTCGCCATGGGCCCGGCCAAAAACAGCTACGCCTACTCTCACCGCGTCCGCCCCTGGCTCGAAAAAAACATCACCCGCTACGACGCCGTCATCATGCACGGCCTCTGGCAATTCCTCGGCCTCGCCGTCCGCTCCATCGCCCGCGAAAAAAACGTCCCCTACTTCGTCATCCCCCACGGCATGCTCGATCCGTCCATCCGCGAGACGTACCCGATCAAGCACATCAAGAAATGGCTCTACTGGCAGATCGTCGAGCGCCGCATCCTCCGCGACGCCCGCGCCGTCCTCTTCACCTGCCAGGAAGAACGCCGCCTCGCCCGAAAAACCTTCCCCTTCTACCAGTGCAACGAACGCGTCATCGCCTACGGCGCCACCCGCCCCGAAGGCTCCCCTGACGCCTGGTCCGCCGCCTGGCGCGCCCGCTGCCCCTCCATCGCCGGCAACCGCTACTTCCTCTTCCTCGGCCGCATCCACTCCAAAAAAGGCGTCGAACACCTCATCCGCGCCTACGGCAAAATCACCAAAACCTACGCCGTCAGCCACGGCGGCACCCCGCCCGATCTCGTCATCGCCGGCCCCTGCGTCGACGAACGCTACCTCGCCACCCTCAAAACCCTCGCCCAAGCCGAGGGCGTCGGCCCCGCCGTCCACTGGCCCGGCATGCTCACCGGCGAAGCCAAATGGGGCGCCCTCGCCAGTGCCGAAGCTTTTGTCCTCCCCTCCTTCCAGGAAAACTTCGGCATCGCCGTCGTCGAAGCCCTCGCCTGCGGCACCCCCGTCCTCATCTCCAACCGCGTCAACATCTGGTCCGAGCTCGACTCCGACAACGTCGCCCTCGTCGAACCGCCCACCCAGGAAGGCACCACCCGCCTCCTCGAACGCTGGCTCCTCCTCACCGCCGACGCCCGCAACAAGATGCGCACCGCCGCCCGCGCCACCTTCGACCGCCGCTTCGAAATCGGCTTCGCCGCCTCCCACCTCGCCGAACAACTCTCCGGCCTCATCTCCCAACGCCACACGCCTCCCAGCTAAGCAAGCGCCACGCAGCGAAACCCACGTTCATCATCGCAATGCCTCTCTCCGACAACCGCTGTTTCGCGCAAACCCATCGCCCACGTTGTGGCCTCCCGCCGTCTCTGTGTCCGCGCTCCGTGTCCTCTGTGACACATGCCTTGGTCGGGAAACATTAAACCAACTCCTGACCTTCGCACGTGCGCATCACCATCGTCCAAGGCCCCTTCCTCCCAGTTCCCGCCATCCTCGGCGGCGCCGTCGAAAAAGTCTGGCACTCTCTCGGCCAGGAATTCGTCCGCCAGGGCCACGAGGTCTCTCACCTTTCCCGCGCCCATCCCAAACTCCCCGCCCAAGAAATCATCGGCGGCGTCCGCCACGAACGCTTCTCCGGCTTCGCCTCCCCTTCGTCTTTCGGTCGCCGCCTCCTCTGCGATTTCTGGTTCTCCCTCCAGGTCCTCCGCCGCCTCCCGCACGCCGATATCCTCGTCACGAATACATTCTGGACCCCCGCCCTCTCCCGCCGCCGCTCCCGCGGCATCCCTTACGTCCACGTCGCCCGCTACCCGAAGGGCCAGCTCAAGCTCTACCGCCACGCCATCCTCCAGACCGTCTCCGCCCCCATCCGCGACGCCATCCTCGCTGAAGAACCCCGCGCCGCCGACCGCACCCGCGTCATCGCCTACCCTCTCGCCGATCGCTACCTCCTCCCCGAAATCGCCCCCGCCGACAACACCCTCCTCTACGTCGGCCGCGTCCACCCCGAAAAAGGCGTCCGACTCCTCATCGAGGCCTTCGCCCAGCTCCCCGTCGAACTCCGCGCCCAGTGGCGCGTGAAAATCGTCGGCCCGTGGGAAACCGCCTACGGCGGCGGCGGCGAAAGCCATCTCGCCGAACTCAAATCCGCCGCCGCACCCGTCGCCGACCGCGTCGAGTTCGTCGGCCGCGTCTTCGACGAAGCCAAACTCATCGAGCACTACCGCACCGCCCGCGTCTTCGTTTACCCCTCGCTCGCCGAAAAAGGCGAAACCTTCGGCCTCGCCGCCCTCGAAGCCATGGCCGCCGGCTGCCTCCCCGTCGTCTCCAGCCTCGCCTGCTTCCAGGACTTCATCACCCCCGGCGAAAACGGCCTCGTCTTCAACCACCGCGCCCCCTCCCCCTCCGAAGCCCTCTCCCAAACCCTCTCCCGCATCCTCCCCGATCAGGCATCAACCGCCCGAATACGCCACGCCGCCTGGAGCACCGCCCGCAACTATACCCTCCCTCGCATCGCCGGCCTCTTCCTCGACGACTTCGCCACTCTCCTCCGCCGCTAAAATTCTTTCTCGTTCTCTACTCTTACTCGTTCTCCTCTGAGGCTTTCCTTCGCCACCTTCGCAACCTTCGCGAGACAATGCCCGCCCAGCTAAAAACCCACGCGCAAGCCACGCCCTACGACTCGCCGTGGACCCTCCGCCAGCGCATCGCCGCGCTGCTCTGGGATTACGTCTGGGCAATCTTCTGCTCCTGGACCCCCAAGCCCCTCAACCCCTGGCGCCTCCTCATCCTCCGTCTCTTCGGCGCGAAACTCCACGGCACTCCCTTCGTCCACCAACGCGCCCGCATCCAGCTCCCGTGGAATCTCACGATGCACCACCGCGCCTGCCTCGGCGACCGCGCCAACGCCTACACCCTCGCCCCCATCACCATCGGTGAAGGCGCCACCATCGCGCAAGAAGCCTACCTCTGCTCCGGCACCCACGACTTCGCCTCGCCCGCGCTCCCGCTTCAAACCAGCCCGATCATCATCGGCCGCGACGTCTTCGTCGGCGCCCGCGCCATGGTCCTCCCCGGCCTCACCATCGGCGACCGCGCCATCGTCGGCGCCTGCGCCGTCGTCACCAAAAACGTCGCCGAGTCCGCCATCGTCGCCGGCAACCCCGCCAAACCAATCGGCACCCGCCCGCCACCTCTTTCCTAAAAACTCTTCTTCCGACCTTAGCGTCTTCGCGTCTTTGCGCTTCACCTAACCGCCGCCCACTCTCGCCCATTTTCGCCACGTGACCACCACCGCCAAAGTCCCCGTCTCCATCCTCATCCCGATCAAAAACGAGGCCAGCAATCTCCCGCGCTGCCTCGCCGCGCTCGCCTGGGCCGACGAGATCTTCGTGGTCGATTCCAACAGCACCGACGGATCCCAGGCCATCTGCGAAAAAACCGGCGCCAAGGTCGTCCAGTTCGCCTTCAACGGCGTCTGGCCCAAAAAGAAAAACTGGGCCCTCGAAAACCTCCCCTTCAAACACGAGTGGGTCTTCATCGTCGACGCCGACGAGGTCCTTCCGCCCGAGACCGGCCCCGAGTTCGCCGCCCTCATCGCCGCCGACGGGCATGGAAAAAATGGATACTGGATCAACCGCCGCTTCATGTTCATGGGCCAGTGGCTGAAACACGCCTACTACCCCAACTGGAACCTCCGCCTCTTTAAGCACAAACTCGGCCGCTACGAACGCCTCGTCGCCGGCGCCACCGGCAGCGGCGACAACGAAGTCCACGAACACATCGTCGTCCAGGGCGAGACCGGCCGCCTCAAGTCCGAGATGGACCACTACGCCTTCCCCTCGATCGACGTCTTCGTTGAGAAACACAACCGCTACTCCAACTGGGAGGCCGCGCTCGACGTCCAGGAAGGCGCCCACGCCGCGCAACACCTCCAGATGGGCGGCACCAAGTTTAAGCGAAAGCTCAAGCAACTCGTCCGCCGCCTCCCCTTCCGCCCCACGCTCCGCTTCGTGTACGTTTACTTTTTCCAACTCGGCATTCTCGACGGCCGCGCCGGTTATTATTTCGCGAAGCTCCACGGCATCTACGAATTCCTCTCCGTCGCCAAAGCCCAGGAACTCCGCCGGAAAAAAGTCGCCGCCAACTCCCCAAAGTAGAGGGATCATCCTGATCCCTCCCGGAGTTCGCCCCGCCGCGCGTTAGCCAACACGCCCCGCTCCGCGGCCCTAAACGTCCGCCGCATTCGAGCGGCGGATACTGGCATCCGCTGTTATCCGCTGTTGAAAATCGGGTTTCCCCGGTGACGGCATTTGGATGCCCCGATTTCTCGGGACTACCTGACTTTTGCAAATCATGGGAGCGTATAGGGCCTAAACCCTAGCCCCTTTCCCCCCATGCATCCTGTCACCCTGCGCCCTTCGGGCAGGGATAGTTTCTTTTTCGCGAATGTCCCCGGTGTTCACGCCGGGACGACGCCTTGGTCGCGTCACAGGGCTGGATACCGGCTTGACCGTGCCACCGGCGTTTTACCGGCACTCTGAATTTCCCTCCCACGCACCTTAGTTCTATGAAAAACCGAAAAACCTCCCGGATGGCGCTCCCCCTTGCGCTGTCCTTAGCGGCGACCCTGTCCGCGCAACCCGCCGCTCCCATCCCCGCCTTCCCCGGTGCCACCGGCCCCGGTGCCATCGCCACCGGCGGACGCGGCGGCGACGTTTACCACGTCACCCGTCTCGATGCAGACCGGGATGGCGTGCTGCCCGGCTCCTTGCAGTACGGCATCAACTCCACGCCGTCCACCGGACGCACGATCGTCTTCGATGTCGGCGGCACCATCTACCTCGCGGGCCAGACGGCCAACGACACCATCCGCTATAACAAAGGCGAATTCACCCTCGCCGGCCAGACCGCTCCCGGCCCCGGTATCACGATCGCCGGTACAGGCACCAAATGGGTGGGCACCAACGTCATCGCCCGCAACATCACGATCATCCCGAACAAGCAGCCGGTGACGTACGATGCGTTCAGCCTCCAGGTTAAGAACTCCATCTTCGATCACGTCAGCGCGATCTGGTTCACCGACGAAGGTATCTCGATCAGCGATCGCGGCGAAACCACGACGGTTCAATACGCCAACATCAGCGAAGGCCTGAACTATGGCGGCCACTCCTTCGGCTCCATCATCACGACCGAGATGGATGGCACGCGGTATTCATTTAATCACAACCTTTACGCTCATAACGGCTCCCGCATGCCCCGCATCGGCGCCGAGATCGGCCAGACGGGCTCGGTGTTGGATTTCACCAACAACGTCCTCTACAACTGGTCGTCCACGAAGGTCGGCTACGGCGGCAGAAACCAGCCGTGCAGCACGAACTTCATCAACAATTACTACATCAACGGCGTTAACAACGCGACGACCAACCTCTTCGTCGGCGACGACGAGCCGGCCGATTCGGCCGTCACCAAGGTTTACGAGTCCGGAAACAAACTGGATCGCAACCGCAACGGCGTGATCGACGGCGTGCCCGTCAGCGGCCGCACCTACTTCCGCGAAGGGCTCACGCTCTACACCGAACCGTTCTTCGTCCAGGGCACCGCCGGCACGCATGAAACCGCCGACGTCGCCCTGCAGCGCGTGGTCGATTTCGGCGGCGCCAACTGGCAGCGCCGCAGCCCCATCGATGCGCGCATCATGGCCTCGGTGAAAGCCGGCTCCGGCGCCAACATCGCCGAAGTGAACGGCTTCCCCCAGCTCGGCGAATGGGAGGCGCTCCTCGCGCAACGCCCGGTCAACGGCGTGGCTCCCTTCAACCGCTCCTCCGATTTCGACACTGACCGGGACGGCATGCCCGACGCCTGGGAAATCGCCCACGGCACCAATCCCGCTGTCGCCGACAACAACGCGGACTTCGATTCCGACGGCTATCGCAACGTCGAGGAATACATCAACGACCTCGGCGCCTGGCCCGCTCCTTCGGCGCTCGTTTTCACGAACACCAATGCCACCGGCCGCTACGCCGAAATCGGCAACTGGGGTAACGTCTGGCAGCCCTCGCGCTTCGACTCCGCGCAGATCAACACCGGCACCGTCGTCATCGACGCCACCGGCCAGCATGCGCGCAACCTTTCCATTGCAAGCAACAGCGGTGACACCGCCGCCCTTTCGGTCAACTCGGGCTGGCTCGATGTCCGCGAGAATCTGGCCATCGGCTCCGGCGGTTCCGGCAGCGTGACCCAGACTGGCGGCGTCCTGCGCGCCGGTTCTGCCATCACGCTTGGTGGCGCCAGCTCCTCCGGCAATCTCACCCTCTCCGGCGGCACGCTTGCCACGGGTCTCCTCACCAAGGGCACGCAGGGTGGCAACTTCTCCTTCACCGGCGGTACCCTGCACGCGAATACAGTCGCGTTCTCGCTGATCAACGCCGGCGGCAAACTCGCCCCCGGCAGCGATCTCGCGCTCCAGCAAATGGCAGCCGCTTCGATGCCCGACATCGACAACGCGCTCGTTCCATCGCTCCCCCGCGCCGGCTCCACCCGCGTCATCGGCGATCTCACTCTTCAAAGCGGCTCGCTGGAAATCGATATCAACTCCTCCAGCAGCTTCGACAAACTGACCGTCGACAACGCGCTCACCCTCGGTGGCGCGCTCAACGTCACCGCCGGTGACGGTTATGTTCCTTCCAACGGCAGCCGCTGGCTCATCGCCACCGCCGCCAGCATCACGGGCAGCTTCGCCTCGATCACCCCCGGCTACGGAGTCGAAGTCATCGGCAACTCGCTCTACCTCGTCGCCCTTTCGACCGGCGGCACCGGCTCGACCAACGTCACCGTCGCGTCCGACGGCAGCGGCCAGTACGCACGCCTGCAGGAGGCACTCGACGCCGTTCCCTCGAACAACGCGACGCCCTATATCATCCACATCAAGCCAGGCACCTACTCGGTCGAAACGGTCGACGCCCAGTTCATGGCCGATTCTCCGAAAATCACGCTGAACGGCCTCGGTGGAAATCCCGCGAACGTCGTCATCACAGGCGCGTTTAACTCGGCCGCGCAGCCCAACGACCGTCACCAGCACGCGACCTTGGTTGTCCTCGGCAACGACTTCACCGCGATGAATGTCACCTTCGCCAACACGGCGGGCGACAACTCCGGCCAGGCCCTGGCGATCTACTCCAAGGCCGACCGCCTCTCGTTCGTCAACTGCCGCCTCCTCGGCTGGCAGGACACCCTTCGCGCCGAGTACGGGCGCCAGTATTTTGAAAATTGCTACATCGAGGGCGACGTGGATTTCATCTACGGCCACGCCACGGGCTACTTCAAGAACTGCGAACTCTTCGTTAAGTCCAACGGCTACGTTACCGCGCCCGACACCCTGACTCCCGCTGGCGATCACCGCAGCAAGGGCTTCGTCTTCGAAGGCTGCACCATCACCGGCGTGCCCGCCAACAGCGCGTACCTCGGTCGTCCGTGGAATGCCGGCGGTCTCAGCGTGTTCCTCAACACCAAGATCGGTCCTGTGATCCGCGCGGAAGGCTGGAGTGGCAACACCAGCACCACCTACTTCGCCGAGTACCGCAGCACCGATCTCGACGGCAACTTGCTCAACGTCACCGGCCGCGCCGCCGGTTCGATCCAGCTCACCGAAGCGCAGATCGCACCCTACTCGCAGACCGCCTGGCTCTCCGGCCCGGACAACTGGATCCCGGCCAGCGGCGCAACCGCTCCGCCAGCCGCACCGTCCAATCTCGTAGCGACCGCGGGTGAAGCCCAGGTTTCGCTCACATGGACCGCATCCCAGAGCGCTGTCAGCTACAGCCTCAAGCGGGCCGCCACCAGCGGCGGCCCGTACGCCCTCGTGGCCTCGGTCCCCGGTACCAGCTACACCGATACAAACCTCACCAACGGCACGACCTACTACTACGTCGTCTCCGCGGTAAACTCCAGCGGTGAAAGCACCGACTCCTCCCAGGCCAACGCCACGCCGGTCGAGTCCACCCCGATGCCTCCTCCCGCTCCCGCCAGCATCGCGGCGACTGGCGGCAACGGCTCCGTTGCGCTCTCCTGGCCCGCCGCCCCCGGCGCGGTCAGCTACCACGTGAAACGCGCTCCTGCGACCGGAGGACCGTACATCACCATCGGCGCGCCGACCGGCGTCAGCTACTCCGACAGCACGGTGACCAACGGCACGACTTACTACTACGTCGTCTCCGCGGTGAACGAAGATGGCGAAAGCCCCGACTCCACCGAAGCCAGCGCCACTCCCCAACTCGCCATCCCACCAGCGCCGGGCGGTTTCATCGCCATCGCGGGGAATACCCAGGCGGGACTCTCCTGGAGCGCCGCCCACTCGGCATCGAGCTACAACGTGAAACGCGCCACCGTTAGCGGCGGCCCGTACACCACGATCGCCACCGTCACCGGCAACAACTATATGAATACGGGCCTCACCAACGGCACGACTTATTACTATGTCGTCTCCGCGGTGAACGCCGCCGGTGAAAGCGCCAACTCGTCGCAGGTTTCCGCGATTCCATTCTTCACGCCACCGGTCGATCCGACGGGCGGCCTGCGCGTGGACATCAACCACTCATCGAGAAATCAGCCGGCCCAGACCGAGCCCGGCTACACGATGTGGAGCACGATCCAGCCGAGCGGCAATCCCGGCACCACTTCGACTGGTCTCACGCCGATCTCGCAGACCTTCGCGGTCGGCAGCGGCCAGTACGTCACCGTCAGCTTCGCCCAAACGCAGCTTTCCGTAGACCGCGGCGGCACCGGCATCGGCAGCCATTGGTTCGCCGGAGCGCTAGGCGCTCAAGGAGCCACCAAGCTCGTGGGTGACGGCATCATGGTCGCACCCATCGGCATTGCCACCGGCGGTGAAATCGTGATGACCCTCAAGGGCCTCTCGGCCGGCTCGCACACGCTGCTCACCTACCACAACGGCCTGGATAATCCGGCCAGCGGTAATTCCTACGGCGCGATGGATGTCTACTTCAACGGGACGAAAGTCTCCCGCGTGCAACCGTCCATCCGTGCCGCCACCAACCTCGTTTCAGGCACCGCCTACTTCGAGTTCACGGTCTCCGGCCCCGAAGAAGTCGTCACGATCCTCTTCAGCGCCGATCCAAACGTTCCCGCGGTCAGCCGCAGAAATCCTGTGATCAACGGCTTCGAAATCGACGTCGAAAACATCCGCCAGGCGGGCACGCCCAGTCCTGCTCATAACGCCAGCGATGTCGTCACCGAATCCGGCGCCCTCGCGCTCGGCTGGGACGCCGCGCTCGCCGGCAATGCCGTCTCCCGCGACGTGTACTTCGGCACCGATCCGCTCCTCGTCAAAACCGCCACCCGCACATCGGCCGAGTTCAAGGGCACGCAAGCCGCGCGCACCTATCCGCTCACCGCGCTCACCGGCGGCACGACCTACTACTGGCGTATCGACGAAATCGATGCGCTCGGCAACATCACGCGTGGTGCAGTCTGGCAGTTCGCCACCGCGCAGGCAGCGGCGGGCCAGAGCTACGCCGACTGGGCCGCAGCCAGCGGCCTTCCTGAGTCCGGCCAGGCTCCCGCGGACGATCCCGACGGCGACGGTGTGCCCAACCAGCTCGAGTTCATCCTCGGCCTGAATCCCATCGCGCCCGACTCGAACGGCCTGCCCGCGATCGCCATGGACGCCGACTGGGTGACCTTCCGCTTCACGCGCAGCACCACGGTCGCCGGAGCCTTTGCCGTCGAAAGCTCGACCGACCTGCTCAACTGGAGCGTTGTCCCCACCACCGTCGAATCCTCCACGGCCACTGCGGAAACGCTGGTCGCCAAGGTAGCGCGCATCCCCGGCCGCCTGTTCCTCCGGCTCGTCTCGGAGTCCGTGCCGACCGTGCCGCTCGGTTATCTGGATACAAACCTCCCCATGGGTAACAAAGCATTCGGCCTCCTGTTCGACGACACGAGCGCCACGCCCGCGGGTGTCCGCGCAGGTCGCATCGAAACCGTCTCGGGCGACACCATCGGCCTCACCGGTGCTAATTGGAGCGCGGGCCTGACCAATCCGGCCGCTCCCTGGGCACTGCGCTTCACCAGCGGTGCCGCCGAGGGCCGCCTGGTGGACATCACGGCCAGCACAGCCAGCACGCTCTCGCTCGGCGGCCTTCATCTCGCCATGCTCGGCGTCGCCCCCGGCGACCGCTTCGAACTCGTCGCGCTCGACACGCTCGGCACGCTCTTCGGTTCGAACACGCTTCAAGGCGGCACCTCCGCCGCCAGCGCCGATGTCGTCCAGCTCCGCAGCGGCGCCGCGTGGATTCCGTACTACTACGACACCACTCTCGGCTTCTGGCGTCGCACGTCCGGCGTCGCGGTGAACGGCAACAACACCGTCGTTCGTCCCGGCTCCGGCATCCTGATCCTCCGCCGCGGCGCGCCACTCGGCCTTACGATCTCCGGCCGCGTTCTCGGCAGTTCGTTCCGCCAGCCCGTGAACAACGCGAGCTCCACCGTGATCACCGCCGGTTTCCCGACCGACACCACCCTCGGCGATCTCGCCGTCCAGACGCTGCTCCCGGGCTGGCGCAACGGCACCGTCGCAAGCGTTGCCGATGCCGTCGGTCTCCACAACGGCACTACCTGGGTCCCGTACTACTTCAACGGCGTGAACTGGCAGACCGCCGCCGGCGTCAACGCCAGCGCCACCGCGATCCCCGCCGGTTCCGCCCTCCTCATCCAGCGCCCCGGCTCCACCGCCGGCACCACCGATCTCGTCCTCGAAAAGACCTACTGACATGAAAAATAAACTAACCTCCCTCGTCCTCCTGGCGGCGTCGCTCGTCACCGCCTCCCATGCGCAGCTCACGCTGCACACCTTCTCGAACCTGTCGTCGCAGACGTTGTTCTTCGGCGACTGGTCCGACACCGGCGATCCGTTCGCCGGCAGCGCAACGCCCTCGTTCCTGCTCACGCAGAACGTGGACTCCTTCGCCATCGCCGGTGCCAGCAACGCCGACCTGTCGTACTTCGAGCACGTCTTCACCGCTCCGGTGAACCTGGGTGCGTCCGATCAACTGGCCCTGTCCTTGCGTCTCCTCGACGGCAATACGGCGGACAGCCTCACGGTGTTCCTCATCGACAGCAGCGCTCTCACCGCATCGGCCACCTTCCTCGCGAGCGATTTCACGTCGAACGCTTTCAGCGAGTTCATCGTGTCGTTCACGGCGGACGCCGGCTTCGACCGGACCGGCGTCACGGGTTTCCGCATCAGCGGCAACGACCCGTTCGCAGGCGGCGTTGTCGGCATGGAGATCGACAACCTCGCCACCGCGACCAACCCGGTGCCCGAGCCCTCGACCTACGGCCTGATGGCCGCCGCCGCGCTGACGCTCGGCATCGCCTACCGCAAACGCCGCAAATCCTGATCCGCGAAACACCATTACGCATGGAGTAGTTCCCATGCGTGCTAGGGACAAAAAGGCCCTCCCCGCGATAACAGGGGAGGGCCTTTCTTTTGGGAAACACTTGTCTGGCTGCCCCGCATCGCGCTCCCAAGAGCCTGCTTCACAAATCCGCACAGAGCCGTACGGGACACGCATGTCCCGCATTTATCCCGGTTTCACGGGACGCGCCAGCCAGTCGTCGTTGCGTTAATCTCCACAGGCTGCCCCGCCCCTCAGGCCGTTCTGCGGATTTCTTCGTACCCCATGCGCCACCCTCCACCTGCTGCACACAGGCGGCGGAGGCGTTGGGGTTACGAAGCCGTTCGTCCGGCCGCTCCAGACACCAACCCTCAAACCACATCAGCATGTATATCCGCTCAGCCTGCGATCGTATCGCGGCTTTCCCTGTGCGCGTTCAGCTCCCAAAACTGTTCTCGCTCCTTCTACTCGCATCTGGCGCCCTCTGCGCGTTACCCGCGCAAACAACGACCGGGACATCGGTGACCGCATCCACCGCGACCGTCACCGGCCGCGTCTTCAACGCCCACAGCGGTACCTACCTGAACAATGCCCGCGTCACTGTCGAAGGCACCTCCATCGAGGCCTTCACCGACGACAGCGGCACCTACCGCCTTCGCAATGTCCCTGCCGGTCCCCAGCGCCTCCGCGTCCGTTACACAGGCCAGGCCGACATCGTCGAAACCGTCGACGTCAAAGCTGACCGCTCCACCTCCGCCAACTTCTCCTTCAACACCGATCAGGTAAGCGCCGACGCCGACGCTCTCGTCCTCGACGAATTCATCGTCAAGGAGCAGGCCTTCAAAAACGCCCAGGAGCTCGCCGCCAACGAAGAGCGCTTCTCCACCAACATCAAATCCGTCGTCGCCCTCGATTCCCTCGGCCACATGACCGACGGCAACATCGGCGACTTCGTCAAATTCCTTCCCGGCGTCGAGCTCAGCTACGGCGACGCCGGCGGTGCATCCAACAATCCCGATAACGCCATGAACGTCGGCGTTCGTGGATTCGGCGCTTCCGACACCGCCATCACCATCGACGGCCTCCCCGTCTCCAGCGCGGCGATCAGCGGCAATGGCGCGCTTACCCGCGCCTTCGCTCTCGATGCCCTCTCCATCAACAACGCCAGCCGCCTGGAAATCATCAAGGTCGCCACCCCCGACATGCCGCAGGAATCCCCCGGCGGCTCCATCAACCTCATCACCCGCGGCGCCTTCGAACTTCCCAAGGCCACCTACAACGTCTCCGTAAGCGTCAACGGCAACGTCAACACCCCCGACGTCTTCAAACGCTCCGAAGGCCCCAAAGGAAAAACCTACAAGACCCTTCCTAACATCCGCGCCAGCGCGACCATCCCGCTCTCAAGCAAACTCGGCATCACCCTCTCCGCCTCAAACGACAACAAGTACTCCTACACCTACAACACCAGCATGCGTGACTGGTTCTTCACGAACCGCACCGTCACCATCGGCGGTGTCACTTCTCAGGTCGCCAACGCCAACGGTGGCATCCGCATCGACAACCCCGTGCTCGAACGCTACCAGAAGGAGGATAATCAGTGGCTCGAGGAGCGCTACTCCGGCAGCGCACGCATCGACTGGAAACCCTTCGACGGCCTCGAAATTCGCGTCAACGGCCAGTACTCCCAGTTCGAAAACGCCGGCGTCTACCGCCGCACTCAGTGGCGATACCAAAACGCCACCGGCATCCAGGACTGGAGCCCCGAATATATCATCGGTCGCACGCGCACCTCATCGTTCAATCCCGGTACCAGTGGCTCCATCACCACCGATGCCCGCGATAAGGAAGGCTTCACCACCTCCGGCTACATCACCCTTAAATACCGCAAAGGCCCTTGGGCGATCGACGGCAAAGTCAACGCCTCCGAATCGTACCACGTGCTGACCGATCGCAAAAACGGACACTTCTCCACCGTCGATGCCAGCATCAGCCACTACAAGATGGACCTACTCGGCCTGGATAAGGGCGTCTTCGACAGAATCGTCCTCTACAATCAAGCCGGCGAACCCATCAATTACGGTCTCTCCAGCAACTGGAATAACATCCTCAACTCCGACTTCGAGGCACGCTCAAGCGACGCTAAGAGCCGCGACCTCCAGAAGCTCTACCAACTCGATGCCTCCTACAGCGCAGACTTCCTGCCTTTCCCGCTCACACTAAAGGCCGGCGCGCTTCAACGCATCAAAGACACGCACAAATGGGGCGACGGCTCCGGCTACAAAATGCGCTACATCGGGCCCCTGACTGGTGTGCCCACAAACGAAGAACTTCAGTCTGACTTCGCCACCGAAGCCGGTGTCGGTTACACCAACCCCATGCACTGGCCCGATGCCGCGAAGATCTACCGCGTCTACGCAGCCCACCCCGAGTGGTTCGATCCGAACTTCGTTTCAGCAACGCAGAACGTAAACTACGCCGCCACCAACTACCAGTCGCGCATCAGCCAGACCAAGGGCGTAAAGACCACCAACTACGCGTGGTACGGCATGGCCACCGCCAGCTTCTTCAAGAACCGCCTCACCGTCCTCGGTGGCGTCCGCCAGGAACGCCGCGACAACGTCGGCTATAACATGTTTCAAGATCCAAAAGCCCAATACATCAAGGATTCCGGCGGCCTCGCGGTCTACCGCGACAGCATCTACACTCAGGGCGTGAAATGGAACGGCGAGGAAAACACCGCCTACGCCGTCGGCGATCCCCGCCGCGCCGCCGACGTCATCCTCACCGACGCCGCCCTGCGCGCACGCCTCCAGACCGCCGGAGTGAAATTCATCCCGAACCAGCTCGAGCTGAATCCCAACGGCACCCCCGGTCAGCGCGAACGCAACCTCGCTATCACGCAGGCCGCACGTTTCCTGCGCTACATCGACACCTCCATCACCCAGCCTGAAACCCCTCAAATCCAAGTCGCGTACGACATCACCAACTCCCTTAAACTGCAGGTCGCTTGGAGCAACGAAACCCGCATCCCCGAAATCGAGGCCAGCACCACCGGTTTCCTCTCCGGTAACTCCGGCTTCGATATCTCCGAGCCCGACGTTCCCCTGCCCGGCCCGGGAGGCGATGGCCTCATCAAAGTTACCAACACCACTGGCGCACCCGAGGAGATCACCTCCTACAACGTCAAACTCGCTTACTACCCGAAGATCGGCGGCAAATACGCCATCTCTTGGTACTATAAGAATTCCACCAAAACGTGGGAGTCCTTGGATGCCCTCCCTGGCGATTCCGCTTACGACGAACTCCTGCAAAGCCTCGGTCTCTCTCCCTCCGAGTACGAAAACTACACGATCAACTACACGACCGCGACCGACGGCAAAAACATCCGCCGCGGCCTCGAAGCGGAGTTCAGCCAGAACCTCGGATTCATCGCCCCTTGGGCAAAAGGCATCGATGTTTACGGCACCTTCACCTGGCGCCCAGCCAGCAAACCCTCAGTCCCCGCCAGCAACGTTCTGGGCTATCGCGAGAAACTTCCCGACCGTAATAAATGGACCGGAGGCGTTTCCTACAGTGCCCGCCGTTTCTCCATCCAGGCACGCTTCATCTACGAACAATCCGGCATCACCCGTATCCGCGAAAACACCGTGACCATGCCCGATGGCACCAACCAGGTTGTCCGTTACTACCGCCCCAACCACCTTCCGGTAGACCTGAACCTGCAGGCCAACTACGTCTTCAACAAACACCTGACTTTCTTCGCCACGTTTAACCGCGTGATCTCAGAGCGCAGATACACTCAGGAAGAAGACTCCGTCACCGGCCTCCAGCCCGGCTGGGCAAGCTATCGCCAGATGCAGGATCGCGGCATAGCCTTCTCAACCGGCGTCAACGCCACCTTCTAAGGCTCCCGCATCTCCTTCCCCTCAGGGCCGGCCTCGCAAGAGCCGGCCCTTTTCATGTCCCATCGGGCCCGGCACACCTCAACCCACTCTCTCCACCGATCCACACTCCACCACCGCTGGCTCAACGGAGAGATTCAGCCAGTCCGTATCCGCCATCTCACCCCGCATCCGCAACAACAGTTGCCCCACCGCCCGCCCGCATAACGAATCGAAACGCATATCCACCATCGTCAGCCCCCCGCCCGCCACCGCCCGCTCCGGTGCGCACGTCAGCAACCCCACGCGCAACCCCGCCCGCGCCAGCAGTGCTGAAAAATGCGAAGCCACCTCGTAAGAAGGCACAAACAACGCCGTAGGCCTCGACCGCTTCTCCACCTCCAGGAAAAATTCATATAATCTCGCCGCCTCCACCGCCGGTCCGCCCACCGCCTCCGCGAAAAACAAATCGAGCAAAGACGACTCCAGCGCGTTCGCACGGGCACCCTCCGCAAACGCCGCACGCAACGATGCCGCATCGCCCGTCCACGCTCCCGCGCAGAAAAAACCCACGCGCCGATGCCCCCGCCCTGCCAGATAATCCGCCGCTAGAAAACCCGCGCGACGCACATCCGGTCCGCACAGATCCCCCCCGGCCACAGACGGTCTCGCCTTCAACCACACATGCGGAAACGCACGCACGCTCTCATATGCCTCCCGCAACCATCCCGGCTCTTCCCCCTCGAAACCCAGGTTGATCAGTAGCAGCCCGTCCACCCGCCGCCTCGTCAGAAAAGGAGGCGTCAGCGCCTTCCGGGAAATTCGCCCCACCACCAGATTGCGCCCCTTCAACGCCAGCTCCCGCTCGACATCCTGCAACAATCCCAGCGCGTCCGCCCGCGCCAGCGCATCCTCTCCGCCGCCAAAAAACACCGCCCCCACATCCCCTCCGGCCTTGTCCGTCTTCCGCGCAGCCGCGCGCCGCGCGTTGTGTACATACCCCGTGGCACGCACCGCCTCCATCACCCGCCGCACCAGCTCCGCCCCCACATCACGGCGTAAATTCAACACCCGCGAAACTGTCCCCATCGCCACTCCCGCCTCCCTCGCGACATCGCGTATCGTCACTTTGACTGCCGTTTGCATGAACTGATCTTTCTTCAACCTCCCTGTGGCACTTCAACGCACCGTGAGGTCCCGCGGTTCCCCGCAGGACCTCCGTGCGAAAACTAACTTAGAACGCCGCGCTGACACCCGCCACGATCGCCACGCCATAACGGCCGTGACGGATATGGTGGGCGTAGTCCGGCAGCACTCCCGTCATCACGTCGGACACTTTTCCATACGTGTGGGACCGGAGTACGTTATCCGCCTTCAAGAACATCGTGTAACGTTTCGAGAAACGGTAGTCGGCCTGCAGGTTCAGGCGAAGTTCCGACGGCAGCATGTTGTACAACTGATAGCTGCTCGCCGTCGTCTCGCCGGGAGCCGTGTAAGCCACAGTACCGGCCCGCGAGATCCCGCTTTCTTCATAGGTTGCCCGCGCTTGCAGCGAGAAACGCGCGATGCTGTACGAGAGCCCCGCGGTGTACTTGTCACGCGCAGGCATCTTGGTGATGTATCCGCGTGCCGGATTCTCCGGCATTTCTCCCGCCGCGTTGGGCCGGTGCGAATAGGTGAAGAACATGTCGAACGGCGACGCCCAGCGGCCGAAGATACCCAGGTTCTGATTCATGCTTACCTCGACGCCCTGACGCTTTGCTTTCGCCGCCGAGTTGATCGTGGATGTCAGGCGCCAGTTCGGGAAATCGGCAGGAGTGAATCCATACGAACTCAGGATCGAAGCGTACTCCGGGCTGTTGTTATACACTTCTTCCTCATCCCAAAGATTTTCGATGTCTTTGTAGAAGTAGGCCACGCTGATCTTGCCACCCGATTTCGAGTAGTAGGTGAGCTCAGCATTCCACGAATTGGTGATTTCGGGCTGCAGGTTCGCATTGGAGATCGCGACCGTTCCCTGGCCGCCCAATTCGCCAGCATAGTTCAAGTTTTCGTTGATGTTCAGACTGTTTCCTCCCGTGAGGATGCCGCCACGGGAACCCGCTTCGAGGTTTTGGAGCTTCGTCTCGCGACTCCACGCCAGCTTCAATTGCAGGCTGTCCGTGATCTCGTACGCCACCTGTACCTGCGGTGTCTCAGGATCGGTCCGCTTGAGATTGAGGGAGCGCGTTTTGTAGCGCTCCTGTGCGAGACGAAGGTTGTTATTCTGATTACCGTTCGATGTGCCATTGGGCGCCAGCTCAAGCTGATCGGGAATGATTGCCCCGGCCGCCTGCATGCGTGCGCGCAGAGCGGTGTCGGTGATCACGGCATCGCGAGCATAGTTGCCACCCGTCGAGACGGGCCCGGTGCTGCCATCGTACTTCACGCCCTGCGTGTAGATGCTGTCGGTATAAACCATGCCGTTCGGCAGACGCACATAGTTGAACTTGCTGTCCACGTACCCCTGATAGCCTTCGAGCTTTTTCTTGGACTGGCGGACACCCGTGACCACCTTGACGCGGTTGTTGAAGAAGCTGCCATCGATCATCGCGTAACCCGAATCCGTGGTCTCTGCGATCGAGCGCGTCTGGCTGATCCGGCTGTTGTAATTGCCGATCGTAAGACCGACGTCGAAGTCCGGATTAAACCACTCCGGGTTGGTCTCATAGATGTCATACAGCTTATAGGTACTCGCCCACTCCTGATTGCCAGCGATGCCGAAAATCGGGCCACTGGTATAATTGTCCTTGAGCTGATCGACCGTGAGCGCCGGCCCGGTGTACCGCATACGATAACCGGTCCCGCGACCCCATTTCCGAGCATCCTTCACCGAACGCGCCACACCCACTTTAACCCCCGCCGGGAACGGCAGGAATTCAAGATCGTAGCGTACGTTCAGTTTATAGTCCTTCTGAATATCCCGTTGAAAAGCCTCGCCCGATTGCGCGTTGAGTTCGCTATCGGTGGTGTAGTTTTGCAGCTTCGTATAATCGATCGGGACGGCTGAGTTATTCCAGACGGCGATCGTCGACGGAATCGCCTCGTGAATGCCGTAGAAATCGATCCGCCCTGTCTGGAGTCGCAGATCCAGACCGGAAAAGTGCCCGTTTTTCACGTCCGCAAAATGCCCGTAAGACTCCGAATGGCTTCCGCTGGCATCGATAGTCCACGGCCCTTTGCGAAAATTCGCCTTGATGTAACCCGAGGTCGTCTCGCCTTCCTTGTCGCGCGAAGTAATCGTCATCTCCGTGGCCGTATTGCTCACGTTGAACGAGCCGTTGCGCTGGAAGGTTTGCACATAGTCAGACCCCCAGTCTTGGGCGCCTTGGGATCCATTGCTGCCGATCTGAAACTGCAATCGGCGGTCCACATTGATGCCTGTGTAGCGCGAGTGCTGGATATTAAAATTCAGGGTCAGCGAGGGCAATGCGCGCCAGTCGATTTTGAAGTTCCCCGACTGCTTGAATGTATTCCAAGGCGAGTCGTTGATCTGCACACGATCGAGATAGGGGTTCGCCAGGCTCGCAGGACCGCTGGCGTTTGCGAGCGGAGTGCCCGTGGTGCCACCGATCGGAGTCAGATTCAAACTTCCCGGCGTCATGCGCCAACGCCCGTTCAATGTCTCCGCAGAGCTGTACTTGTTGTCCGACGACAGCGAGGCGGAGAAACCGAGCGTATTCGAAAACGGCACCGCTACCGAAATGCGGGCACCAGGGAGCGTATGGTAGGTTGAGTCCGTGCCAGGCCCCGGTGACTTTTCGAAGATCTTCGTGTTATTCGTGTTTCCCGTCAGCGTGAGATCCACGTTGTAGGAGGGTTTGGCGTACTCGAACGCGCTGCGCGTGATCAGGTTGATCGCGCCACCCGGCGAGTTGTTCGCCATGTCGGGCGTCGCCACCTTGATGACTTCGATGCGGGACGCGTTGTTGATCGAGAGCATGTCCATGCCGATCGCGCGTGTGAGGCTCGCCGGCGAGGCGCTCGAGACCGGCATGCCGTCGATCATGATCGAGGTGTCCTCGGGGCCGAAGCCGCGCACGCCGATGCCCGCTGCGTCGTTCGGATTCACGTAATTGTTTCCACCGTATTCGATGTCGATGCCGGGCAGGAATTTCACAAACTCCGCGATGTTGCCGTCGGCGACGAAGCCGAGCGAGTCGGTCGCCACCACGTTTTTGATATTGGTGGAATTACGCTCTTCGTTCACCGCGATTTCCTGCGCCGTGCGATAGCGCTGAGACTCGACGATGAACTCGTTCAGTACCAGCGCCCCGTCATCGCTGGTCTCGGTCGCTCGTGCGCCCATGGAAATATCCTGCATCACCGTCTTGCCGCCCTCGACGTTCACCGTGGCGGTCACCGGTGCCTGACCGGTGAATTTCACGACGATCCGCGCCTGCCCGGCGGGCACGTTGCGCAGTTGATATTCGCCAAAGTCGTTCGTGAGCACCTGCAGGTTGGTGCCTTCGACGGAGACCTCCGCCTTGCTCAGGTAATTTTGGTTAACCGAGTTGATCACCCGGCCCTCGATGGTGCCGGTGGCCGCTTCTTGCGCGCGCGCTGTGAGGGTCGCCAGTGATGCCGCGGCGACAATAGTCGGCGCCAACACCGGCGGAGAGATCGCTACGCCCGCTGAAAGAAGCAGGCGGGGCATTAACGGACGGGGTGGGGTCTTGGAGTTCATGACGATATGCTGGGTCGGTGTGCGCATGGAGTGCGCAGGGCTTGGGTTGGTGTTATGGACTGGGCACGACACCTCGCGTCGGTCCGGATGAATGCCCGGCCAGCTCGGCGAAAAAATCGCCGGAGGCCGTGTTCGCGCAGGGCATTGAGACTGTCACCCGGTGTGCAGACGGGAGAGCTCAAGGCGCGTGTGGCACGCATCCCGAACGGAATTCTAGATAACGAGCTCGCCAGCCCGGGGAGGAGAAATGGCGGATTCGTTGATCGAGGATTAGCCAGCTTCGAAATGAAGCCGGCTGCGGGGCTAGGTGTGAGGGGAATGACTGAAGAAGAACCGGACGACTGACGCCGTAGGTGCGACTTCAGTAATCGAAACATAACAAACCCACGCACTCGCGTCTTGTACCGAGAACACGTGACATGCCTGTCCCGCAAATCAGCACCCCCCGGGCTTCCACCGCCACCATGCTTGGCCTAACTTGCGCGCAGCGATTATTCCGCGCCAGTCACGCGCCCGCGAAATCCATGCCGCGCCCATTCCCATTATTCTCCCCTGCACCCCTCGTCACCCTCGGGTTGATCTTTTTAACGGCCACTTACGCCGCAGCCCAACACACGATCATCCCCGAATACTCGTGGCGGGTTTGGACCCAACGTGACGGTCTTCCCAGCAACGAAATCGCCAGCCTCGGCCAGAGTCGCGACGGCTACTTGTATATCGGAACGCCCGCCGGCCTCGTCCGCTTCGACGGGAAAAACTTCATGCCCATTATTCCGCATGACCCGTCTTCTGCGCTCCCTCGTCACCGGCGGTTCGTCGCGCTTTCCAAAGCGCGCATCGGCGAGGACCTGCTGATCGCTCCGCCCTCTGGCGGCATCGTCCGTCTCGCCGGCGACAAACTCGTCCCCCAGTCCCTCCCCCCCGCCCTTGCCCAGACCCCCGTCGAATCCGTCTTCCGCGAAAACGACCGCGCCTTCTGGATCGGCTTTCAGGGCGGCACCGCCCTCCGCGTCGAGGACGGCACCTCGCGGATTTTCGCCGCCGCCGACGGCCTCAGCCCCGACGATCCCGTCCAGTTCGCCCGCGACGGTGCCGGCCGCGTCTGGCTCGCCGGCGGCACTTTCCTCGCCCGCTACGAAAGCGGCTCGCTCCTCCGCGTCCCCGTCGGCTCCGGCCACGAACGCCTCCGCATCGCCTCCTCCCGCACCGACGGCCCCTGGATCGTCGCCGACGAACACCTGCTCAAATTCAAGGACGGCGCCCCCGCCCATATCGATAAAATCAATACCAGTACCGGCGCCCACTTCCTCCAGGCCCTTCTCGAGGACTCCACCGGCGCCCTCTGGCTCGGCACCCGCTCCCGCGGCCTCCGCCGCTGGACGCCCGACGGCGAAGTCACCCGCCTCATCCAGGTCCCCGAAGACATTTCCACCCTCCTCGAAGATACCCACGGCAACATTTGGGCCGGCACCAACGGCTCCGGACTCCTCCGCGTCTCACCCGCCACCATCGCCACCTTCAACCGCGCCAACGGCCTCCTCGAAAACCACAGCCTCGCCGTCTGCGAAGATGCCGACCGCCGCATCTGGTTCGCCAACCGCGACGGGGGCATCTCCGCTCTCAACCCCCAGAACCGCGCCACCATCATCGCCCGTCCCGACCGATGGGAAAACTTCAGCGCACTCTCCGTCGCCCCCGCCAAAGGCGGCCGCGTCTGGGCCAGCACCCCGTACGGACTCCACTACATCACCGGCGCCGGCATCAAGCACACCATCGACGACGAACGCATCACCGGCGACAACGCTCCCCGCGTCCTCTTCGCCGCGCGCAACGGCGACCTCTGGTTCGCACTCCCCCGCGGCGGCGCCGGACTACTTCACCACAACGCCATCAAAACCTTCTCCAATGCCGACGGACTCTCCCCGGCTCGCGTCTGCACCTTCGCCGAAGATCCCCAGGGCCGCCTCTGGACCGGCTCCGAGGACGGCTCCCTCCACCGCCTCGACGGCGATAAATTCCTCGCCGTCTCCATCATCCCGGACACCGGCGCCATCCAGTCCATCCACTTCGACCACGACGGCACCGCCTGGATCGGCACGGCCCGCATCGGTATCCTCCGTCTGGATGCACAAAGCACCCTCCGCCTCTCGACCGGCGACGGCCTCCTCTCCGACAACATCACCCAGATCGTCTCCGACGACACCGGCGCCCTCTGGCTCGGCTCCCCCACCGGCATCTCCCGCCTGGACCCGCGCGAAATCCAAGACCGCCTCGCCGGTCGCATCGACCGCATCCAGCCCTCCCCTATCGGCCTCGATGAAGGTCTCGACGAAGCCACCTGCCTCAGCACCCACCAGCCCGCCGTCTGGAAAACCGCCGCCGGGCTTCTCCTCTTCACCACTCGCCAGGGCGTCGTCGCCATCGACCCCGCCAAAGTCCGCGCCGCCCGCACCTCCCTGAGCACCGAGATCCACTCCATCGCCGCCGACAACACGCTCTTCACCGCTGCAGCCGCACTCCGCATCCCTGCACGCCCCGATCTCGTCTCACTCCGCTACTCCACTCTCTGCCTCACCACCCCCGAACGCGTCCAGATCCGCCACCGCCTCGCTGGCTTCGACGACAACTGGACCAGCGCCGACACCGACGGCCTCGCCGAATACCGCCGACTCCCGCCCGGCAAATACACCTTCGAACTCTCCGCCCGCATCGCCGGCCTTCCCGGCAGCGAATCCCGCTCCACCCTCACCTTCACCGTCGCCGCCGCCTGGTGGCAGACCCTCTGGTTCTACCTCGCCGCCACCGCCCTCGCCGTCACCACCCTCGTCCTCGCCGTCCGCCGCTGGTCCCACCGCCGACTTCACAACAAACTCCTTCGCCTCGAACGCGACGCCGCCCTCGAACAGGAACGCTCCCGCATCGCCAAAAACATCCACGACGACCTCGGCGCCGGCCTCACCCGCATCAGCCTCCTCACCCAGTCCGCTCAAAAAAACGAAGGCGAGGCCCAGCTCGATAAAATCTACCGCACCGTCAGCGACCTCACCCAGTCCATGGACGAAATCGTCTGGGCCGTGAACCCCAAGAACGACGAACTCGAAAGCGTCGCCAACTACATCGTCGAATTCGCCCAGGGTTATCTCTCCGACGCCGGCCTCCGCTGCCGCGTCCTCATCCCGGAAACCCTTCCCGCCCGCACCATCACCGCCCAGTTCCGCCACCACCTCTTCCTCACCTGCAAAGAAGCGCTCAACAATATCGTGAAACATGCGCGCGCCTCCGACGTCGTCATAGAACTCGATGTCCGCGGCGACGATCTCACCCTCTCCATCACCGACAACGGCATCGGCCTCCTCACCACCGTCGAAATCCCTTCCCGCCGCAACGGCCTCAAAAACATGCGCTCCCGCATGGAGTCCATCGGCGGCACCCTCGCCCTCTCCTCCGCCGCGCCCGGCGGCACCACCGTCACACTCACCGCCCGCCTCTCCCACTCATGAAACTCCGTGTCTCCATCGTCGATGACGACGAACCCACCCGCCAGATCCTCAAGGAACTCATCCGCCAGAACGACCAGCTCGAGTTCGTCAGCGAACACCCCGACACCGAGTCCGCCCTCGAACACATCCCGCAGAATAAACCCGACGTCGTCCTCATGGACATCAACGTCCCCCTCCTCAACGGCATCGAGTGCGTCCGCCTCCTCAAACCCCAGTTACCGGATACGCAGTTCCTCATGCTCACCGTCTACGCCGACGCCGACCACATCTTCGCCGCCCTCTCCGCCGGCGCCACCGGCTACCTCCTCAAGGGCACCCGCCGCACCCAGCTCCTCACCGCCATCAAACAAATATCCCAAGGCGGTTCCCCCATGAGCTGCGCCATCGCCCGCAAAGTCGTCCAATCCTTCACAAAGACTTCCGCCGTCCCGGAGCGCACCGACATCGAAGTCCTCTCTCCCCGCGAACGCACCGTGCTGGATCTCCTCGCCAAAGGCTACCTCTACAAGGAAATCGCCGAATCGCTCAGCCTCAGCGTCATGACCGTCGATACCTACGTCCGCCGCGTGTACGAAAAACTCCACGTCAACTCCCGCTCCCAAGCCATCGCCAAATACCTCCAGCGTTAATCCGCCCCTCCATTTCCGAGGGCGGGTTAGCCTTAACCCCGCCGCTCCTATTCGCGATCACCCCACCCGGGGAAATCGCCTCCCACCTCTTCCCACGCCTGCGCCCCCCTACTCGCTACTCACTACTTTCTCCATCCCCCGCCCCGAAAAAACCTTTCGACAACCTCCCGTCCGCCGCCTTTTTTCCACCCATCATGTCCCAGTCCGGAAGCAAACTCGTCACTCCCGCCAGCCTGATCGTCGACGCCATCCTCGTCCTCGGTTTCTTCGTATTCATGTTCTCGTTGTTCAAGATTCACGTCCCCTCGAACGACCCGAAGATGATCACCCTCTGGGCCGGCCTCGCCGCCGCCTGCATCAGCGGCGTCTTCTGGCTCGCGATCCAGATGTTTCGCGTCGTCTACCGCGCTCAGAAGGAATCCAAGAAGTAACTCCCCCAGCGGACGCCGCGCAGATCCCGCCGCCCGCCCTCTCACTTTTAGCCCGGCAGCACCCAGTGCTCCGGGCTTTTTCATGTCTGCGCATCAGGCACCTCATCCGGCGAAACTCCGCTTTCTGACTCTGAAATCAAAAGCCCGGCGTGTTCTCACGCACGCCGGGCTCACCTGATACTAACCATTACCCGGCACCGGTAACCGATGCCGAAGACGAAAAACGCAGCGAACAGACGCTCGCTCACTCGCAGGGAAATTCAGCGCACAGGGTTCCGCTGAAAACGAAAGCTTCACCACCACGCATCACGCATCACCCATTGTCCAACCACCGTCCCGTTGACAGTTAGACCGGCTGTCACGAGATCTCGGTACACCTCGATTTCTCAAAATCAAAAGCCCGGCGTGTTCTCACGCACGCCGGGCTCACCTGATAACCTAACCAATGCCGGCACCCTGAGAGTGCCGAAGGGGGAAAACTAAACTAACGCGCTCGCGCGCGGCTAAAACGGGACGGACTCGCTCGCAGACCCTTTGTGGGGCGGGCCGCGTTCAGGTCGGTTAACGAACTCCGTCACTCCACCGCGCACCATCCGTTCTGCCAAAACACTCTTCGCGCGCATCGTTGCACAAACTTCCGGCAATCGAAGGGATTGAAAAGCGGAAGACCGGCCGCGCATACGGGGCCGGTCTTCCGAATTCAGGTATCACGAGCTGTCCCCGCCCGGTCAGGCCGTCGCCCGTCGCGCGCGCAACGAGCGCACGAGCGCCAGCGCACCGAGGGCGGCAAGGAACCAGACCGACGGAGAGCCGCCACCGCCCTGCCCGGCGCTGTCGCCTGTCGGGACGAAAGGCGCGGACGGCGACCCGCCTCCGTTAACCGGCGGCACCGTGTCATCGACGGAGGTAATCGCGACCGTCGTCACCGTGCCCGTGGAACCGGAGATCGCGATTCTGCGGATGGAGCTGTTGCCGGTATCAGCCACATAGAGAACAGTGCCTTCCACATTCAACGCGAGCGCGCTTGGCCTGTTGAAAAGCGCATCCTCGCCCACGCCGTCGGCCATGCCCGCGATACCCGGAAGACCGGCAAGCGTCGTCACCACGCCCGCCGACGTGACGCGACGGATCGCATTGTTCCCCGTGTCAGCGACGTAGAGGACCGCGCCCGACGCATCGGCGACGATCGCCTGCGGCTTGTTGAACAAGGCGTCCAAACCGGTGCCGTCATCCGATCCGGTAATGCCTGGCGTCCCGGCGAGCGTGGCAGTGGTAAACTGATTATCGCCGCTCGCCAGGCTGATCCGGCGGATGGTGTTGTTGCCGGTATCGGCCACGTAGAGGTACGTGCCTGTGAAGGCGACCGACGACGGATGATTGTAGCGGGCGAGCGTCGCATCCGGCCGCGCGGTGCCGGTAGGCAGGGGCTGCGGTACCGTATTCACATCGGCATCACCGCTCATCCCGGCGGCGCCGCTGATGGTCGCGACGACGTTTCCGGCAAACAGCCCCACTTGCAGCCCCTGGGGAGTCAGGCGACGGATGGTGTGATTGTTCGTATCTGCCACATAAGTGACACCATTGGTACGATCGAAACTCGGTCCGGCAGGCGAGGTGAAGAGCGCGGCTGTGCCGATGCCATCACGGCTGCCGCGCTGGATGGGATCGCCCGCCAGCGTGGTTATCGTGCCCTCGCGTGAAATGGCTCGCACAGTGGCATTACCGGCGTCGGCGACATACAGATTGCCGAAGGCATCGATCGAGAGGTTGCCCGGTGCGTTGAGAGAGCCGCGGCCAAGCACGCCATCCGCAAAACCCGCGGTGTTGGGCAGGCCCGCGTGAAGTTTCGCGGCTCCTCCGGATGCGATCTTGCGCACGATGTTCAGCGACGAGTCCGCGACGTACAGCTCGCCGAAGGCATCGACCGCGACACCGGTGGGATTTGGGAAATGCGCGGGAGCCACGCCGAGCACATAGGAACTGCTGGTAGCCGAGCCGGAGGGATTGGTGACCACGAAACGATATTCGCCCGCGTGGGTGCCGGCAGCATCGCTTACGGTCAGCGTATCCGTGGCGGAGCCAGAAATACCCTGGCCCTCGGTCAGGTTGACCCAGCTACCGTCAACCAGCCGCTGCCAGCGGAAGCTGAGCTGCTCACCGGTCACCGATGCGCGGATACTGACGTTGCGGCCCGCTACGACGCTGACCGGCCCGCCCGTCGTGCCCACAATGGGCGCGGCACCCGCCTGCAGCGTGACAGGCGAGCTAACGGTGAAGCCTCCGGACGCATTGCCGACCACGACCGTGTAGACGCCGATCTGCGAGGCCTGGATATTCGTCAGCGTCAGCGTCTCCGACGTAGCCCCGCTGATCTCCAGATTGTTGAGGCGCCACTGGAAACTGGTGCCGTCAGAAACCGAAGGCGTGAGGGTGATATTATTACCGGGATAAACGACTGCGGGGGCACCATTGATAGCGAGAGCTGCGGCTGCAGCTGGCGTCGTGGAAAACGCTCCGGCGGTGTTCCCTGCGTGGATCGACACGAGCGCAGGAACGCCCGAAGCCGGCGTGAACGCGTAGGAATACGGCGGGGTAAAAACGACATCGGTGCCCGGATCCTGCTGACCCGAGGTGCCGCTGTAGATGTTGCCGATGGTGCGGATCAGTGCGGACGTGCCGGTGCTCTTGGTTACAGGGTCTTTCACGCCCGTGCCGTAATAGCTTTGCTCAATGAAGAGCTGGGAATTGTCGCGGGCGTTGCTGGAGTACGAATTACCGGCGCACGTGAAGTAGTTGTTGAACATGTGCCCGCGCGCATTCGACGAAGCCGGCATGCGCTGGTCGCAGCGGTCGCTCCACCAGTTGTGGTGCAGCGTGGCGGTGATCGGCACCACTGTGGCCTCGTTGCCCAGGATCATCGTGAAACGGTGCGAGGTCTGCGCGGTGGTATAGTAGAATTTGCACCAGGAGACTGTGGCATTGGCCACGTCGTAGGTGAGATCGCACATGCCGTCGGCGCAGTCGTAGAAGGTGCAATGGGTGACCAGCACGCCATTGCTGTTGCGAATGGTAATGCCGTCTCCGCCATCCGAATACCGGGGACCGGTGCCGTTCTCGAGCGTGGTGCCCGGATTGGTGATGTTGAGGCCGCGCACGATTACGTTCTGCACACCGTCGATATTGACGGTGCCGAGGATTGTGGCGTTCGCATCGGCGCCTTGGAGAGTCTTATTGGACGTCACGTCCACCCGTTTCCCCGAATTGAGGGAGCGCACATCGATCGTGCCGGACACGGTGATGATCGCCGGGCCCGCCAGCTGCAGTCGGGCGTTCAGATCGGCGGCGGTGGTCACGACATAGGTCGCACCACCCGCGCCGCCGGTGACTGCCGAGGCATAACCGTCGGCTACAACCGCAGGACCTGCAGGGTCGGCGACCGTCAGCGCGGCGGCGTTGCTCGTGGTGGAACCGGCGGAATTGGTCGCGACAACGGTGTAGCTGCCTGCGCTGCCGGCGGTGGCATTCGCAATCGTGTAGGATGCGGAAACAGCATCGGCGATGTCATTGCCGTCTTTTTTCCACTGATACGTCGGTGATCCGGTGGCGGCGGCGGTCAAAGTGACGGAGGCCCCGAGGAAGGCGGTCTGACTGTTGGGATGCGTGGTGAAGACGGGTGTCGCCGTGATACCCGAGACCGTGATCGTGGCGGTGGCGCTGGTGACGGCACCCGACGCGTTGGTCAACACGACAGTATAGTCGGCGACATCCGCGGCACCGGCGCTGGCAATGGAGTAAGTGCCCGCCGTGGCACCGGGGATGAGCACGGCGTTTTTATACCATTGATAGGTGGGCGCAGGCGCGGCGTTGGCGAATACCGAGAGGCTGACCGGCTGGCCGGCATTCACCGATTGCGTGAGCGGCTGCGTGTGGATGATCGCACTCACAGCAGGCACCCAGCCGTTGCCCTGCGCACCGGCGGGGGTGGAGTCGGTCGTGGTGCCAAAGGCGTTGGCCGGATTGCGAAGGATATCGGCCTCTGTGGATGTGAGCTGACGGCTGATCGCAGCGCGCTGACTGACGTCGATCAACGCCGAACCATCGAGCGTCCGCGACTGGTATTCCCAGTTTCGGGCGTTGGCGGTGTAGCTGGAGTTGATGAAGGACGACGACCAGGCGGTGGCGGTGATGTGCGTGTCCATCCGGCTGTCGATGAAGACGGGATTACCGAAGTTGGTCGCGTCCGCCGATGTGCGTCCCAGTCCATAATTGAACGAGCTGCCCGCAGGCCGCGTCAGCGTGCAATCGACGAAGATGAAACCAAAGCGCGTGGCGGGCGTGCGCGCCTGCGTGAGCTCGCCGCCGTTCATCGCGCGGAGTTCGCAGTTCTTAAACATGGCCGTGCCGCCGCCCCAGATGAAGTCCGTGTCGCCCTGGATGAGGCAGTCTTGGAAGTAATTATCCGCGCCGAGCAGGAGCGTGTCCTGGAAGCTTCTGAAGGCGCATCCGAGGAAACTGTTGCGAAGCCCGTCGCTGCGGAGCGCCTCGGCCTGGCCGCCGCCCTTGGGCGTGCTGTTGTTGATCGAGAAGTTGGCGAAAACCAGATCGCTGCCTCTGGCGAAGAATGCGACGCGCAGGGTCGTATCGCTGTTGAGCGGTGCGTTGTTGGGATATTCGACAACCGTCAAATCGCGGTTCTCGCCGACGACAGTGATTTTGTTCCGGTTCCCAAAATTAACGAGCTCCGTGTAGGTGCCGTTGCGGATATTGATCCGCACAGGCGTGGCGTTGCTCGTGGGGATAAAATCCAGAGCGCCCTGCAGCGTGGAGAAATCGCCGCTGCCGTCGGCGGCGACGGTGAAAGTCGTCTGCGTGGGAATAGCCGCAGGAGCCGCGGCCTTCGTGGCGAAAGTCCAGCCGGTGCTGTTGGTGACGGCGGGCAGTGTCGCTCCAGTAGAGTCGAGGATGACGCCGGGATCGATCGTGACGTAGTAGGATGTTCCATACTGAAGCACGCTGCCTGACCGGAGCGTGATGCGGGCTTCGTTGCCCACGATAAGAACGGGGAAGTATTTGTACCCCGCCTGGCCGCCGACGATCTTTCCTGTCTGATAGCGATAGGAGACCGAGGCATTCGTGAACGGCGTAAGCGTCGCGAGATCGATCGTCTCCACCACGGAATCGTCGGACGTCTTGCGCACCGTGATTTTCCCCGCCTCGCCCACGCGCGGTGCCGAGGGGAAACGCACGATCAGCGGTGCGTCGGGATTGACGCCGGTGGCATTGTTACCGGGAGCGAATGTCACGCTTTGCGTGCTGGGCACGCCGACATAAACCGTCGCGGTAGTGATAGCGCCGGCGGAGTTGGAGGCCGTCAGAGTATAGTAGCCGGAATGAGCGGCCGAAAATCCGGTCACTTGCAGAGAAGACGAGGTCGCGCCGCTGATGCCGGCGCCCTCGGTCACGACAACGCCATCGCGTTTCCACACATACGTGGTCGCTTCCGGCGCGCCTGTGCCCGCATCGATAACCGCGGTGATCGTCGTGGTGGATCCCTCAGTCACCGTCGCGCCCAATGGCTGCGCAGTGATCACCGGAGCCACGATCAACGAAGCGGCGTCGCTGGTAATCGTCCCGACGGAGTTTTGCACACGGACGCGGTAGAAACCGGCGTCGGTGACCGTCACACCTGTTAACGAGAGCGTGGCGCTGTTGCTGGAGGGGACATCGGTAAATCCAGTCGTAGCGCTCGTGGTGCTTTTTTCCCACGTGTAGGTCAGCGGACTGGTCCCGTTGGCGCCGACAGAGAACGCGACGTTTCCTCCGGTGACAGCCGTCTGCGCAACAGGCTGGGTGGTAATGGAGGGCGCGACCGCGCCGGACGTGACCGTTAGAACAGTCGCTGAGCTGATCGTATCACCGCCATAATTGGTAACAACCACGTCATAGTTGTCCGCGTCAGCATTCTGCAAATTCGAGAGCGTGAGCGATGCTGTCGCTGCTGACGGATTGGAGGCTGCGTTGATAGCCACTCCGGCCTTGCGCCATTGGTAGGTGACGACGTCCGATGCATCGAAGCCGGTGGTCGCGACGGTGAGCGTGACGCTGTCGCCAATCGTGCCTGAAGCATTGGCGGAAGGCTGCGTGGTAATCGTCGCTTTGGGATAAGGGATGAGCTGGAGGCCGTTAATGTACCCGTTGTTGTTGGCGTTTCTGGCAGCGCGGACCTCAATCTTCCCGGCGCTGTCCACCTTGGCGTGAAGAACGCCCCAGACTGTATTCGAGTTTGCACCACCGGCGGCATTGGATGCGATCTCCAAAGGAGCGGGCGGAACGGGCGACAGTGTGCCGGCGTTCAACGCGAAAAGAGTCGGCGCGGTGTTCGCTGCGGGATTGGTGTCGAACCATTTAGCACCCACGGCATTTGCGTCGACCAGCGAGACGCGCGCGCCTTGGTTGACGCCGTTGGTGGTACCATAGCCATAAACCACGTAATGTGCATTCGCCGGCAGACCGGAGAACGTGAAGCCGATGAGATTCCCGCCTTCGAAGATGCGCCAGGAACTATTCAACATCGCCGACGGCGTGCCCCCCGTCGGACTGACGCGGCGGGGCACTTCGCGGTTGTTGGTCGCCGTGTTGGCGTCATCAAGAATGGCGGCAGCGGTGAACGTCACCCCGGAGGCCGATCCATCCGGTTGAAAGACCGCGATGTTGTTAGCCGTATTGAGCGGTACGATTTGATAGCGCACGTAGCCTTTGAGCGAGGGCTTGACCTCATCGTCGGCATGGGGTGCCAGGATGTTGTTCCAAGTTTCGCCAGCGTAGGGCGCCACAGCACCGAAACTCCAGCCACTGCCCGGTGGTGCGATCGTGACGGTGGCCGCAGCTGTGGGCGCTGCACCCGACACAGCCTGAGTAGTCGACAGGTTAATGAATACAGCCGGGTTCTGGGCACGTGCGGCCGGTTGCAGGGCGAACACGCCCGCGAGAACCGCGATCAAAAAGAGGGAGACGTTTTTCATGAAATGTTTCCGCGCGCGAAACAGCGCAGCAAGAGCGGTCGCGGCGAAGAACCAAAGCGAGGGCGCACCGCCGCCGCCGAGATCACCGCCGCGGTCGCCGGAGCCGGCGGGTGGAATGTCGGGCGCGGGAGAACTGCCCGAGCCGCCGGGATTGGCAGGCGGAACCGGATCGGTGCCCCGTGTAACGATGAGCGTGCTCACCGTGCCGTTCGGCGAGATTTTGCGCACCGCGGCATTGCCGGTGTCGGCGACGTAAACGTTTCCGGCTGTATCCACGGTAACTGCACGCGGCTGATTGAACAGACTGTTGTTCGCGTTGGGGCCGTCTTGATAACCCGACACACCCGGCAGACCGCCGATGGTGGTCACGGTCACGGCAGTGTCAGCGATCACGATCTTGCGGATCGTGTGGTTGCCGGTGTCCGCGACGTAGATCGCGCCGGTATCATCCACGGCGACGCCGGACGGGGCGTTGAACCGCGCATCCGCGCCCGCTCCATTCGCGGAGCCAGAAGCGCCGGCGAGACCGGCGAGCGTCGTGACTTCACTCCGCGAGAGGCGGGTGCGCGTCTGGACGTTGGTGATCGGATCGCGATCGAGATACCAGGTGAGCGCGATCTTGCGGATAACGTTATTGCCGGTGTCGGCGACGTAGAGGGTGGTCGCTGTGGTGGTGGGCGTTTCGAATACGGGGGCTGCGTTCGTCACCAGATTCACCGGCGAGACCGCAATGCCGCCCGGTGCGTTGAAGCGCGTGGCTGGATTGTAGCTGCTGTTGGTGGTTGTGGCGTTGACCGAGCCCGACGCCCCTGCAGTACCCGCGAGCGTGGTGACATCGAAGGTGAGAGGTGTGATGCGCCGGATCGTGTGCGCGACGTTGTCGGCGACGTAGATATTGCCGGCGGCGTCGAGCGCGGTGCTTACCGGGGCGTTGAATGATGCCGCGGCGCCCGTGCCGTCGATATTATCGCGGACGGAGGCGGAGCCGGCGATCGTGCCGACGAGTCCATTAGCCTGAAGGGAGCGGACCGTGGCATTGAATGTATCCGCGAGAAACACGGTGTTGGCGGCGCCACTGACCGCGCCTGTCGGCGCGTTGAACGTCGCCTGACCGTAGTAACCGTTGGCACTGCCGGACACACCGGATTGACCGGCGAATAGGACGGCGCTGCCGCTACCAAGCGTAAACTGATAGACTGCATTGGCGCTGTCGTCCGTCACGTAGAGATGACCGGCTTCGTCAACCGCCACACCCACCGGATGCGCAATCAACGGAGCGGCTACGGCAAGCGGGATCGCCGCGCCGGTCGTGGTGCCCAAGGCATTGGTGGCAACGAGACGATAACGGCCGCCCTCTGTTGTGCCGGCGGAAGAGATGCGAAGCGTCTCTGTTGTCGCGCCCGAGTAAGCGCCCCCATCGACTACCGCCGTCCAGGTTGCGCCGTTATCGCGCGAAACCTCCCAACGATAGGCTGTTACGGGAATCTCGCTGTAAACATTGCCGAAAAGGGAGATCGCACCTCCCGGCGAAACGGTCTGGCTGCCCGGAGGAGTGATGATTGGCGGAGCGTATTCAACATACACATATACAACGTCGCTGTAGATAGGATTGCGGCGGGTGACGTCCGTGATGACGGCGCGGTAGAAGCCGAGATCCGAGCGGCGGACAAACGGGAAGGCCAGCGTGTCGCTGGTAGCGGGGCCGCGCGGGCTCGTTTTAACCGTGGTGAACGTCGCGAAGTCTGCGGTGTCGCTCTTTTGCCAGGTGAATGAGAATGGCGGCGTACCCGAGACGGCCACTGATAACGATGTCTCGTTTCCTACGACCGTATCGCGCGGCTGGGGTTGTTGGGTGATCAGGAACGGCGCAGGCTGGGCGATCACCGACAGCGTGCTCGCAGAAGACGTGGTGACTCCGCCAGCGACGTTGGTGACTTTCAGGCGGTATCGCCCGGCATCGGCCTGCTGGGTGCCGTTGATCGCAAGCACACTGGTGATTTTCGAAGCGGGCTCCGGCGGGATATTTGGATCGGTCGGAAGCGCCGGTTCGCGAATCTGACTCGTGTAGAAACGTTCACCTGCCGTGCCTGGTGCGACGACAGGAATATCGGTCCACGTGGAGCCGTTGTCCTTGGAGACCTGCCACTGATAAACGAGCGGATTTTGGTCGGCGTCGTGAAGATGCGGCATGTCCTTTGCGACGGAAAAAAACTCGGTGATCTGATCCAGCACGCCGACCATGTCGGCGTCGGGTTGCTCGCTGATCGTCGGCGCCGGATAAGGGATCAGTTGGAATCCGCTATAGAACCGGGTGCCCCAGGCATTGCTGGCCGTACGAAATGCAATCTGTCCGTCTGCGGTGGAGACAGCGTGAAGCGCTCCCCAAATGGTATTCTCCGTGCGTGACGCGGAAGGTGTCGTGGCGCGGGCGGGCGGGATGATTGTCGCATCGCCGTTTTCATCCTGCCTGAACAGACTCAACGCGGTGTTAAAACCCGCTAGATCGACGAAGCTCGTCGGCAGGTTCTCCTCCGGGGTCAGACCCGGATACAGGAAAGTCGACGTGCTGCTCGCAGGAAAATTCGACGGATGCAGAATGTAGCGTCCGCCCTGCCCCACACCGCCGGCGTTGGTGTTGCCGTAAAAATAAAGGTAGTAGTGGGTGTTCGGTGCCAGCCCGGAGAACGAGACGCGCATGTGCATCGCCGTATCCGCTGCATAAATGCGCCAGGCGGCATTCAGGAGCTCTTTGGCGTTCTGGGCGCTTCCCGCGGAAAGATCGCCCGGCTCTTTGCGGGCATGCGTACCGATCAGGCCCGCCGTCAGTCGCACGGGACTGGGAGTACCGTCCGCCGCGTACAACGGGACATTGTTCATCGAATCGAGGATGAACGGCGCCTCGGGCGTGTAGGTGCCCGTGTCTGCCGGAGTCTGGGTTGCACGGAAGATATTATTCCAAGTCGAACCGGTTACGGGGGCTGCCGCGCTGAAGTTCCAGCCGTTGCCATAGGGCGCCATCGTTATGGCCGTCGGCGGGTTTCCCAGCGGAGTGTTTCGTGCGAGCGTGACGAATACAGGTACCGGCTGCTGCGCGTTCGCGTTTATGGCGGGGCCGCACGAGAGGACCACGCCGCTGAGGAGGGCGGAGAGTGAGAAGCGGGAAAAAGTGAGCATTTTCATGGTGATGTCGTTTTAGGCCGTGGCATTCCCGGGTTAGAAATTCCCCTTGAGGCCGAAGTAGATGAAGGGCCCGTAGACGTTGTAGTTTTGCACCCAGTTGCGCGTGTTCAGGTAATTGCGCACGGGCTCGTTCGTGAGGTTCTTCACCTCCATGTAGACGCCGAGATTCCGGTGGAAATCGTAGGAGACCGCTGTGTCCAAAGTGCCTCGCGCGTCGCGGTAAAGATACACGAATGCGCTGTCGTCCGTCGCACCGTTGATCCGGTAGGGCCCGTTCGTCATGTAGCTGCCGGTCCAGTTATAGGAGAGGCTGGCGCGAAGCGCCTTCCGCCGGTAACTGAGGTTGATCTTGTATTTTTTAGGCACGGCATTTCTTACCGGCATATACTCCGGGCGGTCGGCGAGGCCGGTCAGCGAATCGGTGCTGCCGAAGGCGGAATTGGTCTTCGCGTCCTGGTACGTGTACGCCGCGTAGATCTGGAAATCCCGCAGATAATCGCTGATCACACTCAGGCGCTGCGAAACGGAGAACTCGATGCCCCAGTGCTTGGCGCCGCCGACATTCACCGGACGTTCCAGATTGCCTCCAATGTAGGCGCTCAAGTCGTAGTCGGAAACCGTGTCCGCTGAGATCGTCTCAGTAACGTTGGCCGTGTAATTTTGGACGTCCTTGAAGTAATACCCCAGCGCCACCGATCCGCCCTGCTTGGTGTAGTATTCGAGCGCGATATCGTAGTTGTTAAAGTAGATCGGCTTCAGCGACGGGTTATTCATCGAGACCGAGTAGAAACCGTCCGAGTTGGAGGACACGGTGTAGCCGGGCAGCAGCCGGTCGAAGGGCTGGCGCGCGATGGATTTGTTGTAGCTCCCGCGCACGAGGAAGTTCGGCGTGATCGAGTACTTCAGCTGAACATTGGGAAACCAGTCGTCGTAGGTCTTGGTGACGCTGCCGACCTGCGCGAAACGCAGATTGGTCAGCTCCAACGCCTGGGCTTGGTCGACCGTGTATCCGGTAACCAACTGCCGACCGCTCAGGCCCGTGATCGGGTTGATCGCCGTGTCGTTGTACGCGGCGGTGATATCGGCGTAACCAAAGCTGTTCACGTAATCCATCAGCATCTCCGCGGCACGCTCCGCCGTGGCGTCGTTATCGGTGATCTGGCCGCGGCCTGACTGATTCGTACTCTCGTAGCGAACGCCCAGAAGCGCGCTGAGGCCCCAGAGCTTCGTGTTGAACATCGCGTAACCGCCCTCAACGCGTTCACGCGAAAGTTTGTCGCCGGTCCGCTCCGTCTCGGTGCGCCAGACCACGTCCTCGGTAAACTTGCCGCGGTTGGCCTGAAAATACTGATCGATGTAGGGGAGGCTGAAATACGGGACCGGACGGTACGGACCAAAGGTGTCGTCGAGGTCGGGAGACTTCACCGCCTCAAGCACCTGCTGGAGCTCATCCGTGGAGCCGTTGAAGAACCAGCGCGACTGGCCGTTCTTGTCGGTGTGCCGCTCCTGCTCACGGAAAAGCCCGCCCACTTGGAGATACATCGGAACAATCGCCTGAAACGAACGCTTCGCGTCGAATTTCGCCGTGGTGAACTTGTCCTTGGTGTTCAGCCAGCGGCCGTTGCTGATTTGAAAGGGGCCGTAATTACCGCGTGCCATCTGCACATTCGGATAAGTGCGATCCGTGCTCACCCCGGGAATCACCACCGCTGTGCCGCCCGCTGTCGGTACGTTGCGATTAGTGCCAGGCACGCTGACGAGCGGCCCATTGTTACCGCCGACCGAACGACTCACGTAGTTCGCAAGGTCGAAAAGATCCGGCCCGTTCAACTGCGTGATGACCGGATAATCCGTGCCCAAGGGCATATCGACGCGGTAATCGATGCCCTTGAGATAAGCCGTCGCCGCGCTGATCGCCATGCCGTCAGGCGTGGTGTAGTGATTCGTCGAAAGAGAAACGCCGGCATCGAGATTGATCTTCCACGGCCCTTTTTTGTACTCGGCACCTCCCGAAAACATCGTGCCGTGGCCGATCTTGTTGAGGATCTCCAGGCCCGTGTACACACCGGAGCCTTTGCTGCTGGCGGCGTCCTGCACCGAATTCGCGCGGATGTCGTTCGAGCCGGTGACCACGGTCGCAGTCGAAGCCGACCAGACGGGAATCTGATATCCGAGGTCGTTCGTCACCCACTCGTGAGGCGCGATCCCGCTGACCGTGCCGCCGACGGTCGCAGAGGAGTTGATTTCGGCATTGTCGGTATTCAACCCCTGGGCACCGCTGCTGATGTAACTCGTGTTAACCTGGCTGTTGACGTAGAGCTTGATGTCGGGAGTCAGCTTGTAATCGAAATTGACCGAAAACGACGTGCGGCGCGTCAGTCCGGTACCGTAGGAGTAACTCATGCTCCGCAGGTAATTGCCATAATCCGCACCCAACGGATGGTAGGACCCGATCGTCGCATCGCGGTCATAGATCGTACGCCGGTTGGCGTTCGCGGTTTCGTTAATCGCGTAGATGTCGTTGTAATTGGCGGTGAAAACCACGCCGAGCCGGTTCTCGAAAAACGAGTTCGCAAAATAGAAATTACCCACCGGCCGCGTGCTGTACTCGTTTCCACTCGATCCACGATTCCGGCCAGACTGGAGATTGTCGCCGTTCACCATGCCGCCGGCTTGGAAAGAGATGCGGCGTTCCTTCAAATTGAACGCGCTCTTGCTGACGAGATTGATCGAGCCACCGCCCGAATCGGCGGCCATCGCCGCCGTCGGCGTTTTATAAACCTCGATCGTCTCGTAATTCTGGATGGAGATCTGATCCAGATTGAATGCGCGGGTATTGCCGTCGGTGCCGGCCGCATTGGCCATGCGCATGCCGTCGGAAGTCACGCTCGCCATCTGCGAATCCATGCCGCGGATCATGATGTCGCGCGGATCGGAACCGTTATCCATGATGTCGATACCGGGGATGTTGCGTAGAAAATCGCCCAGATTGGCTCCGGCGACATTGGGAAACTCGTCGGACGACAGCACGCTCACCATCACATCCGATGCCTTTTGCTGCGCGATCGAAGCCATGCGACCCTCGCGCTCGGCTGAAACGACGAACTGCGACAGGACCAAGACTTCCTCGTCTGCGTAATCCGCGCTCGTGAGCGCGACATCGATCCGCGCCGTCTGCCCCGCACTCACCGTCACCGTGACCTCTTTGCTGTCGAGACCGCCGTAATTGACGACGAGGGTTCGCGCACCCTCCGGCACGATCAAGATGAAGGACCCGTCGGCATCTGTATACGCGCTCCGGCTCGTCAACTTGTCCACGACCTCCGCACTCATCAGATATTTCTGGGTGGCCGCGTTGGAGACGCGTCCCGTCACAGTGCCTGTCGACTGGGCGATCGCCGGGAGCGTGGCTCCCAGCGCAAATGCGGCGGCCGCGATCCCTAGGGCCGACGGACGGTAAGTGTAGCGGGCGACAATATTCGCCAGGAGGAAGTCTATGCGCGTGATCATCGTGGAGACGTGGATGCGGGCCATGTGGCCGTGTATTTGTGGTTAAAAAATCCGCCGGCATGCCCTGCCGGCCCGCAGCCTCGAAAGCGAAGCGGTGCGGATGCGACGCGGAGATTTTAGATCGCCGCGAAACAAGCGTAAGCAGGAGCTGATGGTCCTTGTTCAGGACCAGCGAATGCAGGTGTGTTGAACGCTGGACTCCCGGCACCCGTTTGCGCGAAACGGAGGCGGCAGTTCTTCAAAACGGAGGTTGAGTGTGGAGAGGGGGAGGATGGGAAACTGAAGCGCGCTCGGGCCGCATAACTGGCCGCGAACAAGGCTTCGACGAGAAGACACAACTGACCGTCGAAAATAGTTTCTCAACAAGCCGCGCGCGCACATCGTTGACCGTCCGCTTCAAGTCGCTCGACTTTTTCAATACAAGCGCGCTCTCATCCGCGCCTCCCCACCGTGCCCTCCAAAGCCACATTGAATGACGTCGCCAAGCGCGCTGGCGTGCACCGCTCCACCGTCTCGCTCGCGCTTCGCGATCACCCTCGCATCTCCGAGCCAGTACGGCTCCGCATCCAGGGCATCGCGAAAAAACTCGGCTACCGCATCAACCCGCTCGTCGCCGCCCTCATGCAGGCGCGCCGCACCAAGAGCGCTGAGAAACACGTCGTCCTCGCCTACGTCACCAACCACCCCACCCGCTTCGGCTGGCGCCCTCCCCACCACAATCGCCCCGACTACTTCCCAGGCGCCACCGCGCGCGCTCTGGATTTTGGATACAAACTCGAGCACTTCTGGCTCGCCGAGCCCGGCATGACCCCCGAGCGCTTCGCCGACATTCTCGCCGCTCGCGGAATCAACGGCCTGCTCATCGGCCGCCTCCCCCCCGGCTGCAGCCAGCTTCAGCTTCCCTGGGAGAAATTCTCCTGTGTCGCCCTCGGCCTCACGCTCCACTCGCCGCGCCTGCACCACGTCACCGAAAACCATTACTCTTCCGCCAAGCAGTCGATGATCCACTGTATCGCCCGCGGCTACCGGCGCATCGGTTTCGTCTTCTCCGAGGCCAACGACAGCCCGCGCGTCGGCGAACGCTGGCTCGGTGCCTATCTCCACGAGCAACTCCGCCTCGAACCCGCCGACCGCATCACGCCGTTCCTCTTCAAAGACGATGCCGACAACGCCGCCATCTTCCGCGAGTGGTTCCGCCACAACCAGCCCGACGCCCTCCTCGTCACCCACGCCCTCCCCGTGATCGAGTGGCTCAAGTCCCTCGGCAAATCCGTCCCGCGCGACGTCGGCCTCGTCGCCCTCGTAAACGACCACCCCGAGCAAGCCCACGCCGGCGTCCACTTCGACCCCGCCAAACTCGGCGCCCTCGGCATCGAGATGCTCATCGGTCTCCTCCACCGCGACGACACCGGCGTCCCCGCCGACCAGCACGAGGTCCTCCTCACCGGCGAATGGCTCGAAGGCTCCACGCTGCGCTCGCCCGCCTGACACCGCCTTCCCAGTCAACAACGTGCGCAGTTGACCGGTTGTCCCTTCCCGCTCCGCCCGCGCACGCTCTCCATCCCTGTTGCGCGCCAGCGACCGCCCGCCCCTCCGGTCTTCCGTCCGCCCGCGACGCGTTCTCTTTCAGATAACCCAACCGTCTTCTCACAACTCCGCTTCGTATCCTTTCCATGGCGACCACCGATTACAGCCTGCCCCGCCCCAAACAACACAACTACCGCTGGGCTGTCTGCACGCTCCTCTTCTTCGCGATCTTTATCAATTACCTCGACCGGCAGATCCTCGGCATCCTCAAAAAACCGCTGAGCGAAACCCTCGGCTGGTCGGAGAGCGACTACGGCTGGATCACCGCCGCATTCTCCTTCGCTTACGCCTTCGGCTATCTCTTCGGCGGACGCTTCATGGACCGCTTCGGCGTGCGCTACGGCATGCCGCTCATCGTTGCCCTCTGGAGCACCGCCGCCGGCGCGCACGGTCTTTGCGCCTACCTCGGCATCGGCGAACAATTCACCTTCAAATACCCGTGGTTCTCCTGGGCCGAGAAAGGCTTCATCGTCGCCACGCTCACGCTGCCCATGACCGCCGCCGGCTTCATGCTCTCGCGCATCGCGCTCGGCCTCACACAAGGCGGCGTCTTCCCCGGCGCGATCAAGACCGTCGCCGAGTGGTTCCCCATCAAGGAGCGCGCCCTCGCCACCGGACTCTTCAACGCCGGCTCCAACATCGGCGCGGTCATCTGCCTCCTCTTCGTCCCCAAACTCTACGAAACACTCGGCTGGGAAAAAACCTTCTACGTCTTCGGCGCGCTCGGCGCCGTCTGGATCGTCGCCTGGTGGTTCCTCTACGAATCCCCCGAGCGCCAGAAACATCTTCATCCGACCGAGCTCGCCTACATCCGCCGCGGCCAGCCGCCCGTCGAACCCGTCGCTCCACCGCGCGTGCCGTGGCTCTCTCTCCTTCGCTACCGCCCCGTCTGGGCCTACATCATCGCCGGCATCCTCGCCGGTCCCGCCTGGGGCGTTTATCAATCCTTCATGCCCGACTTCCTGGGCAAACGCTTCAACCTCACCCTCCAGCAGACCGGCAACTGGTCCGCCCTCTTCTTCGCCATCGCCACCCTCGGCGGCGTCCTCGGCGGCTGGCTCGCCGGCAAACTCCTCGAACGCGGCTGGTCCGTGAACGCCGCGCGCAAGACCTCCCTCCTCGTCTGCGCCCTCAGCGTCGTCCCCGTCTTCCTCGCCCCCTTCGCGAGCAACATCTTCCTCGTCGTCCTCATCGTCGGCATCGCCGGCTCCGCCCACCAGGGCTGGTCCGCCAATCTCTTCAGCGTCGTCGGCGACACCATGCCCAAGGAAACCATCAGCTCCGTCGTCGGCCTCGGCGGCTTCGTCGCCTTCCTCGCCGGCGGTTTCGTCAACGGCATCACCGGCGAAATCCTCCAGAAAACCGGCAGCTACGTCCCCGTCTTCGGCTACATCTCCGGCATGTACCTCCTCTCGCTCCTCGCGATCCAGATCCTCGTCCCCCGCATCGAGCCAAAATAAAAACCGTCCGCCAGACACTCGCGCTCGACGCATCCATTTCCCTGCGAAATCGTCCCGCTTTGGACCCACGCTAAAACCCGTCTCTCCGAAGCTCCCGATCCTCCTCGCATGAAAAACTTCACCGCCTTCCTCGCCCTCCTCGTCGCCTCCTGCTCCGCGCTCTTCGCGGAATTCCGCGCCGACATCCAGTACGGCGAAGCCGCCGGTGAAAAACTCCTGCTCGACGCCTACACCCCGCCGACCGATGGCCCGCACCCGATCGCCATCCTCATCCACGGCGGCGGCTGGGGCGCCGGCGACAAAGGCACGCCCAAAAACACCAACGGCGCCGACATCTCCTCCTGGTTCAAACCGCTCTCCGACGCCGGCTTCACCTGGTTCTCCATCAACTACCGCCTCGCCCCCGCCCACCGCTGGCCCGCGTGTATCGACGATGTCCACACCGCCATCCGCTGGGTCAAAGCCAACGCCGCCCAATTCAAAGGCGATCCCACCCGCATCGTCCTCTTCGGCCACTCCGCCGGCGGCCACCTCGCCTTCCTCGCCGCCATCAACCCCACGCCCGACACCAAAGTCCAGGCCGCCGTCGGCTACGCCCCCGTCACCGACTTCGAACAGGAACTCCCCACCCGCGGCGGCATCAGCGCCTCGCTGAAAAACCTCCACAACATCCCCGCCGAGATCACGCCCGCCGCACTCAAAATCCTCCGCGAGACCGCCCCCATCAATTTCATCCAGCCCAAAGCCGGCCACCCACCTTTCCTCATCCTCCACGGCGATCAAGACCGCACCGTCCCGCTCCAACAATCCCTCAACTTCCAAGCCCGCCTCCGCGCCAACAACGTCCCGTCCGACGTCATCATCCTCTCCGGTGCCCAACACCGCCTGTCCGACTGGGCCAAATACGACCCCGACCACTTCCCCAAAATGATCGCCTGGGTGCGTGAGAAACTGGGTGTCACCAAGTCTTCTGAACAACCCGCGCCGCGGCTAACGGCAATGTCTCCCAAGGCATTAAACCTTCTCAAAAAAGAGGCTCCGTTAGAGCTCTGGTACAAGAAACCAGCCTCCCACTGGAACGAAGCTCTCCCCATCGGCAACGGCCGCCTCGGCGCCATGGTCTTCGGCGGCCTCACCGAAGAACGCCTCCAACTCAACGAAGACTCCCTCTGGTCCGGCAAACCGCACGCTTACCATAATGAAGGTGCCGCCAAATTCCTCCCCGAACTCCGTGCGCTCCTCGCTGCTGGAAAACAAAAAGAAGCCGAAGACCTCGCCACCCGCGAATTCATGAGCGAGCCGCTCCGCCAGGAAAACTACCAGCCGCTCGGCGACCTCCTCCTCCACTTTCCCGCCAGCCACGCCATCGCGACCAATTACCACCGCGAGCTCGATCTCGACGCCGCACTCTCGACCGTGCGCTACACTGCCGCCGGCACACAATTCACCCGCGCATCCTTCGTCAGCCACCCCGACCAAGTCATCGTCCAGAAGATCGCTGCCGACAAACCCGGCCAGCTCACCTTCACCGCCCGCCTGCCGAGCGCCCACGCCGGCACCCACGGACGCGTCCTTGATCCCAACACGCTCCTTCTCACCGGGCAGATCAAAAACGACGGCACCCGCTTCACCGCCGTCGTCCGCGTCCTCACGAGCGGCGGCAAAGTCAACGCCACCACCTCCGGTATCTACGTCGAAGGCGCCGACTCCGCCACGGTCCTCGTCACCGCCGCCACCAGCTTCAAAAACTTCCGTGACATCTCAGGCGACGCCGAGACCCCAGCCATCGCCGCGATGAACGCCGCCTCGGCCAAATCCTACGACGATCTTCTCGCCTCGCACCAAGCCGACCACCGCGCTCTCTTCCATCGCGTCAAACTCGACCTCGGCACCTCGTCCGCCGCGGTACTTCCCACCGACGAACGCATCAAAGCCGCCGACAAATCCAACGACCCGTCGCTCATCACCCTCGCCTTCCAATTCGGCCGCTACCTCATGATCGCCAGCAGCCGCCCCGGCGACCAGCCCGCCAATCTCCAGGGCATCTGGAACGACCTCACTTCTCCACCTTGGGGCTCCAAGTACACGGTGAACATCAACACCGAGATGAACTACTGGCTCGCCGAGGTCGCCAACCTCTCCGAATGCCACGAGCCGCTCTTCTCGATGCTCGATGACCTCGTCATCAGCGGCCGCGAAACCGCCCGCGCTCACTACGGCGCCCGCGGCTGGGTCCTCCACCACAACACCGACATCTGGCGCGGCACCGCCCCCATCAACGCCTCCAACCACGGCATCTGGCCCACCGGCGGCGCCTGGCTCACCCAGCATCTCTGGGAACGGTATCAGTTCTCCGGCGACAAAGACTTCCTCGCAAAACGCGCCTACCCCGTTCTCAAGGAAGCCTCGCTCTTCTTCGTCGATTATCTCGTGAAGGACGAAAAAACCGGCTGGCTCGTCAGCGGCCCCTCCAACTCCCCCGAGCACGGCGGGCTCGTCATGGGACCAACGATGGATCACCAGATCATCCGCGAGCTCTTCGCCAACACCGCCGCCGCCGCCAAGGTCCTCGGCCTCGACGCCGACTTCGCCGCGCAACTCACGACGATGCACGCGCAGATCGCGCCCAATCAGATCGGCAAACACGGCCAGCTCCAGGAATGGCTCGAAGACAAAGACGATCCGAAGAACGACCACCGCCACGTCTCCCACCTCTGGGGCGTCTTCCCCGGCAGCGAAATCAATCCGAAGACTCCGGAGCTTTTCAAAGCCGCCCAGCAATCGCTGCGCTTCCGCGGCGACGACGGCACCGGCTGGTCCCTCGGTTGGAAAATCGCCTTCTGGGCTCGCTTCCTCGACGGCGACCACGCCCGCACGATGATCTTCCAGCAGCTCCGCTACGTCCCCGCCTTCACAGAAGGCAACAAGAGCCCCGGCGGCACGTATCCGAATCTCTTCGACGCTCATCCGCCCTTCCAGATCGACGGCAACTTCGCCGCCACCGCCGGCGTCTGCGAGATGCTCCTCCAAAGCCACCTCGGCGAAATCCACCTCCTCCCCGCTCTCCCCTCCGCATGGAAAGACGGCTCGGTCTCCGGCCTCCGCGCCCGCGGCGGCTTCGAACTCAGCTTCGCATGGAAAGACGGCAAACTCGCCTCCGCCGAGATCCGCTCCCTCCTCGGCAACCCGCTCCGCATCCGCACCGGAGAAAAGACCGCCGAGTTCAAACTCGCCGCCGGCGAAACCCTCCGCCTCGACGCTAGTCTCCGCCCCGTGAAATGACGCGCTTCCTCCTCATCGCTCTCGCGATCTCTAGACTCTCCTCCATTGGAGGCGCGACGCCCCCGTCGCGCATGTCCGCAAACGTCGCGATCTCCGCCAACGCCATCGTCGCCGCCGACGGCTCTGCCGAATTCAAAACCGTCCAGGCCGCCATCAACGCCGCGCCGCAAACCACCACGCGCGACCAGCCCTGGACCATCCTCGTCAAACCCGGCACCTACCGCGAAATCGTCTACATCCAGCGCGAAAAGCGCCACATCCACCTCGTCGGTGAAGACGCCGCCACGACCATCATCACCCACAACCTGAACGCCTCCGCCATCGGCCCCGACGGCGAAAAAATCGGCACCTTCCGCACACCCACCGTCCAGATCGACGCCGACGACTTCACCGTCGAAAACCTCACGTTCGAAAACACCGCCGGCCCCACCGGCCAGGCCCTCGCCGTCCGCGTCGACGGCGACCGAGTCGTTTTCCGCAACTGCCGTTTCCTCGGCTGGCAGGACACCATCCTGATCAATCGCGGACGCCAGTATTTCGAAAATTGCTACATCGCCGGTGCCACCGACTTCATCTTCGGCGGCGCCACCGCCTGGTTCGAAAACTGCGAACTCCACATCGCTGGCAACGGCTACATCACCGCCGCCTCCACGCCGCCCGACGCCGCCTACGGCTACGTCTTCAACCGCTGCCGCGTCACCGCCGCAAAGCCCGATCTCAAAACCTTCCTCGGCCGCCCCTGGCGCGCGCACGCTTCGACGATCTTCCTCCACACCGAAATGGCCGCCGTCGTCCGCGCCGAAGGCTGGCACAACTGGGGCAAACCCGAGCGCGAACAAACCGTCCGCTACGCCGAATTCGGTTCCACCGGCCCCGGCGCCGCCTCCGGCAAACGCGTCTCTTGGGCTCGCTCGCTCACCGCCGCCGAAGCCGCCGCCCTCACGCCCGCCCGCGTTCTCGCCGGTCACGACGACTGGCAGCCCGCCCGCCGCTGACACGCCCGTTTCCATCTTTCATCATGACCGACCTCGCACTTTCCCGCGGACACGAAGCCCCGCAAACATCCCCGGCCCCGGCCGCTTCGCGCGCCCCCTGGACCGCCGACTGTGGCGATGGTCACTACCGCAACCCGGTCCTCTTCGCCGACTACTCCGATCCTGACGTCGTCCGCGTCGGCGACGACTACTGGATGACGTCCTCCAGCTTCTGCCACGCCCCGGGCCTCCCGATTCTCCACTCGCGCGATCTGGTCAACTGGACCCTCGTCAACCACGCCCTCCCGCATCTCGTCCCCGCCGATCACTTCTCAACTCCCCGACACGGCGAAGGCGTCTGGGCTCCGTCGATACGGCACCACGCCGGGAAATTCTGGATCTTCTATCCCGATCCCGACTTCGGCCTCTACATCATCACCGCGACCGATCCGCGCGGCGCCTGGTCAACTCCCCAGCTCATCAAAGGCGGCAAAGGCCTCATCGATCCCTGCCCGCTCTGGGACGACAATGGCGACGCCTACCTCGTCCACGGCTGGGCCAAGAGCCGCTCCGGCATCTGCAACCGCCTCACCGTCCACCGCATCGATCCCGTCACCGCGCGTATCCTCGACGCGGGCACAGTCGTCATCGACGGCGATCAGATGCCCGGCTGGAAAACCATCGAGGGCCCGAAATTCTACAAGCGAAACGGCTGGTACTTCATCTTCGCCCCCGCCGGCGGCGTCGCCGAGGGCTACCAAGCCGTCTTCCGCTCGCGCGACATCTTCGGCCCCTACGAAAGTCGCGTCGTCCTCGCCCAAGGCACCTCCCCCGTCAATGGCCCGCACCAAGGTGCCTGGGTCGACACGCCCGCTGGCGAACACTGGTTCTTCCACTTTCAGGAGCTCCCCGCCTCCGGCCGCGTCGTCCATCTCCAACCCGTCAACTGGCGCGACGACGACTGGCCCGCCATGGGCGTCAATCGCGACGCCACCGGCAAAGGCGAGCCCACCCTCCGCCACCGCAAACCCGCGCTCCCGCTTCAGCCCATCACCGAGCCCGCCACCTCCGACGACTTCTCGTCGCCCACGCTCGGCCTCCAATGGCAATGGCAGGGCACGCCGCGCCCTGCGTGGCATTCGCTCACCGCCCGCCCCGGCGCGCTCCGCCTCATCTGTCAGCCCGCGAGCGGCAACCACTGGCATTCGCCGCATCTGCTCATGCAGAAATTCCCGGCCCCCGCCTTCACCGCGACGACCACGCTCGACTTCTCCTCCGCCCGCGACGGCGACACCGCCGGCCTCATCGTCTTCGGCTACGACTACGCCTGGCTCGGCCTCCGCAAAACTCCGGCAGGTCTGAAACTCGTCATCGCCTCCTGCTCCGGTGCGCGCGATGGCACCGACGAAACCGAAACCACGGTTGCCCTCGTCTCCGGCCGGGAAATACACCTCCGCGTCCGCGTCGAGAACGGCGCGACCTGCACCTTCAGCCACAGCCTCGACGGCAAAGTATTCACTCCCGTCGTCCTGCATTTCGCCGCCACCTCCAGCAAATGGGTCGGTGCCAAGGTCGGCCTCTTCGCATCATCTGCCCCGGAGACGCCAATGCCCGGCCGCGCGGACTTCACCAGCTTCCAAGTCACAGCCTGAGCAATCCCCGCAAGCAGCGTGAGCGTGCGCCACGCCCTCCTACCCGCTAGGCCATCAGCGGCGCGCAATCTGCGCGCACTCTTATCTCACGGCTGTCTTGTCATCAAAATTCATGACAAGACAGCGGTCTCCGTCGGAGGTTATAGTACGCGTCTCTTTCGCCTCACCATAACCCCAACTGCCCTCCGGCGCCCCCAATTGGGACACCGCTCCGCGACGTAAATGCGCAACGATGCGCGCAACGTTGCCTTTGAGCGGCGCCTTCCTCCGCTAAAGAAAAACATCCTCCCGCTTTCGTTCTCCCCCGCGCGATCTGTCCACCGGACACATCGCGCATCCCCACCTCTCACCCCGATTTTCGCCCGTGGTTCTGCCCTCGGGCCTCTTGCGTCCCCACTTTTCCCCGCATGAACCTAACCAAGAACACACCCCTGCGTCGTCTTCTCGCGGCTCAACTCGCCGCCATGATCGCGACCTCAGCCTGGGCCCAAGTAGCCCCGGGCAGCACCGCCAACACCGCGCCCACCACACCGCCCGCGCCCGAGAAAAAAATCCCCGTCGAAACGAAACCCGCTTCCGACGCCGACATCCCCTCCACCGGTGAGGAAGAGACCATCATGCTCTCCCCCTTCGAAGTCGTTAGCGACAATAAGGGCTATTACGCGGCCAACACCATGTCCGGCACGCGCATCAACTCGAAGATCGAAGACCTGGGTCAGCCCATCACGATCATGACGAAAGAGCAGATGTCCGATTTCGCGATGCTGGATATCAATGACGTGTTCGACTACATGGCGGGCACCGAGGGTACGAACAGCTACTCCCAATTCACGACCGACCGCACCGGTGCCGTCGTCGACAACGTCAGCCTCAATCCCAACAACGCCAACCGCGTCCGCGGCATCGGCAACGCCAACATCGCCTTCGGCAACATCGCCACCACCGGCCGCGTTCCCGTCGACCCGCTCTGGATGGACGCCCTCGAACTGAGCCGCGGCCCCAATGCCAATATCTTCGGCCTCGGCAACGCCTCCGGCACGGTCAACCAGGTGCCTGCCACCGCCAACCTCACCCGCGACTTCACCCGCACTGAGCTGCGTGCCGACAGCTACGAAGGCTGGCGCGCGTCGCTCGACGTGAACCGCACGCTCATCAAGAACAAGCTGTCCGTCCGCGCGAGCTACGCCTACCAACACACCGGCTTCGTCCGTAAACCCGCCGAAGAAGATGCCCGCCGCCTGAGCTTCCAGATCAAGGCCCAGCCATTCAAGAGCACCACCATCTCAGCGTCATACTACGGCTATAAAAACACCGCTGTCCGCCCCAATTACACCACCCCGCGCGACTACTACACGGACTGGGTGGAACGCGGGAAACCCGCCTGGAATCCCGTGACCGGCTTTGTCACCCTCGCCAACGGGGAAGTCTACGGCCGGAACAACGTTCTGCGCACTCCCGCCAACGCCGCCACCCTTCAGGCCTACAACGCCACGCCGACCTTCTTCTTCCCCGGCGCCGGCGCCGAAGGCCGTTCGATCTTCCAAATCGGCGCCCCCGGCGAAACCTCTTATTGGACCAGGCCGCGATATACCTCCAATCCCGCTCAGCCTCCCGGTAACAATTACTCTATCACAGATCCCTTTGCAGCCGGTGTCGCGGGCGTCGGCCTGTTGGCTACTGGCCCCTCGGACACTTACACGGCCACCCAGCAGCCGCTGTACAATTCTTTGGCCCGTCCCATCTACGACAAATCGATCTACGACTGGACCAAGATCAACCTCGCCGGCAACAGCAAGGCTTGGGACGACGTCGATACCTACCTGATCCAGCTCGACCAGTTTGTCCTCAACACCGCCAAACACACCCTCGCCTTCCAAGGCGCATACATGCGCGAAGACGTTAAACGTCTCGAAAACCAGCCCATGGGCCCGGCCAGTGTGAACAGCAACGTCGGCCAGCTTCAGGTCGATGTGAACAGCCACAACCTCGACGGCACTCCCAACCCATACTTCGGCCGTCCTTACCTGCGCAGCAGCGAGCCCTACCTCCGCGACAAGCCCCAGCTCTGGGATACCTACCGCGCCCAAGGCGCCTATCGCATCGACTTCTCGCAAGACGAAGGCTGGACCAAGTGGCTCGGCACCCAACAGCTCCTCGGCTACTACGAATACAAGGACCAGCAAAACCGCCTGTATAACTACCGCCACACCGCGCTGGGCCTGAACGCCGGATACCTGCAAAACTACGCCTCCCTCAACGCCCCGCTCGGTCTCCAATCCAATTCGAACATCGACCCCAGGTACCTGAGCGCCACTGGCACCCTGATAGTCCCTGGCAACTATGCTCGCGTTAACGAGCAATACTACGTCGGCAGCACGTCCGGCGGCGGTATCGAATACGCCCCGAGCTATTTCCCGGAAGGCGTGAGTGTCCCCTACGTCTGGGGCCCATCAGCCAACTCGATGATCTACGACACGTCCGCGATCGGCTGGACCCCCGTCCCCGGCGGCGGCCTCAACAACGTCAACACCCGCATCAAGACCATGGGCGGCGTCATCCAAAGCACCTTCCTCGGTGGCAAACTCGTCGGTACCTACGGCCTCCGCGAAGACGAGGTCTTCGACCGCAATGCCCCGTTCGCCCTCCTGACTCCGGATCTCCGCAATTTCGACTTCGGTGCCTCCAACCGCTGGACCTCCGACTGGCGAAAAGCCTCCGGCAAGACGAAGACGCTTTCGGTCGTCGCCCGCCCGTTCCGCGATATCGGTTTCCTCAAATCCCAAGTCAGTAACGGCAGCGGCCTTGGCAAGTTCCTCGGCGAAATCGTCACCAGCTTCAGCCCCACCTACAACAAGTCGGATAACTTCATCGCCCAAGGCCCGGCCTACGACCTCTTCCTCAAGAAGCTGCCCAACCAAACGGGCACCAGCAAAGACATCGGCTTCTGGATCACCGCATTCGATAACAAGCTCTCGGTGCGCTACACCTACTACGACACCAAGCAGCTCAACCTGCGCGACGGTGACATCTCCACCATGGCCCAGCGTATCCTGCGCTACGAAGGGTTCGTTTCTTCCGACGCGTGGAATCTGCGGACACAGACCGGCAATTGGCTGAACAACGTCGCCACCAACGGAACCGCCACCGACGCTCAGATCGCGGCTGCCATTAACATGCCCCTCGAACAGTACCAAGGGCTGAAAGCCATCGGCGCACAAGGCACCTACGCCGCTGTGAACGATGTGCGCGCCAAGGGCCACGAGTTGGAAATCAACTACAACCCCACCCGCAACTGGACGGTGAGCGCTTCGGTCACCAAGGGCGAATCCATCAACACATCCGCCGGTGCCGCCGTCGACGACTACATCGCCGCACGCATGCCCATCTGGACCACCCTCGAAGATCCACGCTACAGTCTCGTGAGCACCAGCACCGCGGGTACCACCACGACTGCTACTTACAGCACCACCCTGAACGGCGGCAGCACGTTCAACATCGCATATGCAAACGATCCCACCGGAACCCAGGTGATCCCCAATGGCCCCAACGGAAACCTGCTCTGGTGGCGCATCATGGGCGCCCCCTTCAACAACGGCGTCGGTGTCGGCTCCGGCTATAATGCGACCAACTCCGCCGCCACGAACTTCGCCGGCAACGTCAACGCTCCGATGTCCGTCTTCCGCGCGCTCATCGGTCGCCCTCGCCCCCAAGTCCGTGAGTACAACGCCAAGTTCAACACGAAGCTCAACCTGGCCGCCATCAGCGACCACAAGATCGTCAAGAACATGGCCGTCGGCGGCTCTGTCCGCTACGCCAGCAAGGGCTCCATCGGCTTCTACGGCAAAGGATACACCGAGGGTATGGACCTCACGAATCCCGCCAATCAGATCCTCGAGCTCGACACCAACCGCCCGATCTACTCGCCAGCCGAAACCTACGTCGACCTCTTCGTCGCCTATAACACCCGTCTGTTTAACGACAAGGTACGCGCCCGCTTCCAACTCAATGTGAAGAACGCGTTCGAAGACGGCGGCGACTTGCAACCCACGCAGGCCTTCCTGGACGGTCGGACGGCGACCTACCGCATCGTCGATCCGCGGCAGTTCATCCTGTCCGCCAACTTCGAATTCTGAGGTCTTACGCTTCCCGCTTCAGCTAACCGATCGCCGTCACTCGCAAGGGTGGCGGCGATTTTTTTACCCTGCTTCAGAGCGCAAAACCGGTTGCCCGCCCCGCCCGGTCCCCATGCTCTGCCTTTGCTGATGAAGGCCACTAAAAACCCCGCCAAGACCCGCCCCCCATCCGCCGCGTCGTCCCAACAACGCCTCTGGCCCCTCCCCTGGCTCTTCGCCGCCCTCCTCCTCGCCACCCTCATCGCCTACTGGCCCGCCCTCAACGGCCAGCTCCTCTGGGACGACCCCGGCCACCTCACCCGCCCCGACCTCCAATCCTGGTCCGGCCTCTGGCGCATCTGGTTCGATGTCGGCGCCACCCAGCAACACTACCCCCTCCTCCACTCCGCTTTCTGGATACAACACCACCTCTGGGGCGACGCCACCCTCGGCTACCATCTCGTTAACGTCCTCTGGCACACCATCGCCGCCTGCCTCTTCGCCGCCCTCCTCCGCCGCCTCCAGATCCCCGGCGCGACAATCGCCGCCTTCGTCTTCGCCCTCCATCCCGTCTGCGTCGAATCCGTCGCCTGGATCACCGAACAAAAGAACACCCTCTCCCTCGTTTTCTACCTCGCCGCCGCCCTCGCGTATCTACGCTTCGAAGACGACCGCCGCCCCGCCCGTTACATCGTCGCCACCCTCTGGTTCGCCGCCGCCCTCCTCACCAAAACCGTCACCGCCACCCTCCCCGCCGCCCTCCTCGTTATCGCTTGGTACCGCCGCGGCCGCCTCTCCTGGCGCACCGACTTCCTTCCACTTCTCCCCTGGCTCGCCCTCGGTATCGCCGCCGGCCTCGGAACGATCTGGGTCGAAAAAACCCACATCGGCGCCACCGGCGACGCCTTCACCCTCGCCGCCCTCGAACGCCTCCTCCTCGCCGGCCGCGTCATCTGGTTCTACTTCGCCAAACTCCTCTGGCCCGCCGACCTCGCCTTCTTCTACCCCCGCTGGGAAATCTCAGCCACCGCCCCCGCGCAATGGCTCTTCCCTCTCGCCGCCATCGCCGCCCTCGCGCTCGCCGTGTATTGGTACCGCCGCGACCGCGCCCCCCTCGCCGCCGCCCTCCTCTTCGGCGGCACTCTCGTCCCCGTCCTCGGCTTCGTAAACGTCTACCCCTTCCTCTTCTCCTACGTCGCCGACCACTTCCAATACCACGCCTGCCTCCCCATCATCGCCTTCCTCGCCGCCGCCGCGGCCAACGCACTCCCCCGCCTCTCGCTGCCCCGCAGGGCCGCCCCCGCCCTCTCCGCCGCGCTCATCCTTCTCCTCGGCCTCCTCACCTGGCGCCAAAGCCACCAATACCGCGACGTCTTCGCCCTCTACGAAACCACTATCGCCCGCAACCCCTCCAGCTGGATCGCCCACCTCAACCTCGGCGTCGCCCTCGACGACATCGGCCAGCCCGCCGAAGCCCTCCCGCACCTCCAGCGCGCCCTCGAACTAAAACCCGATTTCCCAGAAACCCTCAACAGCCTCGGCAGTGCCCTCAACCGCCTCGCCCGCCCCGCCGAAGCCAAACCCTTCCTCGACGAAGCCCTCCGCCTCCAGCCTCGCTTCGCCAGCGCCCACAACAACCTCGGCATCGCCCTCATCGGTCTCCAGCAAATCGATACCGCCCTCGCCTCCTTCCAGCGCGCCCTCCAAATCGACCCCGCCTTCGCCTCCGCCCGGGTCAACTACGGCTGGGCCCTCGCCAACTCCGGCCGCCTCACCGACGCCCTCGCCCAGCTCGACCAAGCCCGCCGCCAGGACCCCGCCTTCGCCGACGCCCATTTCAAAACCGGCCTCGTCCTCGCCATGTCAGGCCGCGTCGCCGAAGCCACCCCGCACCTCAGCCGCGCCGCCGGGCTCCAGCCCGACAACCCCGACATCCACTTCGCCCTCGCCCACGCGCTGCTCCAACAAGGCCGCCCCGCCGAAGCCGCAGCCCACTTCGAAGAAGTCCTCGCCCTCGCCCCCAGTCACCCCGGCGCCCGCGAAGCCCTCACCCAACTCCACCACCTTCAATCGCGTTAACCCGCTCGCATCGCACACACCCCACAGACTTCCGCCACCTCCGTCATCCGTGCCCATCCGTGCAATCCGTGGTTAAAAAATTCCGCCTGCCCCATTCGAGAATCGAAAATCCAAAATCAAAAATCCCCCAGCCCCGCCACCACCGCCCGCACCTGCTCCGCGTGCGCCTGTGTATCCACCTTCTCGATCACCGCTAGCACCGTCCCATCCGCCGCGAGCATAAACGCCGACCGCACCGGCCCCCGGTACTTCCGCCCATAAAGCTGCTTGTCGATCACCGCATCCGCCGCCTGTGCGAATAAATCCCCCGGATCGCTCACCAGCACCAACCCGCCCTCACCACCCGACGCCAGCCCCAGCTTCTCCGCCCGCCGCAGGTGCGACCCCGCCGTATCCCGGCTCACCGCCACCAAATCGTAACTCTCCCTCCCCAACTCCCCCGCCACCTCCGCCAGCGCCTCCACCTGCCGGTCGCACGACGGCGTATTATTCCGCATGTAAATGGACACGACCGTCCTCCGCTTCAGCAATTCCGCGAAAACCACCTCCCGCACCGCGCCCCCATGAACAACTTTCACAGGGAAATTCACCGATAATTTGTCTCCAACAGCGATCATGCCGCGCCGATGAACCAAAGTGAACCGCCGCGCGTCAACCCATGGCCATCGAGAGGGCTTAAACGTTACCCCTTCCCGCAGGACAGACCTTTGACGTCGCGGCGAAAACTTATCTAGTTCTGCCCACGAATGAAGCCGGTCAAGGTCCCTGCCTTTGAGTTATTCCTCCACGAGATGATCCCGCTCGCCAAAGCGATGGGCGTCGGCGTGGAGCTCAGCGACGACCGCGCGCTCACCCTCACCGCCCCGAAGGAGCAGAACAAAAACTCCCTCAACACCGCGTTCGGCGGCAGCCTCGTCTCCATCGCCACCCTCGCCGGCTACGGCGTCGTCTGGGAACTGATGCGCACCGATAAAAAATCCCCCGACGAAAAAACCTCCTGGCACATCGTCGTGAAGGAAAGCCGCGCCGCCTACCGCAAGCCCGTCATCGGCGATCTCCGCGCCATCTGCGAACGCCCCGCCCAAGCCGCCATCTCCGAATTTAAGGAAGCCCTCGCCCGCTACGGCAAAGCCAAGCTCAAGCTCCGCGCCCGCGTCGTCGAAAACGGCACCACCGCCGTCGACGTCCACGCCGCCTTTGTGGTGTCTCGCTAGTAAGCTCTCGGACTAAACACTCACTTGAGTGACCATGGGTAGTTCCAAAAACGAATCGCTTCGTACGTTAGCTGCCTCGCCTGAGGAATTAGTCATCCTCGACCGTCGGGGCGAAGAAATCATCGGTTATGCAATGGTCGCGCTCATGGATAGTTTCTCACGATGGCGCGCTCGCCAAAAAATCAAAAGCTTCGGTCTTTCCACCGCTACAAGCATCGCACTTCTGCAGTATATCGAAGAAGACACAGCACTCAGGGCAGAGCTGGCAGAACGCCTCCTCGGAAGAGCCAAAATCGGAGGCATCGGCTGCCTGCTGGCCTGCGGCCTAATCTTCGTTCCCAGCATTCCCAATATCTACGTAGGAGTCATCGCAGTGGGCGGAGTATATTGCGTTTTTTCGCTCATCGGTTGGCTGCGCTACTCCAAAATTATTTGGAAATAAACTCAGCAAGCAGACCGTCCTCATCGCAGCCGGCTGGATTCGATTCTGATCCCCCCATCCGTGCGATCCGAGAAATCCGTGGTTAAAAAAACACCCAGCGCCCCTCCCGCCCCTCTCCGCCCTTCTGCGTCTTCTGCGCCCTTTTGTGGCCACCCTTCCGAACCTTCGCGCCCACAGCTGATCACCGCGGATCCGTCCGATCCGTCGCCTTCGCCGCCGCTTCTCGCGGCGCATTCCCATCGGTGATCTCGAAAAAACCTTCGAGCTTCATGTCCTCCGACGACGCGCCGATCCACACCGTGAAACGCCCCGGCTCCACCGTCCATTCGTTCGCGCGGTTGTAGAGCGCCAGATCGCCCGGCGTGAGCGTGAAGCGCACCGTCTTCGTCTCGCCCGGCGCGAGCGTCACACGCTCGAACCCGCGCAGCACTTTCTCAAACGTCACCACGCTGCTGTAATCGTCGCGCACATAAAGCTGCACCACTTCATCACCCGCGCGCGATCCACTGTTAGTCACCTCACAGCTCACCTCGACGCGTCCGCCGGGCCCTTGCTGCGCTGGCGTCACCTTCAGGTTTTTATACGCGAACGTCGTATAGCTCAGCCCATGGCCAAACGGATACAGCACGCCCGAAACCTGCCCGTGATCCTTCCCTTGCGAGCCCGGATGCGCCGGAAAATTCATCTGAATCTGCCCGACACTCTTCGGAAACGTGATCGGCAGCTTCCCCGATGGATTCACATCGCCGAATAAAATATCCGCCAGCGCCGCCCCGCCCTCCTCACCCGGCAGCCACATCTCCACAATCGCCGGCACATGCTTCGCCGCCCAATTCACGCTCAGCGGACGCCCATTGCTGAGCACCAGCACCACCGGCTTCCCCGTCGCGTGCAGTGCCCGCAACAAGTGCTCCTGATACCCCGGCAAATCCAGACTAACCCGGCTCGCTGACTCACGACACAACTCATCCGTCTCTCCGAGCACCGCAAAGATCACATCGACATCCTTCGCCACTTCCACCGCCGCCGCGATCCCCGCGCGCACTTTCTCCGACGGCTCTTCCTTCACGATATCGCTCTCGGGAAAGTTCTCATCCTTCACCGCCACGCCTTGCTCGTAACGTACCTCAACACCCGCCGCGCCAAGCTTCGCCCGAATCCCCGCCAGCGGCGTAATAAAATCCAGTCGCTGCGCGCCATAACGCGACCACCACCCATGCGCATCATCCGCCAGCGGCCCCGCCACCAGCACGCGCTTCAACGTCTCCTTCTTCAGCGGCAGCGCACCGCCCTCATTCTTCAATAACACGATCGCCTCCCGCGCCGCCTTCGCCGCCAGCGCCAGATGTTCCGGCGCGCGCACGATACGATCCGTCTCGGCCGGATTGTCGCGATACGGATTATCGAAAAGCCCGAGCCAATACTTCACGCGCAACACATCCCGTACGCGCGCATCGATCGTCTCCATCGACAATTTTCCCTCACGCACGAGCTGCCGCAGCGGTTCGCCATACTCTTCCGGCGGCGTGAAATTCGTCCGGATATTCAACCCCGCTTCCACCGCCTGCCGGATGCCTTCCTCCGGCGTCGCCGCCGTGCGATGCTTCGTGTGAATGAACTCCACCGCCGCGCTGTCCGACACCACATACCCGCGAAACCCCCACTGCTCGCGCAAAATTTCCGTCAGGAAAAGTTTCGAACCCTGCACTGGAATCCCGTCGTAGTCATTATACGACGACATCACCCCCATCACCCCGCCTTCCATCACGGCCCGCTTGAACGGCGGCAAAAAAATCGTCTGCACATCCCGCCACGTCACCTGCGGATCGGTCCGCGCCTCGCCGTCGCGGCCGCCTTTCGGCACCGAATAAACCGCGAAGTGCTTCAGCGTCGAAACCACGCGCTGCTCCTGAATTCCTTTCACCTGCTCCACGCCGAGCGCGCCGACCAGATACGGATCTTCCCCGTAGCTCTCGATCACGCGCCCCCAGCGCGGATCGCGCGCCAGATCCAGCACCGGCGAATAGATATTGGTGTACCCCAACGCCCGCGCCTCGCGCCCCGTCACGCGCCCGATTTCGCGCACAAGAGCCTTATTCCACGTCGTCGCCACGCCGAGCTCCGCCGGAAAACTCGTGGCCTTCGAATGCATCAACCCACGGATGCCTTCGCCCGTGAAATCCACCGGAATCCCCAACCGCGTCTTCTCGATAAACCACCGCTGCACTTCGTTGATCGCCCGCGCGTGCAGCGACCACGGTAGATCGTGAACGGGGTCCGCCAGATTGTTCAGCCACCCCGTGTTCCCGTTGATGTGCTCGTCGATATTGCCGATCCCATCCTTCCAAAACGCCGTCTCCCACGCCGGCGTCGGTAGTTCATCTTTGGCGACACGCGGGAACCCGTACCACGTCGTCATCTGCGCCGTCTTCTCTTCGAGCGTCATGCGCGCCAGCAGATCCGTGATCCGCGCCTCCACCTCCACGCTCCGATCTTCATACGGATTTTTCTGCCCGTCTTTGTTCAAATCGATCCACCCGTCGCGATAAATCGGAGACACCGCCTGCTCCCGCACAAAGCGCCCCTCCGCCCCCCGCATCGGTACCGCTCCGGCAAAACCCGCCGAAACAACCGCCACAACACACGCGAAACGCAAAGACCTCTGGGGCATCGTAGTCATCGCACCAAAAACCGCGCCCGCACTCGCCGTCGCAAGCGCCGCGTCAGGTTGCCAGTACGAACGCGCCCCGCCTTCCCGGCGGCCGCGCCACGCGCTCAAGCGTCAACCGGCCGTCTCTGCACAAAGCGCTCCGACTCCATCTCCTGAGCGCGCTTCAACCAAAGCATCCGCGCAAACAGCCCGGCGAGTCCGATCAACAGCACCAGCAGGATCGCAAACGTCGGCACCCGGCGCGCATCCGTCGCCACCGCGATCCACAGCGCCAGCCCCGAGGCCAGCCAGCCGCTCACCGCAAACAACACCGCCGCAAATTTCGGACTGCTCCCGCGCGCCGCCAGATGAATCAGAATCGTCGAGTAAATCGAAACCGCCGCCACGTACAGCATCCGGGCCTTTGGAAAATGTTCGATATGCAGCCCCAGCACGATCCCCGAGGCGACCAGCAGCAGCAGCGACACCAACGCCGAGACCCCCGGCCACCGCTGGTCCAGCACCATCCCCGTCACGAACGCCGCGCACAGATGCACAAACGCATTACCCTGCAAAATCAGCGGCGTTTCCCAAGAGAGCTGCTTCAGCACCGCGCTGTTCTGAATGATGAAAAATATCAGCGTATCCAGAAACACCATCGCAAACAGCGCCGTCACCCAGCCCGCTGCCGCGCGAAACGCATAGTCAGGCAGCGACGACTTCTTCAGCTGCGTGCTCCGCATCCGAAACGACGCCACCAACCCGATCGCCGCCACCGCCGCGGCCGTCATGATCTTCCCCCTGACGGTAGCCTCAAAGACAAACGGCTGGTTGCACAGCGCGTACGCCAGCCCCGTGCCCAGCCCGCACCACATTCCCATGCGCCCCGAATGCAGCGTCGGCCTCAGGCACAACGAAAGCGAAACCGCCGTCCACCCCGCGCTCAACCCCGTGAGCAAACCCGACACAATCGCCATCCCCGGCCCGCGCGCGATCAACGTGATTAACGCCGCCGCCAGGCAACCCGCGAATCCCCCCATCAGCAACCAGCGCCCCCGACCGGCTGAAAATTTCCGCGCCGCCAGCACGCTACCAGCGATTCCCCCGCCACCAAGCGCGGCCAGCACCGCCGGCATCGTCCCCTTCTCAACGATCGTCTGTGCAAAATCCACAAACGCGAATCCCGCGAAAATCAGGAAATACACATACATCGCCACGATCGACGCCACACTGGCGACGATCGCCGCCAGCGGATTTCTTTCTCCATGCAAAAAAGGAGGCTGGGTCGTCTGGGTCATAGAATCGAAAAACCGGAATAATCCGCCACATCAGACAGCAAACCGCCGGAAAGTGCCGCCTCCACCACTCTCTTGGCGACAGTCACCCGTCCCGGCAGTCGTCCGGCCTCCTTATAAAAAACTAATCGGGCAAAAATCATCGTCGAAAATCGGTACTGAGGGCCGCCAACGCCTCGGCTCGGCCGCCGCGCCAGAATTTCCACCCGCACTCGATGTATCCTCTCCGCTGACGTCGAACCCAAAAAACGCACTCCTCCTCGCTAACATTCGCGCATGCCTCGCGCAGACAGCTGTCCGGCTAAGCGTTTGACTCCCCCGCCCCGCAGCGCGAAAGCTCGCCCACCATGTCCGCGCAACCGTTCCTACCCGAAGACTTCCTCCTCAACACCGAATGGGCCCGCACGCTCTACTTCGAGCACGCGATCAAACAACCCATCTTCGACTATCACTGCCACCTTCCGCCGGACCAGATCGCCAACAACCGCCAGTTCGAAAACCTCTTCCAAATCTGGCTCGCCGGCGACCACTACAAATGGCGCGCCATGCGCTCCAACGGCGTCAACGAGGACCTCGTCACCGGCAACAAAACCTCCGACTACGACAAATTCCTCGCCTGGGCCAAAACCGTCCCCAACACCCTCCGCAATCCACTCTACCACTGGTCCCACCTCGAGCTCCGTCGCTACTTCGGCATCAACGACATCATCAACGAGCAGTCCGCGCCCAAAATCTGGGAAGCCGCCAACGCGAAACTCCGTACGCCTCAACTCACGACCCACGGCATCCTCACCAGCAACCGCGTCAACGTCGTCTGCACGACCGACGATCCCGTGGACGACCTCGCCCACCACATCGCCATCAAGAAGACCGGCATCGGCACCAAAGTTTACCCGACCTTCCGTCCCGACAAAGCCCTCGTCGTCAACACGCCCGCCGTCTTCAACGCCTGGTGCGATCAACTCGCCGCCCGCTCGAACAAAGAAGTCAAAGACCTAGCCTCCTTCCTCGACGCGATCGACAACCGCCACGCCTTCTTCCACTCCCTCGGCGGCCGCCTCTCCGACCACGGCATGGAAAACATTCCTGACGCCGACTGCACCGAGAACGAAGCCAAGGCCATCTTCGCCGCCGCCCGTAGTGGCTCCGCCGCGACGCCCGAGCAGACCGCCAAGTTCACCTGGTTCATGATGCTCTTCTTCGGCCGCCTCGACGCTCAACGCGGCTGGACCAAGCAGCTCCACCTCGGCGCCATCCGCAACAACAACACCCGCCTCCTCAAGCGCCTCGGCGCTGACGCCGGCGTCGACTCCATCGGCGACTTCCCGCAAGCCCGCGGCCTCACGCGCTACCTCGACCGCCTCGAGTCCGAGGAAAAACTCCCGAAGACCGTCATCTACAACTTGAATCCGGCCGACAACTACGTCTTCGCCACCGCCATCGGCAACGTCCAGGACGGCGCCATCCCCGGCAAAATCCAATTCGGCTCCGGCTGGTGGTTCCTCGACCAGAAGGAAGGCATGGAGTGGCAGATCAACGCCCTCTCCCAACTCGGCCTCCTCAGCCGCTTCGTCGGCATGCTCACCGACTCCCGCAGCTTCCTCAGCTACGTACGCCACGAGTATTTCCGCCGCCTCCTCTGCTCCATGATTGGCGCCGACATCCAGGCCGGCCTCATCCCTGCGGACCGCCAGCTCGTCGGCACCATGATCGAAAACATCTGCTACAAAAACGCCGAGTCCTACTTCGGCCTCGAAGCCGGCAAACTCTGACCGCCACCCCGGCCCGGCACTTAGCAAGTGCCGCCCGCCCCAAATCAGGCCGCGACTCCGAATCCCCCTCGACAGCACTCCAAAGGCCCGAGCCCCCGCTCGGGCCTTTTTCTTTCCCCTCCGCATTCGCGTCATTCCTCGTTCGAACACCCGCGCCCCTGCTTTTCCGCCTCCAGTTTGTTTTCGTGCCTTTCGTACCTTTCGTGGGAAATCTCCGCCGCATCGCCATGCCTGCCGACACCGCCTTCACCTTTCGCATCTCCGCCGACCCGCTCGACCCCGCCGCCCTAAAACCGCTCCTCGGCGATGCCCACGCCGGCGCCTGCGTCACCTTCGAAGGCTGGGTCCGCAATCACAACGAAGGCCAGTCCGTCCAATCCCTCGAATACGAATCCTTCGCCGCCCTCGCCGAAAAAGAAGGCGCCCGCATCCTCGCCGAAGCCCGCGAAAAATTCCCCATCGACCGCGCCGTCTGCATCCACCGCACCGGCCACCTCCACATCGGCGATCTCGCTGTGTGGACCGGCGTCTCCGCCGCCCACCGCGAAGCCGCCTTCGCCGCCTGCCGTTACCTCATCGACGAAACCAAGGCCCGCGTCCCGATCTGGAAAAAAGAACACTACACCACCGGCGCGACCCAGTGGATCAACTGCGCCACCCGCGGCGACCACGCCAGCGATTCCCCCCGGAACGGCACTTAGCAAGTGCCGCCCCAACCAGCTTGTAACGTATTACGTTACATCGGCAGCCAATCCCCGCTGCCGCCTCACGCCCCCTCCCGCTCCCCCGGCGCCTCCGGCGAAAACGGCGGCGACGTCACGTTCTGCCGGATGGATTCCAGATTCTCCCGGATGAGTTCCCCCACCGAAATACACCGCAGATAAGCCGTCCGCCCATAGTGCGCCGCCAGACTCTCCCGCAGCTCGATCACATTGTCCGGCGGACACAACGACACATCCGACATCGCATTCAAAAGCAGCCCGAGCCGCTCATGCGCCACCTCCGCGCGCTGCAACATCAACACCTGCTCCTCGCGCTGATACTGCCGCGCCGTTTCCACGCGCAGATGCTTCATGCAGAAAAATGCCAGCGCCTGATTGTCCTTAAAAAACTGCGGTCGGTACAAATTCATCCGCCCCTCGTACGACTGCTGGTCGAAGTCCATCGCCCGAATCCGGATCTGCGCCCCCTCGAAATCCGGCGTGATCACAAAAACAAAATTATATGCCCGCATATCCCCGAGCAGCCGCACGAAACAACGCTCGTTAAACTTCACCAGCTCCTTCGCCACGCGGATCGGCTTCAACTCCTTGTTCGTCAGCCACCGCTGGGCAAACACGTCGCCCGGGATGCCCGCCACATGCTCCTCCACCAGCGTATCGCCATGCGTGATGAAATGCATGCGATTCGGCGAAAGCAGATGCTCCAGCTCCAGCCCGAACACGCGCGACGCATCCCCGCGCTTGATGTAGAAATAGTCCGGGTTGTCGTTGTAGGCATTGACGATCCGGATACGAAACGGCGCCGAGTTGCCGAACGCGCAAAAATCGATCCGGTCCACGTAAAGGTGGCTCATGAACGCCAGATCGCCGTCCACGCGCAGCAGCGCATAAATGCGTTTCAACCCGTCCTGTAGCGACTCCATCTCGAGCTGGTCGTACACCACCGTCTCCCAAAGCGTCGGCTTTCCCTCGGCATCGTTCAGCGGTGCCGATTCCGTGAACCGCCTCAATCGCTGATACGTCACCGGCAGTTCTCGCTCGCGCCGGTAGCGTTTCAGGTAGCCCCGCAGCCCTTCGCTGATCGGCAGGCTCGGCTTTTTTTGCTGCACAGACGGAGGATGCGAAAAAGCCGGAGCGTTCATGAGCGCGAGCATGCGCCCGCCTCCTGCGCTGGCAACGACTCAGAAATCCCACCCGGTTGCTGGCGGCCCTACGGCCACACCAGCCTCCGCCCATTTGCCAAAACAAAGCTAAAGCCCACCCCTCCCCGATTTCGCCTCGTCTCCCCGCCCGATAAACCCCAGCCTGCCCGACGCTTCCCATGTTACTCCTCGCCGCCACCGCACTCGAAAAAATCAAGGACGTCCCCCCCATGTTCTGGGTCAAGGTCGCCGCCGTGCTCGTCGGCTTCATCGTCGCCGTGATCCTCATCCAGAAGGTCTGGCACATGAACAAACTCGTCCTCTCCCTCATCATTTTCGTCGTCTTCGGCATCCTCGGCTTCACCTGGGTCTACGAACGCAACGAACCTAAATTCATGACCTGGCTCATCGAGCCCATCGCCGCCTCCGGCTTCTTTCCCACCAAGGAAGGCACCGAACTCCGCTCGATCAACGACGACGGCACCAAGGGCAAAAAAGCCCCCGCCCCGGCGAAAAAATAATTCAGGCCTGCTCTCCGGCCCGCGCCCACTCGCCCGCGACCAAGCCATCCCCGTCCGCTCTCCGCCCCCACACGGCACGACGCACCGCACGCATCGCTTTCATGATAACCATGAAAAACGGTCACGTGCGTTTCCTCCGTTTTTAGAGTGGTTTTCGCCGGACGTTTCTGGCTGATTCACCGTCCGCTTATGCCTAAAGCCCACTCTGACATCGGACTCATCGGCCTCGCCGTGATGGGTCAGAACCTCGCGCTCAACATCGCCGACCACGGCTTCCAAATCTCGGTTTACAACCGCACCGTCGAAAAAACGGAAAAGTTCGTCTCGGAAAATCCGAACACTCCCGGCGGCCTCATCGGCGCCAAGACCCTGGAAGAATTCGTCAAGTCTTTGGCCAAGCCCCGCAAGATGGTGATCCTCGTGCAGGCCGGCAAAGCGACCGACGCCGTCATCGACGGCCTCATCCCCCTTCTCGATAAAGACGACATCATCATCGACGGCGGCAACGCCCTCTGGACCGACACCATCCGCCGCGAAAAAGCGCTGAAGGAAAAAGGTCTTCGCTTCATCGGCTCCGGCGTTTCCGGCGGTGAAGAAGGCGCCCGTTTCGGCCCGTCCCTCATGCCCGGTGGCGAGTTCGCCGCCTGGAAAGAACTGAAGCCCATCTGGGAAGCCGTCGCCGCCAAGGTAGACGCCAAGACCGGCAAGCCCATCGCCGGCGCCCAGCCCGGCAAGCCCGTCAAGGGCGGCGTCCCGTGCACCACCTACATCGGCGAAAACGGTGCCGGCCACTACGTGAAGATGGTCCACAACGGCATCGAGTACGGCGACATGCAGATGATCTGTGAGGCCTACTCCCTCCTCTCCGGCCTTCTCGGCCTCAAGCCCGCCGAACAGGGCAAAATCTTCTCCGAATGGAACGCCGGCGCGCTCGATTCCTTCCTCATCGAAATCACCGCCGACATCCTCAAGCAGAAGGACCCGAAGACCAAGAAGAAGGCCTTCGTCGACGTCGTCCTCGACACCGCCGGCCAGAAAGGCACCGGCAAGTGGACCTCCGTCAACGCTCTCGACATGGGCATCGCCGCTCCGACGATCGCCGAGTCCGTCTTCGCCCGCTGCATCTCCGCAATCAAAGACGAACGCGTCGCCGCTTCGAAAATCCTCAAAGGCCCCAAGAAAAAGAAGTACAAAGGCGGCAAGGCAGCCCTCATCCAGGCGATCCACGACGCTCTCTACGCCTCCAAGATCTGCTCGTACGCCCAGGGCTTCCAGCTCATGCGCGCCGCTCAGAAGGAGTACAACTGGAAGCTGAATTTCGGCGAAATCGCCCAGATCTTCCGCGGCGGTTGCATCATCCGCGCCGCCTTCCTCCAGAAGATCACCGAGGCCTACGCCCGTAACCCGAATCTCGCCAACCTCCTCCTCGATTCGTACTTCAACAAGACGATCCAGAAGACCCAGGAAAACTGGCGCAAGGTCGTCGCCCTCGCCGCCGAACACGGCATCGCGACCCCGACTTTCTCGTCGGCTCTCGCCTACTACGACAGCTACCGCTCGGCCCGCCTCCCGGCCAACCTGCTCCAGGCTCAACGCGACTATTTCGGCGCCCACACCTACGAGCGCGTCGACCAGCCTCGCGGCAAGTTCTTCCACGTCGACTGGCCCGAAGCCTCCCGTCCCCAGCTCGAAGCCTGAGCTTCGACTAAGAACCGCAAATAGGTTCTCTCACATCCAAGGCGCGGTCTTCCCGACCGCGCCTTTTCTTTGTCCTGATTCCAACTTCATTCTAGTTTACTCAAAATTGGAATATAACTCGCAGTTACTCCAATATCATTCCAATTTACTCAAAACTAGAATGAAGCTCCCTCAAACACCCCCAACCACCGCAAAGCTCTTTGAAAACCTGCCCCCCAAGCGCTTCCAAGCGGTAATCCAACTCGGCCAAGGGCTTTCATTTCAAGATCGCTATCTTCATTGGAACGACCTCCGGCGTCGCCCTGCACCCGAGGGCTTTACTCACCACGAATGGTGGCTAGCCCTAAAAATGACGCGTGCCGCCCGACTCAGACCCATCCCCCTCCTAGACAAGTCAGAGCGTTTTTTCTCTCTGGGTATCCCTGATACACTTTTGGCGCAGCTCCACGAAATGGACCGCAAACTCGGTTTCTCTGTCGACGTTCCCGATGCCATCACCCGGCCGGAAACCCGCGATCAATACATTGTCAGCACCCTCATTCAGGAATCCATCACCTCAAGCCAGCTGGAGGGCGCCGCGACCACGCGCGAAGTCGCCAAAGAGATGCTCCGCACCCAGCGAGCCCCCCGCGACAAAAGCGAGCGCATGATCCTGAACAATTACCGGACGATGCAGCGTATACGCGATCTCCGCACATCTGCGCTAACACCCGAACTTGTTTTCGAACTCCAGCAACGAGTCACCGAGGGCACGCTCGAAAAACCAGACGCCGCCGACCGCTTCCGCCGTGACGACGAAAATATCCGCGTCGAAGACATGGAAGGCGTGGTGTTCCACGTCCCACCCGCCGCCGGAGAACTACCTGCGCGACTCCAGGCCATGTGCGATTTCGCCAACGGAAAAACTCCCGCGTTTTTTGTCCACCCGGTGATCCGCGCGATCATTCTCCACTTCTGGCTGGCCTACGACCACCCGTTTGTTGACGGCAACGGGCGCACCGCACGCGCGCTGTTTTATTGGTCAATGCTGCGCGAAGGATACCAGCTCTTTGAATTCATCTCGATCTCGCAGATCCTGCTGCGCGCGCCCTCGCGCTACGCCGAAGCATTCCTGCACACCGAGACCGATGAAAACGACCTCACCTACTTTATTCTTCATCAGGCCGGAGTAATCAGGGACGCCGTCCAGGCACTTCATGAGTATGCTCGCGCCAAAACCGCGGATCTACGCTCCGCCGAACAATGTCTCCGTGGTCTCGACGGCCTGAACCACCGGCAGCAAGCCCTGATGGCGCACGCCCTGCGCGAGCCCAATGCCCGCTACATCATCCAAGGCCATCGCCAAAGCCACAGCGTATCCTTTCAAACCGCCCGCGACGATCTCTTCGATCTCGTCGAACGCGGATTGCTCACCGTCTCGAAGGAAGGCCGGACGAATATCTTCCGTATACCTTCCGATCTCGGAGGAAAACTCTCTCAGCTCGCGGTTCGCCATGCTCCACAAGCGGACGCCGACAACACAATCCCGCTACCGCTTAAATCAAACCCGCACTAATTACCGCTGCTGACTTTACTGCATTGTCCTAAGAGGCCCAAAGCTACCCACCACCGGTTGTCCGACTTCGTAAACGCAACCTGCCTAAACCAGCCGGTTTCGCATCGTCAATTTGCCCAACGACTGTTTCCTTCCGCGCGCCATGTTGCGCCCTTGGATCTTTGTCGGCTTCACCGGCAATCGCACCCTCCCCGACTCCGGGCTCATCGCGCAACGTATCCGCGAATCCCTCACCCGTCTCGAAAGCCTCACCGCCCACCCGCTCGCCGCAGTCTCCTCCGCCGCAAAAGGCGCCGACACGCTTTTCGTCGAAGCCGCCCTGCAACGCCCCGCTCCGCTGCCGTGGACTCTCCTCCTGCCTTTCCCTGAAAGCGCCTTCTTCAACGAAAACGATTTCAGCCCCGGCGATCTCGCCCGCATCCGCCCCCTCGTTTCCCGCGCCGTCCGCACACACCTCGAAACTCCACACGCCCCGCAGTCGCCCGGTCAACGCAACCAAGCCTTCGCCGCTTGCAGCAATCGCACGGTCGACGAATCCGACGTTCTCATCGCCGTCTGGGACGGCCAGCCCGGCAAGACCGGCGGCACCGGCAGCACCGTCGCCTACGCGCGCGCGCTGAAAAAGCCGCTCCTCTGGATCAACAGCCTCACCGGCGAAATCACCGAGGAAAACCTCTCCAAGCTTCCGCGCCACTCATAGTCACCGCTTCTCTCCCCTCGCTCACCTCCTCCGCCTCCCCATGCTTCAACCCACCCCGCCGTCTCCCGCCGGCATTCGTCGCACCTCCACCCAACTCCACTCCTCCGCCGCATGAAACGCATCCTCGCCCTCGACGGCGGCGGCATCCGCGGCGTCTTCAGCCTCGCGATCCTCCAACGTATCGAACGCCTCTTCCGCACCGAACGAAACAACCCGCAGCTCGTCCTCCGCGACTGCTTCGATTTCTTCGCCGGCACTTCCACGGGCGCCATCATCGCCGCCCTCCTCGCCTGGGGAAAAAGCACCGACGAGATCATCGCCCTCTACCGCACCAAGGGCTCCGAGATGTTCACGCCCTCTAGCTTCATGGGCCGGCGTAATTCGAAATTCGATTCCGGCCCCATCGCCGCGATGTTCCGCCACCTCTTCGGCGACGAAACGCTCGGCACGAAACGCCTCTGGGACCCCGCCGACCCCGCCGCGCAAAAATACCTCCTCATCGTCATGCGCAACGCCTCCACCGGCGCCGCCTGGCCCGTCTGCAATAATCCAAAAGCCAAATACAACGACACCTCCCGCCCCGACAACAACCTCCAGGCTCCGCTCTGGCAGCTCCTCCGCGGCTCCACCGCCGCCCCCACTTTCTTCCGTCCGCAGGAGATCAAGATCGGCGACCGCACCGACCAGTTCGTCGACGGCGGCATGACGCCCTACAACAACCCCGCGCTCATCGCCGCCCTCATGGCCACGCTCCCCGCCTACAACATCGGCTGGCAGCCCGGCGTGGACAACCTCCAGGTCGTCTCTCTCGGCACCGGCATCCAGCGCACCCAGCTCCGCCAGAAAAAAATCCTCTCCATCGACGTCGGTTTCCTCGACGGCGTGGAGTTCGCCGCCAAGGCCCTGCTCGACGCCGTCGCCATCGAGCAAGACATGCTCTGCCGCGTCCTGGGCCGCTGCGACTTCGGCGCCCCGATCGACTCCGAGGTCGAAACGCTTTCACCCTCCGGTCTCTTCTCTCCTGCGGAGAAAAAATTCAGCTACCTCCGCTACAACCGCCTCTTCCTCCCGCTCGAAATCGCCGACATCGAAAAACGCACCGGCCAGCCCTTCCAGCTCGATAACATCGGCCTCCTCGAAGAACTCATCCAGCTCGGCACCGCCTACGCCGACGCCAACGTCCGCCCCGACCACTTCTTCCCGCCTCGCTGACGCGCACCGCCCTATCCTCTACCGTCTACTCTCTATTCTCTTCCGCCTCCCGCCTCCCGCTTCCATGTCCCGCCTCCCGCTCCGCCTTCTTCTCGTCGCATTCACCTTCGCCCTTTCCGCCTGCGCCTCTAAACGCATCGACCACGACTTCGCCGGCTTCTCCAAGGACTATGCCGACAACATGAACTGGCAGATGCTCCTCAATCTGGCCCGCCTCGATCAGGGCCATCCCGCCTACTTCATGGCCATCGGTGAAATTCGCATGGCCCGCTCGCAGACCATCTCCGCCAATACTTCCGGCTCCTCCAACCGCACCAACGCCACCCAGACCGCCGCCTCCGCCGTCAACACCATCACCGACGTCCTCTCCGCCAGCGTCGGCGGCTCCGCCTCCAACGTCGTCAACCCGTCCTTCGTCTTCATCCCCATCAACTCCGAGGAAGCCGCCCGCCAGCTCCTCTCGCCCATCTCAATCGACGTATTCAATATGTTATATCAACAGGGCTGGCCCGTCGACCAGCTCATGCGCGTCCTCGTCGAACGCATCGAGGTCGACCTCCCGGCCTCCGACGGCCTCCCCGCCCAGCACCTCGTCCTCGTCAACTCCCCCACCCGCGCCGAACCCGCCTCCTTCGCCCGCTTCCTCCGCGTCTGCGAAATCGTACGCGACCTCCAGAAATCCGGCGGCCTCGCCCTCGTCGCTGAGGAACGTTTCACGCCACTTTCCTCCACCGAAACCCCCTCGATCTCCACCCGCGAAATCCTCGACGCCGCCGACAAAAACCGCACCTGGCAAAAACGCCCCGGCTCGAACACCTACCAGCTCGGCACCGCCCGCCAAGTCTATCGCTTCCAGGCCAATCAGGAACTCGTCGAGACCACCATCGCCACCTTCTCCGCCGACAAAACCCCCGACTACCAGTCCTCTCTCGACAACCTCCGCGCCGTTCTCTCCGCCACCGTCGCCACCGCCGCCGAAAGCAACGACCGCCGCCCCGCCGGCCCCCGCTCCACCATCATCCTCCGCTCCTTCCGCAACGTCCTCGAGGCCGTCGCCTCCGAGCAGCAGGCCTTCGCCGAACTCTCCGCCGATCCCGCCTTCGCCTCCGTCGTCCCCAAGCGTCAACTACGGCCCGTCCTTCAACTCACTTGGGAAAAATCCTCCACCCCCGCGCTCGCCTCCCCCGCCGTGAAACTCAGCTACGCCGGCCGTGACTACCAGATCACCGATCCCTCCGGTCCCGCCACCTCCCTCGACTCCCGCTGGAACCGCGACATCTTCCGCCTACTCGTCAACCTCTCCTCCCAGGTCACGGTCGACATCGCCAAATTCCAGCGCCAGGTCATCGAACTCAACTAAGCGCACCGCCGGCGCAACAGCGCCACCCGCCCGCTCGCGATCCGATCACATGCACACCCCCCGCCGCCCGCTCATCGGCCCTGCCCCCTCGTCCCCTTGAAATACTGGGCCTTCATCAGCTACAGCCACCGCGACAAACCCTGGGGCGACTGGCTTCACAAAGCCCTCGAAAGCTACCGCATCCCCCGCCCGCTCGTCGGCAAGGCCACCGTCCGCGGCGAACCCGTGCCCGCTCGCGTGTATCCGGTCTTCCGCGACCGCGAGGAGCTTCCCACCGCCGTCGATCTTGGCGCCGTCATCACTTCCGCCCTCGACCAGTCCCGCTACCTGCTCGTCATCTGCTCGCCCAACTCCGCCCGCTCCCAGTGGGTCAACCAGGAGATCATCAACTTCAAGCGCCTCGGCCGCGAAAACCGCGTCCTCGCCATCATCGTCGCCGGCGAGCCCAACGCCGCCGACGGCAAACCCGGTTTTTCCCCCGCCGACGAGTGCTTCCCGCCCGCCCTCAAGTTCAAACTCGGCCCCGACGGCAACCTCTCCTCCGAACGCACCGAGCCCATCGCCGCCGACGCCCGCGACAACAAGGACGGCAAACCCAACGCTCTCCTCAAGCTCCTCGCCGGTGTCCTCGGCGTAAACTACGACGACCTCAAACGCCGCGACGAGGCCGCCCGCCGCCGTCGTCTCCGCGCACTCCTCGCCCTGACCACCTCCCTCACGCTCGTCTTCGCCGCCCTCGCCGCCACCGCCGTCTGGCAATGGCGCGTCGCCACCGAGCGCCGCCTCGTCGCCGAAACCCGTCTCTACCAATCCAGCATCGCCCTCGCTTCCGGCAGCCTGCAGGCCGGCCGGGTCACCGCCGGCCGCGACGCCCTCTGGCGCGCCCCCGCCGCCCTCCGCAACTGGGAATGGGGTTGGCTCGCCCGCCAGCTCTACCCAACTCTCGCCTCTTTCCCCATCCACGCCGGTCGCATCGACCCGCTCGGCTCCTGGCACGGTGCCACAGGCGAACGCTGGGCCATCCTCACCTCAAACGGACTCCTCTGCGCCCGCTGGATTCCCGGCCAGGGCTTCGCCCTCAACACTCTCCCGCAAGCCGCCGGTGCCCGCGTCGATGTATCCACGGACGGACGCCGCGCCCTGATCTGCGCCGATGGCGTCGTCACACTCTGGGACTGCGACTCCGCGAAACTCCTCGCCACTCTCACCGGCGAAAACGAGCCCGCCTGGACCAGCGCGTACTTCCTCGACACCGCCGGCACCCGCTGGCTCGCCTCCAGCGAAGACAACTGGCGCGTCCGCAACCTCGCCGACGGCACCGTCCTCGGCGAAATTTCAACCGACGGTTTCAAACCCGAAAAAATCCTCGCCCGCTCCCGCGACGGCCTCGCCCTCGCCTTTAGCCCGCTCGGCGGCACCGCCGGTCTGCTCGACTCCACCGGCCGCTGGCTAGCTCCGCTCGACTCCGAAGCCGCCACCAACGGCTGCGACTTCGCCGCCTTCAGCCCTGACGAACGCCACGCCGTCCTCCTCGCCGGCGACGGCGGCGTCTGGCTCCTCGACCGCCAGGCCGCATCCACTTCTTGGCGACAACTCCGTCCGCAAGAAGAAGACCTCTCCGCTCGCAACCGCCTTCCATCCCACGCCGCCTTCACCCCCGACGGCAAATCCCTCTGGTTCGTCTCCCGCCAGAAACTCTACATCCACGACCTCACCTCCGGCGAACTACACGAACGCCCCATCTCCGACGGCTTCACCCCCGCCCGCCTCGCCGCCACCAACGACCTCGTCGCCATCGGCACCGAGCAAGGCCACGTCTTTTTCTTCCGCACAGAAAGTCTCCGCCCCGTCGCCTCCGGCCTCGCTCACGACGGTCGCGTCATCGACATCGCCGCCCTCCCCGCCGACTCCACCAACCCCGCACGCTGGGTCTCCGCGGGTGAAGATGGCACACTCCAACTCTGGCCCACGCCCCAACTCGTCACCACCACCCCCTTCCTCGGCCAGCCCGGTTTTCCCGCCGTCAACACTACCTCCGACGAACGCCGCGACGCTCTCGCCACCCGTCTCGGCCCTAGCCTGGACGTCGTGAAAAAAGCGCACCAAGGCAACCTCCACACCCTCGCGCTCAATCCCGCCGGCAACCGCCTCGCCAGCGGCGGCCTCGACGGCCTCGTCCGCATCTGGTCGCTGCCCGACCTCGAACCGCTGCTCGCCTTCCACGGTCCCGGCGAATGGATGCAAGACATCCACTTCTCGTCCGATCCTCTCCGCCTCGGACTTCACGGCGAAAACTTCGGCGCCAACGCCTTCTCTCTCTTCTCCATTCCGACCGCCCTCGACTGGAAAAATCACCCGTGGTCGCCCGACTCCACCGACATCTCCCCCGCTGCCGAGTCCGCCGCCTTCGCCGACTGGCAACGCCACACCGTTCTCCGCTGACAGCACTGTCCTGAAAATCCGGGACTTTCTCAACCGCGGACCTTTTGGCAGATTAGCGGTCTCTACCCTGCTCCGCTCCCAAGCGGTGAACTGCGCAACAATGGCCAGAACTCCGATGGCGACTTTGCGCAGCGAGACCCCAAAAAATCGGCAGTTCCCCAACCCCATGATCATCCACCACCTCCTCGCCCGGAGCGTGGCCGCCGCTTTTGCGCGCGCCTGCTCCCTTCTGGCCCTCGGTTCTGCCGTGGCCTTTGCCGCCCCGCTCAAAGTAGACATCAACAACACCGGCCGCCCGCTCACCGAAGGTCAGGACCCCGCGTTCACTCCGTGGTCAACCGTCCAGAACTGGTTCACCGCCGGAAGCAGCACCACGTCCGCCACCTTCAGCGGCGTCACCGTCACCTTCACCCGCACCGGCTCCGTCGGCACCGCGCTCCAGCCCGGCTACTGGAAAGAAGGTGTCCAAAGCACGACCAACAACATCAAGCTCACCGCCGACGGCCTCAAGGTCGCCGACGGCGAAGCCGGCGCTCAAATCGAGATGCGCATCGCGGGTCTTACCTCCGGCGCTCACTCGCTGCTCCTTCATCTCAACAGCTGGGACGGCCCCACCAGCATCGCCCCGCTCGACATCTCCGTGAACGGCTCCCAGGTCATCAACAACCTCCCCGTCTCCGTCCGTGTCACCGACAACAACAACGCCACCACCGCGTATCTGACTTTCAACGCCACCTCCGGCCAGGACGTCGTCGTCCTCATCAAAGCCGACACCGGCGGCTCCCACACGAGCAAAAATGTCCACATAAACGGCTTCGAAATAGACACACCCAACACGAAGGCGCAGGCCAACAACCCCGTCCCCGCCAACGCCGACGAACACGTCAACGCCGACAGCGGCTCCTTCACGCTCCAGTGGGGCACCGCCGTCCTCGGCGCCGCCTCGCACAACGTTTATTTCGGCACCAGCGAAAGCGCCGTCACCAACGCCACGACTTCATCGTCTGAATACAAAGGCAACCGCACGACCAACACCTACGCTGTCAGCGGCCTCAACACTCACCTCACCTATTACTGGCGCATCGACGAAGTCGCCTCCGGCGGCGCCGTCACCAAAGGCAGCACGTGGATGTTCCGCCCCCGCCGTCTCGCGTTCCCCGGAGCCGAAGGCTACGGACGTTTCGCCCGCGGCGGCCGCGGTGGCGTAGTCGTGAAAGTAACCAACCTCAACGACACCGGCGCCGGCAGTCTGCGCGACGCCATCGAGGGCAACTACGGTCCGCGCACCGTCGTCTTCGACGTCGCCGGCCTCATCACGCTTCAGAGCGACATCGTCATCGACGGCACCCGCCCCTACATCACCGTCGCCGGTCAGACCGCCCCCGGAAAAGGCATCACCATCAAACGCCAGCAGTTCACCATGAGCGGCTCGCGTGACGTCATCGTCCGCTACCTCAGACTCCTCGTCGGCAAGGAAAGCGGCGAAACTCAAAACGCCTCCGGCATGGCCGGTGCCGATCACACGATCATGGATCACTGCTCGCTCGGCTGGGGCATCGACGAAGGTCTCAGCACCCGCGGCGGAAAAAATCTCACCTTCCAGCGCAACTCCCTCTCCGAGGCGCTCAACGTCGCCGGACACCAAAACTACCCCGCCGGCACCGCCCACGGTTACGCCGCGTCCATCGGCGGCGACGTCGGTTCCTTCCACCATAATCTCCTCGCGCACAACGAAGGCCGCAATTGGTCCATGGCCGGCGGTCTCGACGGCGCGGGCTACTACGCCGGCAAACTCGATATCTTCAACAACGTCGTCTACAACTGGGCCGGCCGCACGACCGACGGCGGCGCGCATCAGGTCAACTTCGTCAACAACTACTACAAGCGCGGCCCCGCCAACGGCATCACCACGCTCCTCAATCCCCAGTACGGCGGTTTCCCCGGCACCCAGCAGTATTACATGGTCGGAAACACCCTCCAGAACGGCTCCACGCTGGTGACCAATCAGACGTCCCTTCTCAGCATCGGCACCGAGAACGGCGGCACCCTCCCGCAAAATTCCAGCCCGCCTTACAGCGCCACCGTGAGCAGCGCGTTCTTCCCATCGCACGCCACGATCCACACCGCGCGCAACGCCTACAAACAGGTCCTCTCCGACGTCGGCTGCAACCTCCCGCAGATCGACAATCGCGATACCCGCATCGTGGGAGAAGTCATCGCCGGCAACCACACCTACACCGGCAGCGTCAGCGGCAAAAAAGGCCTGCCCGACACCACCGCCGACGTCGGCGGCTGGGAAAGTTATCCCACCACCACCCGTCCCTCCGGTTTCGACTCCGACAACGACGGCATCCCCAACTGGTGGGAAACGATCAAGGGCCTGAGCACAAGCTCGCCTTCGGGTAACTTCACCGAGGCCAACGCCGATCCCGACAACAACGGTTACACCCACCTCGAGGAATACCTCAACTGGAAGGCCGCGCCTAACTTCGAGGTGAACTCAAATGCCTCGATCGACATCGATCTCCACACGCTCGCCCGCGGTTACCTCGCCACCTCGCCGACCTTCACGTTCTCCAACGTCACCGGCGGCACCGTCACACTCGTCAGCAGTCGCTACGCGCGTTTCACCCCCAGCACGACCGCGAACGCCCTCGGCGGCTTCACCTTCACCGTCACCGACAATCAAAGCGACTCGATGTCCCGCGCCGTCGGCGTGCGTATCATCGGCTCGGGTACGCAAACGTTGCCCACTGCTCCGCAAGATCTCGTCGCCCAGGCATACAGCCAGCAGGTCGTCCTCGGCTGGAGCCCCGTCAGCGGCGCCACGAGCTACAAGGTCAAACGCGCCACCACCTCCGGCGGCGCCTACACCGTCGTCGCCACCGTGACCGGCACGACCTACAGCAACACCGGCCTCACCAACGGCACGACCTATTACTACGTCGTCGCCGCCACAAACGCCAACGGCGACGGCCCCGACTCCGCCCAAGTCTCAGCCACGCCGGTTACCGGCAGCACCATCCCGGCCGTCACAATCCAGGCTGAGTCCGGCACCATCTCTGGCGGCACGTTCGACAGCAACAACGCCGGCTTCAACGGCACCGCCTTCGCCAACCTCAACGTCAACGGCGGCTCGCTCCAGCTCGGCGGCATCAACGGCGGCACCTCGGGCGGATCGGCCACGCTCACGATTCGCTTCGCCCTCGGCGCGTCATCCTCCCGCACCGGCAACCTCGTCATCAACGGCTCCAGCCAAGCCATCACCTTCCCCGTGACCGGCTCCTGGACCACGTGGAACACCCTCACCCGCACCATCACCCTCGCCGCCGGATCGTCCAACACGCTCCGCTTCGAGAGCACCGGCCAGGACCTCGCCAACATCGACCAGATCGCGATCGCTCCCTGATCCACCGTCCACGCAGTTTTCACTGCGCTTATCAGGCGCGTCCCTTTGGGGACGCGCCTTTTTTATTCAAAGCGGAATCACCGACATCTTCCCCGCCGTGTCGTACACGATCTCCTTCACCTTCACGCAACGCAGATGATTTTTCCCGCCCGAGAGCGATGCGTCGTGGTAAAACAAAAACCAGCGCCCCTTGAACTCCACGATCGAGTGATGCGTCGTCCAGCCGATCACCGGCTCCAGCAAACGCCCCTCATACGTGAACGGCCCGAGCGGGCTCTTCGCCGTCGCATAAACGAGGTAGTGCGTGTCGCCCGTCGAGTACGACAGATAATAAACGCCGTGGCGCTTATGCATCCACGGCCCCTCGAAATAACGGCGATCATGATCGTCCGCACGGAGCGGCGCGCCGCTCTCGTCTAAAATCTTCGCGCGCTGCACCGGGCCCTTGAACGACTTCATGTCCGCGTTGAGCTCGGCCACGCGCGGAAAAATCGCCGGCACGCCGCCCACCGGCTCTTTGCCGTTCGCGTCGAATTTCTCCGCTTCCCAATTCTGCAGCTGCCCGCCCCAGATGCCTCCAAAGTATAAATACGCGCGCCCGTCATCATCGACGAAGCTGCACGGATCGATGCTGTAGCTCCCCTTGATCGGCTCCGGCTCCGCCTTGAACGGACCCTGCGGCTTGTCGCCAACCGCCACGCCGATCCGAAAAATCCCCTGCTTATCGCGCGCCGGAAAATAGAGATAATAACGCCCGTTCTTAAACGCCACGTCCGGCGCCCAGAGCTGCTTGCCCGCCCACGGCACACCCGCGAGATCCAGCGCCACACCGTGATCCGTCACCGGCCCGCCGACTTCGTCCATCGAGAAAACGTGATAATCGGCCATGTCGTATTGATCGCCGAGGTCGTTGTCCGCGATGCCCGAGTCCCGGTCGTGCGAGGGATAGATGAAGATCTTCCCCTCAAAAACATGCGCGGACGGATCCGCCGTGTAGATGTGCGTGATGAGCGGGGCTTCGGAAATTTTCACTGAAAGGACAATTGGGTTTGGGCGCGGGCCAGGCTCGTCAAACGAACCAGAACCAGCAGCCCCAATGCCTAGCGTCCGTCAGCGCGCATTCAAAAGGCGCGGCGATTCTAACTATTGGACGAAAGTCACCGCACCGCTACGCGTTCAACCCTCCAAGGCGCGGGCCAGCCCGTACTGCAGGCCTCTCAGCTCCGCCAATCCCCGCAGCCGCCCATATAGCGGATACCCCGGACACGTCGGCTCCGGCCGCTTAAAATCGTCCAAAATCTTATGCCCGTGATCCGGCCGGAACGCGATTTGCCAGTCGCTCTGGTTCGCCGCCCGCCGCCGCGCCATCTCTTCGATGAACGCCTTCACCACACCGTACATGTCCGCGCTGCCCGAGAGATGCGCGCCCTCGAAGAAAATGCCGTCCGCCTGATGCACCACGCTGCGCAAATGCGCCGAATGAATGCGCGACGCGAACCGTCGCACGATTCCCGGCAAATCGTTATCGAGACGCGCGCCCAGCGAGCCCGTGCAATAGCAAAGCCCGTTCACCGCATCGTCCACCATCGCGAGAATGTCCGCCAGATCCTGCTCCGTCGAAACGATGCGCGGCAACCCCAGCACCGGAAACGGCGGATCGTCGGGATGGATCGCCAGCCGCACGCCCGCAGCCGACGCCACCGGCACGATCTCCGCGAGAAACAGCCGCAAATGCTTCTTCAACTTCTCCGCATCGATCTCCGCATACCGCGCCAGCATCGCGCGCAATCCATCGAGCGAGACATTGAGCTTCACCCCGGGAAAAAGATCGAGCGTCTGCCGCGTGAACTTCTCCTGCTCAGCCGCCCCGAGCGCATCCCAAAACACTTTCGCCGCAGCACGCAGCTCCGGCGCGAAATCTTTCTCCGCGCCCACCCGCGCCAGCGCGAACAGATCGAACGCCGCAAACTTCACCGGATCGTACAACAACGCCTCCGCCCCGTCCGGCAGCCGGTGGTGCAAATCCGTCCGCACCCAATCGAGCACAGGCATGAAATTATAAACCACCGTGCCAATCCCCGCCGCCCCGAGTCGCCGCAGCGTTGTTTTATAGTTCTCGATGCACCGCTGAAAATCCCCCGTGCGCGTCTTGATCGATTCATGCACCGGCACCGACTCCACCACGCTCCAGCGCAGCCCCGCCGCCGCGATGACATCCCGGCGCTGTTCGATGGCCGCCACCGGCCACTCTTCGCCGTACGGAATTTCGTGCAGCGATGAGTACACCCCCGTCGCGCCCGTCTGCCTGATCTCGGCGAGCGACACCGTGTCGTTCGGCCCGAACCAGCGCATCGCTTCTTCCATCAACGGCAGTGAGGCGGCAGTCATCGCGATAAAATCAAACGCCCGAGAAACACGAGAACCCGCCATCGACCGGGATCACCGTGCCCGTGACGAACGCCGACGCATCGCTCAACAGGAAATGCAGCGCGCCGTGCAACTCCGGCGCATCGCCGAAACGCTTGAACGGCGTCTTCGTGAGCACTGTCTGCCCGCGTGCCGTCGGCGTGCCGTCTTCGTTGAGCAGCAGTCGGCGATTCTGATCCGCCACGAAAAATCCCGGCGCCACCGCGTTCACGCGCAGCCCCGCGCCGAACTTGTTCGCGAGTTCCACCGCCAGCCACTTGGTGAAATTATCCACCGCCGCCTTCGCATTCGAGTAGCCGATCACCCGCGTGATCGCCTGCGCAGCCGCCATCGAGGAAAAGTTGATGATGTTGCCCCGCTTCTGAGCCGCGAACGTCTTCGCAAACACGAGCGAGGGCACCACCGTGCCGTCGAGATTCAGCCCGAGCACCTGCCGGTACGCGCCCATGTCGAGATCGAGAAACGTCTTCTCCGGCGTGATCGTCGCGCCCGGCTGATTACCGCCCGCCGCATTGATAAGCGCATCCACCCGCCCGAACTTCGCCACAATCTCGTCGCGCACTTTTTCAAGTCCCGCCGTGTCGAGCACGTCACACGAAAACCCGAGCGTCTGCCCCGCCAGCCCCTTCGTCTCGGCGAGCGCCTTATCGAGCTTCGCCTGATCGCGCCCCAGGAAAACGACATTCGCCCCCTGGCTCGCAAAATAGCGCGCTGCGGAACCGGCGAGCACACCAGTCGCGCCGGTGACAACAACCACGCGGCCGGAAATATCGAAGAGGGAGGAGTTGGGCATAAACGCGAAGAGGAGCGAAAGACGCGCAGGCTGCCAGCCCGCTTTCGCATCAGCCAGTCAACCGGCATTCAAACACTAGCCGCCAGCCGCGTCTTTATCCCAAAAGGAAGCCGCGAAGCGTGTGACCACTTCGCGGCTCTTGTTGGTTTTCTCGCGCACGACGACCGAAGTCGCGGGGTAACGTGCGCAGGAAAGAGACAAAACTCAGAACAACTTGAACGCGTCCATCGACCACAGCGCCTTGCCCGTGAAATCGAAGAGCGCCTGGTTCTCCCAGTTATTGCCCGAGCTGGCGTTGTAATTGTCCCAACCGTTCCCCGTCACCGGCGTCCACGTGGCTTCCCAGTAGATCACGCCCGCGCCGCGGTTATTCGGAACCGCGTTCACGATGGTGAAGATCTTTTTGATCATGTCGTACTGCCCTTGAAGCGTCGCCGGATAACCGCTCACGAGCTGCGACGAGAGCCCGATGTTGTTCGCCGCGCTATCGCCCGCCGCAAGGGTGAACGGGTACGCGGTCTCGACGACGAGCACCGGCTTCGCATAGCGGCTCGCCGCGTTGTTGAGCGCCGTCTGGAGCGACGTGAGACTGCCGTGCCAGTACGGATAATAGGATACACCGGTGTAATCCCACGCGATGCCCTGTGCCTTCACATTATCGAACCACCACTTGATCAACTCCCAGTCGCCGCCTTTCGCGATGTGCAGCACGATAGCCGTCGAAGAGTTCGCAGCCTTCGCGCCGTTGATGCCGGAGCGGATCAGCTGGCACATGTTGGCGAAGTTGTAGTTCACCGACGACAGCCGGCCTTCATTCCACAACATGCCGTCATTGATCTCGTTTCCGATCTGCACGTAGTCGGCGGGCGTGCCCTGGTTCGCGAGGCCTTTGCAGATGTCGTACGTGTGATTGTACACCGCCGTATTGAGCGCGCTCAGGTTGTAGCTGCTCCACGCGGCAGGCTTCGTCTGCTTGCCCGGATCGGCCCACGTGTCGGAGTAGTGAAAATCGATCAGGATTTTCTGCCCGAAACTCTTCGCGCGCTTCGCCATCACGAGCACGCGCGCCTTGTTGTGATAACCGTCGGGCGAGTTCACCCAGACTTTCAGGCGCACGGTGTTCACGCCACCGTCTCGCAGGATTTTCAAAGCGTCGTCCTGCCAGCCGGACGCGTAGTAATATTTGCCGCCTTTGTCCTCGCTCTTCTTGAGCGAGGAGACGTCGCAACCTTTGATCCAGACAGCCGCGTGAGCGACCGGATCTAACGCAACCGCGAGCAACGCGGCGAGAGGTAACAGCCGGGATGTTTTCATGGGGTATGGGGTTTGAACATCGCCGCAGGGTGATCGCGGCGAAAAGCAAAAGGGCGAAACCGCTACGCAGGCTGAAGAACAACCGGCGCTTCTCCGCGTACCGAAAACGAACCTGCGATCCCGCCGCACGACGCCCGCAGCGTGAAACCGCGCTCGGTGGCTCCCGGATCGAGCCGCAACACCGTCGAGGCAACTCCCGCTTCGGCGACGACCCGCCCCGGACCAGCCAGCACGCCAGCACCTTCACACGAGAAAGTCACCGTGCCCGTTTCCTCGATACAGAGCGCGCCCGCCGCATCGCGGATGAATGCGTTCACGATCACGACATCCGCTTCGCCATCGCCAGCAGCGACGCCCAGATCATCGATCACAACCTCGATCACCGCCGGAGCCGACGGCGTGGACGCGCGATGCGACGCGCACGGCAGATTGCCGACAAATCCCGTCGCCAGCAGCGTGCCCGGAGTGAAACGCGGCAGGTCGAACACAAACGGCGGATGCGGCAGGTGCTGAGACATCCACGCCGCATCGGGCCGCTTGCGCCCGAGAGAACGACCGTCGAGCGACAGCTCCACTTCGTCGCAGTTGCTATAAACCAGCACGCGAAGATCCGACGCCGCCGTCCAATGCGACGCGATGAACACCACCGGCCCACCCGTCCATCCGCGCCCGCTTTCGGAGGGTCCGCGCTGACTGCGGTAGAAATGGTACGAGAACTTCGGCAGGCGAAAAACATCCATCACCCCGCACGCCGCGCGCACCGGATGATAACCGCGCGCATAGTCGAATGCGCACCATTGCCCATCGAGCACCGCGGGCGACGACAACGTGTCGTTGAGCGCGATCTGGTGATTCCACGCCTGCTGCCGCAGTCCGCGTTCTCCGTTCGCGCGAAACTGCCGCGCATTACTCCACGCGGCATGAACGCCCGCGCCGGTCTTTTGATCGAATCCCTCGTTGGCCGCGTAGAATTCCCAGTCGCCGTATTCCGCGATCACGAGCGCCTTGTCTCCATTCTGCCAACGATGGATTTCGCCGTGCTGACGCGAGTGGATGTACACGTCGTAGCGATCCATCCAGCCGCACGTGAACATCTGCCCGCCCGGCAATTCCTCATGCCCGATGGCGTGCAGCTTCGCCATGAACGCCTCGGGCATCTGCGTCTCGTTGAGGGAAAGCTCCCACAACACGACGCACGCGTGATTGCGGTCGCGACGAATCACGTCGCGCGCGTTCTGATAACACGCCGCCTGAAACGCTTCGCCCCCGATGAACTGCCAGCCCGGGATCGCGTTCATCACGACGATGCCGAGTTCGTCGCACGCATCGAGAAAGTGCGGCGACTGCGGATAGTGCGAGAGCCGCACATAATCGAAGCCCGCTTCCTTGAGACGGCGCGCATCGCGCCACTGCGCCGCTCGTTCAGCCGCGTAGCCGACAAACGGCATTTCCTGATGCCGGTTCGTCCCGCGCAGCCGCACACGACGCCCGTTGATCTGAAATCCTCCCGACCGCGAAAACGCGATACGCCGCACGCCGACTCGCTCGATACGCTGGTCGATGACCTCCCCTTCCACCGTCAGCACCGACACGCGCACCTCATGCAGCGCCGGATCATCGACGCTCCATAAGCGCGGCCGCGACAACGTCAGCTCCAGCTCCGCATGCAGCGCCTGCCCCGCCGCCAGCGTGAGCAGCCCGCTCGCTGAGGAGGCCACGAGTTGCGAGCCGGATAAAATCTCCACGCGCACCACGGCCGGCTGCGCCGTCGTGCTCGCGTTGCGCAGATGCGTCTTCACGCCGACCACCGCGCGCTCCGACGACGCTTCGAGCGTGCGGACAAAAACACCTCCGCCCGCGACTTCTCCCGCGGCGACCGGATCGGTGATGTGCAACGCCGGATAAACGCGCAGTTCCACGTCGCGATAGAGTCCACCGTACCAGCAAAAATCCAGATCCGCGTACGGCTTGCCCGGCGGCACGTCGGCATTGTCGCGATTATCGAGCGCGATGAGCAACGTGTGCGTTTCGCCATCGGCGAGCGCAGCGGTCAGATCGACTTCAAACGGCAGATAACCGCCAGAGTGTTTCCCACACTCCATGCCATCGACCAACACGCGCGCCGAGTGCATAGCCGCTCCGACAAAAAGCACCTGTCGCGCGCCCGCAGACACCGGTGCCGCTCGCAACGTGCGGCGATACTCGCACTCGCCGAGCCAGTGATCGCGCCCGTCGAGATCGGGCGCGAACGGCGTGTGCGGCAGTCGCATCGGCTCCCAATCGGAAACCGATCCAGCCGGAGAAACGCGGCGGAATTCCCAATCGCTTTCGAGACGGTGGCGTTCAGTCATGGGCAAAGGGACGGACGCGACATGGAACAGATCAGCAGATTTGTTTTATCATTCATAAAACTCTTTGACCGAGTGTCGCGGTGGATTCGTTGAAGGTGAGTGGGTGTAAAGTTTCCCGAGGCGCAGCAGATCGTGCCGTTGGTGCGTTGCGCCAGGCCGGCGTTACGACACCGAGTCGCGCTCGATCAGGCGCACAGGGAGACTGAGCTGGCGGGTTTGGATACGTTCGCCCGAGGTGAGCGCGTCCATCATCGCGGCGGCTTGTTCAGCCATGTCGCGAAGCGGTTCCTCGATCGTGGTGAGCGGTGGGTTTTGGATGATAGAAATGCCTTCGTTCTCACCGCCGATGAGCGAGATGTCCTGCGGCACCTTCAGGCCCATCACGTACGTGAGAATGTGCAGGCACTCCATCGCTTGAAAGCTCGTACCCGGCGCGTAGATACTGTCGGCCCCCGCGCGCACGATGCGCGTGACGGCTGAAAAATGATTCACGCCCGGCGCCATCGGCAGCAGCAAGCGATCATCGGCCTCGACCTTCGCCTCGGCGAGCGCCTTGCGGACGCCTTTGAGTCGTTCGAGAAACGGCGGCGCGTCTCCGCCCATGAACGCGATCTTCCGTTTGCCGCGCGCGAGGAAGTGTTTCGCCGCGAGATAGCCCGAGCTGAAGTGATCCGAGCAAACCGTGAGCTGGCGCGGGGCGGGATCGAACTTGTCCATGTACACGACCGGCAGACGCGTCTCCAGATCGGCGAGCATTGAGCGCAGGCCCTTGTCGAACGTGACGGCAACGATGCCGTCGAGAAACGCGCCGGGCAGTTGCTCCACCGGATTCGACGGCAGCAGCAGGCCGATGTTGCGACGCGAAAACGCGAACGCCAGATGCGCCGTCAGCGTCGCCGCGTAGCCTTCGATACGATCCGTAAATGTCGGCTCCGACAAAATCGCGATCTGCCGCGTGCGCACGGAAACCTGCGGCTTGAGGTTGAGCTCTTTCGCGGCGCGGAGGATGCGCTCGCGCGTCTCGGGCTTCACCTTGTCACGATTATTGAGCACGCGGCTGACGGTGCCGGGCGAGACTTCGGCCAGGCGGGCGAGATCGTAGATCGTGGCTTTCTTTCCGGAGCGGGGCGACGGCTGGGAGCGGCTCATGCCCTCAGACATGAATCCCGGGAGCCGAGAGGACGAATTCTTTGTGTGCGAGAATATCATTTCGCTCCTCACACCGCTCCCCGTCGCTCCTCCAGCGCCGCCCGGATTTCATGCGCACGCTTTCGATCCAGCGGATAGACTCGCAAAAGGAAAATCGCCACCACCGCCCAGGCAGCAGTCGATAGCGCGAGAATCAGCCGCAGACGGAGAATCGTCTCCGGCGTCTGGTTTCCGCCCAAGGCCGCGTCGAATCCAGTCAGATCGAGAGACAAAAACGCGCCGAAGTATGCGGCTGAATAGCCGACTTTCATGATCCACGAAAAGATCGCGCCGAAAAGTCCTTCGCGTCTCATCCCGCCGCGCAACTCGTCTTCGTCGCAGATGTCCGCCAGCATCGCCGGCGTGAGGATATTGATCGCGATCCAGACCGGTCCGCACAGCAGCGGATCGAGCAGGATCTTCCACTCATGCCCCGGCGTGTAGAGCAGCCATTTACCCAGCGCGCCGATGAAGGTCAGACCGAAGGCGATGGCAACCGTCTGGGTTTTCCCGATACGTCTCGCCAGCCAGGAAACGGGATAGATCGAAAGAATGCCGACGACGGCGTAGGCGACCGAGAGATGTCCTTTCCACGTTTCGCCGAGCTGCACGTTTCCATCGAAGAGATAATAAACGAGGATGTAGCGATCCAGATTGCTCGCGAACATACCCGCCACGATTTGCAGGAGCGTCAGCGCGACGAGTATCCGGAAAGCTTTGCTGGAAAATGCCGCGCGCACGCCGGGTAGCAGTTTCACCGTCTGCTGTTTTGCCGTCTTGTGAAAGAATCGCTCCTTCACGAACAGCGCAGGGATGGCTGCCACAACACCGAGAAAAACGATGCCCACAATCCACCCCAGCGTCCGCACACCGGCGATCGCCGAAACGAACATCACCGAACTAGCGATAGGGAAAATGTAATTGTACCCGATCTCGCCCGCTTTGCCGAAAAAGCCGACGTACGAGGAAACGCGCGTACGCTCATCGTAGTCGGGAGTGATCTCGTATTGGAGCGCCTGAAACGGCACCGAAAACAGCGAGTAACCGATGTAGAAAACGATCTGCGTGGCCACCAGCCAAGCCGCCAAAGCGGCCTGGCCGAAACCGGTGGGCACCATCCAGATTAACCCGAATGCGAACGATTGGATAAGCGCGCCCAAGGCGATCAGCGGCCGCCGCCGTCCAAAGCGTGACTGGAAATTATCCGAAAACCGTCCGACCATCGGATCAAAAAACGCGTCGAGAAACCGCGGGATCGTCAGCGCCGCCGCCAGCCAGACCGGATCCAGCTTAAGCGTCATCTGGTAGAACGGCGTCGCAAAACTGCCGATCGCCGCAAGCCCGAGAAACATCGGCAGGCCACCCACGCCGAGCGCCAGTTTCTCACCGACCGCGACCTTGTCTCCGGGACGAGCCCTTGGGGCGGGCGGAACCGCTGACGTTTCGGAGTTGGATGGTGACATGGGGACGTGCGTGAAGCCGGGCTCAGACTTCAGTCAGGAGATTTTGGATAGTCGCTGTGTGGCGAGGAAATCTCCCGACTGAATCGGTCCAGTGTTCGATCAGAAGTGCAGCGTGGCCGTGAATGTGACTTTGCGCGGCTCCTGCAGACCGATGCGCTCGGGACGGCGCGTGACTTGATTGCCTGCGACCTCCGCCCACCAAGTGAGCGAGTAGATCTGGGAATCTTTTTCATCGAGCACGTTCGCGACGTTGAGCTGGAGGTCGACCCACGAGCCTTTTCCGATGAACTCCGTCTTGAAGTTATAGCCGATGCTCGCGTCGACGAGCGTCAGCGTGCGACCGTATTGCACGGTCGGGTTATACGTCATATCGAGCGTGTTGTCGTACATCCCGAGCACGTTCTTGCTCTGGTAACGACCACCGCCGCCGATCGAGAAATTTTTCAGCGGGCCGGTGTCGAAGGAGTACTTTGTGTAGAGGTTCGCGCCGTACTTGCGCTGACCGCGGGCGTTGTGCCCATCGAGCGCGACGACATTGTCGATGGCGTACTGGTTCATCCAGCGAACCTGGTTACCGAGATTATCCCATGAAGCGTCGCCAAGCGCTCCGGTCGGGAAGGCATTCCCTGCGTACGCGCCGGAGGTCGGAATCTTCGAACGCCAGAAAGCCTCGTTCGCAATAGACCATGCCTTCACCTCGGCCATGGAGTTGCGGGCAACGACGTTGTTGATCGAGAAATTCGCCGACACGCGCCAGTTACTCGTCGGATTGGCGACGAGGCTGAACTCCCAACCGCTGCTCTCGCGGTCGAACATGAAGCCGTTGGCGTTGACCAGCCGGGCGTTGTACTCGGCGGCGGTGATGAGTGGCGTCGCGGATACAGCAGGATCGGGGTTGCGCAGCGCATTGAGGATTTTCGTATTCCGGTCCGAAACATCCGTCTGGATGGTGCCCCAATCCGTCATGTGCTTGGTCTCCGCCTTGTAGTAACCGACCGTCGCGTAGAGTTTGCCTTCGAGCAGATCTAGCTTGATGCCAACATCACCACCCTGGCTTTCGGGCATGGGCGGCATGTCGTTGTTGATAAGGCGAATTCGCACCTCCGGAAGATCGCGGCTCGAGGCCACATTTCCGTAGGCCGACAGCCAGTTGGTCGCATGATACACCGCACCCCCGCTAAGCGTGGTGGCGTTAAAATCCTTCGTCTTATCGTCTGCCGGATTCAGCGACCAAAGCGCGGCCGAGGACCGGCGTCCGTCGTTGTAGTCGTGTTCCATTCGGTCGCCACGAAGACCGAGAATGGTCACCAGCTTGTCTTTCAAAAAGAAGCTCTGCACGGCGACCATGCCCGTCGCGAGGCGGCTCTCCGTGTCTTCAAGTGGCTGGGTCGGAACCCAACGGGTGCCGGGGACTGTGTTGCGCCACGACTGCACGCGGATGTCGCTCGCGTCGCCACCGGTGAAATAGTGGCGGCGATAAAGACGGTTCACGTCGGCCTCGGCCGCAGAGGGGTCGAATGCCCACTGGGTCAGATCGGAGAAGGCCTCCGTTTCTTCGATACGCTTAAACGTGCGCACATTGTAACTGAGCAAACCGGCCGCGCGGTGACGGCCCCAGTCGCCCGTCGTGAAATTGTACGCAACCGTGCCGCGAAACTCCGTTGAATCGACTTCGTGGGTACGGCGTGTCCAGTTGTTCTCCACGTAGAGTTTGCCCGCATTCGGATTCGCTCCGGCGGCATTGCCCCATTCATCGGGCAAATCGGCGCTCGCCTCGCCCCAGATTTCGCTGCTGTTGCCGAAGTAGGTGGTGGCACGGCTGCCATCCGGATCGTAACCGAGGAAATCCATCGTCTGGTGGTTGAACGCCAGTTCGTAGAACAGCGCGTCGCTCACCTTGCTTTCGAAAAACGCGCTGACGGTTTTATAATCTGTCTCGCGAACGGCATCGGGACCGCCGGTGTTGGCATGGCGCGGGATGAGACTGTTGTTGGCAGGCGTGTCCGCCCAGGCCGACCACGTGGGACGGGCCCAGTCATCGGTCGCACCGATGTCGCGATAATTGGCGGTCAGGAACGCGCCATCGACGTTGTTGCTGCCCTGCGCACGACCAAGCCAGTTGCGCACGACACCGTCGTCGCCCACCACGCGGTGATCGGGCCAGAACGTATCGATCGTATCGGCCCATGGCCAGGCACCGGAGAACGTCGGCCTTCCGGCTTCGCGCCAGCGGAACGACTGGTCGATCGCGAGCCACGGGCGCGCGACATTGTCCTTCACCTTTCCGATTTCGCCTTCGACGCGCAGTGACGAGTCCTTGGTCGGCTGCCATTTCGTGGCGAGGTGCGCGCGGCGCGATTTATCGAACTCGAATTCGCGCCAGCTCTTGCCGTTCTCGGCCACCGCATTCACGCGCATGGCGAGTTCTCCAGAGATCAGCGGGATATTCGCATCGAGTGTGCCGCGATGACGATCCCAGCTTCCGGCCGTATAGGAGAGCTCGTACTTTTTCGCGTTCATCAACGCCTGTTTGGTCGAGGTGTTCACCAAGCCACCAGGCGCGCCGAAGCCGAAGAGGATGGAGTTGGGCCCGCGCGTCTGATCGATGCGGTCAACGTTGTAGAAATCCGTCGAGGCATCCCACTTGAAGAAATTACGCGCATAGCTCGCGGGTAGTCCGCGGATGCGGAGCTGCCACTCGCCGTTACCGATCATGGGATTGCCGTTGATGCTGAGTGCGGCATCGCCCACATCGGGCACAGCGTTGTTCGAAAACAGGATCACGTCCTGCATGTTCGTCGCGCCGATATCTTTGATAAATTCAGGCGTGAGCACGGAAATCGCCGCGCCGGTGTCCTTCAGCGAGGTGTTGAGACGGCTGCCGGCGAGCGTGTTTCCGGCGAGATAACCGACGTCCTTCTTGGTGCTGACTTCAAAGGGGCTCAGCACGATGACTTCGTCGCCAACGGGTGCCTCGACGGGCTCCGCGGGCGCGGTTTGGGCAAGCAGACTGGGCAGCGGGGAAAGGCCGCATGCGAGACTGATCGCGACGGCCGTCAGGGGTGGGGTTCTCATGGTGACAGGTGTGGTTTGGGCTGACTGAAAAATGAGATGAGGGAGGAAACGCGCTTAGCGCGCCGGAACCGTTCCGAGGATCTTCGCCGCCGGCAGCAGCGCACCCGCGTCATCGAACAGCGCGCATGAACCGCCCAGCCAGGCATGAAGACCGTTGACCTGCACCGACTCCGGGTGCCACCAGCAGACGCCGGCGCCGAGCCCGTCCGGAAGATCGCGCACCGCACGGTTCACATCCTCGACAAACTGCCTTTGCCCCTCCGGCGTCATCGGCCAGTCGAGATTCTTCTTACCCTCCCAATGCGAGTCAGACTTCCACGGATACGCCGTCTCGACGACCATGACCGGCTTCTTGAACTCGGTTGCCACCGCTAAAAGCGTCTCTTGAAGCGAAGCAATGGTTCCGTGCCACTCGGGATAATAACTCAGCCCGACGATGTCGTAAGCCAGCCCCGCATCGTGCGCATGGCGCAGCCACCAGACCGTGCGGGCAACATTCCCGGTGCTCTCGATGTGCAGGATTATTTTCGGACGCACGGCATTCGCCTCGTTCACCGCCGCATCGACACCCGCAAAGCCGGCGCGCAACAACCGCCCTAGCCGCTCCCACGCCGCGAGATCGTGCGCCTCGGCAAACTCCACGCGTCCCTCCGGCCAGAGCATGCCATTGGTGATCTCGTTTCCGATCTGAAGATAATCAGGCGTGAGCCCCTCGGCGATGAAGCGCCCCAGCGTCAGCCGCGTGTATTCGCGCACCGCACCCGCCATCTCGTCGAACGGAAGCTTCTCCCAAGCGGCCGGCTTGTACTGCTTCGCCGGGTCTGCCCACGTGTCGGAGTAGTGCAGATCGAGCATGAACTTAGCGCCGCTCGCCTTCACCCGCCGCGCCAGCGCGAGCGTGTACTCCAGATCATTCGTAACGATGCCCTCGTGCTTGGGCGTCACGAACAATCGCAAACGGAAACAATCGAGACCGGCTTCCCGCAAAATAGTCAGTCCATCCGCCGCGCCATTCGCACCACGAAAAACCGCGCCGTGCTTCTCGAAAACTGGCAATGCGGAGACATCGGCTCCACGTACAAATTCCGTCGGCGCTTTCGCTGAAAGATTCACGGCGGTTCCCGCCAAAACCTGCGACACGAACGCCAGGCACACGGAAACACAGGAAAACATTCGAATCATGGGGTAGGCGGGGGTGCGGCCATGCATGGAAGCATTCTGCATATTTTCAAGAGTTTTATTTTTTATAAAACAGTTTTATTAGCGCGTGCGCATGCATTCCCGGTTCGGAAAGTGCGATCGCGCAGCGTACACTCCCTGCCGGTCAGCCTCCGGCCTTGCGGCCTTATTCACAGAAAGTTATCCCCGCATCCCTCTCGATGAACTTCCCCGCCACCGCCGGAGTGCGCCGGTCTTATCTGCTCACCCTTTTCGTCGCCGCCACCGGCATCACCGCCTCCACCATCCTCTGGCTGCGTGAACGCGAACACATCCGTCGCGACGAAACCCAGGATCTAGCGCTGCAGGCCACGCGTATCACCGACGAACTCCGCGTGCGCCTCGCCCAGATCGACGCGACGTTGCAAGGCTTGCGCGGTCTCTATGCCGCCCAAGGCGGACTCGATCACGACAGCTGGACCACCTACCTCAACGAACTCAACCGCACCCCTCCGCCCGGCCTGAACGGCTTCAGCTACCTTCGCCGCGTCACACCAGACACCCTCCCCGCCTTTCTCGACGAAGCGCGTTTGCGCTTCTCCCCCGATTTTCAGATCAACACCTCCTCGGCAGGCCCCGGAGAACTGGCCATCGTCTCGCTGCAACGCGATTACCTCAAACGCGGTCTTTCGCTCGGCGCCGACCGCAGCACACGCACTGACTGGATGCGGAGCGCCGACCTCGCCCGCCGCACTGGCGCAACCGCCATGAGCGGCCCCACCCCATCGCTCAACGACGACGGCTCGCTACGCTTCTTCGTAACCATGCCGCTCTACCGGATCGGCGTGCCTGTCGATACCGAGAGCGCCCGCCTGGCCGCCCACCACGGCTGGCTCACCGCCGGCCTGCGCCCAAGCGCCTTCTTCGAGAACATCGACACCCAAATCGGCAGAACGCTGCGACTCGAAGTAACCGACATCGCACCCGATGGCTCCGAAAAACGCCTGCACCTCTCCTCGCCAGACACCACACTGCCATCGGACGCCATCACCTCCACACTCACAGTCCCTATCATGGACCGCACCTGGCGCGTCTCCATTGCATCGCCCTCAGGTCCCCTGGCCAGCAGCCGGTATGTACTGGCCGGCCAGCTCTTCTTTGGCGGTTTGATCGCCACCGGACTGCTCACTGCGCTGATCTGGATTTTGCGCCGCACCCAGCGCGAAGCCGTCCGGCTTGCGCGCGAAATGACCCGCGAAGTGAAAGAACGCGAATGGATGCTCATCCAGGCCCAGCGCATCGCCAACATCGGCATGTGCTATCTGGATACGCGCACCCAAAAAGTCGTCCGCTCCGCGGAGTACCTGCGTATCTTCGGCATCCAGTCCGATCGAAGCATGACCGGCGGCGCCACCGACGATCTGCTCGACCGCGTTCACCCCGATGATCGCCCCGCCGCCGCCGCTGCGGTCGTCGCGTTCAAAGCCGGCCAGCCCGCGCCACCCCGCGTCATCCGCATCCGCACGCCCGACCGCGGCGAACGCACCATCCTCGGCGAACAAGGCGTGCTTCCCTCCCCTTCCGGCAAGGCCGATCTCGTCGTCGCAGTCATTCACGACATCACCGAGCGCCTCGCCACCGACCGCGCCCTCGCCGAAAGCCATGCCCGCCTCGACCGCCTAATGCAGGTCCTCCCGGGCACCGTCTATCAACTCCGCCGCAATCCCGACGGCTCCCTGGCTTTCCCCTTTCTCAGCGAAGGTGCGGGCCATCTCTTCGGCCTGCCCGCCGCCGAACTCGCCGCAAACCCCGCCCGCCTGCTCGCCCTTTTCCCGGCCGATCAAGCCGCACTCCTCCAGCGCAGCCTCGACCACTCTGCCATCACCCTCACCGGGTGGCAGCTCGACGCTTCCTTCCAGCCGCCAGGCGGCGGTCGCCGCTGGGTCCGCTTCAACGCCATCCCCGAGTCGCTCCCCGGCGGAGCGATCGTCTGGCACGGCGTCGCCACCGATATCAGCCTCGCCAAAGAAGCCGAGCACCGCCTCCGCTTCACCCAGTTCGCGGTCGACAACATGCGCGACGCCGTCGCCTTCATCACCGCCGACGGAGACCGCATCTACGTCAACGACGAGATGTGCCGGATCACCGGATACAGCCGCGCCGAGCTCATCGGAGCCAAGGCATGGACCAGCTTCCTCGGTTTCTCCGAACGCGAATACCGCGAGCTCTGGGCCGAAATCCGCCGCCGTGGCACCCAGCTCTTCGAAACCACCCTCCTCGACAAACACGGCGCCTCCATCCCCGTCGAAATCGGCGCCAGCTTCATCGACTTCGGCGGACTCGAAATCGTCTTCGCCCTCGTCCGCGACATCAGCGCCCGCAAAGCCTCCGAGCAGGCCCTCCGCGACAGCGAGGAACGCCTCAGCCTCACCCGCCACGCGCTCGATCTCGCCCAGGACCTCGTCTCGATCATGGACGCCGACGGCAACCGCCTCTACGTCAACGAGACTTTCTGCCGCCGCAGCGGACGCACTCGCGAAGAGATCTTCTCCACCAAGATCTGGGAAACCAACGCCCCGCTCAACGAAGCCCGCTATCGCGCACTCTGGGAAGACGTCCGCCGCCGCGGCACCATGAGCTTCGAGCTGGAAATGCTCACCGCCTCCGGCGAACGGCTCCCTATCGAGGTCTATACCAGCTTCCTCACCTTCAACGGCCGCGAAGCCGTCTGCGCCATCTCCCGCGATCTCAGCCCCCGCCGCGCCGCCGAGGCCGAGAAGAAACGCATGGAGGAACAGCTCCGCGAAACGCAAAAACTCGAAAGTCTCGGCGTCCTCGCCGGCGGCATCGCTCACGACTTCAACAATCTCCTCACCGGCATCCTCGGCCACGCCAGCCTCGCCCGCGACCGCCTCCCCGACGGCCACGAACTCCACGAATCCCTCGCGCAAATCGAACACTCCTCCACCCGCGCCGCCGAGCTTTGCCAGCAGATGCTCGCCTACGCCGGCAAGGGCCGCTTCATCGTCGGCGCCGTCGATCTCAGTAAACTTGTCGGCGACACCGCCAAACTCCTCGACGTCTCCGTCGAACATCGCGCCGCCCTCGACCTGAAACTCTCCAGCAACCTGCCCGCCGTTCTCGCCGACGCCACGCAGATGCGCCAGATCGTGATGAACCTCGTGCTCAACGCCGCCGAGGCCGTAGCCCCCGACACCGGTCGCATCGTTGTCACCACGGGACGGATGCAGGTCGATGCCGCTTTCCTCGCTTCCGCCCGCGTCGCCGCCGGCCTCAGCCACGGCGAAGCCGTCTTCCTCGAAGTCGCCGACAACGGCTGCGGCATGGACGCCGCCACCCTCGAACGCATCTTCGACCCGTTTTTCACCACTAAATTCACCGGCCGCGGCCTCGGCCTCGCCGCCGTGCAAGGCATCGTCCGTTCCCACGAAGGCGCTCTGCACGTGAAAAGTTCGCCCGGTGGAGGCACCACCTTCCGTCTCGCCCTGGCCCCCTACGCCGGCGGCAAATCCAGCACGATCGCCCCGTTCTCGCCCTCCCGCTCCACGCGCCCCCCCGTCGCCAGCGGCCGGATACTTGTCGTGGACGACGAGGAAAGTGTCCGCTCCGTCACCCGCCAGGTGCTCGAACGCACCGGCTTCAACGTCGAACTCGCCGAGGACGGGGAACGCGCGCTCGAGCGCCTCAAAAAAGGCCCCTCCGATTTTTCGCTCATCCTTCTCGATTTCACCATGCCCCGCCTCGACGGCGCGCAGACGCTTCGCGAGATCCTGCAAATCAACCCTTCCGCCCGCGTGATGATGATGAGCGGCTTCTCCGAGACCGAGGCCCGCCAGCGCCTCGGCGATCTCTCGATCATCGGTTTCATTCAAAAACCGTTCGACTTCCCCACCCTGCGCGCCCGGGTCGAACACATCTTCCAGACAGATCCCGCCGCGTTGATATGAGTCGGATTTCAAACCCAGTCTGGAGCGGACGCAAAAAAAGCGGCTTCCACAGAGGAAGCCGCTTTGAGCGAAAACAAATACTCAGGCAGGGTTTAGAATGAAACTTTGACGCCAATGTTCCAGGCCAGCCCGGGCCCAAGGAACACTTCGGCGCGTTGCACCGTGTGGCGTGCGGCCAGATTCAGCCCCACGGCCTCGAACGAGCTTTCATCCGTCGCGTCGGAGACATGCACCTCGTCGAAGATATTGAAGACATGCGCGAACACGCTCACATCGAAGCGACGCGAGGAGATCGGCAGGTTGTAGTTAACGTGCAAATCATAGAGCGTGTAGCTCGGGATGCGCCAGGATTGCGCATAATCGCCGGCCACGGTGCGTGTCTCAGGGGAAAAGTCCGACCAATAGCGATCGTACCAGCGCCCCTGAAACTTCACCGAAAGCCCCTGCACCGGATAAACGGTCGCGGCATAGGCAACCTGACTCTGCGGCGCATCGCCCACCATGAGATCCCGGATGTAAACGCGTGAAGTAGTCGCCACACTGCTGCCGGTAGTCAGATCGAATGCTTCGCCAACGACGTCATCGGTGTAAACCCATTCGCCAAACGACGCAGCCGCATCGAAACGCAACCAGCGCAGCGGACGCCACGCGCTTTCGATTTCGATACCTTCGTAGGTCGAATTCATGCCGCGCAGATAAGTCACGGTGTCGTCAGTCGTGTTCACCGACGAGGTCGTGCGATCTTTCCACTCGGTATGATAGAGTCCGGCGGAAATGTTGAACGAGCGCCCGGGCGTCTGGTAACGCACGCCAGCCTCGTAAGAGACGAAGGACTCGTTGCCCGCATCGACCAGCGTGCCGGTCGAGTCGTTGATAACGCCGTCGAAATTCGGCACTTTGTCCACGAATCCGGCATTCACATACGCGCTGATGTCATCGGTAAACGCATACTGGACGCCGCCCTTGATCTGGTGACCGTCGAGCGCGTCGGACTCCAGACCGTACTCGCCACCACCAGCGGCGCGGCGGAAATGATCGGTGAAGCCGTATTCGATCGTGGAAAATCCATAAACGGCAAACGCGGTTACCGGACCGGCCTCATACTGCCCCTGAACGAAGAGGCCCAGCCAGTCCACGGTGTTGGTGTTATGATAGTCCACTTTGTCACCGAGGCGGAGCTGGGTGTTCATGCCAGAAGCCCAGAAATCGCTGACCTGCACGGCCGCAGTCGGCAGATAGTAAGCTCCACCGAGAAGATCGCGCACTTCGCGAAAGTGCTCGATCTCAGCTGTGCGCCAGTCGAGACCGGTGGTCAGTTTGAGCTCGGGCGTGATCTGGTAGCTCAATTTGGAAACAACGCCAAACTGGTCCTGGTAGTTGGTGCTGTTGCGCAAGATTGCGCGGGAAACGGACTGCCCGCCCACAACGTTCGCCTGATTGGCGGCGATCGTCGCGTCCCAGTTGATGTTACCGTTTAGCTGCGGCGTGGTCGCGCTGTAGCGGGTGAATCCGTTGCCCAAAGTGCCCGAGCTCCCCGCCTTCACACCCGAGTAATAAAACACCGATGTCAGCTTCAGCTCTTCCGTGAGATTGGCGTACCAGTTCAGATTGATCTGCGGCTTGTGGGAATAGTTCACCACTTCGTTGATATAGCCGTCCTTCTCGCGCGAGTGCGTGCCGCCCCAGTAATACTGCTGGCCGCTGTATGCGATATTCAGTGGCGCACCGTTCGGATTAAAATCGTGCCCGCCGCCAACCGCGCCCTGCCTCAGGGCGCCGGCATTCGCTCCGGAGGAATTCGAGAAGATTTGCGCGTCCGTGTATCCAAGTTCCCGCGCATAATCGACATCGTACGCGGCAAGATTCGACGCGAAACTGCGACGACCGTGCTGCTGGATCGCACCCACCGCAAACAACTCCAGCCGGTGCATCGAATTGATCTTCCACGAAGAGCCCAGGTAGTAGCCCGCACTCTTCGACCAAGTACCGTCCGCAGAACCCTCGCCTTGCTTGAGCGACAATCCGGCAGTCACCGCAAACTTCCCCTGAAGAAGACCCGTGTTATACACACCGGACACTTTGTAGAAGTCATCGGTCCCGGCCTCCGTCTTGACGGAAGCGCCGCGTCGCGAGGCCGCGGGATCGGTCACCACATTCATCGTGCCGCCGATCGAGGGCGTTGGCAGCGTCGTGTTGCTCAGGCCGCGCTGCACTTGGATCGTGCTCGAGACATCGCCCAACCCGTCCCAGTTCGACCAATACAACCAGCCGTTCTCCAGATCGTTGGTCGGAACGCCGTTGATGAGGATGGCTACGTTACGCTGGCTGAAACCGCGCACATTCACTCGCGAATCGCCCGCGCCGCCGCTGTCTTGCGTCGCAAACACCGACGGAGTCGTGTTCAGCACCAGCGGCAGATCGCGCGCACCGAGCTCGGCGCTGATCGTCTCCTTGCCCAGCTCTGTGAATGCCACGGGAGTTTTTCCCGAGATCGCTTGATCGGAAAACGCCTTCATGTCGGTGACCTCGAGCGCCTCCAGTTGGACGACCTCGTCACTCATCGCATTTGGCGCTGGCGGGGCCGGAGGCGCTGGCGGTGCCGGCGGTTGAGCTTGCGCGGTGAGCGCAAGCGCTCCTCCGACGGCTAGCAGACGATACAGTTCGACGCGTGATGGACGCATAGTTTGGCAGGTTTGATGGTGGTGGTGAAACCACTCACCACGCTGGCTCAGGGAGCAGCGCGGCGGGCTTCCGCGCGAACCCGACTCCGCGAGCGGAACCGAGTCAAGCCGGACGCCTTGGGCGATGGACGCACACAGATAAAGTTCACCTTGCCGTAACGCATCAGCAGCTACCACGCCGGACCTCCCGCCGCTTGAAAATAATTAAACACCCCTGCCGCACCCGCACTTAACTAACCACCGTCAACAGCTCGTAACCAGTCCGCCATCTCGGCTTCCTAACCGCTCACCCCGCCTTCGCCACCCGGGCAGCGACTTCGCGCCAGATCGCTAGCAGCGCCGCAAAATCAGCCTCCCGCGACGCACTGTGTATCTGGTAATCGAACTTCCCCGCCTCCCTCTGCTCAAATTCCACTGTCTGCATCCGGTGCTCGATCTCCGCCTCGCTATCCTGCCCGCGCGCCACCATCCGCGCCCTCAGTTCCGCCAGCGGCACATGGATAAACACTGTCGCCAGATGCTTCTTAAGCAGCGGATTCGCCGCCGCCGCCCGTCGGAAATTCTCCACCCCTTGCACATCGACATTGATGATCAAACTGCGCCCGGCGCTCAACGGCCCGAGCACATCCGCCGCCAGCGTGCCATAGCGGTTCTTCTTATGAACCCACGCCCACTCCAAAAACGCACCCGCCGCGATCTTCGCGTCAAATCTCTCCGGACTTAAAAAATGATAGTGCACGCCATTCACTTCGCCCGGCCTCGGCTCGCGTGTGGTCGTCGTTACTACCCGCGAAAATCCCGGGACTTCCGCCACCATCCGGTCGCACAAGGTCGACTTCCCCGACCCCGCCGGTCCGGCGATCACGATCAACACCGGAGCGGACAAAACAGGACTGGCCACGTTGGAAGATGACATCGGGAAAACGCAGAACGTTCAGCGCGCAGGGTTCAACCGCTCAATACGTAAACGCCACCACCGCCAGCAACACCCCATACCCGAGCAACCCGCCACCCAACGCCCGCGACCGCCCCGCCCGGGCAAACAACCACTGGAAAAAATCGCGCAACCTGTAGGGCACTGCCCCGAGATATATCGCCAGCCCTATCGCCACATAGACGAAACACACCATGAAAAGCCGCCGGCTAATTTCGTACTCTCCGTAAGCAGCCATCAGCAAAGGCCACGCGAGAATCAAGGTTAGCACGCTCAACCCGCGCACTGCCAAAAAATCGGGTAGATAAAAAAACGCCAGCAACGCCAGTGCCCCAAACCCGATCATCAGCGGCTTCGGCGTCTGCACCAAAATCAAGTCCGCCTGAGAAAGACCCATCAAGACATAGAAAACAAACAGTGCCGCCCCGCCTCCGAAGAAAATCACCGCCGCCACCCGCGACCGCGGCAGCGCCTTGAAGATCGAGACGATCGCCGAGTTGCTGATCAACAGCAGCGCCCCCAGCGCGATCAAAAAAATCCCGGGCAACAACGTGGCGGTAGTCAGGTTCATGGTTTGAAATCGTTCTCGTTCTCTTACTCTTACTCGTTCTCGGTTCCGTAGATTGAGGCTGGTTCCTCGAGTCGCCCCTCAAACGGCTCAGGCGCAAAATGCGCTATCAGCCCCGACACCATGGAAACAACCGCGAGCAATACCACCTTGCCCTCTTCCGCTGCGGCCGACGAAAGCTGTTTTCTCACCACCAGCACATCGAGACAGGCCGCGCACTCGACAGCAGACCCACGCGCGATGTCCAGGTAGCGGCAGCGATCCCTCGGCTGACGCTTCCCATTTCCCTCGGCGATATTCAAAACGACACTCGTCGATGCACGATCCAGCTGATCGCGCGCCGCAAGCCGCTGAGGCAAGCTCTCGATCACCGGTCCCGCCCAGCCAGCAAATCGTAACGCCTCCCGATAAGCGCGGAGTTTTTCGTGATCGAATTGCGGCGAGGCCATACAGAACTGAATCGAGAACGAGTAAGATTAAGAGAACGAGTACGATTTACGCCACCCCGCTCAACACCAGTTCCCCATAAAGCGAACTGACCGACGCCCGCTCGATCCGCACCGGCACGACTTGCCCGATGAGCCGCGCATCGCCCTCGAAAATCGTCACCCGATTCCCGCGCGTCCGCCCCGTGAAACGCTGCCCCGTCTTGTCCGGCCCTTCCACGAGCACTTCTTCAATTTTCCCGACCAGCTGCGCACTGCGCCGTAGCGAATTCTCCCGAAGAATCTCCAGCAGCACCTGATTGCGATGCTCCTTCACCTCCTCGGGAATCTGATCGCCCAGCACCGCCGCCGGCGTGCCGCTCCGGATCGAATACTTGAACACATACGCCATGTCGTAATTGCACGCCTCGAAAAGCGCCCGCGTCTGCTCGAAGTCCTCATCCGTCTCGCCGGGAAACCCGACGATCACATCCGTCGAGAAATACATGTCCGGCTTCACCGCGCGCAGCGATTCCACGATCTCGCGATAACGCCCGCTCGTGTACGGCCGGTTCATCGCCTTCAAAATCCGGTCGCTCCCGCTCTGCATCGGCAGGTGTACGTATTCGCAAAGCTTCGACAGCCGCCCGTACGCCTCGACGAGATCCTGTTTGAACCCGCGCGGATGCGGCGACGTGAAACGAATCCGCTCGATCCCCTCGATCGACTGCACCTTCTCCAACAACTGCGTGAACGGCGAAATCCCCCCCGTGTGCTGATAATCGCGCCGCCCGTAGCTCGTCACGATCTGCCCGAGCAGTGTGATTTCCTTCACGCCTTTCGCCGCGAGCTGACGGCACTCCGCCACGATATCGTCCATCGGCCTCGACCGCTCATCGCCGCGCGTCTTCGGCACGATGCAGAACGCGCAATCCATGTTGCACCCCTGCTGGATCGAAACGAACGCAGTCACCTGCGGCGGCGCATCCGCGCTCGTTTCCAAGTGATCTTTGATCGTGTTCTGCGAACCCGCCTCCTCCGCGATATCCACGATCGGTTCCGGAATCGGCACACCCGCCGCCCGCGCCGCGCGCAGATTATCGAGATAGTCCGGCACTTGATGAAATTTCTGCGTGCCCACGATCAGATCAACATCGGGCAACTTGTCCAAAAGCTCCGCGCCCCGGTTCTGCGCCATGCAGCCGAGAATCCCGAGCACGAAGTCCGGGTTCTTCTTTTTGCGGCTCTGCACATTCGCCGCCTTGCCGATCGCCTTCTGCTCCGCCGCGTCGCGCACGCTGCACGTGTTGAGCAGCATCACATCGCACTCATCCTCCGCGCCCACGATCCGATAACCCCGGGCGCGCAACATCGCCGCGACCGCCTCGCTGTCGCGCTCGTTCATCTGGCACCCGTAGGTTTTGATATAGACCCGGTTCATTCGGACAACGCCACGCATCGCGCAGCGAAACGGTCTTAGCTATGGCTGCGCGAGGGAGGGTCAAACGGGAAAGCAGCCCACTCCCCTCGTAAACGCGCCCCTGTGACCACGTTCGCCAGAGCGCGGTCTCCGCATCTTCAACCGCCGAATCCCGTTGTCATCTAATAGATGACAAACTCCTTCCCGCAGCCCGCGCCTCTCCAATCCTGTTCATCCTCTTAATCCTGTCCAAAAAATCCTTCTCCGCCCTCCTCGCCACGCGCACTCACCCGCTCTGCCTCCCCCACTTTCCCCTCGCGCCGCCCGCGAACTCCCGCCCTCTTCCTTTGTCCAACCGCGTCGGCATGCGATCCTTGCGCCTCTTACTTTTAGGTTCCGCCGCGGCCCTGCTGCTCCCGCACCTGCGCGCCCAGGAAACACCACCCGCCGCCTCCGAAAAACCCGCCGCGTCCGCGTCAACCCCCGCCGCCCGCCAGCCCACCCCCGCCGACTTCAACGACCTCTACGAACTCGGCCGCCAGCTTTTCGACGACTACGCTCCCGACGCCATCAAAGACCAGTACGAGTTCGTCTCCAAAGAACAGTGGGACGGCTTCACCGCCCGCCTCCAAAAATCCCTCGAAGCCGGCTCCGTCTCCGAACTCGCCTCCCTCGAGTCCGAGGCCCGCCGCACCCTCGCCGCGCTCCGCATGATGCCCGAATACGCCGAGTACGCCGACTGGCTCGCCGAGCGCCTCGACCTCATCGAAACGGCCCGCCTCGCCACGCGCTTCCCCTCGCCCCCGCGCCCGCTTCCCACCCCCAAAGAAACTCCTGCGCCCATTACGCCTCCCCCACTTGCCGAGCCGCCACCCGCAGTCGCCTTCGCGCCACCACCCCGCCCGCCTGTCCCGTTTTACGACATCTGGCTCGACCGTCTCCGCACCCGCCCCGTTCCCGAAAAAGCCGCCGGCCTCATGCCCATGCTCAAAGTCATCTTCGCCGCCGAGGGCATCCCCACCGAGCTCGTCTGGCTCGCCGAGGTTGAATCCTCGCTGAACCCCTCCGCCCGCAGCCCCGCCGGCGCCCGCGGACTCTTCCAACTCATGCCCGCCACCGCCAAAGCCTACGGCCTGCGCACCTTCCCCTTCGACGAACGCACCCAGCCCGGCAAAAACGCCCGCGTCGCCGCGAAACTCCTCCGCGACCTCCATGACCGCTTCGACAACTGGCCCCTCGCCCTCGCTGCCTATAACGCCGGCGAAGGACGCATCGCCGTCGCCCAAAAAAAAGCCGGCGCCGCCACCTACGCCGACATCGCCGACCTCCTCCCCGCCGAGACCCGCATGTACGTCCCCAAAGTCCTCGCGACCCTCGCCGTCCGCGAAAAAAATCTCCCCGCCGCCCTCACCGTCCCGCCGACGCCCGCTCCCGTCGCCACTACCCGGCGCCCACTTTTCCCCTCGGTCCTCGCCACCGACGAGTGAAACCCGTAGGGCGCGAGCTAGCTCGCCCCGCTCCCCCCGGACCGGCACTTATCAAGTGCCGCTGGCCCCAATCCCACTTTCCTGCTAAAAGCGCCAACTTGGCTTCTGGCTTCTGGCTTCTGGCTTCTGGCTTCTGGCTTCTGGCTTCTGGCTT
>CBINDC010000008.1:0-192758 GCA_966249325.1 uncultured Nibricoccus sp. | reverse complement strand
CCCGCCCCCCCTTCCGGCTTCCTGGAGCTCACCGGCGCCCGCCTCCGAAACCTCAAAAACTTCGACCTCCGTCTCCCCCACGGCCGCCTCATCATGGCCGCCGGCCCCAGCGGCGCAGGCAAATCCACGCTCTTCCGCGACCTGCTGAACCCCGCCGTCACCCACGCGATCAAAGCGAAGAAAACCAAACTCACCGGCCGCGACTTCGCCAAAGCCACCGGCTTCACCTCAGATTCCGGTGTAGGCGGGGTGCCCTCACCCCGCGGTTCAACTCCGCCCGCTCCCTTCGACGAACTCACCGGCGCCTCCCACTTCAAAGCCGTCATCGAAGTCGACCAATCCCCCATCGGAAAAACCCCGCGCTCCACGCCCGCGACCTACCTCGGCATCTTCGACCTCATCCGCCAGTTTTTCGCCTCGCTCCCCGAGTCCAAGATTCGCGGATACACCGCCTCCCGCTTCTCCTTCAACACCGCCGGCGGCCGCTGCGAAACCTGCTCCGGCGCCGGACGCATCAAACTCGAGATGGCATTCATGCCCGACACCTATCTCCCATGCGACGACTGCCGCGGCTCCCGCTACAGCGCCGACCTCAGCGACATCGCGTGGAAGGGCAAAAACATCGGCCAGGTCCTCCAGCTCACCTTCGAAGAAGCGGCGCAGTTCTTCGACTTCCATTCGCAGCTCTCGCAGATCTGCCAGCTCATGGTCGATTGCGGCCTCGGCTACCTCACGCTCGGCCAGAGTTCGCCCACACTCTCCGGCGGCGAAGCCCAGCGCCTCAAACTCGTCACCGAACTCTCCACCGGCCTCGCCAGCTACCGCGAACGCAGCCGCGGCCAGCAACCGCGCAACCTCTACCTCCTCGAAGAGCCCACCATCGGCCTCCACCTCAGCGACTGCGAAAAACTCATCCGCGTCCTCCACTCGCTCGTCGATCAAGGCCACACCGTCGTCGTCATCGAACATCACCTCGACCTTCTCCTCGAAGCCGACTGGATTATCGAGCTCGGCCCCGTCGGCGGCCCTGACGGCGGCCAACTCCTGTATCAAGGCCCCTTGGACGGCCTCCTCAAAGTCAAAGATTCCCCCACCGCACCCTACCTCCGCACCAAACTCAAAGGCCGCACTTAACTCCGCTGGAGGCGCGGAGCCCTCACCGCGCTTTCTCTCATCCTTCGCTCCGACCTTAGTGTCTTAGCGTCTTAGCGTCTTCGCGCTTCAACCAAATCGTCGCCCGCTTTCGACGCTCAGCGGCCAACTTTCCCGCGTACGGGAACTCACGCCGTCTTCACCGCCACATCGTGCGCACGCACCGCGTCCTGCACGATCCGCAGCAGATCCGTCATCTGCACAGGCTTGAGCAAATACCGGTAAAGCGCCGCCTCGTTTACGCTCCTCAAAAGCATTTCCGGCTTCATGTAACCGGTGACCAGCACGCGCTGCATGTGCGGATACTCTTCGCGGCAGCGCACCAGAAAACTCATCCCGTTTCCGCCAGGCATCAGGTGATCGGCCACGACGACCTTGAACGCCTTCTTCCTCAACGCGAACTCCGCCTCGCGCGCAGACGACGCCGTCACCACCTCAAACTGCGTCTCCAGTGCCGAGCTGAACATGTCCAGAATCGGCCGCTCGTCATCGACGACCAGAATCGCATCACGGCTCACAGTGGGATCGGCTGCGTTCGACACGGGGGCTTCGCTCATAAATCGAGACCATGTTTTGCACGCCTCGCTTGGCAAACCGAAATCCCGCGCGCGCATCGTTCAAAAAAACTTCACATTCCATTCACGCCCCAACCCGGCTTTTTGTTTGCCACTCCCTAAGTTGCGTCGATTTTTCACCACACTCGGTATGACGGTCGACGAACTCCACTCTGCCCTCCGCGACCAGCAGCTTTCTCCCGAAGCCGCCGCCGCCCTCACGGTCGCCCAGCTCACCGCTCGCAACTCCGCCGGTACCACCCCACTCCACACCGCCGCCAAGTACGGCGCCCTCCGTCTGCTCCCCGCCGCGCTTCTCACGAAGGAAAACCTGCTCGTCAAAAACGACTCCGGCTACACCCCCCTTCACCACGCCGCCCTCGGCGGTTTTATCGCACAGCTGCCTCCCGCCCTCCTCACCGCCGAGACCCTCAACACCCGTAGCAACTCCGGCTACACCGTCTTCCACATCGCCGCCGGCAACGGCCACCTCGACCAGATTCCTCCCGCCCTCCTCACCGCCGAAGCCGTCCGCACCCACACCGATCTGGGCAACACCCTCCTCCACGAAGCCGCCGAAAATGGCACCCTCGACCGCTTCCCCAAAAATCTCTTCACCCCCGAGCTCCTCGCGAAGACCAACGCCTCCGGCGAAACCGTCTTTCACGTCGCCGCATTGAACGGCAACCTCCGCCAGCTCCCCGCCGCCCTTCTCACTCCCGCCGCGCTCCTCTCAACCACCACCGCGGGCGATACCGTCCTCCACGCCGCCGCCATCGCCGGCCGCCTCGAACAAATCCCCGCAGAACTCCTCACCCGCGCGAATCTCACCCTCGCCAGCAAGTCCGGCTACACCGTCATCCACGCCGCCGCCGAAAGCGGCCAGCTCGCCAAAATCCCCGCCACCGAGCTCACCGCCGAACTTCTCCTCACCCGCAACGACCACGGCGACACGCCGCTTCACGCCGCCGCCTACGAAGGCCACCTCGACCAGGTCCCCCCAGCACTTCTCACCGCCGGGAATCTCGGAGCCCGCAACTACGATGGCGTCACCCCCGTGCGCATCGCCGTTTCGCGCGGATATATTGAACAGCTTCCCTCCTCGGTGCGTCCAAAGCCCGCCGGAATGTTCACACGCCTCCTCCACAAGGTCGGCCTCGTCCGGGGCCCGTGATCCATCCGCTCGTCCGTTCCGCTTCAACCCCTTCAGCAGTCTACATGGAAAGCACCTTCGAGCACGCCCACGCTCCTGTCCCCGCGCATACCCTCAAACCCTGCGCCTCGCTCTGCTGCTGCAAACGCTGCCTCGTCATCGCCAACTTCGCGATCGTCTCCGCCTTCACGATCACCGTCCCCGTTTTTCTGTCGTGGCTCGCTGCCCGCATGCAGCTCGGCCACAACCCGCGCCCCTCCATCGACGCCCCCACCCAGCTCGACGGCTTCGCCGCCTACGTCCACCTCGCCTCGGATAAACTCATCCCCGCGATGTTCGGCCTCTTCTTCGCCGCCTGCCTGCTCACCTTCATGTGGGGATTTTTTCTCCCCAAGGCTCACAGCAAAAAAGCCTTCTCCCGCCTCGTCATCAGCCTCCTCGCCTTCGCCGCCAGCCTCATGCTGACCTACTGGGACCCCGGCCATGTATTCAAATGGTGGCTGAACTGATCGGTAGCCACAGGAAGAACTAAGCCACTGGGCTTCTGCAGCATAGGGATGTCTCAGCCTGTCGGGCCTAGCCCATTCCCCGGGAGGCCGCGTAAGGGCAAAACGATTTCTGTAATACCATCAACAGTGTTTCCCCCACTATGGTGGCTCACATTTTTCAGCTAAGCTCCGGTAGCCTGGTTCAGCTTTATGAAAAAAACCTATTCCCTCATCGCCGCTACCTCGCTCGCTATCGCGGGCTTTGCTTCGTCCCTTCACGCTCAAATCATCACCCGCAATATCAACGTTGTCGGTGCAGCCGATAACACCCCTGGCGGCTTTCACCCTTCCACGTGGGTGACCGTCAGCGCCGACATCACCCTCAACACATTCACCGTCAGTTTCGCCAATACTACCACCGGCTCTGGCAACTTTGTCGGCACCATCACCTCCTTCGGCTTCAACACGCCCTTCACGAATGCGGCCTTGGGTGCCAATGGCGCCAATGTAGGTTTCACTTCCACGAAGTCCGGCTGGGGCATCTTCGAACCCTATAATCTCTCCCAAGGAAGCGGAGTTTTTATCCAGGACCTCGGCGCGGGTGTCGGTAACGGCCCCGAGGGCGGCAACCCCGGCAACGGTGTCCATTACGGCGAGTCCGCCACCTTTGTGTTCACGCTTCCTGACTTCACCTCTGCGGATGGCTTCTTCGATTCCGCCATCGACTTCACCGTTCGCTGGCAGCAAGTCGGCGCTCTCAACGGCGACCGTTCCGGCAGCGACTTTGGCGGCGGCGACGGCCCTTCCGATGGCGACATTCCCACCGGCGCGGTTCCCGAACCCTCCACCTACGCCCTCTTCGGCGCGCTGGCACTCGCCGGTCTCGCAGCCAAACGCCGCTTCCAAAAGAGCCGCGCTTAATCGACTCCGCTTCATTCGTTGCTCCAAGGCAGGCCCTTCACGGCCTGCCTTTTTTTATTTCGCCTCATCAGGCACCTTCCCCTCGCCACTCAAACCAAGCATCGCGCGGATCACCGTCGCTTGAGTCTGCACGCCGCATCTTTTGCGTTCCTTTGCGCACCGCCGCTTTTGGCCTTCCCCTCGCCCGCCCCGTGCTTTTCATTGCGCGCCTCCGCGCCCACGCGCGGCAACACAGCCCACCGACTGTCTTTTCCCAACCATGAGCACCACGATCACCTCCGTCATCGCCCGTGAAATTCTCGACTCCCGCGGTAATCCTACCGTCGAAGTCGACGTCAAACTCGCCTCCGGCCGCGTCGGCCGCGCCGCCGTTCCTTCCGGCGCCTCCACCGGCGAACACGAAGCCATCGAGCTCCGCGACGGCGACAAGAAACGCTACCTCGGCAAGGGCGTCTCCAAAGCCGTCGCCAACGTCGGCAAGCTCATCGCCCCCGCCCTCATCGGCCAGGACGCCCTCGACCAGCTCACCGTCGACGCCATCCAGCTCAAGCTCGACGGCACCGAGACCAAGTCGAAGCTCGGCGCCAACGCCATCCTCGCCGTCTCCCTCGCCAACGCCAAAGCCGCCGCCGCCGCGTTGAACCAGCCTCTCTTCAAATATATCGGCGGCCCCAACGCCAAAGTCCTCCCCGTTCCGATGGCCAACGTCATCAACGGCGGCGCCCACTCCGACGCTCCCATCGACTTCCAAGAATTCATGGTCATGCCCCACGGCTTCACCACGTTCTCCGACGGCCTCCAGGCCATCACCGAAATCTTCCACGCCCTGAAGAGCGTGCTGAAGAAAAAGGGTCTCTCCACCGCCGTCGGTGACGAAGGCGGTTTCGCCCCCAAGCTCGACAGCGCCGAGGCCGCGCTCGACGCCATCGCCGCCGCCGTCAAGGACGCCGGCTACAAGCTCGGCAAGGACATCTACCTCGCCCTCGACGTCGCCGCCTCCGAATTCTACACCGGCAACGAAACGTACGTCTTCAAGAAGAGCTCCGGCAAAAAACTCTCCGGCGACGACATCGTCGATTTCTACGTCAAACTCTGCAAAGACTACCCGATCGTCTCGATCGAAGACGGCTGCGCCGAAGGCGACTGGAAGACCTGGAAGAAACTCACCGACGCGCTCGGTGCCACCACGCAGCTCGTCGGCGACGACCTCTTCGTCACCAACACCAAGTTCCTCCAGAAGGGCATCGATACCGGCACCGCCAACTCGATCCTCGTTAAGGTGAACCAAATCGGCTCCCTCACCGAGACGCTCGACGCCGTCCGCCTCGCGCAAACCAACAAGTACACCGCCGTCCTCTCTCACCGCTCCGGTGAAACGGAAGACTCCACGATCGCCGACATCGCCGTCGCGACAAACTGCGGCCAGATCAAGACCGGCTCACTCAGCCGCACCGACCGCACCGCGAAGTACAACCAACTCCTCCGCATCGAGCAGCTGTTGGGCAAAAACGCCGTCTACGCCGGCCGCAGCGCCCTCCCCCAGTCCCGCCGCTAAAGTAGCGGGGGCATCCTGCCCCCGTTCCTAAACGCCGCCAACAAAACCGGCTCCACGCCGCGATCTCAATCATCCCCCAAGGCCGGCCGTCCACGCGCGCCGGCCTTTTTCTTTCCCGGAAACGCCAGACCACGCCGCTGTCGAATCGGTCCAACAAATACACATGAAGAGCCCTCCCTCCTGGCTGTTTGTCGCAGTGGCCATCCCATGCCTCGTTCTGACCTGCCTGGCCCTGGCTTACGAAAGCTCACTGAAGACGACGGTCGGCGCTTTCGCGCTGCTTGGCCCCTGCGCAGGCTGGTATTTCACATTGCGGGGCGAAGAACGCTTCGAATCACAGCCTCACTACCGGGACCTGCGAAACAACCTCCTCAGCTCACTCCCCGTCGGCTCCGATCCACAGCTTTCCCGCCCGGAGCTGCCGCCCGATCTTTGCTGGTCAGCCCCTCGCGAGCACTTTGGCCTCACCAAGTACGGTTTCGGAAAATTTCGCCGGACCACCTTTTGGTGCACTGCGGCTTCCGGGCATTTCGATCAAGTGGACGATGAAATCACCGCCGTTTTTATTTCACCCAACTTCGGTCGATGGCGTCGGAACGCGGACAAAGCTCGTCGTCATGTCCAGGAAAACCCGGCCGCCCGGAAAAATCCATAGAGCGATTGGCGCCCCCCTCACTCCACCGCCAGCGCCTCCGCCACCTTCCCCAGCAGCACTTCCGTCATCACCGGCTTGCGAACCAGTTCCACTCCCGCGAATTCCCCGTCTTCCGTCAGCTGGTCGTTCTCCAGCATCCCGCTCACGACCATCGCCTTCACCGCTGGATTGATCTTCCGCAGCGCGCGGATCACCGCCCGCCCATCCATGCCCGGCATCATCATATCCACCACCACCAGCGCGATGTCCCGCTGATGATGCTCATACAGCGCCACGCCCGTCCGGCCATCCGGCGCGTCAAACACGCGATAACCGAAACGCTTCAGCATCGAAAGAAACACGTCCCGGATCACCTGCTCGTCGTCGATCACCAGAATCCCCTCGCCATGCCCGCGCGGAATCGGCGGACGCGAATCAATCCCCTTCGCCTTCTCCACCGGCGCGTGCGCCGGCAGGTAAACGTCGAAACACGTCCCCTTCCCCGGCTCGCTGCGCACCTGCACCACGCCGCCGTGCCCCTTCACGATCCCCAGCACCGTCGAGAGCCCCAGCCCCGTGCCCTTGCCCGGCGGCTTCGTCGTGAAAAACGGATCGAAGATCCGCTCCATCACCTCGGGCGGCATCCCCGTTCCGGTATCCTGAACGCCAATGCACACATGCGCCCCCGGCTTTAACGCCGGCTGCTGCCGCACGAACTCCGCATCGAGCGTCACATTGCGCGCCGCGATCTCCAGCGTCCCGCCCGACGGCATCGCGTCGCGCGCATTGATCGCGAAATTCATCAGCACTTGGTTCAACTGCGTCACATCGCCCATCACCAGACCCAGTCCCGCGTCGATCCGCGTGCGCACGTCGATCGATTTCGGCAGCGTCTCGCGGAGCAGCCGCGTGAGATCGGAAATGAGATGCCGCAACTGCACCGGGATACGTTCGCCGTCCGACCCGCGCGCAAACATCAACACCTGCTTCACCAGCGCCGCCCCGTGGATCGCACTCTTCTCGATCGTGTGCAGCATCTCCGCGCTTTCGGGAGAAAGCTTCTGCGACTGGAGCACCTGCGCCGCCACGAGGATTGGCGTGAGCACGTTGTTCAGATCGTGCGCGATGCCGCCCGCCAGCGTCCCGATGCTCTCCATGCGCTGCGTCCGCAAAAACTGCGTTTCGATCTTCCGCTGCTCGGTGACATCCGTGTTGATGAGCAGCACCGATTTCGGCGTGCCGCCATCGTCGCACACCAGCGTCCACCGGCTTTCTACGATCAGCTTCGCGCCGGTCTTCGTCTGCGGTCGCAACTCTCCCTGCCAGCGTCCGTCCACGCGCACCTTCTGGCAGATCGCCACGCTTTCGAATTTCCCCTCGGGAAACAGCAACGGCCGCACATCGCGCCCCATCACCTCATCGCGCGTCCAGCCGAGCATCGTCTCCGCCTGCGCGTTCCAATACGTCACGCGCCCGTCGAGCCCCGTCACGAAAATCGCATCCCGCGCCTGATCGAGCAGCGACGCCTGCTCGCGTATCTGCTCCTCCGAACGCCGCCGCTCCGTCACATCGCGCGAGACCACCAGCACATTGGCCACGCCGCCTTGCTGATCGCGAATCACGCTTCCTTGCGACTCGATGTAGCGCACCGACCCGTCGCTCAGCAAAAACCGATATTCCGCGCGCTGCCCGATGCCGGTCTTCACCGTCTCGAGGAAAATAGCTCTCACCCGCTCGCGATCCGCCGGATGAATATCGTCGAACGACATCGTTCCACGCAGACTGGCCGGATCCCCAAGCACTGTTTTGTAGGCCGGGTTGTTATACAAACGCCGGCCTGCAGTATCGAGCACCACGATCAAGTCCGCCACGTTCTCCGTGATCTGCTGGAAATGCGCCTGGCTCTGAAACAACTCCCGCTCCACTTCGCGCCTTCGCGCATGTTCGCGCGTTTCCGCCAGCGCGCGCTCGATCGCCGGAATCAACCGGATGCTACGATCTTTCAGCACATAATCGATCGCTCCATTACGCAGCGCCTCCACGGCAATCTCCTCGCCGATCGTTCCCGACAGAAAAATAAATGGCGCTTCCGGGAATCGTTTGCGCGCTATGCCCAGCGCCGTGATCCCATCGAACCCCGGCATGGAAAAATCCGACAGGATGACATCCGGCGCTCCCCGGTCTAAAGCGGCCTCAAAGCCCTCGCGACCATCGACGCGCTCCAGCTGGCTCTCCGGCCAGCGCTTCACGATGAGCGCGCGCACCCAGCCCGCATCGTGGGGATCGTCCTCAAGGTGAATGATACGCATGGCGAAGTCGGGCCGTCTTTCTGGTTATGCTCCAGGCAGCGGCTCATTATGTATCGTCCAAAATGCTCCGACCTGTTTCACCGCTTCGACAAATTTTTGAAATCCCACCGGCTTCACCACATAGGCGTTTACCCCTAGTTGATAGCTTCTCACCACATCTTGCTCCTCGCGCGACGCCGTCAGCATGACGACTGGCAGGGTACGCATGTCAGGGTCGCTCTTGATGATGCGCAGCACCTCAAGTCCATCCACCTTGGGCATTTTAAGATCCAGCAGCACGAACACCGGATTCCCGTCCGTGCGTCCCGAGAACTTTCCCCGCGCATAAAGATAATCCAGCGCCTCCTCCCCATCGCCGACCACGACGACTTGATTGCTGAGATGATAAGCGGACAGCGCCTCCAAGGTCATTTCGGCATCTTGAGGACTGTCTTCGGCCAGCAGGATTTTTTTGGTGGAATTGTTCATGATTTAAGAAGGTGTTTCGGCGGCGCGTACCAGCGGCAGCGTGAAGTGAAAAGCAGCGCCTTTCCCGGGCGCGCTGTCCGCCCAGATATTACCCTTATGCCGCTGGACGATTCGCCGCACGATCGCCAGCCCCACCCCGGTGCCCTCAAATTCGGATGCACTGTGCAGGCGCTGAAAAACGCCAAACAACTTCGGCGCATACTTCATATCGAATCCCGCGCCGTTATCTTTGACCACAATCTCCACCAACCCCGGCGACGCCTCTCGCGAGGTCACTTGAACGCGCGCCTCCGCCTGCTTGCGCGAATATTTCACCGCGTTGCCCAAAAGATTGGCAAACACCTGCCGCAACATGGCCGCGTCTCCCTCGACCACCGGCAGCGGAGCCACCTCCCAGGCAATCACGCGACCGCCAATCTCCGGCCTCAAACTCTCCTGCACGGATGAAACGATTTCGCTCAGCGCCACCTTCTGCATCCGCATCTCCGCTCGTCCCATGCGTGAGAACATCAGCAAATCGTCGATCAGCGTTCCCATCCGCGCCGCCGAATCGGTGATGGTCTTCAGGTAGCGCCGCCCCTTGTCGTCGAGCGCCTGCTCCGCGTGCGATGCCAGCATTTCGGCAAACCCGGCGATATGTCTGAGCGGCGCGCGCAAATCGTGGGAAACCGAATACGAAAATGCCTCCAGTTCCTCGTTGAGCGCCCGCAGCTGCTGATTGGCCGACCCCAGCTCACGTGAGTGCGAAAGCATCTCGATTTCATGCTCGCGCGTTGCCGCTGCCGACGCCGCATTTTCCTCGGCGCTAGTCGATGCCTGCAGCTTTTTGCCCAACACGAACTCGGTGACGTCCTCGGCCCGGTGAATGATGTACTCGACCTTCTTGTCGGCGCCGAAAACCGGCGAGTTGACCGGACTCCAATGGCGTTCCTCAAAGGAACCGTCCGGGCGCGGAATGTCGTACCGCAAAACCGCCATCGTATCCGATGCGCCATTCTGCAGCACACGGTTCAGCGACGCGCGGACACTCGTCGCCCCCGAGGTCGAGGGATCGTCGGGATTCTCCGGGAAGATCTCGAAGATGCTTTTCCCTAAAATCTCCGGGCGCTTCTTCATCGTCATCGCGAGATAAGCATCGCTCGCCGCAACGACGGAAAAATCCGCGGAGAGCACCAGATAACGTCCCGGAAGCGATTCGAAGAGAGCGCGAAATTGTCGGTGCACATCGTCTAGTTGCTTGCGCACCGTGACATCCTCGATGGCCACCAAGGTCATCGTCGTGTGGTTCCCGGGGCGATAAAGCTTCGTCGCATTGATTTCGAAGAGCCGCTGCCCCCGCTTCGGCTGGTTCACCGAGAGCTCGAAATTCTCCACCGCTTTTTGCTTGGGCAGCACATCCTCCAGGGCGCGCTGCAGCTCCGGCACCGCCCACTGACGGTCGCAGATCTCGTCAAACTTCCGCCCGACGATGGATTCATTATCTGTCTTGAACGCCGCATGGAACGCCCGGTTTGCAGACGCCACGTGCAGCGTATCCGTGAGAAGGATCAGCGGCTGGCGCACCGTGTTGACGATGCTCTCCGCCTGATCGCGGGCCCGCGCCACCAGAGACTCCGATCGCTTCTTCTCCGTGATATCCACCACGGTTATCCGCCACTCCTTCTGTCCAACCTCATTTCGCTGAGCGGTCAGCCACACAGGGAGCGTGGCCCCGTTTGCACGGAGAAAATCAACTTCGCACTCATGGTAGTTCTGCTGCGATGCGCCCGGCGCGTTCAGCCACTCGCCGATAGCAGTGCGCTCATGAGGAGCGCAGAGCTCCACTAAGCTCAGACGATTCAAGCCTGAGCGTTCGCGGCCCAGCCACCTCAACAAGGTATCGTTCATCGCCGTCACCTGGCCCGCCATGCTAAGCGAAAGGTATCCGCACGGGGCTCTCTCATAAAGATCATGAACGCGCGTCGACGATTCGATCAGCGCACGACGCGCTTTCTCTCGCTCGCGAATTTCCCCGCGGAGCCGCATGATCGGCCAGCCAGCCAGGATGAGGCTGAGGACGAACCCGCCGCCTAGCGCCACGTAAACCCAAACCAGATGCCCTTCCGCCTGAGCGCGCCGCATCGTCAGCAAGGTTTTTTCCTGCTGCTCGATCACTCCGATTTGCTGCGACAATTGAGCCGCCAGCGCCAAACCCTCCGTGGCGAGTTCATCAAAATGTATGTCATCCAGTCGGCCCGCTTCGCTGAGGCTTATCGCCTCGGCAATAAGCCCGAGCCTCCGTGCGATGACTGGCTTCAAAACATCCACTCGTTCCACCTGCCTCGGGTTATCGTTCACCGTCGATACCAATTCGCCTATCTCACGACCAACCGATTCCTCACTGGTTTTGAACGCCGCCTTAAAATCAGGTCGCTGCAAAAGCACATAACCTCGTCCGGCCGATTCCGCGTCTTTCAAGCGCGACTTCAACCGCTCGAGTCGGATCAAAACATCCTGCGTATGCGCCACGATCTCCGTCGCATCGCGTAGTGAAAGGATGGTTCTGACGGCAAGCGAAGTGACCGCAACGAGCACAACGCACGCGAGTATCATCGCTGAGGCCGTTATCTTGTCATTTGTCCCGCTCATCCCGCAAAAATTTATTAACGATAAACGGACCCGAGGGAAGTCGTTCTTTGCGTCCGGGAATAAATCGATCTCACGGCAATCGTCCTGAAGTTTATCCCTCAGCTGTAGTCATACAAAATCGGATCGCGGCGCGCCGGACCTTTGGGCGCTTGGTAACGATGCCGTTTCTTTTTCGGCTCGTCATATGCCGCTGCCGGCCCGGTCACGTCGTCGCTCTCAGCCAGATCGCCCCCCAGCGATTCATCCAATGATTCAGGATCGGCGCCTTCTTCGAGTTTGCGCACCACTTCCTCCATCTCGCCGTCGATCTTTTCGCCCGTCATCTCTGCCATGCGACGCATCATGCGGCCCATCGCCTTCGGATCGTTTTCGTCAACCGAGGAAAACTCCCGCTCCATCTCGCTCATCGCGGCTTCCATCCGCGCATCCTCCGCCGTGTCAACGTCCGCAGCGGGCTGGTCCTTGCCCTCGCTCTTTCCGCCACTCGTCACCGCAAAAGCGGAGACCGCTTTCTGCATTTTGAATTTCGGATTGTCCGGGCACTTCGGAATCGTCCGTCCCTGCGCGAGCGTCTTCGCGAAGAACTGATAAACCGTGTGGTTATCCGGGCAGTAATACTCGTAGATCGGCATGAGCGGGAAATTGGCGAATCAGGAAAATCTTCTCAAGCCGCCGGAACGAAACCGCGCGCTCATTTCTTGATCTGAGCGCCGCGCACCACCGCCGCCGAACCGCGTGTCGCCTTGAGCGCATCGAGCGTAGCCGCCAGCCGCTTCCGCTTCTCGTCGCCCTCGGCAAACATCTCCAGCTGCGCCTGCGGCGCTTCGACGCCCGACAATTTCACACTCACCAGCCTCAGCGGACGTCGCAATTTCCACGCCTGTCTGAGCAGCGGAGCGATCCACGGATAAAGTGGCGTCTCCAGATCCACTGCCTCCGGCAGACTGTGTCCGGCCGACGCCTGCTCAAAATCTGGATACCTCACTTTTACCGTGAGCGTGCGCACGCGTTTCCCATCGGCGCGAATTTTCGGCATCAGATCGTCGATCATTCCTTTGGCGACACGCTCTATCTCTGTGAAGTCCGCGATGTCCCGCCCGAAAGTCTCCTGCTGCGAGTACGACTTCGCATCCTCGTGCTCCGTCTCCACACGGCGCGCATCCTCGCCCCGCGCCATCGTCAGCACCTCGCGCCAGCCGTCTCCAAACATACCCTTCAGCTCCGGCTCTGTGCGCTCGTACAGATCCTCCACCCGCGCCACGCCTCGCGCCTTCAACGCCGCCTCGGTTTTCGTGCCGACGCCCGGCAGCTTCCCGATGTCGAGCGGTGCGAGAAACGCAGCCTCTTCGCCCGGCTGCACCACGGTGAAGCCGCGCGGCTTGCGGAGCTTGCTCGCGATCGCCGCCACGAGCTTGTTCGCCGCGAGACCGAACGAAACCGTGATCTGCAACTCGTCCCAGATCCGGCGCTGCAAGCCACGCACCGCTGATTCCGCCTGCTCCGCGGTCTTGTGGCCGCACGGACCGATATCGAGATAACCCTCGTCGATGGAGTTGCGCTCCACATAGGGAGTGAGCGTTTCGCAAAGATCGAAAAGCTTTCTCGAGTACTCCCCATACAAACCCGAAGTGTGCTTCACCAGCAGCAGATCCGGACACACTTTCAGCGCCCGCTGGGTCGGCATCGGCGTATAAACGCCGCAGGCGCGCGCCTCATAGCTGGCCGAGGAAATGATCCCGCGCTCGCGTCCTCCGACCGCCACCTTTTTCCCGCGCAGCGATGGATTCAACGCCTGCTCGACCGACACGAAAAACGCGTCGGCATCGAGATGGACGATGGTCGGAATCAGTGGCACTCCGCCGAGGGAAATCCCAAACGTGCAAATTCCAAACGCCAAAAGCGCCGGGACAAAAATTAACTCAATTCCGCCGGATCTGCGTACACTACTGCGTCGCCACGGTCATCGCCGGCAGATGATCCAGGAAAAGATCGAGGATCGCCGGATCGAACTTGGTTTCGCGCATGCGGCGCATTTCCGCGACGACGAGATCTTCCTCCCACGCAGGCTTGTAGGCGCGCGCCGAGAGGAGCGCGTCATACACATCCGCGACTGCCACGATGCGGGCATCGAGCGGGATATTTTCCCCGGCCAGTCCTTGAGGGTAACCGCTGCCGTCCCAGCATTCGTGATGCGAGAGCGCGATGCGCGCGGCGCATTGAATGACCGGCCACGGACTGCCTTCGAGCATCTTGTAGCCGATCATCGAGTGCGATTTGATCATCTCCATCTCCTCGCGCGTTAGACGCCCCGGCTTGCTCAACAGCTCCTGCGGCAGACCGATTTTCCCGAGATCGTGCAGAGGCGTCGCGTGATGAAGCTCCTGAACACGCTTTTCATCAAGGCCCATTAAACGACCGATTTCGCAGGCGTAGCGGCTTACGCGATCGAGATGGGAACTGATGCTCGTGTCATGCGCCTCGCAGGCCTGCCTCAAGCGCACGGCGATTTCGATGCCAGGATCTTTCGGATCGAAGACGCTCATCGGCGGTCCTCCTGCGGCTGCAAACCGGCCTGGGCGGGCGCACGCAGACGACGGCGACGCTCCTTGTTTTGATAAAGCGCGGCATCGGCCGCGGCGCTCAGCTCCTCGATATCATGCGGCCCGTTCTTGTCGAAATAGGTGACGCCGTGGCTCGACTCCAAATGGTAGAGCACGCCCGCCTGCGCGTTGCGCACGGAGAGCACCACATCGAGTGACGAGAGCGTTTGCTCGATCTGTCCAGGCTGTGTTTCCACGCCCATCGCCACGAACTCGTCGCCGCCGAAACGCGACAGGAGCGAATCCTTGCGAAACACACTCTGCAACGTGACGGAAAATTCTTTCAGCGCCTCGTCGCCCTTCGCGTGACCATGCACGTCGTTGATCTGCTTGAAGCGATCCAGATCGAAGTAGACGAGATAGCCGCGGGCGGACTCGGACTTTTTCACACGCTGGATAACGTCAGGATTAAGCGTGTTGAAGCCGCGCCGGTTGTAGAGGCCGGTGAGCTCGTCGATAACGGCGAGCTGGCGGATCGTCCGCTGAAGACGATGCCGCTCGATGGAGTAAACGATCGCTCGGTCGAGCGTGAGGTAGTTGAAATCCCCTTTCAGCAAAAAGTCCTGCGCCCCGATCTTCACGGCCTGCAGGCCGACTTCGTCGCTATTATTCGCCGTGAGCACGATGATCGGCACATCGGGAGCGACTTCGATAATGCGGGCGAGCGTGTCGAGTTCGCGGCTGTCGGGAAGATTCAGGTCAAGGAGGATGACGTCGAATTCGTCCGTCTTCAACGTGGCGACGGCCTCGGCCAGACGAGCCTTGTGCGTCGCGGCGTAGCGGTTGGACGGCGACTTCTTCAGCATCTGCTCCGTGATCTTTGCGATCATGAGCATGTCTTCCACGAGGAGGACTTTGATGGTCTGGTAGATCATGGGGAAGTGACCGCCGTGCGAAAAGTTATCCGTCTGCTATCGGCTATTTGGAGACGGTCTTAACTGAATTTTCCGTAGCGGGATCTTGGATGATCCGCGGGGTCAGGAAGAAAACCAGTTCGGTGCGCTCCTTGTTTTCGTACTTTCCGGTAAAAGCCTTCCCGAGCAGCGGGATGTCACCGAGCAGCGGGACTTTCCGGCGGGTGGTGGCCGCCGTATCTTGGACAAGACCGCCCATCACGATCGTCGCTCCATCCCGGATACGCACGATCGAGGACGCCTGGCGAATATCGACAACGGGCGCTTTGTTCCCCGTTCCGGACTCCTCCATGCGGACGAGCCGGCTGACGGCGGGCGTGATATCCAACGTGATCAATCCATCGCGAGAAACCTGCGGTGTGATCGAAAGTACCGTGCCGACCGTGACCGTGGAAATCGTTTCGGTGATGTCCGTCTGGCTCGTGCCACTGGAATTGTTCGTTGTCTTCGTGAGCAAAAACACCGGCAAATCCTGCCCCACGCGAACCACTGCCGGCTGGTTGTTGAGCGTGCGGAGACGGGGTTTGGAAACGACCCGGAGATTTCCTTGCTGCTTCAGCGCGTCGAGAACGGCAGTGAAATCACCGCGTTGATGCACGACTCGCAGCGAGTTTGCTGAGGGGTTCGGACCATATACCGGAGCGGTGACGATGACGCCGTTGCTGAGTGGCGAACCAACGCCAATGGTGGAATCGATCCGGGACGACACATACTGCCAGTTGATGCCCAGTTGGAAGGAGTCGTTGAGCGCTACTTCGTAGATCTCCACTTCGAGATCGATCTGGCGCACTACGCTCGAAGTCACGCTGTCGAGGTACTCGCCGATCATCTCGATGTTACGGTGGCTGTCGCGAACCAGCACCGTACCCGAAAGGCTGTTGATCGTGTAACTGCCGGTGGCCGACACCATCGACTTCAATTGATTGTCGAGGTCGCCCCAAAAATTGATCGTCGAAGTATTGGTCACGGTCATGGTCGAGCCTTCGCTTCCGCCGGACGAAGAGCTGCTCGCACCGCCGCTCGATCCGCCGCTGCTGCCGCCACTGCCGGAACTGATCTGCACGGCGTTGGAACCCTGGCCCGAACGAGTCGCCTGGATGTAATCGATCTGGAAGATGCGCGTCTCGCGGTTGCGCACGCGGAGCAGGCCCTTGTCCTGAACGAAATAGTAGCCATTTGCCTCGAGCAGCGAACGCATCGCGAGGTCGAGCGGCAGATCTCTGAACTCCACCGTCACGTCGCCTTCGATGTCGAGGTCGGGAACGATGTTCAGATTGTTCGCGCGAGCGAAGAGCGCCAGCGCCTGTTTGATCGGCACGCCCTCGGCGCGGAAGCTGAACGTCGCCGGAGTCGCGACAACCTGCGGCGCGGGCGCGGCGGATTCCTGCGCGAAGAGCGGAGCGGCGAGCGTCAGCGCGGCGAGGATACGGATGGAGGCGGTCAGTGCCGGGGTGTGTTTCATGGGCTTAACTATCGGTGGAAAGTGAGAGCGACGCCGCTTTGAGCGCAGGCGTGGTAAGTGTGAAAGAGGCGCCGATCGGCAGAAAGTCCCTGCCTTTCCAATGCGTGACCCACACGCCGTCGTGCGTGGCGGTTTCGAGCGTGAGGCGGCCGAGCTTGTCGCCGGCGCGGCAGATGCGGTCATTGATCAGCGCGAAGGTCTCGCCGTTCTGAGTCCAGAGCGCGGTGAGTCGGACGGTCTCGACGAGATCGGGGGGCGGAGCCTTTTCAACCTGCACCACGGCTGCGGGAGCGGTTTTCGCGCGCATCGAAAACGGATCGCGGGTGGGCGCTCCTCCTGAAAGTTCATCGAGCGCGCGGCGCACATCGACGACACCGCCGGCCGGATGACCGGTGTCGCCATCGGTCATTTCTTCGCCGCCGGTCTGCTCCACAATCGCGGAGCCGGAGCCGCCGTTCGCCGGTATCAGCGAATGGGCGACAAACGCCACCGCCACCAAAGCGAGGACGCCGACGAACCAGGGATTGTTAAGGAGTTTTTTCATGCGTTACCGGGCAAACCAAGCGGAAGTTAACTTCGACGGTCTGCCACCTTTGCTCATCGGCACGGACGGCCAGCCGCATGAGGTCGATTCGGCGCCCCGAGCTGCCGAAGCGATCGAGGAGAGCGAGCAGGTTGATGAAAGGTTCGGAGTTGCCCGGGATCGGCGTGAGCTTCCCGCGAACCGGGATGTAGGAAACGAGCGAGCCTTCCTGAACCGAATCGTCGGTTGCCTCGGAGGTGGCGAACGTCGCTTCGAAACCACGATCGGCGGCTTCTTTTTTCAGGCTTTTCAGAAAAGCAGACGCTTCCGATGGCGATTCAAAAAGCAGCCGGGAAGCCTGGGCGGCGCGTTCGTTCAGTTCAGCCACCTGCTGCTCCGAAGTGGCGAGCTGCAGCATGGCGATCTCGTCTTCCAGAGCGACCAAGGGAAGCGCAGCCGCGGTCTCTTCCTGAACGCGCGGCGCGTGGATCGCTAAATACCAGATCGCGAGCAACCCCATGCCGGCGCATGGCGTGAGCACCGGCAGCGCGCGTTTCAAACGTGCCCAAGCGGGCGCATCCGGCCAGCCGGGCACTTCGGTCAGCATGAGCCAGAAATTTTTGAGCGCTGCGGCGGGCTTAGTTTTCAAAGAGAGTTCCCTCCAGGTTGAAACGTTGCGCGGTCGGCAGCTCGTTACCCGCCACAGGTACAGGCGCGATCGCGCGCGTCGCGTCGTTGAAACGCGCGCGCAGCGGACTCCTTGCGAGAATCTTTTGGAAGGATGCTAGCGCTTCGCGCGCGGTCTCCTCATCGCCTTCGATCTGGCCGTCGAGACGGAACGACCAACCCTTGGTCGCGGCGTCCCACTTGACCTGAAAGTCGGTCAGGCTGGCGTCGCCCGGAAGCGCATTGGCAACGAACGCCAGCAACCGGGGTGGCACCGGCGGCAGACGGTCTTCGGATGCTTGCTTGATGAAATTACGATGCGCGTCGGCGGATTTGTTGCGCTGCTCCAGACGGGCGCGCGTCTCATGCAGCGTCGCCTCACTGGCGGTGAGCGTCGAAAAGCGCTGGCGTTCCTCCTGCCAGCGACCGGAGCGTGTCCAGGCATCGAGAGCCATAAGACCAAGTCCCAGCCAGCAGCCGGCGATGAGTGCGCGACGGACGAATTGATGACGGCGTTTCCGGCCGAGGTATCCGGCAACCAGATTCACCGGATGACGCGGCGAAAGTCGCGCCACCGCCTGGAGCCAGTCCACGGGCGCGGAGGCGCGGACCGTGATTTCTTTGCCGGCGCCGCAACGCGTCTGGACTTCGGTGCGGGCGGCTTCGCTGGCGTCGCCGAGCAGCCACACGCGGTCGATCACCGCGCCAAACTGCTGCTTAGCGTAAAGGAGCGAGCGGTTGACCTCGACGCCGAGGCGGGCGGGGTCGGCGTCCCATTTGGCAAGCAAGGTGCGGGAGAAGAGGAGTTGGCCATCGTTACGAGCCGCAAGAACGGTGGTCGCGGCACCTGTTTCCGCAGCGACGATCACGGGCTGATCTTTGGGTGTTTCGAGCGATTCGAGAATCAGCTGGAGAGGCACGGAGACTGGCAGGATGCGCGTGAGATCGAGACGACGCGCAAGCAGCAGGCTGTTGAGGCGTCCGTAAAAAGCGGAGGGCAGCATGTGCAGCACGAAGGCCGCCTCCTGCCGCGCGGAGAGCGTGCGCTGGCTGACCCAGAGCACGGGCTCGCGCTCTTTTTCGTGACGCTCGACGCGGCCGCGCAGATACGAGCGCGAGGCAGCTTCTGAAAATGCGGGAGCTTGTTCGGCCTGATGGATGAATTGATCGTGCGCGAGGATGAGAAAAACCTCTTCGCCCTTGAAACCGAGTGCGCCGAGTGCGGAGTCGAAGGCGTATTCGAAATCCTCGACGCCGGGGACTTCGACATCGCACGACCACGAAGCGACGAGGGTCTGACGGCGGAAGACCGCGGCGTGAAAAACCCCATGCATCCAGGCGATACCGAGCGTGTCGCTGTTGCGGCGCAGCAAACCGCGGGCGGCGGGTTTAGGGGCCGCTGGCGGAGGCGTTTCTATGGGAGACGTCGTGCTCATTGAGCGGTCCAGTTGGTGCCGTTGAAGGTGAACGTCTTTGGCGTGTTGCTGACGACGTAGCTGAACATCGGGTTGGTAGCCGAAGAATTGAGGTAGAGGTTCACCCGTTGCTTGGTCCTCGCGGGAACGGACTGCGGGAGAGAGCCCGCGGGTAGACTCACACGTGAACCGCTCGTCGCACCCAGCGGAATCACCTCGAACTGGGGCGTGCCGGAACCTGCGTTGTTAATGGTGAGCTGGAATGTTTGAAGTTCGTTGCCTAAATGGATGCGCTGGATGACGAGCGCCTGTTCGCTATTGCGAACGCCATTCCACGCGTTCCATCCGGACCAGCTCACAGTCGTTGGGATCACGTTGTCCGGGGTGTCCCAGACGAGAGCGAAGTTTGCCGAGCTCAGGCTGGTTGGCAGCGCGAGGGCAGTTTTCGGACTCACGACAGACAGAATCATGGCGCGATTGGTCGTCGCATCCATGAGGTAGATCCGGGTCCGCCCGCGCTTATTGCGGAGGAGATCGTTGCTGCTGAGATCAGTGTAGTTGGAGAGTTGCGTCGTCCAATTCGAAGAGGACAACAATGTGGTGTTATTGCTCGTGTAGCGCTGGATGTGGGGCACGAGCGATTCCAGCGTCTTCGCCTCCGAACGCACCGTGGCCAATTCAATGGACTGAAGAACGCTCGGCACGGTGGTCGCAGCCAGGATCGCCATCACCGCCATCACGCCGATCATTTCCAGAAGCGTGAACCCGGCATTCGAAAATTCTCGTGCGCGCATCTTCATTTCGCGTCCCACAGTTGGAGGATCGGGAGGATCACCGAGAGCGCGACGATGCCGACGACGGCGATCAGGGTGACCATCATGACCGGATCGAAGATCGCGAAGACGATCTTGATGCGGCGCGGGATGATTTTGTTGTAGTAATCGGCCACGCTCTGGAGCGCGAAATCGAGGCTGCCGGAGCTTTCGCCGGTAGCAATCATGGTGATGAGCGTGGGCGTGAAGACGTCGTGTTGCGCGAGGCATTTATGCATTGGCGTGCCTTCGAGGACGCCGCGGCGGACATCGACGAGGGCTTTTTCGACGGCGCGGTTGCCGACGAGATGCTGGCAGATTTCGAGGCCGCGCAGGAGCGTGATTCCCGAGCGGTAGAGCATCGCGAGGTTCTGGCTGAAACGAGAAAGCGCGAACATGCCGACGAGCGGTCCGAAGATGGGAATGCGCATGAGTGCACGGTCGAAGCCGACGGCAAAGGCGGGCACTTTCAGCGCGAGTTTGAACGCGATGGGAACGCCAACGATGACGATGAGCAGCACCGGCCAGTAATTCACGAGCGCCTGGCTGATCGACATGACGATGCGCGTGAGCATCGGGACTTTGAGATTCAATTCCGTGAGCAGTCCGACGAAGCGCGGGACCACAAAGGTGAAGAGCAGCAGCACGAGCGCGGAGGCGGCACCCATGACCATGAGCGGATAGATGAGCGCCTGGCGGATGTCGCCGGTGAGCTGATCAAGCCATTCGTAATAACTGCTCAGACTCTCGAAGACCTCGGGGAGTTTTCCGCTTACTTCGCCTGCCTCGACCATCGCGGTGATCTGGCGGGAAAAAGTTTTCGGGTAGCGAGCCATCGCTTGATTGAGCGGAACGCCGATGGCGACTTGTTCGCGAACGCCCGCGAGAACTGCGCCGAGTTTCGTTCCCTCGAAATCGAGAGCGAGGCGTTCGAGCGAGTTGGGCAGCGTGATACCGGCCTTCAGGAGAAGCGACATCTGCACGAAGAACGCGATGAGCTCGCTGCGCTTCACCTTGATCGAGCTGATCTGGCCATCGCCGGAACCGGTCAGCGCAGCACCTTCTTTCGCTTCGAGCAGCCAGACTCCTGCGGTGCGCAGCCGGGTCTCCAGCGTGGTCAGGCTGTCGGCTTCGAGCACGCCGGTGATCGTCTGGCCGGAGGCGTTGTAGGCGCGGTAATGGAAGGCGCTCATGACTCAGGTCGCGAAGGCGACGCGGAAAACTTCCTCGAGCGTGGTGTCGCCGCGGAAGGCGCGGCGGATGCCGTCGTCGAAGAGCAGCGGCATGCCTTTGGCGCGGGCGAGTTCTTTGATTTTTTCAGCGTTTCCCGTGTGCAGCAGCGGATGATAATCCTCGTCGATCACGAGGACTTCGAAGATGGCGACACGGCCGCGGTAACCTTGCTGGCGGCAGTCGGGGCAGCCGACGGGTTTCCAGAGCGTCGGCGCGGTGTCGGTCGGGATGGGAAGATTGAAGGAGCGCAGATGATCGCAGGGATTTTCCACGGGCTTCTTGCACGAGGGGCAGAGGCGGCGGACGAGGCGCTGCGCGATGATGAGGTGAAGTGTCGACGGAAGCAGGAACGGTTCGACGCCGAGATCGATTAGGCGCGGGATGGCGCTGAAGGTGTCGTTGGTGTGCAGCGAGCTGAAGACCAGGTGGCCAGTGAGCGCGGCGCGCACCATAAGCTGCGCGGTTTCCTTGTCGCGCGTTTCGCCTACGAGGAGGACATCGGGATCCTGACGGAGAAGCGTGCGCAGACCGCTGCTGAAGCTGAGACCGATCTTCTCGTTGACCTGCGTCTGCCGGATATGCGGCAGACGGTACTCGATCGGATCTTCGAGCGTAAAGACAGCGCGCTCGAGGCGGTTCACGGTGTTGAGCGCCGTGTAGAGTGTGGTGGTTTTTCCACTGCCGGTCGGGCCGGTGATGAGAACAACGCCGTGCGGACGGGTGACGGCTTCGCCGAGGGCGGTCTCATCTTCTTTGCGTAGGCCGAGCGACTGGAGATTGAGAAGCAGGTTGCCGCTATCGAGGACGCGGAGGACAACGCTTTCGCCGTAATTGGTCGGCAAACAGGAAACGCGCAGGCCGAGCTCGCGACGGCCGAGGGTGAAGCTGAAGCGACCGTCCTGCGGCAACCGGGTTTCGGATACGTCGAGGTTGGCCATGACTTTCAGGCGGGCGATGAACGCGTCCTGAAGGTCTTTCGGGATGAGCAGGAACGACTGGAGCACGCCGTCGTTGCGCATGCGGATGCGCAGGGATTTTTCGTCGGGCTCGAAATGGATGTCGCTGGCGGATTTGCGGACGGCGGCGGCGATGATCTGCTCGACGGCGCGGATCATGGGCGCGGTGTTGTCGTCGCCCTTGCGGCCGCTGATCTTCATGAGCTCGTCGATGGTCTGGTCGAGCGAGCCCTCGCGGTCGTGGACCGCGGTGAGTTTTTCGAGGATGTCGGGCTTGGGTGCGTTGAGGACTTCTACCCGAAGCTTGGTCAACTGCTCGGCACGATCGATGGCGACCACGTTGAAAGGGTCGGCCATGACGACGGTGAGCGTATCTCCCTCGCGGCGACAGGGAAGAAGGACGGACTCCTTGCAGAAGTCGTACGGGAGGAGCGCGACGATTTCAGGGGCGATCTCGAGTTTGCCGACGTTGACGGTCGGGGTCTGGGCGTCCTGCGCGAGGAAGGCGGCGATATCCTGCTCGGTGACGAAGCCGAGTTGCTGGAGGACGGCGCCGATGAGTTTGCCGGTGCGTTTTTGTTCGCGCAGGGCGAGTTCGAGCTGATGCGGAGTGATCAGCCCGGCCTCAAGCAACCGGTCGCCGAGGCGCTTCGGAGGAGCAGGAGGAGTCGCGGTGGACATAAAAAGGCGGGCGCAGGCTCTGGCCCGCAGCCCGCTGGAAAAGGAGTGGTCTCCGGGAAAAGAAACGGCGCGTTACTGGTGCGCGAGGTAGACGTAGACGGTTTTGTTGCCGGTACCTGCGGCGTAGACCACTTTGCCCCGCGCATCGGCAGTGGCATTGGTCGTTTCCGAAGCGGCGTCGCCGTCGATGCGGATGCTCAACTCGCGTGCGTCGTTGGCGGATACACCCAGCAAGACTGCGGTGAGGACGATCGAGCCGGCCGGGAGGTCCGACGCACCGTCGAGACGGAAGTTACGGCCACCTGCTCCGGAAGGAAGCGTGGTGGTGGAAGTCTGCGACAGAATGCGGGTCTGACCGGTCTGGGAAGTGCCATCGGTGGCGCGCGTCCAGGTGCCGTTGTTGTTCGTCCAGGTATCGCCCACAGCTCCGGAGGGAGCGGTGCCGATTTTGACGGCGAAACGGCTTTCCAACATGCCGGCCTTGATGAGGAGGTCGTCGATGCGGCTTTCGTTGTCGGTGGTCGGAACGGTGCCGTATTTACCCGCAAACTCCGAGATCGCGGTCTTCATCGAGGTGATGGAGCCCACCGCATTCGTGATGCGCGAGGAGGCGATCGTGGAGAAAACCTTGGGGACTATGACGACAGCGAGGATGGCGATGATGGCGAGAACGCCGATCATTTCGACCAAGCTGAAGCCCGATTGACGGCGGATAAAGAGACGGCGGGGGGATTTTTTCATGGGTGAATGACTCTACGACTTCCGGTTTTAATCGGCCCCAGCACTCCCGGCTTAAGTAAAATTCATGAGCACATCGGGGCGCGCCATCCCTGCAAACTGAGGTGTTTCGCATGGGCACGCAGGGAGCGGGCACGAAAAAACCGGCGCCGCGAAGGGCGCCGGTTTTGAGAAACCTGGATGGCCGAAGGAATCAGTAGCGATAGTGCTCGGGCTTGTACGGGCCTTCGACGGGCACGCCGAGATACTGCGCCTGGGCCGGGCTGAGCTTCGTGAGCTTGGCACCGATCTTTTCCAAGTGCAGGCGGGCGACTTCCTCGTCGAGGTGCTTGGGCAGGCGATACACGCCGACCTTGTAGATGTCCTTGTTTTTCCAGAGATCGATCTGGGCGAGCGTCTGGTTGGTGAAGGAGTTCGACATGACGAACGACGGATGGCCGGTGGCGCAGCCGAGGTTCACGAGACGGCCTTCGGCGAGCAGGTATATCGTGTTTCCCTTCGAGAAGGTGAACTGGTCGTATTGCGGCTTGATCGTGACGCGTTTCACGCCGGGAGCTTTGTAGAGGCGGTCGACCTGAATCTCGTTATCGAAGTGGCCGATATTACAGACGATGGCCTGATCCTTCATCTTCTGCATGTGCTCGAGCGTGATCACATCCTTGTTACCGGTCGTGGTCACGTAGATGTCAGCGATGCCGAGGGTGCTTTCGACGGTGTTGACCTCGAAGCCTTCCATCGCGGCCTGGAGGGCGTTGATCGGATCGACTTCGGTAACGATGACGCGGGCGCCGAAGCCCTTGAGCGAAAATGCGGAACCCTTGCCCACGTCGCCATAGCCGCAAACGCAGGCGACTTTGCCGGCGATCATGACGTCGGTCGCGCGCTTGAGACCGTCGGCGAGCGACTCGCGGCAGCCATAGAGATTGTCGAATTTCGACTTGGTGACGGAGTCGTTCACGTTGATCGCAGGCACAAGGAGTTTGCCCTGTTCGTGCAGCTGATAGAGACGGTGAACGCCGGTCGTGGTCTCTTCGGAAACGCCGCGCCACTCTTTCACCATCGCGGTGAAAATGCCCTTCTGCGTTTTGCCGATTTTTTTGAGGAGGTCTTTGATGACCTGCTCTTCGTGCGAGGAAGACTCGGATTTATACCAGTCGCTCCCCTGCTCCATTTCGTAGCCCTTGTGGAGGAGCAGCGTGACGTCGCCGCCGTCGTCAACGACGAGCTGCGGGCCTTTGCCGCCGGGGAAACTGACGGCCTTCCAGGTGAGCTCCCAGTATTCTTCGAGCGTCTCGCCCTTCCAGGCGAAGACGGGCGTGCCGGTTTTCGCGATGGCTGCGGCGGCGTGATCCTGCGTGGAGAAAATATTGCACGAGGCCCAGCGGACATCGGCGCCGAGCGAGACGAGCGTCTCGATGAGCACGGCGGTCTGGATCGTCATGTGCAACGAGCCGGTGATGCGAACGCCCTTGAGGGGCTTTTTCGCGCCGAACTTTTTGCGGAGCGACATGAGGCCGGGCATTTCGTGCTCGGCGACGTTGAGTTCCTTGCGGCCCCAATCGGCGAGACCGATGTCGCGGACGATGTAGTCCTGGCCCTTGGGCACGTTTTTGAGAAGAGAGGCGGATGGCATGTGTATTGAAACGTTGGTTGCGTGTGCTGCGCGTGGAGGCTCGGGTTATTTAAGGGCGGCTTTGAGGGCGGCGACCTTGTTGGTCTGCTCCCATGGGAGAGCGGATTTGCCGAAGTGACCGTAGTTGGTCGTTTCGCGATAGATCGGCTGCAGCAAGTTGAGCTGCGCAACGATGTCGGCCGGCTTGAAGCTGAAAACTTTTTCCACGGCGGCTGTGATCTTCTCGTCGGCGATGGTGCCGGTTTCGAAGGTGTTTACGTAAACGCTGACGGGCTTCGGATGGCCGATGGCGTAGGCGACCTGGAGTTCGCACTGTTTGGCAAGACCGGCGGCCACGATGTTCTTCGCGACCCAACGGCACATGTAGGCGGCCGAGCGATCGACCTTCGACGGGTCTTTGCCCGAGAAGGCGCCGCCGCCGTGACGGCCCCAGCCGCCGTAGGAATCGACAATGATCTTGCGACCGGTGAGACCGGAGTCGCCCTGCGGTCCGCCGATCACGAACTTGCCGGTCGGGTTGATGAGGAACTCGGTGTTCTTCGTGAGGAGCTTCGCAGGGAGCACCTTTTTGATGACGTTCTTGATGAGGTACGCTTCGATCTCGGCGTGCTTCACGTCAGCGGTGTGCTGCGTGGAGATGACGACGTTCACGATTTCGGTCGCTACGCCATCGATATAGCGGACAGAAACCTGGGACTTCGCGTCGGGACGGAGCCACTTCACTTTGCCGCTCTTGCGGATTTTCGTGAGCTCGCGGCCCAGTCGATGGGCAAACATCACCGGTGCGGGCATGAGTTCTTCGGTCTCGTCGGCGGCAAAACCGAACATCAGCCCCTGGTCGCCGGCACCCTGCTCGGCGTGCTTCTTGCCTTCGGCTTTCTTCGCATCGACGCCCTGCGCGATGTCGGCGGATTGGGCGGTGAGGTAGTTGTTAACGAAAACGGTGTCGGCGTGGAAAACATCGTCGTCATTCACGTAGCCGATGTCGCGGATGGCATCGCGGATGACTTTGTCGATGTTGATGGCTTCGCTGAGCGGCTTGGTCTTGCCGGTCTTTTTGTCCTGAAGCTTCGGGAGCGTGATCTCGCCGCCGACCACGACGACATTGGACTTCACGAAAGTTTCGCAGGCGACGCGGGCCGTTTTGTCGAAGGCCAGACAAGCATCGAGCACGCTGTCGGAGATCAAATCGGCGACTTTATCGGGGTGACCTTCACCAACCGATTCGGAGGAGAAAACGAAGGATTTTGCCATAAGAGAGGTTCAGGAAGAATCAGCGGCACACCTCTGAGGCAAGTTAAACATCAACGCATCCGGATGACGTGATGCGTAATAAGCCTTAAGTCGGAAAAATCCGTGTCGAAAAGGAGGGCCTAAACCTGTCACCACACCCGACCGGCACCGCTATTGTTTAGTCGCGCCGCGCCCAACATCACACTTACTTTGCCAGACGTCATGTCGTCAGACACGCCCATCGACCCCGAGGCCATCGAAAATCTTCGCGCCCTGACTCCGGATGATCCGGATAGTTTTCTTCGCGACATCATCGGCATCTTTCTTGACGACACCCCTGCCCGGATCGCCGATCTGCGTCAGAGCCTGGCAGCCGGCGACAAGGACTCCTTTACGCGCGCCGCGCACAGTATCAAAGGCAGCTCGAGCAATCTGGGCGCGACTCACCTGCGTGAGATTTCCGCCGAACTGGAACATCGCGGCAAAACCGAAGGCATCTCCGGCCTGGCATCACGCGTAGCAGACTTGGAGCAGGCTTTTGGCGTGGCGAAACAGGCGCTGGAAAAACTGCTTGCTCCGAGCTGAGTTGAGTCGCCGCCCGAAACAACCGCCGCTGAACGAGACCGGGCGCTTATTTCCACGTGGCGACCTGCTGACGCAGCCAGGCGATCTCTTCGGGAAACACGGTGTGCGCACCGCCCCGGAAAATCTGCTGGGTCACGGTGGCGTTGAACGTGTTTAACGTGACCGCGCTTTTCTGCACAAACTCCAGCGGGATGTGCGCATCGCTCTCGGCGCAGGCGACGAGCGTGGGTGTTTTTTGCAAATCCGCCGGCGGACGCGGTGTGTCCAGCGGACCGATCAAGCCACCGCTCAGGCCCGCGATAAACCCATAGCGCCGCGGGTTGCGTGCGGCGTATTCAAGAGTCAGGCACGCACCTTGCGAAAATCCGGCGATGCCGATGCGCTCGTACGGGATGCCCGCCGCATGCGCTTCGCCCACGAGTTCGTCGATGACGTCGAGTGCGCTTGAGAGCCAGGGCTCGTTGTGCGCGAGCGGAACGAAGAAACGCTGGGGATACCACGTGTTGTCCGTGGCGTTGGGAGCGAGAAACGCGAGTGGCGCAGGCGCGCCTTTAAGCGAACGCGCCAGCCCGGCGATGTCGTCGGAGGAAGAGCCCCGTCCATGCAGCAGGATCACCGCGCCGGCGGCTTGCGCGAGCGGTGTGCCAACGCGGAGCGTGTCTTGAGTGGAGTGGATGGACGGAGGCTGCATGGACGGAGTTGAGTTAATCCCGCTCGATTATTTTGCGGCCAGTTTGGCGGCGATCTGCGCGGTGTGTTTTCCCTGGAAGCGCGCGATGGCTAGTTCGTTTTCGCTGGGCTGGCGCGAACCGTCGCCGCCCGTGATCGTGCCCGAGCCGTAAGGCGAGCCACCGGAGATTTCTTTGATGGTCATCTGTTCTTTGGCGGCGTACGGAACGCCGACGACGACCATGCCTTGGTGAAACAGGAACGTCTGCATGTTGATCAGCGTCGTCTCCTGGCCGCCGTGCTGCGTGGCGCTGGAGGTGAAAACGCCACCGACTTTTCCAACGAGCGCGCCAGAACTCCAAAGACCGCCGGTGGCGTCAAAGAAGGCCTGCATCTGCGACGTGGCGCTGCCGTAGCGCGTGCCCGAGCCGAAGAGAAGGGCATCGGCCTCGCCGAGTTTCTTCGGATCGGCGACGGGGACATGCGCGAACGCCTTCCGTGCATCGAGCGCGCCCATCTTTGCGAGGACTTCGGACGGAAGCGTCTCGGCGACTTGAAGGACTTCGACTTCGACGCCGGGGACTTCGCGCGCGCCGGCCGCGATGGCTTCGGCGAGCTGATAAACATGACCGTAAAGACTATGGAAGATGACTTTTACTTTGGTGCTCATGGGATGAGGTGTGGATGGATTCGAGTGAGGTTAAGCAAAGTCTGCGCCGGTCAGGCGTATTGACGCGCTGGTTGCAGCGGAGGCAACAGAGCTTCGATCTGCTTGCGCGCAGACTCAAATTGCGCGGGCAGTTTGAGCGCGGTGCCCAGCGATGAAACGGCCTCATCGTCCGGGAAGCCGGGGACGTCGGTGGCTATCTCGAAGAGGATGCCGCCGCGTTCGCGATAGTAGATGGAGCGGAAATAATTTCGGTCACGCACGTCAGACACATTGTAACCGGCATCGCCGAGACGTTCCTGCATGAGCAGTTCGCCCTCATCATCGGCCACACGGAACGCGATGTGATGAATAGTGCCGACGCCACCGAGTCCGGAGGGACCGGCAGGCGAAGCGATGACGTCGATGAACGTGCCCGAACCACCGGCGCCAGACTCGAAACGAGCCCGGACGCCGTCACGCTTCACGAGACGATAGCCCATCTCGCCTGCGATGAGCTTCTCGGTCGGAGCAGGGTCGCGCACGGTGAGCTCAGCGGTGTGCAGCCCGCGTAACGCGTTTTCCGCAGTGATTCCGGCGCCGGTCCAACCGCGGCGGGAATCGTTGGCGACGCCCACGATCTCGACCGGGATGCGATCGGGATCGACGAACGACAAGACGTCTTCGACGAAACGGTTTTCGCGTTTCACGCTGACACCGTGACGCTGCAGACGTTCGTACCAGAAATCCAAGGACGCCGCCGGAGCGGAAAAACTCAGACGCGTGGTCTGGCCCGAGCCAACCCGGCCGCGGCCCGCCCCACCCGGCCAGTAGAAAAACGTGACGATGCTGCCAGGCGTGCCCGTTTCGTCGCCGTAATAAAGGTGATAGGCGGAAGGATCGTCGAAGTTCACCGTCTTCTTGACTAGGCGCAGACCGAGGAGGCCCGCGTAAAAATCCACATTGCGCTGGGGATCGCTGGCGATGGCGGTCACGTGATGGATGCCTGTGATGGGAGCGTTCATGGCAGCAGTGAGTTTACGTAGAATCGGATGAAGTTGAATGCGATGGATGAAACAGGAGTCTTAAAACAGGACCGGAGTTTGCCCGGCCCCGTGAAATCAGAGGCTCTCAGGAACGAGGCGACGCACCGGCGATGCTGAGCGAGAGGTTGATCGTTTCAGAAACCTTGTCGGCGTACTGGCCGGGCTGGATGTCATACTCGTTGCGGTCGATGGCGAAATTGGCGCGCAGGACGAGCAGATCGCCTTTCAACTTTTCATCGCCAAGACGCGCACCGAGTTTGTCGGCGAGATAAGTAAACGTGACGGGGACCGTGACGTCTTTGGTGACTCCTTTGACCGTGAGTTTGCCCGAGACATCGGCGAGCACTTGCGCGCCCTGCTTGCGGACGTTGGCGACCGAGGCCGCTTCGAACGTGATCGCCGGGTACTTCGCGACATCGAGCCAGTTGGCGCTTTTCAGATGATCGGCCATGACGGGGTTGCCCACGGTCAACGACGTCGTATCCAGTACGATGCGACCAGAGATGGCGGCGGGATTGGCCACGTCGAACGAAACATTTCCGCTGATGCCCGTGGCCGTTCCGGTGATGGATTCGAGTGGAGCATCGAGCTTGAACTGGACGTTGTTCACGCCCTTCGGGTCTTTGAAGTCGAAAGACTGCGGAGCAGCTTGGGAGATGAGCGCGGTCGCGGAGAACGCGGCGGCGAATTGGAGAGCGGAGCGGAGGGAGGATGCGGTTTTCATAGGAAAGATGATTTCAGGTTTCGTTGTTTAGTATGGATGATGGGAAATGCGTGAGTGCTCAGATGTCGCCGGTTGCACCGATGCGGCGGACGCGTGGGAGAAAACTGATCCCGGCCAGGGCCGTGGCACCGGCAAGACCGGCCGCGAGGACTTCGACGCCCGCGATGAACGCGTCTTGGTGAACGGGAAAATCGATGCCGGTGATTTCGTCGTGATGCATCTGCACGATGCTCGTCTGCGTGAAGCCGGTGTGTGATCCGGTGGCGATCCAGGTGCCGAGGGTAATGACGACTGCGGTGATGGCTGCACCGCGAAGGGCGAAGGAGAGAAGCGACGTGGTTGTTTTCATGGCGAAGAGATTAGCAGCGCCTCGCGACTCGGCCTACTGCGCAGGACGGCTTGCCGTCATGCGCGCCGCGCATAACCTCGCCGCACGTGAACCTCGATCTACTCCGCTCGTTCTTCGAAATCGTCGGCCATGGCAGCCTCAACAAGGCCGCCGATCACTTGCGCGTTTCCCAGTCCACACTCACACGGCAGCTGCACACGCTGGAGCACGATGTCGGTGGATCGCTATTCGAGCGCAGCTCCGGCGGTGTCGCGCTGACGGCCACAGGCCACGCGTTACTCGTAAACATGCGCCCGGTGCTGGCCGATTTCGACGCGCGTTTCAGCGAAGTCCGCAAACTCGCCCGCGGACAAAGCGCCCAGCTCCGCATCGGCTACATCGCTTCCGCCGCCCAAGAGTTCCTCAACCCGGCGCTGGGAAAACTGCGCCGTGCTCATCCGGAGGTGAAAGTGAAACTGCTCGATCTTTCTCCGGGCGAACAGATCGAGGCGCTGCGCAAGGGCGAGATCGATGTCGCCTTGATGGGCCACGCCGGTTCTTCACTCGACAAGGAATTCTACGTGAAACGAATCGCGACGTTTCCGCCTGCCGCCGCCCTTGCGGAAACCCATCCACTCGCCTCCCGCGCCAGCCTCACATTGGCCGACTTGCGACAAGAGCTTTTCGTCGGCGCACACGAGCAGGACATGCCCGGCTACAACCGCTGGATCACGCAGGTCTGCCGCAAGGCAGGATTCCGCGCGCGCTTCGTCGACGATGCCGAAAGCCTCAGCCACGGGCTGTCGCTGGTCGTCACCGAGAGCGCGGTGTCTCTTATTCCCGAATACGCCACCAAATCCGGGGCGCCCGGCGTCACGTTCGTTGCCCTGAAAGAACCTTCGATCAAGTGGAGCCTAATCGTCGCCTGGCAGCGCGGCCGCGTTTCCACGCCATTGCGCGTGCTGCTCGATGCATTGCCCGCGCAAAATGCCCGCTGAGAACGCAGCATTACCGCTCGCTAATCCCCCCAACCTTTCCACCTTCGCGCCGTGACCTTCGAAATCGCCCTGCTTCTTGGACTCATCATCGTCGCAGTTGTCTTTTTTTCATTCGAATGGGTCTCAGCCGATGTTGTCGGTCTCGGCCTCGTGCTCTCGCTGGTACTGACAGGTCTCGTTCCAGCCAATAAAGCTTTCTCCGGCTTTGGCAGCGATACGGTCATCATGATTCTGAGCCTGCTCATCATGACGGCTGCGTTGCTCAAGACCGGCGTCGTCGATCTCGTCGGCCGCGCCATCCTCCGCCATGCGGGTACGCGGCTCAACGTTCTGCTCATCGTCATCATGCTGGCGGTCGCTGCGCTCAGCGCATTCATCAGCAACACCGCCGCCGCCGCATTCTTTGTCCCCGTCGTCATCGGCATCGCAGCGAAATCAGGCATCTCCCCTTCCCGCCTGTTGATGCCCGTGGCGTTCGCCTCGATTCTTACCAGTTCGGTGACGTTGATCAGCACATCGACAAATCTCGTCGTCAGCGGTCTCATGACCAACGCCGGACTGGAGGCTATGGGCATGTTCGAGCTGGCACCCGTTGGCATCCCCATCGCGATCGCCGGCATCGCATATATGTTTTTTCTCGGCCGCCGCTGGATTCCCGAGCGCGCAAAGGCGGATGGACTCATCGACCATTTCGGTGTCCGGCCATTCCTCACCGAGATCGTCCTGCTTCCCAAATCTCCGCTCGCCGGGAAAACCCTCCGGCAGGCGGCGCTTGGCGAGAGCATGGACCTCAATGTCGTGCGCGTCATCCGCGACAAAAACTACCGCCTGCCCCGTCGCGACATGACGCTTCAAGTAGGCGATGTGCTCCTCGTCGAAGGCGCGCGGGAAAACGTCCTCAAGGTCAAGGACACCGCCGGCATCGAAATTAAAGCCGACGTGCAGCTCTCCGATCCGCTCCTCCGCACCGAAGACGCCGCCCTCGTCGAAGCGCTCGTCGTACCGGGCTCGCCGCTAGCCGGACGCCGCCTCCGCGATCTGCGTTTTCGCGATCGATACGGTGTGCAAGTGCTCGGCCTCAATCGCCACGGAAAAAACCTCCTTCAAAAACTCAGCCACATTACCTTGAACGCGGGTGACGTCCTGCTCGTCCAGGGAGCGCGCACCAGCATCAACACGCTTAACGACGAGCGCGTGCTCAGCGTCCTCCAATCCGTGGACGAAAAACGCCCCGACCGCGCCCGCGCCTGGCGCTCGGGACTGATCTTCGGCGGCGCTCTCGCTCTCGCCTCGTTCAACATTGTGCCGCTCCCCGTCGCGGGCCTGCTCGGCGCATTTCTGATTTTCGCCACCCGCTGCGTGTCTCCAGCCGAGGCCTACCGCGAAGTCGAGTGGCGCGCGATCATCCTCATCGGCTGCATGCTCGCGCTTGGCGAAGCCATGTTGCACACCGGCACCGCGCAATTCCTCGCCGCCCAGGTCGCCGGAGCCACCGCAGACCTGCCACCACTATGGCTCCTCGGCGGCTTCTTCCTGCTCACCGTCGCGCTCACCCAGCCGATGTCCAACCAGGCGGCCGCCGCCGTCATTCTGCCCATAGCCGTGGAAACCGCCCAGCACCTCGGCCTCAACCCGCGCGCCTTCGCCATGATGATCGCCCTCGCCGCAAGTTGCTCCTACCTCACCCCGCTCGAGCCCGCCTGCCTCATGGTGTATGGGCCTGGCCGCTACCGCTTCTCGGATTTCGTGCGCGTGGGCGGTCCGCTCGTTCTGGTGATCTTCGTGATAGCACTGGTACTCGTACCCCGCTACTGGCCGCTCACCCAGGCCGCTGCGGCCTCAGTCCCTTGATGCTCGAATCCGCTCAAACCGTTCCGCGTTTGGCCACGTTTGCCGCGACCGCCGCCTCGATGATCGTGATATTTTGATTCACCGCATCGATGTAGCGGTTGCGCCCCGACGGATAGGGCCGGGTGAGAAACCGGTAGAGTCCGATCAACTCATTATCCAGTTTCGGCAGCACGGAATTTTTCCAGAAACTCGGCGTCTTCGCTGTGAGCTCCTCGACGGAACGATAAACGCGCTGATCCATCGGCACGCCCGCGAAATTGTCCGACTCCTCAAACTCCGCGAACAGGTTCGGCAGGTCGCCGAGATAATTGGGCGCCGCCATCTGCCCGAGGTAATCCGCTGTCGCGACCGCACAGCCCATGATGCCTTCAACAGGATTCTGAAAATGCAAACGCCGGATCACCGTGGTCGGATTCGTGCAACGAATCGCACCCAGCACGCCATCGAGTTCGTCGAGCGACACGCCGAGCGTCGGCAGATAAGACGACGCCACCGCGCAGCTCCGCAGCACATGCGTGAAGGTGTACTTCGCGCCCGTGCCCGTCTGGTCCGACTTCAACTTCAAGTATCCTGTGTCGTGCAGCAGCGCCGCCGCCACTCCGAGCTCGAACTGTCGCGCATCCATCCGCGGCTCGATGCCCGCGAGGTGCCGCCCCTCCATGATTTCCGCGAAACAAAATGTGACTTGCAGCGTGTGCTCGAGGTCATGATACGGCGTGTCGATCGGTTGATAATCGAGGTACCGCCCCGCAAACATCGCGTCCACATCCGCAAAAACCCGCACAAACAGTCCCGGCTCCATGCGGGGAAACATCCGCCGAAAAACCGCCAGCGTGGCCTCGGCCACGGTGAATGCGCGTTTTGTGTCGATCGGATGGGACATCGTGTGACGCCTTGCAAAACCCGGGCCAGCTTCGAGCTGCCGAAGGTTCGTGAGGCGCGTGTGACTAATTATTTGCAGCACAAAACCGGCAAGCCCAATCTCCTCCTTTTCCCCTCACCACACGCGACCGGCATGATCATCGGACTCACAGGCGGCATGGGCTGCGGCAAATCCACCGCCGCCCGCATCTTTGAAGAGCTCGGCTGCGCCTACATCGATTCCGACGCCCTGATCCGCACGCGCATCCTCACCGATCCCGCTGTCGAAAAAGCCGCCGCCAGCCACTTCGGCCCCGAGATCCTCGATGCCGCGGGCCGCATCAACCGCGCCGCGCTCGCCCGGATTGTTTTCAACGACGAGTCCCATCTCCGCACTTGGGAAGAGATCGTCCACCCCTGTCTTTACACCATCTGGCGCGCCTCCATCGATTCCGCCCCCAGTCGCCACTGGCTGATCGAAGTGCCGTTACTGTATGAGAAACAGCTGGAGAAATGGTTTGATTTCATTGTCTGCATAACCACAACCTCGGCCCGTCAATACGCCCGGCTGCAAGAGCGCGGACTTTCCCCAGCACTCGCCGAGGCCCGCATTTCCAAGCAATTGCCCTTGGCTAAAAAAACAGAGCTAGCTGATTTCGTGCTGTCCAACGACGGCTCCCCCCGCTTCCTGCGCGACCAAATCGTGCACCTGGCCGCGCGCCTCGGACTCAATCGCTGATCCCCGCGCCATCGCGCGGTTCGCATCTTGAGACGGCCCCGCCGCTCCCACTTTCAACGCACCTATTTATTATGGCAGACACCTCCTCCGACGGCGACAACGCCGCCAAGCCCGCAAAGAAAAAACGCGCCGCCTCGGCCACGCCCAAAACTCCGCGCGCCAAAAAAACCACCACCAAGGCCCCCGCGAAATCACGCGCCCCCAAAGAGGAATCGTCCGCCCCCGAGCTGCCGTTCACGCCAGAGCCCGCTCCTGCCCCACGCCCCGAACCGGCCGAAGTCCGGGAAACTCCCACGCCTCGCAACGAACGCGCCGCAGAAGAAGCCCCCGCCCGCGAACGCGAAGTCTTCACCCCGCGCCGTGAACGCGAACAAGAGCCAGCCGCTGAACCCCCGGTCCATCATCACGCCGATTCCTCCGCGTCGTCGCAGTCGTCAGACACTCAGCCCCACGGCGATCAATCCGCCGAATCCTCAGGCTCCAACACCGACTCTATTCAAGGCGGGAATGGCGGCGACGCATCCACTTCCGACTCCGGCTCCCGCCCGCAACACGGCGGCCACCACCAAGGCCAAGGCGGCGATCAGCAACAACACGGTGGTGGCGGTCGCCATCACAACCAAAACGAGCCGTTCTGGAAGCGCGACAAACGCGGCAAACGCAACCGGGGCGGTGGCAAACACGGCGGCGACCGCGGCGATCATCGTGGGGGTGGTGGCGGCAACTGGCAGCAAGGTGGCCGCGAACCGCGGGAACCGCGCGAACCCAAGCACCCGCAGCAACCCGCTCCGCTCAACCTCAATCCCGTCTTCGGCGAACTCCCGAACCCCAACCGTTTCGCCGATATCGCCGCACTCGCCACGAGTGCCACCGAGATCGCTTCCGGCGGCGGCGAACCGCTCTATGTCGATCAGCTTTACACGCTCAATCTCCACGAGCTCACCCAGGAAGCCCGTCGTCTCGGTGCCGCCTTCGAAGGCGCGCCCAACCGCAAGCAGCTCCTCGCCGCGATCTTCAAGTTCGCAGCCGAAGCTAAGCGCCCGATCCTCGATCGCGGCTACATCGACCTCACCGACAAAGGCCACGGCTTCATCGTTCACCCGAAGCTCAACTATCGCGTGTATCCTGAAGACTCGTACCTCCCCGAGTCCCTCGTGAAACACTTCGGCCTCAAACGCGGTCATCAGGTCGAAGTCCAGGTCGAGGCCCCGCGCGAAGGCGAACGTTGCCCGTCCGTCGTCCGCATTGCCTCCGTCATGGACATGGCCCCCGAGGAGATCTCCAAGATCACGCCCTTCGAGGAACTCGTCCCCTACTACCCGCTCCAGCGCATCCTCCTCGAGGCGACCGACGTCCACAAAGACGTCTCCATGCGCATGGTCGACATCCTCACGCCCGTCGGCTTCGGCCAGCGCGGCCTCATCGTCGCCCCGCCGCGCACCGGCAAAACCGTGCTGCTGCAAAACATGGCGAACTCGATTTCCAACAACTTCCCCGAAGCCACGCTCATCCTGCTCCTGATCGACGAGCGTCCCGAGGAAGTCACCGACTTCAAACGCCACACGAAAGGCGAAGTCGTCAGCTCCACCTTTGACGAAGCGCCCGAGAGCCACGTTCACTGCGCCGAGATGGTCGGCGAGAAAGCCCGCCGCCTCGTCGAACAGGGCAAGCACGTGATCATCCTCCTCGATTCGATTACCCGTCTCGCCCGCGCCTACAACGCCCTCGCCTCCAACTCCGGCAAGATCATGTCCGGCGGTATGGAAGCCACCGCGCTCCAGCGCCCCAAGCGCTTCTTCGGCGCCGCCCGCAACATCGAAGGCGGCGGCTCTCTCACGATCATGGCCACCGCCCTGATCGACACCGGCAGCCGCATGGACGAAGTCATCTTCGAAGAGTTCAAGGGCACCGGAAACATGGAGCTCCACCTCGACCGCGGCCTAGTCGACAAGCGCATATTCCCCGCGATCAACGGCGACCGCTCCGGCACCCGCAAAGAAGAGCTCATCTACCACCCCGAGGAAATCACCCGCATCCACGGCCTCCGCCGCGCCATGCAGGGCATCCCGCCCGTCGAGGCGATGGAGATGCTCATCAACCGCCTCAAAAAAACCAAAACCAACGCCGAGTTCCTCATGTCGCTCAACCGCTGAGCAACTCAGGCAACTGCCCTCCACCCCTTCCTTCAGGCCGCGCCCACCAGCGCGGCCTTTTTCTTTCCTAAAATTACACGCTCCCGTCCATCCTCCTCCGCGCTCTCCGCGATTCCGCGGTAAATTCCGCCCGCCTTCTTTGCTCCGACCTTTGCGTCTTCGCGTCTTTGCGCTTCCCTCCGTTCAGCACTCGCCCCTCCTGCCGCACCCAATCGCAAATCACCGGGTAAATCCCGCGTAAAACCCCGCCCTTTCGCGAGACGTTCATCGCCAACCGTTGGTCTGTCCGCTTTTTAAGCCGATAAAGTTATCCCCGATTATGAGCTACGAAATGAACGACTTGCTGGAACTGGTGGTGGATCAAAACGCATCCGACCTCCACTGCCAGGTGGGCCAGCCGCCCACCCTTCGCATCAGCGGCAGCATGGTTCCGATCGAAGGCCCCGACCTCACCCCGATCGACACCGAGAAGCTCATGCTCTCGATCACTCCGGACAACCATCAGCAGCAGGTAAAGCTCAACGGCGGCACCGACTTCGGTTTCGCCTACCTCGACAAGGCCCGCTTCCGCGTCTCCATCCTGAAGTCGAAAAGCAACTACGGCCTCGTCCTCCGTCAGATCCCGAACCGCATGTTCGGCCTCCGCGACATCGGCCTCCCCGACAAGGTCAAACAACTCCTCTACCTCCCCCGCGGCCTCATCCTCGTCACCGGCCCGACCGGCTCCGGCAAATCGACCACGCTCGCCTCGATGATCAATTACGTGAACGAGCATCGCGACGGTCACATCATCACCATCGAGGACCCGATCGAGTATTACCACCCGCACAAAAAGTGCATCGTCACGCAGCGCGAAATCGGCGTCGACGTCCCCAGTTTCTCCGAAGCTATCCGCCGTGCCCTCCGTCAGGACCCCGACATCATCCTCGTCGGCGAAATGCGCGACCTCGAAACCATCGAAGCCGCCATCTCCGCCGCCGAAACCGGCCACTTGGTCTTCGGCACCCTTCACACCAACAGCGCCGCCAAGACCATCGACCGAATCGTCGATGCCTTCCCGGCCAACATGAAGGAAATGATCCGCACCCAGCTCGCCTCGTCGCTGCAAGCCGTCATCTCCCAGGTGCTCTGCAAAAAAATCGGCGGCGGCCGCATCGCCGGTTTCGAGATCATGCTCTCGACGACCTCCATCGCCTCGCTCATCCGCGAAAATAAGACCTTCCGCATCACCTCCGACATCCAGACCGGTGCCAACCTCGGTATGATCACGATGGATGCCCACCTCCAGAGCCTCTACAACCGCGAGATGATCACCGCCGACGAAGCCGTCGAGAAAGCGCAGGACCCCGCCTCTATGCGAGACCGCCTCGTCGCCGCCGGCGCCAAACTCAAGGCGATCTAAGTATCCGCCGACTGGAGCGCCTACAGCTCCAGTCGCCCGCCGCTTTGGCGCGTGTGCAACTGCGCATAAAGTCCTCCCGCACGCAGAAGTCCTTCATGCGTGCCCACCTCTTCGATACGTCCCGCGCGCATCGCCACGATCCGATCCGCGTTGCGGATCGTCGATAGCCGGTGCGCCACGACAAACGTCGTGCGTCCCTTCATGAGCCGCTCCAGCGCTTCCTGAATCAGTGCCTCGCTCTCCGAATCGAGCGCCGAAGTCGCCTCATCAAGAATCAAGACACGCGGATCGCGGATGAGCGCGCGCGCGATTGCCAGCCGCTGCTTCTGCCCGCCGGATAGCCGCGCGCCTTTCTCGCCAACCTGCGTTTGCATTCCTTCCGGCAGCTTTTCGATGAACTCCCACGCATTCGCATCGCGCAGCGCCGCCAGGATACGCTCTTCGCTCACCGACTTCATCCCATAGGTGATGTTCTCGCGGATCGTGCCATCGAAGAGAATCGACTCCTGCGGCACGACCGACACGAACCGCCGGTACGTCCGCAGATCGAGCGTCGCCATGTCCCGTCCATCGAGCAGAATCGCTCCACTCGTCGGCCTGATAAACCCGATCACCAGATTAAGCACCGTCGACTTCCCCGCACCTGATGGCCCGACCAGCGCGATGGTCTCGCCCGGTTTCACGCACAGCGAAAAATCCCGCACCGCGTGCGCCTCGACTTCAGGATAGCGAAACGACACCGCATCGAAACGAAACTCGCCGCCCACCGTGGCGACCGCCGCCTTGCCTTCGTTTTGTTCGAGATCGGGACACTCCAGCACTTCACCGATCGATCGCACCGCTTCGTAACCGCGCAAAATCATTGGCGTCGCTCCCGCGAGCATAAGCACCGAGCCCGTGAGCAGGCCGAAGTAACCGGTGAGCATCACGACATCGCCTGTCGTGATCGGGATGAACTGCGTCGCACACGCCCATGCCGCGAAGACGAGACACGCCATATTGAAAAAATTAAACACGACCCACGAGATCGCACCGAAAACAGAGTTGATCTCGTCCACCTTCAGCCCCGCCTCGCGAACGCGTTGAAGCGAGTTCTCGATGCGCTCCAGTGCGCTCGTCTCCAGTCCGTGGGCACGCGTGATCGGAATCAGATTGGTCATCTCGATCACCCTGTTGGACATCTGCTCGATCTCCTGGCGCAGTTGGGTGTTTCTCTCGGCCACGTGCTTGTGCAACGAGCGCACAAGAATCACCGCGAGTGGAATCGATCCCGCAAAAAACACCAAAAACCACGGCGCACGGATCGCCGTCACCACCAGCGCGAATCCAATATTGATGAACGCCGTCATCCCCGTGTCGAACAGCCCGCGCGTGAGCTGCTCGATCGATTCCACATCGCGCAGCACCTTCGTCTGGAGCGTGCCCGCACTTTGCCGCGTGTAATAGCCGATCGAAAGATGCTGGAGCCTCCGGCAGATAGCCGAGCGCAACCGCGTCTCCATCGACCTCGCCGCATGGCTGATCGATCGCACGCACAGATAATTGACCGGGATATTCTGAAGCAGGATCGCCAGCAGGATGCCCGCGTTGATCCAGATTTCGTTGAGCGAATGCTTCTCGGGCTCGTCGAGAATATCGATGATCCGCGCCGTCACCAGAGGCATGACCCACACCGGACTGTGTTTGATCACGTAGAGCACCGCGCCCCAGATCAGCCGCGTGCGCTCCTCGCGATAGAGAAACAGCAACGTGCGCAGCGGGTGTTCCCCTTGGAAACGATGTTCGAGCGGACTGGAGTTTGTTTTCTGCATGCGCTGGGACCTACTCTGATTGAGTCAACAAACCCTCATGCGCGGCAAACGGACCCGCGTCCAGATACCGTTTGCCAATGAATGTCGCATCAGTTGCGCCAAGGATGTTTCGCCGTACTGTACGGCAATTAAACAGTTTGGTAAAAATCCAGCGTAAGCTCACGCATACCGCAGCAACGCACCGCGTTGTTTTACCGCAAACCCCGCACCCCTCGATTCGTATCAAGAATCGTAGAACCGCATCCTAGGAACCACCTATGAACCTACGTGATTACCGTGTATCACACGCGTCGACCTTGTCCCAAGGACGACTGTTCGCCGGCCTGCTAGCCCTCTCAACCGCCAGTCTGCTCGCGCAAAACGCCGCACCGGCCCCCGAGGGCGCCAAGCCTGCCGCACCAGAGGAAGAAACCATCAATCTTCCCCAGTTCACCATCACCGAAACCGCGGCCAATCCCTACCAGTCGCGCCAGGCCCTCTCCGCCTCCCGCGTCGCGATGGATATCCAGGACATCCCGCAGACCATCTCGGTCGTCACCAGCGATTTCATCAAGGACTCCATGTCCACGCGCATGCTCGACGCCGCTAAGTACGTCACACCCATCGTCGAGAGCACCCTGCCGTATGGCGGCGACCGCTACACGATCCGCGGCTTCTCCGTGTCCGCCGAATTCATCGACGGCACCATGATCTCCGGCGCCGACGGCTACAGCATGTCGCTCGGCACCTATAACATCGAGCGCATGGAAATCATCAAAGGCCCCAACGCCATCCTCGTCCCCGGCGGCAGCCCCGGCGGCGTGATGAATCCCATCACCAAAGCCCCCATCTTCGGCAAAAACCAGGCCTCCACCGAACTGACCCTCGGCCACTACTCCGATCGTGTCGCCAGCTTCGATATCAACCGCAGCTTCGGCAAGGACGGCAAAGCCGCCGCCCGTCTCGTCTACGCCATCTGGCGCACCGATTACTACGTCAAAAACCAGTATCGTAACGGCTACGAAATCGCGCCGTCTTTCTCCTACAAGCTGTCTCCTGATCACACCCTCACGATCAAGACCGACTTCGTCCAAAATCGCGAAACCAACGGCACCGGCATGCCCATCGAGCCCACCGTCGGTAGCAACGGCTACGCTCAGCTCCCTCGCGGAATGCCACGTGACTGGTCCTTCGCCAACGACACCGACACCCGCCACCGCTCGACCGAGCGCATCAGCGTCGAACTGCTCTCCACGCTTTCCGACAACGTCTCGTCCCGGCTCTTCGTAATGGCCAATCACATACGCCGCTACGACATCGGCGGCGGCAGCGCCGGCCTCACCAACGCCGGCGGCGGCAGTCGCAACCCCTTCACCGGTCTCTACGAACCCGGCGTAAACTGGGGCACCGCCATCGCCAACTACAACGCCAGCGGCAATCCCGCCGACCTCGTTCCCACCGCCGCTCCCGTCACCGATCCATCGACCTGGATTTACGTTCGCAACAACGGCAAAAACGACCTCGAGTACACCGAGGCGCATCTGAAAAATGACTACGCCGCGAACTTCGACACCAAATGGTTCAAGTCCACGACCCTGCTCGGCTTCGCCGCCAACACCTCGAAAGTCCGCTGGCGCAGCCCGCTCTCCGCGTCCCGCCCCGCGGTCCCCGCCAACAACCTCGACTCCATCACCTACCCCGGCTACGTCTTCCCCGCGATTCTCCCTGGCGCAAACAACGGCACCGATCGCACCGGCAAACTCGATGACCTCCAGGTGTTCGGCTACGAGACCCTCGGATTCCTCGATAACCGCCTTCAAATCTCTGGCGGCCTCTCCCGCTTCTTCGGCAATCTCTCCCGCACGGATACCACCGGCACAGCCGTGCCTGCCGCACTGCCCAACTCTCCGGACTATCACCTCACCACCAACGCCACCTCGTTCGGTATCGTCGTGAAACCGGTCAAGGCCGTTTCCCTGTTCTTCAGTCGCAACACCACCGGCGGCACCATGCCCGGTTCATTGAACGCCGGCGCCACCGACCCCAACCTCAAACTCGCGACCGGCGGCCAGAAGGAATACGGCGTGAAAACCACCCTGTTCGACAACCGCCTCACCGCCTCCTTCGCGTACTTCGACATCGCGCAAAAGAACTTCTCCGTCACCAACAGCGAGTTCTTCCGCCTCCAGGCGCTCGGCCAGTCCACCGCCGGTCTCCCGCAGTTCCTCCTCTTCGACCTCAACTCGAAGGGTTGGGAATTCGAAGCCACGTACTCGATGAACAAGAACCTCACGATCCTGGGCAACTACAGCTCCGTGAAGATCCGCCAGCCCATCACCGACGTTCGTCTTCGCGGCGTGCCCGACAAATCCGCCGCCGTCTATGCCGACTACCGATTCACTCAGGGCTCCCTCAAAAACTTCGGCGTCAACATCGGCGTCGACTACAAGAGCGATGTCGCCGGTGAAAACGCTTCCGGCTACACCACCAACCGCCCGCTGCCCAACGGCACCTTCGTCGCCCAGCAGCCTTCCTTCCTCGTCGCCGGCCGCACGCTCGTGAACGTCGGCGTCACCTACAAGTACGACGACTGGTCCTTCGCGCTCACCTGCATGAACGCCCTCGACAAGGAATACATCCTCGCCGCCGGCAGCCGCGGCGCGGTGAACGTCGGCCAGCCACGCGACTTCCGCGCCTCCGTCGGTTACAAGTTCTGACGTCAGTCAGCATCCGGAGCCCCGCTCCACTCAACAGGCCGGCGGCAACGCCGGCCTTTTTCTTTTCCCGCATCAATCGTTTGCCCGCGCCCCGAAAAACGGCCACCGACAACCCGTTCCGGCATGCCCGAAAAAAACATCCCCACCATCCGCTCGCTGGCCAAAACCCTCCGCCTCTCCCCCACGACGGTCTCCGACGCCTTGCGCGGGGTCGGCCGCGTCGACCGCACCACCGCCAAGCGCATCCGTCAGCTCGCCGAGAAAGTTGGATACAAACCCAATCCCCTCGCCACCGCTCTCATGTCCGGCTTCCGCCGCTCCCGCGCCTCGACTTTTCGCGGAGTCATCGCCGCCGTCGACATCAACGAGCCCGCCCGCTTCCCCCACGGCCCCTTCCCCAAACAAATCTCCGCCGGCGCCCGCCAGCGCGCCACCGAGCTCGGCTTCCACTTCGAGGAATTCGTCGCCGGCCGCAACGCCCTCCCCCTCCACCGCCTCGATTCCATCCTCAAATCCCGCGGTATCCACGGCGTCATGATCATGCCCGCCTGGCTCGCCCCCGACGTCTCCGAACTCGACTGGACCCACTACGCCGGCGTCTACACCGATAACTTCATCGAAAAACCCCGCCTCCACACCGTCTGCAGCGATCACTACCGCTCCATGATGGAGCTCCTCGCCCGCCTTCACGCCCGCGGCTACCGCCGCCCTGGCCTCATGCTCGAACAAGGCCGCGACGAACGCCTCCTCCTCCGCCAGAGCGCCGCCTTCCGCGCCTTTCAAGAAAGCCACTCCAAGGAAATCGACTACGTCCCCATCCTCGTCGTCCCCGAATTCTCCCAAAAAACATTCAACGCCTGGTTCAAAAAACACCGCCCCGACGTCGTCCTCAATCATTACGACCAAACCGTCGCCTGGATGGAGGCCTGCGGCGCCAAAGTCCCCGACACCCACGGCTACGTCTGCCTCAACGCCATAAACCGCACCCGCCCCTGCGCCGCCCTCGATCTCCAGCCCAATCAACTCGGTGCCCGCGCCGTCGAGCTCCTCGTCGGCCAGCTCCAGCGCGGCGAATACGGCAGCCCCGCCTGGACCACCGCCACCATGCTCACCGCCCGCTGGATCGAAGGCCCGACACTGACTTCCCCTCCCGCCTGACCCTCGCCGCCGCAGCCCTGGCCCCCTGCATCACGGCAGCCACGGAAACTTCCGCGCATCCGGCTTCCGCTTCTCGCGCTGCGCGCCGTGAAACTCTTTCGCCTCGTCCGTCATGTAATAAAGCAGCGTCGCATTGCCCGCCAGTTCCTGGATGCCCGACTGCCCGTCCACATCCGCGTTAAACGCGCTCTTCAAACACCGGATCGCCAGCGGACTGTGCCCCATGATCTCGCGCGCCCACTTCACGCCTTCCTCTTCGAGCTGCGCAACCGGCACGACCGTGTTCACCAGCCCCATCTCCAGCGCCTGCTTCGCGTCGTATTGACGGCACAGGTACCAAATCTCGCGCGCCTTCTTCTGTCCGACAATCCGGGCCAGATAACTCGATCCAAATCCCCCGTCGAAGCTGCCCATCTTCGGCCCCACCTGCCCGAAGATCCCGTTATCCGCCGCGATCGAAAGATCGCACACCAGATGAAGCACATGCCCGCCGCCGATCGCATAGCCCGCGACCAGCGCGATCACGACCTTCGGCATCGAGCGAATCAATTTCTGCAGATCGAGCACGTTCAGCCGCGGCACGCCATCCTCGCCGACATAGCCAGCATGACCGCGCACGCTCTGATCACCGCCCGCGCAAAACGCATACTTCCCGTCCGTGTGCGGACCCGCCCCCGTCAGCAGCACCACGCCCACCGTCTGGTCTTCGCGCGCGTCGATAAACGCATCGTACATCTCGAACACCGTCTGCGGACGAAACGCGTTCCGCTTCTCCGGCCGGTTGATCGTGATCTTCGCGATCCCGTCGGCCTTGTGATAAAGGATGTCCTTGTACGTTTTGACGACCTTCCAATTAGGGAGACTCATGGGTTTTGAAAAACGCCACGAAGCCCCCAACCCCTCCCCAGGTCAACGCAGCGTAACCCATTGCAACCAATTTTTCCTCACCCCTGAAAACAACTTGGACCCGCCCCCACTCTCCGAAACCCTGTCGCCTCCATGACTGATCCCACGCCCGGCTCGGCCAACAACAGCATCCGGCTCGGACTCTGCCTCGGTGCCCTCGGTGTCGTCTACGGCGACATCGGCACCAGCCCGCTCTACACGATGCGCGAGTGCCTCCATCACCTTCACGGCACCGCGCGCACCGACGGCGTCCTCGGCATCCTCTCGCTCATGTTCTGGACCGTGATGATCGCGGTGAACATCAAGTACCTGCTCTTCGTCACCCGCGCCGACAACCGCGGCGAAGGCGGCATCTTCGCCCTCCTCGCCCTTTCTCATTCCGGCAAACCCGAGAAAAAAAATCCCCGTCGTATCATCGGCTTCGGCACGCTCATCGTCCTCTGCGGCGCCGCCCTGCTTTATGGCGACGGCGTCATCACCCCCGCCATCTCCGTGCTCAGCGCCGCCGAAGGTTTCACCACCTTCAACGAAGACTTCAAAGACTGGGTCGTCCCCCTCGCCGTCGTCATCCTCGCCTTCGTCTTCTTCGTTCAGTCTAAAGGCACCGAAACCATCGGCCGCATCTTTGGCCCCGTGATGCTCGTGTGGTTCACCTCGCTCGGGGCTTTCGGCGCGTGGCACATTTTCGACGCCCCGGAGGTTTTCCGCGCGCTCAACCCGGCCCTCGGCGTCAGCTTCCTGCTCTCCCAACCTTGGGAAATCACCGCCGGCATCCTCGGCTCCATCGTCCTCACCGTCACCGGCGCCGAGGCGCTCTACGCTGACATGGGCCACTTCGGCCGCAAATACATCGCCCAGGCCTGGCTCTTCCTCGTCTGGCCCGGCCTCCTCCTCAACTACTTCGGCCAGGGCGCTTACGTCCTCGCCAATCCCCTCGACCAGACCAACCCGTTCTTCGCCCTCGCTCCCGAAGGCCCCTTCCGGCTCTACCTCGTCGGCCTCTCCATCTGCGCCGCCGTCATCGCCAGCCAGGCACTCATTACCGGTACCTACTCGCTCACGCGTCAGGCCATCCAGCTCGGCTACTTCCCCCGCCTCCGTATCCGGCACACCAATGCCGAACACGCCGGCCAGATCTACATTTCCCTGATCAACACCGCGCTCGCCATCGGTTCCATCTGGGTCGTCCTCGAATTCAAAACCAGTGCCGACCTCGCCGCCGCCTATGGCATCGCCGTCACCGGCACCATGACCGTGACCACCTTCGCCTTCTTCCTTGTCACCCGCCGCTACTGGAAATGGCCGCTGTGGAAATCCCTTCTGCTCTGCGGCGCCTTCATGACCTTCGACCTCATCTTCCTCGGGGCCAACCTCCACAAATTCACGGATGGCGGCTGGCTCCCCATCGTCATCGGCCTCGGCGTCCTCGCCATCATGCACACCTGGAAATCCGGCCGTGCTGAGATCCAGGAAAAGGTCTACGGCGGCGCCATCACCGAGATCGAGCTCACCGACATCGCCAAAAGCAGCTCCATCGTACGCGTTCCCGGCAGCGCCGTCTTCATGGTCGCCACCCCCAGCGGCACGCCACTCGCGTTACTCCATCACCTCAAAGCCAACAAATGCCTCCAGCAAACCGTCGTCCTCCTCACCATCAGCACGTGGGAAGTCCCGCAGGTCGAGGATAGCGAACGCCTCAGCGTCGAAGAACTCGGCGAAGGCATCTGGCGCGCCGTCGGCCGTTACGGCTACATGGAGTCGCCCGACGTCAACAACCTCATCACCCGCGTCGCCGAGCGCGGCGTGCCCATCAAGCCGATGTCCACGACCTATTTCTTCAACCGCGAGATGATCGTCACCGGCGGCAACGCCAAGATGTTCCACTGGCAAAAATCCCTCTACGCCTTCCTCAGCCGCAACGCCACGCCCGTGAAGGATTACTACCAAATCCTTCCCACCCAAATTATCGAGATCGGCCTGCCTGTGCAGCTCTAGGTGGAGCGGGCGCTCCGCGCACGCTGAACGACATCGAAATAGAATCTCCGCCGAAACTACTCCATTCGCTCGGAGAAACGCGCCCGACGGACCGGCACTTATCAAGTGCCGCCCCACGTCGCGCCGAAACCAGACTACATTCCACTCAAAGCCGCCGCAAACCGCTCGATCCGCTTCAACGTCCGCTCGCGCCCCAACACGCGAAACAAACTCGTCAGCCCCGGCCCCACATTCATGCCCGAAACTGCGAGTCGCGCCACGGCCTGATAATCGCCAAAGCCCAGCCCGTTCTTCGCAGCCTCCGCCTTGATCGCTTCTTCGATCACGGTGTCACTCGCAAAATCCACTTCAGGCTTCGCCAGCAATGTCGCCAGTTCCCGGAGGCGCGCCTTCGGATCGCCCTTTGCCAGCACCTTCTCGCGAACCTTGGGATCAACCGAAACCTTATCGTCATCGACGAAGAAGTATTTCGTGTAAGCCGGCAGCTCCTCGAAGCCTTTGATCTTCGGCTGGCTGATCAGCATCACATCGCGGAAATAACCCGCATCCGGCTCCGCTGCCGCCGCGAAAACCCCGGCCTTCGCAAAAAACGCCCGCGCCTTCTCCACGAACACCTCCGTAGGCAGCTCCAGCAGGTACTGCATATTCATATTCGCGAGTTTTTTGTCGTCGAACCGCGCATTGCTCTGGTTCACGCCCGGCAGATCGAACAGCCGCACGATCTCCGCAATCGGCATCTTCTCGCGATCATCGCCCGGATTCCACCCTAGCAACGACAAGAAGTTAACCAGCGCCTCCGGCAGGTATCCGCGCGTCTGGTACTCCTCAATCAACGCGCCTTGATCGCGCTTCGACATTTTGCCCGGCCCATTCTGTTTCAAGATGAGCGGGATGTGCGCGAACTTCGGCATCTCCGCGCCGAACGCCTTGAACAACTCCACGTGCTTGCTCGTGTTCGACAGATGATCTTCTCCACGGATCACGTGCGTGATCTTCATCGCGATGTCGTCGACGACGTTCACGAAATGGAAAACCGGATTCCCGTCCGACCGGAAAATCACGAAGTCCTCATCCTCCAGGCGTTCCACTTTCCCACGGATCAAATCGTCGATCACCGCCGGCGTGTTTTTCACCTTCTCCACCGTCTTGCCGCGACGCTCATCGAAAACTTCCGTGCGCTCGCCCAGCAGCTTGAACCAGATCGCGCCGTCCTTCTCGTACGCACGCCCGTTCGCCAGCAGCTTCTGTTTATACTCTTCGTAGATCGCACCGCGCTCGCTCTGGCGATAAGGCCCAAATTCGCCGCCTTTCCCCGGACCTTCGTCCCACTCCATCCCGAGCCAACGAAGGCTGTTGTAGATCACATTGAGAAACTCCTCCGAGTTGCGCTCCTTGTCCGTGTCCTCGATGCGCAGCACAAACGTGCCTTTCGTGTGGCGGGCATACAGCCAGTTGAAAAGCGCCGTGCGGGCGCTGCCGATGTGGAAAAAACCCGTCGGGCTGGGAGCAAAACGAACGCGGACTTGTGACATGGTGAAAAATTCTCGCGCGCCGTTCCGACACGCGAGCCGGTCAGCAAGCAACAACGCCCCACCTCTGTCAAAACCTCGCGCAGTCCGCCTCCGACATCCCCATCCGCTCCCGACAAAACGCCCGCAAATCCTCGGGCAACGGTGCGCGAAAAACTTCCTCTACCCCCGCCTGCCGCAGATCGATCTCCGAGCAATGCAACGCCTGCCGCCGCAGAAAAATCCTCTCCGCCATCGCTGCCGTCCAGCCGTGCTCCACGAAATCCAAAAACAACTGCGCATCCGGCCCGTAGATTTTGTCGCCCACCAACCAATGCCCGAGCCACTGCGCGTGCACGCGGATCTGATGCTTCCGGCCCGTCTCCGTCGTCACCCGCGCCAGCGTGAAACCACCGCCCCGCGCCACGGGTTCGAACCGCGTCACCGCCGTCTGCCCCTTCGCCGCCGAAGCCACGACTTTGCTCTTAATCGCCACCGCACTGTCATGATCGTCGCCGATCGGTTGATCGACCGTGACCGCCTCCGCCAGCTCTCCCGTCAAAATCGCCAGATACGTTTTCCCATAACGCCGCTCCTGCGCCGCCATCTGAAGCTTCCGCGCCGTCGCCGCATCGCGCGCAAAAACCACCGCTCCGCTGGTCTCGCGGTCCAGCCGGAAAACCAGATGCGCCGCCGCCTCGCCAAAATACTCCCGCACCGCCCCCGCGAGCGACGACCACGGGCCGTCCTTCGATGGATGACACGGCAGCTCGCCCGACTTGTTGATCACGATCACCCGCTCATCCACATGCAGCACCCAGCGCGCGAGTTCCGCCGCGTCGATCTTGTGAACCGTTCCCGGCTTAAAAATCCGCACCCACGGCCCGATCGGCTTCTCGTAATCCGTGCTCATCGGGCCTTCTCCCCAGACCGCCCGGGCAGCCTCCCGCAGCCCGCCCGCATTTTCTCCTCATCTTCAAAATCCCCCTCAAGCCCGCCTCCGCTCGCGACGAAATTAACCCTGTTCATGAGCCACCCCGCTCCCACCGGTTTCCCTCGGTCAGGCCCGCCACGCAGCGGCAGCACCGTCGCCCGGCACTTTCTCAAAAAACTCCGCCCAGCCTCACGCAGCTGGCCCGTGTTAAGCTCCTCCAAAAACATGAGCGGCGCACCATTCCACAGGTTGCAAAATCTGCGCACCATACTCAGTTTTCCCGCACGCCCAATGAACGATTTTTCCCGCATGGAAGAGTCAGTTGCCGCGATCATCGCGGAAAGCTTCATGAGCGTGTCGTCGAATGAAATCACCGCACAGGGAGGCCGCCCGTTTTCCCGTTAGTCAATCCAACAACATACGAGAGTCCCATGAATAGACATACTCATCAGCACGAACTGATCGTCTCCGGCATTCACCTCGACCTCACCCCGTCCCTCAAAACCTTCGTCCAGGAAAAGACCGACCGTCTCTTCCGCCACGAAGAACGCATCGTCCGCATCCGCATCGAGCTCGAATGCGACTCCAAGCAGTCCGTCGCCAACCGATTCTCCGCCAAAGGCCACATCAGCATTCACGGCCCAAACCTCAACGCCACCGTCTCCTCCGACGAATGTCACAAAGCCGTCTCCCTCCTCGTCGATAAACTCGACCGCATGCTGCACCGCCGCGCGAATCTCAAGAAAACCAAGCGCCACCACGCGCACCCCATCAAACTCGACGCCGAGCTACCCAAAGCGATCTAGCTCCAGACACACTCGCGCTTACCCAAGCGCCCCGCTTTTCCCGCCCGCCGGCTCAACCGGCGGGCTTTTTATTTTCCAAGCCCCGCCTCGCAAAACTCACGCCGCCTGCACCCGCTTCATCCACCGCAGCCCCAGATACACGAACACCAGATTCGGCACCCACAACAACAAGTCCGGCCGCATCTGCGGATACCCTTCCAGCCACTTCGCCGCCTCGCTCAAAAAATAATACGCCAGCGCCAGCGCCACAGCCACGACCAGATTCGCCGACGTCTCGCGCCGCGACACCTTGATCCCCAGCGGCACCGCCACGAATACAAACGCCAGCACCGCCACCGCCTTCGCCAGCTTGTCCTGCAAAACGATCCGGTGCTTCGTCAGCGCCGCCACCCGCGCCTCCTCGTCTCCACCCGCCACCGGCGTTTTCAGTCGCGCGATCTCCCCCAGCAAAACCGGAAACGTCAGCCAGTCCGGCTTCCGGTTGATCGCCTGCTTGCCGAAAAGCTTTTCCAAAGAGACCCGCAGCGGAGGCAGATCGGCTGCCGCCGCGTGGATTTTCGCAGCGTCCTCAGGTGCCTCGCCATCGCGCTGTTCCACGGAACTTTTCTGCGGCGTGAAAATAAGTTCTCCCGCCGCATCGTCGTACGAAAGCTTCCCGCTCTCGGCTTTCGACATGCGAATGACACGCGACTGATCGTCCAGATTCCAGACCCAGATATCTTTCAGAACGTCTCCATCGCGTTCGTTGGCATAGATGACCGCTCCGCGAAACTCCCGGATAAATGTCTTTGGTTGAAGCAACACCCTCGGATCAGTCTGCACCGCGCTCAACAGCTCCTGTTTATACTTCACCCGCGCCACCGGCATGAACTGCAGATTCACAAACAGCCCGCATACCATGCCCGCCGCTCCCAGAGCATAAATAGGCCGCGCAATCCGCCATAGCCCCAGCCCCGCCGCGCGCATCGCCGTCACTTCGCTCTCTGCGGACATCCGCCCAAGCACCAGGAGCACCCCGCACAAAATCCCCATCGGCAACGCATACATGATCGCGTACGGCAGCAACCAGAGCAGCAGCTCAAGCGTCGTCCCCAACGACAGACGCCCCGACAAAAAAGGCCCGATTAAATCCTTCAGCGCATTGCCCGCCGCCATGATGAACGTGAAAAATCCCACCGCGCCGAGGCAGGTCAGAAACACATTCTTGAAAATATGGCGGTCGAGCAGTCCCAAGATGCCGCCGCATCGTGCAGCCAAGTCCCGCGCTGACAACAGGAACCTCGCCTGCGATTCATAGGCCCGCCCTTTCCGGACACAAAAAAACGCCACCGGCAAAGTGGCGTTTTCTAAACTTGGCGCAGCCGTAGGGAGTCGAACCCCAAACCTTCTGATCCGTAGTCAGATGCTCTATCCAATTGAGCTACGGCTGCGTGAAAGGAGGCGAGAAAAAGCAAGGATTCGCGCGGAAGTGCAAGCGCTTATTTTCAGCTTTTTCGTGCGCTCTTTCCACCGCCATCACCGCGTTCTCTCCACGCCGCGCTTACTCGCCAAACCGCTCGGTCACCGTTCGGCAAAGACCCACAAACGTCTCCTCGCCCAGAGGCAATCGACGTCCGCGCAGATGCACCACGCCCCAGTTGCGCTTCAACTTCCGCTTCCCGAGCGCAAACGACACCAGCGCCCCGCTCTGCAACTCAGTGCGCGCGATCCACGGCGAAATCACGCCCGCGCCGAGCCCGATCTTCACCAGCTCCTTGATCGCTTCCATGCTGCCGAGCTCGATGAAGTTCGTGAGCGCCTGCTTCTCCTCGCGAAAATATTCGCTCACCAATCGAAACGTGTAGCTGTTTTTATTATACAAGATCAACGTCTCTTCCGACAGCGTTTCGCGATCGACCCGCCCCGCCTGCGCCCACGGATGAAGCGGCGCCACGAGAAACTTCAGCTCGTCCTCGAACAGCGGCACGAACGTGAACTCGCTCTGCCCCACCGGCTCCAGCATGATCGCCAGATCGATCTGATTGCTCCGCAGCAGCTCAAGTTGATCCCCGTGATCGCCCGGCGCTATTTTGATCACACACTTCGGAAAGCTCTGCTTAAATTCGCGCAAGACCGTCGGCAGGATGTACTGGCACGCCGTCGTGCTCGCGCCCACGCGCAACCGTCCGTGCCCCCAGTTCGTCAGCGTGTCCAACCCCGTGCGCGCCAGCTCCATCTCGCGCAGGATTTTTTCCGAGTGCCGGAGAAACTGCTCCCCCGCCTGCGTCACCAGCACGCGCTTGCCCACCCGGTCCAGCAGTCGGCACCCCAACTCTTCCTCAAGCGCCTTCATGGCATGGCTCACCGCCGATTGCGTCAGATAGAGATCTTTGGCCGCGAGCGTGAAGCTGCCTCGGCGGGCGACGGTTGAAAAAGCGAGTAGTTGTCGGCTGTCGAGGAGGGTCCTCATGGATGAGCTGGGTTCATTATCCTGATGAAATGTTTGAAGAGCAGTAATCGGGCCACTTGTCCCCACTGGCACGACGCGCGCTAAACAAGGCGGCATAAACATGCCCGCCGTATCCACAAATCCAGTCTCCACGGGAAGCCGTCCGCTCCGCGTCGGTTTCCTCGCGCTGACCGATGCTGCCCCGTTCGTCGTCGCCCAGGAACGCGGCCTCTTCGCGAAGCACGGCATCGAGGTGGAGCTCCGCCGCGAAGTCGGCTGGGCCACCATCCGCGAGAAGATCATCTACGGCGAACTCGACGCCGCCCACGCCCCCGCCCCCATGCTCTGGGCCACCCGCCTCGGCCTCGACTCCGTCGCCTGCCCGGTCCTCACCGCCCTCGTCCTCAATCTCCACGGCAACGCCCTCACCCTTTCCGAACGCCTCTGGGACGCCAACATCCGCACCCCGGCCGATCTCCGTGACGAGGCCCGTCGCCGCTCCGGTGAGCGCAAGCTCACCTTCGGCGTCGTATTCATGTTCTCGTCACATCACTTGATGCTGCGTTCATGGCTCCGCGCCGCCGGCATCAATCCCGACCGTGACGTCCGCATCGTCGTCGTCCCCCCGGCCCAGATGTTCCGCAACCTGTCCGCCGGCACCATCGACGGCTACTGCTCCGGCGAACCGTGGAACTCCCTCGCCGTCCGCGAAAAAACCGGCTGGTGCCCCACCTGGAGCGCCGCCACCCAGCCCGGCTGCGTGGAAAAAGTCCTCATGGTCACCGAGAAGTTCGCCTTCTCCCGCCACGCCGACCACTCCGCCCTCGTCGCCGCTCTCACCGAAGCCTGCGCTTGGTGCGATGAGCCCGCCAACCGCGAGCCTCTCGCGCAACTCCTCTCCGGCCCCGGCTACATCAACCAGTCCGCCCGCGTGATTCTCCCCGCGCTTCAGGGCCAGTTCGACTGCGGCCACGAGCGCATCGAACCCGCCCCCGATTTCGTCACTTTTCACCGCGACGGCGCCAACATCCCCACCCAGGCCCGCGCCGCCTCCCTCCAGGCCGAGCTCGTCGAAGCCGGCCTCCTCTCGCCCAAAACCGCCGACGCCCAGCTCCCGGGCCGCGTCTTCCGCGAAGATCTTTTCCGCCAAGCTATCAAAAATACCACGCATGAACTCGTCCCCTCGTAATTCCGAAAAACCTTCCTCGTCCCTCAACCGCCGCCAGTTCCTCTCCCGCAGCGCCGTCGGTCTCGGCACCGCCGCTCTCTTCGGCGCCCTCGGCAACAAGAGCTGGGCCTCCACCGCCGGCTCTGTCTCAGAAGCCCCCGAGACGACCGACATCAACTTCGGCATGATCGCGCTGACCGACTGCTCGCCCATCGTCATCGCGCACGAAAAAGGCCTTTTCAAAAAGTACGGTATCAACTCCAAGGTGACAAAAGGCGCCAACTGGGCCGCCATCCGCGATAACCTCTCCACCGGCTCCATCCAAGCGACGCACATGCTCATCGGTATGCCCCTCGCATCCACGATGGGTCTGCAAGGCTCGCCCAAAAAACCCATGGTCATCCCATGGCTCCTCAACCGCAACGGCCAGGCCATCTCCCTCAAAAACGAGTGGAAGGGCGTCGTCGGCAACGACCCGAAGAAGATCAAACCCTTCGTCGATCAGGCCAAAAAAATCGGCGAACCCCTCACCTTCGCGATGACCTTCCCGCCCGGCACACACGCCATGTGGATGCGCTACTACCTCGGCGCCGGCGGCATCAACCCCGACAAGGATGTCTCCCTCATCACCGTCCCTCCCGCGCAGATGGTCGCCAACATGAAGATCGGCAAGATGGACGGCTTCTGCGTCGGCGAGCCCTGGAACGCCCGCTCCATCGCCGACAACATCGGGTTCACTTCCGTCACCACCCAGGACCTTTGGAAAGACCACCCCGAAAAGGTCTGCGCCTTCACCGAGGAGTTTGCCGAGAAAAACCCCAAGACCGTCAAAGCCGTCCTCAAAGCGCTCCATGAAGCTTCCGTCTGGCTCGACGACATGAGCAATCGCGCCGAGCAGTGCGAAATCGTTTCCAAGGCCACCTACATCAACTGCGACAAGAAGATCATCCTCGGCCGCCTCCTCGGCGAACTCGACTACGGCGACGGCCGTAAGGTCACCGACGCCCACCCCATGCACTTCAGCAAAAACAACTGCAACTATCCACAGGCCAAATACGCCAAGTGGTTCCTGTCGCAGTACCGCCGCTGGGGCATGGTCGCCGGCACTCCCGACTACGACGGCGTCGCCAAGCGCGTCATGCGCTCCGACATCTACGAAGAGGCCATGAAGGAAATCGGCGTCACCCACGGCGGCCTCGACAACTCCCCTGAGACGCTCTTCGACGGCAAGACCTTCGATCCCGCCAACCCCGAAGCCTACGCCACCAGCTTTGAGGTCCATAACATGAAGGGCTGATCTCGCTCACCATGACCAGCGGCGCGCGCCAGCCATCGCCCTTCTTCGCCGCTCTTTGCAGCCGCGATGTCTGGCTGCGCGCCGCGCCCATCGGTCTCGCCGTCGGCCTCTGCCAGGCCGCCCTTCATCAAGGCGCCCATTGGTTCCACGGCCAACTCACCGCCGAAGTCATCGTCAAAACCATCCTCTCTCCGCTCATCAGCCTCGGCGTATCCATTTTCTCCGCCGCCGCCGTCCACGCCCGCCACACCACACCACGCGCATTCCCATGAAATCGTTCAAATTCGACTGGCTCATTCTCCCGATAGTCGGGGTTCTCATCGTCATGGCCGGCTGGCAGTTCATCGCCGGCAAGAAGGTCGTCACCAAAGACGCCGAAGGCAACGTCCTCACCGAGGAACGCACCGGCCTCGTGCCCGCGCTCCCGAACATCGGCGACACCTGGGAATCCTCCAAGCCCTACATCGTCGAGCCCATGGCCAAACGCGGCGAACTCGACCAGGGCATGCTCCGCTTCACCTTCATGTCTCTCGGCCTCGTCGCCCTCGGCTACGCGATCGCCCTCATCATGGGCGTTCCCATCGGCTTCTGGCTCGGCCTCTCGCCGACCTTCGCGAAGATGTTCGATCCGATCATCCAGATCCTCCGCCCAGTCTCCCCGCTCGCGTGGCTGCCGCTTGGATACATCCTCTTCCTCGAGGCGGGCAAAGAAACCGGCACCTACGCCGCCCTCTTCACCATCGCGATCTGCTCCATGTGGCCGACCGTCCTCAACACAGCCGTCGGCGTCCGCGCCGTCCCGCAGGATTACCTCAACGTCGGCCGCGTCCTGAAACTATCCAAGACCAAGACACTCTTCAAAATCCTCATCCCCGCCACCCTGCCCTACATGTTCACCGGCTTCCGTCTCAGTCTCGGTATCGCCTGGCTCGTCATCGTCGCCGCCGAGATGCTCACCGGCCGCCCCGGCGTCGGCGGCTTCCTCTGGCAGGAATACAACTCGCTCATCTACGAGCACATCATCCTCTCGATTATCACCATCGGCGTCGTCGGCTTCATCCTCGACCGCCTCATGAGCGTCATCGAAAAGCGCTTCAAAGCCGCCTGAGGCCCTCGTCGTGAACTCGCTCTCCTCCAACTACAGCGCCTCCAGCCGAGCCACCGGTGTCGAGTCCACCTCGTCCGGTGCCCCGGCTCCGGCCACGCCCGGCCGCATCCGCGAAAGCGGCGCACCCGAGAAAGCCCAGCTCACCTTCGGCTTCCTCCCGCTCACCGACGCCGCGCCTCTCATCGTCGCCCTCGCGAAGGGCTACTTCCTCGAGCACGGCATCACCGCCACGCTCCGTCGCGAAACCAGCTGGACCTCCCTCCGCGACACCCTCAACCGCGGCGAATCCCACGGCGCCCAGATGCTCTTCGGCATGCCCGTCGCCGCCGGCTGCGGACTGCTCGGCGGCGATCAAAAACCGCTCATCGTCCCGTGGGTCATCAACCGCAACGGCCAGGCCATCACTCTCAACGCCCGCTACAAGGGCAAGGCCGCCGATAACGCCAAAGCCCTCCGCTCCGCCGCCATCGAGGGTCGCGACTACGGCCGCCCGCTCGTATTTGGACACACCTTACGCGTCGGCACCCACGCCCTCTGGCTCCGCTACTGGCTCGCCGCCGGCGGCATCCACCCGGGTAACGACGTCGCCCTCATCACCGTCCCACCGCCTCAGATGGTCGCCAACATGCGCGCCGGCCGCATGGACGGCTTCTGCGTCGGCGAGCCGTGGAATGCCCGCGCCATCGCCGAAAACCTCGGCTACACCGCCATCACGACCCAGGAAATCTGGCCCGATCATCCCGAAAAAGTCTTCGCCTTCACCGAGCAATTCGCCGCCCTCCATCCGCGCTCCGTCATCGCCTCCCTGAAAGCACTTCAGCAAGCCGGCGCCTGGCTCGACGATCCCGCCAACCACGCCGAGGCCTCCGAACTCCTTGCCCGCCCCGAGTACCTCAACTGCGACGCCCAGTGGATTCTCTCCCGCCTCGACGGCAAAATCGACTACGGTGACGGCCGCGTCCAGACGAGCGACCGCCCCATTTCCTTCGCACGCCGCAGCGCCAACCGCCCGCGCGCCAGCCACGCGGTCTGGATGATGACCCAGTTCCGCCGCTGGGGCCTCCACTACGGCGCACCCGATTACGCCGCCGTAACCGCCCGTGTGATACGCCCCGATTTCCACGCCCAGGCCCTCCGCGAACTCGGCGTCGTCGACCTCAGCCCAGCCGACGGCCCCGAAACTTTCTTCGACGGCAAGGTCTTCGATCCCGCCCAGCCCGAGGCCTACGCCCGCAGCTTCGAGCTCCACAACCTCGCCGGTTAACCGCCACGCGCTCCTCACCATGTCGTTTCTCGAAATCAAAAACGCCTCCAAGTCCTACATCAACGGCGGCAAACGCACCGAGGTCCTCACCGACATCAACCTCGACATCGCCGAGGGCGAGTTCGTCGCTATCGTCGGCTACTCCGGCGCCGGCAAAAGCACTCTCATCAACTTCCTCTCCGGCCTCGTCAAATCCGACACCGGCTCCGTCACCCTCGAGGGAAAGCCCATCGCCGGACCCGGCCCCGACCGCGGCCTCATCTTCCAAAACTACTCGCTGCTCCCCTGGCTTACCGTCTTCGAAAACATCGCCCTCGCCGTCGACGAACTCTTCCCCGACTGGTCCGCCGACAAACGCCGCGAACACATCGAGAAACACATCGCCATGGTGAAGCTCACCCGCGCCCGTGACAAAAAACCCCACGAGCTCTCCGGCGGCATGCGCCAGCGCGTTAGCGTCGCCCGCACCCTCGCCATGAATCCTCGAATCCTCCTCATGGACGAACCCTTCGGCGCGCTCGACGCCCTCACCCGCGGCGATCTCCAACAAGAGACGCTCCAGATCTGGGAGGAAGACAAACGCACCGTCGTCCTCATCACCAACGATCCCGACGAAGCCATCCTCATGGCCGACCGCGTCATTCCCCTCACCGCCGGCCCCCGCGCCACCCTCGGCCCCAGCATCCCCATCACGCTTCCCCGCCCTCGTCGCCGCGCCGAACTCAACGAAAACTACGACTTCAAACAGATCCGCGCCGAGGTCACCGACTATCTCCTCAAAGCCACCGACCGCCGCAAAGGCTCCGTCACCAAGTCTCTGATACTTCCCGACATCGAGCCCGAAGACCTCAACACCCGCCAAACCTTCATCGGCAAACGCCGTCCCATCCGCCGCAGCGAAATCAAACAGGAGACCGTCGAATCATGAGCGCCTACCTCGAAATCTCCGGCCTCAAGAAGGTCTACCCGACCCCCAAGGGCGACGCTGTCATTGTCCAGAACATCAACCTGAAGATCAAAAAGGGCGAGTTCGTCACCGTCATCGGCCACTCCGGCTGCGGCAAAAGCACCGTCCTCATGATGGTCGCTGGCCTCAACCCCATCACCGAAGGTGCCATCGTCCTCGCCGGCAAAGAGCTCGACGGCCCCGGCCCCGACCGCGGCATGGTCTTCCAATCCCCGTCGCTCCTTCCTTGGCTCACCGCCCGCGAGAATGTCATGCTCGGCATCGAGCAGGTCTTCTTCACCGCCTCGAAAGAAGAGCGTCTCCAGATCGCCGAATACTTCCTCACCGTCGTCGGCCTCGGCGATTCGATGGATAAAAAACCCGCCGAGCTCTCCCAAGGTATGAGACAACGCGTCGGCATCGCCCGCGCCTTCGCCCTCAAGCCCAAGATGCTCCTCCTCGACGAGCCCTTCGGCATGTTGGATTCACTTACCCGATACGAGCTCCAGCAGGTCCTCATCGACCTCTGGCGCAAAAACCAGATCACCGCCATGATGGTCACCCACGACGTCGACGAGGCCCTCTTCCTCTCCGACCGCATCGTCTGCATGACCGACGGCCCCGCCGCCGAAATCGGCGAAATCATCGAGGTCAATTTCCCCCGCCCACGCGACCGCAAGGCCGTCATGGAGCATCCCCACTACTACAAACTCCGCGAACAACTCATCTCCTTCCTTGAGGTCCGCGCCCACCGCCATCACCCGCCCGCGCACACACCCGCCGCCACCAAGAGCGACACCGCCGTCGTCCACACCACCTGACATGCCTCCGCGCGCGCAAAAAAACACGCGCGCCTTGATCCAGCTCACGCTTTTCCCGATCCGCCCTTCCGCGGACTCCGGCCACTGCCTTGCCTCCCTCCCACCACTTTCCGCCCGTCTCACCTACACCACCGTACATCACCATGAACATCGCACGCTCCTGTCAGCAGCTCGCGCTCACCGCCCTCCTCGGCGCCAGCGCCGCCTCCGGCCTCGCCCAATACGCCCCGCCTCCGCCCCCGCGCCCCTTCCCCGGTTTCATCAACGAAAAACTACGCGCCACCGACGTCTACATGTCCGCCTGGGACATCGGCGTGAACCTCCGCGGCCGCTACGAAAACAAAAACAACGCCGGCTTCGCCGACGCTGGCTCCAACTGGGATTTCTCTACCCGCCCGCAGGACGACAACGACAACGCCTACTACCTCCTCCGTGCCATGCCGCGCGTCGCCTACACCGGCAAACGCTTCGCCGCCACCATCGAAGGCCGCTCCAGCTACTCCATCGGCGACGAGCGCTTCGTCAGCACCGCCCCCGGCAAAGCCCTCGCCGAACGCGACGGCCCCATCGACCTCCACCAGGCCTTCGTCTTCATCGGCAACCACAAGGAATTCCCCATATCCTTGAAAATCGGACGCCAGGAGCTCGCCTACGGCGACCAGCGCCTCGTCGGCCACTTCCGCTGGAACAACAACGCCCGCACCTTCGACGCCCTCAAGGCCCGCTGGCAAAACGCCCTCTTCGGCGTCGACGTATTCACCGGCGGCGTCGTCTACAACGACCACCGCAACGGCAACGACTTCAACTCCCAGGATCTCTTCTCCGGCGCCTACTTCAACTTCCCCACGCTCTCCTCGAAGGACATCGTCGAAGCCTACATCTTCGCCCGCAACACCGCCCGCGGCATCGTCACCGACGACTGGTCCGGCGTCCCCGCCCCCTTCCGCTTCCCCGCCCCGCAGGACATCTACACCTGGGGCCTTCGCCTGAAGTCCAAGCCAGGCGCCTATAACGCTTGGGACTATGGCGTGGAGCTCATGTACCAGACCGGCAACAAAGCCACCGTTTTCCCGGCGACCGCCGTTTCCGCCGCGCTCACCGCTGCCCGACTCGACCACTCCGCCTACGCCGGCGTCTTCCAGCTAGGCTACACCTGGACCGAACACGCCTGGCAGCCGCGCCTCGCCCTCATCTACAGCCACGGCTCCGGTGACGACAGCGCGACCGACGCCAAGAGCCAGACGTTCCAAAATCTCTTCCCGACGAATCACCTGTTCTACGGCTACATGGATCTCTCCAGCCTGCAGAACACGCAGGACCTCCGTCTCGCCTACACCTTCAAGCCCACGCCCACCCTCAGCGTCGCCCTCGAAGGCCACGTCCAGAAACTCACCGAAACCACCGACTACTGGTACAACGTCGCCGGCGTGCCGCGCAACTTCACCAACGCCGCGGTCGGCAGCGGCGGCGGCTATCGCATCAATCCCTCCTACGACGCCCAGCTCGGCTACGAACTCGATCTCGTCGTCGGGTACTCGGTCACTCACTACGCCCAGCTCGAACTCGGCCTGAGCCGCTACTTCCGCGGCGACTACGTCAAACAGTCGCTCCGCTCCGTCGGCTCCCGCGACGCCAGCTACGCCTACTTTCAGCTCACGCTAAATCTCTGATCACACTCGCTGGCGTCCCCGCAGGCACGAGCGCCACTTGATGGCCACGTAGCCACGGCGCCAGCGAGTGGTCTTGCAGTTGTTGTTGTTGTTCCAAGCGGCGCGGCCCCAAAGGCCGCGCCGCTTCCGTGTAGGGCTCGCGCTCGCGCGAAGCCTCCGAGTTAGGGCGGGTTAGCCTTAACCCCGCCGGTTAGACTTCGCCCCCCGCCCATCGCCACTGGTCATTGGTCGTTGGTCATTGGTCACCCACGCGCGCCCCCGCGCGTGTGCTCATTTTCACCCACTGCCCATTCATACCTCCCTCACCGCCTGCACCATTTTTGACATGAAAAATTAGAGGTAAAACCAACGCCACTCCGCCTCCGATTTTTCACCCACATCGCCTCCGCCAACCCTCCACTCCCCAGCTCCGACAATGAGCACCACTCATCATCCACCCAAAAACTATTCTCCGCATGATTTCTGAAAAGGCATGAACGGTGCTAATTCCTGCCTGCTCAAAAATGAACATCGCTCAGTTTAAGAAATCCGGTCACTGGCCAACGCTAGCCACGTCGTTCCTCTACTTCGACGTGAGCTTCATGGTCTGGACGCTCCTCGGCGCCCTCGGAGCGATGATCGCTCCCGACCTCGGCCTCACCGCCGACCAGAAATTCCTCATGGTCTCCACGCCGATCCTCGCGGGAGCCTTTCTGCGCATCGCACTGAGCATGCTCGTCGATCGCATCGGCACCAAGAAAACCGGTATCATCGCCCAACTCGTCGTCATGAGCGGCCTCTTCGTCGCCTGGCAGTACGGTATCCATTCTCTGAATCAGTCGCTCGCCCTCGGCCTCGTACTCGGTGTCGCCGGCGCCAGCTTCGCCGTCGCGCTTCCCCAATCCGGCCGCTGGTACCCGCCGCACATGCAAGGCGTCGTCCTCGGCCTCGCCGGCGCCGGCAACGTCGGTGTCGTTATCGATCACCTCGCCGCCCCGCGCATCGCCGCCGTCTGGGGCTGGCAGTCCGTCTTCGGCGCCGCGCTCATCCCCCTCGCCCTCGCCTTCGTCCTCTACGTGATTTTCTCCAAGGAACCTCCCGGCGAATTCAAAAAGAAAAAACTCTCCGACTACGTGAAACTCCTCGGAGAAAAAGACGCCCACTGGTTCTGCTTTTTCTACACCATCAGCTTCGGCGGTTTCGTCGGTCTCGCCACCGCCTTCGCGATCTACTTCAGCGACCAATTCGGCCTCAAGCCCGTCCACGCCGGCGAAATGGCCGCCTTCTGCACGCTCGTCGGCGCTCTCGGCCGTCCCATGGGCGGCGCGCTCGCCGACAAACTCGGCGGCATCAAGTCCCTCGGTATCTTCTACAGCGTCGCCATCGTCTCACTCATCGTCGCCGCCCTCTCTCACAATCTCTGGATCTGCGGCGCCGCCTTCTTCGTCGCCTCCGGCGCCTTCGGCATGTGCAACGGATCCGTTTTCCAACTACTCCCCCAGCGCTTCGCGAAAGACATCTCCGTCATGACCGGCCTCGTCGGCTGCGGCGGCGGCATCGGCGGCTTCCTCCTCGGCCGCATGTTCGGTCTGTCGAAACAACACACCGGGAATTACACCGTCGGCATTCTCCTCTTCGCCGGTCTGTGCGTCGTCGCACTCATCGGCCTCCGTTTGGTGAAGACCCGCTGGCGTACCACGTGGGGCGCAACCGCCGCCGCACGCATCTAAACGCCTGCCATAGCCCTTCACCGATGTAAGCGGGGTGCCCTCACCCCGCTTTTTCGTCTCCAAATTCCGCCGCCTCCCATGCCGCAACCCGCGCTCGCCCCCGCCACCGCCGACCGTCACGCTCCATCGGCAATGAAGGTTCTCGCCACGACCCACGGCGTCCCCCGGCACCCCAACTCCCCCTCGCAAGACGCCTCCCGCGCCCTCGTCCGCGACGGCCGCGTCATCGCCGCCCTCGCCGACGGCGTCGGCTCCAGCCAGGAGGGCGGTGCCGCCGCCCAGCGCGCCGTCGACATGATCGTCGATTACTACGTCGCCCGCCCGCAGGCCTGGAGCCCGCGCCGAGCGCTCACCGAGTTCGCCAGCCAGATCAACCGCATCTTCCACCAGGAATCCCAGCTCCGCCACGGCTCCTCCGAAATCCTCTGCACACTCACCGTCGCCGTCATCGAAAACGGACGCCTCTACGGCCTCAACATCGGCGACTCCCCCGCCTTTCTCTGGCGCCGCGGCAAACTCACCCTCCTCACCCAGAGCCACGCGCTCTCTCAAAACGGCCTGCAACACGTCCTCACCCGCGCCGTCGGCCTCGAACCCACTGTCGAATCGTACTTCTTCGAAAACACCGTCGAAGACGGCGACATGCTGCTCCTCTGCTCCGACGGCGTCTCCAACGCCGTATCCGAAACCCAACTCTCCGAACTCCTCTCCCGACGCACCGCCGCCCGCAGCATCGTCTCCTCCGCCGCCGAACGCATCGAAGAAAACCCCGATCTCCGCGACGACGCCACCGCCATCGTCCTCGACATCGCCCAACGCGGCTGGACCGGCGCCGCCGGCGAACGCCAGCTTGAGGTCCTCACCACACTCCGCGCCGGCGACACCATCGACCGCTTCAAACTCCTCCGCCCTCTTCAAGACTCCGCCCGAGTCTGGCTCGCCGAAGAACTTCCCGCCTCTCCGTCTCTCAACTCCAGCACGCAGCGCGTCCTGAAATTCCCTCCCACCGAAGCCCGCGACGACGAATCCCGCCGCGACGGTTTCCTCCGCGAGCTCTGGCAGGCCACGCGCATCGACTCCCCCGATTTCATCCGTTCCACCATCCCCGCCGACGGCACCCTCCGCTACTACGTGATGGATTACGTCGAGGCGCCCACGCTCCGTGCCCATCTCGCCGACGGTCCTCTTCGCGTCGAAGAATCCGTCGAGCTCGCCCGCTTCCTCCTCCGCGCCAGCCAGTATCTGCTTTCCCGCGACCACGCCCACGGCGACATCAAGCCCGACAACATCCTCGTCCTCCGCGACGGCGAAAACCTCCGCTTTCTCCTCATCGATCTCGGCAGCGCCGCCGAAGTCTTCTCCGTCACGAACCGCGCCGGCACCCCCAGCTACCTCGCCCCCGAACGCTTCCAAAACGCCCCGCTCTCCGAACGCACCGAGCTCTTCGCCATCGGCGTCACACTCTACGAATCCCTCGCCCGCGCGTATCCATACGGCGAAGTCGAACGTTTCCAGACCCCGCGCTTCGACACCCCGCCCAAGCGCCTCACCCGCCTCAACGCCGCCGTTCCCCCCTGGCTCGAATCCGTCATCCTCCGCGCCCTCGCGCCCGACGCCTCCGACCGCTATCAAAACTTCTCCGAAATGGTCTACGCCCTGGGCCACCCAACCGAGGTCGAGCCCTTCTACGCAAAAAACACCGCGCTCCTCGATCGCAACCCCGTCCTCTTCTACAAGCTCCTCAGCCTTGCGCTCTTCCTGACGAACGTCGCCCTCCTCTGGCACTTTCTCCGGCGCTGAAAAACGATGAACACCACTCATCGTTACCCCTAAAACTATTCAGCGCATTGATTGATCACCGGCCCCTCGTGGCATCCCGGGTGCTAAATAGCCCGCGTGTCCGTCCCGACTGATCTCCTCTCTGCTCCGCAACCGTTCTCGCCCTCGCAAAAGGAATACCTGCAAGGGTTCATGGCCGGCGTCTACGCCTCCGGCACCGTCCCCTTCGTCGGCACCAACGCCGCCGGTCTGATCACCGCCGCCCCCGGCGCAGGCACTTCGGGTAACCTCGCCGCCCCCGCCGAAGAGACCGTCCACGGCACGCCCCTCGGAGATCTCTGCAAAGAAGAACGCTGGAAACACGACGAGAACCCGCTCGACGCCTGGGAACGCCTTCTCAAGCACGCCGACGAAAACAAGTTCCCCGACCCGGAGAACATGTACCGTTTCAAGACTCACGGTCTCTTCTACGTAGCTCCCGCACAAGACAGCTTCATGATTCGTCTCCGCGTCCCGGCGTGTGAACTCACCGCCACGCAGATGCACGGCCTCGCCGACATCGCCGCGGAGTTGGGCGGCGGATACGCCCACATCACCACCCGCGGCAACATCCAGATCCGCGAGTTCAAACCCAAGGACATCGTCCGCCTCCTCACCTGGGTCCAGGACCTCGGTCTCACCTCGAAAGGCGCCGGCGCCGACAACATCCGCAACGTCACCGCCTCCCCCAACAGCGGCTTCGATCCCGCCGAACTCATCGACGTCCGCCCCTTCGCCAAGGCACTGCACCACTACATTCTCAACCACCGCGACATGTACGGCCTCCCGCGGAAATTCAACGTCGCCTTCGACAACGGCGGCTCCATCTCCGCCGCCGCCGACACCAACGACATCGGTTTCTTCGCCGTCCGCGTCACCGAAAAATCCCTCGCCGCGGCTCCCTCCGCTCCGAAGTTCGAGCCCGGCGTCTATTTCCGCGTTCACCTTGGCGGCATCACCGGACACCAGGACTTCGCCCGCGACACTGGCCTCCTCATCAAACCGTCCGAGGCCGTCGCCGTATCCGCGGCCATGATTCGTGTCTTCGCCGAGAACGGCGACCGCACCAATCGCAAAAAAGCCCGCCTCAAGTACGTCCTCGATAGCTGGGGCTTCGAAAAATTCATCGCCGAAACCCAGAAGAAACTCGCCTTCCCGCTCGGCCGCCTGCCGCTCGAAGCCTGCGAACCCCGTCAGCCCGTCGTCAAACACGGCTGGCTCGGCGTCGCCAGACAGTCCCAGAAGGGCCTCAACTCCATCGGCGTCGGCATCCCTGTCGGCCGCATGTCGCCGAAACAGATGCACGCCATCGCCGACCTAGCCACCAACTTCGGCAAAGGCGACATCCGCCTTACCGTCTGGCAAAACCTGATCATCCCGCACATCCCCGACGCCTTCGTCGAATCGGTGAAACGCTCCGTCAGCCGGATGGGATTCTTCACCGAAGCGGGCTCCATCGCCGCCGGCGTCATCGCCTGCACTGGCAGTCGCGGCTGCAAATACGCCGCCGCCGACACCAAGGCCCACGCCGTCGAGATCATCAAGAAACTCGACGCCAAGCTCCGCCTCGATTCGCCCGTCAATATCCACTTCACCGGCTGCCCGAACTCCTGCGCGCAGCACTACGCCGGCGACATCGGTTTCGTCGGCTCGAAACTTCCTGACGGCGCCGAAGGCTACAACGTCGTCCTTGGCGGCGGCATGGACAACGAGCAAGGCGTCGCCAGAGAACTCTTCAAAGGCATTCGCGCCACCGAAGTCCCCGCCCTCGTCGAAAAAATCCTCACGACGTTCAGCGGCAAAAAAAACCGCGGCGAAACCTTCGTCCAATGGTCCCGCCGCCACTCCCTGAAAGAACTCCAGGAGTTCCTCTCCTCTTAAAACCGTCGCCCGCCACACGCCTCCGTCATCGTTCTCGTTCTCGTACTCTTACTCGTTCTCAACTCCGACCCCGAAGACCACAAACCCGAGAACGAGTAGGAGTAAGAGAACGAGAACGATAAAACAGCCGGAACTCCAATCCTGTTAATCCTGCAATCCTGTCTAAAAATTTCCGATGTCTTCGATTCCTCTCCTTCCCGAGACCGCCCCCTTCTCCCCCGAGCAACGCGCCTGGCTCAACGGTTTCTTCGCCGGCCTCTTCTCGCGCTCCGGCTCCCCCGTAGCAGCGAGCGCCAGCGAGCCGAAAGCCCTGCAACCGCTCACCATCCTCTTCGGCTCCCAAACGGGCACTTCCGAAAGCCTCGCCAAACGCGCCGCCAAGGAAGCCGGCAAACGCGGCTTCGCCCCAACCGTCGTCGACATGAGTCAGACCGACATCGCCAAACTCGCCTCCGAGAAGAACGTCCTCGTCATCACGAGCACCTATGGCGACGGCGAGCCGCCGGATAACGCCAAATCCCTCTGGGAATCCCTCGCCAAAGACGACGCCCCCAGCCTCGCCAATCTCCGCTTCTCCGTCTGCGCCCTCGGCGACACCAACTACGCCCAGTTCTGCCGCTGTGGCCAGGACTTCGATACACGCCTCGAAAAACGCGGCGCCAAACGCATCGCAGACCGCTCCGACTGCGACCTCGAGTACGACGAGAAATTCACCAAGTGGCTCGATGCCTCCCTCAACGCCCTGGGAGCGCCGACGTCTCCGCCGGCTTCTGCCGCCCCAATCGAAAATCGAGAATCCAAAATCGAAAATCATTCTGACTCCCTCTATTCCAAGAAAAATCCCTACGCCTCCCTCCTCCTCACCAGCCGCAACCTCAACGGCGCCGGCTCCGCAAAGACCGTTCACCACATCGAGTTCGACCTCGCCAACTCCGGCCTCGTCTACGAAGCCGGCGACGCCCTCGGAGTCATCCCGCACAACTGCCCCGAGCACGTCGCCGACATCCTCACCGCCCTCGGCTTCGACGGCGAAGAAGCCGTCCCCAGCCTCGACAACTCCCCCATCGCGCTCCGCCAGGCGCTTACGACCGTCTACGACCTCGGCAAACCCTCGCCGGACCTTCTCGCCGCTATCGCGAAAAAACTGTCCGCCTCCACGCCTGCGTCCGTCCCAACTACCAACTCCCAACTACCAACTACCGCAGTCGCCGCCGCGTCAGCAGCCCCCCACCACGTCATCGACGTTCTCCACGCGTATCCAGACGCCAAATTCACCGCCACCGAGTTCGTCTCTCTCCTCAAAAAAATCCAGCCGCGCCTCTACTCGATCTCCTCCAGCCCCAAAGCCGCCACCGGCCAGGTCCACCTCACCGTCGGCGCCGTCCGTTACGACCTCCACGGCCGCCCGCGCAAAGGCGTCTGCTCCACCTTCCTCGCAGATCGCGCCAAACCCGGCGAAACCCGCATCGGCGTTTTCGTCCACAGCAACAAAGCCTTCCGCCCGCCGGCCAATCCCGACGCCCCCATGATCATGGTCGGCCCCGGCACCGGCATCGCCCCGTTCCGCGCCTTCCTGCAAGAACGCGCCGCCACCGGCGCCAAAGGCAAAAACTGGCTCTTCTTCGGCGACCAGAAAGCCGCGACCGATTTCCTCTACCAGGACGAACTCACCGCGCTTCAAAAATCCGGCGTCCTCACCCGCCTCGACACCGCCTTCTCCCGCGACCAGCAGGAAAAAATCTACGTCCAAAACCGCATGCTCCAAGCCGCCGACGAACTCTACGCCTGGCTCGAAGCCGGCGGACACTTCTACGTCTGCGGCGACGCCTCCCGCATGGCCAAGGACGTCGACGCCGCCCTCCACAAAATCGTCGAACTCGCCGGCAAAAAATCGCCCGAGCAAGCCGCCGCCTATATCCAGAATCTAAAGACAACCAAACGCTACGCCCGCGACGTGTATTAAAACGGACCGCGGGTTATCCAACCCGCGCTGCGCCACCGCCCATCTGAGCGAACCATCTCCCCTTCGCCACCGCCCACACCTGCGCTCCGCTCCAATTTTCACTCTTCACCTTTCACCACGCACTCTTCCTTGGTCGCTCCTCACAAAGATCCCACGCGCACCCTGATCGACGAACTCCTCGCCGATCAGCAACGGCTCCAGACGCCCGTCGCGCGTTTCTCCGACGCCCACGAACGCGGCGCCTCGCCCGCGCTGGAGCCCCTCTACCGCGACCTCATCCCGCTCTCCAAACCCGGCCCCGGCGAGCAATACGCCTTCGAAGTCGATCTCGACGCCTGCACCGGCTGCAAAGCCTGCGTCGCCGGCTGCCACTCGCTCAACGGCCTCGACAACGAAGAAACCTGGCGCGACGTCGGCATGCTCGTCGGCGGCACGCGCAATCACCCCTTTCAACAAACCGTCACTAGCGCCTGCCACCACTGCGCCGATCCCGGCTGCATGAATGGCTGCCCAGTCCTTGCCTATGAAAAAGACCCCGTCACCGGCATCGTCCGCCACCTCGATGACCAATGCATCGGCTGCCAGTACTGCGTTCTCAAATGCCCTTACGACGTTCCAAAATACAATGATCGCCTTGGCATCGTCCGTAAGTGCGACATGTGCCACAGCCGCCTCGCCGTCGGCGAAGCACCCGCCTGCGTCCAGGCCTGCCCGACCCACGCCATAAAAATCGTCACCGTCACCACGCACATAAACGGCCAGCCCGCGCTCGACACCTCCGATTTTCTCCCCGGCGCTCCATCGCCTGACTACACGCAGCCCACCACCCGCTACGTCTCCAATAAACCGCTACCAGCCGCGATCCTCGCCGCCGACGCCGCCACGCTCCGCCCCCAACACCCGCACTGGCCGCTCGTTTTCATGCTCACGCTGATGCCGATGGCCGTCGGCTGTTTCACCGTCGCCGCCTGCGCCGATCTGCTCGCTACTCTTCCTGCCTCCGCCTCCACGCCGCTCTCGATCGCTGGCTGGCTCGCCGCCGCCGCCGGACTCTTCGCGAGCGTCTTCCACCTCGGCCAACCGCTCCGAGCCTGGCGCATCTTCCTCGGCCTCCGCAAATCCTGGCTCTCCCGCGAAGCCGTCATCTTCGGTCTCTGGTTCCCCCTCGCCACCCTCACCGCCGCTCCAGTCATCGAGCCGCTTCTCCCTTTCAACGTCATCCCCTCCTCCGCCACTCCGATCCTTTCACTCCTCACTTTTCATCATTCACTCCTCACCGCCGCCACCGCGGCGGTGGGCCTCCTCGGCCTTTTCTGCTCCTCGATGATCTACATCGATACGCGTCGCGAACTCTGGCGCGCCGCCCAAACCTTCCCCCGCTTCTTCGGCTCCGGCCTCATCCTTGGCCTCGCCACCCTCTTCGCCACAGCTCCGACACTTCCGCATTTCTTCGCGCTCTTCGGCTCCCTCCTTTTCAAACTCGCCATCGAAGCTCGCGTCCTCCGCCCGCTCGACTCCGACGACGACACGCCCACCGCCGCGCTCAAAACCGCCCAACTGCTGCTCGGCCCTCTTCACCGCGCCTTCAGCCTTCGCCTCACCATCGCCCTCATCGCAGTCCCCGCCCTCGCGCTCGCCACCGCCACGGGCCAGTTCCCCCCGTCCACTGGCTGGCTAGTTCTCGCGCTCGCTCTCGCAAGCGAACTCACCGAGCGCTACCTCTACTTCCGCGCCGTCGTCGCGCCCAAAATGCCTGGCGTCGTCTCCAAATAAAACTCTCCTCCGAAACTCTGCGCTCTCCGCGATCTCTGCGGTTAAACTCTCCGAAACCTCCGCCCATGATCCCGCAACTCGAAGACCTGCTCCACGCCCGCCAGGGCCCGATGACCAGCGAGCTCGTCCTTCGCCCCGGCGACTTCGGCCTCGGCCGCATTCCAGCCCGCCTCAAACCCGCCGCCACCACCGACATGGTCTGCGGTTTCTGCAGCACCGGCTGCTCCCTCCGCGTCCATCTCAACGACCGCGGCCAGGCCATCAACCTCACCACCAATCCCCACTACTCCGTCAACCAGGGCATGGCCTGCCCCAAAGGCTGGGAAGCGCTCACGCCTCTCTCCGCGTCCGACCGCGTCACCACGCCGCTGCTACGCAATCCCGCCACCGGCCAACTCGAGCCCGTCGACTGGCCCACCGCCCTCGCCGCCTTCGTCAAAAACTTCAAAGGCATCCAAGAGCGCCACGGCAAAACCTCCCTCTCCTTCCTCAGCACCGGCCAGATCGTCATGGAGGAAATGGCGCTCCTCGGCGCGCTCGCGAAATTCGGCATGGGCATGCTCCACGTCGATTCCAACACGCGCCAGTGCATGGCCACCTCCCACGTCGCCTACAAACAGTCCTTCGGCTTCGACGCCCCTCCGTTCACGTACAAAGATTTCGAGGAGAGCGACGCCCTCATCTTCATCGGCGCCAATCCCTGCATCGCTCACCCGATCATGTGGCAGCGCGTGATGATGAACAAACGCAACCCCGAGATCGTCGTCATCGACCCACGCCGCACCGAGACCGCGATGGCGTCCACGCTGCACGTCCCGCTCCTCCCGAAAAGCGACCTCGTCCTCCTCTACGGCCTCGCCAACCTCCTCATCGAACGCGGCGCCATCAAACAAGACTTCATCGACGCCCACACCTCCGGCTTCGCTGACTTCGCTGCGTTCGTGAAACAATTCACCCTCGAGCGCACCGCCGCCGAAACCGGCCTCCCCGCCGAAACCCTGCTGCGCCTCGTCGACATCATCGCCACCCGCGAACGCGTTTCCTTCTGGTGGACGATGGGCGTCAATCAGGGCCACGAATCCACCCGCACCGCCCAAGCCATCATCAATCTCGCGTTGATGACCGGCAACATCGGCCGCCCCGGCACCGGCGCCAACTCCATCACCGGCCAGTGCAACGCCATGGGCTCGCGCCTCTTTGGCAACGCCTCGTCACTGATGGGCGGATACGACTTCGGCAAATCCGAGCACCGCGAGCGCGTCGCCAAAATCCTCGGCATCGACAGCGCGCTAATCCCCGACCGCGCGAGTATGGCCTACGACCAGATCATCGACGGCATCGACAAAGGCTCCATCCGTGGCCTCTGGGTTATCGCTACCAACACCGCGCACTCCTGGATCAACCAGAAGCACTTCCCCGAGATCCGAAAGAAACTCGAATTCCTCGTCGTGCAGGACATGTACGCCACGACCGAAACCGCCCGCATGGCTGACCTCGTTCTGCCCGCCGCCGGCTGGGGCGAAAAGGACGGCATCCTCATCAATTCCGAGCGCCGTCTCGGCATCGTGAAAAAAGTCTCCCGCGCCCCCGGCCAGGCGCTCAGCGATTTCGCCATCTTCAAACTCGTCGCCGACGCCTGGGGCTGTGGAGACCTTTTCAAGAAATGGACCTCGCCCGAGGCTGCCTTCCAAATCCTCAAGGAACTCTCCCGCGGCCAGCCCTGCGAATTCACCGGTATCAGCGGCTACGAACACATCGACCGCTCCGGCGGCATCCAATGGCCCTTCACCGATAAAGACGCCATCGCGCCCACGCCGATCCACGAACGCACCAGCACCGCGCACCCTGAACGCGAGCGCCGCCTCTTCTCCGACGGCAAATTCTTCACGCCCGACCGCCGCGCCAAATTCCTCTTCGATCAACCGCGCCCAATGCCCGAGCAACCCGACGCCGAGTATCCGATGATCCTCCTTACCGGCCGCGGCTCCTCCGCGCAATGGCACACCGGCTCACGCACCGACAAGAGCGACGTCCTCCGCAAACTCGCCCCGCGTGAACTCTACGTGGAGATCAACCCCATCGACGCCGACCGCCTCCGCATCGCCAACAACGAACTCGTCCGCGTCCGCTCCCGCCGCGGCGAAGCCGATGCCCTCGCGCTCATCACGAGCACCGTGCAACCTGGCCAGATCTACCTGCCGATGCACTTCGACAACGTGAACCGCCTCACCTTCCCCGCCTTCGACCCGCACTCGCGCCAACCCAGCTACAAAGCCTGCGCCGTCCGCGTCGAAAAAATCCGACTGAAGTAAACCGCAGAGATAACGAGACCACAGAGGAAAAATTCCTCCGCTCTCTGCGCCCTCCTCATCTCTGCGGTTCAAAACTTCTTCGCTCCGACCTTCGCGTCGTTGCGTCGTCGCGCTTAATCAAGCGTCAGATCTTCAGCCCGAGCTCATCCACGCGCTTGCGCAACGTCGCCCGCGTGATGCCCAACTTCTCCGACGCGCGCACCATGTTGCCCCCCTCGGCCTTCAACACGCGCACGATCATCTCGCGCTCAAGCCGCCCCAGAATCGACTCCGTGTCGTTCGATAATTGCTCATGCAGAAAATCCAGCGCCCGCTCGACCGTAAGCGCAGATTCGTTCGACGTAATCGCATCAGCCACCTGACGTGCATGAGACAGAGCCGCCGTTTCAGCCGCCACCGTACGCAACACATCGAACGGCGCAGAACTCGCCTGCGTGGACAACACCGCCGCAGGACTCGCTGCGGGAAATGGCGCAGCCGTACCGCTGCCGCCCATCGCCGTTGACGCCGCCACCGCCGATCCCGGCGCAGTGGGCACCGTCGCACCGACCGCATCGCGAATCTCCTGAGGCAGATCCTTCAGCAAAATCGTGTCGCCCTGCGCAATCACCGCGCTGCGGTAGATTACATTCTCCAGCTCGCGCACATTTCCCGGCCAGCGATGCTTCGTGAGCACCGCCAGCGCCTCGGGGGACACTTTACTGACGCGCGCCTTCTTCTGCTTCGTGAGATTTTGCACGCAGAAATCCACGATCTGCGGAATGTCATCTTCGCGATCGCGCAACGCCGGCATGCGGATGCGCACGACGTTGAGCCGGTAATAAAGGTCTTCGCGGAAGGTCTTCGCCTTCACCATCTCCTCCAGATCCTTGTTCGTCGCCGCGAGGATGCGCACGTCCACCTTGATGGTCTCCATCCCTCCCACGCGCTGAATCTCGCCTTGCTGCAGCACGCGCAGAATTTTCGTCTGCGTCGCGAGCGCCATGTCGCCGATTTCATCGAGAAAAATCGTGCCACCGTCGCACAGCTCGAACTTGCCGATGCGCTGCCCCGTCGCCCCCGTGAACGATCCCTTCTCATGGCCGAAGAGCTCGCTCTCGATCAAATTGTCCGGAATCGCCGCGCAGTTCACCGCGATAAACGGCTTCGACGCGCGATGGCTGTGCTTCCAGATCGAGCGCGCCACGAGCTCTTTGCCAGTGCCGCTCTCGCCCGTGACCATCACCGTCACATCGCTGGCCGTCACCTGGCCGATGACCTTGAACACATCTTGCATCACCGGCGAACTGCCCACGATGCCTTCCTTATAGTCTTCGCTGTTGATCGTCGGCTTGTACTCGCCGACCGCGCGCATGTCCGCGTGCGCCTTGAGCGCATTCTCCGCCAGCGTCAGCACCTTCTGCGGATCGAAGGGCTTCATGATGTAGTCAAACGCCCCATACTTCATCGCCTCGATCGCCGTCTGCGCCGTGCCAAATGCCGTCATGAGCACGACCATCTGCTTCGGATTCGTCGACCGGATGTGCTGCAACGCCTCGATCCCGCTCATCCCGCCCATGCGGATGTCGAGAAACACCAGGTCTGGCGGACTCTTCTTCACCGCCGCGATGCCAAGCTCTCCACTGCCCGCTTCGATCACCTGATACTTGCGCGACGAAAGCACGCGCGAGAGCGAATAACGGATCTCCGAATCGTCATCGATGATGAGGATGGTCGGTGTTTTGGCAGCGGAATCGGACATGGGAAAACGAGAATGATCGGTGCGGATTGGCCTGTCGAATAGCCAAACCCACAAAACACGTTTTGCTTAGGTCAAATGCTCGACTGGTCAATTAGCTTGTTCCGCATCGCCCGCATCCAACTCACCGTCCACGTCACCTTTTTTCTGCTGCTCGGCTACATCGCATGGGAAGGCTGGCATGCCGTCCCCGAGGCTCGCTGGCTCGGTCTGACGTGGAGCGTCGCCTACGTGCTGCTCGCCTTCGCATGTGTCGTCCTCCACGAACTCGGCCACGCCTTCGCCGCCCGCCGCTTCGGCGTAAATGTCCCGCGCATCCTCCTGCTGCCCGTCGGCGGCATGGCCGAGTTCGACCGCATCCCCCGCGAACCTCGCCAGGAAATCGTCATCGCCCTCGCCGGCCCCGCGGTGAATTTCTTCATCATCAATCTCCTGTTCCTTTTCGTGAGCCTGCCGAGCGCCGATGAACTGATTTCATTCGAGCTCACGGCTACGAGCCTCGCCCAACACATCCTCGTGATGAACGTCGCCATGGGCTGCTTCAACTTGGTGCCCGTCTTCCCCATGGACGGCGGTCGCGTCTTTCGCGCGCTTCTCGCAAAGCGACTCAGCTATCTGCGCGCGACTTTCTGGGCCGCCACCGTGGCCAAATTCCTCGCCCTCGCCGCTATCGGCTTCGCCCTCACCAACATGATCTTCACCCACGCCTGGTTGCAGGGTTCACTCCTCGCCGCTCTCTTCGCATTCATCTTTTGGGCCGGCGAAAACGAATACCGCCACGTCAAAAGCGACGAACACCACGCCGCTTGGTGGCGCCGCCGCTTTTGCGAAATCGAGAATCGAAAATCCTAAATCGAAAATTCCGCCGTTCACCCCGCCAGCTCCAGACTCGGCTCGATCCGCAATTCTCCCAGCCCTGCAGCCTTCACCGACGGATCGATCCACGCCGCAAACGCGATCATCCCCGCGTTGTCACCCGTGTGTTTCGGCTGCGCCGCGAGCAGCGGCAGACGCCTCCGCTTCACGAGCGCATCGAGCGTCGCGCGCAATGCCTTGTTATTCGCCACGCCACCCGACAGCCCCGCGCTCGCGTATTCATTTTGGTCCAACGCCAGCCCGGCCTTGCGCACGAGCGCATCGATCACCGCCTGCTGATAACTCGCGCAAAGATCCGGCGTCCTCGCCGTCACCTCCGTCTCCGTCATCTTCTCCAGCTGATAACGCAGGCTCGTCTTTAACCCCGAGAAACTGAAATCCAGATCGCTCCGCGGTCCAATCCCGCGCGGAAAATCGTACGCATCCGCCTTCCCCTGCGCCGCTAGCTTCTCGATCAACGGCCCGCCCGGATAACCCAGCCCCAGCAGCTTCGCCCCCTTGTCCAGCGCCTCGCCCGCCGCATCATCCCGCGTCGACGAAATCACCGTGATCTTCCGCTGCTCATCGAGTCGAAACAGCAGCGTGTTCCCTCCCGACACGATCAGCCCAAGATGCGGCAGCAGCTTCGCGAAACTCTCCGCAAACTCCCCCGGCCCGCTTTCGTGCAGCGCAATAAACGGCGAAAACGCGTGCCCCCGCAGATGATTCACCCCGACCAGCGGCACACCCAGCCCCAAGGAAAAGGCCTTCGCCGCCGCCGTCCCGATCGCGAGACACCCCGCCAGCCCCGGCCCATGCGTCACCGCCACGCGCGTCACCGCGCGAAAATCCTCCGTCACTCCACGCGCCCGTTCGAGCAGCGGCGCCACCGTCCGCAAATGCTCGCGCGTCGCCAGATCGGGCACCACGCCGCCGTACCGCTCGTGCATCGCCATCTGGCTGTGAATCCACTCCGCCGTCAGCCCGCGCGCAGGATCGAAAACCGCCACCGCAGTTTCATCGCACGAAGTTTCCAGCGCCAGAATCATACAGTCGCCTTCGCGCTCACTTCGCCGCGCCCGCGCCAGCATTCGACGCCGACACCGTGGCCGCCCGCGCGCCCAGCACCGATACCCCGCGCAGCACATCCACCGCCGCCTGCAACTGCCGGTCCGCCACCGGCTCCATCCCGAAGCGCTCCTTAAACTGCGCCGGATCGTTCATGTCCGGCCGGTCACGCTGCAGCCGCACATTCTCATCCTCCTCAGGCGACATCACCACTTCCACCTGCGGATCCACTCCCTTCTCGTGAATCGTCACCCCGCTCGGCGTGTAATACCGCGCTGTCGTCAGTCGCATTCCTTCCCCATTCTTCAGTTTGAAAATCGACTGGACCGAGCCTTTGCCAAACGAACGCTCGCCCACGATCACCGCCTTGCCCGTGTCTTTGAGCGCGCCCGCCACGATCTCCGCCGCACTCGCGCTGCCCGAGTTGATGAGCACCGCCACCGGCACGTCGATCGGGGGCTCCGATGCGCCCGCCCGATACTCGTCGCGCGACTTCACCCCGCGTCCCTGCGTGTAAACGATCAGATCGCCCTTCTTGAAAAACGGCTCCGCCACCTGCACCGCCGCATCGAGCAACCCGCCCGGATTGTTGCGCAGATCGATGACGAGGCTGCTCACACCCTGCTCCGAAAATTTGTTCAGCACGTTGATAAACTCCTCCGCCGTCCGCTCCGTAAACTGCGTGATCTGCACATACCCCACGCCACCCGGCATCACCTGCGCATCGCGCACACTCTCCGTCTTGATGAGCTCCCGCACCAGCGTGACCTCATACTCCTTTTTCTCGTCAGGCCGCAGCAGGCCGACCGTCACCCGCGACCGCGGTTTCCCCCGCAGTTTCTCCACCACCATATCCATCGTCGGATCTTCCAAAACCGCCCCGTCGATCTTCACGATCTCGTCGCCCCGCCGGATGCCCGCCCGATCGCTCGGCGTTCCCGCGATCGGCGCCACGATCACGACCCGGTTCTTCCTCAACTCCACCTGCACACCGATCCCGCCGAACTGGCTGCTCATGTCCTCCTCGAGCTGCTGATACGCGCGCGACTCCAAAAACTCCGAATGCGGATCGAGCGTCTCCACCACGCCATGCAACGCCGCCTTCGTAAGCTCCGGCAGCGCCGCCCTCTTCTCGTCCACATAGTTGTCGTTCACCAGCTCCAGCACATCGCGCAGATAGCTCGTGGACTTCTCCAACTCGCGATTGGGAAAAAGTCCCCACGCAAACGCCAGCCGCGCCGCACCCAACGACAGGGTCAGACCCAGCACGACTCCGCAGGCAATGGTGACGATGCGCTTCAACATAGAAAGAAGGGCGAAACTGTGGGGATCGCCCGCCCTTTGTAAATCGGTTCGTACAACATCCACTCATTTCCCCGCCCTGAAGGATTGCGAACCCACCCCTCGCACAACCAACTGCTCGCACCCGCATGTCCGCCGATTCAGAACTCCCGCCACCATCCGCCGCCTTCCTCCAAGCCTTCCGCGAACAAGCCCGGCAGGACTCCACCGGCGCCCACTGGATGCCGTTCGACCTGTTCATGGCCCTCGCGCTGTACCATCCAGAACTCGGATACTACCGCCGCGACCGCGCACGCGTCGGCCGCTCGTCGGAGGCGGATTTCTACACCGCCACCTCCTCCGGCCCGCTCTTCGGCGAACTCATCGTCGCCGCCTGCGTGAAACTCCTCGGCCCCGACCGCCCACCCCAATCCCACACCTTCGTAGAAATCGGCGCCGAGCCCGACGGCGGCATCCTCAAAGGCGTCGCTCACCCGTTTAAGGACGCCCGCATCATCCGCGTCAGCGATCCCGCCGACATCTCGCACATCCCTGGCCCGCTCATCGTCTTCTCCAACGAACTCTTCGACGCCCAACCCTTCCGCCGCTTCGTCACCCGCGACGGCCACTGGCGCGAACTCGGCGTCACCCTCACCACCGACAACCGCCTCCGCGAAATCGAACTCCCCGCCCCCATTTTCCCCGTTCCCCTTCACTCTTCAGTCTTCCCGTCCGCTTCCGCCTACCCCGACGGCTACCACCTCGACCTCCCCTACGCCTCCGTCGATCTCGCCGCCCAACTCGTCGCGCCCCGTTGGTCCGGCCTCTTCATCGCCTGCGACTACGGCAAATCCTGGCGCGAACTCACCGAAGCCACCCCGCAAGGCACCGCCCGCGCCTACTTCCGCCACCAGCAATCCAACGACCTCCTCGCCCGCCCCGGCGAACAAGATCTCACCTGCCACGTCTGCTGGGATTTCCTGACCGACACCCTCACCCGCCACGGCTTCGTCTCCCCGACCGTCGAATCGCAAGAAGCCTTCCTCATCCACCACGCCGGCCACTTCATCGCCCAGCTCACCGCCGCCGAAGCCGCCCGCCTGAGCCCGCGCAAAATGTCCCTCATGCAACTCCTCCACCCCGCCAACATGGGCCAGAAATTCCAAGTCCTCCACGCCCTCCGCCCTTAATCGCCCAACCCCGTCATTCTCCCAAGTTTCCCCTTGCTTCACGTTTCCCCCAACCTTTACCTCTGACCCTTTAACCTACTCGAAACCACCATGGCCAGAATCTGTGCAATCACCGGAAAGCGCCCCGTCAAAGGCAGCTCCATCAACCGTAAAGGTCAGTCCAAGAAGAGCGGCGGCATCGGTACGCACGTGACCAGCATCACGAAGCGTAAATTCCGCCCCAACCTTCAGCGCATCCGCATCAAGACCGCCAACGGCGGCACCAAGCGCGTCCTCGTCTCGGTCAAAGCCATCAAGGCCGGCCTCGTCGAAAAGGTCTAAACCTCCCGCGATTCGCAAATTTCCAAAACCCGCCGCTGAAAAGCTGCGGGTTTTTTCATGCCCGCACGTTGCCCCTTGCTGAACAGTTTTAATCTTACGCTCCCGCCCGCATCCACCTCGCGCCCTCCCGCGTCTTGCCCCTTCGAATCGACGCCACCTCCGCCTCTTTCTCTTACTCTTTCTCCCTCCCCGTCATTCCCGTTCCATCCCTTCCCTTTCCCTCCCGTTCTCACCGCCTCGTCCCTCCCTCACCGTTCACGTTCCCCGCGCCGCCCACATGAAGTTCTCCCTCACCGTCAACGGCCAGTCCCGCTCCGTGGACGCCGACCCCACCACTCCGCTGCTCTGGGTTCTCCGCGACCACCTCGATCTCGTCGGCACCAAATACGGCTGCGGCATAGGCCAGTGCGGCGCCTGCACCATCCACATCGACGGCGAAGCCGCCCGCTCCTGCTCCGTCCCGCTCGTCTCGGTCGGTGAGAAAAAGATCGTCACCATCGAAGGCCTTTCCGCCGACGGTTCGCACCCGCTCCAAAAATCCTGGTGCGCCCTCGACGTCCCCCAATGCGGTTACTGCCAGGCCGGCCAGATCATGTCCGCCGCCGCTCTCCTCGCGAAAAACCCTCACCCAACCGACACCGACATCGACGACTCCATGGCCGGCAACCTCTGCCGCTGCGCCACCTACACCCGCATCCGCGCCGGCATCCACGAAGCCGCCCGCCTCGCCGCCGAAGAAAAGTCTTCGCCCAAAACCCACCTCCAGGAGGCCGCCAAATGAGCACCCGCCTTCCCGACTTCATCGAAGCCGCCCTCGCTCCGTCCACCCCCGCCGGCATGGACCGCCGCAGCTTCCTAAAACTCAGCGCCCTCGCCGGTGGTGGTCTGAGCCTCGGCCTTTACCTGAAATCCTCGCCGCTCGGCTTCGCCGCCGAAACCGCCGCCGCCACGACCGACGCCGCCGCCGACTTCCTCCCCAACGCTTTCATCCGCATCACTCCGCAAGGCGTCATCACCATCGTCGCCAAAAACCCCGAGATCGGCCAGGGCATCAAAACCTCGCTCCCGATGATCATCGCCGAGGAACTCGAAGCGCCTTGGGAAAAAGTCATCGTCGAACAAGCCGGTCTCGATCCGCGCCTCGGCCGCCAGTTCGCCGGTGGCAGCACCGCCATCCCGGTCAACTACGACGAATCCCGCCGCCTCGGCGCCGCCGCCCGCATCATCCTCATCGACGCCGCCGCGCAAACCTGGGACGTCCCCGCCTCCGAATGCTTCGCCGAAGCCGCCTTCGTCATCCATCGCCCCACCAGCCGCAAATTTTCCTACGGCGAACTCGTCGCCAAAGCCGCCACGCTCCCCGCTCCCGATCTCAAGACCGTCGCGCTCAAAGATCCGAAAGACTTCAAACTCCTCGGCCGCCGTATCGGCGGTGTGGATAACCCTAAACTCGTCACCGGCCAGCCACTCTTCGGCATCGACCAAAAACTCCCCGGCCTCCTCCACGCCGTCTACGTCCGCTCTCCCGGCTTCGGCGGCAAGGTAGCCAGCGCCAACCTCGACGATCTCAAAAAACTTCCCGGCGTGCGCGACGCCTTCATCCTCGAAGGCACCGCCGATCTCTTCGGTGTCCTCCCCGGCGTCGCCATCATCGCCGACACCACCTGGCAGGCCTTCAAAGCCCGCGAACAACTCCAGGTCACCTGGGACGAGCCGTCCCGCGCCGAATTCTCCAGCGCCGCCTTCACCGAAAAAGCCGCCGCCCTCGCCCAAGGCACCCCGCAAAAAGAACTCCGCGCCACCGGCGACGTCGACACCGCCTTCGCCTCCGCCGCTAAAACCGTCGAGGCCGCCTACCATTATCCGTACCTCGCGCACGCCACGCTCGAGCCGCAAAACTGCACCGCCCTGTTCAAAGACGGTCGCATGGAAATCTGGGCTCCCACCCAAAGCCCCGGCCCCGGCCAGGAAATGGTCGCCAAAGCCCTCGACCTTCCCCGCGACCACATCGTCATCCACCTCACCCGCATCGGCGGCGGTTTCGGCCGTCGCCTCATGAACGACTTCCTCGTCGAATGCGCCGCCATCGCCCACCGCGTGCCCAGTAAACCGATACAAGTCACCTGGACGCGCGAGCAGGACATGCAGCACGACTACTACCGCGCCGCCGGCTGGCACTTCCTCAAGGGCGCGGTCGACGCCTCCGGCAAACTCTCCGCGTGGCATAATCACTTTGTCACCCTCGGCACCAACTCCACCGAACGCACCGGCAACGGCGCCGACGTCAGCGGTGACGAATTCCCCAGCCGCTTCACGCCCAACTTTCGCCTTACCCAGTCGATCATCTCCAGCAACGTCCCCACCGGCTACTGGCGCGCGCCCGGCAGCTGCGCCTACGCTTGGGTCTTCCAAAGCTTCATCGACGAACTCGCTCACGCGGGCAGTCGCGATCAAGTCGAGTTCCGCCTCGAACTCCTCGGCGAAGACCGCGAAGTCCCCGTCTCCCCAGGCAACCGTGGCCGCCCGTATCACGCCGGCCGCATGAAACACGTCGTCCGTCTCGCCGCCGAAAAAGCCGGCTGGAAATCCAAACAACTTCCGCGCGGTCAGGGCCAGGGCATCGCCTTCCACTTCAGCCATGCCGGCTACGTCGCCATCGTCGCCGATGTGACCGTCGCCCAGGACGGCACACTCAAAGTCGACAAACTCACCGCCGCCGTCGACGTCGGCCCCATCATCAATCTCAGCGGCGGCGAAAACCAGGTCCAGGGCTCGATGATCGACGGCCTCAGCGCTGCTTGGTTTCAAGAGATCACCCTCGAAAACGGACGCGTCCAGCAGACCAACTATTCCGACTACCCGCTCCTGCGCATGCCCGATTCGCCGAAGCTCGAAGTCCACTTCGCCAAGACCGACTTCCCGCCCACCGGCCTCGGCGAACCCGCATTGCCACCCGTCGCCCCCGCTATCTGCAACGCCATCTTCGCCGCCACCGGAAAACGGATACGCACCCTCCCCATCGCCAACGAAGACCTCAGCTGGTCGTGATCTTCCTGTAGGGCCGGACCTCTGGTCCGCGCCGCCTCCGTAGCGCCGAGCGCCAGCGAGTCGCAGACCGCCCCCGCAGACGATTCTATCCCGCTACCGAGCAGTCAGACTCACCCCGTCGCCGCCCGGATCGCGTCCATGAACGCCGCCATCTTCGCGTGATCCTTCACGCCTGGTGACGCCTCGATGCCGCTGTTCACGTCCACAAACGTGGTCGTGCTCGTCTTGATCGCCTCGGCGACATTCTCGGGTTTCAAGCCGCCCGCGAGTACCCACGTCACTTTTGAAAAACGTTCCTTGAGCCGCGCAAACTCCGTCCAGTTGCCGGTCATGCCCGAGCCGCCGTACCCGCCATCGTGATACGTGTCCACGAGCACATGGTCGGCCAGCGGGAAAAACGCCGGGTCCATCTCCTTGCCGGGCGGCACCCGCGGCGCGAGCCACAGCTGATGCGGCGAAATGATCTCCGTCCACATCGCCACCTCGAAAAACGGCGTGTCGTTCGGGAAATGCAGCTGCACGTAATCGAACCCCGCGTCCTTGTACTTCTCCAGATCGCCCATGTCCGTGTACACCACGACCGCGACCTTCTTCGGGCCCGCCGGCAGCGACGCCCGCATTTCTTGAAATTTCTCCATCGCCACATAACGCGGCGACTTCGGATAGAAGATAAAACCGAGATAGTCCGCCCCTGCGGCAGCCGCCGCGTCGGCATCCACCAGCGAGGTGATGCCACAGACTTTGATCCGGATTCCGTTGATCATGCGAATTTACAGAAAGCCCTTAACGACACGCCGACCAGCTTTCGTTAGATAAATTTCCCTAAATCCGCTGGTTAGAACGTATTGACCGTTCGGATGACGTGCCCGACCTGCTCGTCCGTCAGCTCCGGGAAGATCGGCAGACTCACGCACGTCGCGCAGATCTTCTCCGAAACCGGCATCGAGCCCGCCTGGTAACCGAGCCCCGCGTAACACGCCTGCTGGTGCAGCGGCACCGGATAAATCAGATCCGTCCCGATCTCCGCCTTCGCCAGATGCTCGCGCAGCGCATCGCGCCGCGGATGCCGGATCGTGAACTGGTGAAACACACCCGCCCCATACGCCACGTCCGTCAACGGCAGGATCGTGTCCGCCAGTTTGATCTCCGCCGCATAACGCTTCGCAATCGCCTGCCTCCGCGCCGTCCACGTGGCTAGATGCGGCAGCTTCACATTGAGCAACGCGCCCTGAAACCCATCCATGCGGAAATTCCCGCCCACGATGTCGTGGTAATAACGCCGGTCCGATCCATGCACCCGGATATGCCGCGCCTTCGTGAGCAGCGCGTCGCTCTTCGAAACCAGCGCCCCGCCCTCGCCGCAGCCCCCGAGATTCTTCGTCGGATAAAAACTAAACGTGCCCACATCGCCGATACTGCCCACCGGCGTGCCCTTGTACTTCGCGCCGATCGCCTGCGCGCAATCCTCGATCACGAACAGCCCATGCTTCTTCGCGATCGCCATGATCTCATCCATCCGCGCCGGTTGTCCGAACAAGTGAACAACCACGATCCCCTTGGTCTTGGGCGTAATCGCCGCCTCAAGCTTCACCGGATCCAGATTGAAGGTATCGGCCTCCACATCGACGAACACCGGCGTCGCCCCGACATAGCTGATCCCCCACGCCGACGAGATAAACGTAAACGGCGGCACGATCACCTCATCCCCCGGCCCGAATCCCGCCAGCATCGCCCCGATATGCAGCGGCGCCGTCCCACTGCTCAGCGCGAGCGCCTTCGGATAACCAAGCGTCGCCGAGAACGCCTTTTCAAAATCCTCGACATCCTTCCCGAGACAAAACCGCGTGGCGTCATACGTCGCCGTGAGCGCCGCGAGCGCCTGCTCGCGAATAGCCTTATGCTGAATCGAAAGATCGAGGAAGGGGACTTTCATGGAGTGAAGCCCCCGACCAAACACAGGAACCTCCCGAAAACCAAATACGTTTTGCAAAGGCCCCCGCCGCCGTTGCCTGATCCGCGGACCCGTTTCCCCGCAAAGTCCTCAGCTCGGCACTTTACTGCCCTTACCGATTTGTCTCTCTAACCCCGTATGAACGCCGTTGAAATCGAAGAAGCCGTCTCCCGCCTCGCCGAGGCGCCCTTCGACGCGACCGGGTTCCCCTACGCCTTCCTCGAGGCCTTCGGCAACAAGGAGACCACGCTCAAGCGCCTCCGCACCGGCGGCACCAACCAGTCCGACCTCGGCGGCGTCCTTCAGCGCAACAACATCCACCTGAAGGTCTGCGCCCCCGGCCAGGTCGCCGCCACCCTCGCCGCCCTCCGCGAGAGCCCCCGCACCGCCGCGCAGAAGGCCAAGTTCATCCTCGCGACCGACGGCGCCGAGTTTCAGGCCGAGAACCTCGTGGACGGCGGCACCGTCGCCTGCGACTACCCCGACTTCCACGACCACTTCGGCTTCTTCCTCCCGCTGGCCGGCATCACCACCGTCCGCCAGATCGCCGAAAACGCCTTCGACATCAAGGCCACCGGCCGCCTCAACCGCCTCTACGTCGAGCTCCTCCGCGACAACCCCGACTGGTCCACCGAGGCCCGCCGCGCCGACCTCAACCACTTCATGGCCCGGCTGATCTTCTGCTTCTTCGCCGAAGACACCTCCATCTTCCACGGCACGCGCCTCTTCACCTCGACCATCGAGCAGATGAGCGCCCGCGACTCGTCCGACACCCACGCGGTCATCTCGGAGATCTTCCGCGCCATGAACGTCCCCGTGAAACACGAGGGCGTGCTCGACAACCGCCACCGCGCCGCCGCCGGCATCAAAAACTGGGCCAACGCCTTCCCCTACGTGAACGGCGGCCTCTTCTCCGACTCCGTCGAGGTCCCCCGCTTCTCCAAGATCGCCCGCTCCTACCTCCTCCACGTCGGCAACCTCGATTGGACCCGGATAAATCCCGACATCTTCGGCTCCATGATCCAGGCCGTGGCCGACGACGCCGAGCGCGGCGCCCTCGGCATGCACTACACCAGCGTGCCCAACATCCTGAAGGTGCTCAACCCGCTCTTCCTCGACGAGCTTCGCGCCCGCCTCGCCGAGGCCGGCGACAACCCCCGCAAACTTCTCCACCTTCGCCAGCGCCTAGCCCGCATCCGCGTTTTCGACCCCGCCTGCGGCTCGGGCAATTTTCTCGTCATCGCCTACAAACAGCTCCGCGAGATCGAGGCCGCCATCAACGAGCGCCGCGGCGAGCGCGACCGCAAGTCCGCCATCCCGCTCACCAATTTTCGCGGCATCGAGATCCGCCACTTCTCCTGCGAGATCGCCCGCCTCGCCCTCATCATCGCCGAGTATCAATGCGACGTGCTCTACCGCGGCCAGCAACTCGCCCTCGCCGAGTTCCTCCCCCTCTCCGCCGCCAACTGGATCACCTGCGGCAACGCCCTCCGCCTCGACTGGCTCGCCCTGATGGACGCCTACGGCAAAGGCGTGAAAAACAAGTCCGACGATTTATTCGAAACGCCGCTCGACCAGTCCGAAATCGATTTCGAAAACGAGGGCGGGGAAACGTATATCTGCGGGAATCCGCCGTATTGCGGGGACAAGAAGCAATCGCCCGAGCAAAAACAGGACGTGCGGTCTATTTTCGAAGACAGAACCGACAGATGGAAATCTCTCGATTACGTCGCCGGGTGGATGATGAAAGCAGCCGACTTCGGATCTCACACATTGGCCTCAACGGCTTTCGTTACTACCAACTCGATCTGCCAAGGACAGCAGGTTGCCGTTCTTTGGCCGCTCATTCTCGGCACTGGTCACAAAATCTCCTTCGCCCACACGTCTTTCAAATGGGCCAACCTTGCCGCCCATAATGCCGGTGTGACCGTGGCAATCATCGGCTTAACAAATCACCCCAAAGCTGACCGGTTGATTTACTCCACAAATGAAAAGGACGAGGCTGAAGTCAGGTCCACGGCGAACATAAATCCTTACCTCGTTCCTGGCCCTGACTTATTCGTAGCCGCTTCGAGTGAGCCGCTCGCTGCGCTCCCAGAAATGCTGCTGGGGAACTTCGCGAAAGACGGCGGACATTTGATCTGTGGCGCGAATGATCTGGATGCATTGGATGCGACCGCCGCAAAATTTGTTCGCCCGATGTTTGGCGGTCAGGAATTCATCAAAGGAATCCAGCGATATTGTTTCTGGGTCACCGCCTCCGACTTCGATGAGGCGAATCAAAGTCCAGAGCTGGCAAAGCGGTTTGAAAACGTGCGGCGCAACCGGCTTGAGAGTCCCAAGAAGGCGACCGCCGAATGGAGCGCTAAGCCTTACCGATTCGTTGAGGTGCGGTCTCCCGACTACACGTTCTCCATCATCGTCCCTCGGGTCAGTTCTGAGGACCGTCCATTCCTGCCAGTAGGCCTCTTACCGCCACGCTCGATAGTTACCGAAGCCTTCGCCCTCTACGACGCCCCGCTCTGGAACCTAGCGCTCATCGCCTCCAAGCTCCACCTAGTCTGGATCGCCACCGTCTGCGGCAAACTCGAAACCCGTTACCGCTACTCAAACACCCTCGGTTGGAACACCTTTCCCGTGCCCACGCTCACCGAGCAAAACAAGGCCGACCTCACGCGTTGCGCGGAGGACATCCTGCTCGCCCGCGAGGCGCATTTCCCCGCCACCATCGCCGATCTCTACGACCCGGAGACGATGCCCGCCGACCTCCGCGCCGCTCACGAACGCAACGACGAAACCCTCGAACGCATCTACATCGGCCGCCGCTTCAAAAACGACACCGAGCGCCTCGAAACCCTCTTCTCCCTCTACACGAAAATGACCGCCAAGCCGGCCACCGCATCCAAACCCGCTGGCCGCAAAAAGAAAACCGCCGACGCATGAGCAACCCCATCAACGTCCCCTCCGTCTCCGTCACCTACGCTCGCGATGGGCGTTCGATGAAGGCCAACGCGCACGGCATGCGTCCCATGCAGGAGCGCGCCTATCAAAAACGCGGCGAGCAGTATCTCCTCATCAAATCGCCGCCGGCCTCCGGCAAAAGCCGGGCGCTCATGTTCATCGCGCTCGACAAGCTCCAAAACCAAAAACTGAAGCAGGCAATCATCGTCGTGCCCGAGCGCTCCATCGGCTCCAGCTTTCACGACGAGCCGTTGAGCAAGCACGGCTTCTGGGCGGATTGGACGGTCGAGCCCCGCTGGAATCTATGCGACACCTTCGGCACCGACGGCGGCAAAGTTGACGCGGTGAAGACGTTTTTGGAAAGCGAAGCCAGGGTGCTTGTCTGCACGCACGCCACCTTCCGCTTCGCGGTCGAGCGCTTCGGCGTGGAAGTCTTCGATGACCGCTTGATCGCGGTGGACGAGTTCCACCACGTCTCGGCCAATCCCGACAACCGGCTCGGCGATCACGTCCGCCAGTTCATGGCCCGCGACAAAGCCCACATCGTGGCGATGACCGGTTCCTATTTCCGCGGCGACGCCGAGGCCGTGCTACACCCCGGCGACGAAGCCAAATTCCAGACCGTCACCTACACCTACTACGAGCAGCTCAACGGCTACGAACACCTCAAACAACTCGACATCGGTTACTACTTTTATGCCGGCAGCTTCACGGAGGAAATTCTCAAGGTGCTCAACTCCTCCGAGAAAACCATCGTTCACATCCCCAACGTGAATTCGCGGGAAAGCACGAAGGACAAAATTCGCGAGGTGGAGCACATCATCGAGGAACTGGGCGAATGGCAGAGCACCGATCCGAAAACCGGCTTCCAAGTCGTGAAAACTCGCGGCGGCAGGATCATCAAAATCGCCGACCTCGTGGACGACGATCCCGCCAAACGCGACAAAGTCTCCGCCGCCCTCAAAGACCCCGCGCAGAAAAACAACCGCGACCACGTGGACATCATCATCGCGCTCGGCATGGCGAAGGAAGGCTTTGACTGGATCTGGTGCGAGCACGCCCTGACCGTCGGCTACCGCTCCAGCCTCACCGAAATCGTGCAGATCATCGGCCGCGCCACTCGCGACGCTCCCGGCAAAACCCGCGCCCGATTCACTAATCTCATCGCCGAACCCGACGCCACCGAGGAAACCGTCACTGAGGCGGTCAATGACACGCTCAAGGCCATCGCCGCCAGCTTGCTCATGGAGCAGGTTCTCGCGCCTCGCTTCGAGTTCCGCCCCAAACACCAGAACAACGAGCAGACGCCTGGATATGACTACGGCGAAGGCGGCTACGATCCCGCCAAGTGCAACGTCGGGGTGAATCCCGAGACCGGCAAAATCCAAATGGAGATCAAAGGCCTCGTGGAGCCCAAGAGCCCCGAGGCGACGCGCATCGTACAGGAGGATTTGAACGAACTCATCACCGCCTTCGTTCAGGATAAACAGACCATCGAGCGCGGCATGTTCGATCACGAACTCGTCCCCGAGGAACTCACGCAGGTCCGCATGGGCAAGATCGTGAAAGAGAAATTTCCCGGCCTCGACGAAGAGGACCAAGAAGCCGTGCGCCAGCACGCCATCGCCGCGCTGAACTTCGTGCAGCAGGCCAAGAAGGCACTGACTGACGGGAACTCCACCGATACCAAGAACACCGCGCTCATCGACGGCGTCCGCAAGTTTGCCCTCTCCGTCACCGACCTCGACATCGACTTGATCGACCGCATCAACCCCTTCGGCGAAGCTTACGCGATCCTCTCCAAATCGATGACCGAGGAGCGCCTGAAACAGGTCGAGCAAATCATCGCCGGCCGGCGTTCGACGCTAACACTGGAGGAAGCCCGCGAACTCGCGAAGCGCGCTCTTAAATTCAAACAAGAGAAAGGCCGCCTCCCCTCGCTCACCGCAATGGACCCGTGGGAGAAGAAGATGGCCGAAGGAATCGCTTTCCTGCAAAGAAAGGTGAAGGAAAACGGAAATGGCTGAGCGCACCACAGACGAAGACTTGGAGTTGCTGGGCGAACTCGGTGTTGAAACCGAGGCCACGACTACCGGCGGACGCACCCCCAAGGAGCAACGCATCATCGCCGGCTTCGAAGAGATCGAACGCTGGATGGAGGAACACGGGCATGCGCCGCAACACGGTGAAAACCGCGACATTTTCGAGCGCCTGTATGCGGTGCGGTTGGATCGGTTACGCGCCTCCCCTGAGTGCCGGGGGATTTTGGAGCCTCTCGATAAAAACGGCCTGCTCGGGAAATTCAGCGAGCCGCCCGCTTCTGGTGTCAGCGAAGATCCGAATGACGCCGCGCTGCTGGAATCGCTGGGCGTCGCCAGCGGTCAGCAAACCGACATCGACCAACTCGTGCACGTCAGATCGCGCGAGGAAATCAAAGCCGCTGAAGAAGTCGCCCAGCGCAATCCCTGCGCCGACTTCGCGCAGTTCAAACCGCTGTTCGAGCAAGTGCAGCAGGAGCTGAACGCGGGCACGCGCCGTACTTCCAAATATCAGGACAACGCCGAGGTGAACCAGGGCGACCTGTTCATCCTCGACGGACAGAAGGTCCTTGTCGCCGACTTGGGCGATTCCTTCGTCACCGACTACGGCCGCCCGGACCGTCGACTGCGCGTCGTTTACGACAACGGCACCGAAAGCGACCTCCTCGTCCGCTCACTCCAGCGCGCGTTAAACAAAGACAAAGGCAGCCGCCGCATCGCCAGGCCCGACCTCGGCCCGCTCTTCTCGAACGACGAAGAACCGGACGATCTTCCCACCGGCTACATCTACGTTCTGCGCAGTCAGTCGGATCACGAGTTCGTCGCGCAGAATCGGTCTGTCCTCCACAAAATCGGCGTCACCGGCGGCGACGTGAAGAACCGGATCGCGAACGCGAAAAAAGACCCGACCTACCTGCTCTCCAGCGTGGAGATTGTGGCGACCTTCAAACTCGCGAACATCAATCGCAAAGCCCTCGAAGCGCTGCTCCACAAATTCTTCGCCAGCGCACGGCTCGACTTGGCGCTCAAAGACCGCTTCGGCGAACACGTCGAGCCACGCGAATGGTTCCTGATTCCCCTGCCCGTCATCGAGGAAACCATCCAAAAGCTGATGCAGGGATCGTTGAGTAACTATCGCTACGATCCCGTCACCGCCAGGCTGATCGAAGCGTGAGCGTCCTCGCTCAAGGCGGTTTTGACCTCGGAAACGATCAGGCATGGGCCGAGGAGATCGAACGTCGCATGGCCGAAATCGATAGCGGTCAGGTGCGCTGCATCCCGGCCGAAGATGCTTTTGAGGATCTGCGTCGGCGGCATGATCACGGCGCGTGAAGCTTCCTGCCCCAACAACCGAAAGTTGCCAGTGCGCGATCCGCTCATATCGTACCGACTATGAGCACCGTGACCGAGGTCGAAAAAGCCCTGGAAAAATTCAGCCCTGAGCAGATGCGCGAAGTGGCCGACTGGATCGCCGCCCGGTTGCTGCCCGACGAAAGCCCAGAACAACTCGCAGCCATCGATGCAGGGCTTCACTCGTTACGCACCGAGCCTACCCTGGCCACCGATCAAGTCCGGCAAAACATCCGCGCATGGACTGCGCGGTAATTTTTTCCGCCCAGTCCAATCGCGATCTCGGCTCCATTGTCGCAGTTGTGGCGGCGAATAACCCGGAGGCAGCCGAACGGCTGGGAAATGCTCTGGTTGATCGTGCGCTCACACTTGGAAACCATCCACATACGGCGCTCTAGTTCGCAACCGACCCGGCGTGCGACGCCTCGTTCACAAACCGTGGATTGTAATTTATTACCGCGCCGATTCCGAACGCCATACGGTTGAGATTCTCCGCTTTTGGGACGCGCGCCAGAATCCAGACGCTCTCCGTACCTGATTCGTCGGGATAAACAAGCCGCACACTCGCGATGGAAATCGCATCCGCCGCACTCAACGCAGCCGCTTGACCGCCGACACGACTGCTTCAACCGCAGAATCCACCTGGGTCACCGTCGTCGCCAGTCCCAGAGAAAACCGGATCATCTGCCGCGCCGCCGCGCTCTGCGGCTTCATCGCGCGAATGACGTGCGACGGCTCATCGGAATCCGCCAGACACGCCGAGCCCGCACTGGCGCAGATGCCCGCTTGATCGAGCAACAACAATAACGCCTCCGCCTCGATGCCCGGAAACGTAAGGCTCGTCGTGTTGGCGAGGCGCTCGGCCAAATGCCCGTTTCGCTCCACACCGGTCACGCGGGAAATGAGTTCTGCCTCCAGCCAATCCCGCAGCGGAGCAACATGCGCGGCGTAGCTTTTGATTTCCGCCAGCGCCAGCTCCGCCGCGCGACCGAAGCCAATGATCCCCGCGACATTTTCGGTGCCACCGCGGCGCGACTTTTCCTGATGACCACCATGCAGGGTGGGAACGAACGGCGCGTCTTTTCGTACAATCAACGCACCGACGCCCTTGGGCCCGCCGAGCTTGTGAGCACTGAGCGAAAGATAATCGACGCGCGTGTTTTTCAGATCGATCGACAGTTTTCCCGCCGCCTGCACCGCGTCGCAATGAAACGGCACGCCCCGCGCCTGACACCGGGCAGCGATTTCAGGGACAGGAAAAACCACGCCGGTCTCATTGTTCGCCCACATCAGCGAAACGAGCGCAGTATCGTCGGCGAAGGCGGCATCGAGCCCACTCAGATCGAGCAGGCCATCTTCATTAACCGGCAGCCGCGTGACTCGCACTCCCTGCGTTTCCAGAAAAGCGCAGTGATTAAGCACGGCGGAATGCTCGACCGCCGACGTGATGATGTGCCGCTTCCCCGATTGTGCGACGAGCGCAGCGTTCAGCGCCGTGTTATCAGCCTCCGTCGCTGAACCCGTGAAGATGACTTCGCTCGCGTTGGCATTAACGAGCTTCGCCACCGCGCGGCGCGCCGCCTCCGCCTCTGCCTTCAATTTCGAGCCGAAACCATAACTGCTCGATGGGTTTCCCCAACGCTCAGTCAGAAAAGGCTTCATCGCCTCGAATACTTCGGGCCGGAGCGGCGTCGTGGCGTTGTAGTCGAGGTAGATCACAGCAATCAGCCCTGCTTGCCGGAAAGCTTCTCGATCATCGCCTCGATCAAGGCATCGAGGCTCGGCTTCTTCGCCTCGAAGTCGGGCGACATGTCGTTCTCGTCCATCGTCTCCGTCGTCTGCGGTCCGATGCTGCCGAGCAGCGGCTTCTTCGCTCCGCGCTCCAACTGCAGTGCGGGTGACTGCTCGTAAAACGACTGCGCCGCCGAGCTGCTCGCGAAGAGAATCGCATCCGCGCCCTTCTGCCGGAAATCGTCCGCGACGGGATTGCTTGAGAGATCGACTTTCTCCGTCTTGTAGAGCGGCAGCTTGTCCACGATCGCCCGCGCGGCTTCGAGCTTTTTGACCATCGTGTCGCGGTTCAGATTGCCGGTGACAACGATGACCTTCGCGCTGTCCATGCTACCCGTCGCGATGAGCGCGTCGGCAAGCGATGCGCCCGTCGCCGTGTCGGGCATGCACTCGACGCGGATGTTGTGCCGTTGAATCTCTCGCGCTGTCGCCGCACCGACACACGCAAACCGAAGCATCCCGAGCGCGCGGATGTCCTGAAACCCCTTGAGAAAATCCTCGAAGAAAAACCGCACGCCGTTGGCCGACGTGAACACGATCCAGTCGTACTGCCCCAGCTCCGAAAGAATCTCCACAAACGCATCGCGCGCCACGTCCTTCGTGATCGAGATGAGCGGCAACTCCAACACCTCGGCGCCGAGTGTTTCGAGTTTGTCGCGCAGTTCGCTGTTTTGATCGCGCGTCCGTGTGATGACCACGCGGCGTCCGAAAAGCGGTAGATGCTCAAACCAATCGATGTCTTCGTGCCCGCGCACGACTTCGCCAACAAAGATGATCGACGGCGCAGTCAGTCCGGCCTTCTCCACGCGCTCGGGCAGATCGGAAACCGTTCCCGCCACACTGCGCTGGCGTCCAAGCGACGCCCATTGCACCACCGCCGCCGGAGTCTCCGGCGAGAGCCCGCCTGCGACGAGCTCACCCATGATGAATTTCAGGTGCCCCATGCCCATGTAGATCGCGAGCGTGGTATTCTTGAGCGCGCCATAGGCCCGCCAGTCGATCTGGAGCTCGTGCTTCGTTGGATCTTCATGGCCGGTCAGCAACACGAGTGACGAACTGGTATTCCGATGCGTCAGTGGAATGCCCGAGTATGCGCCCGCCGCGAGTGCCGCAGTCACACCGGGCACTACCTCAAACGCGATTCCATCCTTCGCGAGCGTCCGCGCCTCTTCGCCGCCGCGTCCGAACACAAACGGATCGCCGCCCTTGAGCCGCACAACGCGTTTGCCCGCCTTCGCATGCTTCACGAGCAGCGCCTCGATCTCCTCCTGCGGCACCGAGTGGAAGCCCGCCTTCTTGCCCACGTACACGACTTCGCAATCAGCGCGCGTCCACTTCACGAGCTCGGGATGCACGAGGTAATCGTACACAAGCACGTCCGCCTGCGAGATGAGTTCCTTCGCGCGGAACGTGACGAGACCGAGATCGCCGGGACCGGCGCCTACGAGATAAACGATACCGTTAGGCATGGGCTGAAATTTAAGCCTGTCATCAGGCGGAGTGCCACTTTCAACCCAAGCACGATACCAGCAAGAATGATTTCGGCCGGACTGGGCTTAAGTGGAGTGCCTGGCGACTTAGACGTTGAGCATCCACTCACTCTCGGTCCTTGTTATGTCGAGCATCGAACATACCCCCATGCGATCTCGTTGCCTCGGCTTCATTCTTCCCATTTTAGCTGCCTCACTGTCACTCCGCGCCGAAGAGATGACCGTGGCGTTTTCGACTGCCAGCCAGGATTATCTGGCCCGGCAGGGTACGGATGCGGAAACAAAACAGGAAACGTATATTTTCGTGAAGGGTGAGTTTTTCGGCGGCCGGGTCGTGGATAAGGGTCTTCAAACAATGTCCTTTCAAGACCTCGCCCGGAATCTGTCGGGGTTCCTGCGGAAAAAATCTTACACCCCTGCCCGCCAGATCGACACAGCCGATTTGATGCTGGTCGTTCACTGGGGTGTCACCATCGGCAACGACAAGGATCACGAACTGATCAACAAAGACCTTGAACGCTCCCGCGACCTCATCGTCCAACAGGCGGAAATGCTCCGGATCGAAAATGATCCGCCGCCGCTTCCCGATGGGGAAGTGGCAGGCCTTCCGACCAACTCAAGCATGGCGATCAAGTCTCAACTGGATTTCGAGTTCGCCCACGCCGCAACTGGAGAGTTGGGAAACGAGATCAAAGGCCAGTCCACATCTGCTATGCTCGGCTTCACCAAGGATCTGCAACGGGAAGCCCGCCGCGCAATGGTCTCTGAAAAAACCAAAACCCTCATGGCGATGATGGAGGAGGACCGCTACTTCATCATCGTCATGGCGTACGATCTGGCGAGGTTCCGCGAAGACCGCCGGCTTGTCCGCTTATGGACGTCGCGCATGAGTATACGCTCCGCCGGCGTAAATTTCGCGACCGCAGTTCAACGCATGGGTGACGCCGGCTCTCACATTTTCGGCACCACGCAACCCGAGGTCCGCTTTACCAAACGCAACAAAATCGTCCGCGAGGAAATCGTCATAGGCGATCCCATCGTCATCGGCACTGAGCCACCAGAGGAATCCGGACAGCCTAAACGGTAAACCCAAAGTACTTCAGCGTCGCGCGCGCATACTCGACCGGCTTCGCGAAATCCTCCGGCCCGAGCGGCAGCGAGCGCAGGCCGATTTCGTGATGGAAAAAGTAAAGCGTGTCTGCCGTCGCATGAGCCGCAAACGCCGTATGACAACCACCGCCGAGCGCTGCCTGAAAAGCGCGCTCCAGAGTTACTTTCTTCGCCGTCTCAGCATCGAACACTCCCGCAAACTTCGCGACGTCGCCTGCGCGGCACTGCACGGCGATCGCCGCCTGCCCGACCGCCGGGACCATATTCTCAAAACCGAGCGAATGAAACTCCACGCCCGGCCAGTTGCCGATGCGCAACCGGTTCAATCCCGCCGCCGCCAGCAACGTCGCATCCGCCACGCCGCCTTCCGCGATCTTCCGCAACCGCGTATCCACATTTCCACGGATCTCGGTGAACTCCGCATTCGGGAAAAGCATCCCGATCTGCAACCGACGCCGCGGACTTCCCGTCGCTATCGATTTCGGCTCCGCCACACCCGCACGCAGCACAAGCACGTCGCGCGCATCTTCGCGCGGCATGTAGCCGCCGATTCCAAGTCCGTCCGGCATATCCCCGGGCAAATCCTTCGTGCTGTGGACCGCGACATCGGCTTCGCCGCGCAACAGCGCCTGCTCGAGTTCACTCGTGAAAAGTCCCTTGCCGCCCTTTTTTTCGAGCGACCAGTCAGTCTGTTTATCGCCGGTCGTAACGAGCTTCAGCAGTTCCGTTTCGACACCGAGCTTCGAGCGCAGATGCGCGGCGACCATTTCCGTTTGCGCGAGCGCGAGCGGACTTTTGCGAGTGGCGAGGACGAGTTTCTTGGTGGCGGACACAGGTCGAAAAAATTTCCAACGATCAGTTGAAGCGCGAAGACGCTAAGACGCAAAGTTCGAACGCGAAGCTCAGAATTTATTCTTCAACACCAAAGACTGCGAAGACCGCGATTACCTTATCGCACCTCGACTCTTTGCGTCCTCCTTCGCGCCTTTGCGTCTTTGCGATTCAACCAAACCTCAAACAAAACGAGCCACCCCGCCGAAGCGAGATGGCTCATTCTTAAATCAACTGAGCAAACCGAGGCTCAGTGAGACGAGTTAGGCTTAGTAGGAAGCCTGGACGCCCTTGATGTTCTTCTTGGCCATCCAAGGCATCATGCCGCGGAGGTAAGCGCCGGTCTTTTCGATCGGGTGCTTTTCGCCGTCCTTGAGGAGCTTGTTGTAGTTCTTGAGACCACCCTTGTGCTCCTTGACCCATTCCTTGGTGAACTTGCCGGTCTGGATCTCTTTCAAGATCTTCTTCATCTCGGCCTTGGTCTTCTTGTTCACGACGCGAGGACCGCGGGTGATGTCGCCGTACTTGGCGGTCTCGGAGATCGAGAAGCGCATGCCAGCGATGCCGGACTCGTACATGAGGTCACAGATGAGTTTCAGCTCATGGAGACATTCGAAGTAAGCCATCTCGGGCTGGTAACCCGCTTCAACAAGCGTTTCGAAACCGGCCTGAACGAGGGCGGAAGCGCCACCGCAGAGAACGGCCTGTTCGCCGAAGAGATCGGTCTCGGTCTCTTCCTTGAAGGAGGTCTGGAGAACGCCAGCGCGGGTCGAGCCGATGCCCTTCGCCCAAGCGAGAGCGGTCTTCTTAGCGGACTTGGATTTGTCCTGAGCGACCGCGATGAGAGCGGGCATGCCTTTGCCTTCAGCGTAGAGGCGGCGGACCATGTGGCCGGGGCCCTTTGGAGCGACCATGATGCAATCGACGTCCTTCGGGAGCTTGATCAGGCCGAAGTGAACGGCGAGGCCGTGCGAAAAGAGGAGGGTTTTGCCCTTGGAGAGATTCGGGAGGATGGACGACTCGTAAACGTCGGCCTGCTTCATGTCGGGGAGACCGACCATGATCACGTCAGCGCGGCGGACAGCCTCGCCCGTCTCGACTACTTCGAAGCCATGCTTGATGGCGACGTCCTTGGACTTGGAACCTTCGTAGAGGCCGATGATGACCTTGACGCCGGAATCCTTCAGGTTGAGGGCGTGCGCGTGGCCCTGGGAGCCGTAGCCGAGAACAGCCACGGTCTTGTTTTTGAACACGCCGAGATCGGCGTCTTTGTCGGTGTATACTTTGGCGGGCATGATGAGAGGTGTGTTTGGGGTTAAAATTAACGGATGAGCGCGAGTGCGCCGGTGCGGGCGAGCTCGATAATACCGAAGCCTTCGATGAGCTTCAGAAACGCGGAGGTCTTTCCTTCGTCGCCCGTGAGTTCGACGATCACTGAATCGTGGGCAACATTGACGATCTTCGCGCGGAAAATGTCGCAGATCTGCATAATCTCGGAGCGGGTTTTGCCGTCAGCTTTCACCTTGGCGAGGAGCAGCTCGCGCTGAACGGCCTGGCCTTCCTTGAAGTCGATGACTTCGACGACGTTGATCAGTTTCCGCAGCTGCTTGGTGACTTGATCGAGCGCGGAGTCGTCGCCTTTGAGGACAGCCGTGATGCGCGAGAGCGTGGCATCATGCGTCGGCGCGACATTGAGCGAGTCGATGTTGAAGCCGCGGCCGGAAAACAAACCGGAGACGCGCGCCAAAACGCCAAACTTGTTCTCAACGAGGATGGAGATCGTGTGTCGCATGAAGGAGTTAAACGGTGAAAAAGAGATGGTGGACGCTGAGGGACTCGAACCCCCGACCCTCTCGGTGTAAACGAGATGCTCTAACCAACTGAGCTAAGCGTCCGGGCGGAAAGGATGAGGAAAAAGCGCGGGTGCGCGGGCTGACAAGGTTTTATTCAGGAATCTCAGAGGTAGGGCGCGTTATCCTGAACGCGCCGCTGACCACCGAAAGCGGGTTCTGTCAGACCGACGCGAGTGCACGCTTCGGCTTGAGCAAGCCTTCGCGGGCCATGAGTTCGGCGTTCTGCACCGCATTCAGAGCGGCACCTTTCCAGAGATTATCACCGGAAACCCAGAACGAGAGACCGTTATCGAGCGCGGTATCAACGCGCAGACGGCCCACACCGCACTTCACTTTTTCGGCGAAATCCAGCGGCGTCGGGTATCTGCGATTCGCCGTGTCATCGACGAGCACCGCGCCTTCAAACGCCGCGATGGCCTTGCGGGCCTCTTCGACGCTGACGGGCTTCTCGAACTCGGCATTCACCGCGATCGAGTGCGCCCGCACGACGGGAACGCGCACGCAGGTTGTCGAAACCTTGAGATTGGGCAGCCCCATGATCTTGCGGCTCTCGAGCATCATCTTGTGCTCCTCGCCCGTGTAACCGTTTTCGCCAAACGAATCCACCTGAGGGATGCAGTTCTGCGCGATCTGGTACGGATAAATTTTATGCGTGATCGGCTGCCCCTTCACGTAAGCCTGCGTCTGCTCTTCGAGCTCGCGGACCGCTTCCGCACCCGTGCCGGAAACCGATTGGTACGTCGCGGCGAAATAGCGCTTCAATCCAAAACGCTGGTGCAGCGGCCAAAGCCCCATGAGCGTGACCGCGGTCGAGCAATTCGGATTCGCAATGATTCCGCGATGATTGCGAAGGCCCTGTGGATTGATCTCCGGGATCACGAGCGGCACATCCGCGTCCATGCGGTGCACGGAACTCTTATCGATCACGAGACAGCCCGCCTTGATCGCATCAGGCGCGAGCGCCTTCGTGACGGAACCGCCGGCCGCGAAGAACGCCACATCGACATCCGCGAACACGCCGGGCTTCGCCTCTTCAATCACGAGTTTTTTGCCGAAGCGCTCCACGGTCTTGCCCGCCGACCGCGCCGAGGCGAAAAGCCGCAGCGAGGCCATCGGGAAATTGCGCTCGTGCAAGAGCCTGACCAGCTCTTGACCGACTGCGCCGGTCGCACCGACGATGCCAACTGTGAGTGAAGTAGTCACGATAGATTCTCCTTGGGAGTTGGCCAATAAAGCCCGCGCCTCGCTCGGCATCAAGCCCGCAGAGCGTTTGCTTTTCGTCTCCATCGCTAACCAGACCATGCAGTTCTTCCGCAAAGGAAAACTCGTCCGCAGCTTTGTCATTTCCACGTCTAAGCGTCCGCCTTCCAACGTGAAAAACTCCCTTGGCACCCCGCGCGGTCACCACGAAATCGCCGAGCGCATCGGCGCGGGCCAGCCCCCTGGCATGGTCTTCAAAGCCCGCGTCTGTACCGGTCACCACTTCAGCGAACTCTCCGCCACCGCCGACACCGGCAACCTCATCACCAGCCGCATCCTCTGGCTCCGCGGCCTCGAATCCGGCGTTAACCGCGGCGGCGAAGTCGATACCCACGACCGCTACATATATATACACGGCACAAACCGCGAAGCGACGCTGGGGCAGCCCCAAAGCGCCGGCTGCGTCCTCATGCGTAACCTCGAAATCGTCGAACTCTACGAAGATGTCCGCGTCGGCGACCACGTGTTGATCGCGGATTAAGCTGCCGGGCCTATAACCGGACCTCAAGAATACGGGACGAGGGAAATAAACCCGCAACCCTTTCGCTCTCCGTTCCCACTTCCATATTCGATCCTAGTCACTCCGCCAACACCGCGCCGTAACCCTGCGGTCAATGTGAGAATCGCGCCCCAGATTTGCTCCAGCCGATTCCCCGCAGCTTGGCCCAGCGGACCGCATGGAGCACTTCACTTCGACTGCGTGCAAGCAGCCAGATGCAGAACACAGCTGACAGCACATGCTGCGTTTACCCAAACGCCATATTTGTAAGTGAACTTCAACTACTGAGTCAGGGAATCCACTACTCTAAATTGAGGCCACCATCCTGATATACAAGCAGCGATCGATTCTGTATTCTGTGACCAAGTACATGTTGCACCGGCCAGACGCAGCTCAAAATGCAGTAGCACCCTTGAATTCCATTCATTTCGTTAGATCGAAGCGGGATTCCGGTCATCTGGCATTTTTCGTGCACATGTACTTTTCGGGAAAAAGTTCAGCAACCGAGGAACAAGTATAGATTTTTTTAATCCAGAGCCACGCCACGCTTTCAGTCGCACATCAACGTTTGTCCTACCCCTCCGGAAAAGCTCACCGGTTCTCATGAGCGCACACAGGACAATCTATGAGAGTTCAAACTGCACTATCCACGGCGGACGCGCTAGCGCCCGACTTGAAAGCCTTATCGACGTTGCCCATGCCCGTAATCGACGCCACCCCGTCGCCAGCAATTTCCCCATCAACTACCCCCGGTACGACTTCGCACACTTCCTCGTCGGCCGAAACCAACCAGCCCCGTGAACACGCTTACCGACTCAGCACTCTGCTGCTGGCCGGCGATTTATTCATAGCCGCCATCGCCATTTTCGCAGGGCTGGCCTTTCGCGAATGGCAGCGATCCGATCTTACATTACAGCTCAGTCAGCTGAAGAATCCGCTCCTGTGGAGCATTGGCGGATCGATCGTCTACACCTGGCTTATGGCGCTGCTGAAGACCTATGAGGCCACTAATCTCTACAAGCTTCAGTTCTGGGCCAAAAACCACCTGAAGGCCATCGCGCTTTGGTGTATCGCCACCTGGGCCTGTATCGGACTTTTCCATCTCCAGCAATTTTCGCCGCGCGTAGGCGTGCTCTACTGCACACTGACACTGTCCGGGATGCTCACGCTCTGGAGGCTTCTCTCCTTTGTTACCATCATCCAGCCCCGCGTTAAGGAATCCGTGAGCTCACGAGTCATCGTGATAGGCTGGAACAAAAACTCCTCGCATCTACGGCAGGCCATGCGCCGCGATCTGGCTCAATTAAACGAGATTGTCGGTTGCGTGCCCATGCCCGGCGGCAGCTTTAGCTCCCGTCCCCCTGCAGAAGTCGCCGTGCTTGGCGACTATTCCGCCCTTCCTCAGCTGGTGAAAAAATGTCAGGCGCACTCCATCATTCTCGCCGAGGTCTCCTGCTCGGCGCGTGAGATCCAGCACCTCGTCGCATTCTGCCAGCGCGAGTTGCTCGGCTTCAAAATGATCCCGGAGTATTTTCCGGCGCTCAACTCGGGCCTCCGGGTCGAAACCGTATCCGGCGTTCCCCTTCTAAGCGTGAGCGACTTGCCCCTTGATCGGATGATCAACCGCGCCGTCAAACGCACTATCGACATCATCGGCGGCACCATCGGCCTTTTAATCTCCGCACTCATCATCCCGTGGTTCTGCATGGCCGTTTATCTCGAATCGCCCGGCCCGGTGATCTACCGCCAGCGCCGCACGAGCCGCGGCGGACGGACTTTCTATATCTACAAAATCCGCAGCATGCGCTTGGACGCGGAAACCAAGTCCGGCGCCGTCTGGTGCAAAAAAGAAGACAACCGCCGGCTCAAGATCGGCACCTTCATGCGCAAGACCAACATCGATGAACTTCCGCAGTTCTGGAACGTCTTGAAAGGCGACATGAGCCTCGTCGGCCCGCGCCCTGAGCGCCCGGAACTCATCGAAAAATTCAAAGACGAGATACCGAATTACAACGCCCGTCACGAAGTCCGCGCAGGTCTTACCGGCTGGGCACAGATCAACGGACTTCGCGGTGACACCGACCTCGGTAAACGCATCGAAGCCGACCTCTACTACATGGAGAACTGGAGCGTGATGATGGACCTCTACTGCCTCGTCGCGACTCTCTTCAAAATCAAGAACGCCCACTGATACGGCATGGACGTTCTTATGAAGCCGCGGACGAAACTCCAAAATCGGTCCGGAGTGCGGCAGCTTTTCGCGCTCCCGGCGATCGGTTGCGCCGCCGTTTTTGCCGCCTCCGCAGCGCACGCGGCGCTTTGGGAATCCCCCAACTGGGCGCTCACCTCCAAGGTCGAGGCCAGTGGCGGCTACGACAGCAACCTCTACGCTCGTGCCAGCGGCGACGGCAGCGGTTTTGCCACGCTGCATCCCCAGCTTCGCTTTTTCCGCCGCTCCTCCCTCACCCGCTTTGAGATCAACGCGGACGCCCACGCGGTAAAGTTTTTCGAATACGAAAACGAGGACTCCATCGATCCGTCCATCAGCCTGCTCGCCGTCTACCCCGAATCCGAAGACACCTTGTCGAGCCAGCAGCTGAAGCTCGCTTACGTACAATCGAGCACCGCCAATGCCGACGTCGGCCGCCGCCTCCGGCAATCCGAGGCGGAGCTTTCCTGGGAGGGTGCCGTGGCCGCCACCGGTAAATCCGCTTTCGAAGGCCGCACGCGTATTCGCCACATGGATTACCGCGAGGAAGGCTACAGCACCAACGAACTCGCCGCCATTGGCGCTTCGTACAACTTCGTCGCTCACGAACGGTTGAACCTCGGCGCTGGTTACGATCTCGAACTCGCCCGTTCCAAACCCGGTTCCTCCGCCTCCCAGGAAACCGAGAGCACGGGCCACGCCTTCACCCTGCGCGGTCGCGGCGACTTCCTTCCGAAAGTCAGCGGCCGCTTCCACGTGGGCGTGTCCACCGTCAATTATTCCGGCGGCCTGGATCGCTCTGACTCCGATCTCATCGCCGGAGCCGCCCTCGTCTGGGCGGTTCACGAACGGCTCTCGCTCACATCGAAGATCAACCGCGGCACATATTTCTCGCCAAGCGGCGAGGTCATCATGCGCAGCACCGTCGGCTTTGTGGCCGAGCAGGACATCGCTGGCGGCTTCTCGTTGCTCGGCGAAATCGAAGGGAGCCAGGCCGATTACGAGCACCAGTCCAACTCGCGCCGCGACAACTCCGTCAGTCTTCGCGGAGGCGTCAGATACGCGCTCACCCACCGCCTGGCCGCCGGCGCGAGCTGCACCTGGACCACGCAAGACTCCGACGTTTCCGCGCTCAACTACGATCGGACCCTCGTTTCCGGCCACCTCTCCTGCCGCTTTTGACACAACGCCTACTATGAAAGTCTCACTTCACCTGCTTGCACTGCTTGTATCCGCCGGCTTCGCACAAGCGCAAACGACCGGCCCCGCAGAGACCACTGCATCTATGGTCTCGCCTTCGATGACCGCCAACGCCGACTACCGGCTCGCCCCGCGGGATCTGGTTCAATTCCAGGTTTACAACCAGCCCGACATGACGACAGCCCAGCGCGTCACGGCGAATGGCGATCTCCGCTTCCCGCTCGTGGGCACCGTCAATCTTGCGGGCAAAACCCTCCGCGAGGCGGAGTTCCTGCTGGAAAAACAATTCAAAGAAGGCGGCTTCTTCGTAAACCCGCAGGTCATCCTTGCCGTCGAGCAATATGGCGAGCGCTACGTCGCCGTCCTCGGCCAGGTCAAAACCCCTGAGCGAATCCCTATGGCGGTCGAAACCAAATCGATGGGCATGCTCCAGGCCATCACCCAGGCTGGGGGCTTCACGCGCGTCTCGCGCACTGACCAGGTCCAGGTCTTGCGCATTCATCCCGACGGGAAGGAAGAACGCATCACCGTCAACGTGGACGAACTCCTCAAACCCAGGACGCCGGAAAGCGCTTCTGAATTCCAGCTCGTAGCTGGAGACGTCGTTTTTGTGCCGGAACGCGTCTTCTAACCGGTCCCCCAAAGGATCGTCTGCACCACACCCTTATGAATAACGAAAACGCTCACACGCCGGCACCTCGCTTCAACGTCAACGACGGCCGCACCAACAACGGATTCAACGGTACGCATCCGCCGACAAACGGCACGGCACCTCCGCTGATCATCCACTCCACCGCGCGGCCCGTCCGTCCTCCGGGCGATGAGCTCAGTCTCTCCGATCTCCGCCCGCTCGTGTCTCTCGTATTCGCCCAGCTCCGCGCGCGCTGGTGGGCGGGCCTGCTGGCCGCGATCGCCATCGTCGGCGGCCTCGGCTGGCTCGCCTTCCGCGGTGTCCCGGAATACACCGCCGTGACGAGCGTCGTGGCCCAAAGCCCCCTCGGGAAAATCCTGAACGTCAGCGAAGGCGCCGCCGCACCCGCCGACAACCAGCGGCAGGAAAGCAACCTCCGCAATCATCTCGCCGTCATGACCAGCCGCAGCTTCCGGCAAAAGGTTGCCGAAGGTCTGAGCGAGGAAACCAAGCTCGAAATCCAGGCGCCGTACCTGAAACCCGGAGACAAACCCTCCCCTGAGCTTCTCGATTCCATCCTCGCCGGAAACATCTCTGTCGAACGCGAACGCGGCCGCGAGTTTTTCACCATCAAGATCACCCACCGCACCCCCGCCATCGCCCTCGCCCTCGCGGATCGCTTCTCGTCCGAATACATCGAATACGTTCAGGACGAATTCCGCGTCGCCAGCCGTTCCGCGGTCGAAATCTTGCAAAAACAGGCCCAGGCGCTGACCGGCGAGATCCGCGCCCTTGAGGACGAACGCCGCGAATACCGCAAAACCTTTGGCCTGATTTCCGTCGAGGAAAACCAGAGCATCATCTCCGAACGCCTTCGCCGCATCAACGCGGCCCTCTCCGACGTTCGCGTTCAACGCGTAGGGCTCGAAATTCAGCTCAGACAGGCCCAGGCCGATCTCGCGGCCTCCCCCACTCCGTTCAACAACCCGGCGCTCGCCACCTTCGGAAGCAACCAGGTTCTCCGCGTGGATCTCGAGCAACTACGCTCGCAACGCGAAGTCCTCGCCACCCAGTACGGACCCAATCACCCGAAAATGCTCGAATCCGGGCGCTTGATCGAAGGCCTCGAACGAACCATCGCCGCCAACTTCCAGCTCGCGATCGCCGACCTCAAGGCAAAGTACGACCTCGCCGTCTCCTCCGAACAGCAGCTCAACAACGAGCTGACCCAGGCGTTCAACCAATCCCTCGATATCGATAAACTCTCCGGCACTTTCAACACACTCGGCGACCAGCTTGCCGCCAAACAGAAAACCCAGTCGGCGCTTCTCCAGCGCATCGCCCAGACGGGCTTCAATCTCCAGATGCCGAGCGACGCCATGCGCGTCGTCGACGCCGCCTACCTGGTCGAAAACAGCATGAAACGCCGGATACTTATCGGCCTTTTCATTCTCGGACTGGGCGCCGTGGCCTTCGTCGGCACGCCCATGCTCCTCTACATGTTCGACGAGCGCCTCTCGGCCAGCGCCGACCTCGAGAATGTCCTCGGCAAGGAACTGCTCGGGGCCATTCCCCGCCTCTCCCGAACCCGCGCCGAGGACCGTCCTCACATCGTCCGCGACAACGTCGATTTTGCCTCGGTGGAATGCTTTCTCAGCGTCGTCGGCCAGCTCGACCTTATCTCCAAAAAACCCGTTCCGAAACGTATCCTCATCACCAGCACACTTCCCGGCGAGGGTAAGTCGATGGTCGCCTCCAATCTCGCGGCCACGTTCACCCGCCTCGGTCGCAACACCGTGATCGTCGATTGCGACTTCCGGCGTCCCACCCAGCAGAACCTCCACCAATCCGCGGGCCCCGGCGGCATCCTCTCCTGGGCCGAGGCCGGCTTCCCGGTGGGCGACGATATCTTCGCCGCCGGCGGCATCCTCGGGATGAGAAAACTGCCCGACGGCACCTCGTTCATTCCTGTCGGCGGCGTGGACACCCAGCCGACCCGTCACCTGATCGCTCCGGCCATCGCCGCGTTCTTCGAACGACTCGGCGAAAAATTCGACATCGTCATTGTCGATACGCCGCCAGCGGGCGTCTTCCAGGACGCGCTCATCCTCGCCAAATATTGCCACGAGACGATTCTCATCGCCCGCGAAGGCAAAGCCGAGACCGCCCAGGTAAAACGCGTGGTCGGCGAACTGGAAAAAACGCCCTCCCCTGCCATCGGCGTGGTCCTGAACGCCTTCTCCCCCGGCTCCAGCCATCCCCACATGGCCTACCGCCACATGGCCGAGAAATATGGATACGGTTACGGAAATAAACCCGTTAAAAAAACTAAACTTGTTAAAGCTCGTGGCTAAAAAGGGGCGCCTAAACTGATGAAAATCGCGCTACATGGTTGTTACGATATAGCCAATTTTGGTGACGTATTACTTGCCGAAATGCTAGCCAGTAAGGTCCAAGAAACCTTCAATATTGAACCCGTTGTCCCAATGATCGGGAGAAAAGGTAAAGCCAAATGGATCACTAAATTCGAAAACGCGAACTACTGCATTTGGGGAGGCGGAGGGTATTTTTGCGACCAGAATACGTCCAAAGCCAATATCTCACATTTCGGCAAGTACCTGCTGCCGGCGATGTTTATGCGAACACGCAAAATCCCTTATTCCATCCTCTGTCCAGGAGCGGGGCCATTAACATCAATTGTTGGACGCTCATCCACCCGCCTTATTTGCCAGGGAGCGCGTCACATAATAGTTCGAGATGAAGAGAGCCGTTCAATCATTTCATCCACAGGCGTACAATATGATCGGATAAAGGTTGCCGCTGACTTTGTACTTTCCTTGGACCCGCAAAATATACCTGCAATCGCGCGCGACGCAGCGTCCCACCTCCTCGGCTCTTCCTCTCCGGGAACTCTTAAGCTCGTCGGGATACACCTTGAGTCAATGTACCGCGAATGCACATCTGACTGCACAAAACTAATCCAATGGTTACTGCATTACGCGGACCTCAATCCAAATATTAAACTGATTTTCATAAGTGACCACAGCACCGAAATTCACAAAACTTACAGTCAACTGATAGCATCACACTCAACTTCGGCTGAAGCGCATGTTTCCATACCGAGACAGGACACCTGGACTACGCTAGCCATTCTCGAAAAGCTAGACGCAGTATTGACATCAAAGCTGCACGTCGGGATTGCCGCCTACACCGTAGGCACACCTATATTCGGACTTTGGACTCACCCCAAAACCCCACGTTTCTATCGTTCGATCAATAGATACGACTCCCAAGCAAATTATGCTAAATGGGAGGCGTCGATGCCACAATGGATGAACAGAATAAACTCAGAAACGGAGCGAAACCGTTTTAATCAAGAGTACACGCACAAGGCCCATTTTCAAAAATCCATAGAGACTGCGTTCGATACAATAGCCGATGACATTCGGAATCTATATAACCTCGGATTGAAGAAGGTTGCCTAGAGGATGCCTGCCTTGAAACCAACTTCTGTGGCAGGCGGCGTCGCTGCAATGTCCATCGCAGCGATGCTCGCCCGACTCGCTGGCCTGGGAACCCAATGGACGTTGGGATTCTTTTTTTCCCACGACGACTTTATTCAACTCTCCTTCATATTAGCGATTCAAACCCTCATCGCAGGACTAAAGGACGGCGGCACAGGCAAGTATCTTGTACAAACGGGCAATTACGACGGAATGGCTTACCCCGCAATGCGCTTCACTCTTGGAGTCAACGCCTTCGCTATAATTTTAGCCCTGGGCATCGCGCCATACATAGCCAAAAATATCGAAGGCAGCGAGATCGTCTCTCTACTACTACCCATATTTTTAACCATTCCACTGCAATCAATAGCAAGTATCCATCAGGCCCGACTGCGGATTAACAGGGAATTCAGAAAGATCGCATACATCGAGACCCTATCGTCCACCATACAAGCAGTATCAACGGTTATCATGGCCGTGCTATCGATGGGCGTCTACTCCATCGTTTACGGCACTATAGCGGGCAGCGTCTCGCAGTTCATTTTTTACCGTGTCAGTTCAGGAGGAATAACTCGAGCAACGTCAGCGACCGCAAACGACTTCAAAAATCTTTTCCAATCGTGTAAATGGATAATGCTTTCTAGTGGTGCGATAGCACTAGCTTTGCGTGGAGACATACTAATCGTTGGATTATCCGAAGACACCGCCCGAATAGCTTTTTATACATTTGGGACTCAACTCGTATTTTCCACATTATCACTTTTTGGATCATCCCTTCAGACTGTCATACTACCCACGTTCAGCCGGTTAAACGGCAACACCCCAGAGCTGAGTTCGAAGTTCAATGAAGTCGGCACAACAATGGCCCGTTTTTCAATCCCGATGCTATCGTTAGCCGCAGCATTCTGTCCAACGGCAGTGCACATTCTCTGGAACGGCAAATGGGATAATGCAGCCATAGTAATCCAGTTTTTTTTGCTGGCATACTGTTTTAAGATGCCTGCCGCGGTTTCCGGAGTACTTATGGAAGCTACGGGAAACTGGCAGTCACGCTTCTCAACACTCATGGTAGAAAGCTTAATCATGGCGCTCTCCGCGATTGCCTTGATAAACAATACCATCTCCTTCACCGCTGCTGTGGCGATAGCAGCGACGGGTCGGGCAGCTTCAGGCATCATACAAATTCTTTGGGCGGCATCGGTAACCACAATCTCGGCACGCCACCTCCTGATATCCATCGCCGCTGAGTCCGGCAGCTATCTGCTTATCGCGCTTTCCTCAATTGTATTGAGTCAGGCAACAAGCACGAATAATCTGCTATATACAAGTGTGGTTCCGTCCATTGCAATAGCTGTTATATTCGCCTTAAAGAACAAACCTTCAGCACACCGCTCAATTTTCGCGCAAAAAGCAACCGCGCTTATTTAGAGGATTTTATGCGTTCATCAGAAATGATAGACATAGTTAGCAGCTGCGATGAAAACTACGCCCAGCATCTGGCGGTAGTATTGAAATCTATTATTCATAACGCCAGTTCACCCCAAAAACTGCGGTTTTGGATACTAACTTCAGGAATAACAGAGCAAAAGGAGCAAGCTATACGCACCGTCATTCATTCAGGAGGTGCTGCGGGCAACATTTTAGAGGTTGATAAATCGAAGGTTATCAACGCCCCGATAAGCGGGCATATTTCACTTGCAGCTTATTATCGTATTTTGCTGCCAGAGCTTCTCCCTCGAACCATCGATAAAGTAATTTATGTTGATGCGGATCTTGTTGTACTAGAGGACATTGAGAAACTTGCAAGTATACCACTTGGCAGCAACTTAGTCGGTGCAGTCCTGAATCCACGCTTTTCCCGCTGGGAGTCGCTCCGAATCGACCCAAGCATGGGATACTTTAACTCAGGTGTACTGTTAGTAAACCTGTCTCAATGGAGACTCGAAAATCTTCAGCAGCAACTTTGTGCTGTTATAAATACTGAGTCCGCGAGTCTGAAACTCCACGATCAGGATGCGCTCAACCGCGTCGTCGCCGGCCGCTGGCTCCGTCTCGATCCGCGCTGGAACCAGCAATACTCGTTCTTCCTCGTGGGCGCCAAAATGCTCGGCCTCTCGAATAGCGAATACCGGCGCCTGCTCCGAAAGCCCTTCATCGCCCACTACTCCGGCGGCAGCAAACCCTGGGTGTTCTCCGATGACCATCCTCTGAAATCCGCATACTACCGCTATCTGGACATGACACCTCACGCCGGATGGCGGCCCGCTGGCGGCACTCCGCGCGCCTGGCTCCGCCGCGCCGTCCTCACCGCACTTCCGCACCGTCTGCGACCTGCCCTGCTCGGGCTTTGATCCGCCTCCCCCATTCGTACAGCCATGACCGCACATCCTGAGATCACCATCGTCGTCACCGCTTACAACGTGGCCGCTTATCTTCCGGCCACGCTGCAGAGCGTCATGGACCAGTCGTTTCAGCGTTGGGAAATGATCATCGTCGACGACGGCTCCGAAAAGGATGAAACCCCCGCCTTGATCGATGCTTGGGCGCAGCGCGATGCACGTATCAAAGCCGTTCACTTGAAAAACGGCGGAGTTTCCCGCGCCCGCAACCACGGCCTGCGCCTCTCTTCGCCCGCGACTCCTTATGTCATGTTTCTCGATGGAGACGACGTCCTCACCGACGGAGCCCTCGAAAAACTCCTGTTGGCGTTGAAAACGCATCCGGAGGTCAGCGCCGTTCATGGCCGCGCTCGGCTGATTGACATGCACGGAAACCCGTTTGACGACGGTCGCCGCGACCGCCGCCTGATGTTGCAAAACGGCGTCGCGGTCCAGGCCCCCGCCTCCGCTTACTCCGATTTTTCCATGCTCGTTGTTGAGAACTGCGTATCGGCCCCCGGACTACTCCTTGCGCGCAAGGACGCGGTGCTGGCCATCGGCGGGTTCGATGAGGCCCTCAAGTCCGCCGAGGACTACGATTGCTGGTTCAGGCTGGTTCGCGGCTCGCGGTTCCTCGCCCTCGAGGCAACCACGCTCCTGTACCGCCGCCATCCGGGATCGAAATCGAAACGCACGTTTCTCGTCCGCACCAATCTCGCCCGCTTGAAGCGCAAATGGCTGAAAATCACGTCTGGTGCCGAGCGTGAGAGCGTTGTCCAGGGCTACATTGCCTGCGTACGGTTCTATGCGCGCGAGCGTCTTGCCTCCGCCCGTCGCGCTTCAGCGCAACCCGAAGGCGGTCGTGCACGCGCTCTTCTTCAGTCCGCCGCCTGGTTCGGATTTGCTCATGCCCCTTGGGCGCCGCGCTGCCTTTTCCACGCCAAGATCTGGTACTACGACCGCCAGCGCTCCACCGCATCCGCCTGAACGCCTCCCACCGATGACACCGCTCTTTTCTCTCGTCGTCTGCACGATCGGTCGCACCGCCGATCTCCTCCGCCTTTTCGAATCCCTGGCGTTGCAGGAATTCTCCAGTTTCGAGGTCATCCTGGTCGATCAAAGCGACAAGGATGACATAGCGCAGGCAATCGAAGCGCGGCAATTCCCGTTCCCCATCATCCACCTTCGCTCCGGGCGTGGACTGTCCTTGGGGCGCAATCTCGCGATGCGCCATCTGCGGGGCAGCATCGTTTCTTTTCCCGACGACGATTGCGCGTATCCACCAAGGACTCTCGCCGAAGTCAAAAAACAGCTCGATCTGTCACCGGAATTCTCCGGCCTGTCAGGTCGTTCGCTTGATTTTGATGGAGCAACGTCCGGACCGCGCTCGCCCGACACCGCAACGCCCATCACCACCGAGAACATCTGGCGCTGCGCGATCTCGTACACGATTTTCCTGCGACGCAACGTCCTGAATACCGTCGGGTTCTTCGATGAGCGGCTCGGTGTGGGCTCGGGCACGCCCTTTCAATCCGGCGAGGAGACCGATTACCTCCTCCGCGCTCTCGAACGCGGCTGCCGGCTTCAATACATCCCTCTGCTCGTCGTAAACCATCCCCGGCTGAATGTGCCGCACGAACGCGACCTGATTGCCAAGGATTTCCGCTATGCCGTCGGCATGGGTCATGTCGTGCGCAAAAACCGTCTCGGGTTGCGCTATTTCATGCCGCACCTGTTCAAACCGCTCGCTGGCTCCGCGCTCTCGCTCATCCGCTTCGACACCATCGGCGCTCAACGTTATCTCCAGCGCGCGCGCGGTCGCTGGATCGGCTTCATCGGAGGAACGGGCCTCGCCAAATAACCCGCCATGAATTCACGCGCATCGCTTCTGCAGGAATCGCTCGCCGATCTCCGTTTCAGCCTGGAGGAAGATCCCGGCAACCGCTTCGCGCGCGCTCTCACCAACCGCGGCTTCCATGCGCTGCTGGCTTACCGCATCGCCCACCGCCTGCGAAAAGCGCCGCTTTCCTTCGTTGGCTTTTTGCTCACCCGCACGATCCAGGTTATCTACGGCATCGATATCGATCCCCGCGCTAAAATCGCCGGCGGCATCATCATCTACCACGGCGTTGGCGTCGTCATCGGCAGCGGCGCGGTGATCGAACCTCGGGTCATCCTTTTTCATGGCGTCACGCTTGGGATTAAACGCAGCGGTCGGCGCGATGGGTTTCCACACGTGGAAACCGGCGTCATACTCGGCTCGGGCGCCAAACTGCTCGGAAAAATCGTCATTGGTTCAAAGTCGGTCATCGGCGCGAACGCGGTGATCGTGGAGGATATCCCTTCCGGCAGCGTCGCGAAACCTGCACCCATACAGGTCTCCCCCCGCTATCAACCCGTCCAGGAGTCCTTGGTATGAATCCGCCGACGATCGATCCTGCCCCCCACACTGACGGCTATCTGGTCGAAACCGAAGCCGCCGACTTCGTCGAAACCCCGCCGGTTCCCTACTGGCTTCACCCCTTTTTCCTCGTGGTCTGCTGCCTGGGCATTCCCGCCGCCGTCACGCTCTTTCTCCCGGCACAGGTCTTCCTCACCGAGTGGCATAGCCCCAAAATATACTCGCTCGAAAACGCGCTGACGGTCGCCTGGTCTATTCTCGCCTTCGGCGGGGGCGCCGCCGCCGTCTGGTTCTGGCGGCAGCACGCGCGCCGCAGCGGCGCGCGGATCGACGGGGAGTCCGGCGGGATTCTCTCGCGCACGGACTGGCTGCGTATCGTCTTTTTTCTGACGACAGGACTCACCCTCATGGCCTCGGTCGTTTGGGCGTCATTCTCGGCGAGCCAGGGCATCGGTCTCGACGACGCACTCAGTGCGCTCGGCGGAAATTCCGATGCCGTCATGCGTATTCGCGCCAAAGCCGAGACCATTCCCGGGATCACCACGCTGACACAGCTCGGCATGGCCGCAGCCGTTCTCGCCGGTATTCTCTGGTACCGCCAGGGGTATCGGCTGGTTCGCCTCCTCTTCACACTGATCGTGATTGCCGCGTTTCTGCGGGCATTCCTCCGGGCCGAACGCCTGGCCCTTATCGAGGTGCTCGTTCCATTCTGCGTCGCGGTACTGCCCGGAATAATCGCCCGCTGGCGCGGCGCGTTTTTCCGCATCTTCCTTCTCATCGTCCCAGTCGTAGCCGTATTCCTGCTGATTGCCTTCTTCGTATTGGCAGAGGCTGGACGTTCTTATCAGGCGAAAGTCGAAGCGGGCACCGACAGCAGCGTCGTCGACTATGGGGCGAATCGCATTGGGGGCTACTACGGCACTGCATTAAACAATGGCGCCTATCTCCTTAAAACCCTGCCGCCGCCCAAACTTCCCTATTTCGCCTTGGAATGGCTGTGGCGCTTTCCCGGACTCCGCGATGTTTTCAACCCCCAGGAAATGACCGGACTGAATTCCGCACTCATATTCTCTTCGTTGAGCGAGGACATGAATATCGAGTTTAACAATACATCGGGCATTTTCTGTTACGAGTACGACTTCGGGCGTGCCGGTTTGATTCTGATGTCGTTCATCGTCGGCGGCTTCGCGTTTATTCTCTTCAACAGCTACCGCACCGGGCTCGGTGCCGGCCGTTTGTTCTATCCCATGTGCGTCATCGCGTTCATGGAGCTCACGCGCATTCCCTATCTGACCAGCGGAAGAGCGTTTCCATCCGTGGCTTTATTGATCGCTCTCATAACATTTGATACCTTTTTGCGAATTTCGGCCCGCGTGAAAGGTCATACTTGATGCCAGCCAAACGTGCGTCGAACGATGCGGAATCATGTCCTCATCGTTTGCATACAGTAACATCTCCCGCCAGTCCGCGCGCCGCTTTTTCAGCCGCCCACTTTTTTCGATCCTCTTGATACTGCTAACGCTCAGTCTTCTTCTTTCCGAAGCCCGGCCGCAATCCATCCAGCCGTGGGTGAATGTTCGCGACTTCGGAGCGACAGGCAACGGAACCACCGACGACACCAATGCAATTGTCGCCGCCATCGCCGCCGCTCGCCAGAGCTCACCGCGTTCTGCAGTGTACATTCCCGCCGGCACTTATCGTTACAACCGCGTCATCAAGGTCGACAGCATCATGATCTACGGGGAGGGCGCCAGCCGCTCCACCCTCCTGGCTGCCGACTCCGCTAAATCGTCGCTCATTCTCACCGGCACCGCCCCCAAGATTTGCGACGTCCGCATTCGCGCGGCCATCACGCCCACAGTCCGTGACACCCGCAGCGACGCCACCGGTCTCGACGTCTGCGACGCCACTGACTTTGCCATTCAACGCGTTCATATCGGGCCCGTCGCTTCCGCCGGTATCTTTGTTCGGCGCTCTCGCGGCACCGATGCCACGCCCGCGACCATCCGCGATTGCATCGTCGAAAACACCCTGGCCGACGGCATTCACATGACCGAAAGCTCGTCCTACATCGACGTCGTCCAGAACCGCGTCACGAAAACGGGCGACGACTTCATCGCTGTGGTTTCCTACCGCTGGAACACTGCGCTCACGCGGGAAATCTTCATCTCCAAAAACACCCTGTCCGTCCAGAACCACGGCCGCGGCATCTCTGTCGTCGGCGGCGAAAACGTCGTCATCGACTCCAACTCCGTCACCCAATCCTCCGGCGCCGGCATCTATCTGGCCTCCGAGGCCAGCTGGAACACCTACGGCACCACCAACGTCATCGTACGCGACAACGCACTGACCAACGTCGCGAAAGACAGCTCGGGACACGGCGGCATCCACATCACCGGCCGTCCTGCGGCCAACAATCTTTCCTACCTCGTCAAAAACATCACCGTCGTCGGCAATCGCGTCAGCGACACTGGCGGCAACGGCGCCACCATCGCCTCCTACTCGCAGAACGTCCACTTCACTGGTAACGAAATCAGCGATACCGGCCGCAACGGCATTATCGTCGGCAACACCACCAGCGACATTTTCATCGGTGCCGACAACGACGAGCCCAACGTCATCCGCAACTGCAAAGAGTACGGCATCTACGTCATGCCCCGCTACAGTAGCGGCACTCTCCGGATCTCCCGCGTGCTGCTCCAGAATCTGAACATGCGCCGGCTTGGCCACATCGATGCCGTCAACATCGAGACAGGCAGCAATTTCAGCTCTATCCAGCTCTCCAACATCCGCCTCGAACAGCCGCCAGCCAATCTTATCGAGCGTTTCATCGAAAGCGCCTCCACCGTCAACTCGTCCTACGGCAACAGCTCGAACCGCACTCTCTCAAGCGTGGTTCCGCTGAAACTGGCCATCGGACCGCTGCCCTAGTCATCATGCCGTCGCCTTCATCGACTCCTCTTACCCGCCAAATTGTATTCAACATCCGGACGCTTCAGGCAGCCCAGTCCGGTGTGCAGCGGTATGCGAGAGAGCTCGATGAGCGATGGGACGGTAGTGTCGAACGCGTGCACCCGCCCGCGTCCGTTCGCGCCCAAGGAATAAAAGGACATCTCTGGGAACAGTTCGCCCTTCCGGCTCAGTGCCGCGGGCGTCTGCTCTTTTCGCCGGGCAACACCGGTCCGCTGGCCTGCCGCCGCCAGATCGTCACCATCCACGATGCGTCCACCTTCGATCACGCAGAAGCGTTCAAGGGGATGTTCTCGCGCTGGTACCGCTGGCTTCTGCCCCGACTCGCCCGCCGTGCGCTTGGCGTTGTCACGGTTTCCAATTTCTCACGCGACCGTCTATGCGCGCGGCTTAAAATTTCGCCCGACCGCGTCACGGTCATTCACAATGGCGTAACGCCTCCGCCCGCGATCGGCGCCAAAGCGATCGAGTCCGAGTCCCTGCGTCTCCAACTGCCACCGCGCTTTTTGCTTTTTGTCGGCTCTCGCGATCCGCGGAAAAACATTTCCCGTCTGCTCGAAGCCTTCGCGCGTGCCCGCCTCGGCGATTTGCACCTCGTTCTCGCCGGCGGCTCGGCTTCCCGCCTCTTCTCCGACAACGACTCCGCCCGTGCCAATCCCCGGATTCACGCGCTGGGCCATGTGAGCGAGCAGGCGCTGGAAACGCTCTACGCGCGCGCCGAAGGCTTCGTCTTTCCCTCGATCTACGAAGGCTTCGGCCTTCCTCCGCTCGAAGCCATGGCTCGCGGCTGTCCTGTGCTGACATCCGATGCCACCTGCCTTCCCGAGGTCTGCGGACCATCCTTCGATCGGGGAGGCGCCTGCTTCTACTTCTCTCCGCACTCGACTGAAGCCATCACGGCGACCTTGGAGAACTTCCACCTTCTCTCCGCCGGCGCGAAACAGTCCATGTCCGCAGCGGGCCGCGCCCACGCGCGCAAATTCTCCTGGGATCGGTGCGCTCAACAGACGCTCGATCTGCTTCGTTTCCACGGCGGCCTCGCCGGCGAGGAAACATCCTTTTCTCCAGCATCACTCCGTTCCGAAGCACCAGTCGCATGAACATATCCAGCCAACCACCTGCCGCCGGGATCGCTTTGCCCAAGCGTTCTGTTTCCCGCGTCCACCCGATCTCAGAAACAGGCGTCGCACTGGTTCACCACTGGATGGAGTTCTTCCGCGGCGGAGAGGCCGTGCTCGAACAGTTCTGCCTCCTCTTTCCCCACGCCCCGATCTCCGTGCTCGTCTACGACTCTAAACACCTGCCGCGCACGCTCCTTTCGCATAAATTCCACACCAGCTTCATTCAAAAAATCCCGCCGCTTCGCCGCCACTTCAGAAAACTTCTGCCGTTCTTCCCTGAAATCGTCCGCAGCCTGCGCACCCCCAAGGGCACGCGCTTCGTGCTCAGCAGCGACGCCAGCCTCGTCAAAGGCGCTTCGATGCCCGACGACGCCATCCACATCTGCTACTGCCACTCTCCACCGCGCTACCTCTGGGGCATGGAAGACGCCTATCTCGAATCCTCGTCCCACGGTAACAAAATCGGCCGCATGCTCTTCTCGGCCGCGCTTCCACGCCTGCGGAAATTCGACCGGCGAAAAGCCCAGCGCGTCGACGGCTTCATCGCCAACTCGCGTTGTGTCCAGGATCGCATCAAACGCTGCTACGGACGCGACTCCGTCGTCATCCACCCGCCCGTCAACGTCGAGCGCTTCGACGCCACCCGCCCGCGCGAGGATTTTTTCCTGATCGTTTCCGCGCTCGTTCCCTACAAGCGCGTCGATCTCGTCGTCGATGCCTGCTCGCGCCTCAACCGCCGGCTCGTCGTCATCGGCACCGGCCCCGAGGAAAAAGACCTCAAGCGCCGCGCCGCGCCTTGCGTCGAATTTCTCGGCTGGCAATCCGGCGCGGTCGTTCGCGATCACTTCGAACGCTGCCGCGCCTTCCTTTTCCCCGGCATCGAAGACTTCGGCATCACCCCGTGCGAGGCCCAGGCCGCCGGCGCTCCCGTCATCGCCTTCGGCGAGGGCGGCGCGCTCGAAACCGTCCGCGACGGAGTGACCGGTTTGTTTTTCCGTGAACAGACCGTCGAAAGCGTCGTCCATGCGCTGCAACGTTTCGACGCCTCCCCCGGGTTCGCCGCCTCGCAATGCCGCCAGAATGTGGAACATCTCACGCCCGCGCGTTTCCGTGCCGAAATCCGTCGCTATCTCGAGGAAAACTTTTCGCCCGCCTTCTCCGCCTATCGCTGGCCTCAGGAACACACCGACGAGCCAAGCCTCTCCCATAACGCCTGAGCATGAGTACACCGAAGAAACGCGCGCCTTCCTCCGCCGCCAGGCTCCACTCGCGGCCCTCGAAGCCATCCGCCGGGCGAATCGCGTATCCGAATTCCCAAGTCGCCGCGAAACCCGTCCGCTCCCGGCTGCCCGCCTTTCTTCAAAAAACCTCCGTCAGGCGGACGCTTCTCGCCGTCGCCATACTCGGCATCGCCGCCGCCCTCGACCTCACCTTGCGCAGTTCTGGCTACATGCGGCTGGTCGCCTGGCTGCCCGCGCCGGTCGCCAGCTGGGCCGACGCTCACGGCCAGTTTAGAAACCTCCCCGCGTTTTTCCTTCTCGCCCTTCCCTTTCTCGCACTCGCCCCGCGCAAACGTCACCGGCTCCTCGCTGTCGGCGCGCTCTGCGTTTTCGCCGCCTCGATCGAAGCGGCGCAACTGTTCCGGCCTCATCGTTGGGTCGAGTGGGAGGACGTCGCCTTGAGCTGGGTCGGCATAGTGCTGGCCTGGGTCTTGTTTGAAGGCGCTCTCATCCTGTTCAATCGGCTCCGCTCCACCAAACCAGTTCGCAGGCTCCACACTGCGATCGCCAGCCAGGGATCAGCACCATGACGAGCTACCAGATTCCATTTCATGTAACCGCCAGCGGTCATTCAGGCGGCTATTCGAACTACGAGGCGGACGACGCCGGTGGATTCGCCGGCAACAACTGGATCTCCAAGGCCTCGATTCTCTGCGCACTCGTCGGATTCTTCACCCCATTCACCGTCAAGGCCGCGGGCAACCTCCCCATCGCCGAGTGGTTTCTCTTCATTGCTGTGTGCGGTGCCATCGTCATCCGTTTCACCCGTCAGCGCTGGCCTGACGGCGTGGCCAACAGCCGTATATTCTTTGGCTTCATCGTCCTTCAAACGATCGGCCTGATCGCTTACATCGCCTCCGATCTCTACCGTGAAAGCGCCTCGAGCGACTTCCTCCGCGGATGGGCCCGCATGATTTTTGTCGGTGTCGACCTCCTCGGTCTTGCCACGCTGATAGGCGCCTCCTGGCGCCGCCTGGTGTTGCTCAAGGTTGGATTTCTTCTGGGCGTCGCCACCGACGCGATGATCTTCGGCCCGCTTTACGGCGCGTGGTGGAAATTTGGATTCGCCCTGCCCGTCACGCTTCTCGTGCTCATTCTCGTCGGCAACCGGGGCCGCTGGCTCGGCTCCGCCGTCGCCGTCGGTCTCGGCTTGCTCAATTTCTCCCTCGATTACCGCAGTCTCGGCGCGGAGTGCTTCATCGTGGCGATCGCCGTCCATCTGCCCCGCTTCAACGCCATCGGTCGCTTCGTCGCTCTTGTGACCATCGTCGCCACCGCCATCTACACGATGGCGGGCGTCTTCCACGAAAAGAGCGAAACCACCTTCGCCGCCCGCCACGAGTCCGACTCCGAACGTCGCGCCATGGTCGAGGCCGCCGCCAGCGCCTTTGCGGATTCCCCGTTCGTCGGCCACGGTTCGTGGTTCAGCAACACCCGCGTCGTGAAAAACATCGAGGACCGCCAGGCCGAGCTCAAAGAGGGCTTCCAGGGCTACACCGAGGAGGAGCAAAGCGTTCTCACCGTCCACTCCCAGTTGCTCACCGCCCTAGCCGAAGGCGGCCTGTTCGGTGCGTCGTTCTTTTTTGGCTACGCCGCGATGCTTGTCTGGGCTCTCGCCTACGCGCTGCGCACGGAGCGCCCCCAGCAACTGCTCGTCATCTTTCTCCTGGTGGAGGCGCTTTGGAACCTCGCGATGACACCCTTCTCCGGCCCGAAGCGCGTCGAGATCGCCGCCGCCGCCATTCTCACGCTTATGCTTTGGCAGGAAAGCCGCGGCCGGCTGTTATGGAGGCACGAACCCGCATGAGAGCCTACCGCCCTCTTCTCGTAGTCACACCGACCCTCGGCAAATCGCCGTGGCTGGAACGCACCGTCGCCAGCGTCGCCGCCACCGCCGGTGGCCACGCGCTTCACCTTCTCGTCGCCCCCGCGGCTGTTCACGACGATCTGCGCGCCCGCTTCCCCGGGTGCGAAATCGTCGCCGACACCGCCCGCACCGGCGTCTACGCCGCCATCAATCTCGGCATAGCCGCGGCCTTCAATCGCCCGTGGGATTACTTCACCTGGATAAACGACGACGACGCGTTTGCCCCCGGTTTCAAATCCCATCTTGAGAGCGCCCTCGGCTACACGGGAAAAAACGAAGTCTGGTTCTACGGCGGCGTCCGCCTGCTCGGCCCCGGAGATGAAAATCTCGGCCGCCTGCCCATATGCCGCTTCCCTGCCGACATCGTCCCGCTCGCCCAGCTGGGCATCAATCCGTTAAACCAGCAGGGCATGCTCATCCCCCACGCCGGTCTCGCCCGCATCGGCCGTATCCGGGAAGACCTGCGCATCTGCGCCGACGTGGATCTGTGGCTGCGTGGGCTCAAAGACGGCGCCACTTTCTGCTTCACCGGAAACACCGTGGCCGAGTTCCGCCTCCGCCGCGGACAAATCTCGGGCGACATCCACCGCCACCGCCAGGAATTCGCCGCAGCCGCATCCGCGGTATTTCCCGGTCACCCCGCTCTCCCCGCCGCTCTCCTCGCCCGCGCTCGTTTCCGCGCGGCCAACGCCTTCGTCTACCTCGAACGCCTGCGCCGCTGCGGCTGGCGCGGCGGCTTCGACTTGCTGGAAAACCCCGCGCCCGGTCCATGATCGCGACTCTCGCCCATGACCCGGTTGACGTTGTCGTCGTCAACGACTTCGCCCACATCCGCGGCGGCTCCGATCGTGCCGCCCTCGAAAGCGCCCTCGGCCTCGCCCGCGCCGGCCACCGCGTTTTGCTCTTCACCGCCGTCGGCCCTGTCGCCCCACATCTGCTCGACGTGCCCGGCCTCGAAGTCCGCTGCCTCGGCGAGCACGACATCCTCGGCAACCAAAACCGCCTCGACGCCGCGGTGAACGGCATCTGGAACCGCCAGGCCGCCCGGTCGCTGCGCCTCGCGCTGGCAGACTTCGATCCCGCGCGCACCGTCGTCCACATCCACGGATACACGAAGGCCCTGTCCATGGCTGTCCCTGACGCCGCCGCCAAGTTAGGCTTCCGCGTCATCCTTTCCCTCCACGACTACTTCCTCGCCTGTCCGAACGGCGCGTACTTTCTGCACCCGCGCCTGGAACCGTGCGCCCACACACCGCTCGGCGCCGGTTGCTTCGCGTGCAACTGCGACGCCCGCAAACGCAGTCACAAACTCTGGCGCTTCACGCGCACCTGGATGCAAAACCGCCTCGTCCGCCTTCCCTCCCGGCTCGCCCACGTCATCGCCGTATCCGAAACGTGCCGCCGCGCGGCCCTCCCGCTGCTTCCGCCCGGAGTCCCCGTCAGCACCGTCTATTACCCGGTCGACGCGGAGTACGACGAACCTCTGCCCGTGGCCTCGAACACCGCCTTCGTTTTCGTCGGCCGTCTTGAGCGGAACAAAGGCCCGCATCTTTTCGCCGGGGCCGCCGCGCGTCTCGGAGTAGATGCCGTCTTCTGCGGCAAAGGCCCGGCCGCGGCCGAAATCAAATCGATCTATCCCGCCGCGCGCATCACCGGCTGGCTCGACCGCACCGCCCTCCGACAGGAGATCGCCCGCGCCCGCGCCGTGGTATTTCCCTCCCTTTGGGCCGAGACTTTCGGCCTGGTGGTCGCCGAATCCCTCGCTCGCGGCATCCCGGTCATCGCCTCCCGGGGCACCGCAGCCGAGGAGCAGATCGAACACGAAAACAACGGCCTTCTTTTTGACCGCGGCTCCATCGACTCCCTCACCTCCTGCCTCGACCGCATGCGCGACCCTCGATACGCCGCCGGGCTCGGCCAGACCGCCCACGCCCGCTGGTGGCGGCAGCCGCTGACACTCGAACGCCACGTCGCCGGCCTTGAAGAAGTTTACACGCGCGTCCTCAACCCCGCGCTCGCAACCGCATGAAAATACTCGTCATCACCGAGCCTGGAGTGGATGGCGCGTTTCGCCATGTGGAGGATCTCGTCGATCACCTGCTCGCGGAAAACCATGCCGTCCACCTCGCGTACTCCGATATTCGCGGATCCGACCGCCTGACCGGATTGATCGAGCGCGTTCGCCTCTCTGGCGGTGAAACCTACAATCTCAGGGTGGACAACCGGCCCCAGCTTGCCGACCTCCGCGCATTGGCGGGCCTGATACGCCTCTGCCGGAAAGTCCGTCCCGACATCGTCCACGGTCACAGCGCGAAGGCCGGCGCTCTCGCCCGCCTGCTCGCCTGCCTCGGCCTGCGCGCGCCCGTGTTTTACTCCCCGCACGCCTACTACGGCATGGGCCGCCGCTCCTGGCTTGCGGCCGTTTTCTTCAACTGCCTCGAACGCATCTTCGCGCGCCAGTCGATCACCATCAACTGCTCCCGCGACGAGGCGGACTTCGCCAGAAACGTCCTGCGCATCCCAGAGTCCCGCCGCCGCATCATCCTCAACGGCGTAAACACCGACCACTTCGCCCCCGTTCCCCTGGAAACGAAACGCGCGATTCGCGACTCACTCGGCATCCCTCGCGACGCCCTTGTGCTCGGCACCCTCGGCCGCTTCTCCTTCCAAAAAGATCCCTTCACACTCCACCGCGCTTTTCTCGCCTGCTCCGAACGCATCCCCGGCCTCCATCTCGTGCACGTCGGCAAGGGCGATCTTCGCGACGAGGTTTTCCAATTCGCCAAACGAAACGCGTACGACCGCCGGGTCACCTGGCTCGATTACCTTCGTGACCCGGTGAAATTCTATCAGGCGGTCGACGGCTTCATTCTCTCCTCGCGCTACGAAGGCCTTTCCCTCGCCGTGCTCGAAGCCCTCTCCGCCGACCTACCGCTGATCCTGAGCGACGCGCCCGGCAACCGCGATTTCGCGACCATGAAGCTCAGCCACTTTTGGAGCGCACGCCCCGAATCGCCCGAGGCGTTTTCCTCCGCCATCATGGCATGGAGCGAGGAAATGCGCCGCCATCGTCCGGGCAATCACCGCGAAACCGCGCTCACGCTTTTCTCCAGCCGCGCCCAATTCTCCGCCATCGAAGCCGAATATCGACGCGCCCTGCCCGCCTCGCACCCCGCTTCGTCCGCCTCGCTTTCGGGCGCGCCAAAGGTTCTGGTCAACAACGAGTGAAGACCACGCCCGGCATCGAAGTCATCATCTGCACCTACAACGGAGCCCCGAGGCTGCCCGCGCTCTTCGCCGCACTCGCTTCGCAAACGCTCCACCCTTCGCACTGGAGCGTTCTCCTGGTCGACAACGCCTCCACCGACACCACCGCGGAGGATGCCCGCCGCCTCTGGTCGCGCTCCGACGTCCCTCTGCGCGTCATCGTCGAAACCAAACCCGGCCAGATGCACGCCCGCGAACGCGGCCGCCTCGAAACCTCCCGCGAATTCGTCTGCTTCTGCGACGACGACAATCTCCTCGCTCCCGGTTATCTCGAAACAGGGCTCGCGCTCATTCAGAAACATCCGGACACCGCGGCCTTCGGCGGCTGCGGCGAAGCGATCAGTGACGGCGAGCTTCCCTCTTGGTTTCCCGCCGCCGCGCCCGGCTACGCCGTCGGCCCGCAAGCCCCTGCCGAAGGCGAGGTGCCCTCATCCCGCGCATACGTCTACGGCGCGGGCATGATCGTTCGCACCAGCGCCTGGTCGCAGCTTTACCGCAGCGGCTTTCACTCGCGCCTCACCGGTCGCTCCGGCTCAAAACTCAAATCCGGCGACGACAACGAACTGTGCCTCGCGCTCGCGCTCGCCGGATGGAAAATCCGTTACTCCCCCCGCCTGCGCTTCCAGCATTGCATCGCGTCTAAGCGTCTAGATCCCGCCTACTGCCTCGCGCTGCATCGGAGTTTTGGTGACGCGCACCCCGTCCTCACCGCCTACCGCGATTTTCTTCTCGGTCGCGCCTCGCCCGGAAACTGGAAACGCTGCGCCTGCATGCGTTCCCTTCAAAACGCCCTCAACAACCTGCGCCACGGCTTCCGCGGAAAAACCTCCGGCCACATCGATGCGCGTCGGCTCTCCAGCGAAATTCGCAACGGCCGCGTGGCCCTCTACCGGCAGGGCTTCAAACTCGCGCAAACGCTCGCACTCTACCGCGACATCGCCGCCTGGCTCCCCGCCTTGCAGCGCGAAACCCGCTCATGAACGCGCCCTCCGCCTCCGGCGGCACGCTGCGCCGCGTCTCCATCAGCTTCGCCTGGCTTCTCGCCGATCGCGGCATGCGTCTCGTCGGCGGCTTTGCCATCGGCCTCTGGCTCGCCCGCTACCTCGGCCCATCCGACTTCGGCCTGCTCAGCGCCGCCGTGGCCACCACCTGGATCGGCGTCATCGCCACGCAAATGGGCCTCGATGGCCTCGTTCAGCGCGAGTTCGTCCATCAACCCGGCGCCAGCGGGCGTATTCTGGGAACGGTGACACTTCTCGCCTCCATCGCCGCTGTCGTCGTCTGGACCTGCCTGGCGGTCATCGCCTGGTTCACCGCCCACGATCCCGTGCTTCGCACGCTCCTGCTCTGGCTGGGATTGCTTGCCGTGCCGCAGGCGCTCTCCGCCTGGGAATATCTGTTTCAAGCCCGCTCCGACCTGCGCCCCGTCGTCATCGGTCAAAACATAAGCTTCGTGCTGTGCCTGGCCGCACGCGCCGTCGCCATCCAAGCCCAGGCCGCCGTCGTCGCCTTTGCCGTCATCGCCGTCGTGGAACGCCTGGTCGGCGCGCTCATCGTCATCGTCTGGGCCCGCCGCCGGCATGACTGGGGCAAACTCTCCTTCGATCCGGCACTCGCTCGCGCCATGCTCCGCGAATCCTGGCCGGTCTGGATCTCCGCCCTTCTGGTGACGTGCTATCAGAAGATCGACCTCATCCTGATAGCCCGGTGGAAATCCGAGACTGAAGCCGGCGTCTATGCCGCCGCCATGCGCATCGTCGATCTCTGGTGGTCCATCTCCACCATCGCCGCCACCGCCATCCTGCCCGATCTCATGCGCAGCAGCCGCGAAAGCGCGAACTACCCCGCCGTGCTGCAACGCTACCTGGACCTCAGCGCCAGCCTCGCCATCGCCGCCGCGGTCGCCATGACCCTCGTAGCCGGATTTTTGGTACGTCTCCTCTTCGGCGAAGTCTACGCCGGAGCTGCCGATATCTTGATCGTCCAATTTTGGGCCGGAGTCTTTGTCTTCCTCAGCGTCGCCCGCGCGCGCCACCTCATCGCGATCAAACGCCGCGGCGTGGAGCTCTGGTTTTCCGTCCTCGGCGTCGTTCTCAACCTCGGCCTCAACACGATCCTGATCCCTCGTCACGGTGCATGGGGCGCCGCCTGGTCCGCTTTCGCCACGCAGGGCGCGGTCGCGTTGATCTTCCCGTTCTTCTTCTCCTACACCCGCGACATCGCGGCGCGCGAGTGGTACGCGCTCACCGCCCCGTTGCGTCACGTCGGCACCGCTTCCCAGTGGTGCGCCAGCCGTTTTCGAGGCACCTCGCGTTAAAAGCCAGCACCGCGGAGCGGCGGGCGCGCCTCTTTCTTTCCTACCGCGATTGCAGGCTGAATTTGTTCAACCCCGTCTTCCGGCAGGCATCCATGACAAACGTCAGCTCCTTGAGCGGCGTTGTCTCGTCCGCGCGGATCAGCACCGGGATGTCTCGATCGATCTTCTTCACCTCGAGCAGCAACTGCTCCAGCTGCTCCTTGGTCGCGACTTTCTCGTTGAACGAGATCGTCCCGTCCTGCGCGATCCCGATGACGACCGTCCCCTTGAATTGGTTTTTGCCCGCCGTATCCACTTTGGGCAGCGTGATGTTCAGTGTCTGGTTCGTCGCGAAGCGCATCGTCACGAACGAAAACAGCACCAGCATCACGAGCACGTCGATCAGCGGCACCAGCGGCAGCTCCGGCCGCTGACGGCGTTTGGCGCGAAGACTCATGAGAGCAGTTCTTTGCCTGCCGTCTGTGCCTTCGCCTTGCCCGACCGCGCCAGGATGCGCTCCACCAACACATCGAGCCGCGCCGCCTGACTGTCGATACGACGCTGGATGTAGCCGTTGCCCCCCAGCGCCACCAGCGCGACCACCAGTCCCATCAGCGTCGCCGACAGCGCGTAACCCACGCTCTCCGTGAACTTCGCCGGGTCCGGCATCTGCGTCTCCGGATCCTTCACGTTAAACGCGAGCAACAACCCGTACACCGTACCGATCAACCCGATCAACGGCGCACCCGTATAAATCATATCCAGATAACTCACACCGCGCTCCATCTTGATCACCTCAAGCCGCGCGTACGCCTTCGCCCCATCCTCGTCGCCCGGATGCTTCTCGGTAAACTGGATGATCCGCCCCAGCGCCGAGTGAGGCCCGCCCGCCATCGGCTTCCCCTGCAACACCGAGTCCGTCAGATCCGCCGGCATGATCGCACCGCCGCGAAGCGCCACCGCACGTTCGCAGATGATGAAGATCGCCAGAAAAGAACAGGCGCCCAAAACGTAGGAAAGATAACCGGCGCCTTGGATGATGCGCGAGAGTTCGACAGCGGCAAAAGTCATAGATGCGTGGGAGGTAAGTGCGCTCCTGTGACGCCTTCGAGCAAGAAAAGGTTCAGGAAATTTTCGCCGCTTCCGCCAATCGCCAACCGTAGCCTCATCCGCAGGCCATCGCGCTCAACTGCCGCTCGCTAAGTCCATGTGCCAGATCCCGCGCAAAAAACGGCCCGCGATAGATCATCCCCGAATAAACCTGCACGAGCGTCGCCCCCGCATCGAGTTTCTCGCCCGCGTCCGCTTCCGTGCAGATGCCGCCCACGCCGATGATCGGCAGCTTCCCGCCGGTCGCCAGCGCGATGTACCGGACGATCTGCGTCGAACGCACCCGCACCGGCGCCCCGCTCAATCCACCCGCCTCGTTCACCGACGCAAAATACCCCGGCCGCGCCAGCGTGGTGTTCGTGGCGATGATGCCATCGAGCCCAAACTCCGCGATCGCCGTCAGCACCGCATCGATCTGCCGGTAGCTCAGATCCGGGGCGATCTTCAAGAGCACCGGCACGCGCACCTTGCCGGGCTGCGCCGCCCGCTCCCGATTCGCCGTCGTAATCGCCCCCAACAACTCCCGCAGCCGTTCCTCGTCCTGCAGCTTCCGCAGATCCGGCGTGTTCGGACTGCTTACATTGAGCACCAGATAATCCGCATAATCCGCCAGCTTCGCGAAACTCGTCAGATAATCCGCCACCGCCTGATCGAGATCCGCCACCTTCGACTTCCCCAGATTTACCCCGAGCGGAATCCGCCGCTTGCCCACGCCCGGCTGCTTCGCCAGCCGCGCCGCCACCGCCTCGCAGCCTTCATTATTAAAACCCATGCGGTTGATCACCGCCTCCTCCGATGGATAGCGAAACATCCGCGGCTTCGGATTCCCCGGCTGCCCGAGCGCCGTCACCGTCCCGATCTCCACGTGCCCAAACCCCAGCGCCGCCGCCGCCGGCCAGGCCCGCGCATTCTTGTCGAAACCCGCCGCCAGCCCCACCGCATTCGGAAATTTCAGCCCAAACGCCTCCACCGGTTTCGCCGCCGCTGGCAGTCGATTGATCTTCTCCAGCAGCCGGCACACCGGCGTCATCCGCCCCAGCAACGCCATCGCCGCCACGCCACGCTCGTGCGCGTGCTCCGAATCCATCTTGAACAACATCGGCCGGACGACCTTCTCGTAGAGAAAATTCATTTGGGCGCACGCTGGGTTTCCGCTCCGCAAAAATCAAGCGCCCCGCCGCGCCCCTTCTTGTCATTTTCTCCGCCGGTTTTCGCCCGGTTTTTGTGCTTGTTATTCGACTCTCCCCTCCCACCCTGCGCCTGTTTTTTAAGGTCCGGCGCGAAGGCAAACGTGTGCAGCCGCGAAAGTTTTAAGAATTTCACTTTCCCGGTTTGACTCTGCTAAAGGCCGGGCCTTTTGCTCCGAAAAAGTTTTCTAGAATCATGGCTAAATCCTCCACAACTCTCGACTGGTGCATCGTTCGTCTCGGCGAAGACCACAACTGGTGGGTCACCGAAGTCAGCGACTCCGTCCGCTGGGATGCCGATGGCCTCAGCATCATCGACCCGCGCCAGGTCGCCCATCTGCTCGAGCTCGTGGAGCCGCTCCGTGATTACGGTTTCGACCAGGACATCCTCGACGCCGCCTTCATCGCCTTCCGCATCGAAAAAGACCTAGGCGACGGTCGCGTCCGCCTCAAGCGCGTCAAAGACTCCATCGTCGAGTCCGACGAAAAGCTCTTCGCCCTCGCCGACATCCTCGACGAAGAAAACGGGCCCTACGCCGACCTCCTCGACCATCTCACCCGCTGCCGCGTGAAGATGCTCAACGACCTCTTCAACTTCGAATCCAAGCTCACCGTCGACGAAGTCGAGGACGAGATCCGCGAAGAGCAGAACACCAATTTCATCGAGGGCAAAGCCGTCCATACCTTCGAAGAGATCACCGATATTCTCGAATACACCCCGGCCGGCTGGGATGCCGACGAAGAGTCCTCCGAAAAAGAACCCGCCTCCGACGATGACGAGGCCGACGATGCCGACCTCCCCGAGCTCGACGAGGAAGAGGAAGAGAAACTCAAGAACGACCAGTCCCTCAAATGGGACGAGGACGAAGAAGACGCCGACGATGAGGACAAGGATAAGGACGGCGACGACGATGATGATGACGACGATGACGAGGATTCGGACGACGACGATGATGACGACGACTCGGACGATGACGAAGACGAGAAACCCAAGCGCTCGTCCAAGAGCAAAAAACGCTGACGTTGCCATCCGCCGGGGTTTGGCCCACTGAACCTCGCATCATGCTCATCGCCCCCCGGCTGCGCGCCTGCGCATTCCTGTTGATCGCGGCCTGCGTCTTTCTCACAGGCTGCGAAACCACCCCTCCCACCACAGCCGGTGACTTGAAGCTCCCCGACACCGCGTCGATCGCCTCGCTGCGCCCCGGCGATAGCCTCGTCATCACGATCCAGGGCGTCCCCGACCCCAGCAGCAACCCCGTCCAGATCGACGACCAAGGCCTCGTCACGCTCCCCTTCATCGGCTCTGTCTCCACCACCGGCACCACGACGGCCACACTCTCGCAACGCATCCGGGAAACCTACGTCGCGAAAAAAATCTATAACACCGTCGACGTCTCCGTCTCCGTGACCGAGCGCTTCGTCTACGTCGGCGGCGAAGTCATCCGCCCCGGCCGCATCATCTGGACGCCCGACCTCACCGTCACGAAAGCCATCCAAGCCGCCGGCGGCTTCAGCCTCTACGCGAAAGAAACCCGCCTCAGCCTCGTCCGCGACCGCGTCGCCCACACCGTAAACGCCAAGCAAGCCGAGAAAACCCCGGCCGACGACCCCCGCCTCCTCCCCGGCGACTCCATCCAGGTCCCGAAGTCCGCCTTCTAAGGTGAAAGCGTCCGACTGCCCCATTTGCGGTAATCCGGCGGAACGGGGCGCCATCTACGGCGGTGATCGTACGTTGCTCCGCTGGCTCGAAGGATAACCCAACTGGAAGAAAAACCTGGCGGCCGCATTCGACACCGACGGCATTGTTGTCGGCGAATCCAACGGACTTAAAGGCGTCTACGCCCTCGGAACCCGCTGCCGCTCCTGCAAGAAGCTCGTCATCGACTGCGACGCGAGCTGAAAGGGCACACCATCCGACTGCGATCACGAAGACGCGGCGCTCGCCACTTCGCTCCAGATCAACAGCGACCTCTTTGCGTCTTAGCGTCTTTGCGCTTCAACTCCGAAAACCAGGTTGATCCCTCGTTCAGGCAATGCCCGCTCACTTCCCCAACTCCGCCGCCATCTCCTTCGCAAAGTACGTCAAAATCATATCCGACCCCGCGCGTTTGATCGCCAGCAGCGACTCGTACCGCACGCGCGCCAGATCGAGCCAGCCCAGCTGCGCCGCCGCTTGGATCTGCGCGTACTCTCCAGAAACCTGATACGCCGCGAGCGGCTTCTTCGTCGCTTCACGCACATCGCGGATGATATCCAGATACGCGCCCGCCGGTTTCACCATCAACACGTCCGCGCCTTCCGCTTCATCGAGCAACGCCTCGACTACCGCCTCGCGCCGGTTCGCCGGATTTAGCTGATAAGTCCGCTTGTCCAGCGCATGCGTGCCCGCCGCCTTCGCGCTGCCCACCGCATCGCGAAACGGCCCGTAATAAGCCGACGCGAACTTCGACGAGTACGCCATGATCGCCGTGTTCGAAAAACCCGCCGCATCCAGCCCGCCGCGGATCGCGCCGATGCGCCCGTCCATCATGTCCGACGGCGCCACGAAATCCACCCCGGCCCGCGCGTGCAGTACCGCCATCTTCACGAGCACCGCCACGGTCACATCGTTGGCCACATCTTTTCCGTCCGCCGTGAGCAAACCGTCGTGCCCGTGCGTCGTGTACGGATCGAGCGCGATGTCCGTCATCACGACCAGTTCCGGCAGCGCCTTCTTCACCGCCCGCACCGCGCGCAAAATCAACGCGTCTTCATGCAACGCCGCCGAGCCGCTATCGTCCTTGTAGTTGGCATCCAACTTCGGAAACAGCGCCACCGCCGGCACGCCCAGCTTCGCGAGCGCCCGACACTCCTTCACGAGATCGGTGATATTAAAACGCGCCACGCCCGGCATCGACGCGATCGGCTCCGGCGCTCCTTTGCCGTCCACGACGAACAGCGGCGCGATAAAATCCGCCGGCCGCAGCACCGTCTCCTCAACCAACGCGCGCACAGAAGCATTGCGACGCAAACGACGGGGACGAACGGCAAGATCGAGTTTGAAAGAGTCGGCCATGGCAAAAAAGGACCGCCACCCAACACCATCCCCCGCCCCCGGCCAAATTGTTTTTAACGCACCGCCTCCATCCCCTCCCCAATCCTGTTAATCCTGAAATCCTGTCTAAAAATCATCTGCCTTCCTTCGCTACCTTCGCCGCCTTCGCGAGACCATCCTCCGTCCCCGCCATCATCCGCCCATCGCCCCATTCCGTCGCTTCACCCGCGCGCTTGAGCCTTCCCCTCTCCCGCCTTTTCGTTCTGCCTTCGTCCTTCCGCTCATGCCGATCACGCTCTTCGACTCGTTGACCCGCCAGCCCAAGGTTCTCGCGCCCTCGCAACCCGACGGCGTCTTCCGCTTCTACAACTGCGGCCCGACCGTCTACGCCCCCGCGCACATCGGCAATTTCCGCACCTTCGTGGTCAACGACGTCCTCCGCCGCCTCCTCGAACTCGAGTTCGGCCCCGGCAAAGTGAAACACGTCCGCAACCTCACCGACGTCGACGACAAAACCATCCGCCGCTCCCGCGAAGAAAACCGGCCACTCGCCGAGGTCACTAAACAGTGGACCGATAAATTCCACGCCGACTGCGACGCCCTCAATTGCCTCCGCCCCCACGTCGAACCCGCCGCCACCGACCCGCGTTACATGCGCGAGCAGGTGAACATGATCGAGGTCTTGATGGAGAAAGGTAACGCCTACCGCGCCGCCGACGGCTCCGTGTATTTCAAAGTCTCCTCGTTCGACGGCTACGGCGCGCTCTCCCGCGTTAAGGAACGCGAACTCCAGCTCGGCTCCGCCCTCTCCGGAAAAACGCACGCCGCCGACGCCGACGAAAAAGAAGACATGTCCGACTTCGCGCTCTGGAAAGCGTGGAAAGCAGAAGACGGCCCCAACAAATGGCCCGGCCCGCGCGGCGCCAGCGAAGGCCGCCCCGGCTGGCACATCGAGTGCAGCGCCATGAGCAAGGCGATCCTCGGCGACACGATCGACCTCCACACCGGCGGCGTCGACCTGCTCTTCCCGCACCACGAAAACGAAATCGCCCAGAGCGAATGCTGCAACGGCACGCAGTTCGCCAAACACTGGTACCACAGCGAACACCTGCTCGTTGACGGCAAGAAGATGAGCAAGTCGCTCGGCAACCTCTACACGCTCGACGACCTCAAAGCCAAAGGCGTCAGCCCCATGGCGCTCCGCTACGCGCTCCTCGCCGGACATCCGCGTAAACAACTCAACTTCACCCTCGAATCTCTTCACGCCGCCGAGAGCGCGGTAAAAACCATCCGCAAGTTTCATCAATCTGCGCTCGCAGCGACCCGCGCGGAGGCCGAAGCGCTTCGCGTGTCGGCTAACTCGATCACGCCATCACCAAAATTCTCGGCGATCATTGAAGCGCTCAGCGACGACCTAAACACACCAGCCGCCTTCGGACTGCTCTTCACAGCCATCAATAGCCTGGACGCAACCAAGGCTTCCGTCGGAGATTTCATCGGTCTCGCGAAGGCTCTTTACGCGTTGGGAATCGCGCCAATCGATGAAGGAGAACCGGTGATTCGAGTTCCCGCAGAAATTCTCGCCCTCGCCGAAAAACGCTGGGCCGCCAAAGCCGCCAAAGACTTCAAAGCCGCCGACGCCCTCCGCGCCGAAATCGCCGCCACCGGCTGGACCATGCTCGACCGCAAAGACGGCTTCTCGCTCGAGCCGCTAAAAAAGTAGGAGTTGAACCGCAGAGATCGGAAGAGAACACAGAGAAAACTCTCCGCATTTCTCTGCCCTCCTCCGACCTCCGCGCTCTCTGCGTCCTCTGCGGTTAAAATTCCGACCGGATCGATCTTAGCGTCTTCGCGTCTTTGCGCTTAACTCTTCCGCCCCGCCCGTTTTCATCTCCCCCCTCCCGGCCCTGCAACCGTACGCAGGACCACAACCAACTCCTCCCATGTCGATGACTCCGCTCGAAGAACTCCGCCACTCCGGTTCGCACATCCTCGCGACCGCCGTCCTTCGCCTCTTCCCAGACGCGAAACTAGACATCGGACCTCCGACCGACACCGGTTTCTACTACGACATCGACCTCGATCACAAACTCACGGCCGACGACCTCATCAAGCTCGAGGCCGAGATGAAGAAAATCGCCGAAGAGAACCAGCCGTTCATCCGCAAGGAAGTTTCCCGCGAAGAAGCCATCGAGATCATCAAATCCCGCGGCCAGGAGCGCTACAAACTCGGCCGTCTCGCCGACATTCCCGAAGGCGAAAAAATCTCCTTCTACCAGAACGGCGAGTTCATGGACCTCTGCGCCGGTACGCACCTGCGCTACACCGCGAAATTCAAAGCCTTCAAACTTCTCTCGATCGCGGGCGCGTATCACCGCGGCGACGAGAAAAACAAACAGCTCCAGCGCATCTACGGCACCGCGTTTCCGACCAAGGAAGAACTCGCGCAATACCTCGAGCGCCAGGAGCAGGCCAAGGCCCGCGACCACCGCAAACTCGGCCGTGAGCTGAAGCTTTTCCACATCGACGAAGACGTCGGCCAGGGCCTCATCCTCTGGACGCCCAACGGCTCCATCATCCGCCAGGAGTTGCAGGACTTCATCGGCGGCGAGCTCCGCAAACAGGGCTACTCGCAAGTCTTCACGCCGCACATCGGCAAACTCTCGCTCTACAAAACCTCGGGCCACTTTCCCTACTACAAGGAGTCGCAGTTCCCAGCGTTCGCCGAGCCCGACGCTCTCGCGAAGATGGCCTCTGAAGGCTGCGGCTGCGCCGAACTCACTGCGCGCCTCGAAGCCGTTTCCTCGCAATTCGCCGACCAGCTCAACACCCGCGTCGGCAAGGAAATGATCGGCCAGGACCGCGTCATGGACCCTGCCAAGCTCCTCGACGGCTTCATGCTGAAGCCGATGAACTGCCCGCATCACATCAAGATCTTCGCGTCGCAGCCGCACAGCTACCGCGACCTCCCCGTGCGCCTCGCCGAGTTCGGCACCGTTTACCGCTGGGAACAATCCGGCGAGCTCAACGGCATGACGCGCGTCCGCGGCTTCACGCAGGACGACGCCCACCTCTTCTGCACCGAAGAGCAGGTCTCCGCCGAAATCCAAGGCTGTCTCTCACTCGTGAAAACGGTCCTCACCACGCTCGGCATGGCCGACTACCGCGTGCGCGTCGGCCTGCGCGATCCCGATTCCAACAAGTACACCGGCACCGCCGAAAACTGGGACAAAGCCGAGAACGCCTGCCGCGAAGCCGCCAAGACGCTCGGCGTTCCCTTCACCGAAGAGCCCGGCGAAGCCGCGTTCTACGGCCCGAAGATCGACTTCGTCATCAAAGACGTGATCGGCCGCGAGTGGCAGCTCGGCACCGTGCAGGTGGACTACAACCTCCCCGTGCGCTTCGACCTCTCGTACATCGGCGCCGACAACCAGGCGCACCGCCCCGTGATGATCCACCGCGCGCCCTTCGGCTCGATGGAACGTTTCTGCGGAGTGTTGATTGAGCACTTCAACGGCGACTTCCCCGTCTGGCTCGCGCCCGAGCAAATCCGCCTCGTGCCGATCAGCGAGAAAGTCATCGACTACGGCCGCGACCTGCTCGCTCAACTCCGCGCCGCCGGTCTCCGCGCCACGCTCGACGAACACAGCGACAAGCTCGGCGCGAAAATCCGCCGCGGCGAAATCGACAAAGTCCCCTACACGCTCGTGCTCGGCCAGAAGGAAGCCGAAGTGAAATCCGTCAGCGTCCGCAGCCGAGCGAAAGGCGACGAAGGCGTCATGCCCTTCGCCGACTACCTCGAACGCGTGAAACAGGAAGTCGCCACCCGCGCCCTCCCCGTGAAGAAGCCCGCTGCCCCAGCTCCAGCCCAAGGCGGCGGCAAACCATCCGCTCCAGCCGCCTCGTAACCGCCGCGATCCCCACGCCTCACTTCAAGCCCGGCCTCACCGCCGGGCTTTTTCGTGCGCACATGCCCATATTGCACAAAAACTCCGCAGCCACGCCCAAACACGAACAGCTTCCGCCCAACACCGAATTCACAACCGGCTCACCTCGCAAACCTCTCGCGTGCCCGCGCTTCCGATACGCCAGCGAACATTCCATCCCGCGATGGCCAATCCATACAAGCGGCTGGCGTCCTCCTGATAGGCCGGTGCCAGCTCTAATCGCAGCAACGCCTTCACGAGCCGCGTCGTCTCCTGCCCCAACTGCTCCGCAAACGCTTGTGAAACCAATACCTCCTCCACGCCACTGACCGCCGGCGGCGATCCCGCCCAGTCCGCCCGCGCGTCGGGCAGAGCCTCGCACCACGGGAGATACGGTTTCACATCGTACACCGGCGTCCCGTCCACGCAGTCGATCCCAGCTACCCGCAGCATACCCGGCTCGATCGCCACAATCCGCACCAGCGAAAGCCCCAGCCCATTCGGCCGGTTCGGTGCCCGCGAAGCGAATACACCGACTTTCTCGTTTCCGCCGAGCCTCGGTGGCCGCACCACCGCGCTCCCGCTCCACGGTGGATTCTTATGAAAACCCGTGATCAGCCAAACATGCGAAAACGTCTCCAGTCCGCGAGTAAACTCCGGTGCCGCAAACTCAGGCAGAAACTCTACGCGTCCTTCCGCCTCCGCCACCAGCCCGCTCTGACGCGGCACGCCGAATTTCTCGTGAAAAGGCGTTCTCAGACGAGCGACAGGCTTCAAAGTCGTTTCCATGGCAGAGAAGCCGAAACCTTCGTCATATTCGCCGCGTCCCGTCCATGCCATTCGTCTTTGCAGACCCGCCTAACCGGCACGCTTCCGCCGTTTACTTCGCGAACGTTTTTGACGGGCATCGCTTCCCTCGAAATTCCAATCGAGAAACAAAGCCCGCAGCTGCCAGCAAGCGATCGCCACAAATACGCCGCCCAAAAAAACGAAAATCGCCGCCTTCCCCGGCACCCCGGGCTCGATCACGGAATTCGACGCATCCCGGGGATCCACACGCACCGTGAGAAGCGCTCCGGGAGAAAAGCGTGCAGTCAAGTCCCGCTCGACCGACATGCGATCCACGCTCGACGAGCCCGCAAAATCCAGGCGGCTCCCTCGATGCATCCGCCCTCCTGCGGCGTATTCATAAAAAACATCCACACGCCATGCTGGATTCGTTGACCGGATCTGCCGCGTCTCCACCAGACGGCTCTCGATGACCGTCGCTGAAACCTCGATCCATTTTCCCGACCGCCATCCCTGCCAGCATGCGACGGCATAGAGAATGAGCAGCGCGCCTCCAAGCCAGCCAAGTCCGCCAAAAAAGAATAACCCCGACATCGAGGCCTGATTGGCCATGCGCGAGCCACGACGGGCGATCCCGGCCCACATACCGGCCGGGCAAAGCATCGTCGCCAGCCCGGCGACAAGAAGAACAAGCGCAGGAACTGCCAGTATCATGTCCCGCTTTTTTCTCGCCCGGCCTTGGTGTCGGAGCGTCCGTCACTGTCTTGAAACGCCTTTAATTCACGCAACCGTCGGCGCGCAAAAAACGCGATCGCCAGTGTTGTCGGTGCAAATACGAAAAGAAACAATGCGCCTGCGGTATGACGGTGCTTCGGCTCCGGATAGTTGCCGGCCTCGAATGCGAAGTGCGCCACCCCCGTCGCGAGCAAACCAAGAAACAGAAGGGGCGCCGTCACGCAGGCGACTCGCACCGCCAATAGCGCCAGGCCGCGTATTCGCGGCGTCATCGTGCGGATATCCTGCGTGAATAACAGTCTCATCTTAGTATCGAACAGGCGGGGCTGGCGGGACGTTAGTGCATTGCGGATACAGGCGTTTGCTCAAGCTGCCTCAGAAACGCCGGCGAGAGAGATCCCGCGCAATATCCTGCTGCATTCGCTTTTGATACGAATTCCAGCCGGCCCCCGTGCTATCGAAACGATTTTCATAAACGGAGTTTCCGACCGGCGTGACTTTGCTGAACACCGGATTGTCGCTCCGGCGCCCCCAGAATCCGGGAGGAGAAGGAGTGATCAGCCTCCTTTTGGCGATCTCCGCGAGCGCTTTCTCCAACTCGGCGCGATAGGGTGAGTTGGGTCCTGCTTGCTGCAAGGCCCCCACCAGATGTTCGCGCCATTCACGATGATATTTCAACGAGTAACGTGCCCTCAGTTCGGGATGCTGCACCGCCAGCTTCCACAGCGAGGCCTTGTCGCCCGCGCGTTCCAACTCGGCATACTCCCGCTCCAAGGCGCGCGCCTTCGCGGCCTGGTTCTGAATATGCGAAAGTATCTCGCCCGGCTGCAGTCCCTTGGCCAGCGCACGATCGATCTCTCGACGGTTGGGATGTCCGGGCGGGTAGGAAACCAGCATCCGCGCTTCCTCTGCCAGCTGCGCATCGGTCGGACGCGAAGTGTTCGACGCGGAGTTGTTGTAGAGACTGACCACCTGTTGCGCGCGCGTCCGGATGTATTGCCGTTGCTCGGCCGGTATGGACACGACCCACGCCTGCACCGCGCTATCCGGCGCGCCGCTATGCATCGCATACCGGAAAATCATTTCCGCATCGCTCCCCGCAAACGCCTTCACCTCCGGCAGGATGATATCCCAAGGATCGTCTTCGCCCTCGCGTTGCCGCAAGGCATTCGCCATCTCGCGCTGGAAAAGAATAAGCGCCGAATAACCCCGAACCGTATCTCGCGGAGAAGACGCCAGCCGGGTTCGCGCCGCTGCCAGCGCATGCTGTATTTCAGCTTCACGCTGCTCGCGCGTCAGAGGACGTAAGGGATCCGATGCGCCCCGCTCCACGCGCCAGCGCCCCCGCCCCACCCTTGCTTCCAGGGCCCCGGAGGGCTTTGCGGCTGCCCCGCTCAGCACGATTCTACCGGTCCGTTGCGCACCGGCGCGCCATAGCGAACCGCCTTCGCCGATCGTCAGACTCCAGCCACGGCTGTCGGCATCGCGCAAAAGCATGCGACCGTTTCGCACCGTTTGATCGAGCACGCTGCCGCCCAGCACAAGCACGTTGGCGCCGTCCCAGTTTCCATACCACGACTGGCTGCGTTCCAAAACGACAACCCCCGCCGCCCCGCGCACCATCTCGGGTCGCTGTAGTTCGATTCCAATGACACGGGCGCTTCCCGCGAAACGCACCCCGGGCAGCCCCGTGCCGTCTCTGGCGGCGATGGAAGGACGATAGCCCCCCGCCGCTGGAGACGTTAGCGTGACGCCATCCGGAACCACAAAGGGACCGGTATAGCGGTAACTTTTCTCCGCGGTCTGCAGCTCGATCGTATCCCCCGGTTTCGCGGCCGCCAGGATGGCCGTCAATGTGCCGGGCGTGGCTTTTATTTTTTCCTCCTTCGACTGTGGAAACGGTTTAGAGACCAGGCCATGAACAACCGGCATTGCGGCACCGCTTTCCAAGATCGCCACCTCGCTCGTCACAATATGAGCGTCGGTAAGCGACGCCGTGCTCCCGGCTCCCATCAGTCTCAGCGGGGGGCGCGTCCCCGCGAGTTGCATAAGGCCATCGAGCCGCGCACTAGCACCCGCCTCGATCTTGATCTGGCCCGACAATAGAATCACGCCGCCACCTTCTAGGCGCGCGGGTTTCTCTTTAAGGTGAATGGCTTCGCCAGCACGCGCCTCGTGCACCGTATCGCGGAAAACAGCGGGCCCGGTGAGCTGCACCGTATCGCGCCACCACGTACCGGTTGCATGGAGCGGCAGTCGTGCCTCGCGGTAAAATGAACCTCGTCCTTGCACCCACGGCTTCAAAATCTCGCCATGATTGAAAACCGCGGGCGACGCATGCGTCTGGTAGACGTCCGTATCGAGAGTCACCCCGTCGGCCCACCATGCGACTTCGTTCAACTGAAGCCGGTTGGCTTTCAGCGTAAGATTGCGCCACTCGACCCAGGGCAGCGTGTTTTCGTAAATCGCCGCGGCCAGTTGCAGCGGCATTTTCGTTTTATTCATCACACTGCCGGGCCCCACGCCCCTGATCACGGCCGCGCGGCGAAAATCGGCTTTCTCACCGATCTCGTGCGTGCCGGCGGCCAGCAAAATTTCGCGACGCCCACCCGCGCGCCGCACAGCCTCTTCGACCGACCCCTCGTCGAAAGGAACCGTCAATGGCGTATTCAACTCCACCAGACGCGGACCGGGAATGTCGTCCCGGGGGACCCCGGCCGGGCGGATTTCTCCAGCGCGTGCGCGCAAACGGATCACTGAAGACAACGAAAGCGCATCGCTTCGCAACGCGCGGCTCGTCCAGAGGTTCAGTGCGTCGGCTCCGGCGTCGTCCGGCAGGGCGATCGCCACGCACCACGCACGATTCTCGGCCTCGCCCCAGACGCCTTTCTCACCCTCCGCAAACCACGCTTCATCAGAAATCCCGCCACGCATCCACGGCGCATAATGCGCCGGCAGGTCCGCCAGCATCTTGTCTACATCGTACGTCCGCTTCTCGCGTCTGGCATCCGCCAGCCGCCTCCGGGCGAGCTGGATTTTCTCCTCTGCACCGGCCTCCAATCGCAGCCTCGACGAAGACTCGATGGATTGGAATCCGCCGTCCAGATCGAGACTTGTCACATCGCCGCGCACACCGAGCGCTTCGGCGAGTGCCCATGCGCGCCGTGTGTAGGGTTCTAGACGCTCAAGCGCTTCGAGTTCACGCGAAGCGCCCAATTTGTCGCCCAGCCAGTAAGCGAGCAATGCGCGGATCTCCCGCCAGTCGGCGCTTGCGATCCCCGCTGCCGGCTGGGCGCGTATCAATGCATCAACCACACCCGCGGACCCATGCCGGAGCGAGTTTCTCGCCAGCGCCAGTTGCGCGGCCTCGTCTGCAGCCCCGATGCGCCAGTGCCACACCGCGTAGCGCTCGGCCATTTCCGACGCCCCGGCCGCTGTCGCGGCTTCGGACGCCGCCTTGAGAATCGTCGCCGATGCCGGATCGAGCGCCAGCGCTTGTTGCAGCAAAGGGAAAGACGCCTCGGGCGGCAGCTCGCTGGCGATGGCCGCCTGCGCCGCCGCTCTCCCGGTCAGCGCGGCAAGCGCCTCACGGATTCGTGCCGCCTCGGCATGTGCGGGATCGAGACCGAGCCCGTGATGCCAGCTCGCGGCACCCATGATCTCATCGTCCGTTGCCGCCTGCGCCGACCCCAGCAAAAACCACAACGCCGGATCCTCCGGCCATCCCTGCAATGCCACCCGGCACGCGTGCAACGCCGAAACTGCATCTCCCTGCGCAAGCAGCGCCGGCGCTTCCTCCCGGGCGCGCAGTTGCAACTGCCGCCGTCCCGCCGTCTCGCGAGCCTTCGACATAGCCTCCCGCGCCTCGTGTATCGGAGACAGCGACGCATCCAGCTTTTCGCGACGGACTAGCGCTTCGGCCGCCTGCTCTTCCCATGTTTGGGCACGCGCGGGCGGCAGCTCGACTTCCGACCGGGCGGCGATGCACGCATCCAGCTCCTCAACCGCTTCGAAAAACGCGCGCCCCAGGTCGGTCACCCTGCCCTCAGGCAATAACTTCACGAGAACGGCTTCGCCCGCCTCGATCTCTTTCTGTGCGGCAGCCGCAGTCGGCGCCTTTTCTGCGCGGATAAAATAGTCCCGGGCGTCGAGGAGTCCTTTCGCCTGTGCCGGAAATGCCGTGGCGGTTTGCCGTTCGAGCTCGCCGAGGCGCGTACGCGCCGCATCGAAGGCCTTGATCAAATTTGCCGGGCTTTCCGCCAGTTCCACCACCCGCTGCGGTCCTTCCATCCCGCGGGAGTTGGAATGCATGACATAATCCGATGGATTGTCGGACACATCAGCATATTCAGCCTGGAGTTTGTCCCAGCGCGGATTGGACGGATCGCGTTCGCGCAACCTGGCGACCAAGGAAAGAATAAACGATGCCGAGGGCCCGTCCGTCGATGTCAGATTTTGCTCCAGCGCCTCCAGAATCGCCGGCGTGGGGGCATTGCCCAGCGGATACACCAGTTCTCGCACACGATTCGACTCGTCCATCCGCCCGCGTTCGGCGAGCAGCATCGCATAATCCCAAAGAGCCGGCCCCGCGTCCGTGTTCTGACGCGCGATCTCGTAGAGCGGTTCGAGCGACGAGCGATCGCTTTCGTCGATGTAAAGACGCGCACGGATACGATGCTCCAGACGGACGTAGAAAGCATCGGCGGGATCGATGACACGCAGGGCTATCGCATCGGCGAGCGCGCCGTGCGAATCGTCGGCGGCGAGCCGTGCCTCCGCGCGGGCACGAAGGGCCAGTGCTCGCAACGCATGATCGTCTGCGGCGATTTTCCGCAAGGCTTCGTCAGCCGAATTCACAGCCGCGACCGGCACCTGCGCGGCAAGCAAAGCGCCCGTCTGGCGTATCAACAACACTGGCGCATCCACCGGCTTGAGGGACGCCTGTTGTCCCAGCCAGAGAGCTTCGGCGGCGGGATGCGCCGCCATCTCCGCAGGTACATCGTCCGCCGCCCGCGCCCAAAAGAGACCGGATGAAATCGCAAGCAGACAGAGGATAGATCGATGGAATAACATACGGCAGGAAAGAAAGCTGGATAGCGGGTGCGAACCGCGGAGGGGTACGAACGATAAAAGCCCAACGACAAGAGCATCCATCGGCCGTCTCCAGACAATTTTAACCGTTTCCTGTCATTCATTTCCGCTGCTTCGAATAACAAGCATTCCATCGGACAAAATAGTCTAGCCCGCAAAAAAGCCGACCCTTGGATGGGCCGGCTTTTTCGCGCTGGCGGCCGTTGATGGCCACCGTGTCAGAACTCCGTGCTTAGACAGCCGCGTCGCCGCGTTCGTCGGTGCGGATGCGGATCGCTTCCTCGATCGGTACCACGAAGACCTTGCCGTCTCCGATCTTCCCGGTCTTGGCGGCCTTCACGATCGCATCGATCGTCTTCGGCACGAGATCGTCTGCGACGACGATCTCAAGCTTCACCTTCGGAAGGAAGTCCACCGTGTACTCGCTGCCGCGGTAGATTTCAGTGTGGCCCTTCTGGCGGCCGAAGCCCTTGACCTCGGTCACCGTCATGCCTTCGACGCCGATCTCGGAGAGCGCGGTTTTTACCTCTTCGAGTTTGAACGGCTTGATCACTGCAATGATGAGTTTCATGTGAATTGATTTTTAGAATACGCTTAGTTGACGTAACCCTCTTCGCCGTGCTCGTTGATGTCGAGACCCTGGCGCTCGGTTTCGGGCGAGGGACGCAGACCGACGACGGCCTTGACGATGAAGGCGATGATCACTGTAGCAACCACGCTCCAGACGATGGTGAGACCGATCGCCTTGAACTGGGCCATGAGCAGACCGTCTTCGAGATTCATGTCCTTGAGAACCGGATGCACGTCAGCGCTGGCGAAGACACCCGTGAGAATGGCGCCGAGGGTGCCGCCCACGCCGTGGACGCCGAAGGTGTCGAGCGCGTCGTCATAGCCGAGCTTGTTCTTCAAGTAGGAGACGGCGATGTACGGGATAATGCCAGCGAGCACGCCCATGATAACGGCCGAGGAAACGCTCACAAAACCGGCGCCGGGAGTGATCACGACGAGACCGGCCACGATACCGGAGCAGAAACCGAGGACGCTGGGGTGGCCGCGGGTGATCCATTCGGCAACCGCCCAGGCGAAACCGCCGACAGCAGCCGCGATGGTGGTGGTGGCGAAGGCGTTCGAAGCGATGGCGTCGGCGCCAAGAGCGGAACCGGCGTTAAAGCCGTACCAACCCACCCAGAGCATACCGGTGCCGACCATACAGAGCACCATCGAGTGCGGAGCCATCTTTTCTTTGCCGTAGCCGATACGCGGCCCGAGGATGATGCAGAGCACGAGCGCCGACCAGCCGGAGGTCATGTGGACAACCGTACCGCCGGCGAAGTCGATCGCCTTGATCGCGGCGTTCGCATTCAGCGGTCCGCACATCAGACCAGTACCGGCCCAAACCATGTGCGCGAAAGGGAAATAAACGAGAAACATCCAGATCGCCACGAACAGCAGCACCGCGATAAACTTCATGCGCTCGGCGATAGCGCCGACGATGAGCGCTGGCGTGATGATCGCGAACGAGAGTTGGAACATCGCCCACATGGTGTCGCTAATCCATACATAGCCAGCGCCGGTCGCACCAGGGTTCACGCCATTCAAGAACGCGTAGGAGGCGTCGCCGATGAACGAGTTGCCCGCGCCGAAGGCCAGCGAGTAACCGATCGCCCACCACAGGATGGTCACCAGACCCGCGATGCCCATGCACTGGGCGAGCACCGAGAGGACGTTCTTCTTGCGAACGAGACCGCCGTAGAAAAGAGCCAGGCCGGGCATCGTCATGAAGATGACCAGCGCCGTGCTCACCATCTGCCAAGCATTGTGGCCAGGGCCGGGGCCGGGGATCTTCGAGGCCACGTCGGGCGTGCGGGCCACGTTGTTGAAATAGGCTTCGATATCGGTGACACGCTGTTCGAGCGTCGGTTCAGGCAGTGCCGCAGGGGCGGCGGCCGGTTCGGTTTGAGCCCAGGCGCTCACTGCGCTGAAACACGCAAGGAAGAGCCAGGCGGCTAGACGGGAGGGTTTAAGCAAGGATCGGATCATGACGGACGGCATTTTAGCAGCATTGATGCCATGAGCTTTATTCATGGAAGCTTTGTGCAAAAATTTCGTTACCCGCACACATTCTCGGCTTCCCTTTCGACCACCTCTACGCGCAGTGAAACAACTCCGGTCGCGCCGCTCCCAATAAAAAAGCCGGCCACAAGGCCGGCTTTGCACGTACGCTACGTAAGTCGAAGTTCAACAAGCTCAGACAGCCGAGTCGCCACGCTCGTCGGTGCGGATGCGGACCGCCTCTTCGAGAGCCACAACGAAGACCTTGCCGTCGCCGATTTTGCCCGTCTTGGCGGACTTCACGATCGTGTCCACGGTCTTGGCCACAATGTCGTCGTTGACGACGATCTCGAGCTTCACCTTGGGAAGAAAGTCCACGGTGTACTCGCTGCCGCGGTAAATTTCCGTGTGCCCCTTCTGGCGGCCAAAGCCTTTGACCTCGGTGACGGTCATGCCCTCGATGCCGATCTCGGCGAGCGCTTCCTTCACTTCCTCGAGTTTGAACGGCTTGATGATTGCGATGATGAGTTTCATGCGGGGATGTTATTGAGGGTTCGTAGAGTGATTATGTTTTCCCGGATGCCGGTGCAAGTCTGGTGACGCGCACCGGCATCGGGAGTAGATGTTTTATTTGTGGGCAGTAGTGAAGTCGGGATACGCCTCGCCACCATGCTCCCCGATGTCGAGACCCTCGGTCTCCTCCTCAGGCGAAACACGCAGGCCCATCGTGACTTTCAAGATCAGGAACACCACGAATGCGAAGACGAAGGTAAACGCACCCACCGCGACGATGCCCTTGATTTGGGACATCAGCTGAGCTCCACCGGCCTTGGCACCGAACAGACCGACCGCCAGCGTGCCAAAGATACCGCACACCAAGTGTACCGACAGCGCGCCCACCGGATCGTCGATCTTCAACTTGTCGAAAATGATGACCGAGAAAAACACCACCACCCCGGAGATCGCACCGATGATGATCGACGACATGGCAGCCATCTGATCCGCGCCCGCCGTGATGCCGACCAAGCCGGCGAGAATGCCGTTCAATGCCATCGAGAGGTCAGGCTTCTTCAACACGATCCACGAGGTGAAGGCCGCGGCCACACCGCCAGCTGCAGCCGCCAGGCACGTCGTCATCAACGTGAGGGAAACCGCGCCGGGAGCAGCGGAAAGCACCGAGCCGCCGTTAAAGCCGAACCAGCCCAGCCAGAGCAAAAACACGCCGATGGTCGCGAGCGGCATCGAGTGGCCGGGAATCGGCGTGATTTTGCCGTCTTTGCCATACTTGCCCAGACGCGGCCCGAGGATGAGCACGCCCGCGAGAGCGCCCCAACCGCCGACCGAGTGAACCAGCGTCGAACCGGCGAAATCGTAGAAGGGAACTTCCATCGTGTTCAGCCAGCCGTTGCCCCACTTCCACATGCCCGTGATCGGGTAGGAAATCGAAACGAACAACACCGAGAACACCAGGAACGAGCTGAGCTTGATGCGCTCGGCCACTGCGCCCGAGACGATCGTCGCGGCAGTCGCGGCGAACATGCCTTGGAACAGGAAGTCGGTCCAGTAGGTATAGCCCGCGTTATAAACATCCGTCAGCCCGGCGACCTCGTCGGTCACACTCACGCCAAATCCAGCGAAGCCGAACCATTTACCGGCGAAATCAGCACCTGGGTACATCAGGTTGAAACCCATCAACGCGTAGGTCAGCAGGCCGATGCACGGGATCAGCGTGTTCTTGAACAGGATGTTCACCGTGTTCTTCGACTGCGTGAGCCCTGTCTCCACCGTGGCGAAGCCCAGGTGCATGATGAACACCAGTCCGGTGCACAGCATCATCCAGAGATTGTTCGTCGTGAAGATCGTGTATCCGGGCGAAGCCTGGAATGCCGCCACATCGGCGTATTTGGGCGCGTCTTGCGCGGCAAGTGGTGCGACGACCGCAAGCGCCGCGAGAGCGCCTGCCATTTTGAGAAGCCCGGACGCGGGCAGAAACCTTAGCTTCATAATTTGTTTCGAGTGTTGTGGGTTGGCGGACGGTGGTAGCCGGGCGTGCAACGCCGGGCCCCCGCAAAAAGCACAGTGTATGCCAACACCGGGAAACTCCCGCCCAAGCCCGCGGCACCGCACGTGTAATCGAATGATCACTACGCCTCCCGCCTGCGGAACCGCCGCCGTAAACCGCCGTTAATTTTTTCCCGGACCACCCGGCCCAACCCTTCTCGCAACCTACCGTCGCGCCCGGCGGCCCAGCTTGCGTGCCCGCCGCCACAGCGCCCCCGTTTCCGGCCAGCTATCCCTCGGGCCATAACGCACCCGCTCCAGCTCGGCCAGCACCTCGCGCAACTCGTTCCGCGCATCGTCTCCCTCCGGCACGCCGGCGCGCTCGCCAAGCCGGCGCAACCATTGTCCCGCCTCTTTTCTCACCGGATCGATTCCGCCCGCGCGCGCGCTCCTCCAGCTCAACCACCAGGCGCGTCCCCGGCGCCGCCAACCCCACCACAACAACACCACTCCGCCCGCCGCTCCCGCGATCCACGCCACCCGCCCGCCACTCCACGGCCGCGACACCCAGGCCTTCAACCGCTCAACCGCCTGCAGCGCCAGCGCCTTCAAGGTCTTCCCCGCATCCTGCGCACTCTCCTTGAGCGCCTCCCGCAACACCCGCTGGTCGCTCCGATCGAAGTTCACGATCCGCCGGTACCAGAACAGCCTCAACCGATCGACCGTCGCCGCCCAGCCGCCTTCGTCGTCACGGAGTGCCGCGCCCCCCGTGAGCGCATCGAACGTATTTTGCTCCCCGCCACCGCCCGCCGCCATCGTCGGATCGACCCGCAACCAGCCCTCCGCCCCGTCGAAAATTTCGCACCACGCGTGCGCATTCGAATTCCTCACGATCAGATAATCCTCGTTCCACGTCCCCCCGACAAACCCGCCCACCACCCGCGTCGGATGCCCCGCCACGCGCGCCAGTAACGTAAACGCCCCCGCGAACAGCTCGCAGTGCCCCGCCTCCCTCGACACGAGCCACCGCACCAGCGGATCGCCGGTCCCCGCCGGAATTTGCGGGCTCAACGTGTACTCATGCCGCGCCCCCAGCCACGCCTGCGCTTTTCTCGAAAACTCCCCCGCCGGCATCTCGACACCGCCCGTGATCTCTTCGACCACACGCGCCAGCTGCTCCTCATCGGACTCGCTCATTCCGGTCTCCAGCATCGTCGGCCGGTTCGGACTCTTCGCCCGCCGCTCCTCGCCCGTCAGCTTCATCCAATCGCGAAACTCCGGATCTCTCAGCGCCGCCCGCCCCGTCATACCCCGCACCCGGTAGGCCTTCATCGACACCGGCTCCCGCGTCAGCTCGACCAGCCGCAACGACGGGCTCACCCGCACACCCTGCGGCTCCGTGAAGTTCAACCGTCCGAATCCCCCCGTCAGCGGCAAATAACGTCCTGTCCCCACCTCGACATAAAACGTCCACGATACCGCCGCCGTCGACGGCGGCTCCTCGCCTGGAACCGACGGCACCGTCACCGCCCGCTCGAAGGCCGCCGCCTTCAACCCCGCCGACAGCCGGAAACTCTGATCCCTGTACTCGTCCATCACCACCATCCGCCAGTACAGCTCCTCCGGCAGCTCCGTCCGGTCGCCCACCTCCACGCGCATCGCCACGCCTTCGTCCTTCGAGATCTCGCTCACATCCCCGAAGCGCAGCGTGTCCGTGAATCCCGAGGTCGTCTTCCGCTTCATCAGCCCTTCGAGAAACATACTGTTACTCAACTCAAACCGCGGGATCGCCAGAAACAGCAATCCCGACACCACCGCCACCCCCGCGAATAAAAATCCCCCGAGCGCCAGTATCCGCCAGTCCGCGACCGCTCGCAGTTTCGCCAGCAATCGCCGCCAGTCCACCCGCTCCGCCCACTCCGGCGCGCGCCCCGCCTCCGCCTTCACTCCCGCCGCCTCCGACAGCGTCATCGCCATCAACATCCCCAGCGCCAGCCCGGTAAACGCCATCAGCTGCCCCGCAAACGCCATCGACACCGTGAGCACGCCTGCCACCACCACGAGAAACAAGCCCAGCACCACCAGCTGCAGCTCGTCGCGTCGTCGCCGGTAACTGATCGCCCGATACGTCAGCAACAGCAGCGCCAGCCGCGTCATCACCGTCAGCACCTCGCCCTGCGCATAGAAGTCGTACACCGCAAACGCCACGATCGCCGGGAACGCCAGCCGGTGAAGCCACCCCGGCACCCGCGCCGGCAGTGCCGGTTTCCAGAGCGCCAGCAGCACCGCCGCCGTGCAGACACCGAGCATCAGCTCCGCCCCGACATCGAGAAACGCCACCGCCCACGCGCCCGTCAGCGCGGCGCATCCACCGAGCAACCACCGCAATTGCAGCAGTTCGTCGTGATTAAGCTGAGGCCGCTTTTTCTCCATCGACATAGGCGGCCACCCCCCGCGCCCCCTCGGGCACAAAGGTCAGCACATTTTTTCGTTTCAGTTTCATCTCACGCTTCACGCCCGCCGCATCGTTCCGCATCGCACCACTTTCCGCCATCGGCCCCACCAACGCCACCGCATCCAGAAACGCCTCCAGATCCGCCACCCGCCGCACCGCCACCGGTGCCTCGTCATTGATCGCCACCATCAGCAGCCGCCCCGCGCGAAACAAGTCCTCCGCCAGCGTCGCCGCCAGCGCGCACAACAACTCGAATTGCTCCGGCCGCGTCCACACGTCCGCCGGCGTCCGCAGCCACAACGAATACCCGTCCTCCCCGTCCGCCGCCCGCCGCGTCACCATCAGCCGCCGCAACCGCGCCGTCGCTTTCCAGTGGATCGCCCGGTGCGAATCCCCCTGCGCGTATCGGCGCACCGAATGCAACTCCGCCCCGCCCCCCGCGCGCTGCAACGCCCGCCCCGGCTGCGCCCGCTCCCACAACGCCGCCGGAAACCGCCGGTACTCCACCGGCGCCGGCCACACGATCAGCTCCCGCCTCAACCGCACCGGAAACGTCTTCCGCAAAAACCCAAACGGGAAAAGCGACCCCGCCGCCTCCAGCGATAGCGTCTCCTTCCCGCGCCTCGCCGGCCTCACCGTCCAGTCCAGCCGCGCCCCGCCGCCCGCATCCAGCCGCTCCCGCAAATCCACCCGCTCCGCCTTCGCCACGCTCGTGCTCTTCAACTCGAACCACACGCCATAAGTCGGCAGCACCCGCTTCGTATTCAAAAGCTCCAGCACCACCGGATGCGCCTGCCCCGCCCGCATCGGCGGCTCGGCCACTAGCTTCCACCGCACACCCGCCAGATTCATCCACGAAAGCACTCCGCTCAAAACCAGGCACGACAGCAGCAGCGACAGCGTGATGAACAAAATATTGTTCGCCGAATTGTACGCCGCCAGCCCCACGCCGAGCGACAGCGCCACCAGCACCGCTCCTGGCAGCGTCATCCGCACCCGCTGCCCGCGCTGCGGAAACACCAGCGCCCACAACAACCGCCGCCAGACCCGCCGACGCCCGCTCACCGCGCCCGACGGACCGGAAAACCCACTATGCGACACTGCACTCACAGCGGCGGCGGCAACGTCCCCAAAATCCTCTTCAACACACCCGTCACCAACCGCCGTTCCTCCAGCGAATCCGATCCCGGCCGCACCAGCGCCAGGCGATGTGCAAACACCGGCGTCACCAACTCCGTCACATCGTCCGGCATCACGAAATCCCGCCCGCGCAACAACGCCCGCGCCTGCGCCGCCCGCTTCAGCGCCAGCCCGCCGCGCACGCTGATCCCCGCCTTGAACTCAGCCTCCGTCCGCGTTGCCGCCACGATCTTCAATAAAAATTCCAGCACCGAGTCCTCCACAAACACCTGCGCCGACACCGCCTGCAGCCGCAGCACTTCATCGCGCGTGATCACCGGATTCAGCTCGATCGCATCGTACGCTGTCCGCGCCGACCGCAGGATCTCCAGCTCGTCCGCACTTTGCGGATACCCCATATGCAGCCGCATCAAAAACCGGTCCATCTGGCTCTCCGGCAGCGGAAACGTCCCTTCGTAATCCACCGGATTCTGCGTCGCGAAAACCATGAAAGGCGCCCCCACCGCATGGGCCGCCCCGTCAACCGACACCCGCGCCCGGTCCATCACTTCGAGTAGAGCCGACTGCGTCTTCGGCGTCGCGCGGTTGATCTCGTCCGCCAGCACCACATTCGCGAACACCGGCCCTTTCTTGAAAACGAACTCCCGCACCGTCTCGTCGTAAATCGACACCCCCGTCACATCCGTCGGCAGCAGATCGCTCGTGAACTGGATGCGCGAAAACCCCGCGTCCATCGACCGCGACAACGCATACGCTAGCGTCGTCTTCCCCACGCCCGGCATGTCCTCCACCAGCGCGTGCCCCCCCGCGACGAGACACGTCAGCACCTGGTCGATCACCTCGTCCTTGCCCTTGATCGTCTTCCGCATGTTCGCGCGCACGCGATCCAGCGCCTGCTTCCCATCCGCGATCAACGAGCCGGAAACAAATTCACTCATGCGCGAAAGCTACCCACCCTCCTCCACCCCGCAAACGGGATTTCCAAGGACAGTCGGCCACGCACACTTTTCCAAAAAATTTCACCGCCCGCCTGTCGGCTTTTCCACCCGGCTGCGATTATCCCACGAACACCGCGATGCAGCCCACTTCCCACGACGACCACGCCCTCCTCGCCCGCTACGCCGCGCAACACCACGAAGACTCCTTCCGCCAGCTCGTCGCCCGCCACCTCGACCTCGTTTACTCCGCCGCCCTCCGCCAGACCCGCGCCGCTCACCTCGCCGAAGAAGCCGCTCAATCCGTCTTCATCGAACTCTCCCGCTCCGCCACGCGTATCCGCCCCGACCTGCCACTCACCGCATGGCTCTACACCGTGACCCGCCGCAAGACCATCGACCTCATCCGCCGCGAATCCACCCGCCACACCCGCGAACAACTCGCCGTCTCCGACCCCGCGCTCACTGCGACATCCGCCCAGCCCGCTTCCGACGACCCCGCCGCCTGGTCCCGCCTCACCGGCACACTCGACGACGCCATGATCAGCCTGCGCGAAACCGACCGCACCGCCCTCCTCCTCCGCTTCTTCGCCAACAAACCCCTCCGCGACATCGGCGCCCAACTCGGCATCTCCGAAGACGCCGCCCAAAAACGCCTATCCCGCGCCCTCGACCGCCTCCGCGAAAACTTCACCCGCCGCGGCTTCGCCATCGGCACCGCCACGCTCGCCACCGCCCTCTCCGCCCACGCCGCCGCAGCCGCGCCCCTCGCGCTCGCCTCCTCCATTTCCACCGCCGCCTTGCTCGTCCCACCCGTCACCCTCAGCGGCCTCGCCGCCCTCCTCGCCATGACCACCGCCCAAAAAACCGTCATCGCCACCACCCTCGCGCTCACCCTCGGCTGCGTCCTCTACGAAGCTCATCTCCTCGGAAACAAAAACGCCGAACTCGCCGCCCTCCGCTCCGAACTCGCCGACGCCCGCACCAAACAAGCCGCCGCCGAAAAAGAACTCGCCGAGTCCGACGCAACCCTTGCGCTCGCGCAGTGTCTCTAGGGTCAACGAACAAGTGAAGGCGGCTACGATCGCCTATCAAAAAGCGCGAGGAGCCATGCCGACCGATTACGCGCAGATCATTCCCTTCTTTGAAACGCCGCCATCACCCGCACTGCTCGAATGGTTAAAACAGCAGCAGGCCCAGCAGCCCAGATAAACCCCGCCCTCAATCCTGTTCATCCTGTAATCCTGTCCAAGTTCCGCTCCCACCCATCCGCCTCCTTCCCCTCCGCTCTCCGCGACCTCCCCATCTCTGCGGTTCCCACTCTCCGCCCCGACCTTCGCGTCTTAGCGTCTTCGCGCTTCAACTCCCCACCATCCGCGATTCACCTCCTTCCGCCGTAACACACGCACGCCCGGGCTCACCGCTTGAGCCGCCCAGACAACCACGCCAGCACCTCCGCCAGCGGCCGCGTATTGAGCACATGCTCCTTCGCCAGCCACCCCTTGCGCGCCGCCACGACTCCAAATCTCACATACGTCAGCCCGCCGGTATCCCCCCGCTCATTCCGGCAAACGGGATTTCCCCGTTTCGTCACGGACCGTTCACCGTACCCGCACTACGCTCAACTCCCTGACTTCGCCTCGCCCGTGAATCGCGACACGCGCTTAAACTCCCCCCAGCTATACTCCGCGCGATTGCCCAGCTTGGTCATCACGACCTTCGCCGTCCCATCCGCCTCGCTCGCTGCATCGGCCGACTCTTTATCTTTCTTATCGTCGTGCCCGTCCTCTGCATCGAAACGCAGATCCAGATCGAGATCCGTCACCTTCGCCACGCCGAGCGCGATCTTCATCGGCTTCGACAAATCCGCCGTCAACCGCTCGATCGTCTTCGACTGCTTCCGCACGGAAATCCCCACCTTCAGGTTCTCCATATTGATGAGCCGCGCCGTCTCCGGCTTCACCGCGACCTCATAGAAGACCACATCCTTCTCCGTCTTCACCGTCTTCGCGTTCTGCAGATCGAAGTACTCGTCGAGCGACTTGATCGCCTTCTTCCGCGGCTTCTTGTTACGCTTGTCCTGAATATCCTTCCGCTGCTTCTCCGTGGGCGGCTTCCCATCCACTTCAAGCAACTCCCAACGCTTGTTATCCGGCAGCGACGGATCGTACCGCTCCACCCGCTCCTCCTTCAGCGACCCATCGTCGTTCAAAAACCGCGTCCGCTGCACAAACGACAGATCCTCCTTCCCCTGTCCCCAGTTCTTGAATGCCTCAACGAGCAACGCCGGCGCCTCCGCCGCAAACGTCGTCGCAGTCAGCACCGCAACCACGCCCATCCACCGCGCCAGTTTCACCCCAAGGAAATAACCCGGCCATGGGCGAGAGATTGAAAAAATCATGACCCGCTAGACCGCAATCCGCCGCCAAGGCTTCGTCCGATTTCTCCGAACGCCTCACCGGGAAATTCACCACATCCTTCCTCCGCCTGTATTCTCCACCCCTCCACCATCGCGGCCTTATTCGCCCCCCTGCCACACGCGTTCCCTCCCCCCAACAAAAAAGCGCGCCGCAATCGGCGCGCTCTATTTTTTGGCACTTGGCCCTTGGAACTTTGCTTTTTCCGTCGCCCGCGCGTCCACGCGCCGCGACGGCCTCAGCGGCTGATGTCGTTCAAGAGCTGATCCATCGTGGTGTAGCCTTGGAGAACCTTGAGCGCACCCGCGCAGCGTTCCTTCGCCGCGAGGCCGGTGTTCTCGGCGAGGAACACGATGTAACTCGCGACGTTCTTCGCGAAGTTCAAACGACCTTCATCACTGATCGAGTAAAAGCGTGCACGCTGCTGATAACCCGCCGGCGAATGATCGCCGAGCGCGCTCTTCTCCGCTTTGCCATTCGCGGCCAGCACGTAGAGGAAATTATATTCGAACCAGAACATGTGCTCAGGATCGGCCTTGAGCGCTTCGATGGCGGCACGAGCCGTCGCTTCGCTGGCGAAAACATCCGTCGGCTTGCCCGACTTCGAAAGTGCATCAACGACGAACACGCGCGCCATCTTCTGCTCCGTCGCATCGGTGCTGAATACGCCCTTCACAGCCAGCTCGACGGTAAACTTATACCAATCGCTCCAGAGCTTCTGGTCGGCGGCATTCTTCGAAGCGAAAAGCGCGCGCCCCATTTCGTACGTGTAGCGACCGCTCGTCTTAATCTCGAGCTTGCTGCCCGTGACCTCGCCCATGACCTGATAATTCTCGGCCGATTTGCCGGAGCCCGAGTGAAAACCGATGCTTGAGCCGAACTGTTTGCAGACGTTCCACTGCTTCTCGATGAGCGTCTTGAGCGCCGCGTTATCTGGATACGGCATGTTCTTCTGGAAGCCAAACGCCGGAGCCACGAAGCTGATCTTCATTCCGAGCGCTTCGCAGAGCGCGAGCATGATCGCCGTCGTTTCCGGCGTCGTCAGCCCGGGCAGCTCGTCGATGGAAAGCTCGCGGAGATACGCGCGGCCCACATCGGTCGTGAACAACTTCGCGCGGGCGGCGGCGTACTTCTCGTCGCGCACCTTCATCTTCTGCAGCGACGGCCAGACGTACGCGAGCAGCTTGGCGAATTCGGTTTCGTTCAGTGTAAGACCCACCGAGGCGACGCGCGCCTTTACCTTCGTAACAAGTTCCACCGGCACGTTAGCCTTCACCCAGCCCGCCGCATCGTCCGCGACTTTGGTCTGCGCGAGCTCAGGCGAGAGATCGAACGTGATATAGCTCGCAAGCACGCAGCCCGTGACAAGCTGGTCTTCGCGAATGTCGAACTTGCCGCCGATCGGCTGGTGGTCCGCGTTGAAGCTCCACGCGATGCCGTGACGGTGAAACCCGGTCTTCAACTTCGAAAGCACGCAGCCGTGGCTCATGCCTTCGACACTCTGGCCCTGGTGTCCTTCGGGAACGTTGGTGCCGATGAAAGGGAACGGAACTGTATCCAGTTTTCCCGCCAGCATCGCATCCACGTCGTAAACGAGTTCGCGCGGGATAGAGTTCTGATTCGCGGTCACGCCGATCTCCAGCGCGCTCATTGCCCACTCGACCGCCGGCCAGTGAAGCGTCGTGAAACGCGCGCCGATGCCGAGCGTGCTCTGCCCAAGCTTCTGCGAAGCGCTCGGGAAAATCGTTGAAGCCGGATTGTGCTCCTGGATGAGATTTTTGAGCGTCAGCAAATTCGCGAAGCTCGCCGGAAACGCCGCGCCGCCTTGAACCGCCACACCATTCGCCAGCACTTTCACCGCATCCACACCGCTCTTGGCTTCGAGTTTCCAGCCGGTGTCGCCAGTCGCGTCTTCCACCAGCGTCCACTTGCCCGCCGCCGTCTCGAACTGGCTCTTCGGCCAGACTTTCACGGCCCCCTTCGCGATGTTCGCGCTCAACGTCGCCCAATCGAGGCAGAAATCGGGACTCACGCACGGATTACTCGCGATGCGCAGGTTGTTTTGGAGCAGGAAGGAGTTGATGGAGCTCATGGGAATAAGGACACGAGTCCAGCACGCCCAATCATCGCGGCGCGAGATGAAAAAAGCCTCGGAGCCACAAAGGCGCCCGAGGCTTCAAGGTGAGGGGGTAACTAGGCCGGTCAGCCAGCCGCGTCACGCTCCAGCAGCGCCTTTGCCTGCTCAAGCACTTGCTTGCGCCGCTTCTCAAATTGGATCGTCGCTTCACCGAACTTTTTCTTTTCGTCCTGGAAGGCGATGACCTCGGCTTCCCAAAGCGAACGCTCCTGGGTCGTCTTGGCGGCCTCTTTCTTGAGTTTGCTTTCGTCGGCCTGAAGGCGCGCCTCAATGTCGGCCAGCTCTGCCTCGCGCTTGGCGATGGTCTTGTTGGCTTGGTCGATTTTCGCGAGATCCGCCTTAAGCTTGGCTTGGGCAGCCTCGACTTCAGCACCGACTTTCTCGATTTCCGCCTGCTCGGCTTTGATCTTGGCTTCGAGCTCTTTGACCTTCGCTTCGGAAGCGGCGATCTTGGCGAGCTCGGCTTTGACCTTCGCTTCGCTCTGCTGGACCGCCAGTTTGGCCTGCTCCTGATCTTCTTCGACTGCGATGCGCTCCTTTTGAAGCTTCGCCTTCTCGGCGGCAACCGCAGCCTGCTCAGCGGCGAGCTTCTTGCGCTCGGCTTCAAGTGAAGCGACATGCTCTTCGAGTTCGGTCTTCTCGATCGCCAGTTTTTGCTCGGCCTTCTTCAGACCCGCTTTTTCGGCGGCAATCGAAGTTTCGAGATCGGCGAGTTTCGCCTGCTCTTTCTCCACATCTTTCTTCGCCTTGGAGAGCATCGCATCGGCATCCGCCTGCGCTTTCGCGAGCGCCGCTTTTGCCTCGGCTTCCTGCTGCTTCACTTTGGCTTCGCGGCTGAAAATAGCTTCCTCGCGCTTGGCGAGATCGTCGGTCTGCTTCTGAATTTCGATGCGCTCCTTGGCGTAGTGTTGCTCCGCCTTCTTGAGGGCTTCTTTTTCGGTCGAGAGTGACGCTTCGAGTTCGGCCAGCGCCTGCTGTTCTTTTTCGGCTTCCGCCTTGGCCTTGGAAACGATCGCCGTCGCTTCTGTCTGCGCCTTTTCCAACGCAGCCTTCGCTTTGGTTTCCTGGTCCTTCAGCGCCTTTTCGCGAAGGGTAAATTCCTCGGTCTGCTGGTTGAGCGCGGTCTGTTCGGCGGCGATTTTTTTCTCGGCCTGTTTGATCTGATTCCGCTCGGTGAGCAATGACTCCTCCATTTCGGCGAGTTTCTGCTGCTGTTTCTCGGCATCCGCCTTGGCCTTCGCCACCAGAGCGGCGGCATCGGCCTGGGCTTTTTCGACCAGGGCCTTCGCCTTTGATTCCTGCGCCTTCACCGAAGCTTCGCGATCCGCAAGCGATGCCTCCATCGATTCGAGCTCTGCACGCTGCGTGACCAGCTGCTGCTCTGATTTTTTGAGCCCCGCTTTCGCGGCCGCCAGGGCACTTTCGCTCTCAGCCAGCTTCTTTTGCTCAGCCTCGGCTTCCGCCTTGGCTTTCTTCAAGAGCGCCTCGGCTTCTGCCTTCGACGCGGCAAACGCAGCCTTCGACGCGGCTTCTTGATCGCGCAGCGATTTCTCCTTCTCCGCAAACGCTGTTTCGCGAGCGGTGAGCGCCGCCGTCTCTTTCCCGAAAGCGTCCTTCTCGGTGCTCAGCTTCTTCTCGCCCTGCTTAAGCGCGATGCGCTCGGTCTCGAGTGCCTCTTCGGCTTCGGCGATACGCTGCTTTTCCTTGTCCGCATCGGCCTTCGCCTTGGCGAGAATCGCCGCCGACTCCGCCTGGGCTTTCTCCAATGCCGACTTCACTTTGCCTTCCTGAGCCTGAAGCGCCGTCTCTTTTTCAACAAGCGCCTGCGTCTGTTGCTCAACTTCAGCAGTGTCCAACGCGAGCTTCTGCTCGGTCTTCTTTAGCTTTGCGCGCTCCGCAGTCAGAGCGGTCTCGGCTTCCGCAAGACGGGCCTGTTCCTTCGCCGCCTGCTCCTTGGCCGCACTGATCAAAGCGGTCGCTTCAGCCTGCGCTTTCGCGGCAAGCGCCTTCGACTCTGCCTCTTGCTTGCGCAGAGATTCTTCGCGCTTCGAGAAAACTTCCTGCTGAGCCTCAAGATCGGCCCGCTCGGCCGCGATCTTCTGCTCGGCCTTCTTCAGCGCGGAACGCTCCCCTGCAATGGCGACCTCCGCATCCGCGAGTTTCTGCTGCTCGCGCTCGATCTCGCTGGTGCGCGTGGCATCGGCCTTGCGCTTCGACTCCAGCTCTTCGAGGGCCTTGGCCAGATTCGACTGTTCCTCGGCCAGCTTCTTTTGTGCGGCCGCAACACTTTCGCGTTCGTTCTTCAGCGCCTTGGCTTCGTTCTCCAGTTTGCGTGCTTCAAGCTTGAGCTCCATGACGCGCATCTCCGCGTCGCCAAGTTCTTCGCGGGCCTTCTCAAGCGCCTTGGCTTCTTCAGCCAGACGTTTCTTCTCGGCCTCCAGCCGTTCGCGTTCGGCCGAATCCGCCACACCCGCCTCGGCCTTTTTCTTGGCCGAAGACTGCTTCATCACCGCCTGCTCTGTATCCAATTTTTCCTGATCGGCTTCGAGCTTGGCCTGCGCGGCAGCCAGCGCGGACTCGCGTGCGGCCAGCTTCGACTCGGCCGTGGAAACATCCGCCAGTCGCGCGAGCCCATCCGACACTTTTGCCCGCTCCGCCTCCAGGCTTTTCACACGCAACTCGAGTTTCTTGGCGTCCTCCGACAGGCGCGCACGCTCGGCGGCAAGCGCCGCACGCTCCTTGGCAAGCTCATCGCGAATGGCGTCGCCCTCGATCGCAGGGCGGGCGCGCTCCTTGCGGGCCGCGCTCGGCGGACTGGCCTTGGCCGATGCATCCGGACTTCCGGAGGCAGATCCTCCATCCGAGAAAAATTCTTCGAGACTGCTCCAATCCGCATTGCGAAGAGCTTCACCAGTTCCTTCGCGCGTACCTGCAAAATCCGTGATGCGCTTCATCAACGCCTCCAGATCGAGCGGCGGCTGAAACACGTCCTTAATCCCGAGCCGGATGCCACGCACAACGGTGGGCAGATCCAGTCCATCGGCTACAAGAATGACTTTCGCCCGCGGCTGCGCCTTGCGTAACGACTCCACAAAATCCAGCCCGCTCGCATCCGCGCCCCGGCAATCCGCCAGAATCACGTCCACACTTTCGCGGGCGAGATAGTCTCGAACTTGGGACGATTCGCGCAAAGAAAGCGCGTGAAAAAAAGCTCCGCCAAAGACCAACGATCTGGCCTGACGAAGAACTTCATTGTGCTGAACAAGCAGGATTTTCGCGCTCACCATGGGGGACTTTGAGTAAGGAACTATTTCGGACCGGGTTAAGACTAGATTGCGTCAATCCGGTGTAAAACTGGTGGTTTCACCTTATATGACTTTCAAGCTGAGTGTTATGATACAAAACGGCACTAAGTATTTTACCTTTACAGCCGAATGTTAGGGACTACGCCTCAGCGACATCCCCGTCGCGTGCGAGACGACTGTCCCCTATTTCTTACTTCAGAACCTAAATGAGCGCCACTGACTCCACCGGATATTTCATCGAACTCGGTGAAAACAACTTAATCATTGCCCGCACCAACCTCGGCCAGCGCCCGCGCACGGTGGACGAGTTGCGCGAAGTCTGGCTCGGCGACAACGCGGCCGTCGATGGCCTCATCGCCGAACTCAAACCAGACGGCGCAACCGGCAAAGCCGTCACCCTCCTCCGGCTCAAACCCCGCGCTTCCTTTCTCTCCGATTCCGCGCAGGCCCAAAAGGTAAAGAATGCCGCCGCCGTAGAAGAACTCCTGAAAGAAAAACTCGGCGCGGAAAACGTCCCCGCCAGTTGGGCATGGGCAGCCGCTAAAGACGGCCGCCCGCCGGAAAACGGCGCTCAGTGGGTACTCGACGCCACCCCGCTCGCCACCACCGACGAGGCACTCGCCAAAATCAAAGGCTGGTCATTCGAACTCCTCCGCTCCGAATCCGCCCCACTCTCTCTCGCCGGAGCCCTCGCCGTGGCCGCGAAAAGCGCCCAGGCCGGAATTCCTGTCCTGTTTTGCGACGTCTCCGAAACGCGCACGCACCTCTATCTTATCACCGCTCAAGGTATCAGCGCCCACACTACCGCCGAAACAGGCTTCGACGCCCTCGCCGGTTCCACGCAGGAGGCGCTCGGCCTGAAATTCCGCGGCTCCGCCGCCCGCCTGCTCTTCAACGAAACCTACGACTTCGCCGACTCTGCCGCCAAAATCGTCGAACCGCTCGCCACAGGCATCAAAAACTCCCTGCCCTCCCTCGGTGCCATCGCCCCCGCATCGATCGTCTGCGGCGGCATCCTCGCCAAGCAGGCATGGATCACTCAGGCACTCGCCTCCGCCCTCGGCCTCAAACCCTTCGCGACCGACACCGCCGCCCTCGCATCCAGCCTCGGCCTTGCATTCGGCGGTAATGTGAAAGCCGATACCGTGGCCCCCTCCTGGCTCGGCGTCCTCGGCGCAGCCGCCGCTTACGATCCCAAAGCCCCCGGCGCCGTGGCCCCCTGGCACTCGACGCTCACTGGCACCCCCGTCGCCGCCGCTCCTTTTGTCCCCGCTATTGCTCCCGAGCCGACCAAGCCCGCTGTCGTCATCACTCCCCCGGCAAAACCCGCGGAACCAGCCAAACCGGCTGCAAAGCCTGCCGAGCCTGCTCCCGCAGCAAAACCTGCAGTAGTAATCACCCCGCCTGCAAAGCCCGCCGAACCGGCCAAGCCAGCCGCAGCTTCTCCTGCCGCCTCTCCCGCCAAAGGCGCTCAACCCGCCGCCACCCCGGCCGCAAAGCCCGCCGATACCAAGCAACAAGCTAAGCAGCCCGATCCCAAAACCGCTCCGGTTATCGCAAAACCCTCTCCCGCCCCGGCCCAAAAAGGTGCCGCCAAAGCCGAGCCCGCCAAACCGTCCCCGGCTCCTGCTCCCGCTTCGAAACCCGCACTGGCTCCCGCGCCGGCAGCAGCCCGTCCCGCCACGCCTGCACCCTTCCCAAAGAAGAAAAACAACACCCCCGTCATCATCGGAGTAGTCGCTGCTGTCCTCATCGGCGTCGGAGCATTCTTCTACATCAGCTCCAGCAACAAATCCAAGGAAGAGGCCGCTCAGCGAGCAGCCGAACTCGAAAAACGCGCCGCCGAGGAAGCTGCCGCCAAAACCAAGGCACAGGAAGCAGCCAAAGCTGCCGACGAGCGCCGCCAGCGCGAAGTCGAAGAAGCCAGGCAGAAAGCCGCGGCCGACGCCGAGGCCCTCCGCCTCCAATTCCAGCAAAACGAGAAATCAACCACCGAACGTCTCCTCAACGCCCGCGGCAGCTTCAGCATCAACACCGAGCCCGCCGGTGCCACCATCACCCTCGCCGACCGTGCCCCTCGCACCGCACCCGTGACGTGGAGTGATCTACGCTTGGGCCGCTACGAAATCACGATCTCTCTCAACGGATACGACAGCGAGCAACGCTCCGTGGAGATCAAAGAAAATGAAGTCACCGATCTCGGCACCATCGCGCTCAAACGCCAGGTCGGCAGCATCGACGTAAATAGTGATCCCGCCGGTCTCGCCTTCGAAATCAAACCCGCAGGTTCTCTCTTCGTTAATAGTAACGATATTCGCACAGGCCAGACCCCCGCCAAGGTCGACGATCTCCCGGTTGGAAACTACCAGATCTCCATCACCCGCGCCAACTGGCCCGCCTACACCTCGACCGTGAACGTCGAGCGCAATGGCACCGCGCGAGTCCAAGGCGCATTCGTCGGTGGCAGCGTCAACATCACCAGTTCCCCCACAGGTGCCACCGTCCTCCGCGATAACCAGACCCAGGTCGGCGTCACCCCGCTCACCCTCACCGACCTTATTCCCGGCACGGTGACTTTCACTGTCACCCAGCGCGGCATGGACCCCGTTCCTCTCACAGGAAAAATCGAGTCCGGTAAAACCCTCACGCTTAACGCCACGCTCCTCGACTCCGATCGCGTGATGAAGCTCACCGAACTCGACGAACGCCCTGTGCAGATAACCATCGTGGAGCCCGAGCTCACCGCTGCCCAGCAAGCCGACGGCGGCAACGTCATCATCTCGCTCACCGTCGGCAAAGATGGCGTCCCTTCCGATCTCAAGATCGAACAAGCCTCCAATCCCAACCTGGGCCGCGCATGCCTCACCGCCGCCGCCAAGTGGCGCTTCAAGCCCGGCACCATCAAAGGCAAACCCGTTCGCTCCCGCGTCTCGATCCCCTTCAAGTTCCAGCCTCAAAGCTGATCGGATCCGTCCGCCAGATTCACTCAACGCCAAAGGCGGCCATAACGGCCGCCTTTTTCATTTCATCGAAACGATATCCCTCTCCTCCTTTACCGTTCTTCCTCGATCGCCGAAACCCGGCCGCCCGTAAATGTCACCTTAAGATAGTCGCGGCTCCGGCGCCCCGCGTAATTCAGATAATACGGATAAAACGGGTCCCCATGCCAATAATGCCGGTGATAGTACCCGCGATACAGATACAGGCCGCCCTCCGATTCATAGGTCGTGTAGCGCCACACCTCGCTGACTCCCGACGCATCGGTCTTCGTCAACACCCGGTCCGGGTCGCCCAGAGCCAGTTTCACCATCTCCGGCGTGAACCCCAGCGCCGCCCGCCCCTCCTTGATCGCCTGCTGATCCGACACCGCCAGACTCGCGAACAATTCCGGATTTTTCTGTATGCGCGCCTCGGGCGTCGCGCAGCCGGCCAGCACCGCCAGGCTGATCGCCCCGGCCACTGCTCTGAAATTAAAGATGCTCGTTTTCATGGCTGAAACATAGCCGTCCACAGATCGGCCGCAAGTGAGCCAGACGCGACGACTGGCTCCGGCCTGGCCAGTCACTCACCGGCTGCTCGTTTCCGTCGCACTCACTTTCCCCGCCTCGAACAGCACGCGGAGCTTATCCTCCTCGCGGTCTCCCGCCGTGCTCACACCGATCCCGCCCCCCACGCTGGACCGCCCCCCGCCTCCGCCGATACCCAGTCCGATGCTAAACGCCGGCCCCTTGTCCCGGTACGCCCAGACTTCCGTCTGGCCTTTTTCAGTGGTGCGCAAATACCGCCGGTCCGGCTCTCCCAACGCCATCAGCACCATCGCCGGCGTATAGCCAACCTCCACCTTGCCCTCGCGAATCTTCGCCTGCGTCTCCGACGGCAGCGCGTTAAACGCCGCCTGGTTCTTCTGAATGCGCGCGTCAGGTGTCGAACAACCGGCCAGTCCCGCAAACGCGAGCGCCGGGATAACAACAGACAGTGTGAAACGGGAGGTTTTCATGGGGCGGGATTTTTTGCTGGTTAACCCAAAACGACTCCCTCAGGACAACATATCCGCACCCGAGTTCAACCCACATGAAGACTTTCAAGATCGCCATCGGCTCCGACCACGCCGGTTTCAAATACAAGGAGGCCATCAAGGCCATGCTCCTCGCCGAGGGCCACACCGTCCGCGACTTCGGCACCTACTCCGCCGAGTCCTGCGACTACCCCGATTTCATCCGCCCCACCGCGGAAGCCGTTGCTCGCGGCGAATACGAACGCGGCATCGTCCTCGGCGGCTCTGGCAACGGCGAAGCCATCGTCGCCAACAAAGTCAAAGGCGTCCGCTGCGGCCTCTGCTGGACCGAACAAGTCGCCATCTGGAACCGCTCCCACAACGACGGCAACGTCCTCTCCCTCGGCGAACGCACCGTCACCGAAGCCGAGGCCCTCAAGATCGTGAAAGTCTGGCTCGCCACCGAATTCGAAGGCGGCCGCCACATCGCCCGCATCAAAAAAATCGAGTAACTCGATACACCACCGCCACGCGCCATCCGCCACATCTTGGCCACGCGTCCTTCCGCTCTAGCCCTGCCGCTCACCAGCCGCAGGGCTTTTTTTTCCTCAACTCCCCATCGGTCCTATCCGTCCTATAAGTCCCATAAGCCCTATCCGACACGCGTCGCCCCCCACTCCCAGCCCACGTTATCCCAATGCCCCCCGAGCTGCCTGCATCGCCCACCCCCGCCCCCCGTTACTACCTCGCCCTCGACGGCCAGGTCTCCGGCCCGCACAGCCTCGTCGTCCTCCGCGAAATGGCCTCCGTCCATGCCTTCACGCGCGACACCCTCGCCACCCCCGAAGGCTCCGAAACCTGGCTCCCCATCCACGCCATCCCCGCACTCGCCGACACGCTCTTCCCCTCCGCCGCGAAATTTCAGCTCAAAGAAAAAACCTTCGCCGAAACCGCCGACTCCGACCGCCCCGTTTCCGTCGACGAACTCCTCCGCGCCAACCTCGACTCCGAGATCCGCCACGTCGCCCCCGCCGATTACACCACGCCCTCCGCTCCGAAATCCGCCGGTTCCAGCCGCCGCCGCGACTTCCTCTTCTCGATCGTCTGCGCCAACGCCCTCGGCCTCGCCGCGTACGCAGTCTTCCCGTCACATCCGTTTCTCCTCGTCCCGCTCCTCTCCTATTTCGTGATCATCAACCTCGGCCTCTACTGGATCTTCTACCACGTCATGAGCCGCTACTGACCCTGGGGGCGCCGACGTCCCCGTCGGCCGTTTTCTCAACCTTCTCCGCCTTCTTTGGCCTTTGCCCGTTTGGCGTTTGCGATTTGCCCGCAACGCGCAGTTGCGGGCCAGAATCTATCGCTTGCCCGAGCCGTTTTCGCCCCTCACCGTCGCGCTTTGGACATGGCATTTCCCACTCTTCCCGCCTGCCTCGCCCAACGCGATTTGCGCTCCGCCGAGCTCTCCGCAAACACCGATGCCGCCCTCCTGCGCATCTACGCCTGGATGCACCTCGGCCGCACCGCCGACAACCGCATCCTCGACCTCTTCCGCCAGGGCCTGATCAAAGGCACCGTCACCGGCGGCCAGGGTAACGAGGGTCTCTGCGTCCCGCTCGCGCTCCTCGCCGACAAAGGTATCGACGTCATCTCGTTTTCCCACCGCGGCTTCGGCGGACACCTCGTCTGGTCCGATCACCTCTGCGATCACCTCAACCAATACTTCGCCAACGCCCACAGCCCCACCAAGGCCCGCGAAGGTAACATCCACCACGGCGACCCCAAAAACCGTTCGCTCCCCATGATCAGCCACCTCGGCGCCATGGTCTCGAACGTCCTCGGCTCCACCGACTCCCAGCGCCGCCTCGGCAAACCCGCCGTCGGCATCGCCTTCTTCGGCGACGGCGCCTCCAGCACCGGCGACATCCACGAATCCCTCAACCTCGCCTCCCTCCTCTCGCTCCCCGTCCTCTTCGTCATCGAGAACAACAAGTACGCCTACTCGACGCCCCTCAGCGAACAATTCACCGCCGGCACCGAACTCTGGAAACGCGCCGCCGCCTACGGCATCGAGGGCTCCAGCATCGACTGTGCGGATACCGAAGCCACCGCCAACGCCCTCGCCTCCGCCCTCGAAAAAGTCCGTACCACCGGTAAACCACTCCTCATCGAGGCCCACACCCTCCGCCTCCGCGGCCACGCCGCCTACGACACCGGCGATTACCTCCTCCCCGGCGAGAGCGACAGCTTCTTCTCCCGCGATCCTCTCCCTAGACTCCGCGCCAAACTCGCCGCGAAACACGCCGCCGCGCTCGACGCCATCGACGCCGAGCTCAACGCCTTCATCGAGACCTGCATCAAAGTCTCCCTCGCCGTCCCGCGCCCCGATCCCGCCGGCATGGAAGCCGACGTCTTCGCCCCCGACGCCGCGCCCATCTCTTGGAAACCCGAGCCCGCCTCCCCGCAACACGTCACCATGGCGCAGGCGCTCAACCTCGCCCACCGCAAGATCCTCACCGAGCGCCCCGAATCCATCGTCCTCGGCCAGGACATCGGCACCTATGGCGGCGCCTTCAAAGTCACCGACGGCCTGCTCAAAGAGTTCGGCCGTGCCCGCGTTTTCAATACACCGCTCGCCGAATCCGCCTGCACCGGCTACGCCATCGGCCTCGCCCTCAACGGCCACCGCCCCATCGAGGAATTCCAGTTCTCCGACTTCGTCACCGAAGCCGCCACCCAGATCACCCTCAACGCCGCCACCTACCACTTCCGCTCCGGCGCCAAAGTCCCCGTCGTCTTCCGCCTCCCCACCGGCGGCGGCCTCACCATGGGCTCCTTCCACTCGCAGGACCTTGACTCGTTCCTCCTCTCGATGCCCGGCCTCAAGGCCCTTTATCCGAGCACCCCGCAAGACGCCTTCAACGCCCTCCTCGCCGCCTACGAAGACGACAACCCCGTCCTCCTCTTCGAACACAAAGGCCTCTACCGCCGTGGCAAATTCGACGTGTTGTGGGATTCCAACTACCGCGACGTCTGGCAACCCCAGCAACTCCGCTCCGGCAATTTTGCCACCGTCGTCACCTACGGCGAAATGGTCCACCTCGCGCTCGACGCCACCGACTACCTCGCCACCGAGTACGAACGCACCTTCGACGTCTTCGACCTCCGCGCCCTCGCTCCGCTCAAGCTCGACGCCATCCGCGCCTCCCTCGCCGCCACGCACCGCCTCATCGTCATCCACGAAGGCCGCCGCACCCACGGCTTCGGCGCCGAACTCGTCGCCCAACTCACCGAGCGCCACTTCTACGACCTCGAAGCCCCGCCCCTCCGCATCGCGTCCATGGACCTCCCCGTTCCCTTCGCCCCCGAACTCGAACACGCCTTCCGTCCCACCAAGGAAAAAATCATCGACCAAATCGCCACCTGGATGGGCTGAGCTCAGTTCCCGCGTATCACGAACTCTATCTCCTCCAGCCGTGCCGAAAAAAACAAAACCCTCAGCCAAACCTGCCTCCAAGCGCACGCCCACGGCTTCTGCCCGCGCCGCCCGCCCACGCGCCTCCGCCCAATCGAGAATCGAAAATCCAAAATCAAAAATCCCCGCAGCCCGCTGGGCCGCCGTCCGCCTCTTCGCCATGGACGTCGACGGCATCCTCACCGACGGCACGCTCCACATCTGCTCCGACGGCTCCGAGACGAAAATCTTCAACGTCCTCGACGGCATGGGCCTCACACGCTGCGCCAAATCCGGCATCATCACCGCCTGGATCTCCGGCCGACTCTCTGGCGCCACCACCGTCCGCGCCGGCGAACTAAAAATTCCCCACCTCATCCAAGGCCGTACCGACAAACACCTTGCCCTCCAAGAACTCGCCGCCCAGCTCGGCATCGCCTCCGAACACATCGCCTACATGGGCGACGACGACATCGACGCCGCCGCCCTCCGCTGGGCCGGCATCGGCATCACCGTCCCAGGAGGCATGCCCGCCGCCTTCGCCGCCGCCGACTACGTGACGACCCGCCAGGCCGGCTACGGCGCGGTACGAGAAGTCTGTGAACATATCTTCGCCGCCCGCGGTCTGACCTTCGTCCCATGACCCGCGTTCTTCCTCTTTCTCTTTCCTCTTTATCGTTCTCTTTCGTCAGGACGCCCCTGATACGCCTCTGCATCGTCCTCCTCCTCCTACTACTCGCTACCCGCTACCCGCTACTCGCTACTAATCCCGCCCCCGCCTCCGTCATCGCCAGCGCCCCCGTCAAAAACCTCCGCCTCCCCGGCTTCAACGACACCGGCCACCGCACCAGCCTCATCCGCGCCGGTGAGGCCCGCTATATCAGCCAGACACACATCGACGTTCTCGATCTCAACTTTTCCCAGTTCGCCGGCGACGGCTCCACCCAACCCGTCAACCTCCTCCTCGCCCCCTCCGCCGCCGTCACGATCACCGGCAAAGACAGCTACCTCCTCTCCGGCAAACAATCCGTCCGCCTTATCGCCCCAAAAGCCGAGGCCACCGGCGAAGACTGGACCTACCAGCATCACGACAAAACCGACACCGGCCGCCTCGTCATGAACAAAAACGTCCGCGTCGTCTTCCACACCGAACTCAAAGGTCTCCTCGATTAAATGAAACTCCTCCACCTCCTTCCCCTCCTCGCGCTAGCCACCGTCCCGCTTTCTGCTCAAACCGCTCCGCAAGCCTCCACCTCTCCCGTCACTCCAGTCGAGACCGTCATCACCGCCTCTTCCGCCGAAATCTGGAGCAACGAAGCCGGCACCGAGACCTACGCCATCTTCAAGGGCAACGTCGTCGTCACCGGCACCAACCTCCGCATGACCTGCGACCGCATCGAAGCCACGTCCATCGGCAGCAACGATCCGCTGGCAAAAAACACCACTGCCCAGGACGTCGAAAAATTCAAAACCCTCCTCGCCACCGGCAAGGTCCACATCGTCCAGGGCGACCGCGAGGCCAACTGCGAACGCGCCGAAGTCCTCCCCCGCGAAGGCAAAATCGTCCTCACCGGCACCGCCGGCCACCCGCCCATCATCATCGACCGCGGCTCCGGCGTCACCTGGATCAGCGAGCCCGCCATCCTCCTCAAAAACGACCGCCGCGTTCACGGCGAAAACGTGAAGATCATCTTCCCCCCGGTCCAAGATCTCGGCTTCGACAAAAACGCCCCCGCCACCACCACCACGCCTGCCGACGCCGCGCCCAAACCATGAGTTCTCCGTCGCCGGCCTCCGTCGCCGAGATCACCACCCAGGGCCTCGTTAAAACCTACGGCGAGCGCAACGTCGTCAACGGCGTCGACATAAGTGTCCGCGCCGGCGAGATCGTCGGCCTCCTCGGCCCCAACGGCGCCGGCAAAACCACGTCGTTCTACATGATCGTGGGCCTCGTCCCCGCGACTGCCGGCAAAGTCTTCATCAATGGACGCGACGCCACCAAGCTCCGCATGCACGAGCGCGCCCGCCTCGGCGTTGGCTATCTCCCGCAAGAAGCGTCCATCTTCCGCAAACTCACCGTCGAGGAAAACATCCTCGCCATCGTCGAGACCACCGGCCTCCCCAAAAAAGACCGCCCCGCCCGCGTCCACCAGCACCTCGAGGAACTCCACCTCACGCACGTCGCGAAACAAAAAGCCTTCACCCTCTCCGGCGGCGAACGCCGCCGCCTCGAAATCGCCCGCGCCCTCGTCACCCAGCCCAAGTTCCTCCTCATGGACGAACCCTTCGCCGGCGTTGACCCCATCTCCGTCGCCGACGTCCAGAAGATGATCCTCGCCCTCAAGCAGCGCGGTATCGGCATCCTCATTACCGACCACCAAGTCCGCGAAACCCTCAGCGTCGTCGACCGCGGCTACATCATCCACAAAGGCAAAGTCCTCACCAACGGCACCGCCAGCTTCCTCATCAACGACCCCCAGGCCCGCGAATTCTACCTCGGCAAAGACTTCAACCTGTGAGCGGATTTTCGATTTTGGATTTTGGATTCTCGATTTTCGATTATCAGAAACCCAAACCCTCACCGCCCGCCCCATCTTTCCTGCGAAATTCGCGTCCATTAGCGTCCATTCGCGGTTAAAAACCCCCCAGCCCAGCCCGCGTACCCGCCTCTTCCGACAATCGAAAATCGAGAATCCAAAATCGAAAATCCCCCCATGCCCAAATCCATCCAAGGCATCACCGTCGCCCACTTCTTCGACACCTACCGCGAGCGCCTCAAGATGGAGCTCGTCCTCGGCGAGCCCGGCCTCCACCGCATGATCCGCGAGGGCTCCATCAACCGCCCCGCCCTCGCCCTCACCGGCTTCTTCAAATATTTCGCGAACAAACGTATCCAGGTTCTGGGCGCGGCCGAAATGACCTACCTCAAGACCCTCGATCAGCCGCGCCAGGTCGAGATCCTCAACGAGATGGTCGACCGCCAGATCCCCTGCCTCGTCCTCACGCGCAACTTTAACCCCACCCCGTCGATGGTCGCCGTCGCCCGCGAGCGAAATCTCCCCGTGTTCCGCACCGCGCTGATCACGATGAACTTCATCAACCTCGCCACCCTCTGTATCGACAACGAATTCGCCCCCTCCGTCACCGAGCACGCCACCACCCTCGATATCCGCGGCATCGGCGTCATGCTCCGCGGCTCCAGCGGCGTCGGCAAAAGCGAATGCGCCCTCGCCCTCATCGAACGCGGCCACTCCCTCGTCGCCGACGACCTCACCGTCATCAAGCTCCTCGACGAACGCGAACTCATGGCCTCTTCCCGCCCGCTCAACCGCGGCTACATGGAGTGCCGCGGCATCGGCATCATCAACATCTCGGACATGTTCGGCATCAAAAGCGTCCGCCCCGAGAAACGCATCGACCTCGTCGTCTCCCTCTACGAATGGACCCCCGACGCCGTCGAGGAACGCACCGGCCTCGAGGAAAATTTCTACGACATCCTCGAGCAGAAGATTCCTCACATCATCCTCTACGTCCGCCCCGGCCGCGACATGGCCCGCCTCGTCGAAGTCGCCGCCCTCACGCAAGCCCTCAAGAAAATGGGCCACGACCCCGCGAAAGATTTCAACGACCGCCTCATCGCCTACATGACCCAGCAGTCCGAAACCCCCGCCCGCACCCTCCGCCTCGCCCCCGAGCGTAGGGAAGAAGAACACGACTGATCTCCGAGGTAGGGCGCGTTGTCCCTAACGCGCCGGTTGGACTCCGCATTCCCGGGCAACGTCAATCGCCCCTCGCGCCGGATCCAATCGCCTTCACCTCCACACTCAACTCAGCTTCGTTCCGCCTCACACCTCCGCACACCAGCGAGTCTCTGTGCCCTCCGTGTCCGCGCTCCGTGCCCTCTGTGGCCCACTCCGATTTCCGCTTTCTTCCTACTCGCTACCCGCTACTCACTACTCGCTACTTTCCTCCATGTCTTCCACTACCGCCCGCGCCGACGGCCGCGCCGCCGACCAGCTCCGCACCATCACCTTCGAAGCCGACTTCGCCCCCCACGCCACCGGCTCCGTCCTGGTGAGCTTCGGCAAAACCCGCGTCATCTGCGCCGCCACCATCGAGCCCGGCGTCCCCACCTGGATGAAACAACAGGGCGTGAAAGGCGGCTGGCTCACCGCCGAGTATTCGATGCTCCCGTACAGCACCCACGAACGCAAATCCCGCGACATCTCCCGCGGCAAGATCGACGGCCGCACCGTCGAGATCCAGCGCCTCATCGGCCGCTCCCTCCGCGCCGTCATCGACCTCAGCAAACTCGGCCAGAACACCCTCTGGCTCGACTGCGACGTCCTCCAGGCCGACGGCGGCACCCGCACCGCCTCCATCACCGGCGCCTACCTCGCCACCCGCCTCGCCGTCCAAAAACTCCTCGACTCGCAGAAACTCCGCGAAAATCCCCTCACCGATTCCGTCGCCGCCGTGAGCGTCGGTGTCGTCGGCGGACGCGAACTCCTCGACATTGCGTATCTGGAAGACAAAGACGCTGAGGTCGACTTCAACATCGTCATGACCGGCCAGGGCAAATTCGTCGAAGTCCAGGGCAGCGGCGAAGAAACCACCTTCAGCCACGACCAACTCCAGAGCCTCCTCACCCTCGCCCAAAAAGGCCTGAAGGAAGTCTCCGCCGCCCAAACCGCTTTCCTCACCAAACAACTCCTCAGCACCCTCAAACTCGGCTGACCTTCCTTCCGCTGTAGGCGGGGTGCCCTCACCCCGCTTTTATATCAATCGCCCCCAAACCCCATGCGCATCATCCCCAAGCTCCTTTTACTGCTCGTTCTCGGCGTCCTCTCGAAATCGGCTTTTGCACAGGAAGCGCTCCACAAAATCGCGCTGAAAAGCGGCACTGCGTTTGAACTTATTTCAGGAAACCAGCTCGCCATCTTCCCGCTCAGCGAACGTACCAAAGAGCTGATCCAAAAAGGCCGCAACCGCCCGATCATCGCGGCCGACTACACATCCGGCACCGTCATCAAAACCACACAGCCAAAAACTGCCGTGCAGGAAATTCTTCGGCAAATTTCCGAACAAACCGCGCTTTCCCTCGGTAGCTTTTCCAACTCCGTTCTCACCGCCGCCGAGCCCTCGGTCATTCTGATGGCTGCTGGAGAAACATCGGTCTGGACCATTATTCTCACACCCAAAGAGGCGGACACCTACGTGCTCTCTGTGACGTACCTCTTCGACGAGAAAAAGCGCCCGTAATCAGTCCGTCGCGCCGACCATGAAAACCGCTCGCCTCATCCTAACGACACTTTCACTACTCCTATTTCCGGCTGTATCCGTTTCCTTCGCTGACACGATAGGCCCCTCTTCTTTCTACATCACTGTAGCTCCTGACCGGAAACACTACGCGCGGTGCATTCCCGAGAAACCCGATAACCAATCCGAAGCTGGAAAAACACTGGTCTTTCTGGCGACCCCAACAGGCGATAAGTTGATTCACGAGTTCGATTGGTACTCACCAAATATCTTCATCGGCTATCGGGCTTCGATCGTTCGACTGGGTCCGTTGTATCGCGGCAAGGCAGCCAGCCCTGACCATCTGGCAATCAGCTTTTACGATCAGGCGGGAAAACTTTTGAAACGCTACTCGACCCTCGATCTTGCCGGGCGACCGGAAAACGTAAGCGCCAGCACATCCCGCTATACTGTGATAAAGGAGACTGTGGGATTAGTCTCCGTCTACGAAAAGGCCCAAGGCAACGCGCAGCCCAAACACGTCGGGTTTGGCTTCGAAATCGTTCTTCAAAATGATGAACGTTGGGTTTTCGATACGCTAACTGGTTCACGACTCCAGATCTCAGCCGACATGTTCACTCAACGCTGGGTGTATTAGTTTTCGCTCAACGAACCCACTGGCCCATCTCCTGCTAAAAATCCTCTCACAAACCCACCCATGAAAACCGCCCGCCCCCTCCTCACCGCGCTTTTCCTCGCCCTCCCTGCGCTCACCCACGCCCACCCCGGCCACGATGGACACGAACTCACCTGGGACTTCCACGGCCACGGCGTCTGGGACAATCCCCTCACGCTGATCATCGGCGGCCTCTGCGCCGCCGCCCTCGCTTGGCGCTTCGCCCAAAAACGCCGCTGACCTGTAGGGCCGCACCTCTGGTGCGCGCCTCCGACATCCCCGCCACGGCGCTCCTCACCCGAGCGCCTTTTTTGCGCCCTTCGCTGCCGTTCTACTCGCTACCCGCTACTCACTACTCACTACTCGCTACTTCCCCCCTCACACCCGCCGCAACGACGCCCGCATCCGCGGCAACTTCTCCGCCAGAATCTCGCGTACCACCCCGAGCACCCGCCGCAGCTCCGCCCCATCCGCCGCCACAATCTTCAAACTCCATCCACCACATCCGCCGCGCAGCGCACTCACCCCCACCCAAGCCCGCGATCCCTGCAACGCCTCGATCCGCTCCCTCCACTCCCCGCCCTCCTCCAACGCGCGCGACACAATCACCACATTCCCAAAACAACACGCCGCGCCACCGCCATCTTCAGCCGTCCCACCCACGCCCGCTAAAACAGCCAGCGCCCGCAACTCCTCGCCGCTCTGATCCAGCCGCTCGCGCAAAATCAATTCCCCGCCCACGCGCACGCTCAGCTCCAGCCGCAGCCGTTTCCACGCCCACGTCTCCCCGCGCGCGATACGCCCCGGCATCAGCAAATCCGCAAACGCGATCTCCCCGCCCTCCGCCACCTCGATCTCCGTCGTCTGCCGGAAACTCGACCGATCGTGCGGCACCAGCGGCTCCGGCAAAAACTCCAGCCACCCGCCCGCCTCCACGGAAAATTTCTGCGACGCCACCGCCTCGCCCGTCCTCATATGAAACACCCGGCTCGCACTCGGCGTCGTCACCAGCAGCGCGGCGCGCGCTCCCACCGCCACCTCCGTCTCTAGTTTATCCCCCTCCAAAATCCCCGCCGTCGGATTCACGACCTGCACCCGCAACGCCGCGCCCTCCTCATCCCAGTACGCCTTCCCCACATGAAACGGCGCCCGAAACGACTGCCCCGCGAGCACCGTCTGTCCATTGCTTCGCGCCTCGGCGCGCAAACGAAGATGTCCTGAAAATTCAGCCATGATTGAACCGACAAAGAACAGACACCCCACCGCTTCCCGCGCAAAACCAAACCACGCCAAAGTCTCACGAAGATCATGAAGTGTCCCGCCCGCCCCTCCGACCCTTCGCAACCTTCGCCTCCTTCGCGAGACCACCTCTCCCAAAGAGAGAAAGAATACTGAACACCTTCGTCCCCTAAACTCGCGACACCCCTCTCCACAAACACACTCGTCCCCTCGCCCCGTCACGCGCTGACTTCCCCGCATGTATTGCCTCGCCCCCGACACCGACGCGCTCGAATTCATCGATGGTAGCCGACGCCTCCGCATCGCCTTCGCCACCGAATCCATCGCCCGCATCACGGTTACGGACAGCCAGCCTTTTAGAATTACCCCGAGTCACATCATCACGCACCGGACCGTTTACACCCGCATCGAACTTCACGAAAACCCCCGCGAATTCACCGTCTCAACATCCCGGTTGCGCATCGTCCTGGATAAACGCACCGGCGCCCTCGCCTACTTCGACGCCCAAGGAAAACTCCTCGTCCGCGAACCCGACCGAGGCGGAAAATGGCTCACCCGCAAAGAGGTCCACAAAAACGTCTACGCCTCCAACGCCGCTGTCTCCGCCGGACAAAGCATCGACGGCGCTCGCGCCTCCTCCACCGACTTCCAGCGCGTCTTCGACCGCCACGCCTTTGAGGCAAAACTCGAACTCGTCTTCTCCGAAAACGAGGCGCTCTTCGGCCTCGGCTCCCACGAGGAAGGCTTCGGCAATCTCCGCGGCAAATCGCGCGAGCTCTACCAGCAAAACATGAAGGCCGTCGTCCCGCACCTCGTCTCCACACGCGGCTACGGTCTCCTCCTCGACTGCGGCTCACTCATGACCTTCCACGACGACGCCCGCGGCTCCTACCTCTGGGCCGACGTCGTCGACGAACTCGACTTCTACGTCATCCACGGCGCCACCCACGACGACATCATCCGCGGCTACCACACCCTCACCGGCCGACCGCCGCTCCTCCCGAAATGGGCTTTCGGATACACCCAGTCGAAGGAGCGCTACGTCAACGCCCGCGAGATGCTCGATGTCGTCAAAGAATACCGACGCCGTAAAATCCCGCTCGATCTTATCGTCCTCGACTGGAAATCCTGGCCCGACGGCGGCGGCTGGGGCCAAAAAACCTTCGACCCCGTCCGCTTCGCCGATCCACGAGCCCTCACCGACGAGCTCCACCAACTCGGCGCGCGCATGATGATCTCCATCTGGCCCATCATGACCGGCGACTGCCCGAACCAACGCGAACTCGCCGACCGCGGCCTCATGCTCGGCAACCGCTCCACCTACGACGCCTTCTCCGAAGAAGCCCGCCGCCTCTACTGGGAACAAGCCAGCCGCGGGCTCTTCGCCCACGGCATCGACGCCTGGTGGTGCGATTGCACCGAGCCCTTCGAAGCCGACTGGGAAGGCGCCGTGAAACCCGAGCCGCATCACCGCCTCGGCATCAACGTCGGCCGGGCCAAGCAGTATCTAGACTCCGGTTACCTCAACATCTACTCGCTCCTCCACTCCCAAGGCATCTACGAGGGCCAGCGCCGCACCACCGACCGCAAACGTGTCGTCAACCTCACCCGCTCCTCCTACGCCGGCCAGCACCGCTACGCCACCATCACGTGGTCCGGCGACATCTCCGCCACGTGGGAAACGCTCCGCCGCTCCATTCCCGAAGGCCTGAACTTCTGCGCCACCGGCGAGCCTTACTGGACCGTCGATATCGGCGGCTTCTTCGTGAAAAACGACCCCACGCTCTGGTTCTGGCGCGGCGACTACGACGCCGGTTGCCGCGGCCTCACCTCGCAAACCGCCACCGAACCCGATCCCGCCGACACCGGCTGCACCGACCTCGGTTACCACGAGCTCTACGTCCGCTGGCTCCAATACGCCGCCTTCCTCCCGATGTTCCGCTCGCACGGCACCGACGCCTCCCGCGAGATCTGGCGCTTCGGCGAACCGGGCAATCCCTTCTACGATGCCCTCGCCAAATTCATCCGCCTCCGCTCCCAACTCATCCCCTGGTTCTACTCGCTCGCCGCCCGCATCACCTTCGACGGCGCCAGCTTCATGCGCCCGCTCGCGCTTGAGTTTCCCGACGACACCGCCACGCACACCATCGACGACCAATTCATCGTCGGTTCTTCGCTCCTCGTCTGTCCGGTGATACACCCGATGTACTACGCCCGCGAATCCCGTCCGCTCGAAAACATCGCCAAATCCCGCCCCGTCTATCTCCCCGCCGACACGCTCTGGTACGACTTCTGGACCGAAAAACTCCACACCGGCGGCCACCACCACGAAGCCTCCGCTCCGCTCGACACTCTCCCGCTCTTCGTCCGCGCCGGCACGATCCTCCCGCTCGGCCCCGTGCTCCAGCACGTCAACGAGCGCCACGACTTCCCCTACGAACTCCGCATCTACTCCGGCGCCAGCGGCTCCTTCTGCCTCTACGAAGACGCCGGCGACACCTACGACTACGAGCAAGGCGCCTGCGCCGAAGTCGTCATCACGTGGAACGACACGACACGCACCCTCACCTTCGCCGCGCGTCAGGGCACTTTCCCCGAGCTGATCGAAACCCGTGAATTCCAAATCGCCCTCATCAATCCCCACGGACGCGAAACCCGCACCACCCACTACACCGGCACCTCACTCAAAGTCTCCTTCTGAGGCAGGGCGGGTTAGCCTTAATCCCGCCGGATCGACTGACCGCAGATACCGCGCACCACACACCAATCACCTCCTCCGATCTCTGCGCCCTCCCCACTCTCTGCGGTTCAATTCTTCTTAGCCCACCCCAAACAACACCTCCCGCTCGATCCAGCTCACGATCGCGTCGAGGTTATGCTCGCGCTTCAGATCGCAAAAAATAAACGGCCGCGTGCCCCGCTGCACCTTCGCATCGCGCTCCATCACCCCGAGATCCGCCCCCACATAAGGCGCCAGATCGATCTTATTGATCAGCAGTAAATCCGAGTACTTGATCGCCGGCCCGCCCTTGCGCGGCATCTTTTCCCCCTCGGCCACATCGAGCACGTAGATAAACGCATCCACCAGCTCCGGCGAAAACGTCGCCGTCAAATTGTCCCCGCCGCTCTCCACCAGCACCAGCTGCAGATCGGGAAACGCCTTCTCCAATCCCTGCACCGCCTGCTCGTTCATCGTCGTGTCGTCGCGGATCGCCGTGTGCGGACACCCGCCCGTCTCCACCCCCACGATACGCTCGGGCGGCAACGCCCCCGCTTCCTTCAAATACCGTGCATCCTCCGACGTGTAGATGTCGTTCGTGACCACCCCGAGACTGTACCGCGCCCGCAGCCGCTGACACAGCTTCAGGCAAAGCATCGTCTTGCCCGAACCCACCGGGCCACCAACACCAATTCGAGGAGGACGCGTCATAAAATTAAGTGAACCACAGAGACACAGAGCGCACAGAGGAAAATCCTAAAATCCAACTCTCCGAACTCTGTGCCCTCTGTGTCTCTGTGGTTCAAATCCTCCACCATTAGTCTTCACGAAATAAACAACCGCGCCGCCGCCCGCTCATGCCGCGCAGCCGCGATATCCAGCCACGGATTAAACCACCCGATCTCCTCAACAGGCACCGCCTTCGCCGCCGCCACGATCTCCGGCGCCAGCCCCAGCATCTCTGTCAGCAACGTCTGCGCCCCATTCTGCCCGAGCCGCAGCAGCTTCATCGCCGCAGCCATCAGTCCCGCGATGCTCGCATAATAAACCGACGCCAGCGCCGCCTCCAACGGCGCGCCCAACACCCGCGCCTCGAGCCCCGCCGCGACCGCCGGCGAATGCGGCCACCCCTCCGCCTCGGCCCGCCGCACAAATTCCACCGCCAGCGGATGCCCCCGCAACTTCGCCACCAGCTCGACACGCTGCCGCCCGATATTCTCCGCCGCGAACCGCGCCTCCCTCGCCGTCTTCAACGCCGACGCCAGCACACACAACTCCCCGACCTTCGTCCAATCCACCAACTCCCCCGCGCTCCCCCCGTCATTCTCCGAAATCCCGTTAATCCTCTTAACCCTGTCCAAAACTCCGTCCTCCACCTCCTCCACAACACGCCCGCCCGCAAGCGCCTTCCAAGCATGAATTACCACCGGCAGTTCCGCCTGCCGCAACGCAGGCAGCGCCGACCGGAGCAAAAACTTCCGCAACGTCTCCCGATCCCGCACCGTCCCCAGCTCGATCATCCCTTCCAGCCCAAACGAGTGCGCATAAGCCCCCGTCGGATAAAACGTATCCGACATCTGGAGCATCCCCGCCATCCACGCCACACCCGACATCGCATCCCCTTTTTCCACATCCGTGTTCATCGAGCCATCCGTGGTTAAAAAAATCAGTGCTTATGACTCCGCCCCAACTCCACCGCTTTTGCCGTCTCCCCGCGCGCAAACCGCCCCGGCCTGAACACCGCCCGCGTCTCCCGAAACGGCACCGCAATCCGCTCCAACAACTGTCGCGCCGCCTTGTCGTCCGGCGTCAGCAGACGCGCGGGCTCGCTCATCAATTCCAGATGCAGATTCCCCACCGCCCAGCCAATGCCCGCGGCCGCCGAGGGCGCCACCTGTAACGAAATCTCCAGTACCTCCTCCTCCTCCTGCTTCACGACATACCTCGCCGCCTCACTCTGCCAGATCACCTCGCCATGCTTCAGCGGTTTCTCCAGCTCGCAGCCAAACTCCGTTCCATCCTCCGCCGCCCCCCGCCAGATCCGCTTAGCCAGCTTCAACCGCTCCACCCGCACCGCCACCTCCGGCAACGCCAGATTCACGTCCGTCACGGGCTTCGAAATCATCTGCAACATCCGCCCACTAACTCCAAAATCCCCAGATTCTGTCCATCCTGTTCATCCAGTCCGAACTCAGACTCTGCGCTTCCTCGATTTTTTCTTGGGCGGTCGGATATTCTGCGCCCCCCAAAGCTCGCTTTTGCACCGGTCTCTGGGACAACCTTTAAAGCTGCCGCTCAAATACCCTTACCCTGCCGCTCGTAGACGAGCCCAAACGCAACTGCCATGGCTACAGGTCACGATACTTACATTGCCAGCGCCCCGGAAGATCTTCGCCCGCTGCTGACTCGATTGCGCGCTCAACTCTCTCGCACGCTGCCCGACGCTGAGGAAATTATAGCCTACAAAATGCCAGGCTTCAGAATCGGCAAAACGATCGTCGCCGGCTACGCAGCCTTCAGCAAGCAGTGCGGCCTCTATCTTGCTCCTTCCGCCATCAAGTCCAATGCCGCCGACATCGCCGCGGCCGGACTCAAAGCCACAAAAACCGGCGTCACGTTTTCGCCGGCAAATCCTATCCCGGACGCGCTCGTCAAGAAACTCGCCCTCGCGTCGAAACGAAATCAAGCGCCCTGAGCACCCCGGCTCGGCACTAGGCCACCTCGGGCGAAGCGGCAGTCGGCCGGGGTTTTCTGCTCATCTTGCCCAGATTTCGTTTCCGCTCTTCCGCGATCAATCCGTCGAACTCCTGACTGTGTGAGTTCGGTGCCGTGTCAGATACTTGCGACACCCAGCCTTCTCCCTTCGGCTTCGATCTTCACATGATACCCCTCCATTTCGCTCCGTCACACCTTCTATCGCGCCTCGTCCTCATTCTCACCCCGATTCTCGCATCGACCGCCCTTCACGCCGCGCCCCTCACGATTTCTCTCCCACGCCCCGCCGCCCCCGCGCCCGAAACCTTCGCCATGGGCACGGCGAAAAACCCCGCCGGCACCACCCTCTCGCTCGATAGCCGCAGCCTCCTCCGCAACGGCCAGCCATGGGTTCCCGTCATGGGCGAATTCCACTTCACCCGCTTCCACGAAGCCGACTGGCGCGAAGAACTCCTCAAAATGAAAGCCGGCGGCATCGACATCGTCGCCACCTACGTCTTCTGGAGCCATCACGAGGAGACCGAGGAAGTCTTCGACTGGTCCGGACGCCGCAACCTCCGCCAGTTCCTCCTCGCCTGCCGCGACGCCGGTCTCGAAGCCGTCGTCCGCCTCGGCCCCTGGTGCCACGGCGAAGTCCGCAACGGCGGCATCCCCGACTGGGTCCTTGCCAAAGGCTGGAAAGTCCGCTCCGACGACCCCGCCTACCTCGAACGCGTCCGCGCCCTCTACCAGGAAATCGCCGCCCAGTGCCGCGGCCTCCTCTGGAAAGAAGGCGGCCCCGTCGTCGCCGTGCAGTTGGAAAACGAATACGGCGGCCCCGCCGAACACCTCCTCACACTAAAAAAAATGGCCCGCGACGCCGGCTTCGACGTCCCCTACTACACCCGCACCGGCTGGCCCGCCCTCAAGACCCCCATGCCTTTCGGCGAAATCCTCCCCCTCTACGGCGTCTACGCCGAGGGCTTCTGGGATCGCGAACTCACCCCCATGCCCGGCAACTACTGGGCCGGCTTCCACTTCTCCCGCCTCCGCGAAGACGCCAACATCGCCAACGAAGCCCTCGGCAAACGCGAAGCCCAGGACCCGCCCGACGTCTCCCGCTACCCCTACCTCACCTGCGAAATGGGCGGCGGCATGATGTCCTCCTACCACCGCCGCATCCTCGTCGATCCGGCCGACATCGAGTCCACCGCGCTCGTTAAAATCGGCTCCGGCTCCAACCTCCCCGGCTACTACATGTACCACGGCGGCACCAACCCCGACAGCCGCACCGGCATCACCCTCCAGGAAAACCAGTCCACCCAGATCACCAACTGGAACGACATGCCCGTCCGCGGCTACGACTTCCAGGCTCCCCTCGGCGAATACGGCCAGACCCGCCCCCACTACCACCTCCTCCGCCGCCTCCACCTCTTCCTCCGCGACTTCGGCCCGTCCCTCGCGACCATGCCGTCCGTCCTCCCCGACAAACGCCCCTCTGGTCGCGACGATCTCGATACACTCCGCTGGTCCGCCCGCTCCGACGGCCGCTCCGGCTTCGTTTTCGTCAACAATTACGAGCGCCTCAAAAACCTCCCCGCCAAATCCGCGGTCCAGTTCTCCCTCAAATTAGCCGACGGCTCCTCTTTCACTCTTCCCTCTTCACCTTTCACTCTTCCTTCAGGCTCTCGTTTCATCTGGCCCTTCAACCTCGACCTCGGTCAGGACGCCCGCCTCGTCCACGCCACCGCCCAGCTCGTCTGCGCCATCGACGACGGCCCCACCCGCACCCTCTTCTTCGCCGAGACTCCCGGCGTCGACCCCGAATTCCTGATACAGGAAGCCGCGCACAAAACCAAACTGGACTCCGGCAAATCCACCCGCGACGGCGCCCAACTCCTCGTCACCAAACTCAAACCCTCCACCGAACCCTTCGCCCGCCTCGGCGACAAATCCGCCACCGTCCAGCTCGTCCTCCTCAGCGAAACCGATTCCCTCGCCCTCTGGAAAGGCCGCTGGCAGGGCCGCGACCGCGCCATCCTCTCCCCCGCCGATGTCGTCTTCGACCACGATCAACTCCGCCTCAACTCCAGCACGCCCGAAAACCTCTACGCCTCCGTCTACCCCGCACCGGAAAAAGTCGCCGCCACCGACAACGCCAAAGTCGTCACCAAATCCGACGGCCTCTTCCGTCGCTTCACCCCGCCCGCCCCCGAGCCCTTCGCATCGAAAATCACCGCCGAAAAACTCAAGGACGCCGGCCCGCCCCGCAACGTCCCCCTCGGCAAAGCCCCCAAACCCGTCGCCGCCGCTCCCGACGACAACGACTTCTCCGAAGCCGCCATCTGGCGCCTCAAAGTCGAAAACCTCGACGCCACCGCCAACCCGCTCATCCGCGTCCGCTACACCGGCGACGTCGCCCGCTTCACCCTCAACGGCCGCCTCGTCACCGACGACTTCTTCAACAGCCGCCCCTTCGAACTCGCCCTCAAACCCCTCGGCAACCTCACCTACGCCGAACTCCGCCTCGCCATTCTCCCGCTCCCCAAAGACGCCCCCCTCATGCTCCCCGTCGGCGTGAAGCCCGCCTACAACAGCATCGGCGCCGCCCTCACCCTCGACTCCGTGGAGTTGATTCCAAGATACACCACCACCCTCACCGCCTCCGGCAAAAAATAACTTCTGGCCGCAAGCCGGCAGCTCGCGGTTCTTCGGGACGAAAACCAGCCCACACTTTGCCCATCCCCTGAGCGCTGAACGCCCCACTCACCACAGCGCTTCTCAGCGGTTTTGCCCCTTCGCCACCTTCGCTTCTTCGCGAGACATCTCCGACCGCATCGCGCAACGGCCAAGCATCTCCGCCCACCAGTCGCCATCCAAGACCTCCGCGTCCTCCGCGCCCCCGCGGTGAAATTTGCCCGCCCCTCCGCCCGGCGCCCGCCGATTTCACTCTTCACCATTCCCCCTTCACTCTTCTCCACCCTATCCCATCACCGTCAGCACGATCCCCGCGAGCACCCCGATCACCGCCGGCAACTTCGCCCGCCCGTTCGTCTCCTTATAAATCCACAGCCCGCCCGCAAACGCCACGAGCGTGCTCCCGCGCCGCAGACTCGACACGATCGACACCAGCGCCTCCGGATCGCGCAGCGCGTTGAAATAAACGAAGTCCGCCACCAGCAGCGCAAACGACACCAGCACGATGCTCCACCGCCAGTGAAACTCCTTGCGCGGCCACCACCGCAGCTTCCACCCGACCGCCAGCGGCAGAAACAACAGCGCCAGATAAATCGAAAACCACGCCTGCACTGTCGCCGCGCCGAAGCCCACCCGCCCCAGCAAAAATTTGTCGTACAACCCACTCACCGCTCCGAGCAACGTCCCCGCCACCAGCCACCCGATCCACTTGTCCTTGTGAAAGTGGATACCCTCCTTCCGCCCCGCGATCGATAGCCCGACAAACGACACCAGCGTCGTCATCACGCCCGCGATTTCCAAAAAACTCGGCCGCTCGCCCAGCACGAACAGCGCCCCGACAAACGTCCACACCGGCCCCGTCGCCCGGATCGGTGACGCAATCGACACCGGCAGATGTTTCACTGCGAAGTACGAGCAAATCCACGACGCCGCCACGATCGTCGACTTGATGAGCAACAACCCATGCTGCGCCCACGTCATCGGCTCCACCTGCATGATCGCTGGCAACGCCTCCGGCCTCGCCGCTCCCACCGTCATCAAAATCAGCCACACGCTCGCGCTGCACACATTCGCGAAAAACAACACCGGCAGCACCGCGTTCTCACGCACCGCGTGCTTGGTCGAGAGCTCGTAGCACCCGAGGAAGAAGGCCGAAACCAAACTGGCGACAATCCAATGCATGAAACCCGCCACGCTGCCCGCGCGCCTTACTCACCGCAAGAGCCGGTTCTCCCCTCCGCATCGTTCTCGTTCTCTTACTCGTACTCATTCTCCCCTCATCATACTGCCCGCTCTCAACCTCTCATCCTTTTTCGCGCGCCTAGCACCTAGGCGAGGAAACTTCCTCAGAAATCCTTTAATCCTGAAATCCTGTCCAAAAAAATCCCGCCCGCCCGCACCCCCAATTTCCTTTCCCGATAATCCACTCTCCCAACGAACATTTGCCCAAACTCCGCCTCTACATTCACTCCCGCGCACATGACCGCCCCGCCACGCATCACGCGCCCACGCCCGCGCCTCCGCCGCCTCCTCCTCGGCTCCGGTGCCGTCATGCTCGTATTCGCGGCCGCACTTCTCACCACGCCTTGGTGGTGGCCCCACGCCGCCCGCAGCCTTCTCGCCCGTCAGGGCGTCACCTTCGCCCGCTTCGAAACCCACGGCTACGCTCGCTTCGCCCTCCACGACGTCCGCTTCGCCAACACCACCCGTTCCACCACCGCTTCCGTCGCCCGCCTCGAAGCCGATACCCCGCTCGTCTGGCTTTTCCGTGGCCTCCTCTCTCAACCCGGCCCCGTCGAAATCCATAAGTGGTCCGTCACCCTCCATCCCACCTCCAACACCACCGCCACACCCAACGCTCCTTCCACCATCGACAGTTGGCCCGCCCTCCAATCCCAACTCAGCCGCACCCTCGCCACCCTCGAAAAATGGCTCCCCGAAGCCCGCGCCACCGACGGCACCGTCCTCTTCAATAAACAAAAACTCACCGCCGCCTCCCTCGACTGGCTCGCCCGCGACGCCCGCCTCACCGCCACCGGCCTCACTTTCCGCGAACATACTGCCCGCGCCGAACTCCGCTGGCACGACACCGACCGCCGACTCGCCATCTCTGCCTCCACCGACGACTCCCAGTGGAGTGCCCAACTCGATACACAGGGCAATCGCGTCACCGGCCGCCTTCACCTCTGGGCCCAGCCGCTCGACCTCCGCGCCACCTTCCCCGCCCGCTGCTGGATTCCCACCGACGCCGAACTCACCGCCCCACGCCTCGCCATCCCCGGCGCCACCTTTAACCTCGCCGACTACTACCCGTCGCTTGTCACCGAGGGCCGCCTCACCTGGCAAAACGCCCGCCTCTCCCTCGCCCTCAACGCCACCGGACAGCCCCGCGAAACGTCCTCCGCCCCGCCGCTCCAACTCGCCCTCGCCGGCCAGGGCGACACCGACTCCTTCAGTCTCGATCGCGTCGACATCGAGCTCCCCGGCACCTCCGCCCGCCTCCTCGCACCCATCGTCATAGACCGCGACGCCCGTATCCGCTCCGGCCCTTCGCAATTCTCCGTCTCTGCCGACCTCGAAAAACTCCCCGGCATCAAAAATCTCCGTGGCAAAATCGCCGGCCGCGTCCTCGTCGAACCCACCTCCGGTGGCGAACCCCGCCTCATCGCGAAGCTCGAAGCCTCCCGGATCACCGCCCCCGATCTCGACCTGAAAAGCGCCATTCTCGAAGCCGAGCAAATCGGTCAGGCGCTCACCCTCAAAAACGCCCGCCTCGCATTCGCCGACGGATCCGAAGCCGACCTGCAAGGCATCTGGAGCTGGCGCGAAAAGACGCTCACCGCCGGCAAGCTCGAAGCCGACATCAAGCCCGCCGCTTTCGCCCGCTGGCTCCCGCCGTCACTCACATTCTCACGCCTGAAACTCTCCGCCGAAGCCTCCGGCCGCTGGCCCGACCTCCAGCACTCCGGCAAACTCTCCCTCGCCGATCTCGTCGCCGGCACACCCCACCCCATCTCCGCATCCGCTGAGTGGACCGGCACCGGCCCCGCCACCGAAACGCTCGCCGCCGAAATCAAAACCGCCGACACCTCCGCCTCTCTCAAAGGCCGCCTCACCCGCAACGACGCCACCCTCGATTCCCTCACGCTCACCCTTCCAGACGCTCCCGCACTCACGCTCGCCCAACCCGCCCGCCTCCGCTGGCAGCCGTCCCTCAGTATCGAGAATCTGGATCTTGTGGGCGGTGCCGCCCGCCTTTCCCTTGCCTGGTCCACGCTTCATACTCGCAGCGCCCGCATCGAGCTCGCCGGGCTCCGCTCCGAATGGCTCCGCGACTTCCTCCCCGCCAACTGGCCCCGCTGGCAGCTCGAATCCGCCACTCTCGAAGGCCGCTGGCCCGAGGGCCCTTTCGAAGGCACCACTCGCGTCCTTGGCCAAATAGAAATCTCCAAAAACAAAAACGCCCGCATCGAACTCGCCGCGCGCGCCCAGACCGACGGTCTCCGCATCGACCGCCTGCTCGTCAGCGACGAAACCGGCTCAGTCCTCGAAGCCCGCGGCGCCGCCCCGTTGATCATCACTCCCGCCACCGCACCTTTCTGGAAACTCGATCCCAACAGCCGCTGGTCGCTCACCGCCGACACCACGCCCGGCTCGCCCTTCTGGATCGCCCAAGCCGAAGCCAGCGGCATCCAGCTTCGCTCGCCCCGCCTCTCCGCGCGCATCGAGGGCTCCGTGAAAAAACCCGACGCCCGCCTCTCTCTCCAAGCTGACCAAATCGCTTTCGACCGTATCCGCCTGCCCACGCTCTCCCAGCTCGACGCCCGCCTCGTCCTCGATGCCGGTCGCGTCGATCTCGAAAAACTCTCCCTGCTCGTCGCCGGTCAACCGCTCAGCGCTTCCGGTCGCACCCTCGTCCCGGCCGATCAATGGCCCGCCATCCTTCGCGATCCGCGCCTGCTGTGGACCGGCGACGCCGAGGCGAAACTGAATCTCCCCCGCGTCGAAATCGCCGCGCTCACCGCCTTCCTCCCCGACGCCTTCGCCCCCACCGGCACGCTCCAGGGCAACCTCACCGTCCGCGCGAGTGGCGACATCGAGGGCACACTTAAACTTCAAGAAGCCTCCACCCACCCGATCATCCCCTTCGGCAGCTTCAACCAGATCTCCGGCGAGATCGTTTTCACCGGCCGCCAGGCCGACCTCAAATCCCTCACCGCCCTCGCCAGCGGCCAGGCCATCAAAGCCTCCGGATCGATCGCCTTCCCCGCCAACAACCCGCTGAAAGTCGATCTCTCGCTCGCCGGAAAAAACCTCCCGCTCGCCCGCCAGACCGGCCTGCTCATCCGCGGCGACCTCGACATCAAGGTCAAATCCGCCGACGACGGACTCACCACGCTCTCCGGCGACGTCAACCTGCACGACAGTCTTTTCCTGCGCGATGTGCGTTCCCTCATTCCCAAGCGCGGAGGCGGTGCCGCTTCCCGTCCCCCGTATTTCTCCGTCACCAAAGCCCCGTTCCGCGACTGGCGGCTCGCGCTCACCGTCGGCGGCAACCGCTTCATCACCCTGCGCACGCCGCTGCTCAACGGCGTCGTCTCCGGCCGCTTCCAGCTCGGTGGCACGCTCTTCGAACCCATCGCCATCGGCCAGGCTACCTTCGATGAGGGCATCATCGTCCTTCCCTTCGCCGCGCTCCGCCTCACCAGCGGCTCCGTCCGCCTCACCCAGGCCGATCCCTACTCGCCCCAGCTCGCCATCAACGCCGCGTCACGCACACTCGGATACGATATCCGCATGGAGCTTTCCGGCCCCGCCTCCGACCCCGCCCTAACGTTCTCCTCCAGCCCGTCACTGAGCTCCGAACAGGTGCTGCTCATGGTCATGGCCGGCGAGCCCCCCCGCACCGATATCGCCTCCACCGCCAATGACCGGGCGGCCAGCATCGGCGTGTATCTCGGCAAATCCCTGCTGTCCGATTTTTTCGGCGACCCCTCCTCCGCCTCGCGTTTCACCTTCAGCTCCGGCGCGGATGTCTCCCGCTCAGGGAAGGAAACCCTCGAAGCGGAGTACACGCTCGACGAGCGCTGGTCTCTCGTCGGCGAACGCGACGAATTCGACGACTACAACGCCGGTATCAAGCTCCGCATCCTCACCTCTAAAAAGAAGCCCGAAACCGATGCGCAAAAACCTTAACGCCTCCGAGGTAGGGCGCGTTGTCCCTAACGCGCCGGTTGGACACCACTCGCCGACCGACACGAAAACTCTGATCGCTCCGCCACGCCTCACGGCTGGTCCAGCCAACTTGAGCGTTAAACGTTCAGCGTTGAGCGTTGAGCGTTTCCTCCTCTCCCCAACATTCCGCCTCTCCGCCCTCCTCCTTTCACTCTTCACCCTTCACCTTTCTCTTTTCGCATCCGCTCCTGCCGATGCTGAACCGCCGCCGGTCGCACGTTTCGAAATCTCCGGCCTCGGCCTCCTCGGCAACCGCTCGATGAGCCGCACCATGCAAGACTTCGTCAACCCCGGCAAAGTCGCCCACCTCTCCGACGACGCCGCCGAAAACGCCGCCTTCGTCCTCATCTCCGAGCTCGAAGACGACGGCTACCTCCACCCAAAAATCGCCGGCTCCGTCACCCGCCTCGACGGCACGAAAACCGCCTTCCAATTCGACGAAACCCTCGACACCGCCTTCCCTCGCAAACCCGGCACCAACATCGTCGCCTTTGACGTCGAGCGCGGCGTCAAATTCTACATCGCCGAGGTCCACTTCGAAGGCCTCGCCGCACTGGACACGAAAACCGCCACCGCCTTCTTCAAACCCGCGTACGGCTTGTGGAGCGGCGCCCGCGCCAACGTCTTCTCCGAAGCCGCCGTCCGCCGCGGCCGCAACGCGCTCCACGACGCGTTACTACTCCGCGGATACGCCGAGGCCCGCGTGGACGTCGTCCACACCGCACTCCCCAAGCCAGAGGGAGCCATGCGCCTCGATGTCAAAGTCCACGAGGGCCCGCGCTGGATCGTCTCCTCGGTCCAGTTGCTCGATCCCCAAAAAACCGACGTCGATGTCTCCGCCCTCCAAAGCTACGTCGGCCAGCCCTGGTCCGAAGCCACGCGACAGGATGCCAGCGTCGCCGCCCGCCGCGCCTATTACCGCAAAGGCTATCCCGATGTCACCGCGCGCACCACGCCCGCTCCCACGCCGTCGCCGGGAGACACCCAGGTCGCCGCGACCGTGGAGGTGCAGCCCGGTCCGTACGTGAAAATTGGCGACATTCGCTACGAGGGAAACAACCGCACCCGCCTCAGCGTCATCAAACGCCGCGTCCGCCTCGATCCCGGCGATCCGCTCGATCCCACCGCCCTCGAACGCGCCCGCCTCCGCCTCGGCCGCCTCTCCGCCTTCAGCAGCGTCGAAACGTCCACCTCGCCCGTCGCCGACGACACCCGCGACGTCACCTTCACTCTCCGCGAATCCGATCCGTGGGACGCCAGCCTCCTCTTCGGCTACGGCAGCTACGAACAATTCCGCGGCGGCATCGAAGCCCGCCGCTCCAACCTCTGGGGACGCGCCCACCAAGACCGCCTCGTCCTCGTGCAATCCATGAAAAGCACGCGCGGCGATTACACCTACACCGTGCCGGAGCTCTTCGGCGAAACCATCGATGGCTCCGCCCGCCTCTTCGGCCTTCGCCGCGAAGAGATCGCCTTCGACCGCGTCGAATACGGCGGCACCGTCCAGCTCCGCAAAAAAATCGGCCGCTTGGGTCCCGAGCTCAGCGGCGGCTACACCCTCGAAACCCTTAGCGACCAGAACAACACACTCGGCGCCGACAACGGCACCATCTCCGACGTACTCTCCTCGAGCATCAACCTCGGCATAGCCCTCGATCGCCGCGACCAGACCCTCAATCCCAAGAAGGGCTACCGCCTCTACCTCCAGACCGAGTACGCGTCGAAAAAGCTCGGCGGCGAAACCGACTTCCAACGCGTCGAATGGGGTGCCGCCTGGCACCAACCGCTCTCCAAAGACCGCTGGCTCCACGCCGGTCTCTCCCAAGCCGCCGTGTTCACCAACGGAGCCGATCCCTACGTCCCGCCGCCGGTCAACAAGCTGTATTACCCCGGCGGCGACAACAGCCTGCGCGGCTACAGCGAGGGCGAAGCCTCCCCGCGCAACGCCGACGGCTCCTTCCTCGGCGCCAAAACCTACACCCTTCTCAACATCGAGCTGGAGCAGGCGCTCACCCAGCAATGGTCCGCCGTCCTCTTCTTCGACTGGCTCACCGAGTCCGCGCGCCTCGGCGATTACCCCGGCGATGTTGACCTGAGCAGCCTCGGTCTCGGTCTCCGCTACAACACCATCGTCGGCCCCATCCGCGTGGAATATGCCCGCAACCTCGATCCCCGCCCACACGACCCCGGCGGCTCCTGGCACATCTCCATCGGCTACCCCTTCTGACCAACTCCTGTAGGGCTCGCGCTAGCGCGACGCCTCCGCCCATTGAGCGTTAAGAGTTAAAAGTTAAGCGTTGAGCGTTTCCGCATCTCCCGCGCTTCCGGCCTCTCAACTCTCAACCCGCAGCTCTCAACTACTCCGCCTTCCCCTCCTTCAACTCCAGCCGCACCACCACCGGCCGGTGATCGCTCGCCTCGCGCACGCCCGCGCCATCAAAAATCGCCGCCGCTCCATTCGTCACCGCCGGCTTCAGCCCGGGCGAAGCCAGCACATAATCCACGCGCGAGTAGCTGTCCTCCTTCCGATAAAAATGCGTCCACGTCTCCCCGCGCGAATCCGCCGCCGCCAGCACCTCCGCGATCACCGTCTTCCCCCGCGCCGACAACGCCCGTAACGGCCGGCTTCCCGGCCCGTCGTTAAAATCACCCGCGATCAGGAACCGAGCCCCCGCCTTCTCCGGCTCCGGGAAAATCCGCAGCACCCGGTCCCTCACCGCCTCCGCCTCCCCCGCCCGCCGCCGCGCCGATTCCGGATCGTCCGCACGATCCGTGTAACGGCTTTTCAAATGCACCACGAACAGCGCCACCTCCCCGCCCTCCGCCGCCACGCGCACCTCCAGCATCCCACGCTTCACCCGCTCCTCTTTTCCGAAATAACCGAATGCCAGATCCGTGTGCCGCGTCACCGCCGTGAACGACCGCCGCGACAACACCGCCACATGCCGCTCCGTATCCGCCGCCTCCATCCAAGCGACATGCGGATAATCGCAACCCTCGCTCTTCAAATCCCTTCGTAGCTCTTCGAGATACGGCTGCGGACCGACTTCCTGCAACGCGATCATATCCGCGTTCATCGCTCTGATCACCGCCCGCAACGCCGCTTTCGCCGCCTCCGGCTTCGGATAAGCCTTCCGATAAATCCCCTCCACCATCCGGTCCGCCGCCACATAATTTTCCGCGTTGTACGTCGCGACCGTCAGCACCTCCGCGAACGAGGACACAACCAACACCATCCAAAGCGCCACCCCCGCCGCGAACCATCGCCCTCTCCCTCCCGCCGCCTTCATCACGCCCCTCCCGTCACCGCCCGCTCCCGCTCCACGATCGTCGGATGCGAATAATAAAACCCGCTGAACCACGGATGCGGCGTCAGGTTGCTCAGATTCTTCTGCGCCAGCTTCCGCAACGCCCCCACGATCGGCCCCGGCCCGCCCATCGCATCGCGCGCAAACGCGTCCGCCTCGTACTCGTGCTTTCGCGAGAAAAGATTCCCCAACGGCGTGAACCAGAACGTCGCCAACCCGCTCAGCAGCGAGAACAGCAAAAACGCCGACGCCAGTTCCCCCGCAGGCAGCCCAAACGCCGGATTGAACCACGCGCTCTCCGCCAGCCACGCGATCACCGCAAATCCCCCGAGCATCATCAGCGCCCCCACCGCCAGCATCTTCGGAATATGCCCGCGCTTATAGTGCCCCACTTCGTGCGCCAGCACCGCCTCCAGCTCCTCCGCCGACAACTGCGCGATCAACGTGTCGAACAACACGATCCGCCGAAACTTCCCGAAGCCCGTGAAAAACGCATTCGAGTGCCCCGACCGCTTCGAGCCATCCATCACCTGGATCGTCGACGCCTTGAACCCCGTCTTATCCGACAGCGCCAGCAATCGGTCGCGCAATTCCCCCTCGGGCAGCGGCGTCAGCTTGTTGAACAGCGGCAGGATCAGCTTCGGGTACAGCACGAGCATCAGCAGTTGAAATCCGAATACCAACGCGAAGCCCCACACCCACCAGCTCTGCCCCGCCACCCCCACGAGCGATAACAACGCCCACAGCAGCGGAAACCCGATGATCAACGCCAGCACCAGCCCCTTCAACTTGTCCGAGATCCACAGCCCCGGCGTGCTCTTGTTAAACCCAAACCGCGCCTCCAGCCGGAACTGTCCCCACCAATCCAGCGGCAGCGACGGCACGCTCAGCAACATCCCCGTCGCGATCAAAAACAACGCATCGTCCCACACCCCCGTCGGCGACAGCGGCGCAAACTTCCCGTGCAACCACGGCAGCACCCCGCTCGTCAGCACCGCCACCAGCACCACCGCATCCCACACCAGCTCGATCCGCCCCAGTTTCCCCTTCGCCAGCGTGTACGCCACCGACTTCCGATAAGTCGCCTCATCCATCAACGCCGCCACCGCCGCGGGCGCTTTCGCCTCATGACGCATCACCTCCGCGCGATTCAGCAAGCTCAGCCCGATTTCCGCCGCGACCTTCAACACGAGCAGTCCGAGAACAACCGTTAAAACCATTCCGCGAATCCAGCGCGCCCCCCGCCCCCCGGCCAAGACTAAAAAACCTTACGCTCCCACCAAATCCTCCCTCGCCCCGTTTCTCAACCTCTTCCCAATCCTGTTAATCCCGTAAATCCTGTCCAAACTCCGGCTCCCTGAGCACCGCCCTACGACAATCACCGCGCCCCCCATGCGTCTCATCCAACTCCCCCCACTTATCCTCCTCACATCGTTCCTGTCCACTCTCGCCGCGTCCTCCGAGCCCCGCCTCTCCCCCATCGCCGAAACAGCCTTCGCCGGCAGCTCCATCAACGTCGTCGCCAACATCCGCCAGTCCGTCGTCACGCAGAACAACCTCCAGTTCGCCGCCTTCTACGACGCCAACGGCTTCATGGTCCTCGCCCGCCGTGCCCTAAAACCCAATACACCCGCCTCCGCCTCCACTTGGGAAACCCTCCGCACGCCCCACCGCGGCAACGTCGCCGACGCCCATAACTCCATCAGCCTCGCCCTCGACGGAGCCGGCTACCTCCACGTCTCCTGGGACCACCACGGCAACCCGCTCAACTACGCCCGCTCGACCGCCCCCGGCTCCCTCGAACTCGCGCCAAAAATTCCGATGACCGGCGAGCGCGAGTCCAACGTCACCTACCCGCAATTCTTCCCGCTTCCCTCCGGCGACCTCCTGTTTCTCTACCGCGACGGCCGCTCCGGGCGCGGCTCTCTCGTCCTCAACCGCTACGATCTCGCCACCCAAACTTGGCGCACCGTCCAGCCCAACCTCATCGACGGTGAAGGCAAACGCAGCCCCTACTGGGCCATGCACGTCGACGCGCACGGTACACTCCACCTCGCCTGGAACTGGCGCGCCACGCCCGACGTCGCCACCAACCACGACCTCGCCTACGCCCGCTCGACCGACGCCGGCCTCACCTGGACCCGCGCCGACGGCTCCCCGCAACCGCTCCCCATCACCGCCGTCACCGCCGGCTACGCACTCCGCATCCCGCAAAACTCCAATCTCATGAACCCGCCGTTCGTCACGACCGACGCCACCGGCCTTCCCTACATCCTCAACTACTGGTCCCCGACGCCCGACGCCGCCCCGCAATTCCAAATCCTCCACCACGACGGCAAAACCTGGACCACGATCCCCGGCCCCGCCCGCACCGATAAATTCACCCTCGCCGGCGGCGGCACCAAACGCCCGCCCATCTCCCGCGGCATCCTCCTCGTATCCAAAAACCAAAGCCCCACGCTCCACCTCATCTCCCGCGACGACACCCAGGACTCCCGCATCATCGCCGCCACCCGCTCCGTCAACTCCTCCGATTGGACCACCCGCCCGCTCTCCCCCGATTCCGTCGGCGCCTGGGAACCTTCCTACGACCCCGCCGCTTGGGAAAAATCCCAACAACTCCACATGCTCGTCCAGCGCGCCGACCAACGCGACGGCAACGACCGCACCGCCGCACCCACCCCGCCCGCGCCAATCTCCGTCCTCACCTGGACCCCGTAAGGCGCGAGCTTGCTCGCCTCCGAAGCCCCCGTAGGGCTCGCGCTCGCGCGACGCCGTCCGGCACACCCGCCCTCCCTCCTCCGCCAACTCTTTTAACCCCATAAATCCTGTCCAAAATTCCGTCGGTTTTCACCCTCCCCTCCGGCACACAACACGCTTAGCTCCCGCCGTGAAACCCTCGCCCACGCACAACGCCACGCACGACCTCACCCTCGATCTCGCGTCCCTCCGCGCCGCGCTCGCCAGCGGCCTCACCCCCACCGCGTTCATCGAGGAAATCTGGCACCGCGAACAAGCCTGGGCCGACCCCGCCCTCTGGATTCACCGCCTCCCAAAATCCGCGTGGCAACAATCCGTCGCCACGCTCGAAGCCTCCGGCCCCTCCGCCCAACGCCCGCTCTTCGCCGCCCCCTTCGCCATCAAAGACAACATCGACCTCGCCCACGTCCCCACCACCTCCGCCTGCCCCGCCTACACTTACACGCCCGCCGCCTCTTCCCCCGTCGTCGAACGCCTGATCGCCGCCGGAGCCATCCCTCTCGGCAAAACCAATCTCGACCAGTTCGCCACCGGCCTCGTCGGCGTCCGCTCCCCATACGGCACACCGCGCAACGCCTTCAACGCCGCCTACCTCCCCGGCGGCTCCAGCTCCGGCTCCGCCACCGCCGTCGCCGCCGGCCTCTGTAGTTTTTCCCTGGGCACAGACACCGCCGGTTCCGGCCGCATCCCCGCCGCGTTCAATAACCTCGTCGGCCTCAAACCCACCCGCGGCCTCCTCAGCACCCGCGGCCTCGTCCCCGCCTGCCGCACACTCGACTGCATTTCCATCTTCACGCGCAACGTCGCCGACGCCGCCGAAGTCCTCTCCGTCACCGCCGCGTTCGATCCCGAAGATCCATACAGCCGCCCCGCCACGCCGCCCGTCTCCGACGAACCCTGGCCGCCCCGCATCGGCATCCCCCGAGCCGATCAGCTCAAATTCTTCGGCAACACCGACGCCGAAAAACTCTTCGCCAACGTCATCGAACGCTGGCGCCACCTCGGCGCGTCCATCGTCGAGATCGACTACGCCCCCTTCATCGACGCCGCCCGCCTGCTCTACGAAGGCCCGTGGGTCGCCGAGCGCTTCGCCGCCATCCGCAACTTCATCGAGAAATCCCCCGACGCCCTCCACCCCGTCACACGCAAGATCATCGAGGGCGCGCGCACCCAAACCGCCGTCAGCGCCTTCGAGTCCATCTACAAACTCGCCGCCCTCCGCCGCCGCGCCGAATCCGTCTGGCAAAACATCGACGTCCTCCTCACGCCCACCGCCGGCACCATCTACAAAGTCGCCGAAGTCGAAGCCGACCCGATTCAGCTCAACAGCAACCTCGGCTACTACACGAACTACCTGAACCTGTTCGACCTCTGCGCCGTCGCCATCCCCGCCGGTTTCCTCCCCAGCGGTTTGCCGTGGGGCGTCACCTTGGTCGCCCCCGCCTTCCACGACGACCGCGTCCTCCGCCTCGGCGCAAAATTCCTCGGCGAACAACCGCCCGCCCGCGCCCTCGCGCCCTCCGGCCCCACCGTCAAACTCGCCGTCTGCGGCGCCCACCTCAGCGGACTCCCGCTCAACCACCAGCTCACCCGCCTCGGCGCCCTCCTCGTCCGCGCAACCACCACCGCGCCCTCCTACAAGCTCTTCGCCCTCCCCGGCACGACTCCTCCGAAACCCGGCCTCATCCGCGTCACCGACGGCGGTGCCGCCATCGAGGTCGAGGTCTGGGAAATTCCCGTCGCCGCCTACGGCCTCTTCGTATCCGCCATTCCCGCACCGCTCGGCATCGGCACGATCACCCTCGCCGACGGTGAGACTGTCCAAAGTTTCCTCTGCGAACCCGCCGCCCTCACCGCCGCCCGCGACATCTCAAGCTTCGGCGGCTGGCGCGCCTTCCTGCGTTCTCAACCTCCGAGGTAGCAACTGTCTTGTTCAGGCAGGGCAGATTGCTGGTTGGGAGAGGAT